>NZ_AP012544.1:1462464-2924929 GCF_000829055.1 Lacticaseibacillus casei DSM 20011 = JCM 1134 = ATCC 393
TTTGCTAGCGTTTAATGGCCGTGTTCCTCGACATACACGTGCACGTTTAAATTATGCTATGATAGCGTTATCTAAGTTGCGAGGTGGCATTATGACCCAAGAATTGAATTTATATATCATGTCAGATTCCGTCGGTGAAACCGGGCTGCGACTTGCACAAGCGGTTGCCGCTCAATTTCCGGAATTCGAAGCCCATTATGTTCGCTTTCCGTTCATCCACACGAAAGAAAAAATTTACAGTTCCATTGATGAAGCAAAGAAAGAAAATGCATTGGCCATCATGACGTTCGTCACAGACGGCTTCGCCCAGTTGGCAACGCATTACGCTAAAGACCAAGGTGTCATAGCGATCGACGTCATGTCACCAATTTTAAGCGGAATCAAATCGATTACACACGAAGAACCCAATCACGTTCCGGGTGCCGTGCATGATCTCAATGAACGTTATTTTGATCGGATCTCGGCGATGGAATTTGCGGTTTTGTATGATGACGGCAAAGACCCGAAAGGTTTTCTGGAGGCCGATATTGTCTTGCTCGGCGTGTCGCGGACAAGCAAAACACCATTGTCCCTATTCCTCGCCAACCGTAATCTGAAAGTTGCCAATTTGCCTTTGGTGCCCAATGCCCATATTCCCGAAGAAATCTGGCAGGTTGATCCTAAAAAAATTGTCGGCTTGACCACCGATGCTTCTGTTTTAATGGAATTTCGGCGTCAACGCATGATTCAGTATGGCTTGAATCCTGATACTGCTTACTCGGCACGTGATCAAGTCAATCAAGAATTGAAGTTTGCTGAAGATCTCTACAAAAAAATCGGCTGCATGGTGATTAACACCGCACACCGATCGATTGAAGAAACTGCAACCTTGATTTTGGAGCACATGGGCTTAGATGAATTTGAAAATACCGAAACCCATTAATCCATCAACCGGCGCAAAGCTTCCGGTTGAAAATGGCCGCTTTTGAGCCACTTGATTTCCTCCCCGTATGGCGGGACCTGATGCTTTTTATCTGGCCCGACATACGGGGTTTCGAGTATCTTGGGTAACTTTTCCAATGCCGGATGATGAGCAATTCGGTTTAACGCGTCAAACCCGATTGTCCCAAAACCGATGTTGGCATGGCGATCCTTATGGCTGCCCCGTGGATTCTTGGAATCGTTCACGTGAATGACACTCAGCCGATCCAACCCGATGACGTGATCAAATTCATTTAAAACACCGTCAAAATCATCTTTAACATCGTAACCGGCGTCGTTGGTATGGCAAGTATCAAAAGTCACGCGCAACTTTTCGTTATAAGTCACCCCATCAATGATTGCGGCAAGTTCCTCAAATGAACGGCCGATTTCCGTTCCTTTCCCTGCCATGGTTTCAAGCGCAATCGTGACGTGTTGCTTAGGGTCAATAATGCGATTCAAGCCTTTCACAATTTGCTTTATGGCGACTTCAGGACCAGCGCCCACATGCGCACCGGGATGAAATGGCATGGTATAGGCATGTAACGCGTCTGCCCGGACAACTTCTTCCCGCATGAATTGCACCGCAAATTCGAAGTTTTCGGGTTTTTTCGTATTGCCAAGATTAACAATATAAGGTGCGTGAATAACGGTATGACTGATGCCGTCTTTGGTCATCGCCGCCAGCCCTTCAGGAATGCGCATTTCGCTCGTTGGTTTGCGCAGCGTATTTTGCGGCGCACCTGTATAAAACTGCAGCGTATTAGCATCATAACTAGCCGCTTCTTCAACGGCTCCTAACAACATTTTTGTGCCTTTCATACTGACATTGGCACCGATTAACATGTAAAAAGCCCCCTATGTATGATCACCAGCAATAATCGTTTCGATTGAGATTTCTGGTGATCAGAAAAAATTCATCAAAAAACCCGGCTGTTTTCCGGGTTCATGTTAGCGCGGTTAATCCGTTTTTGGCTCGTAAAAATGGCCGAGGATTTTGACCGAGTCCGTAATTGACACGAACGCATACGGATCGCTGTGACGCATGGCCTGCTCTAAGTCATACATTTCGGCCCGGGAAATGATCGTGAACAGAATGGTCTTTTCCTCGTGATGGAAGGCTCCTTCTGCATCGTGAACAATGGTGATGCCGCGGCGTAGCGAACCTTGAATCTCTCGAACGACCTGCTTAGGCCGAGCAGTCACAATCATGACTTGCAACCGTTGCTGGCGCGTGTATAGCGAATCCATGACCCGCCCATTGATGAAAATTGCCAATGCCGAATATAACGCATGCGGCCAGTCATTGACAAAACCGGCAAGAAAGATAATCAGCACATTGAACATGATGTTGATCGTGCCAACTGTCCGCCCGGTGCGCTTACGCAACACAATTCCGAGAATATCGATACCGCCAGTAGAAATGTTATTGCGCAAAGCAAACCCGGTACCCAAACCATTCACAACCGCCCCAAAGATACCACAAACGATAGGGTCTTTGGTCAGCGGCGTTAATACCCCAAGCAACCGAATCATGATCGTCGAGAAGATAACCGCCAAAAAAGTGAACACTGTAAAGCGGTGCCCGATTGCCTTCCATGCCAGAATAAACAGTGGCACGTTTAAGAAAAATAGCAGGGTCCCAGTTGAAAATAAATCCGTTGTCGCCAGCGAAAAGAATGGCAGCGCAATGTCGAAGTTAAACCATTTTCGCACCACAGTCGCCAAAAGCTGTGCCGCACCGGTAATGCCACTGGCAAAAACCCCGCCCGGTTCCCAAAACATATTCAATGCAACGGCGACACAAATACTATAGAAAAATGCCGCTGATAATCGTGACCAATTTTGATGTCGGCGAATTAGCCGATCAATCTCTTCCATATCAAAAACCGCTCCCTGTCACCCATAATCATGTCGTGATCAAGTATAACAAGGGCGGTCTTTGATTGCTACCAAATCAAAAAATCGGTCGGTTTATTTATTTTAACGGGTGTCATAATGCGTTCACCAGCGCAGGATCATAACTGCGCCAGCTCCCGCTCATTTTAACGCGTTCACTGGCGCAGAAGCCTGCGTGTAAGGACCTTGGTCGCAATGGCAAAGACCGCCATCACGCCCAAGGCCACTTACACTCCGACTTCTAACCGCGCCAGCTCCCGCTCATTTGAATAGTTGCCGGTACTGGCCGTAGCCTTCTTTGTCGAGATCGGCAACCGGGATGAAACGAAGCGCTGCGGAATTGATGCAATAGCGCAAACCGCCTTTTGCAATCGGACCATCGTTAAAGACGTGACCAAGGTGTGAATCAGCTTGGGGACTGCGGACTTCGACACGTTCCATGCCAAAACTCTGATCCCGATGTTCGGCGAGTTTTGCAATCGGTTTGGTAAAAGATGGCCAGCCACAGCCGGCATCATATTTATCTTGGGAGGAAAATAGCGGTTCGCCGCTAACCACATCCACATAGATGCCGTCTTGATAAAAATCATCATACTGACCGGAAAACGGCCGTTCAGTCGCGGCTTTTTGCGTAACCGCATAAGCTTCAGGTGACAGTTGCTTCTTTAGATCGGCTTTTGACGGCCGTTTTGCTTTATCAAACATAAAAAACACCTCCGCTACAATTCATTATAGCGGTAGGTGTTTCGATTGTCAGCAATTAAATTGCATAACAACTTTAGGCGAAAGTGACGCCCCTTATTCGGTTAAGTTCTCGTCGCCTTCATGCTCTTTTTCCGGATCGACATCTGGCCGAACTTCAATACCTAAATCCTTAAGCTGTACGTCCGCAACTGGTGAAGGTGCACTGGTCATCGGTTCGCTGGCTTTGCTGTTCTTCGGGAAGGCAATGACATCGCGAATGTTGGTGCGGCCTGTGAGCAGCATGACAAACCGATCCAATCCAATAGCCAAGCCACCATGCGGCGGGAAGCCGTAATCAAGCGCCGTCAGCAGGAAGCCAAAGCTCTTTTGAGCACGTTCCGGCGTAAAGCCAAGCGCTTTGAGCATTTTTTCTTGAATCTCGCGGTTGTGAATACGGATGGAGCCGCCGCCTAATTCGTAGCCATTCAACACAATATCGTAACTTTGGGCGTGCGCTGCATGCGGATCGGTATCAAGCAGATGAACGTCTTCCTCATTTGGCATCGTGAATGGATGATGCGCCGGAACCCAACGTTGAATTCCTTCGTCGTATTCGAACAGCGGCCAGTCAACCACCCAGCAGAAGCGGAACTGCTTGTCATCAATCAAACCAAGATCATGGCCAAAATGGGTGCGGAGATAACCTAACGAATCAGCAACGACCTTTGCCTTATCTGCTACAAACAAGACCAGATCACCAGCATCGGCACCAATCGCTTGTGTCAGCGTCTTGCCGTCACCGAAGAACTTGGCAATTGGGCCGCTAATGCCGTCAGCTGTCACTTTCATCCACGCCAGGCCCTTGGCACCAAAGCGTTTGATGTAATCCTGTTGGGCATCGATCATTTTTCGTGAATATTTATCGGCTCCGCCAGGCAAAACGATTGCCCGCACTTGGCCGCCATTTTGCACGGCACCCGCAAAAACTTTGAAATCAGAATCTTTGACTAAATCGGAAACATCCTGAATCTGCATGCCAAAGCGAAGATCCGGCTTATCAGAGCCATATTTATCCATTGCATCCTGCCAGGTAATCCGCTCAAATGGTAACTTGACGTCAATGCCTTTTACATCGTGCATCACCTGAGCAATTAGGCCTTCAGTAATATCCTGAATTTCTTCTGCCGTCAAGAAACTGGTTTCAAGGTCAATCTGGGTGAATTCCGGTTGGCGGTCGCCGCGCAAGTCTTCATCGCGGAAGCACCGGGCGATTTGGTAGTACCGATCAAATCCGGCCCCCATCAGGAGTTGCTTAAATAATTGCGGTGATTGTGGCAAAGCATAGAAGCTACCAGGGTAAACCCGCGATGGCACCAGATAGTCCCGAGCCCCTTCAGGCGTACTAGCAGTTAAGGTCGGCGTTTCGACATCAATAAAGCCATTGTCATCTAAGTAATGGTGCACACTGCGCATGATGTGAGCGCGGGTGAAGATGTTCTTTTGCATCTCAGGCCGGCGCAAGTCAAGGTAGCGATACTTTAATTTGGTCTCTTCTGTTACGGCAACATTGTCTTCAATATAAAATGGCGGCGTTTTGGCCTTGTTCAAAATAGTGATGTCATGGACTTCAACTTCGACATCGCCGGTTTTCATTTCCGGGTTCACCGCTTGCGGCTTGCGCTTTTTGACCACCCCATGGACTTCGATCACATACTCGGAGCGCACTGAATTGGCCACTGTCAACGCGTCCTGATCAAATTCTTCAGAAAAAACAAGTTGAACGATGCCTTCCCGGTCCCGCAAATCAATAAAAATCAAACTGCCGAGACTGCGACGTTTCTGCACCCACCCTTTTAAGGTTACTTCCTGATCAACATAATCGGTGGTCACATCACCGGCATAACAGGTTCGTTTACTCATACTACTTTGCCTCCGTTACTTGCGTATAAATTTTACCAAAATCTGCCAACACATCTGCTTGGGGAAAAGCTTGTTGCTGGCCGGTTGCCATATTTTTAATCTGGACGGTGCCGGCTGCGCGTTCGCTTTCGCCAATCGTCAAAACCAGCTTCGCATGCGCTTTGTTGGCTGCTTTAAACTGGCCCTTTGCTTTGCGGCCCATGTAATCCATTTCGCCAGTAAAGCCTTGTTGACGCAAGGCTGTCAGCATTTGCAAGGCTTCTTGGTCAGCACCCTGATCGATGGTGACAATGTAGGCATCCGGTTGTGCGGCTTCTTGGTCTGATTGCATCAACAGCATCAAGCGCTCAACGCCCATAGCAAAACCAATTCCGGGAGTCTCGGGACCGCCGAGTTCTTCAACCAGCCCGTTATAACGGCCGCCTGCCAAGATCGTCGTGTAGCCGCCACCAAAGACTTTATCATCGGACATGACTTCAAAAATCGTGTGGTTGTAATAATCAAGCCCGCGGACCATGGTCGCATCCACGTCAAAATCAAT
Organism: Lacticaseibacillus casei DSM 20011 = JCM 1134 = ATCC 393; assembly: GCF_000829055.1. NCBI lineage: Bacteria > Bacillati > Bacillota > Bacilli > Lactobacillales > Lactobacillaceae > Lacticaseibacillus > Lacticaseibacillus casei. The sequence continues at coordinate 1,468,469 of NZ_AP012544.1, forward strand.
CCCCAACCCTGTCAGCAACGTCTTCACGCGATCAAAATGCTGTTGGGCTTCTGGAGTCAGATAATCCAGAATTGAAGGCGCATTGGCGACAATCTCCTGGTCATGGCGATCTTTACTATCGAGAATGCGCAGCGGATTTTTTTCTAAGCGAACTTTAGAATCTTCAGAAAGCTCATCTTTGAACGGCGTCAGGTAATCAACGAGCGCCGCATGAAATGCTTTACGCGTCGCTGGGTCGCCCAACGAATTGATGACAAACTTAAGATGTTTGGCACCTAAAGCTTCGAGTAACTGCTTGGCCAAGGCGAGCGTTTCGGCATCGAGCACCGGAGAATCACTGCCAAAAGCTTCGACCCCAATTTGATGGAACTGCCGCTGGCGGCCACTTTGCGGGCGCTCATACCGGAACATCGGTCCCATATAATAAACCTTGTAAGGCTTTGCATATTCAGGACCGTATAATTTGTTTTCGACATAGGCTCGCACGACACCGGCAGTGCCTTCAGGACGCAAGGCCATCATTCGATCGCCTTTATCTTTAAAGGTATACATTTCTTTGGTCACGATGTCGCTCGTGTCGCCAGCACTGCGCGAGAATACGTCGACATTTTCAAAAATCGGCGTGCGAATTTCACGGTATTGGTATTGAGCAAAAATTTTACGGGCAACAGCTTCTACCTGCTGCCAACGTTCACTTTGGCCAGGTAAAATATCGGCTGTGCCTTTTGGACGTTGATAATTCATGAGGGACCTCCTGTAGTCTGAGAGATGTGATGGGGTTGGGTGATCGGGTGGGTTTTAGGTGGTTGGCTTCGTGAGGATGGTTGAGGGTGTTCGCAGGAGCCTGCGTGTAAGGAGCTCAAGCCCTAAATGGTCAAACCACACGACTATGGGATTGAAACTATAGACATTGGGGGCAATCCGGTTCCGAAACGCGCTCGCAGTCGCAGAAATCTACGTGTAAGGACCTCAAGCCTAAATGGCCAAAGCCCAGCCATTTAGGCTTGAGGTCCTTACACGTAGATTTCTAAACGCTCCTGCTCGCGCTCTAAAAAAATGCACCCCTCGATTGCTCGAAGGGTGCGGACACGGTACCACCTTGTGTTTTACTTTGCCATAACGGTGGCGTTCCGGAATTTTATCACCTCGGGAGTGTCTTTTCGATCGGTCCCGGCTTTCACCATCTCCGGGTCGCTTAAAGTTGATCTATCCTACTCCGTCACAGGTCTTAGTTATTGTTTAAAGCATACGGTTTGCAGAAAGCTTTGTCAACGGCGTTTCTATTCTTTTCTTATCGCTGACTTTTCACTTTAGCATACGGCTTACAGACAGTAAAACCGTCTTTACCGCCTTTTTACCAGCCGATTTGCTATAATGAACTTAACGATTTTTAGAGAATGGTGAGGCTGGGTCATGAAACCTATCGGACAATTGAAAAAATGGCCATTGATCATTTTGCTGGCGGTGTTGTTTGGCGTTGGTGCCGCGACGACCAGTGTCATGGCCAATACGCAATATATGACGGTAAAGGCCGACACGGTTAACGTGCGGCTGGGGCCTGGGCTTGCTTATGGCATTATGGGTCAGGTTAAGTCGGGCAATCAGCTGACGATTATCGGTGCCAAGAATTCCTGGTACCAAGTGCGGCTTGCCGGGAATCGAATTGGTTGGGTGGCATCATGGCTGGTGGATCAAAGCGAAGCCGCCACAACTCGGGCAAAAGTTGCCACCGTCAATCAACCGGTCAATGTGCGCGAATATGCGAGCCAGGATGCCAAACAATTAGGCTCCCTTAATGCTGGCGTGAGTGTGAAGGTCGTCTATCAGGAAGGCAACTGGACGCAAATCGCCTATAACAATACTGCGGCGTGGATCACCAGCAGCAGTGTTCAGCTGACCGGCCAGACAACGAACCTCGCGCAACCTGCCCAAGCAAATCTGACGCAGACCCAAAGCAATCCCTCGCTAAAAGTCACGACCAACACAACGACTAATTTACGAAATGCAGCAGGTATCAATGCGCCGGTTGTCGAAAAACTGGACAAGGGCACGGAACTGACCGTTATCAAGCAACAGGATGATTGGTATCAAGTTACCGCGCCTGATGGCAAAACCGGTTTTGTGGCTAGTTGGACAGTCAGCGCGCCTAATGACGGTCAGACGCAAAAAGCCGCAACCAAGCTTTCCGAAGCGACGATTGTTCTTGATCCGGGTCACGGCGGTACCGATACCGGCGCCATTGCCAATGATGGCTCTGATTATGAAAAGACCTACACCCTGAAAACGGCAGACCTTGTCGCCAATGCTTTGCGCGCAGCCGGAGCAAACGTCATCATGACACGCACCACCGATACGTTTGTTGATCTTGCGCCGCGACCAACCACCGCCAACAACGCCCATGCAGACGCCTTCATCTCGTTCCACTTTGACTCTAGCCCATCCAAAAACTCTGCTTCAGGCTTCACTACCTACTACTACAGCAGTAAAAAGGATCTCGCGCTGGCCAAGTCGATTAATGGCGCGCTGACTGGCTTGCCGCTGGAGAATCGCGGCGTAGCTTTTGGTAATTATGAAGTTTTGCGTGATAACAAGCAGCCGGCCATTTTGAACGAAATGGGCTACATCAACAATGACAAAGACTTTAAACACATCAAGGATCCGACATACCAGTCAAAAATAGCGACGGATATTGTCAATGGATTGAATGCCTACTTCAAGGCTGGCAATCACCAATAATCGTTTCACTTGTTTTCGACCAATCAAATACCCGCTAAGGCAGCTGCGGTTGCCTTAGCGGGTATTTTGGTTGCAACTATTTACTTGCGGAACAAAGGCGGAATTTCTTCTAAAGTATCAACCTTAAAGTCCGCTTGCGGTGCGGCATTTAACCCATCCACATTGAAGTAAATGGTTTTGACCCCTGCGTTGACGCCAGCATCAATATCCAGAGAACGGTCACCGATCATTGCCGTAAACGCCGGATTCAGCTGAAAGCGGTCAAGCAGATATTGAATCGCATGCGGTGCCGGTTTGCGTGGCAGGTTCAGGTCGGAATCCACACCACCGAGAAACAAGGTATCCACATGATCATTCGCGAGAATCTGCCATGCGCTGTGGTCGCGATGCGTTAACAACAGATTGTTGCCACCTTGATCCTTGATTGCCCGCAACACTGGCAGCGCCGCCGGGTAAGGATGAATGTCATGAAGGTAAGCACGAGCACGGTGATGGTAGTCAGCCTCTAATTCATCCACCGAGCGCCCTACTTTGCTACCGAAATCGGTTAGAAACTTTTTGATCGAAGTCTTCTTGACTAGGCGGTACAAAGCATCCGGTTCAATTTGCCCGCCGTTGTCCAATACAAGGCTTCTGAGCGCCTTCATCATGCCGGGATAGGAATCATACAGCATGCCGTCAAAATCCCAAATAGCATTAACCAGCATTACTTCGCCTCCGTATCAAACAGAATGGTGACTGGACCGTCGTTAGTGAGACTCACCTGCATATCGCCACCAAATTCACCGGTCGCCACTGTGACCCCCAGTTGCCGTAGTTTGGTATTGAAGTCTTGGTACAGTTGCTCACCTAAAGCCGGGGCTGCTGCATTGGTAAAACTCGGCCGATTGCCACGGCGGGTATCGGCATATAACGTGAATTGGGAAATCGATAAAATCTGCCCACCGACATCTGCCAAGGCCAAATTCATTTTGCCGGCATCATCACTAAACACCCTTAATTTACTGATTTTTTCCGCCAGATAGTCACTGTCGGCCTGGGTATCGTTCGGACCGACGCCTAATAACACGACAAAACCGTGGTCGATGGCTCCGACTGTTTGCCCCTCAATGGTGACTTGGGCGGCAAGACTGCGTTGTACGACTGCGCGCATGAATTTCTCTCCTTTTCTCGTTTGCTTTTATTTGGATACGGTGCCGGCTCGCTGTGGCCGAAAAAGCAGCAGGAACAAACATCTCAGTCTAAGCTGGCGATGTTGCTCGACTGCTGCCTTCGATCAACCATTGGCCCGTTTAACTTCATAAATATCCGGGACATTTTTAACTGCGTCCATCAACTTATCCAAGTGGGCAAGGTTACGGACCCCAACCGTAACATGAATGTCAGCCATTTTGTCATGGTCGACCCGGCCATTGATATTATTCAAGGCTTTGGTTTGGGCGTTGAGAACCTGCAGAACATCACTCAGCAATCCGCTGCGATTGTATCCGTAAATTTCGAGATCTGTGTTGAAGAGCTGCTTTTGATCCTCTTCATTCTCCCAGCGAACCTCAATCAAACGACCGGACATTTCCTTGGAATTTTGAACGTTGGGGCAATCGGCACGATGGACAGTCACGCCGCGGCCTTTGGTGACGTAGCCGACAATCGCATCCCCAGGCACGGGCATGCAGCACTTGGCCAGATGAACCAGCAGATTATCGACACCTTCAATAACCACACCATCTTCGGAATGGGTTTGTGGCTGGTGGCGTTCGCTGGAAACGGTCGTCACTTTTTGATTTTTCGACAAGATCGCGGCTTCTTTAGCTTTACGATCTTTTTCGGCCTTCTCGTGGCGATATTTCTCGGTCAGCCGATTGGCAATGACTCTCGGCGTATATTCACCATAGCCAATTGAGCTCATCAGTTCATCTTCGGTTTGAAAATTCAGCCGCTGCATAAGCCCGGACAGGTTTTCCTTGGTCAGGAACTCTTTAGGGGTATACCCTTCCTCCTGCAGCTCGTGTTCCAGCATATCGCGGCCTTTTTCGGCATTTTCGCTTTTATCGGCTTGCTTAAAATAGCGCTTGATCTTGTTGCGGGCACGGGAGGTATAAACAATCTTGATCCAGTCACGACTCGGAGCGCTACCACTGGCCGTCAGCATCTCGACAATATCGCCGTTTTTGAGCACATAATTCAGCGGTACGATTTTGCCGTTGACCTTTGCACCGACCGTATGATTACCGACTTCAGTGTGAATGAGATAGCCAAAATCAAGTGGATTACTACCTTTAGGGAGCTCGTAGACATCACCCTTGGGCGTAAATACATAAACCCGATCTGTGAAAATATCGCCTTTAACACTTTCCATGAAGTCGGCCGCATCGCTACTTTCATCCTGCAATTCGAGGATTTCGCGGAAAATATCCAGTTTCTTACCAGCCTTGTCATACTGAACTTTACTGGTCTGGCCTTCTTTGTAGGCCCAGTGTGCCGCAACACCATATTCAGCCACGTGATGCATTTCTTCAGTTCGAATCTGCACTTCTAGTGGTTTGCCCATGGGCCCGATGACCGTTGTATGAATACTTTGATAAAGATTGGCTTTTGGCATCGCGATGTAATCTTTAAATCGCCCTGGCATTGGCTTCCACTTGGTGTGGATGGCACCCAAAACCGCGTAACAGTCTTTAATCGTTTCGGTGATCACCCGAATGGCAAGTAAGTCATAAAGTTCGTCAAACTGCTTGTGTTTGTCGCGCATTTTTTTGTAAATCGAATAAATGTTCTTGGGACGACCATAGATTTCGTATTTGATATGCAAGTCAGCCAATGCTTTTTTGATTTCTTCAATGGCCTCTTGGATATAAGCTTCACGTTCGGTTCGCTTGCTGTTCATCAAGTGGGCAATCCGGTAGTACTGTTGCGGGTTTAGATAGCGCAGCGACAGATCTTCAAGTTCCCACTTGATGGTGCTGATCCCCAAACGATCAGCTAAGGGCGCATAAATCTCCAATGTTTCATTGGCGATCCGCCGCTGCTTGTCTGGGCGTAAGTGCTGGAGCGTCCGCATATTGTGCAGACGGTCAGCCAATTTGACCATGATGACCCGTAAGTCCTTGGCCATTGCCAACAACATCTTCCGGTGGTTCTCGGCGAGTTCATCTTTATGCGCAACATACGTGACTTTGCTCAGTTTGGTGACGCCATCAACAATAACCGCAACATCGTGCCCAAATACTTCTTCAATATCACCTAACGTAATGTTGGTGTCTTCGACGACATCATGTAAATACCCGGAAGCCACAGTCTCCGGATCCATTTTTAATTCGGCAAGAATCCCGGCTACCTGAATGGGATGGATAATGTAAGGCTCACCGGACTTGCGAACCTGGTCTTTATGGACGTACGCAGCAAATTTATAGGCCTTTTCAACGAATGCCAAATGTTCAGGATTCATATAAGCTTTGCATAACTTCATGACATCCGGTTGGGTAAGTTCAACTTCTTCGGCCATTCCAATTCCTCCTAAGCGCTCACCAGCGCGGTTAGAAGTCGGAATGTAAGCGGCCTTGGACGCGATGGCCGGTTTTTGGCCATTGCGTTCAAGGTCCTTACATGCAGACTTCTGCGCCGGTGAGCGCGTTAATAGGCGCACCGACATTATGAGAAGGGCGATAAACGGTCTGTTCCGACTTGGCCGGGACAACACGCTTATCGCCGCTTCGTTACGCTTGATTAATCGCGTCAGTTCGCGCATGATCGCTGCACGTTGTTGATGAAACATTTGGCGCACAGCTGGTTTCATCTGTTCTTAGACTACCCTTAAATTATAACGATTCTTGGGCAAAATGCTAGTCCTTTGCCATTGCCAGACAGCTCAAAACGATGTAGATCGGCGGGAAAAAATACCCATACCATTTGTACCGCCATAAAACCATCAACGTAAACAAGACAGGTAAAACCAGAAGCCACCACCAGCCTAAATGATGGCGATGAATCATTTTGCCAATCCACCAGGCACTCAACATATTGATCAAAATGAACAGCACACCGACACGAATGGCAGTGCTGAGATGCAGTAACGGGAAGACCCAAGGGAGGAGCAAGGTCACGAAGACACTCCAACAAATAATGGTATTGCGTGGAACTTTGACCCAATTCATGACACGACTCATCAGCGATAGTCTCCTTTATCAATGATTCAATTTTTAATTAAGAAAGCTCGGTGAGAACTGAGACAGCACTCAGCAAGTACAGCGGCGCCGTTTCTGCCCGTAAAATTCGTGGGCCAAGACCGGCTGGTGTGAAGCCATTTGCTTTTAACCCAGCTAATTCAGCCGGTGAAATACCGCCTTCCGGACCAAAAACAACGCATAATGATGCCGGCTTTTCTGCCAACGCTGCGACCAGTGCCGCATGTTCGCCTTGCTTGGCACTTTCTTCGTAAGCAACCAGCTTGACTGCCGCGCTATTGCCTACATCACTATGCTTAGCATACATCGCCACTTCAGGAACCAGATTGCGATGACTTTGTTCTGCGGCATTCTGAGCGATGGTCGCCAGCCGGCTCAATTTTTGGGCAACCCGTTCGGCCGGCCAGCGGGCAGTGCCCCACTGTGCATTAAAAAAGCCGATCTTGGCAGCGCCTAATTCGGTTGCTTTTTGGACAATCCACTCGGCTTTATCGCCTTTGCTGACACCGCAGACAATTTCAACTGCAATCGGCAGTTCAACGGGTTGCGTGACATCCTCGCCAATCAAAACCGTCAGCAGATCTGTGCTTTGAATCGTGGCGTGATAAACATGGTGTTCAGGATCGGCTAACTCAATCACATCGCCCACCTCATGCCGCAACACCTTAATGGCATGCTTGGCAATCGCTGGTTCCAATGTTAACGTCTGCTTTTCATGCAACTTATGTGCGGTGAAAAACCGTTGCATCAGTCGTCCTCCTCTTGAATCACGGCTTCGAGTGCCACCCAGCCGCCTGTTTCACGCCGTTGGGCAATCGTAAACCCATTGGCCTGCAAAGTCTGCGTGATTAAGGCAGCTTTGTCGGCAATAATGCCAGCCAGAAGAAAATGACCCTTGGGCTTCAAGCGTTCCTGAACCTGCGGAATTAAAGGCACTAAAACCTCAGCTAAAATGTTGGCAACAATCAAATCAGCAGACATCGTGATCCCTTGTAGCAAATCATTTGCCTTTACCGTGATGTGGCTGACAGGATTGAGCTCAATGTTAGACTGGGCATTTTTGACGGCAACATCATCGACATCGGTTGCTAAAATACGGCTGACACCCAAGCGTTCGGCAGCAATCGCCAAAATTCCGGAGCCCGTTCCGACATCAATCATCGTCTCACCGCCGCGCACCACTGATTCCAGTAATCCTAACATCAACTGGGTGGTCGGGTGCGTACCGGTGCCAAACGCCATGCCCGGATCCTGCGTCAGCACGATTTCGCCATTTTGTTCCGGGGTGTAATGTTCCCATTTAGGCACAATGGTCAAAAAACGTGAAACTCGAAGCGGATGATAATACTGTTTCCACACATTGGCCCAATCCGCCTGCCGCACATCGGTCAACGTGACCGTTGCCGCTCCGGGATCTAATCCGAATTGCTTCAATGCTTTGACTTGCGCCGCAATGTGATCGCGCTGTTCATTGAGTGAAGTGGCTGGATCAAAATAGCCAATCACCTGGGCGCCTGAAGCCAAATGCGGAATAGTGGTCGGGTCAAACCAGGTTCCGTGAGCATCAATTGTCGCCTTTTTGAAGTCAGCAGCGTCCTTAATTTGAATCCCTTCGGCGCCGGCTTCCATCAAAATATTGCTAACCGCCTCTACCGTTTCAGTCGAGGTTGTTACCGTTAACGCTGTCCAATCGTTGTTCATCAAGGTCTCCTTTTAATGTCACTTAACATCCGATCGCGTTTGACACTCACTCATCAACTTATTAATACTTCGGATACGGCAAAAAGATCCGATTATTGGCGTCAGGTTGTTGCGCCAGAGTCTCTTCAAACGCCGCATCGTCGAAATTCAGTGAAAAAAGATCATTGTCAGACGTGCCATCGACAAAATCCATCAGATCGCTTTCACCGTCATCCAGCAAATCCTGCAAGTAAATGAACAATGCATCCACGGTTGCGACGTCAATGCCTTTCTTGCCATTAAAACCGAAAATGGCCAGATAGTCATCGACGTAATCTTCACCGTGCAGCCGGGTTTCGTCATAAAAAAGAATTGCATCTTGATAAGTGACCGGTCCGTCATCAATGGTCGCGCCGTTTTGGTCTTCAACCTCGATGCCTGCCTCACCCTGTGCCGTCATCGTGATTTCCAGTTCAATGACGTGGGCATCCTTATCCCAGTTCAAACTAAGATCGCCGTCAAAATCGAGCTGATCCATTTTCTCGCCGATTGCATCTAACATATTCAGTTGGCTCATGCTTGCCATCCTTTCATTTTCCGATCCTGGTCTCGCCGCGGCAAGCCCGACACAAACGGATTGCCGGACACATAAAATCGCAGTGGCGCACTTGTCCAAGGTTCCTTATTGGGGATGCCAATTCGGGGACCGACTGCGATATTCTGTGGCCGATACGCTGTTGGTGTTAGTTTTAATTGACCATCATTTAACACAGTCCCATCGAGCTGCCGATCAATCGCTAATGCCTGGCATAACTTTCCCGGCCCGTTTGTAAGTCCGACACCGGTCTGATGACGTCGTTGCGCCATGTCCGCCAGTCCAGCTATCGGTTCAAGCGCGCGAATCAAAATGCACTCAGGAATATCAGCTGTCTGGGTCACAATATTCAGCAAACAGTATTGCCGCATCTGATACACGTAAACCGTACCTGCTTCCAAAAACAGACTGTGATTGCGCTTAGTATGCCGATTGCCAAACGCATGTGCCGCTTGATCGCGAACACCGAGGTAAGCTTCGGTTTCGACGATTAAGCCGCTGCAGTTGGCTAAACTTAACTTCATCCCCAGCAACTGTTGGGCGGATTGAAGTGTTGGTTGTGTTGCTAACCAAGGAATTATCATGCTTAATATATTAGCCTAGCTTCAGCTGAATGCAAAGGGCTAAGTGGCTTTGCCTTCAAAACATCGCCAGGTATAATAGTAACCAACTGGAAAGGAAGCTGAACATGGCAGAAAACTTAGCATTGCGCGCGCTTATCAGTCAACAAGCCGATACACTGGTCTCCGAACTCTACACAGACGACAAGGTCAATGCCCGCCTCCAAAAATGGTTAGCCAAAGTACCGGATCCGGGTGTAGCTGACACCTATAGTTATTTACTATCAGAGTCGCGGGATTTTTCCGAAGAACTACTTTATCGAATCTTAAGCAAATTGGTCGAAGACGGCGCGCTTACATTGCCTGACCAAAAATAATGGCTAGCAAAAAGAGACAAACTAGCAGTCTTTATAGGCTGTTGTTTGCCTCTTTTTTGCGTGTGAACCGATATGGCTAGAAAGCAAGACGTGGTCGGACTCAGCTCAGGTCTCTGTACTATGCCCATGCCATGCTAGCGTCATGCTCTCAATGCCACCGAAAACTACTTAAGCTTATCCTTAATCGCCGCAGGAACCGAGTCCGCCGAAACGGTTTGTGGCCCAGCAGTGACCCGTTTTTGCGAAATCTTGGCTTTAACATACGTCCCTGGTGTTAATGGCTTGGGATCAGCCGATTCTGGAGATGAGAACCCGAGTTTTCGTTCTTGACCATCTTTTGTAATCCAGACGAAATCGTATTCATACGTGTAGTATTGTTTGCCATTCACTTTATAAGGTGAGCCATCATCATTCTTGGAAGCTTCCTTTTTGCCTTCAGTGACCACGGCATAAGCTTCAACCCCATTATAGGTACTGTTCCAATACTGATAACCAAAAAAGCCCAAAACGAGAACCGCAAGTAACGCAACCACACCTATAACTCTTTTCATGGATAATCGCTCCTTTTTGTTACGAACATTATGTCAATCCAATTGAAAAGTTGCAACTATCTTTACCGCCTTTAGGGTTTTCTTAAATCGTGACAAAAATGTCATGAACGTAAGGTGGACAAGGACTACAGAGGCATCTTCGTTAGTTTCATAGGTTCACATACCGTCATTTTAAGGGACGAACAAGGTCTTGATCGAACATTTTTGTAAGATCAAAACACCAAAATAATTACTCATAATTTAGCTTTAATACCTTTGCAAGTATCGTCCGGCAACAGGTAATCCCAAAATATCTGAGGATTGTTTGCGTGGCAACAAAAACAGCCTCGGAGACAAAGATCGTCCCGAGGCTGATATGCCTTCTTGTACAACTACTAAATGGTCTTAACGCGCATCTTTGGGTGAATGCTTCACTGGCGGATGACTGTTATTGTTTTTATGCGGGCTGCGTTTTAGTCGGCTGAAGACTGACTGAACCGCCTTGAAACGTTGCGGATCGCGGCGGGCATTTTTGACAAACTGGCTAAAATCATGATCGCCAATGCCGACTTCCTGTTCGTCATCTTTTTTATGCTTCAACCAAGGCATCATGACACCTCCGACTCCTCGCGCATTCGATGTGAGCGATTGGCCCCTCTCAAAATAAGCAGCATAGCAACGACCAACCCAATCAATGCGAAAACACTATAATTAGGAATCAAAATAAAGGCAATAAAGGCACATAACCCAATGATGTTGCCCACTGTAAGCAATCGTGAATGTTGACTCACAAAATACGACAGTAGATGAAAAATGATGCCGGGCACGGTCAACCACCACAGATGGTCCGCCCATGTCATCAGCGTTGCGCCAACGCTTGTAAAAGAGAATCCGTTGGGCAGAGTTGTCACGATCGCAACAATCAGCATCACAAGGGCAAACGCCCCGTAAATCAAATCATAAAGTGCCGGTACTTTTTTAATGGAAATTTTCAAGTGTCGATCATCCCTTGTTTTAGCAGTAACTGTATTATACAAGTTTGCAGAAACCATTGCACGATCGTGAGCCGTGAGCGTTGTTAAATTTTGCGTTAATTTGCAAAGTTGGCTACCTTAGTTTTGAGCATCCAAATCGCCGGTATTAAATTCCATATATCCTTCATAATAGTAGGAATAATCGATTCCTTTCATGTACAAGGCGCGATCGTTAATCTTGTCAGTTAATGCTGCTGACGATACATGCTTAATTTCCGTCGTTTTGATTGGGCATGTTGCATTGCCAGCAAATAATCGTCTTTGTCGACCTGTGACCAATCAATGACATAGCGGAGTTCCTGCTTTAATATGAGATCCAACCAAATTCGGGTGGACCGGCCGTTGCCCTCAAGAAATGGATGGGTGATATTCATCTCAACATACTTTTCGACGATTTCATCGAAAGTTGATTGGGGTAATGTATCGATGTAAGCTAACGAGGCCTTAAGGAACATTCGCGGCGCAAACTGAAAGTCATTCTTGGCGAGGTTTACAGTGCGAATTTTACCAGCAAAGTCGTAAATGTCTTCGAACAGGTAACGATGGATCGCGGCCAAACCTTTAAACGTGCCAACTTCGATTTGATTGATTTCACCTGAATCAAATAGTTTCTTCGCTTTTAACTTGGTTATTTTTTTTCTTGTCTTGCTAACTCAAGGCTATCAGTGATGCCCAACTTATTCTCTAGCATTGAGTTCCCTCCTCGTATATTTAAATTACAACCAAGTTCTTGGATAGCTCCGTACTTGGATGTTGCGTGATATTCTCTAGTTGTTCATTGGATTTGGGTCCAACTGGTATAGGCTTTTCCCTCCTGTTGCTAGCTATTGCTAGACTTCACCCCGAGACTGCCGCCCAGATGAATCGAACAAGCACAAACCACAAGCTGCGGGGGCTGGAGATCAGTTCGGTGACTCGCGTTTCACCGAGCAGCTACTGATCCTCAGACAGACTGCTCATACTGCGAGGAAGTACTGTAGGTTCATAATTAGGGAATATCGCGCAGCGCCCAAGCCTATCCATAAATCAGAACAGAAAGGAGGTCCAATTCGATGAACTTGAATGTTGGTATTGATGTTTCAAAAGCAAAGCTTGATTACTGTGGCTTGGATTCTGCCAAGAAGGTTATTTTCCAGGACAAGACCACGAATACCCCTGACGGGGCCGGCCAAATTGAGAAATTAATCCTGGAATGGGCTAAACGCCAAGATGATTCACTAAAGATCGTGATTGGCATGGAAGCCACCTCGGTGTACAACATCCACCCCACACTTTACTTTGAACAAAGCTCAGCGCTCAGTGCGTTGGATGCCACTGTCGTCACGTTGAACCCCAAGATGACTCATCGTTACAGCCAATTGTTCGATGACGACAAGACTGATACCATTGATGCCTTCCACATCGCAGACTTTCTGCGCATTGGCCGGTATCAAGTGCCAGTGACCCGCGACGAGAAACACATTGCCTTACAGCGGCTCACCCGCGAACGGTATCACGTCGTCAAACAAATTACAGATGGCAAAAACCACTTCCTCAACAATCTGTACTTCCGATTGAACACACTGGAAGCTGAGCTACCGACTTCTGTGTTCGGAAACACGATGATGACGGTGCTTAGCGGTGAAAAGTACACACTGGACGAAATCGCTCAGATGCCCTTACAGACGCTTACTCAAGATCTTAACCAATTGTCCCACGGTCGCTTTGGTGACCCAGAGGCGATCGCTAAGGCCTTACAAAAAGCCATCCGTAGCTCTTATCGCTTGAGCAAGACGGTTGCCGATTCTGTTGACCAGGTCATGGCGATTTACATCAACCAGATCCGGATGTTACAAAAGCAACTAAAAGCCCTAGACAAGAGCATCACCGACCTGTGTGCCGTCATTGATGGCTCACAGTCAACGCAAAGTATTCCAGGCGTTGGCCCAGTCTACTCGGCTGGACTACTGGCTGAAATTGGTCAGATTGAACGGTTTCCGAGTGAAGCTAGTTTGGCAAGCTATGCCGGACTGGTTTGGCGCAGAAGTCAATCCGGAAACGGTGAGCGGCAACTAACGCCGCGCACGCATAACGGCGATCAGTACTTACGCTATTACCTAATTGAAGCTGCCAACTCGGTAAGAGCGCATGATCCCACATTTGCCAGATTTTACGACAAGAAATACCGGGAGGTGCCAAAATATCAACACCGACGTGCTTGTGTCATGACTGCAAGAAAGCTGGTACGCGTGATCTATGCATTACTTAAAAACCACGAGTTGTATAAACCAGCCAAAGCGGTCTAGCGCGCCAAGCGTCAAGTTAGGGCTTTAGATTCACCTAGAGAAATTACTAAATCCCTGGGCTGGGGGAAGTATACCCTCTGAAAAATGAAACAAGTCTAGATAATTTGAATCACTCCCTTGACTTCAGACCACAAGTCTCCCGGCTCTGTCCAGCTACGAAAAAGTCTGTAAAATGTCTTCCGTGAATCCAAAATGCGCCAAACAAGACTGTGTTTAAAGAACCTAAGATTCGAATCACAGGCTGCTTTGTTAGAAAAATTAGGTTTTGATCGCATACGGTTTAACGGAAACAACAACGCAGTCCGGTTTCCTTATTCACCAGATAGTCCATAACATTTATGGATCTTTATTAATTACCTTTAGTATTTTAACCAACTATACAAGATTTTGCCGTTTTAGAACAGGACTAACCAGCGATTCTTCGAGAACCCGAGTGATAGAAGCAATGTTTATTTTTGCAAAGATGAGTGCCAGCGACCTTTAAGCAGATTGTTATCTGGTGTTACTTTGCGTGGACGGCTAGCTGGTTTGTAGTATGCTCGATCGTGCCCAAATTCAAATTGGTCTTGAAAGCAAACAAAAACCGCAACCTTTAAGGACTGCGGAATGCTGTTATATCAACGTTTATCTAAGGAGAGTACAGGATTTGAACCTGCGCGCCCGCTATAAACGGGTTCGACGGATTTCGAGTCCGTTGCATTACCACTCTGCCAACTCTCCAAAACACAAGAACTAGTATAACAAAATGCCTGCGCTTTGGGAAGCAATTCTCTTGAAATATCACTACAATTTGTTGATAATGGGTTTTACTGTCAAAGTGAGCATTCAGTCAAAAGGTCTCTGGAACGTAACAACCAAAAACACGGTAATAATTAACAGGAGCTCGGTTTCCGAAATTAACCTGATTAATTTGAACAATTTGGCCTAAGAAGACCTCGTGAAAAGAAAGTCTACGAAATTGCTATGCTGGCGAGAACGATAAAGACGTCATTAATTCATTACAGCTTGCATGACCCCACAGTATTGCATGATTTTATTTTAATGGTTCCATAAACACTACAAAAATATTGCTAGGTCATGGCAAAACAACAAGCTGACTAGCGGTCCAATATCTCATAAATTAAGGAGCTAAATTATTAACGCCAAAATGGCTCCAATAATGAGAATGATGACGTACTTGAAAAGCATAAATAGGCGCATCTCCGGATCCTTTAAAAAAAGAGTATCAATAACAAGACTTGCAAATAAGGTTATGAACAGAAGTAGCCTGACATTCGTTTTCTTTCTAACGGCGGCATACGCGAATAACAGAGTAGAAAGACAGAACAAAAAGAGCAAGATCATAAGAATCATATTGTAATTCCCAGTAGAACTGTTTATCCATTTATTTAGATTTTCGAAACTGGTCTGTATAAAAGTAAACATTCGATTATCCCCCAAAACTTTCAATGTATTTACACCGCATATCAGCTAGATTGCTAAAAAGTCTAACAACGATGGCCACAGTGTAATCTAGAACGATTCATGATTTGACAAGCTCTTTGATTTTGTCCTTAAGTAAGCGTGATTCTGTAATGATTTAAGCTATTCTCAAATTATTTAGTATATTAGTAAAGGTGACACCTCAATTCAGCAATAATGATCAGGGTGATAAAATACGTCACTGATATTTTATGCTTATTTAGCAATAAATGGAAGCGCTAATTTCGTTCCCAATATATAATATAATTAATTTATAGCATATAAAATGATCTATTTTTAAATCAAGTATTTTATATCAGCTGCTGGAAGCTCCAATGTTCCTTACTCAGGGAAAACTTCTTCCTTGATGTCCTATTTTCTCTTCAAGTGTAGTGGCAGTGTCCATATACTCATTCTTTTTGTTGCTCTTCACTCTTCATCAGTCAGCCATTCTTCTGCTCAGTATTGCCTGCTGGTTTGGGGGACAGATAAAGTTTGCCTGTTTGCATCAACTATCAAAAGACACCGGTGAGAAAATAACTCACCGGTGTCTTTTTAGTATTTTATTCTGATTTGGATTTCGACAACGCGACCATTGAGATCCAGATGCCCGCTTTAATCCAGACGATTCAAAAAATCTGTCAAAAAAGCTAAACGCCTTTGCGCCTGCCCAAAAATATCCGGCTGATATTGCGTGAGCACCTCTTCACCAAAAGCCCTGTGCGCGATGTACTGGTCATAGCGCAGTTCAATTTGAATCGCCGTTATCCCCTGTTGGTGCCCATAATAGCGCGTGATGTCGCCACCACGAAACGGAAAATTATTTTCGACAGTCCAGCCCTGCTCGATTAACCGATTTGTTAGTGCTTGCCGAAATGTTTTGCTGGAAGTCCGGTCGTGATCGTTGCCTAAGACAATGGTTTTTGGCTTAACGCCCGGATAATACGGATATTGAGCAAAGCTGTGCAGGTCAATTAAATAAGCATGGCCAAATTTTGCTTTCTTTTGATTCAGCAACCTGCTTAGCCGATGGCGGTAAGGCCAGTAAAATATGCGGACGCGTTGCTGCATCTGCGCAGTCGTTAACGGTTTTGCGTATAGCGGATGGTCAAATGTGTTGCGCTAATAGATGGTGGCTGAGCGATAATCATGGTGCGGTTCGTAAGTCACAGCGCGGTTGGGATCGGCAACGTAGCGATTGATGTGATTGATCAATGTCGTAAACCCAGCGGCCGGTAAAAAGCGATAGAGTTCAGGCAAGAACCAATCCGTGTTGGCTAACACAGCTGTCGGCAGCAGCGCCTGTTTCATGGACTCAGGAAGCCAAGTGCCGCTGTGCGGTAAACTAATGACGACCGGTGAATCATAATCCTGATTCAGCACCGAGTAAGTCGCGTTTTGGTCATTCAAATATGAACCCCCCCTTATTGCAAACGACGCACCGTAAAAAATCAGCACCGAACGATTTTCGCCCGGTGCTGACTACCTTTTTACTTAATTAAGCGCAACATTACGACTCGCGGTGGCCTTCTTCAGGTAAAAGAATGGTTTGACTCTCACCATCATCATAAGCCATCACGGTGTCCGGGAAGCTGGGATCGTATGGGAATGGCAGATCCACGGCCATTTCCGTATCGGCCCCTTCTTCACTAAAATGAACCGTCAGCTTGCCTTGATTATTCTGCAGATCAAAGCGCAGTAAGTTGTTCAGTGGCACCACGCCTTGTAAGTTGCGGTCGATGATCATCCAAATACTATCGATAATTTCGCCTGGCAAGTTCGAAATGACGCCAAATGTCGCGAATCGACTATGATTTGCTTCAAACATGACTTGGCTCCTTTCCTCAGTCCTGCGTGGCAATATCCGCAAACCGTGCATCGACAAAGTCTGCCAACACTTTGGGATCAATGCCAACGGAACGGCCGACTTTGCCAGCTGATACAATCATTTGCTGCTGATTTTCGGCCTCTTGACTGATAAAGATCGGGTACTTGTGGCGTTCATGAATGCCAATCGGTGTGTTAGCGCCGTGTTCATAGCCAGTCGTTTTCACAAGGTCTTTTAACGGCACCATACCCACTTTGCGATTGCCGGAGACCTTGCTTAGCTTTTTGTAGTCGACATGCCGATCTAAGGGAACAACGCCAACCACTGGCCCGGTCTTGTTGCCGGTCAATACCAGCGTTTTATAAATTTGATGTTCCGGAACATCGAGGTGATCGACTTCCAACTGGGCAACGTCGCCCACTTCTTCGGTCGGAAATTCATAAGGCACGTAGGTAATGCCCGCTTTGTCTAACATTTTTTCGACCAAGGTTTTTTCTGTCTTATGATGTTTAGCCATTGCGACCCCTCCTCACGAAATTTCCATCTGACCTACTTGAAAACCTTCACTTAAAATACTAGGGCAATTGCAGCGAAAATACCACCATCAAGCGCCGGTGTATGCCATTAACGTGAACATATCGTAGTCCTTGATCTTATCGCGGCCATGTAAGTCGCTTAATTCAATCAAAAAGGCTGTACCAACCACCACACCACCCAGTTGTTCAACTAGGCGAATCGTTGCGGCAATGGTACCCCCAGTTGCCAGCAGGTCATCACAAACCAGAACCCGTTGACCCGGTTTGATGGCATCCTTGTGTAAATACAGGGTCGCTTCGCCATATTCCAGATCGTAACTGGCCTTAACGGTTGGCCGCGGCAGCTTTCCCTTTTTCCGGGCCGGTGCGAAACCAATGCCTAACTTGTAAGCGACCGGGCAACCAACAATAAAGCCGCGTGCTTCCGGACCGACGATCATCTCAACGCCTTTGTCCTGGGCATAAGCGGCTATTTCATCAGTCGCTGCGGCATATGCCTTTCCATCTGCCATCAGCGGCGAAATATCGCGAAAAATAATTCCCGGTTCCGGAAAATCCTTCACACTTGCGATGTAATCTTTAAAATTGATGGTCATGATCCTACCTCACTGTCTGTATGCTCCGTCAGCAACATCGCTTCTAACTGGGCTCGCGGCATGGTTTGCAGCTGCTGCGCGAGCGTCAGAAATTCCTCGCGCGCTGCATAAGCCTTGGCCGTCTGCAGTGGCTTCTTGGCCGGTGCTGTGACTGGAGAGATAAAAGCACCATCTATTGTAACAAAGTCAAGTTCAAAAAACACCTGAATCGCCAAGATCACCTGATGGACCGTCAAGTGCACGGCCTTAGCGATCGCCGGAATGTGGTGCTTGTCAAAAACGGGATGGGCCTTGAGAAAATGCAAAACAGCGCCGAACTCAACGCGCGTCGGAATGGCCACTAAATGACTGGGTGCACCGTAAAACATAATGGCGACTGGTGGTTGGATTTGCTGCATGACTGCCCGCAATTGTGCACGATTCTGCGGTAAATCAACCAAAACAGCGTTGGCTAGCGGCGATGTGACCTGCTCAGCCGTCAGCGTCGGGCCACCAAAGGAGAATTGCCGCTCAAACTGCTGCTTAACTTTCGCGTCAAAAAAGACATAGGTGCGACTGCTTTTGAACTGGCTACCGTCAACAGAAGGCATTCGCCAATCAATGACTTGCGGTTGCTTGACTTCATAATCTTTTAGCATCAGTTGCAAGCTCGTATTGCCTTGCCAGGTGTTCTGATCCAGTCTGACAGCAAGCTTAACGGCTTGGGCGTCAACCAGCGTTGCGGCGGCCTCACCAAAACCAAAACCGATGACATTAATGCCATTGTCCACCTGAAACCGGAGATGAGTATTTTCTTTGCCGATTTGCTTCACGTTTTGAATCACTTGCGGCTGAAGTGAAAAGGTTGGTTCAGGATTGCCCTGGCCAAAAGGCGCAAGTTGGCGAATCAATTCGTAATGCGCTAACGTCAAATCATCATTTTCCAGACGCGCAGCAATCGGCAGCGTCGGCTTTGGCACGGTTTTGAGCATCGTTGCCGCAGCCTTCTCCATCTGGGCATGAATTTCCGGTAGCACCTCGGTCTTGGCCGTTAATCCAACTGCCATATGATGTCCGCCAAACGCCACCATCTTGTCTCTAACCGGTTCTAAGGCATTAAAAAGATGATAGGCTTCGATAGAACGACCCGAGCCTTTAGCAGTCACACCGTCATCAGCGATATTCATAATCAGTGTCGGCTTGCCAGTCGCCTCAACCACTTTACTGGCAACGATCCCGACAACGCCTTCGTGCCAGCCTTTTTTCGCCAGCAGCAAAGTCTTGGCAGCCTGGTTTTCCGGGGTCTGTGCCATTGCCAGTGCTTCTGTAGCAATCTTGCTGACCAATCCTTGGCGCTCCTGATTTAATTTACCAACCTGTTGCGCCAGATCAGCCGCAACATCTTCTTCAAAAGTCGTCAGCAAGGTGACGCCAGGATTCGCATCTCCCATGCGGCCTAGTGCATTCAGTCGCGGACCAATCACAAAGCCGACTGTTGTTTCGTTAACAGTTTCCGGGGCAACGCCCGCCTCTTTTAAGATCGCGGCAATCCCCACCCGCGGCTGAGTTTGAATCATTTTCAAACCCAACTGTGCAATGACGCGATTCTCATCGGTTAGACTAACCAAATCCGCGATCGTCCCTAAGGCAGCCAAATCGACGCTTTCAAGCGGCGGCTCGCCAAGCAGCGCAGTGGCCACTTTGAACGCCACACCGGCACCGGAAAGATCGCCAAACGGATAATGACCTTCAGGATGCCGCGGGTGCACGACCGCTACCGCATGCGGCAGGTTTGCGGGCAGTTCATGGTGATCCGTGACCACAACGTCCATCCCGGCTTCCTGAGCAGGATCAATCACAGATGCTCCAGCGACCCCGTTATCAACCGTGATCACCAGTTGCGTGCCGGTTTTTTGCAAATAGGCGTAGACTTCGGCATTCGGACCGTAACCGTCAGCAAACCGATCCGGAATAAACACATCGGGTTCCGCGCCAAGGCTCTGCAATGTTTCATGCATAATGGCGCTGCTTGTCAGGCCATCAACGTCATAGTCACCGTAAATCGTGATTTTTTCATTATGTTCGATTGCTTTTAGGATTCGCGCAACTGCCTTATCCATGTCGTGCAACGCAAACGGATCGTGCAGCCGGCTGATGTCTGGGTGTACGAACGCTTCGTAGTCAGATTTATCCTTAATACCGCGCTGCCATAACAAAGTCGCCAAAAAGGCCGGCACGCCTAATGTCTGACTCAATTGTTGAACGGCTGCTGGATCGGGTTGTGCGGCGAGTTGCCACTGATACTGCGTCATATTGTTTCGTTCCTTTCTAACCGATCCAGTATACCAGAGAAACCGCCACGAATTAACCGGTTGCCACAAGTTTTCCATTGCAGCACTGGCCTTCTTAACCTCCTCTATCGCTTCTTTACCAAACCCATCCGTTCGGGCAAGAGAAAGCGTGATATAATTGATTTGTTAGAAAGCCCTACTCCAGTCAGCGACTTTAACCGGGCAATCCGTAATTGACGGATTGTCTTTATTAGACAAAGCGTAACGGCTCAAAGCCTTTCGCAGACCGTTACGATTTTTAAGGAGGAAGCACCATGGCAAAATCTCAAGACCAGTTCAATGAAAAGGCCGGCAAGAAGATTACAGTTTCTGACGAAGCAGTCGATAAGGCAGCTAAGCAAATTGAGAAAGTCGGTTATGTAACGGAAAAAGACGTTCCGGAAATGATCGACCGCGATTACACCCGGGCATTGTCAAAGAAGGTTTCCGCAAAACTTCACAGCGACAACGACGATGATTACTTCTACGAGGAGCCTTTTGATTACGAAAACGGGCGAATCGCCAACATCATCTGGGATATGGATAAAATCAAGACACGTGAAGAAGCCACGAAGACCTTGGCAAATGAACTTGGTTTAACTGTACCGAAGATCGTCATGCGCAAAGTTGACGAACAGGTCTTCTAAAACAGAATGTTGACAAAATCGATGCCCGGCAAGGCATCGATTTTTTTCTTACTTTTAAATGATGCTTCTGTATCAAGAAGGACCTAATGGCGGGCATTGACTGATACTCATGTGTACGGCCTTTTAATGAGATAATTATGCACCATTTTGAGAATTGTGTGATAATAATGATAAAGAAAGGACGTGAAAGTCATGGCTGATCAGCAAGTACTGGACGACTTTTTTGCTAAAGCCAAAGCTGCGTTGGATCTACCCGCCGCAACCTACGAAGATGCCTATCAACTGGGCGGACCTGAGTTGGCTGACGAGCTGGCTGCTCTCGTGAAAACCGGCCAAAAGACCGCAACCACCAGCGGCTTTGAACTCTATACCATTGAGCAGGATCCACTACCGATTGCCGGTGTTTACAACATCATCTTGGATCGTCAGGATCGCCCTGTCGCCTTGACTTTCACAGACAATGTGTTTGTGACGCCGTTTACCAAAGTCGATGCCACGATTGCCAGACGTGAAGGTGAAGGTTCTCAATCGTTGGCAAGCTGGCGTGCAGCTCACAAAGCGTTTTTCCGACGCGAATATCAGGCAAACGGTATCCAGTTTGATCCCGCCTCATCAATGGTGGTTGTCGAAGAGTTTCACACGGTTTATCCGATTGTTCAAGCGAGGTGACGAACATGAGTCTTAAAAATCGCACGGCATTAGCGGAAAAGAAAGTCACAGGGAAACTCGAGGACATCCCTCACCCGACTTTAGACGCGACTATCTACATCCTTGTTTTCGGCATTACGGCGCTCGGCGGCTTGGTTTCCTATGGCGCATACCAGTTCTTCAAACCGGAACGCAAGCTGGCACATAAGGCAAAACATATTGTGGATGATCATCAGCGTAAGAATGAGGGCTATTAGACTGCACGAAAGTAGATTAAAACAACCAGACGCCACGGATCATCAGCGCCTGGTTGTTTCGTTACTGTGAGTTATTGTCAGCTATCAAAAATGCAGAGCTGCCGTTTAGAGGAACAGTATCAGTAAACGTTACAGATTTAAATGACTACAAAACGCTATTTCCCGCGGCTTTCTTCATCGTTCATCTTAAGAATACTCATAAATGCTTCTTGAGGTACCTCCACGGAGCCCACCGCTTTCATTCTTTTCTTACCGGCCTTTTGTTTCTCTAGCAATTTGCGTTTCCGGGTAATGTCACCGCCGTAGCATTTAGCCAAAACGTTTTTACGATAAGCTTTGACGGTGCTGCGCGCGATAATCTTATTACCAATGGCTGCCTGAATCGGAATTTCAAACTGTTGCCGCGGAATGGTTGTTTTTAATCGAGCAACAATAGCCTTGCCGCGATCATAAGCAAAGTCTTTGTGAACGATGGTGCTCAGAGCGTCAACCGGATCGCCGTTGAGCAGGATGTCCATTTTGACTAAGTCACTTTGACGGTAACCAATAATTTCGTAGTCCAGACTAGCGTAACCTTTGGTGCTGCTCTTGAGGTCGTCAAAGAAGTCATAGATGATTTCGGATAACGGTAGTTCGTAGATCACATTAACCCGATACTTATCCAGATAATCCATCGTAACAAATTCGCCGCGCTTACGCTGGGATAGTTCCATGACCGGTCCGACATAATCGTTTGGCACCATAATCGAAGCCTTCACGTAGGGCTCGCGGATTTCTTTGATTTCACTGGCATCTGGCATGTCGGCTGGGTTATCGATTGTCTTTTCAGTTCCGTCTGTCAAAACCACTTGATAGTCAACGCTTGGCGCCGTCATGATTAAATCAAGGCCATAGTCGCGTTCCAGGCGCTCCTGGACGACATCCATGTGTAACAGCCCTAGGAACCCACAACGGAAGCCAAAACCAAGCGCCTGGGACGTTTCTGGTTCGAACTCTAGCGCCGCATCGTTGAGCTGTAATTTTTCCAATGCTTCGCGCAAATCATTAAACTTCGCATTATCGACTGGGAAAAGTCCGGAGTAAACCATTGGCGTGATTTTCCGGTAGCCTTTTAATGGTTCTTTTGCCGGCCGATCCGCTAGTGTGACAGTATCACCGACACGAGTATCCTGAATCGTCTTAATTGATGCAGTAATGTAGCCGACATCCCCTACCATCAAAAAGTCGCGCTTAACGGCTTTAGGCGACATAACCCCGACTTCTGTTACCTGAAACTGCTTGCCGTTGCTCATCAGCTGAATGGTGTCACCGACCTTGAACTGACCTTCCTTAACGCGGACATCAAGCACAACGCCACGATAATCATCGTAAACCGAATCAAAAATTAAAGCTTGCAAGGGTGCGTTTATATCCCCAGATGGTGCAGGAATGTCTTTTACAATCCGTTCAAGAATTTCCGGAACACCGAGCCCGGTTTTGCCACTTGCCAAAATCGCATCGGAAGCATCAAGGCCGATCATTTCCTCGATTTCTTCTTTGACCACATCCGGCTGGGCGCTGGGCAGGTCGACTTTGTTGATGACAGGAATAATTTCCAGATCATCGTCAATCGCCAAATAAACATTGGCGAGCGTTTGGGCTTCCACCCCTTGAGTGGCATCGACAACTAACAGTGCCCCTTCACACGCCGCCAGACTGCGACTGACTTCATAACTAAAATCAACGTGTCCCGGCGTATCAATCAAGTGGAAAATATAGGTTTCGCCATTTTTGGCTTTATAGTGCAATTCGACCGCGTTGAGTTTAATCGTAATCCCGCGCTCCCGCTCAAGCGCCATATCATCAAGCACTTGCGCCTGCATGTCACGCTTGGCAATGGTGTCGGTTAATTCCAAAATGCGATCGGCAAGCGTCGATTTGCCATGATCAATATGGGCAATAATCGAAAAATTGCGGATATGCTTTTGTCGTTCCAGCATTTCTTCATGATTCATCTTTAATAGTGCCTACTTTCTAAGCGAACGTTTGATTCTTATTATAGCAGAGCGTGAGCTGGCGCGGTTAGAAACCGGAGTGTAAGTGGCCTTGGTCGCAATGGCCAAAATCGGGCCATTGCGACCAAGGTCCTTACACGTAGATTTCTGCGACTGTGAGCGCGTTTCCGCAACCAGACAAGTTAGATTGAAGTTGCCAGACAAGGATATCAAAAAATCGGTTCCAGCGACAAGTTGCCTCCAGAACCGATTTTTTTTGTGTCAATTAATTTTAGCGCTTTATTTCCCGCCTTTAAACGCTTCTTTAACACGGTCAAACAACGTGCCATTATGCGGCGTGACATCTTCACCGCTGGCAGCAGCAAATTGCATCAATGCTGCTCTTTGTTTCTCATTCAGATGCTTTGGCGTTTGAATTTCGACGGTAACAATTTCATCGCCGGTTCCGTTGCCGCGCAGTCTTGGCGCACCCTTACCGCGTAGTCTGAACTTAGTCTGGCTTTGGGTACCTGCCGGGATCTTCAACTCAACCGGTCCATGAACCGTATCGACTTTGATTTCGTCGCCCAATGCAGCCTGCGCAAAGCTTAATGGGATGGTCAGATAGATTTCTGCGCCGTCCCGTTGATACTTTTTGCTTGGTGCAACTCGGAAAACAATGTACAGATCACCGTAAGGCCCGCCGTTGGTCCCCGCTTCACCAGCTTGTTGCAGCCGCATTTGCTGACCGTCTTCAACGCCGGCTGGAACCTTGACATCAATAGTGTGACGTTCTTGTTCATGACCGCTGCCATGGCAAGTCGGGCACTTTTCTTTGATTTCTTTACCGGTACCGCCGCAGACGTCGCAAACCTGGCGTGTCATCATCGTGCCAAAGGCCGTATTTCGTTGTACCTGGATGTAACCGGTACCATGGCACTTATGGCACGTTACCGGGCTGGTACCCGGTTTAGCTCCACTACCATGACAGGTATGACAAACAGCTTCGCGATCGTAGGAGATCTTGGTATCTTTACCAAAAATCGCCTCTTCAAAAGTCAAGTCCATCCGGTATTGTAAATCGGCGCCTTGACGCGGTGCCGACGGATTCGCTTGGGCACCACCGCCAGCTCCGCCAAAGAATTGGCTGAAGATATCGTCAAAGCCACCGCCAAAACCACCTTGGCCACCGAAATCGCCAAAGCCGCCTGCCTGACCTGCGCCTGCGCCGGCGTTGCCGAATCCCTGCGGACCATCAGCAGAACCATACTGATCATAGGCCGCACGTTTCTGGGGATCAGACAGGACCTGATAGGCTTCATTTATCTCTTTAAACTTTTGCTCTGCACCTGGTGCGTGATTGAGATCGGGATGATATTTTTTCGATAGCTTGCGAAAAGCCTTACGAATGGTGTCATCATCGGCATCCCGGCTCACACCGAGCGTCTCATAATAATCTTTCTGATCCGCCATGAGTTCCTCCTCGATTCAGATCGTGACTGAAAATGCCAATTCAGCATAGCATAATTCAAACAAAAAGCCAAAACCGCGCCGCGGCTTCGGCTTTTTGCTGATGATCTGCGACCTTACTTCTTATCGTCGTCAGAAACATCCTTGTAATCGCCATTGATGGTATCATCGTCAGACTTCTTGCCGGTACCGCCTTGCGTTGCACCGGTTGCAGCACCACTCGCAGCGCCGCCTTGTGCCTGCTGATTCTTCTGGGCGTTTTCATAAAGCTTAACGGTCATGTCCTGAACCAGCTTGTTCAAGTCGTCCCGCTTTTGCTTCATGTCATCAAGGTTGTTTTCTTGTTGCGCTTTCTTCAAAGCTTCCTGAGCATCCTTGACTTTCTTGATATCTTCTTCAGGAACCTTGCCGTCAACGTCCTTGAGTGTCTTGTCGGTCTGGAAGAGTAACTGATCGACATCGTTCTTCAAGTCGACTTCTTCCTTACGCTTTTTGTCGGCTTCAGCGTTTTCTTCGGCTTCCTTCTTCATGCGTTCGATTTCTTCATCGGACAAACCACTGGAACTCTTAATGGTGATGTTCTGTGACTTGCCGGTGCCGAGATCCTTGGCAGAAACTTGAACGATCCCGTTCTTATCGATATCAAACTTGACTTCGATTTGCGGAACCCCACGTGGTGCCGGCGGAATATCCGTCAATTCGAAGCGACCAAGCGTTTTGTCATCCGCTGCCATTGGCCGTTCACCTTGCAGAACGTGAATGTCAACGGCCGGCTGGTTATCAGCTGCAGTTGAGAAGACCTGACTCTTGGACGTCGGGATGGTTGTGTTACGATCGATCAACTTGGTGAAGACGCCACCCATGGTTTCAATACCCAAGGACAGCGGCGTAACATCCAACAGAACAACATCCTTAACATCACCGGAAATGACACCACCTTGGATAGCGGCACCCAAAGCAACGGCTTCATCAGGGTTGATGCTGTGATCAGGGTCTTTGCCGGTCCATTCTTTAACGGCTTCCTGAACCGCCGGAATTCGTGTAGAACCACCGTTCAAGATAACCTTGTCGATGTCAGCGTTGGTTAGCTTAGCATCCTTCAACGCATTTTCAACCGGTTGCTTGGTCTTGGCAACCAAGTCAGCGGTCATTTCGTCAAACTGAGCACGCGTCAAAGTGCGTTCCAAGTGCAACGGTCCATTAGGGCCAGCAGAGATAAACGGTAGACTGATCTGGGTCTGGGTAACGCCAGACAGATCCTTCTTTGCCTTTTCAGCAGCATCCTTCAAGCGTTGCATCGCCATCTTGTCTTTGGACAGGTCAATGTTGTTGTCCTTTTTGAATTCGGAAACCAACCAGTCGATGATCTTGTTATCAAAGTCATCGCCGCCCAAATGGGTATCGCCATTGGTTGACAGAACTTCAAAGACACCGTCACCTAATTGCAGAATGGAAACATCGAACGTCCCACCGCCAAGGTCATAAACCAGAATCTTTTCATCCTTGTCGCCTTTGTCCAGGCCATAAGCCAGTGCTGAGGCGGTTGGTTCGTTGATGATCCGCTGTACATTCAAACCGGCAATTTTACCGGCATCCTTGGTAGCTTGACGTTGGCTGTCATTGAAGTAAGCCGGCACGGTAATAACGGCATCCTTAACCGGTTCGCCCAGATAGTCTTCAGAAAATTTCTTGATGTATTGCAGAATCATCGCAGAAATTTCCTGAGGGGTGTATTCCTTGTCGCCAACCTTAACCTTGTAGTTGGCTTCGCCCATGTGGCGTTTAATCGAAACAATCGTATCCGGGTTGGTAATTGCCTGACGCTTGGCAACTTCACCGACTTGAATTTCACCATCTTTAAAAGCAACAACAGACGGTGTGGTCCGATTGCCTTCAGGATTTGTAATGATCTTTGGCTGATTGCCTTCCAAAACCGCAACAGCTGAGTTGGTGGTTCCTAAGTCAATACCAATAACTTTACTCATATTGTTATACCTTCTTTATTTTCAGTTTAATTATTTAGCAACAACGACCATAGCAGGGCGTAAAACGCGATCTTTGAGATAATACCCTTTTTGCAGGACCTGAGCGACAGTATCAGCTGCGTGTTTGTCATCAGCCGCGACTGTTTGTACAGCCTGTTGGGTATTCGGGTCGAATTTTTCACCGGTGCCATCAATAGCAGTGATGCCGTTCTCCTTCAAAGCACGCTCCAAATGGTCATAAACCATCTGGACACCTTTTTTCAGTGAAGCAGCACTATCATCTTTGGCCTCGGTTGCAAGCGCACGTTCAAGATTATCGACAACTGGCAAAATCGCCTTTGCTAACTTCTGGCCGTCGTACTTCAGCATCTTCTGTTGCTCTTTTTCGAACCGATGATTCATGTTTTGAATCTCCGCGGCTGCTCGCAGATATTTATCTTCAAATTCATCACGTTCTTTCTTCAACTGTTCACCTTCGTGTTGGCTGGTTTTCAGTTGATCATTGAGATCAGCGATGCTTTCTTTCAGAATTTCTTCTTTAAGCGAAGATCCTGACGTTTCAGCAGGTTGCTTTGCCTGTTTGGCGGTATCTGCCGCGGTTTGCTTTGCTTTTTTCTCTGCCATGGTATCCTCCCTTTAAACCATATTTGCCAGTCGTCATGAAGCAACGCTAGCAAATATTTTTTAATATTCATTGATCAAAGTTGGCATAATAATCTGTCAACCGTTTTGCCAGCTCTTCACGGAAAACATCCAGCAGTCCGATCATTTTCGAATAAGGCATCTGCGTCGGTCCTAGCAAGGCGATCATTCCAGTGCCGTGGTCACCAACATCGTAGCTAGCGGTGATTAAACTGAGGTTGGCCAAATCAATTGGCTTAAGCTCTGGCCCCAAACGTACTTGAACCGGCGTTTGACGAATCGGTCCGCCAAGCAGTTCCGTCAGATCACCGTGATCAGCGTCAATCAATGACACAATCTTTTTCAGTTCATGGATATCGGAATCGCCTAGGTAATCCATCAGATTCAACCGCCCGCCAACGTAAAAGCGCTCGGACGCAGCTGATTTCAAGACGTTGCCGAAGATATCCAAGAAGCCTTCAGGACTGGTCAGATACTGCATTAACATCGAAGGCACATCGGTTTTCAGCCGCTGTGCAACTTGAATTAATGGTAGTCCAACGAGTTGATCGTTGACAATTCGAATCGCCTTTTCGAGCTCATCGGATGAGATGTTTTGCGATACGGTAAAGACCTGGTTTTCAATGTTACCGTTATTCGTGACCAAAATCGCCATGACTTGGTGATTGCCTAATGGAACAAGGCGAAAACCTGTCAGCTTGATATTGGTTACTTCAGGTCCCAGGCTAATGGCCGTGTAACTCGTCAGATTGGACAAAATTTGCGCACTTTGCGCGACAATCTCATCCATCTTATTGTATCGCTGGCTAAATGCCTGCTTGATAGTCGCCAGTTCTTGATGCGAAACACGCACCGGTTCAACAAGGTGATCGAGATAATAACGATAGCCTTGCGTTGACGGTACGCGCCCGGAACTGCTGTGGGTCTTGGTGATCAAACCGGCATCTTCTAGCGACGCCATATCATTACGGATTGTGGCGGAACTGACATGAATGGGCAGCTCGCGCATCAATCGCTTTGAACCAACCGGCTCTCCGCTTTCAGTAAACAGGCGGATGATTTCTTTTAAGACGAGCACTTGCCGTTTCGTCAACATTTTCTCACCTCACCTTAGCACTCGTTTCGCACGAGTGCTAATACACTGAATAATATACCAAGCACCGTTAGCAAAGTCAAGGCGAGCTTGCTAAAATCTTCAGTGTTTTCGGTGTTTCTAGCCAGTGGCGGCCATTTTTTCAAGAAAAAAGAGCCGTTTAAATAAGCGGCTCGTCAAGCAAAAACTGTTGAAAGACTTCGTTGCCTAAAAACTTGCCCTTGTTAGTCAGCCGGATGAAGCCATCATCGCGCTGTAACAAGCCTTGGCTTTCCAACTCAGGTACGGTCTCGCCATAAACGGCATCAACGGTCAGATGATAGCGCTGATAGAAGCGTTTTTCACTTACGCCGCGCATGGTTCGCAAGCCAAGGAACATTTCTTCTTCAATTTGTTCGGAAACCGGAACCAAATGATGAGCCAAAACCGGTAAATGATCGGTGTGAAGCGGCGTTAGGTACTGTTTGATCGGGCCATAATTGTGATACCGATCGCGACCGAGATAACCAAACGCACCAGCTCCAAAGCCGAAGTACTTGTCATTTTGCCAGTAAAGCAGATTGTGTTGGCATTGATAACCATCTTTGGCAAAATTGCTGATTTCATATTGATGTCTGCCATGTGCTTCCATTAAATCAATGGCATCCTGGTACATATCGGCTTCGACATCCTGCGTTGGCGAGCGCAATTTGCCTTGGCGCATCAAATTATAAAAAATGGTTTTCCGTTCAAGAATAAGTGAATACGTCGAATAATGCGGCAAATCTAAATCGAGGGCTTTTTGTAGACTATTTAAAAAGTCGTCCCGGTTTTGATCAGGTAATCGGAAAATCAAATCAATCGACAGATTATCAAACCCGACTTTTCTGGCATTGGCAATCGCGGCATACACATCTTTGGCGCGATGAATCCGCCCGATCCGTTTGAGAACATCATCATTAAAAGACTGGACCCCGATCGAAAGCCGATTAACGCCATAGTCATGTAAAACCTGCAACTTATCGGTCGTCAGCAAATCATTGGGATTCGCCTCAAACGTGAATTCACCAGAATCGAAGTGTAAAATGTCGTGGATACCCTGGCAAAGTTTCGCCAACTGTTTAGGCGTCAGAGTTGTAGGTGTCCCGCCGCCGACATACACCGTTTCGATTTTCTCATCAGGGTGCTCAGCCATGACCATTCGCATTTCTTTAAGCAACATCGCAACATAGTCATCAACCGGCTGTCCTTCAATGAAGACTTTATTGAAATCACAGTAGTAACAAATATGTTCGCAAAACGGAATATGAATATATGCGCCTGCCATTTTAACCCTTCCTCGCGAAATACTGACGGACTGCCGTTTCATCTTTCTTTAATTGGGTAATCAGGCCTTCTGCATTGGCAAATTTCACTTCACCGCGCAGATAGTGGTACCAACGAACCTGGACAGTTTTGCCATAGATCATGCGGCTAAAATCGAGCAGATTAATCTCAAGCGTCACATCGCGATCACTGCCAAAAGTGACATTGCGGCCAATCGAAGCCATCCCCAGATACCAAGTACCATCCACGTTTACCGTCACGGCATAAATCCCGATGCCAGGAAGCCACTGCTGACCTAATGTTGCCAGATTAATGGTCGGAAAGCCAAGTTCTCGACCACGGGCTTCGCCATGCACCACTTTGCCAGTCGTTAAATAAGCGTACCCTAATAGCTCGTTTGCCGTATCTATATCACCTTGATCCAACGCATCACGAATCCGGGTCGAACTGACTTTTGCACCATCTTCGGCCAACTTAGGTACGCTAACAACTTCAAACCTGCCATGCGCGTAGTCGGGCAACAACGCCATATTGGCAATCGCGCGTTTACCGTAAGTATAGTCAAAACCGGCCACAACTGTATCGGCTTTCAGGCCCACCAAATACTGATCCACAAACGCTTGCGGCGATAAGGCAGCAAATTCTGGTGTAAAGTGAACAAAATACAACAAATCCACGCCTAATTGCCGCATTAAATCAATCTTTTCGTCACGCGTTGACAGATACTGAATCGTTGTTTTACTAACGCCGCGATAGACAACAGCCGGATGAATATCAAATGTCATCACGGCTAACGGCAATTTTTGGGCTAAAGCAATTTGCTTTCCTGCTTTAATCACGGCTTGATGACCGCGATGTACGCCATCAAAGAAACCCAGCGTTAAAACAATGGGCTGTGGCGGCGCCGCTGATGCTTGCAACGGCGGGTGAATATCAATGACTTCCATCAAAATTATCTCTCATTCTTCTCATTTGCTAAAAACATAATATCCGGGCGATACTGGTGTTTTTCGAACCGATAAATGGCTTTCAAAACGCCATCGTAATGTAGCCGAACCCGTGGTCCATCCAACTGAAGGGTCAAAAATCGGCCGTGTCGGACATCGTCATACTGGTCGTCTGTCAAATCAACTTTCGGCAACTCAGCAAACGCAACATCAATCGGTTGGATCACTGACGCTAAGGTGCCGTCAGCAATATGTTGCCCCAAGGCTTCAAGACTGACCGCTTGGGCTAATGTAAAGCCGCCGCTTTTAATCCGCGTCAATTGGCTCATTACCGCAGCGACGCCTAGCGATTGGCCAACATCAACTGCCAAGGTTCGGATATAGGTCCCCTTAGACACCGCAGCCTCAAAACGAAAACGTTGGATCCCTTGAGTTGCATTGAAAACCGGTTCACTGGTTCGCTCAAACCGTTTTACCGTTACCTGACGTTTTGGCCGTTCAACTGTCTCGCCGGCCCGGGCATATTCATACAGTCGCCTGCCGTTGACTTTGACTGCTGAAAACATTGGCGGTACTTGGGTAATCTCGCCTGTCCATTGCGTGAGCACCTGATCCAGTTCAAGCACCGCGACCGGCTCGACCAGCGGCGTTCGCTTCACCACCTCACCATCAAGATCTTCAGTGGTCGTTGCAAAGCCAAGTGTGATTTCGCCGGTATAAATTTTGCCACTGGCCATTAATTGGGGCACAGCTTTGGTTGCCGCGCCAATCGCGAGCGGCAAAACACCGTCAACGTTTGGGTCAAGCGTGCCGGAATGACCGATTTTTTTAATGTGAAGAAGCTTGCGTGCATGATAAACGGCATCGGCACTGGTCATGCCGGTCGGTTTATACAGCGGAAGAATGCCGTTCATGAATTCGGCTCCTTTCAGTTTTCGGAATTAAAAAACGTTAATTGTTGTATCTCATCAAGCTTTGGGCTTGGTATACATGCTGCGATGGTGCTTGGCATGGACCGCATGGCGCCATCCCGCCCAAATGAAAATCAGCACGACCGAAATCGAAAAGAGCCAGTCCGGCGTTTTAACGTTGATCATAGGCAAACTCAATCCAAGCTTGATGGCAATGAGACCAACAAGGACATACGCCGCGGTTTCCAATTCAGGTACCCGGTCAATGAAGGTCGTGATCACTTGGGCAACGATCCGCATCGCCAAAATACCCAAGCAACCGCCGATTAAAACAATGACCGGATTACTGGAGACGGCCAAAGCTGCCAAGATTGAATCCACCGAGAAAACAATATCGAGGCTTTCAATTTGAAAAACCGTACCCCATAAACCATGGGCACGTTTAGCCTTTTTGTCTGTACTACTTTTAGGATGACGAACCGCATAAAAATAGCTGGCACTCATCCATACCAGATACAAAGCGCCAAGTGCCTTAATCGGCCAAAACTGTAATAAGTAAGTTCCCAGTCCGATGGCAATGAAGCGAAACAGATACGCCCCACCCATGCCATACATCAAGGCCTTTTTACGGTCCGACTCAGCCTTAAGCTGTTCGGTCTGGGCAGCGAGAACAACCGCATTATCAACGGAGAGCATACATTCTAAAAGGATTAAGCTAAAAATCGTGACTAAGCCACTGACCGAAAAAGCCAGCTGCCAGTTGTGGATAGAAAAGAATGGTCCGTATAAGGCCCCTAAAAACTTGATCGTGATTCTTCCCTTCTCAATGCTTATTATTATACCGTTCAAGCCAGGAAAGCTAAAGCGGCTATTGCGAGAAAAAGAAGACTGCTCGTTGCATGATGATGTTATTGAAAATTGGTGCACCAAAAAAGGATCCAGTCTTTGCGACTGAACCCTTTCTGGTTGAACAACGCTATTCTAAATTCTTGCGCCGCACTTCGTTAATTAACTGATCAATACGGGCACCATACTGAACGGATTTGTCTTGAGCAAATTCGATTTCCGGCACCTTGAACAGCCGAATCCGCTGCCCGACTTCACGCCGAATCAGTCCACTGGCTTTATCCAAACCGGTTTGGGCTGCTTCGACTTTATCAGGTGCATCATCGAGAATACTGTAGAAAATGGTGGCATGTTGCAGATCACCGGTCAGTTTGACTCCGGTAATCGTCACGCCTTTGACCCGCGGATCGTTAACATCCTTTAACAAGATATCATCAACTTCACGTTGGATCTGAGTCTCAACTCGACCGATACGATGCTTCATCTGCGAATTACCTCCTGTTGAGCGTGAGCCGGCGCGCTTAGAAGCCGAAGTGTAAGTGGCCTTGGGCGTGATGGCGCTCTTTGCCATTGCGACCAAGGTCCTTACACGCAGGCTTCTGCGCCGGCGAACGCGTTATGGTGGAGCGTTCGTCAACTTTTCACAGCCAGCAAACGCCTTTCCCTTAAATGACTTCCGTACACTGTTTACTTAACCGGTACTTCTTCCATTGTAAAGGCCTCGATCTGATCACCGACTTTAATATCATTATAATTCTCAATGGTCAGCCCGAGTTCAAAGCCTTGGCGAACCTGCTTGACATCATCTTTAAACCGACGAAGTGAACCAAGTTTGCCTTCATACTTGACAATACCATCACGGATGAGGCGAACGCCGGCATCGCGGGTAATATACCCGGAGTCAACGTAACCACCGACAACCGTGCCGACTTTGGAAACCGGAATCGTTTCACGAACGGTGACCGTACCGATAACCTTCTCTTCATAAGTTGGCTCCAGCATACCCTTCATCGCAGACTCGACTTCTTCGATTGCCTTGTAGATGACACTGTGCAAGCGAATATCAACATCATCTTGTTCCGCCTGCGCCTTAGCCATTGCTGTCGGCCGAACATTGAAGCCAATGATGATGGCATTACTTGCTGCAGCCAGTGTCACATCACTTTCATTAATCGCACCAACTGCTTGGTGGATAATGTTGACCCGAACGCCTTTGACTTCAATCTTCTCAAGACTACCTGCCAAAGCTTCAACAGATCCTTGGACATCCGCCTTAATGATGACGTCAACTTCTTTGAGTTGACCCTCTTTCATTGTTTCAAACAGATTATCCAAAGTGACATGGGTCGTGTTCTTACGTTCTTCTTCTTGAGCCCGTTTTGCCCGTTCTTCACCGGCAGCCCGTGCAGTCCGTTCATCCGCAAAGACAACGAACTTATCAGCGGATTGAGGCACGTCGTTAAGCCCAGTAATTTCGACTGGCATGGATGGCAACGCATCCTTGACCCGGCGACCATGATCGTTGGTCATGGCACGTACACGGCCAAAGGTATTTCCGACAACAATCGGATCGCCGGTATGCAAGGTCCCTTGTTGAACCAAAACCGTTGCAACCGGTCCCTTACCTTTATCCAAACGTGCTTCGATGACCGTACCGACAGCTCGCTGATCAGGGTTAGCCTTCAATTCGAGCACATCCGCTTCCAGTAAGATCATTTCCAATAATTCGTCAATGTTCTTACCGAATTTAGCTGAGATTTTGACAAAAATCGTGTCGCCGCCCCAGTCTTCTGGAATCAGCCCATATTCGGTCAATTGCTCCATGACGTGTTCCGGATTAGCACCTGGTTTATCGATTTTGTTGACCGCCACAATGATCGGCGCCTTGGCAGCCTGGGCGTGATGAATCGCTTCAATCGTTTGCGGCATCACACCATCGTCAGCAGCAACCACAAGGACAACAATATCGGTAATATCGGCACCGCGCGCCCGCATGTTGGTGAAGGCCGCATGCCCCGGAGTATCAAGGAACGTAATCAACCGATCGCGTAATTTAACCTGATACGCGCCAATATGCTGCGTAATGCCACCGGCTTCGCCTTCAGTCACGTGCGTATGCCGTAACTTGTCCAGCAAGGTTGTTTTACCATGGTCAACGTGCCCCATGATCGTCACAACTGGCGGCCGTGGCTGCAAGTTGTCTTGGCTCTTGTTTTCTTCTTCGAACACTTTGTCCAAATCGGAAATGTCTTCATGAACCTTTTCCTTCGCGTCAATACCATAATCGGTAGCCAAAAGTTCGATGGTATCTTTGTCCAGACTCTGGTTCTGGTTGACCATCACGCCCAACATAAACAGTTTCTTGATTAATTCAGCTGGTTCACGATGAAGAATCTTGCCCAGTTCCTGAGCATTCATCCCAACTTCATAATTCAAGACTTCTGGTAACGGCCGCTCTTTGCGCTGTGGCATTTCCTTCTTCGGCTGGCTCTGCTGACGGCGCTTGTTCTTCTTGTTGCGCCGGTTGCTGTTGCGGTTAAACCCGTTGCGATTCCCAAAGCTGTTGCCGCGACCAAAGTTGTTATTCCCACCACCGCGCCGACTATTGCGGTTGTCCTGACTGCCGACCGTTGCTGGTTTGGCAGCTGGCGTAACGGCAGCCGGTTTTGTAAAGCGTTGATTGGTTTTTGCAGCTGGTTGTTCGGTGCGAGGACGCTGTTCTGTCCGTTGCGGCCGTTGTTCCGTCTGTGGCCGCTGTTTTGCACGAGTCGATTCAGAGCGTTCAGGACGTTTACTCGCTACAGCCGGTTTAGCTTCTTGTTGACGCTTTGGCTGTTTCCGTTCGGATTCCGGCTTGACGAATTTCCCGCCATTTCCGGCGACCGGACGCGGATTACCGTTAGCTGCGGTCGGGCGGCCGGCACGTGGCATTGGGCCGGTCACACGCTGGTTGTCAAACCGGCGATTACGATCGCGCCGATTGCGATCATTCGGCCGATTGTTATTCGCAGAACGGTTGTTATTGTTGCTGCGATTGGTGTTCCGGTTTCCTGTCTTAGCAGCCGCTGCCGGTTGCTCGCCACCGCGGTTGTGATTCCCGGACTTATGCGCTGTCTGGGTGCCCCGTGGCCGCAAAATCGTTGACTTACTTAAAATGATTTTACCGTCAGCAGTTTTGTTGGACCGTGCCGGCTTATGCTCATGCCGGGTCGGTTTTTCTGCAGCTGCATGCTGATTATCTTTAGCACTTGTAGACGCTGCTGACTTGGTCGGTTTAGCAGCCGCGGATGTTGAAGGTGTTTTAGCTGCTGAAGACTTGCTCAACACCCCTTTGATTTTTGCTTCCTGATCTTGATCGATCGAGGACATGTGATTCTTGACTTCGATACCCAAGTTCTTGGCGATATCGATCACGTCTTTATTATCGACGTGCATTTCTTTGGCAAATTCATAAACGCGTTTTTTGCCCATTTCTTCACGCTCCCTGCAATTTAGGTGAGCAGCTCTTGCATCTTCTTGGCGAAGCCTGCATCTGCCACGGCAATGATTGAACGATCACTACCGATAGCCTGTGATAAGTCCATTTTGGAGAATACTGTCACCAAAGGAACTTTATAGTAGCTGCTTTTATCGGAAAACTTCTTGCGGGTATTGGCACTTGCATCACTGGCGACAAACACCAGCTTTGCATCACCGGAACGAATCACTCCTAACACCAGTTGGTCACCGGTGGTTAAGCGACTGGCGCGGCGGGCCAATCCCAATAAATTCAAAACGGCTTGTTTTTGCATGGTTACTTGCCGAATAGTTCCTGACGC
Organism: Lacticaseibacillus casei DSM 20011 = JCM 1134 = ATCC 393; assembly: GCF_000829055.1. Classification (NCBI taxonomy): domain Bacteria; kingdom Bacillati; phylum Bacillota; class Bacilli; order Lactobacillales; family Lactobacillaceae; genus Lacticaseibacillus; species Lacticaseibacillus casei. The sequence continues at coordinate 1,505,719 of NZ_AP012544.1, forward strand.
GCCTTTTGGTGATCGACATAAGCAAAAAGATCATCATAAAAGGTCGGGTCAATGGTGATACCGAAGGCTGCGTCAATCAGTTTCTTTCCCTTGGCCTGTTTCACAGCATCAGGATTCAACGCTACATATGCGCCCCGTCCTGCTGCTTTGCCAGTCGGATCGATTGCAACAACATTTTCCTTGTTCTTAACGATGCGAACAAGTTCTTTTTTGGGCATCATCGTATTGCTTAGCAAGTCCTTGCGCATTGGAATCTTACGCTTTTTCATGGCTCGCCTCCTTATGCCTGTGACTGGTCATCAGCGTTTGGGGTGACCGGTGTTGCCTCGGATGTGTCATCCGATTGTTCGGCTTCGGTTGGTTCATCGCTAGCTGCCTCGGTGTTGTCGACCTGATCATCTGACGCCTCTGCTGCTTCAGCTTCCGCCTCTGACAACTCATCGTCATCCACGAATTCAACTTCGGATTCTGGCTTAATATCGATCTTATAACCAGTCAACTTTGCGGCAAGCCGCGCATTTTGACCTTTTTTACCGATGGCCAGTGACAGCTGATAATCAGGAACGATCACGGTTGCCGAACGGTCATTATCTTCATCGTTGAACTGAACCGCGATGACCTGGGCCGGATTCAAGGCATTGGCGATGTAATCGGCAGGATCTTCTTCCCATTGAACAACATCCATATTTTCGCCTGACAACTCATTGACTACCGCCTGCACCCGAGCACCGCGCGGGCCAACCGTTGTGCCGACAGCATCGACAGCATCATTAGTCGCCCGAACCGCAATCTTCGTCCGATCGCCAGGTTCACGCGCAATGTTGACAATTTCAACCGTACCGTCGAAAATCTCCGGAACTTCTTGCTCAAACAAGCGTTTAACCAAGCCCGGATGCGTTCGACTAACGAAGACTTGCGGGCCTTTGCTGGTATTTTCGACCTTGGTCACATAAACCTTGATGCGATCGTGTGCCTCATACTTCTCGTTTGGCATCTGATCTTGGCGGCCTAAAACGGCTTCGATCTTACCTAAGTTAACGTAGATGAACCGATTATCGCGCCGCTCGACGACCCCTTGTAAAATTTCATCTTCATACTGAGAATACTCATCATAGACAATACTGCGTTCGGCTTCCCGCACACGCTGCATAATCACCTGCTTGGCAGTTTGGGCAGCGATTCGTCCGAAGTCCTTCGGGGTGACTTCGAATTTGATTTTGTCGCCGATTTCGTAAGCCTTATTGATTGCCAAAGCTTCCTTGAGGCTTACTTCCAGTCGCGAATCAAAAACTTCATCAGTTACCTCTTTGACAGCATAGACATGGATGTCGCCTTGTTTAGGATCAAATTCCACATCGACATTTTGCGCCTGATTGTAATTACGCTTATACGCGGAAACCAGTGCGGCTTCCAAAGCTTCGATCACAACCTCTTTCTTAACGCCTTTTTCTTGCTCTAAGGCGTCAAGTGCTTGGATCATTTCCTTTGACATGCTTTTCTTACCTCCACTAGAATTCGATCGCCAACCGTGCAGAAGCGATCAATTTTCGGTCGATGACCTGATCGAATTTGCGGCTTTTATCTTTAACCGTTAATGTCAACTGGTCAGGTTTCAGATCTTTCAAAGTACCTTCGAAGATTTTCTTACCGTCCAGCTTCTTGAATAGCGAGACATGAATGTAGTCGCCGACTGCCTGCTCATAATCCATCTCACGTTTCAACGGTCGCTCGGCACCGGGACTGGACACTTCAAGGAAGTATTGTTGCGGAATCGGATCCGGGTCCATACTGTCCAGTTTCTCGGACAAAGCTTCGCTGACCAACACACATTCATCCAGTGTGATGCCACCTGGCTTGTCGATATACACCCGCAAGTACCAGCCGCCGCCTTCCTTCACAAATTCGACATCCGTGAGGTAAAAATGATGGTCGTCCAAAATCGGTTTGACCAAAGCGGTCACGGTTTCAACAACCGATTGCGTACTCAAGCCACCGCCTCCTTTATTGTTCACTCAAGACTTTTGATTCTAACGGTTGCCAGACAAACATCATGACGTTCGCCAATAAAAAGAGTGAGCATCGCTGCTCACTCACCGCCAGAACCTTACTTTACTATTGCTACAATACCATAGATAGCCGCCACTTGCAAACAGGCAGTCCGTTGTGGTAGTAAGCGTCACTACCAACTTCACATGATTTTGCTACTTTTAGGTTATGCCACCATCATATTGCCTGACAATTTAAAATAATCCGTCAAAAAGCGAGAGTTGGTTCTCGTCTGGTAAATCGTCTAGCACATGGTTGGTAGTCATGTAATCAATCAGTGTCTTGGAGACTTTACCACGATTGGCAAGATCTTCTTTAGACAGGAACGGTTTCTCTTCGCGGGCAGCAACAATCTGTTTCGCAACGTTATCGCCCAACCCCGGAACCGCACGGAACGGCGCCAGAATCGTGTGATCATCTTGAATCAGAAAATCATGCGAATCAGACTTAGTGACATCAATCATTTTAATCTTGAAGCCGCGTTCCAGACATTCGTTGGCAATCTCCAGCACGGTCAGGAGTTGCTTCTCTTTCGTCGAAGCATCCATCCCTTTGTCAGTGATTTCCTTCATGGCGGCCTTAACCGCTTCTTTGCCGTGGCTCATCGCGGCCAGGTCAAAGTCTTCCGCACGCACGGAGAAGTAAGCCGTGTAGTACACCAGCGGATAATGAACCTTGAACCAGGCAATTCGTAACGCCATCAAAATATAAGCCGTAGCATGGGCCTTCGGGAACATATACTTGATCTTCAAGCAGGAATCGATGTACCAGTCCGGCACATTTTCATTTTCCCGCATGGTTTTTTGCCAATCATCCGGAATCCCGCGCCCTTTACGTACGTGTTCCATAATCTTAAAAGCCATCGAGTCATCCATGCCCCAATGAATCAAGTCCATCATGATGTTGTCACGACAGCCGATGACTTCTTTTAACGTGACAATGCCCTGCTTGATCAATTCCTCGGCATTACCTAACCACACGTCGGTACCATGTGAAAGACCGGAGATTTGAAGTAATTCGCTGAAGGTTGTCGGTTTGGTTTCTTCGAGCATGCCGCGGACAAACCGAGTACCGAATTCAGGAATGCCCAGTGTGCCCATTTTCGAGTTGATCTGTTCAGGGGTAACCCCGAGACTTTCAGTGCCAGAGAAAAGCGCCATCACACCAGGGTCATCAGTCGGAATTGACTTCGGCTCAACTCCGGATAAATCTTGCAACATGCGGATCATGGTCGGATCATCATGGCCCAGCACATCCATTTTCAAAATGTTGTCATGAATCGAATGGAAATCAAAGTGGGTCGTCATCCAGGCGGCGTTTTGATCGTCAGCCGGATACTGGATCGGGGTAAAGTCGTAAATATCCATATCAGCCGGGACGATTAGAATGCCGGCAGGATGTTGCCCGGTTGTCCGTTTAACCCCCGTATCGCCTTGTGCCAGCCGATCGATTTCGGCTCCGCGCAGTTGCTGGCCAGTGTCACGTTCATAAGCTTTGACATAACCATAAGCCGTTTTGTCAGCAACCGTACCGATTGTTCCGGCCCGGAAACTGTGATCCTCACCAAACATGACCTTGATATAGTTATGGGCGATCGGTTGATAATCACCGGAAAAGTTCAAATCAATATCCGGCACCTTATCGCCGTGGAACCCGAGGAAGGTTTCGAAAGGAATGTCGTGACCGTCTTTGTGCAGCTCAGCGCCACACTTCGGGCAGACCTTATCAGGTAAGTCAAAACCGGACCCGACTTCGCCATGCGTAAAGAATTCACTGTATTGACACTTAGGGCAGCGATAATGCGGCGGCAGCGGATTGACCTCAGTGATGCCCGCCATCGTCGCCGCCAGACTAGAACCAACCGATCCTCGCGAACCAACCAAGTATCCGTCCTTGTTCGACTTTAAAACCAGTCGTTGGGCAATGTTGTAGATGACCGAGAATCCGTTACCAATGATACTTTTTAACTCTTTGTCCAGCCGATGTTCGACGATTTCCGGCAAAGGATCACCATACAATTCATGAGCGGTGGTCATGACATCATGCTTGAGTTTATCTTCCACACCAGGCACATCAGGCGTATAGAGTTTGGTTTTGACTGGCGAAATGTCATCGTCAATCCAGTCCGCAATCAGATTGGAGTTGGTCACAACCAACTCTTTGGCCTTTTCAGCACCTAGCCAGTCAAAATCATCCAGCATTTCCCGAGTTGAGCGAAAATGCACATCAGGCAGACTGTGACGATTCAACGGGTTGGCACCGCCTTGGCTATGAATCAGAATTTTGCGATAAATGGCATCGTGTTCATCAAGGTAATGAGCATCCCCGGTGACCACCACAGGCTTCTCCATGTCTTCGCCGATTTTGATGATTTTTTGCAAAATATCCTTTAGATGCGATTCGCCTTTGATCAAATCTGCTTCCAACAAGGGCTGATAGACCGGTAATGGTTGGATTTCAAGATAATCATAGAAAGCAGCCTTTTCCCGGGCCTCGGCTTCCCCTTTTTGCATCATTGCCGTGAAAACTTCACCATTGGAGCAGGCCGATCCGACAAGCAAACCTTCACGCAATTTTTGCAACTGACTGCGTGGCACCCGTGGTACGCGGTAGAAATATTTAACATTGGAAAGTGAAACCAGCTTGAACAGATTCTTCAATCCCGCCTGCGTCTTAGCCAAAACCACGGCATGACTCGGTCGGGCAGCCTTGTAAGCATCGCCCGCTCCAACCCGATCATTCAGCTGATTAAGCTTGGTCATGCCATAAAGCTTGGCTGCTTCCTTTTCCAACGCGTAAAGCAAATAACCGGTTGCCTCGGCGTCGGCGTTGGCGCGATGGTGGTGTCCCAGACTGACCTTATATAGCTTAGCCAACGTATCGAGCTTATGATTCTTGCGTTCCGGATGCAGCATGCGCGACAATTCCAGCGTATCAATAACAGGATTCTCGATGTCCGGTAGTCCGTGGCGTTCATACCCGTTATCCAGGAAGCCCACGTCAAACGTCACATTGTGGCCAACCATAATGGCCCCGTCACAAAATTGCTGGAAAAGTTTGAAGACTTCTTCTTCCGACTTCGAGCCATGAACCATGTCATCTGTGATATGCGTCAGATTAATCGTCAATTCCGACAATGGAAAACCGGGATCGATCATTTCTTCAAATTGATCAATCACTTGGCCATCTTTCATCTTAACTGCGGCCAATTCAATGACCTTGTCATAGACCGCTGATAATCCGGTTGTTTCAACGTCAAAGACGACATATTCGGAATCGGCAAGGTCGCGGGGTTCGTTTGCACGATAAGCGACAGGTGTGCCATCGTCAACTAGGTTAATTTCAACGCCGTATAGCATTTTTAATCCGGCTTTATCTGCCGCTGTGTGTGCTTCTGGGTACGCCTGCAAGCCGGCGTGATCTGTCACAGCAATGGCTTTATGACCCCATTCTTTTGCGCGGTTAACAAAATCGGTGATCGAATTCGTTGCATCCATTTGACTCATGTTAGTATGCAAATGGAGTTCCACCCGTTTTTCACCGTCCACGTCATCAGTCGGATCGGGGTGTGAAACAGTTTGAATATCCTGGGCATTAATCGTCAATTCACGGGAATAATTGTCTTCTTGAACACTGCCCCGTACGCGCAGCCACTGGCCCTTCTGAATTCGGGCAAACATCGCCTCATCATCAGCGCCATTACTAAACTTCTTGGCGATGAAGCTTGAACTATAATCCGTGATCTTAAAGATTAATAATTGCCGTTTGGAACGTAACTCACGCACTTCCACATCAAAAACATAGCCTTCAACGGTAACCGACCGCTCCTCTTGTGTGATGGTCACCATCTGCTGTGGCGGGTCACTCATTTTTAGCTGACGACCCATTTGAACTGGGCCATCAGTGCTTTCTTGTTTCTGCTTGGCGGCTTGGCGTTTAACCACTTCGGCCGCGGCCTGCGCCATTTTGGCCGTTTGGGCGGCTTTTTGGGCTTCGAAGGCGGCCACTGACTGAGCAGCCTGCTCTTCATCAACGTCTGCCTGCATCCGCAAGCCGGTGAATCCGACTTGCTGATAGGTTTCCTCAAGCTTGCTTAAGCCTTGATGAATCAAGTATTGGCGAACCTGTTCGTTTTCCGCGGTGATCACCGCACGACCATTGACCAAGGTCGGAACCTGCTTTTCACACAACTCCCGCACGATCCCGGTACCGATTTCCGCATTTTGCACGACAAATCGCCAATATTGAGCCAGCAATTCATCGGTTAAAACCGGATGAGCCACCGCAATGGTCAAGTTAGTTTTGGCAATTTGTTTAAACGCAAGCGGCAGTTGCGTCGCCAGTGGATTAAAAATCTGAAACGGCAGAATCGCAGGGAATCCCAGCGTAAAGTCATACCGTTGCGATTGCTCGTGGATGGTCACGCCTTGGACCACACCTTCTGCCAGCGCCGGATCATTTTTGACATCCGCTGGCAAATCAAGTTGATCCAGTAATTTTTCAAACATCTCATGTTGGGATAAAGCCAAATTGTGCACCCCTCTTAGATGGCAGAAACTGGGACAACCCGCCGCGTGGTGATCAATGCCATGTCGAAATTGCTTTCGACATGGCGATCATCGGATTGGCGATTTTGCCCCAGCATCATCGTAATCAATTATGCTTTTGCTTGTTCTTGTTTATGCAGCTGGGCCATGAGGATTTTGATCGAACTGATCAGCTCTTCCTTCTTGACTTCAATGGTCTCGCCGGTTTTACGCAACTTCAGTTCAACAATCTCGTCGACCGCTTTTTTCCCGACTGTCACGCGTAATGGTACCCCGATCAAGTCAGAGTCAGCGAATTTACCCCCCGGCCGTTCATTGCGATCATCAACCAAAACACTGTAACCAGCTTCTTCAAGCATACTTTCAATTGAGGCAGTCAGCGTCTTTTGTTCCTCGCGTTTTAGATTAACCGGAATTAAGTGAATGTCAAATGGTGCAATCGTCGTTGGCCAAATCAAGCCATGATCGTCAGCTTGCTGTTCGGCAATCGCTGAAAGCAAGCGCGAAACACCGATCCCATATGAGCCCATGATGATGGGTTGGCTACGGCCATTTTCGTCGAGAAAATTGGCACCCATGGTTTCTGAGTAACGTGTGCCTAACTTAAAGATATGGCCGATTTCGATCCCACGCGTAAACTTAAGCACGCCTTGGCCATCCGGCGAGACTTCGCCTTCCTTGACAAACCGGATATCAGCAAAGCTTTCCGGCGTGACATCGCGATCAAAGTTAACATTTAAAAAATGAGTGTGCGCCTTATTGGCACCTGCCACCAGGTTCGTCAAACCGCTTAAACTGTTATCGGCAATAATCCGCACGTCTTTGTCGACGTTAACCGGACCGATATTGCCAACTTCAGCATGCATGACCGTCTCAACCTGTTCAGGGGTTGCCATTTCAAGAAAGTCCGCACCTAAAATGTTCTTTAGCTTGGTGTCGTTCACTTCATAATCACCACGCACCAAGGCCAGAACCGGCGCGCCATCAGCCATGAACAAAACGGCCTTAATCATTTTTTGCTCAGGCACCTTCAATAATGCTGCGACTTCAGCGATGGTTTTGGCATCTTTGGTATCAACCGGTTTTAATTCCGCCTGGGCTTCCACGCCTTGTTTAGGTAGCGCCATGCTGGTGGCCATTTCCAAATTGGCAGCATAGTCGGAACTATCCGAATAGACGATGGTATCTTCACCAATTGGCGCAATCGCGGAGAACTCCTTGGAATCCTTACCACCCATGGCCCCACCATCACCAATAATGGTGCGGTAGCGCAGCCCTAAGCGATCAAAAATATTGGTGTAAGCATGCTCCATCTGGCGATAAATCGTATCCAGATCCTGATCATTGCTGGTAAACGAATAGGCATCTTTCATAATAAATTCGCGACCCCGCAACACGCCATAACGCGGACGATCTTCATCGCGGAACTTATCCTGAATTTGATAAAGAACCAGCGGCATGCGTTTATAAGATTTTAGTTCATTGCGAACCAAATCCGTAAAGGTTTCTTCATGGGTCGGCCCTAGAATCATTTTACGATCCTGCCGATTTTTCAGCTTAAACAAGTTCGGTCCATAAGTTTCATAACGTCCGGATTCTTCCCAGAGTTCGGCTGGTAACAAGACCGGCATCTTCATCTTAACCGCATCAATCTTCGTCATTTCATCGTCAATGATGGCTTCAATGCGAGTTAGGACGCGTTCGGCGAGCGGCAAATAAGCATAAACACCAGCTTGAACTTGGCGAACAAAGCCAGAACGCAACATCATTTTATGTGACTCTGCTTCCGCCGAACTCGGTACTTCTTTTTCTGTGGGAATAAACATCCGTGATTGTTTCATGTCAGCCTCCAAAGCTAGTTTATTTAAAAGTAACGCATAATGTCATTAATTGTGACGGCGAGCATCAACAAGACCATCAAACCCAGACCGATCATCGTGACCACACCTTCAGTTTCCGGTTTGAGTGGTTTGCGCCGAATGATTTCGATCAGGTTTAATAGAATTTTCCCGCCGTCCAAGACCGGAATCGGCAATAGGTTGGAAATCCCCAAACCAAGGCTTAGGTAACCCATGAAGAACAACAAGCCAGCCAGTCCACCTTTAGCACTTTGGCTGGTCATGGTATAAATACCGACTGGCCCGGCGAGCTTATTAAGTGAAAAACCGCCAGTGACCATTGACTTCAAGACATCCCATGTACGAACAGCTAGATCCCATGTTTGGGTAAACCCATAAGTAAAGGCGCGCGCCGGTGACTTCTCAACGGGCACCATCACGCCAATCTTACCTTTCTTATCCGGTTTAATCGCAATATTTTGCGTTTTGCCATCCTGCTTGACAGTAAACATGACTGATTTGCCGGTATGTTTGCTGACCTGTGTTGAAAGATCCGTAAATGAATGGATCTTTTTGCCGTCAATCGACTCAACTCTAGCATTCGATTTAAGTCCTGCTTGGGCAGCCGGGTAGTCGGGAAGAACGGTTCCAACCTGATTAGTGTTGAAAATCTGCACACCAAAAATCAGGCCATAAATGATGAACGTCAAAATAGCGAGAATAAAGTTATTCATCGGTCCGGCAAAGTTAACCAGTAGTCGTCGCCAAACCGGTGCATTTTGAAATTGCACGTCTTCCGGCGCAATCTGGACTTCTGTGCCATCTTCTTCGATGATAGTGGCGTCATGATCAACCTGCCAACTTTGCAAGGAATCTTCATCACCATTCGGATAGCCTTCGATGATAAGATCCTTGACCAAATCGACACGACTGACCTGAACCGGCATGCCGCCTTCTAATGTTGTTTTGTCACTGGCATTAATGCGGACAACTTTACCGGCATCGTTCAAAATCAGGCTCAGCATTGTGCCTGGTTTGATATCATCTTCATCGTCCTGCCAGCCTGCCATACGCACATAACCGCCCAGTGGCAACAGACGCAATGTATAGGTCGTATTATTTTTATGCGACGCCCAAAGCTTCGGGCCCATGCCAATCGAAAATTCACGCACCAGAATACCGCTGCGTTTTGCAAAGTAGAAATGGCCAAACTCGTGAACCACCACAAGAATGCAGAAGATAACAATAAAGGCAATGATTGTGGTCATATGTGCTCCTTAAAGGTTAGACAATGCCAAAGAGATGCAACATTGGCAATACCAGCAGTAGACTGTCGAATCGATCCAAGATGCCGCCGTGTCCCGGCAAAATTTTCCCGGAATCCTTAACGCCATAAAACCGTTTCAACGCGGATTCAATCAAATCCCCGATTTGCCCGATAACGGATAAACACAGCGCAATGCCCATCATCGGCCAGAATGTATAGTATTGCGGTAAAAACATTAAGTAAATAGCAGCGGTAATCAACGCCAGAACAATGCCGCCGATGCTGCCTTCAATCGTTTTGTTGGGGCTAATCGCCGGCCATAGTTTGTGACGGCCCAACTTACGGCCAATCATATAAGCACCGGTATCGGTGAGCCAGACAATCAGCAGCGCAAACATCAACGTATCCAACCCCGCATCATTCCGCACGCTGATCAGATAATGAAAACCGGTTCCAATGTAAAAGAACGAGAGCACCGAGACGCCGATATCGTCGAAGGTTGTCCGATTTTTGGTCGTGACCGTTAAGAATAGCAACAAGGCAACCGCAACATAAATCAAATCGATACGGCCCAAAAAGGCAGGCAGCCAGCGGAAAAAGCTATTTGGCAAAACCACGACCAAGACACCAAGCGCCGCAATCAGGAAATCCGGCGAAAGAATAATCCGCTTCCGCATAATATAGACTTCTGACAAAGCAATCAATGCCAAGACCGCCCCGGCTGTATCGATCCAACCGCCGCCCAGGATTAAAATCGGAATAAAAATCGCTAAGGCAACGACCGCCGTTATGACCCGTTGTTTCATGATAATAAATCCTCCATCACCATTTCATTAATTGATTATTTTTTTAAACCGCCAAAGCGACGATCGCGCGCTTGATAGGCTGCGATCGCCGACTCAAGGGCAGCCGGTGAGAAGTCCGGCCAATAATCATCCACAAAAACCAGTTCACTGTAAGCAATCTGCCACAGTAAAAAGTTAGAAATCCGCAACTCGCCACTGGTCCGAATCAGCAGGTCCGGATCAGCCAACGGGCCCAGAAATCCTGTCATCAAAGCAGACGAAAAATGGGAATCATCAATTTCCTCTGGCTTGAGTGCACCTTCTTGAACCTGCTTAGCCAACTTTTGAGCGGCGTGAACCAATTCATCACGACCGCCATAGTTTAAAGCAAAGTTGAGGATCATCCCGGTATTATTAGCCGTATCAGCCATTGCCTTTTCACTCGCTTGCCGTGTCGGCTCAGGCAAGTCGGTCAACTCACCCATAACTTCAACTTTAACATTTTCCTTGATTAAATCAGGCATGAAGTCATTAAAAAAGTCCACTGGCAAGCGCATTAAGTAATTGACCTCAGAACCTGGCCGCTTCCAATTTTCGGTTGAAAAAGCATACAAAGTCAAAACCTTAACGCCAAGGCGACTCGCTGCTTTGGTAATGGTTTTAACATTTTGCATGCCCTGCTTATGCCCGGCAACTCGCGGCAAAAACCGCCGCTTCGCCCAGCGGCCATTACCATCCATGATAATCGCAATATGCGCAGGAATACGTGAAAGATCAAGCTTTACTTTAGAACCCTTGGCTGTGGCCAAACTGGCGCCTCCTCACAACGTCCATGGTACCCTCAAGCACCAAATGTCTTAAACGATTGTAGCAGAAAAAAGACAAGAGCGCGAGCCAGCGCGGGTAGAAGCTGGAGTGTAAGTGGGCTTGACCGCGATGGCCGGGCTTTGGCCATCGCGGTCAAGGTCCTTACACGCAAGCTTCTGCGCTGGGGAGCGCGTTTCCGTGCAGCATCGGTTAACAGTGCTTCAGTCAACACCGGCAGTTGAAAGTGAAAAACCTTGTGCCATTGCGACCAAGGTCCTTACACGCAGATTTCTGGGCCAGTGAGCGCGTTTCCATGCAGTATCGGCAAATCTTCCTCGCATGTCAGACGCAAAAGCTTTGGCCATTTGAGCTAGAGGTCCTTACACGCAGACTTCTGCGCCAGTGAGCGCGTTTCCATGCAGCATCGGCAAATTCTCCTCACGTTGCACCACCAAAAAAACAAAAACCCCAGATTTCCTCTGAGGTTTGCCCACAACCATTAAGCTTCAGTGATCTCAAACTTCGGTAATTTCTTTTTCCTTCGCTGCGGCAATATCATCAATGCGCTTGGTTGCTTCATCCGTAACTTTTTGCATGTCTTTTTCAAGCCGATGCAATTCGTCTTCGGTGATATCACCGTCTTTTTCCTGACGTTTCAGCTTGTCAAGTCCTTCACGCCGGATATTGCGCACTGCAATTTTGGCATTTTCGGAAAATTTACCGACTTCTTTAGCAATTTCCTTCCGGCGCTCGCCTGTGAGTTGCGGAATCACCAGACGAATCACGTCGCCATCATTAGCCGGATTAATGCCCAAATCACTAGCATTAATGGCCGTTTCAATGTTTTTCAGCGCAGATTTGTCATAAGGGCTAATTTGTAAGACCCGCGCTTCAGGAACAGTGATGGCTGCCATCTGGTTCAACGGCGTCGGTGCACCATAATATTCCACCGTAATCTGATTAAGTAAACTGGCGTTGGCGCGACCTGCGCGAATATTGCCTAGTTCGCGCTGCAATGATTCTTCGGTTTTGCCCATATTGGTTTTTGCGTGTTCGATAATTTGATTTGCCATTAGCTTCTCCCTTCGATTGTGGTGCCGATCTTTTGGCCTTCCACAACCCGTTTGATATTACCGGGCTCATTCAAGTTAAAGACAACTAAGTCGATGTCATTGTCCATTGACAACGTGCTGGCGGTTGAGTCCATGACTTTCAGATCCTTGTTGATGATATCCATGTGCGTGAGACTTTCGTACTTCACGGCGTGGGTATCTTTATTAGGATCAGCCGAGTATACGCCATCGACGTTGTTCTTCGCCATCAAAATGACATCAGCACCGATTTCTGCAGCACGTAACGCTGCCGTTGTGTCTGTACTGAAGTACGGGTTGCCGGTACCGCCAGCGAAGATCACCACTCGGCCCTTTTCTAAATGGCGAATGGCCTTGCGTCGAATGTAAGGTTCCGCAATCTGCCGCATCTCGATCGACGTTTGTACCCGAGTCGGGACACCTTGGCTTTCCAGATTATCCTGCAAGGCCAATGCATTCATGACGGTAGCTAACATGCCCATGTAATCGGCTTGCGCGCGTTCCATACCCATTTCGGCACCGGTTTCGCCGCGCCAGATATTGCCCCCGCCGCAAACAATGGCGATTTGCACACCCAGTTCATGCACCTGCTTGATTTGTTCAGCGATCGTCGCGATGACGGGCGGCTTAATCCCAAAACCAGCCTCTCCTGCCAGCGCTTCTCCGCTGATTTTTAAAACGATCCGATTATATTTGACCATGTATCTTATCCCTCCGTTGGTTGCTGGCACTATTTTACCATAGTCGCAGCATTTCTGCGGCAAGAAGCTGCAGACAACTGCCCTGTTTTACCAGCTCTTCAACTGGATGGCTAAAAATTCATGACGCCCGCTGACATCCAACTTTCCTTTGTCCAAAACGTGGCGCCTTCATTTTGCCATAGAAAAGGGGCCCTGCCTCGTCGACAGTCCCCCTTTTGTTGGGCCATTAACCCTTGATTTGGTCCATGACCTCATCAGCAAAGTTTTCTTGTTTCTTTTCAATACCTTCGCCGACTTCATAACGAACGTAACCCTTGACGGTGCCACCCTTAGCAGCAACGTACTTGGCAACGGTTTGGTCCGGATCCTTAACAAATTCCTGATCAACCAATGAAATCTCGCTCAACCACTTGTTAACCCGGCCTTCAACGATACGAGGGACAATCTTTTCTGGCTTGCCTTCGTTCTTGGTTTCTTCGGTGAAAATATCTGTCTGATGCTTCAATTCATCAGCTGGGACCTTGCTGCGATCCAGATATTCAGGGTTGATAGCAGCAACATGCATCGCAACATCTTTTGCAGTATCGTCATCGGCACCATCCAGAACCGTCAAGGCAGCAATTTGGCCACCGTTATGCAAGTAGGCACCAAAATGTTCATTGTCTGTTTTGGTAACGACTTGGAAACGCCGCAAACTGATCTTTTCACCAATAACCGCGGTCAACGCGATGGCACCTTCATCGATTGTCTGGCCATCGCTCATCTTGGTTGCCTTGGCAGCGTCAAGATCAGCTGGCTTGTTAGCAGCAATCGCCGCTGCTACTTTGTTGACATAGTCTTTAAACTGATCATTCGAAGCCACAAAATCGGTTTCCGAGTTCACTTCGACAATTGCAGCAGTGTTGCCATCAACGGCGATTTCTGCCAAACCTTCAGCCGCAATGTTGCCGCTCTTCTTAGCCGCTTTTGCCAAACCTTTTTCGCGCAAGACATCAATCGCCTTGTCCATATCGCCGTCAGCTGCGACCAACGCCTTCTTGGCATCCATCATCCCAACCTGGGTGCGGTCACGTAATTCTTTAACTTGTGCAGCAGTAATTTGAGCCATGGATCTGATCCTCCTTGATTGTAAAAAAGCTGCCTGCAGATCTTGCAGTATGCGAAACCCTCAGACAGCTTAATGTTTAATTAATTAGTTAGCGCTCTTGTTGTCGCCTTCAACGGCTTCCACGATATCTTCCATGGAGTCAGCCTTCTTATCGGCAGCTGGCTGCTGGTCCTGGTCGTCGCCTTGGTCTTCACCCTGGTTGCCTTCAATGATTGCATCAGCCATCTTGGAAGTAATCAGACGAACGGCACGAATCGCGTCATCGTTAGAAGGAATGATGACATCAATATCATCAGGATCGGTGTTTGTATCAACCATCGCAACGATCGGAATGTTCAGCTTTTGTGCTTCCTGAACCGCAATCTTTTCCTTGCGTGGGTCAACAATGAACAGCACATCCGGAATCCGTGGCATGTCTTCGATGCCGCCAAGGAATTTTTCAAGCTTTTCTTGTTGCTTCTTCAGAAGTGAAACTTCTTTCTTAGGAAGGACATCAAAAGTGCCATCTGTAGCCATCTTCTTGATGTCTTTAAGCCGCTTGATCCGGGTTTGAATCGTGTTCCAGTTGGTCAGCGTACCACCGAGCCAACGGTGATTAACGTAGTATTGACCAGCGCGGGTTGCTTCTTCAGCAATGGCATCTTGAGCCTGCTTCTTTGTTCCGACAAACAAGAAAACGCCGCCGTTTTGGGCTTCTTCCTTAACGAAATTATAAGCATCGTCAATCATCTTAACGGTCTTTTGCAGATCGATGATGTAGATACCGTTTCTTTCCGTAAAGATATACGGCTTCATCTTAGGATTCCAACGACGGGTTTGATGCCCGAAATGTACACCAGCTTCAAGAAGCTGTTTCATGCTTAATACTGCCATCTGTTTGTTCCTCCATTATGGTTTTATTCCTCTTGACAACGTCAGCTCGCAGGTGGACTTCAAAGGAAGCACCCCACTCACGATCAGTCAGTCAATGTGGTTTGTGCATACCGCACTCGATAAAGTATACAGACTTTCCACGACTTTGACAAGCCCTACCACTTGACATGATGTGCGGTTAAAAATTGCTCTTTTTTGTGACGACTTTGATGTTTAAAATGCCATTCCGCCGACAGTGCTTCGTGCTTTTCGGGAAACGCTTCCTGGTACAACAACCGAACCGGTCGCCGCGATGCCGTATACTTCGCACCCTTACCGGCATTGTGCGTGGCTAATCGCGCTTCAACATCATCAGTAAAGCCGCCATAGAAGGTTCCATCGGCGCATAAGAGTACGTAAAAGTAATAATACTTACTCACCATGCAAGAACCTCCTGACGACTGGCGTATAGCTGCCATCTGCCTCATGCACAATCAATGGCGGCATGATTCGCAAGCCATCCGGTCGTCCGGCTTTGATGGCTGCAATCAAAACCATGTTTGCCTCTCGATCCTCGCGCGGATGAATGAATTGCAACTGCTTAGGCGCCAAACCGGCCGCGGTCAAGGTTGCTAACAATTCCACCAAGCGTTCCGGGCGGTGAACAAAATAGGCTTTGCCTTGATACTTCAATAAATCGGCGCTGACTTTTGTCACAGTAGCGAAGTCAGTGGTTAATTCATGTCGCGCCAAAGCAAGATGATCATTCGGGTTGGTGATACTTTGGTCACTCACCTTAAAATAGGGAGGATTACACGTCACAACATCAACTGAATCCTTTGCGACCACCTGAGTTGTCTGTGCTAAATCACCCACGTGCACATCAACATTTGTTAAATAATTCAATTCAACACTGCGACGCGCCATATCTGCCAACCGCGGTTGTAATTCCACCATGGTCACCTGGCCATCTGTTTCGCGTGCCAAAAAAAGCCCGACCGCACCATTGCCAGCTGCTAAGTCCACTATTCGGCTGTGACGCTTGACTTGGGCGAAATTGGCCAGTAAAACTGCATCTAATGAAAACGAGAATACAGCGGCACTTTGTATGATTTTAATGTTGCGACTGGCCAGCACGTCGACCCGTTCACCTGGCAATAATGACATCTCCAACACCTTTTTCCTCCGAAAGCTGGTTTACAATGGTATAATTTACCACAAAAGTTTAACCATGAAGGAAGAATAAGCCATGTTTTATAGTTTTCTACGTTATGTCGTAGCCGGTTTACTCTGGCTCATTAATGGACACGTAAAGACTCAGGATAAGCAACAATTGCCTGACGGGCCATTTGTCCTGGTTGCGCCTCACCGCTCCTGGCTCGACCCGGTTTTCCTCGCACTTGCCTCTTGGCCGCACCATTTTTCATTTATGGCAAAAAGCGAATTGTTTAAAAATCCCCTGTTGCGCTGGTTACTTGTTAAAGTTGGGGCTTTCCCGGTTGATCGTGCGCATCCCGGTCCCAGTGCCATCAAGGTTCCGGTCCGTGCTTTAAAGCAGGAAAATAAGGCGCTAATGATTTTCCCTACCGGCTCGCGTTACTCCGCGGATATGAAAGGCGGGGCGATTCTGATTGCCAAGTTGGCAAAAGCGCCGATTGTACCGGCTGTCTATCAAGGCCCGGGAACTTTTTGGTCATTGTTTAAACGTAAACCTGCAATTGTCCGTTTCGGATCACCGGTTGAGCCTCCAAAAGGTCGGCTGACTGACGAAGCGCTCGCAACCTTTAGCGATCAGTTGCAAGAAAAGTTTGCGGCGTTAGATCACGCGATCAATCCGGATTATAAGTACATCCCTGATAAGAAGAAATATCTGGAAGAAAAAGAACATGGTGACGTTTGAGGTTCGCTTGTCGAACCTTTTTCGTTGGATGGGCTTGTGTTGAACCGTTTGATGTTATGTGCTTTTGGGTGTAGTACCCGGTGAACGTTCAGCCCCCTCAACGCGTTCGCCGATACAGGAGTTGGCTCACGCTCACTTCTTCATAACGCGCTCCCCGGCGCAGAATAGAAAGGACAAGTATCCTTATGAATCTTTGGAAAAGAATGACCCGTAAGCCAGACTTGGCGGCCGCACTTAAAGCTGATGATTTACTGACACGAAGCTTAACGACGCGAGATTTGATTGCATTAGGCATTGGTGCCGTTATCGGTACTGGGATTTTTATTTTGCCTGGTACCGTTGCCGCTACAACGAGTGGCCCGGCAATCACGATAGCGTTCATTTTGGCGGCGGTTGTGTGTTCATTGGCTGCCATGTGTTATGCGGAATTTGCCTCGGCACTGCCGGTGGCGGGTTCGGCTTATGCGTATGGCAATATTGTTTTCGGTCAGGTTTTTGGTTGGATCATTGGTTGGGCTTTGATTCTTGAATACATGTTGGCGGTTGCCGCGGTTTCGACTAGTTTTTCTGCCTACTTTGCCAGTTTGCTGACCGGTTTTCATATCCATCTGCCCGCAGCGATTGCCGGACCGTTCTCACCTAGCCACGGTACTTATGTCAATCTGATTGCCGTTCTTGTCGTTTTGTTAATCGGCATTATGCTTTCGCGTGGCATGCAGTCTTCGATGGCGATCAATCGACTCATGGTTTTAGTTAAATTGCTTATCATTCTTATTTTTGTGATCGTCGGTTTCTTTTACGTTCAGCCGGCGAATTGGCATCCTTACCTGCCATTTGGTGCCAAAGGCGTTCTCGCCGGGGCCGCCATGGTTTTCTTTGCCTACCTTGGCTTTGATGCGGTGTCGGCCTCAGCTCCTGAAGTAAAGCAGCCTCAACGCACCTTGCCTCGGGGAATTATCGGTACCTTGATCATCGCCACGATCTTATATGTTTTAGTCGCCATTGTCTTGACAGGGATGGTGCCATTTACCAAACTGGACGTAGCTGATCCGGTTGCGTTTGCGCTCGGTGCGGTTCGTTTACGCGGTCTTGGCGGTTTCATTTCGGTGGGTGCACTGGCAGGTATGTTCACCATGATGGTCACGATGATTTACAGCTCATCCCGATTGATTTATGCTATTGGCCGTGATGGCTTGCTTCCCCGTTGGTTCGGTCATATTAGCGGACATCTACCGGAAAATGCCCTCTGGACAGTGGTTGCGATTATCGCGATCATGGGCGGGCTGGTGCCGCTAAACCAGCTGGTCAACCTTGTTAACATCGGCACGCTGATTGCATTCGCGTTTGTGTCCATCGGCATCATCCCGTTACGGCGACATAAAGCCATCACTAACGACGGCTTTCACGTCCCTGGTTACCCAGTGACGCCAATCGTGTCGTTTCTCTTTTGCCTGTTGCTCATGACCCAATTAAGTGTTGAAACCTGGCTTATGAGTCTCGCGTGGTTTGCGTTTGGCTTGGTCATTTATTTCAGCTATGGCATCAGACACGGGCACGTTTCCGAAGCAAAAATCAGGTAACAATCAACATCATATTTACTTAAGAGAGGAAAATAATATTGGTCAATAAACAAACAGCAACCTGCCTTGTTGATGGTCAAGTATATGCCATCAGTGATGGGCTTTTCTTAAGTGATCTGGAAACTAAACTTGTCAATATCATCAAAAATGATTATCCCAAGGCCACTAAGAACAGTTTTATCTGCAATTCGCATTTATTAAATTATCGGCTTGAACGGATGCGACGCCAACAACGCCAAGATGAGCGGGCACATGAAAAGATCAACCGCAAAATGTCGCAAGCGTTGGTCAAGGATGATTTTCAACTGACCGATGTTTACGACAACATGGAAGCAACGAACACATTCGGCGAACGAATTGCTGACGCGGTTGCCAAGTATACCGGCTCATGGCCGTTTATCATCATCTTCTCCGGCTTCATGGTGGTTTGGATGATTCTCAACACTGTGGGCATCTTTGGCCATAAGTTTGATCCGTTCCCGTTCATTTTATTAAACCTCTTTTTGAGTATGGTAGCAGCATTACAGGCACCGCTCATTATGATGAGTCAGAACCGGGCGGCTGAGTATGATCGACTCGAAGCCAAGAATGACTATCATGTTAATCTTAAGTCGGAAGAAGAGATTCGCTTACTTCATTCCAAACTGGACCACATTATTGCCGATGACAACCCGAATTTATTTGAAAGTCAGCGCCTGACAGTTGAGGTTATGGGCGAAATGGTCAACCAGTTGACGGAAACCCGCCAACAGCTTGAACTACTTAAAGCCAGTCAGGATGAAACCGACAAGGCCGTGCACGAGGAAAAATCGAAAAAATAAAACATCCCTATTTGGCGTGGCATGTGATGCCCACTCACCAAGCAGCGGATGTTCTTTTTTACACCAAATTTTCGGATAACCATCATTTGTCAGTGGATTCAGCGCCACTGTCACCGACTTGCAGATGATACATTTCATAATAGCGACCATGTTTAGCCAATAAGGATTCATGCGTCCCACGTTCGACAATTCGCCCGGCATTCAGTACCAAAATAAGGTTGGCATCCTGAATAGTCGAAAGACGATGGGCAATGGCGATCGTCGTCCGTCCCTGTCGAATACGCCGCAAGCCCTCCTGAATCACTGACTCGGTTTCTGTGTCGATATTGGCAGTTGCCTCATCCAAGACGAGAATCTTGGGATTCGTCACAACCGTGCGGGCGAATGAAATGAGCTGCCGTTCGCCGCTGGAAAACTCGCTCCCGCCTTCAATAACCTTGGCATGATAACGATCCGGTAATTTGTTGATGAAGCGATCCGCCTGAACGAATTCTGCCGCTTGCTGAACCTGCTGATCCGTAATCTGATCATTGAACAAGCGAATATTGCTACTGATATCCCCATAAAACATGAAGGAATCCTGCAGCACCAAACCAAGCTTCTTCCGCAATTCTTCCATCGGGTAATCACGAATGTCGACATCATCAATCAAAATCTGCCCTTTGCCAAACTCGTAAAAGCGCATCATGACATTGATAATCGAACTTTTACCTGATCCGGTATGCCCGACTAATGCCACCGTCTCACCGGGGTTGGCGACAAAACTGATATCATGCAGAATATCGTGCTTACCATCATAAGCAAAACTAACGTGACGGAATTCGATTTTCCCTTGCTGAATCACCGCATGGGCATTAGGGTGCTGTGCAGGCGCGTATTCTTTGCTGTCCAAAATCCGGAAAATTCGGCTGCCGGCAACCACCCCGTCTTGTAGAAACGAGAGACTATCCATCATGTTCACCATCGGATTGAAGAAATTGGCAGTATACGTGGTGAATGCGTATACCAAACCTGCTTCGACGTAACTATGCATGGAAATCAGCCCGAACGTCCACAAAACCGCAATCAATGCGAATGAATATAACAAGTTGATCACAGACGACAGCAGCAAGGAGTTCACTCGAATCATGGCCTTACGAGCATCCAGGTATTCCTGATTAGTTGCCTCAAACTCACGGCTGATCCGATTCTCCTGCCGAAATTGCTGAATAATGCTGATGCCTTCAATCGACTCATTTAGCTGGGTATTCAACTCGGAAAGCTTTTCGCGCATGTGCCGATAAACTTTGGAACTATACGTGCTGTAATACCAGACGACCACTAGCAAAATAGGTAAGAACGCCGCCACCAACAGGGCAATTTTAGGATTAGCCGCAAACATGACAGCAAAGCTACTGATGACCGAGAACAAGCCGACAATGACCGCTAAAATAACGTTCCAGAAATCAGAAAAGGTCATGGTATCATTCGTGACCCGCGAGACAATCGAGCCAGCCGGTGTCTGATCAAAATACCGCATGCCAAGTGTGTGCAGTTTGGCAAACAACTGCCGCCGTGCATCTTCAAGTCCGCGTTCAGCGCCCATGTTGAATAAAAAGGTCTGGAAGAACTGAAAGACGGCTTTGACCAAGGTGGCGAATGCATATAAGACCGCAAACAATAGGAGAATTTTGACGGTCGCACTTTGATTCGCCAAATACCGATCCATAAAAATCTGCAGGATCTTTGGCAGTAAGACGTTCATACCTGCCAATAACGCCGCAGCAACTATCGCACCGATGAATTGACGTTTGTACGGTCGGGTAAAGCCCATGAGTCGACGCATAATCTTAATCTGTTGCCGCACCGGGATACTTTTAGACCATGCACTTTCGTAACCTTTACTTGCCACGTACGTCACCTTCCTCCGCTGCTTCCATTTCCTGCTTTGCCCACATTTCGGCATACCAACCATGTTTGGCCAACAATTGGGCATGTGTACCACGCTCAATGACTTGGCCGTTTTCCAAAACAATAATTTCATCGGCATGCATCACTGAGCTCAAGCGATGAGCCGCAATGATCGTTGTTTTATGCGCGCGATCACGTTTCATGTTGGTCAGAATTTCTTCTTCGGTTTTCGCATCCACTGCTGACAAGGCATCATCCAGGATCAACAATTCAGGCGCATTGATGACCGCTCGAGCGATGGCCAAGCGTTGTTTCTGTCCGCCAGATAAGCTGACGCCTTTTTCGCCAACCAAGGTTTCATAGCCTGATGTAAATTTTTTGATATCATCATGCACCGCACTTTCCTTGGCGGCATTTTCTACGTCTTGCTGGCCCTTTTCAAAGGCGGAAAAACGAATGTTGTCGGCTACTGTGGTTGAAAACAAAAAATTGTCTTGCGGCACATATCCGATCGAATCAAGCAGCGCATCGAGCGAATAATCTTTGATATTATGGCCGCCAAACTCAATGAACCCATCGTAATTATCGAATTCACGCAACAGAAGTTTGAAAATCGTACTCTTGCCGGCGCCGACCTTCCCGACAATCCCGAGCGTGTTGCCTTCCAACAAGGTAAAATGAACCCGACTCAAGGCCACTTGCTGATCATTGGGGTAACTAAACTTGTTGATCTGATACCGGATATTACCATGCGCCGGCGTGGTAATCGCGTCTTTGGCTTCGAGAATCGTCGAACGTTCCTGAAGCAGTTCGTTGACCCGATCATAGCTGGCATTCCCACGTTCAAGAATGTTAAACAGGCGGCCAATTGCAAACATAGGCCAGACTAACGCCGAAACATAGGTCACAAATGAAACTAACTGGCCAATTGAAATTTGCCCGTGCACTACTTGCCAGCCGCCGTAAATGATCGTAATGACATAAGTAAGCCCCATAATCAGACTAGTCGTCGGATCAAACAATGCATCAATAAAATTAACCCGGCGATTAATTTGCACGGTTCGATCGACAATCCGGTTAAAGTCGGCGGTATCCTCTGCTTCCTGGCCAAATGTCTTGATCACTTTGATGCCGCTGACACTTTCCTGCGTTTTATCATTCAACCGCGAAAATGCCGCCTGCGACTCGGAAAACGCCGCATGCAGTCTGGTGCCTAACTTACGCGCCATCACGGCCAGCAGAGGCATCGGCAAAATCGCCACAATCGTCAGACGCCAATCAACGACCAAAATCATCGCGATAATGGTCGTGCCTCCGGTAATGAACGAATCAAATAAGGTCAAAATTCCGGCACCAGCCACGTTTTGCACCGCGTTTAAATCATTGGTAGCATGTGCCATCAAATCCCCGGTGCGATGTTTTTGATAAAAAGTCGCGTCCATTTTCATAAAATGCCAAAATAAACGGGTCCGCAACGTGCGCTCCAACTTTACGGCCCCGCCCCAGATTGCATTCCGCCACCCATAACGGAAGAGATATTGCGCAATCCCGGAGAACAGCAGCAGCCCCAGCATAAGGGCAAGATAATCGCCTGTCAGCCGTGATTTACTCATTGCATCAACCAGATCACCGATGACCTTTGGCGGAATTAAATTAACCAACGCGACTAATAGTAAAAAAGTCACACCTAACAGATAACGCCGCCACTCCTGTTTGAAATACCACCCTAATTTTCTAAAAATTCCCACAACCATGCTCCTTAAATTGCCAGCCTGATTCGCGCGTTCAGAAACAGGCTTTTTGCTTTATGAAATAAATGACTTATGTTTTCTCATAAGCGCCGTTAGTTATGAATATTCTCTCATGATAGCACAAACATCGTTAGGACGCGAAAACGCGATGACAGAAAAGATCTCTGTCACCGCGTTTCCTTAGCAATTACTTAGCATTACGTTGGGCTTGTTTCATTTGCGCCATCATTTGGTTCAGTTTCTTAGCAGATGGCTTTTGCCCCATTTGCATCATCATGGTGCGCAGCATGTCTTCGTTCACAGGCGGATTATCTTGAAAATACTTTTTCATATATGCCCGTGCGCCGAAGAATCCGCCTGCCAAGCCGACCAGTAACGCAATGATCCCCACAAGTATTGTGATTAGCAATGTGCGGCCTCCTTCAAGTTTCATTTCTCATTGTACTAAAGCGCTTTGTTGTTGAAAAGACTAATCTTTTCGCCAACCATGTTCGCGTTGAATTTTTTGGACTTTCTTGCTGGTAATTTCATGTCCTTTTTTATCAAAAACCTGCGTGTGCTCGATTTGATCGCGTAAACCGGCACGAAAATCTTTTAAATAAGCTTCACGTAGCTGTTGACGTTCGATTTTTTCCTCAGGTGTCAACCCTACGCTACGATCTTTCTTGGCTAATTCATTGATCCGATCCAGTCGTTCTTGTGGTTGTTGTGCCATCATGTTGCCCCCTAAGTTTTACTAGCATCACTTAATTTAGTTGAACCGCGTGGTAGTGATAATTTGCGGCTTCATGATCAGGATACGGCGCATTTTGTAACATCGCAACATATTCTGCGGCACGGCGCCGAGAAGAGAAGGCTTTGAGCAACTCGATAGGTGCCAAGCGGTCCGCGTAGTAGACAACATAAATCAACTGATCGTTCATGAGCCTTCACCTCGAGTCTGTCGTGGCGCGGTGATCGAGTGTTTTTTCTCTGGTGTGGCGAAGTTGGGCTAGAAATTTCGATGAGTCTCATAACGCGTTCACCGGCGCAGAAGTCTGCGTGTAAGGACCTTGGTCGCAATGGCCAAAGCCCGGCCATTACGCCCAAGGCCACTTACACTCCGACTTCTAAACGCGCCGGTTCACGCTCAAAACAAAAAAAGACCGTTTCCGGCCTTTTCCAAGATTAACGACGCTTTTCGCGGATACGTGCTGCTTTGCCGCGGAGTGCGCGTAGGTAGTAGAGTTTTGCCCGACGAACTTGGCCGTGACGGGTGACTTCAATCTTTTCGACCCGCGGGGAGTGTAATGGGAATGTCCGTTCCACACCGACACCGTTTGAGATTTTACGAACAGTGTAGGTAGCGGAAATGCCAACACCGCGACGTTTGATTACAACGCCTTCAAAGAGCTGAATACGTTCGCGTTCGCCTTCGACAATCTTAGCGTGGACGCGGACGTTATCGCCTGCACGGAAGTCAGGAATATCGTCGCGTAACTGTTTCTTGGTAATTTCTTGAATCAATGGGTTCATTGGTCTTTCTCCTTTGCCGACATTCATAATCATCCCGAACAGCGGAATGCCGTTGATATGTGACGTATCACAATCAATAAGTTTAGCATGTCCGGTGATGCGTGTAAAGATAAAATTCTTTACAAGATTGTCCAGCCACTATGCACCGACACAACAATACAGATTCCGCCAAAAACGTCCTATCATTTCGCGCTTTATTCTCAATCGGTATCCTCTGTGTTCTGTTCGAAAGCGTTCAATCGTCTTTCTGCTGCTTTTGTGGCCTCTTCTGTTTTAACCTCGCGTAACAGTTTTTTGGCGGCATCATCAAGTTCGACCCGCTCAAGCAAATCCGGTCGCCGCAGATAGGTTCGGCGCAGGCTTTCCTTTAACCGCCAACGGGCAATCAGCTGATGGTTGCCATTTTGGAGGACTTCAGGCACCTTCATACCGCGATATTCAGGCGGGCGGGTGTATTGCGGGTACTCGAGCAGGCCATTTTCAAAACTGTCGGTGTGGGCGCTTTCGTCATTACCCAAAACACCTGGCAAAAGCCGGACAATGGCATCAATCATGACCATTGCCGGCAGCTCGCCGCCGGTTAGGACATAGTCGCCAAGTGAATATTCATCGGTGACAAGTGTCCGAATCCGTTCATCATAACCTTCGTAATGCCCACAAATGAAGACCAGGTGGCTTTCTTGCGAGAGTTCCCGGGCGGCTTGCTGGTCGAACTTTTTGCCTGCCGGATCCATCAAAATAACCCGCTTAGGCCCCGGATGGCGTTGATTGACCCCATCCATGGCCTCAAACAGCGGTTCCGGCTTGAGCAACATGCCAGAACCGCCACCATAAGGCGTGTCATCTACGTGATGGTGTTTGTCATGGCTATAACTGCGATAATCAACCACATCAAAGTTAAGCAGGTGGCGTTCAAGCGCCTTCCCGATCATGCTTTCGCGCAATGGCTCAAACATATTTGGAAACAAGCTTAAAACGTCAATCTGCATCGTCAATCAACCCTTCCGGCACGATGACGTGCGCTTCCTTGCGTTCCAGATCAATCGACTGTACCACAGACTTTAAAAACGGCAACAAAATCTCACTTTTACCGGCGCGGGGAATTACCCAGACATCATTAGGACCGGGGCTGAGAATCTCACTGACTTTGCCGAGTGTCTGACCATGCTCATCAATCACCGTCAAGCCGATAATATCTTTATAATAATAGCTACCGGCTTCAAGCGGCTGTAAGGCAGCATCCGTGACCTGCATTTTTTTCCCTTTGAACGGTAAAACCTGGTTAATATCCGTATAGCCTTTAAACGTCAGCATTGTGAGGCCTTTATGTTCGCGAACCGATTGAATCGTCAGCGCCGTTTTGGGCGAAGTCGCAACATAGACCGTCTTCCCCACCTGAAACCGCTGCTCCGGAAAATCCGTCGTCACAAGCACACGGACTTCACCGCGGATGCCATGGGTATTCACAATCGTGCCAATATCATAATACTCGGGCATACATTTCCTCCTTATGTCTCCACCAGTCAGGTCAAAATAAAAAGACCGACGCGGTATGCGCCAGCCTTTTTATTTTGTATGCGGCGCATCCAAAATATTGAGCCGCACCCGCTTATCGTACGGGCTTTTAACACTGTATACAATGGTTCGGATTGCCTGGGCAACCCGGCCCTGTTTGCCGATCACGCGGCCGACATCTTCAGGCGCAACAGCCAGATCAAAGGCCATATACTCGCCTGTTTCATGCGCCGTCACCTTTACGGCTTCTGGCTTGGTAACCAGCGGGGTAACAATGGCTTTGATCAAACTACCGATATCCACCATTTAAGACCGCCTTTATTTCTTAGCAAAGCGCGCTTCGTGATACTTCTGCATGATGCCCTTGCTGCCAAGCAAGTTACGTACAGTATCTGAAGGTTGTGCGCCTTTTTGAAGCCAATTCAAAATATCTTCTTCATTTAACTTTAAATCGACTGGATTAGTCAACGGGTTGTAATAGCCCACGGCTTCGATGAAACGACCGTCACGCGGCGAGCGTGAGTCTGCTACAACGATCCGGTAGAAAGGCTTACGCTTTGAACCCATCCGCTTTAAACGAATTTTAACTGCCACTAAGTCCACCTCCTGCTCATTTATCAACCTTGATAGCATAGCAAAAAAAAATTAAGCTGTAAAGCCTTTTTTCTTTACACGGAAAATTGTTCGGCTTATGAATGGAATCGCTTGGCCTTTTTAAGCCGCTTCTTCTTGTTGCGTTTTTGCTTGCGGACCATGGAGTTCATCGCCATTTTTCCTAGCTTACCGGAAACACCGCCACCCATGAGCCCGTCAAGACCCTTCATATTGCCTTTGCTCATCTGGTTCATCATTTGTTTACTTTGGTTGAACTGCTTGATCATTCGATTGACTTCAACAACCGGCCGGCCGGAACCACCGGCAATCCGCCGCCGCCGACTCGGATTCAGCAAATCCGGATTTTCCCGTTCCTGCGGGGTCATCGAATAAACAATAGCCTTCATGTGGGCAATGTCCTTAGGATCCATTTTGACATTTGCCAGCGCCTTATTATTCGCCATCCCGGGAATCATCTTCATGATGTCCTCAAGCGGCCCCATTTTGCTAATTTGATCCATCTGATCGAGGAAATCGTTAAAATCAAACGAATTCTCACGGATCTTCTCAGCGACTTCCTGAGCTTGCTTTTCATCATAGTTCTTTTGGGCTTTGTCAATCAGCGTCAGCATGTCACCCATGCCAAGAATCCGATTGGCCATCCGGTCCGGATAAAAGACATCCAAGGCGTCCATCTTTTCGCCTTGCCCGATGAACTTGATCGGCTTGCCAGTGACCGCGCGAATTGACAGTGCTGCCCCGCCACGGGTATCACCATCCAACTTCGTCAAAACAACTCCGGTAATATCCAGCTGTTCATTGAAGCCTTTGGCAACATCAACCGCCGCTTGACCGGTCATGGCATCCACGACCAGCAAAATGTCATTCGGATGCGCAAGTGCTTTGATGTTCTTAAGCTCGTTCATGAGCTTTTCATCAATTTGCAATCGGCCAGCCGTATCAATGAGCACGTAATCGTTCTTGTTTTCTTTGGCGGTGGCCAAGCCTTGCCGCACAATTTCAGCCGGATCGGTATCGGTGCCCATCTCGAACACCGGCACATTTAGTTGCTTGCCGATGGTTTGCAGCTGATCAATCGCTGCCGGTCGATAAACGTCGGCCGCGATCAGCAAAGGCCGCGCCTTCTCGTTGTCCATCAAATACTTGGCCAGCTTGCCGACCGTTGTAGTTTTCCCGGCCCCTTGCAACCCAGCCATCATAATAACGGTTGGAATATGCGGCGCCTTGTTCAGCGGCACCGCGGCCTCGCCCATGGTTTTGACTAACTCGCCGTTGACAATCTTAATGATTTGTTGGGCGGGGGTCAGGCTTTCGAGTACTTCTGTACCAACTGCTTTAGTGCGGACGTTTTTGATGAACGTCTTAACCACATCAAAATTGACATCGGCTTCCAGCAACGCCAGCCGAATTTCCCGCATGGCCTCGCGAACGTCGCTTTCACTGACCTTGCCTTTACGCCGTAATCCGCTAAAGGCTTTCTGTAACCGTTCCGATAATCCTTCAAATGCCATAGTATCCCCCTGCTATTTCGCGGTTTGATCCGCGACTCGTTCTAATAATGTGCTCAAAGCCTTGTCGTCCGGGTAATGGGCGCGGACATAGCCCACCAGCGCATCCACTGCCTCATTTTGCGCTTGGTAGTTGGCAAAAAGATGCAGCTTCTTTTCATATTCTTCCAAGCTAGCTTCGGTTCGCCGAATATTGTCGTAAACCGCCTGGCGCGACACGTTAAATTCAGTCGCAATTTCACCCAGCGAATAATCATCACCGTAATACAAAGCCAAATACGCATGTTGTTTATCCGTTAATAACGGGCCATAAAACTCAAACAATGAGTTCATGCGATAATTTTTTTCGATTTCCATCATGTCATTCCTTTGATCCCATGATTGCCGGTACATCAGTTCTCCGGCCGCTTGAACATGGTCCTTGTATAAGGATACCGGTATCGTTGGAAATGGTCAATTGTCACCGGAAAATAGTCAGCGCATCTCACGGTCCAGCACGTTTATAAAAAACGGCAACCTAGACGAGCGTTCATTAAGTATTTAAAATGTAATCGGTTACAACCGCCTTATCGTCATTTAGGAAAGGACAAGATTTCACATGCAAAAAACGGATCTAAAAATGACAGCAGCTGGTTTTAAAACTACCGATGATTTAGTTGACGCTACCATCAATCTGCTTGATGAGAACGACTATCACTTTCTGGCGATCGCACTAGCGCAAGAGCTGGTGTATCATCGTAGCGACCAAGATAAAGTGACGTTGATTAAAGAATATGTCCAACTTGTGTAGATATAGAGCTACATTCGCACATTGTCTGTTCTCTAACAGGACGGATCTACGAAAGCGGATTCACATTTCCAGTTTTGCCTCATTTCGTGGTACACTGAACATGTGAAAAATTGGAGGGAAGAATATGGTCGCAACCTTTATTTACTGGGCCGTGTTTGCTGTCCTTGCTGCTTGGGGATTGTGGAGTTTGGTTTTCTCATGTGTTTACCTGAGCAACCATGAAAACGGCAATTTATGGTTCTTTGCTATTATCAACACCATTTTCGGTCTTTTAGGCTGGTTATTTGCGTGGATCATGAGCAATACGGCATGGCAACAATACTGGTTTGCAAGTAAAGTCCAACCATCCGCTTGGTTCACCTACCTGCTAATCGGCTACCTTGTCTTGGTTATCTTACAAGTCATTTTTGGCCGGGAAAAGAAAGTCCAGACAGCCTAAATCATCAACGCGCTGGATTGACGCACCTTAACGCGTTCGCCGGAGCAGGAGTCTGCGTGTAAGGACCTCGGTCGCAATGGCAAAGTTCGCCATCACGCCCAAGGCCACTTACACTCCGACTCCTAAGCGCGCCGGCTCACGCTCATATAAAAAAGCGTTGCACTTGAACGAACAGGTGCAGCGCTTTTTTTCAGTTCCTTTGATTGCCTTGAGTTAGGCTTTTACTTCAATCAAGCCCTTAAACAGGCCGGTCACGAACTTTGTTGGATCAAATGCCTGCAAGTCATCCATTTTTTCGCCCAGCCCCACTAACTTGACCGGTACATGCAGCTCATTGCGGATTGCCAAGACAATGCCGCCTTTGCCAGAGCCGTCTAGCTTGGTTAACACAATGCCGGTAATTTGGGTCGTCTGGTTAAACTCTTTCGCCTGATTCAGCGCATTCTGGCCGGTCGTGGCATCCAGCACTAACAAGACTTCTTGTGGCGCATCCGGCAATTCGCGGACGATCACGCGTTTAATCTTGTTCAACTCATTCATCAGGTTGACTTTGTTTTGCAAGCGGCCAGCGGTGTCGACCAACACCACATCATAGCCTTTTTCTTTTGCCCGCTTAACACCATCAAAAACAACGGCTGCGGGATCGCCGCCTTCTTTCGTGGCCACCACCGGCACATCAACGCGGCGGCCCCATTCTTGCAATTGCTGAATAGCGCCCGCTCGAAAGGTATCGGCTGCCACTAGCAAGACGCGCTTGCCTTCTTCTTTGAGCTGATGCGCTAGCTTGCCAACAGTGGTCGTCTTGCCGGCGCCATTAACACCCACAAACAGAAAGACAGTTGGCCCTTCTTCGGCAAAGTGGATCTGGTTATCTTCACCTTTACCGGCCTCACCATACATATCTACCAGCTTCTCAACGATAACTCGCGAAACGGCCTTGGGATCCTTTGCATTTTTAAGCTTAACTTCTTCGCGCAATTCATCGCTCAACCGAACCGCTGTTTCAAAACCGACATCTGATTCGATAAGCATCTCTTCAAGGTCATCGAAAAAGTCTTCATCCACCGTCCGAAAATTGGCAAATAACGCATTAAGCTTTTCGCCAAAACTACTGCGGCTTTTCTCAAGACCTTCGTCATATTTATTTTCTTCAGGCGTTTCCGGCTCTTCCCCGGTGAATGCCTTTTTAATCGCATCAAAAAGTCCCATTAACTTGTCGCCTCTTTCTGTGATTGATCCAGACTGACTGCCATAATCCGACTCACTCCGGATTCCTGCATGGTCACGCCGTACAAGACATTGGCCGCAACCATCGTGCCGTGACGGTGCGTGATCACGATAAATTGGGTCGCGCTGGCATAATGGCGTAAGAACTCGCCAAACCGGTTAACGTTGACATCATCCAGTGACGCCTCAACTTCATCCAAAATCGAAAATGGTACCGGACGGACTTTTAGAATCGCGAAAAGCAACACAATCGCGGTTAACGCCCGTTCGCCACCTGACAGCAATGACAGTCGCGTCAGCTTCTTGCCAGGCGGTTGTGCGGAAATCTCGATCCCGGTTGCCAACAGATCATCTGGATCAGTCAAGCTGAGATGGGCATGCCCACCGCCAAACATTTGCGGGAAAATCGCTTCAAACGCACTATTCGTCTGGTCAAACATATTTTTGAATCGTGTTTTGACGGTTTCATCCAATTCGTGCATCGTCTCTTCAAGCTGCTGTTTAGCGGCCAAAAGATCGTCTTGCTGCTTGGTGAGAAATTCGTAACGCTGATTCACCTCTTTGAACTGTTCAATTGCATTCAGATTAACCGGCCCTAGTTCATCGATCCCGCGTTTCAAGAGCTTTAACTTGCTCTTTAATTCGGGAATCGGCGCGTGATCCGGCGCCACGGCAGCTTTGGCCGCTTCGTAAGTGAGCTGATAATCCTCGGCTAACGTGTTCAGACGAGCATCCAGGCCCAACTTCACCCGGTTAAGGGCCACCGCCTGTTGTTCGGAGGTCGCCATCGCCTGATGCTGTTGTTCATAGGTCGTTGTAATTCTGGCAGAAATCTCGCTTAACTTGCCACGATTGGCCGCCTTGGTTTGAGTCACTTTGGTTTGCTCGGCCTTCAGCTGCTTCAGTTCCTCTTGTAACTTGGCAATCGTAGCTGTACGACTGGCTTTTTCAGCCGCCGTTTCCTTAGCCGTGGCCGTAATGTGCTCAATGCGTTGCTGGAGTTCAGTAATTTGTTCATTTGCATCCCTGGCCTGCGTTTGCCATTGCTGATGCTGATCATGCAGCGTCTGCAAGTCATTGGTCACCACGGCCAGCTTCGTCTTCAACGCATTTTCGGCTGCTGCTTGCTTCGACCGGGAATCGGCCGCAGCGGCAGCGGCAGCTTTCAGTTGTTCAATTTCTGCCTGAGCCTCTTCGATGTCACGAGCAATTTTTTTGCCAGCTTGATGAAGCTCGGTCATTTTAGCACTCAAATCAGCCTGAGCCGTATTAGCCTGTTGTGCGGCAGCCAACTGTCGCCGCGCCTGCCGTAGCGTCTCTGCCTGCGCAGTGTGCTGACTGGTAATGGCCGTTAGATCGGCTGCTAACGCCTGAGACTGCGCCTGAGCGTCTTGCCATGCAGTTTGGGCGGTGTTCTCCTGCTTGGTCAGTTCGGTCAAGGCGGTTTGCTTCTTTTTGAGATCTTCGACTAATTCCTGCAGTTGGGTTTTAAGATGGCGGGCTTCCTGATTGCGTGCCAGCGGTGAAGCTTGCCGGCCTTGCTTGACCTGGCCGCCTGTCAGTGAGCCACCTGGATTCAAAATATCCCCAGCCGTCGTTACAATACGATAACGGTGATGAGTGGTGTTGGCAATGGTAATCGCGTGAGGCAGGGTGTCGACAATCAAGACACTGCCTAGCAGATTAGCCATCACGGACTTTAGATCAGCCGGATATTGGGCAAGCTGCAGCCCTGTACCTAAAAAGCCGTCTGCGCCTTTGACAAGTTGCAAAACCGCACTTGGCAGCTCACGTGGCCGCATCACAGCAGCAGGTAGAAAAGTCGCCCGCCCAGCCCGCTGTTGCTTTAACAGGCTGATGGCGCGTTGGGCCGCTGCTTCGTCGCGGGTGACAATGGCCTGTAGATTGCTACCTAAGGCCAAATCAAACGCTTGCTGGTAAGCGGTCGGTACTTCCAACAATTCAGCCACCGCACCAATCACCCCTGGCAAGGTTGCTTTATGCTTCAGCACAACCCGAACGCCGTTATAAAAGCCCGCATAGTCTTCATTCAATTCAGATAGCGTCTCATACCGTGCGCGTGCGCGTTGATAAGTCGCCATTTCGTCTTGATAAGTTTGCTGCTGGGCACTGCGGTTTTGTTGCAGCTGATTCAACTTGGTTTTAGCTTCTTCAACGGCAGTTTGTTGCGTTTCTGCTTTGGCCTGTAACTTTTGCTGCTGGCTTAACAGCGTATTGACCTTGGCCTCCTGATCCTGCGCCTGCTTGCTCAGCTCATAGATGCGCCGATCATGAGCCGCGTTTTGACTCGCCGCAAGTTGCTGGTCTTTTTGTAAGGCAGCCTGAGCATTTTTATTGTCCGCTTGGGTTTTCAACAGATCAATATAGTGATTCTGGACAGACTCCAACTGACGATTCAAAGCAGCCGGGTCTTGGCTGGCTTGCTTTTGTTGGGCCAGCTGTTCCTTGAGGTCTTGCTGTTTTTTCTGGGAGGCATCAAGCTGCTTGGTTAAGTCGGCCAGTCGCTGATTTGCCTCTGCTAGCGCCTGCTGAGCGTGGGTCAACCGATCTTTTAAATCAGCCAAGGCTGCCGCCGCGTTGGCCGAGCGTTCGCTAGAGAGGTTCGCTTCACCGCTTAGATTTTCCAGCTTCATCGAGCGACTCAAGACCTGGTCATTCAGCTGGTTCAGCCGTTCTTCATGCTGATGATCCACCGCACTCAACTGTTCGGACTGATTTTCCAGATCCTTAACCTTTGCCGTCAGCGCCGCAATGGTCGCCTTGGTCACTTTGGCTTCACCTTGGGTCTTCTCCTGCTCCGCCGCTAGCTGTTCGATTTCCAGCGCCAAAAGTGTTTGGTGAATCTTCTTATAGTCAGCAGTTTGCTGCTGATAGTCCTTGGCCAGTGAGGCTTGCTCTCGCAGTGGTTCAACCTGATGCTTCAACTCGACAATAATGTCATTAATTCGCGCCAGATTATCGTCATTGCTGGCTAATTCGCGCTCAGCTTTGGTTTTCTGTTGCTTATATTTATAAACGCCAGCGGCTTCTTCGATGATGCCCCGGCGTTCTTCTGGTTTGCTATTAAAAATCGCTTCAACCCGGCCTTGCGAGATAAACGAAAAACTCTCACGCCCCAAGCCGGAATCCATGAACAGATCGACAATGTCCTTCAATCGAACATCTTGATTATTGAGCAGAAATTCCGAGGTGCCATCGCGATACAATCGGCGCGTCACCGAAACTTCGGCTGGCTGATTTTTGAGATAACCATCGCTGTTGTCGAAGGTCATGGTAACCGCCGCACGATTCAAAGCAGGTCGGCTGTCCGTACCTGCAAAGATAACATCACCCATTCGCTCGCCGCGCAGGCTTTTGGCACTTTGCTCGCCTAATGCCCAGCGAATCGCCTCGGTGATGTTACTTTTTCCACTACCATTTGGCCCAACAATCCCAGTCAGACCGGATACAAAATCAATTTCGGTTTTATCTGCAAATGATTTGAAGCCATTAATGATCAAACGCTTTAATTCCATGATGACCCCATTCTAGTTCTTACTTTTTCAAGCGGGCTAAAGCCGCCTTGGCTGCAGCTTGCTCAGCCGCTTTTTTATTCTTACCGAACCCGGTCCCTAATACTCGGCCTTCAACTTCAACATCAACGTGAAATTGCCGTTCATGGGCAGGACCTTTTTCATCCAGGAGGTGATACACAATCGCCACATCACCATTTTGCTGCAGGGTTTCCTGTAATGCAGTCTTATGATCCTGGTTAGCCGAAAACTCACCGGCATCAATCTTAGGAAAAATGATCTGTTCGGCAAATTTGATATTGGCTTTACGGCCTTGATCCAAGTACAAGGCACCGTTAAATGCTTCAAACAAGTCTTCCAGCAACGTCAATCGCTTGCGGGCACCGGCTTTTTCTTCACCTTTTCCCAGCTTAATATAGCGATCAAAATGCGCCTCTTTTGAAAACGCCGAAAAGGCTGCAGTTTGAACCGCGGCAGCACGGATACGGGTCAGATCACCTTCCGGCTTATCCGGAAACTTACGATATAGATAGTCAGAAACGGTCAGTTCAAGCACCGCGTCACCAAGAAATTCAAGTCGCTCGTTATCTTTTAACCCTAATTCTTTGTGTTCATTAACATACGAGGAATGCGTGAAGGCTTCATCCAATAGACTGAGATCGTGAAATTCAATCCCATAACGCTGACGCAATTCACTCACAAACTCTGAGGCAACCATGAAGAGCCCTCCTTTTTATCACCTTCTAATTATACAAGAGCGCACCAAAAAAGACACCTGCGATTGCAGATGCCTTTTAGAGGTACTTTGACTAGTTCTTCGCTGTGCTGGTGCTGGTAACAGCAATCTTAGCCCAGTTCAGGTTGTTAGCCGAAGCATAGTCAACGCTAGCATTCTTCACGCGCTTGTTAACCGGGAAGATTTGCTGACGATACAGTGTTGGGATAACAAAGGCTTCATCTTGGGCGTATTCTTGCCATGCCCGGAAGGCCTTGTTCCGATAACTCTGATTCATTGCCTTTGAGCCATCAATGTCATTTAACAATTGCGTGTTCTTGTCCGAAACGAAACGCGTGTAGTTAAATGGTGCCTTTTGTGAGTAGAGATCCATTGGTGATGGGTCAGATGACAATTGCCATGCAGCTTGATAAACATCGACGCTCTTATCATCCTTCTGAACCTTGTCATAGAAGGAATTGAATTCCATTGGACGACCGGTTGTTAACTTGACACGTAAGCCGATCTTCTTCCATTGCTGAACATAATCTTGAGCCAACGGTGTAGCCGTTGAACCACCGGCCATGGTAGCAAAGTTAATAGTCAACTTCTTACCATTCGGATCGGTCCGATAACCATCTTTGCCTTTCTTGTAGCCAGCCTTGTCAAGTAAGCTATTAGCTTTCTTGATATTAAGATCATAACCCTTGAGGTCAGCATGAGCTTTACCAAAGATAGGAGGAATCAACGTTGTTGCACGAGAACGGGTACCATTGTAGAACTTAGAAGCAACCTCATCATTGTTGAGCGCATAACCCATGGCCTGACGTAGGCTCTT
Organism: Lacticaseibacillus casei DSM 20011 = JCM 1134 = ATCC 393; assembly: GCF_000829055.1. Classification (NCBI taxonomy): domain Bacteria; kingdom Bacillati; phylum Bacillota; class Bacilli; order Lactobacillales; family Lactobacillaceae; genus Lacticaseibacillus; species Lacticaseibacillus casei. The sequence goes on from NZ_AP012544.1 coordinate 1,541,398, forward strand.
GTTGGCCATCTTTGCCTTAGGATTATAAACATTTTCGCTCTTACTATCGTCCCATTTACCTAACTTAAAGCCGATGTAAGTATAAATCAGACCTTGACGACCTAAGTTTTGATAACCCTTAACACTCTTCCAATCGTTCCATGTATCAGTTGGCATTTCATAAACCAGATCGTACTTGTGATTTTTAAGCGCAGATGCACTGGAAGCAGAAGAAACATTCTCAAAGGTGATCTTGTCCAATTTAGGCTTGCCATTCCAATAATACTTGTTAGGCGTATATTGAACGCTTTGGCCTGCAACAATCTTGCTCATCTTGTATGGGCCAAAGAAAAGCGGATGCTTACGAATCTTGTCGCTTGATTCCAGCTTATCGAAAGCCACGTCATGCAAGTAGTGATAAGGTGCGGCACTTTCTAGGAAGTAACCATTGCCGGATGTGTTGAACGAAGGTTTCATTTCCTTGAAATGAATAACCAGCGTGTCGCCATTGTCACCTTTAGGCATGGTTAATCCAGAAATCGAATCGGCTTTACCTTCATGGTATTCGGTTAAGCCTTCAATATTCTGGAGAGATTCAGTATAACGTTGACTCTTGGTTGCTTTGTTCGCAATGATCTCGTATGCATAAACCAAATCACGTGCAACAACCGGTTGGCCATCCGACCACTTGACATTTGGCTTAATCGTTACAGTGACTGTTTTGGCATTATTGTCTTGCTTCAATGTGGCAGCACCTTTGTTGTTGAACTTAAAGGTGCTGTTGTAAGCAAAAAGACTTTCAGCCGCAGGATACATATAATCATTATCATATGCATCCGTATAAAGCTCCTCGTTGAAAACCCCCTTAAATGGTGAGTCGTCAACGACACCGACATTAAGAGTACCACCCTTAATTGCCTTTTTGGTGTTGTTATAAGAGATCGGTAATTTCACAGCCTTATTAGATGTACTTGAGCTGGAGTTCGAACTCTTACTGCCACAGGCTACCAAGGTGATGGATAAAGCGGTAGCGAGCGTGATCATTCCGAGCACAGAACGCTTTTTCATACTTTTTCCCCCTTCCGCGCCGTCATCGCAATATGTAAGCGAGGCAACGCTTCATGTGAGTTAAATGATAGCATAATTAGAGCGGAATGGCCAATGTTTCGCCACAAATTTTTCTTTTTTTCTTCAAAAATAAAGAGCCACCCAGTTTTGTCTGAGTGTCTCTTCATGAAATTTCAGAAAAAGTAAATCAACTTAACCACGCCGCTGCCGTGAATCCGCCGCGCGCCGCAAAGCCTGGCCCACAAAGTTAATTGATAGTGACAGTGTCAGCAAGACCAGCACTGCAGGGAACCAAACCCACCAACGATCAAAGATCAAATCAGGATTTGAAGCGTAACCGATTAAGGTCCCCAAACTAGGTGTATCCATTGGTAGCCCAAAGCCCAAGAAAGAAAGTGCCGTCTCAATCCCAATAGAACTGGCAATCGTCAAGGTTAAGTCGGTTATAATCAATGAACTTATATTTGGCAAAACACCGGTAAACATGATTTTGAAGTTCGATGTTCCTGATGTTTTTGAGGCCATGACGTATTCACTACGCGCTTCCGATAGCACTAACGAGCGCATTAGTCGAGTCGTGGTCATCCAGTAAAAAGCAGACATAATTAAAATGATGCTAATAACGTTATACTGCGGAACGATGGTGACTAACACAATGATAACTAGCAACGACGGAATAATCATCCAAAAGTCAACTAGTCGCATGATCACAGAATCGATCCAACCACCGAAATATCCAGAAATTGTTCCAAGCACGACGCCAACAAACTCGATGATTAAAGCAACGGAAATCCCGATAGTAATTGAGTTGCGGGCAGCAAAGAACAAATATTTGAACATATCCCGGCCACCTTCATCGGTTCCGAGAATATACCCATTGACACCAGGTGCCGTATAACGATCCATGATACTAACCTGTGTTGCACCGCCAACGTTAAACAGCATTGAGCCAATAAACGCAGCTAGAATAATGGCTACCGCTAAGAATAGTGAGACCACAGCAACCCTGTCTTTGCGGAATTCGTTCAGAATCACCTTGAAGTTAGAAGGTGATTGTCCAATTTTTGTGGTGTTAGCCGCCACTTCATTTGCATTGTTTTGCATAAACTTTCCCCACCTTCTACTCGATCCGGATCCGCGGATCCACGATACTCATGATGATATCTGACAGTAAGTTACCAAGCAACGTCAGGAAGCCGAACAAAAGCACCAGCGAGATAACCACCGGATAATCACGGCTGGTCATCGACGAAACAAAGAGTTGACCCATTCCAGGATAACTGAAGACTGTTTCCAAGATGACGGAGCCGCCCAGCAGGCTGGTAATTTGATTACCCATGAACGCTGCAATCGGCAATAAGGAATTACGCAAAATATGTTTATCAAAAATAACGCGGGCCGGCACACCTTTAGAACGAGCGGTCCGAACAAAGTCCTGGTGAGTATTATCGATGACCCCGGTACGCAGATACTGAATCGTACTTGGCGTCGTGATAATCCCCGCGACTAACGCCGGTAGAATCATGTGATAGATCCGATCCCAGACATAGCCCAGTGTTCCCGGATTATACGTTGACGACACACTCCCGCCGGTTGGGAACCATTGTAAGAAGAAGCCGAAGAAAATGAGCCCTAACAGATAGAAAACAAATGGTGGTACGGCCATCAAAATGAAGGATGCAACCGAAATTGCAGAATCTCGTTTACTGCCTTCATAACGGCCGGCAATCACACCGGCTGGAATGGCGATAACATAGAGAATCACCGTTGACATCAATGCCAGCCAGAATGTGTTCACAGCCCGTTCACCGATCAGACCAGTTACCGACCGTTTATAAACGAAGCTCTGACCCAAATCACCATGGAACATGTTGCCAACCCATTTGACATATTGAATATACCACGGGTCATTCAAGCCATATTGTTGACGTAAGGCCGCCATCTGCGCTGCGCTTTGCCCTTGCTGAAAATTACCGGATAACGGATCCCCTGGCATCATTTTCGACAGGACGAAAACCAGCACACTCAGTAAAATCAATTGCGGGATCATGATTAAGATCCGGCGTAGAATTGTTTTCCACATTAATCATGCACTCCCTTCATCGTTGAATCTGGCAGCGCAACGTAATGTGTATCGGAAATCTTCTGGAGATCCAAAACGCGGCCTTCCTTTGAATAATATTTAGATTCCTCTTCTTTAAAAATGCGTTCAACTTCACGCCGATGCTCTTTGTTCTTTTCCCGATCGTCAGGGTTAACATCAGGAATCGCGGATAAAAGCCGTTGCGTGTAAATATGTTGCGGATGGTTATAAATATCTTCGCGCGTTCCGATTTCAACGAAGCGGCCACGATGCATGATCGCCATCTTTTTACACATGTGCTTCACAACGCCCAAGTCATGTGAAATAAACAAATAAGAAATGTTGTACTCTTCCTGAATGCGTTTCATAAAGTTCAGCACTTGCGCTTGAACGGACAAATCCAGTGCCGATACGGGTTCGTCGGCGATAATCAACTTAGGATTCGTCGCCATGGCCCGGGCAACCCCGATCCGCTGACGCTGGCCGCCGGAAAATTCATGCGGATACTTGTACAAAGCATCACTCGGCATCCCAACGATATCCAGTAATTCCTGAACACGATGACGCTCCTCGTCTTTGGTCAGGTTCTGAAAATTACGAATCGGCTCAGCAATGATATCTTCAATGCGCTTACGGGGATTCAGGCTGGATAGCGAATCCTGGAAAATCATCTGCACGTCCTTGTTGTACTGCATGTGCTTGCGAACGCTGCGCTTGGTGATGTCCTGACCTTTGTACATGATCGAACCGGACGTCACCGGCTCCAGTCCAACAATCGCTTTGCCGGTTGTCGATTTGCCTGAACCGGACTCGCCAATCAGGCCATATGTTTCGCCTTGCTCAATGTCAAAATCGATCCCATCGACTGCCAGCACGTGATCTGTCACCCGGTTAAAGAAGCCGGAACGAATGGGATAATGTATTTTTAGATTTCTAACTTCAATCATTGCCATAATTACTCACCTTTTTCAGCCGCTCGGTCGTCATCCGGGAAATAGAAGTCTTTGTAGCACGTGCACTGAACAAAATGATCAGGTGCGACTTCATGCATGGTCGGATGCTCTTCGTGAGCAGATGCCGGAATCCATGGAATTCGGGGAGCAAATCGGCAGCCTTCCATCTGCATATTCTTCAATGACGGCACCACGCCTTGAATAACGTGTAACTCGTCATCATCGGAGTCGGCTTGCGGCATCGACCGCAACAGACTGCGCGTATACGGGTGGGTCGGATGTTTGAAGACATCCATCACTGAGCCACTTTCAACAATCTGTCCCGCATACATCACCGCCACGCGATCAGCGGTTTCGGCCACAACGCCGAGGTCATGGGTAATTAAAATAATGCCGGAATGCATTTCCCGCTGAATGTCTTCCAACAAATCCAAAATTTGTGCCTGAATCGTGACATCCAAAGCGGTAGTTGGTTCGTCGGCAATGATAATCGGTGGTTTGCAGGCAATCGCAATCGCAATGACAATCCGTTGCCGCATCCCGCCAGACAGTTCATGCGGATAAGAACGTGCCGTCCGTTCAGGATTAGGAATTCCAACTTGATTCAGCAGTTCCAGCACCCTTTTATCACGTTCTTCTTTGTTCATCTTGGTATGGTAAACCAGCGTCTCTTCAATTTGCTCGCCAATCCGCATCAACGGATTCAACGCAGCTAACGGATCCTGGAAAATCATGCCAATATCCTTACCACGAATCCGATCAAAGAGGGTTTCATTTAACCCGACCAGATTCAGGTTGTTATACAAGATATCACCGGTCACTTTTGTATTACGCGGATCATGAAGCCCGATAATACTGGTTGCCAAAGTACTCTTGCCGGAGCCTGATTCACCTACAATCGCCAGAATCTCATCTTTTCGTAACGTGATGCTGACATCATCGACAGCATCATAAAAAGCATCTCCAAGTCTGAATCCGGTGTGCAGATGTTGCACATCTAGCAGCAAATCTTCAGGTTTATCCAAACGAACTCCTCCTTTGCGTCCTTGACGCAAGATTAAAACAAGATGAGATTTTCGAAATAATTGTCTCTAAGTATAAAGAAATTATAGTGGTTATGCAAGCCAAAAATGCGTCCCAACGCCATTGAAGCGCGAAATTTACGAATAAATCCATCAATGATTCGTGCACAAGGATGGCGAGCTTTAAAGAAAATCGAGCATCCTCAACATGATGCTGCAAGCAGATCATATCAGAAAATTCGGTTTGTTTGAAGAAAACGTCCTTTATAGTCTGCGTGCGGCTCGTAAAAACGAAAGTGAGTCGCGCTCACCATAACGCGCTCCCCGGCGCAAGAGCCTGCATGTAAGGATCTTGGTCGCAATGCCATTACTCCAAAGACCACTTACACTCCGGCTCCTAACCGCGCCGGCTCGCGCTCACAAATAAAAAAGCCGCCATCACTGGCAGCTCACGCATTCACTATTTTTGATGTGCTTTGATGTAATCAACCGCATCTTGAACTGTTTGGATCTTTTCCGCATCGTCATCTGGAATTTCCGCGCCGAATGCATCTTCGAGTTCCAAAACAAATTCGACAATGTCAATCGAATCTGCATCAAGGTCTTGCTTGAAATTCAAGCTTGGACTGATTTTGTCAGGACTTAACTGAAAATGGTCCTGAATCAAGCCTGCGATCTTTTGATAAATTTCGTCTTTACTCATGCCGCTCCTCCATTCATCTGCCAATTTAGTTTACTTGTTTCCAGCGTTGTTGTCTACGGCTTTATCAGTGGTTTTCGCTTCGGCAATTTCAGGGTGAGCGTCAAAATAATCCACCACTTTGGCTACCGTGCCATTTTTAACCATTTTGGCTGTCTGCAGCAAGGTGTAATAAACCGTATCCGCATCAGCCGCGCCGTGAGCTTTGACCAGCGGCGCTTTAAGCCCAAGCAAGACTGCACCGCCGTATGACGAAATGTCGAAGGTTTGCGCCATTGACTTGAGGTTGTTTTTCAAAAACAGACCACCTAATTTTCCAGAAACACCGCCATCATAAATGGCACCCTTTAACATGTGCATAACAGTGCGGACAGTGCCTTCAATTGCCTTCAACGTTGCGTTGCCGGTAAAGCCATCAGTGACGACCACATCGGCAGGTCCGTTGAGAATGTTGCTAGACTCGACGTTGCCCACAAAGTTGATTCCGGGAGCCGCAGCCAAAAGATCGTGTGCTTCCTGGTGCAGTTTGTCGCCTTTGTTTGCTTCTGTGCCGTTGTTTAAAAGACCCACGCGCGGATTGGCGACGCCGCGAACGTCTTTAGCGTAGTAGCTGCCCATGATCGCGTATTGCAACAAATGATACGGGCGATTTTCAGCATTGGCACCAACGTCCAACATCACAAAGCCTTTGCCGTCAATAGTCGGCAACGTTGGCAACAAACCCGGCCGTTCAATGGCCTTGATCCGGCCGATAATGAATAAACCAGCTGCCAATAACGCCCCGGTGGATCCTAGTGAAACCATCGCGGCCGCGTCGCCTTGTTTAACTGCTTGCGCCGCCAACACCATCGAAGCTTGTTTCTTGCGCCGAATCGCCCGAACCGGTTCATCGTCACTGTTAATCTTCTCGGCCGTGTGCACGATCGTCAGCCGATCCTGATTATGAATCAAAGGTTTGATTTTCGCTTCATCCCCATAGAGGATAAATTCTAAATCCGCGTCATGGTCGCGTGCTTTTTCCGTTCCGGCAATCACAACTTCCGGAGCGTGGTCACCGCCCATTGCATCAATTGCAATTTTCATAAAATCCTTCGTTCCTTTCGCATTTAATCCAAACTGCCGTTCATCTGCCGACTAGCAGCCAGATAAGCGGCTAGCGGTTGATGCTCAGGTTCCAGCAAGTGCGGATCAGTTTTAAAAATCCGGGCCACAATCTGTTGGGCAGCTTCCATAGTTGGAAAATCCCCGACAGGATCGGCCACTTTAAATTCGGGCAGTCCTGACTGCTTATCTCCAAAAATATCACCCGAACCGCGCATTTCCAAATCTTTTTGGGCTAACAAGAAGCCGTCATTGGTTTTGGTCATGATTTGCATGCGCGCGATCCCTTGCTCATTTTTAGGGTCAGCAATCAACAAACACTGTGCTGCTTTGCTGCCACGACCCACGCGGCCACGGAGCTGGTGAAGTTGCGATAGGCCGAAGCGATCAGCATCGAAAATGGCCATCACCGTCGCATTGGGGACGTCCACCCCAACTTCAACGACCGTCGTCGACACCAGCACTGCAATGTCACCCTGACTAAACGCCCGCATGATTCGATCTTTTTCATCTGGCTTCATTTTGCCGTGCAATAACGCAACCTGTCCAAGATTGCCAACTGCTTTTTGCATATCTGCAAAAAGCTGCTCGGCATTTTGCAAGTCGATCTTTTCCGATTCCGCAATCAGCGGGGTAATGGCAAACACCTGACTTCCTGCCTGCACCTGACTGCGAATCAGCCGATAAACCTGACCGACTTGATTCTTGCGCAGCCAGGTAGTCGTGATAGGCTTGCGTCCGGCCGGCAATTCATCAATGGTGGAGACATCCATTTCACCGTATGCCGTAATCGCTAGCGTTCTAGGAATCGGCGTCGCGGTCATGGACAGTAAATCTGGCTTCTGCCCTTTTTCCTGAAGCACCTTGCGTTGATTAACGCCAAAACGATGCTGCTCATCGATAACCACCAACCCCAAGGCTTTAAAATCGACACCTTTTTGAATCAGCGCATGGGTCCCGATGATCAAATTAAGTGTGCCCATTCGCAGGTCGGTCAGCAGTTCACGCCGCCTCTTCGCGGTTGTGGATCCCGTCAAGAGCCCCAGCTTAACCGGAAAATTGGCGAAAAGTTTTTGCAGCTTAGCAAAATGTTGCTCCGCCAGCACTTCTGTCGGCACCATCAAGGCAGCCTGATAGCCGGCTGTGACCGCCGCATACAAGACAATCGCTGCAACAATCGTTTTCCCGCTGCCCACGTCCCCTTGCAACAGGCGATTCATATGATTGGGCCGGCGCATGTCCGCACAGATCTCATTCACAACCCGCTTTTGCGCATTGGTCAATGAAAACGGCAGCGTCGCAATCAGTGCGCGCAACGCCTGATTGTCGTACGGAATAGCAAGGCCGTTGCTGCTGTTGGTATTAAGCTGTTTTAGGGCCTGTATTTGCAGTTGAAACAGGAAAAACTCGCGAAAAACACCGGTTCGGCGCGCTGCCTTGGCTTCTTGCGGCGTGTTGGGAAAATGCATTCCGTGGACCAGCTGTTCATCCGTCATTAACCGATAATGCTCACGAATGCTGGCAGGGATCAGGTCACGGATATGCTGATGATCGCGCGCCCACGCCGCTTTAATCAGGTCGAGTAACGTACCCATCCGGATGTTTTTATTCACGGTATAAATCGCCGCCATGGACGGCTGATCCTGTGACTGCGTGGCCAGAATTTTCATCCCGGTCAGACTGCGGCGCTGAGCATCCCACTTGCCAAAAATTGCTGCTTCATCACCCATCTGAAAGCGATCTTTTAGCCAAGGCTGATTGAAGAAAGTGACCAGAATGACACTGCGTTCGACCTGCAACTTGACATTCACCCGGCTTCGATGCGGACCAAAACGGCTAATGACAGGATCGGCAACCACGACGCCTTTGATCGTCAGCTTTTCTTGATCGGCTGCTTCAGCAAGGTCTTTAACTTTAAGGTCATCATAGCGATATGGAAAATAAAACAGAACATCACCGACCGTATGAATGCCTAAACTGGCCAAGCCTTCTTCACGCTTAGGACCAACACCGGGTAAAACGCTAACCGGGTCCGTGAGCGCCATCATCATCCCTCCCTTCGCAATAAGATGGTAAACGACAAACTGTGCTTAGCCTTTCATGTCGCAAAAAAGTGCCCCGCATGCGGGACACCTTGGCAGTAAAGCAACTTGTTTACTCGACTGAGACAAGATAAGGATAAACCGGCTGATCGCCTTGGTGAATTTCAAATTCCAGATCCGGATGCGCTTTGCCGACCGCATCCGCAATTTTCTTCGCTTCGCCTTGATTAGCATCGGCGCCCACAATGATCGTGACAATTTCGCTGTCGTCATTGATCATCTTGTTTACCATGGCAATCGCTGCTTGTTGGCGATCCTGATCAGTGACGCTAATCGTGCCGTCAATGATCCCCATCCAATCGTGATTTTTGATAGCCAGTCCATTAATGGTGGTATCGCGAATTGCTTGCGTAATAGAACCGCTAATCACATTCGGTAGTTGTGCGGTCATTTCGCTTTGATTGGTAGCCAAATCGGCGTCTGGATTATACCCAAGCATAGCGGTCATGCCTTGATTGATGGTCTTACTTTTCACGACAGCTACTTCTACGTCAGTTGCGGCCTTAGCAGCAGCTTCTGCCGCCATGAAAATATTGCCGTTATTTGGTAAGACGATCACATGCTTAGCGTAAGCGGCCTTCACCGCATCCAAAATGTCATTGGTGCTTGGATTCATGGTTTGCCCGCCATTTAGCACGTAAGTCACGCCCAGACTCTTGAATAACTCGCCGAGTCCCTCACCGGCAGCGATGGCAACAACACCCATTTCCGCTAGTGGTTGGTCATTGGCATGAGCATCTAGAGAGCCTTCCCGTTCGATAATGCTTTCCTGTTGTAAGCGCATGTTATCGACTTTGATTTTCATAAGCTCACCGAACTGCTGGCCGTAACGAAAAACCGTACCAGGATGTTCCGTATGAACGTGAACTTTAACCACTTCTTCATCAGCAACCACCAATGTCGAGTCACCAAGGGTATTCAAATAATTACGAAACGGTTCATAATCAAAGTGCTTGAAATGATCGCCGGTTTCGAGTTCAACCATCATTTCGGTACAATAACCATAAACAATGTCGGCCGGATCCAGTTGGGTTTGGGCGCTCTGGTGGTGGACGGCATTAATCATTTCGGTCATTTCTTCATCCGTGACATCATGAACATCCGAACTGACTTCGCCGGATAAGCCTTCACGAAATCCTTCATAGATGAAAACGAGTCCCTGACCGCCTGAATCAACCACACCGACTTCTTTCAAAACAGCCAGCAGATCCGGCGTCTTGGCTAATGTACGCTTAGCACCCTTAACAACGGCCGTCATCACGACCAAAGCGTCATCTGAGCCATTAGCGGCTTTTAGTCCGGCTTTAGCTGCTTCGCGGGCAACGGTCAGGATGGTGCCTTCAACCGGCTTCATTACCGCTTTATACGCCGTTTCGACGCCATGAGCAAACGCGTCAGCCAAGTCCTGAGCAGTCAGACTCTTTTTACCTTCTACGCTCTTGGCAAAGCCACGAAAAAGCTGGGAACTGATAACCCCCGAATTACCGCGGGCGCCCATCAGCAGGCCCTTACCTAAATGCTTGGCGAGATCGCCAACGCCAGCGTCGTTAGATTCCAACACTGCTTTGGCACCGGTTTGAAACGTCAGATTCATATTGGTCCCGGTATCGCCATCAGGCACCGGAAAAACATTTAATGAATTCACAAAATCAGCATTTTTATTGATGCGATGTGCGGCTACCCGGATCATGTCCTGGAATTTAGTCGCCGTTATTTCGGTTACTGCCACGAAACATCCTCCTCGAAGAACTTTAATATCGTCACACCGTCAAATGACAGTGCCTTAATGTCAGTCGCCTAATACCTTGACGCCTTGGACGATGACGGTCACTTCGTCGGTTGTGACCCCCAACATCGTTTCGAGGTTGTATTTTACTTTGTCTTGGACATTTCGGCAAACTTCGGATATTTTGGTACCATAACTGACAATGATGTTGACTTCAATCTTGACGCCATTGTCAGTTTGGCGTACCACAACACCGCGCGCATAATTTTCACGCTTCAAAATGTCATTGAGATTATCCCGAATCTGGTTACGGCTTGCCATCCCGACAATCCCGTAAATCGATGTCGCGGCACCACCAACCACTGTTGCAATGACATTGTTGGAAATGTCGATAATCCCATACTTGGTTTTGATTTTGACCGCCATGCTGAATCCTCCTAGCCATTCACGATGCGCTTTCACACCGCGTACAATTCTACCAGTTAGTGTAGCATAGGCACGAAAGCATTAAAAGCGCCCCCGCTTGTGGATTCCTGCCTAGGCCTTCTCACTGACGGATGCTTCGACTTCCGCGCTGAAGAAGCAAAAAGATCCTGACAATGATGGATGCATCACATTCATTGTCAGGATCTTTTTGTATTTATGGGATCAAACCCGGGTCAGTTTACCTGATTTAAGGGCACGTGCAGAAACCCATACCCGCTTTGGTTTACCATCAACAAGGATACGAACCTTGTGCAGGTTGGCTTTCCATGTGCGCCGGCTTGAATTCAAAGCATGTGAACGCTTGTTGCCAAACGTGGTATGACGACCTGTAATAACATCTTTAGCCACAATATGACCTCCTTTTTTTCAAGGTCACCCTCGAATTTTTCACTCAACTAACTTATCATAGCCCCGCGGCGAATGCAAGAAGTTTTGCAAAGTAAAATTACTTGACAGCCTCGATTCGCCGCGACAATGATTACACACTGACTGTCATTTGGTAGCTAGTTGTCGACTTTTTGACCGATACGATCGCGGCTGTAGATGATCGCAACTTGGCCTGCTGTCCAACTGACCGTAAACGGTTCGTTTCCAATGAATTCGTTTGACGCCCATGCGTAAGGAAACGCACCATCCCATGCTTTCAGAGGATACTTGGCACCGGTGATTGTCAAAGCCGTCACCGGCGTCAAATTAATAACGGCCACGTAGCGATAACCCGATACTGGCCGAATGGTATGGGTTCCCGGTCCGTAATAATCGACGTGATTTTGCTCGTCCAGAAGATGGATCCGTTCAATGTCATCAAGAAAACGCGGCTGAAGCGGCAAAAACAGGTTGGACAAAAAATGATCCAGCCGTCCGCCGGTAGCCCCGATCAGTGTCACTTTATCTGCGGAAAAGTCCGTTAAGGCCGCCTTCACCGCCAGTTCGGTATCCGTATCGTCTTTTGCCGACGGGACTTGCTCAATCTTTTGAACACGCTCCCGAACTAATTGAAATTCGCTCGCTGTCAATGAGTCAAAATCGCCGACTGCCAATACTGGCTTAATACCTGCTTTGACCAATCGCAGGGTGCCCCGATCAACCCCGATCCATTCGCCGGCTAATTGTTGCCAGTCCTCTGAGAGATTCTCATGCGGTCCGCCAGCCATGATATTGACGTCTGTCATTTGACCGCCTCGCGCAGTGCCGTGATTGCGTCACCGACATTTGGCGCGCCGAACACATAGGAACCTGCTACAAAGATATCGGTGCCGGCTGCTGCGGCCGTCTTCACTGTCTGGTCGTTAATCCCACCATCAACTTCGATCGCAAAATGTAAATCTCGTTCCTGCCGAATTTTGTGCAATCGCGCAACCTTATCAACCATTGGCGTCAGGAACTTCTGCCCACCGAATCCGGGATTGACCGTCATCACCAAAACCTGGTCGACAAGGGGCAACACTTCATCCAGACTGCTCAGTGACGTACCGGGATTCACCACCACTCCGGCACGAACCCCGGCAGCGCGAATATGTTGCAAGACACCATAAAGATGACTGGTTGCTTCTTCGTGCACCAAAATCGTATCGGCACCGGCCTCGGCAAACTCCGGTGCCCAAACACCCGGATCACTCACCATAAGATGCACTTCCAGCGGCAGATTCGTCACCGGACGCAACGCCTGAATGACCAAGGGACCAAACGTCAGATTACCGACAAAGTGGCCATCCATAACATCCACATGCAACAAATCCGCCCCTGCTTCCTCGACTTTTTCAACATCGCGAGCTAAATGAGCAAAATCAGCACTTAAAATTGATGGGGCAATTTTCATAGTAATCCCTCCGTGTGAGCGTGAACCGCGCGCTTAAAAGCCGGTCCTCGCATGATCGATTACTTTTTCTTATAAACCGGGCGCTTACCGCTTAATTCTTCGCGAAATTGCAAATAATTTTCATAGCGACTCGCCATGATCTTACCAGCGGCCAAAGCTGCCTTGACTGCACAATGGGGCTCGCTGACATGTTGACACCCGCGAAACTTACAGTTGGGTGCCAAGGCAACAAATTCAGGGAATCGGTCGCGTAAATCATCTAGGGTCACGTCTAGCAAGCCAAGCGATGAAAACCCCGGAGTGTCAGCCACTAGCCCGCCATGGATCGGATACAAATCTGTTGTCCGCGTCGTATGCCGCCCGCGGTTCAACGCACGACTGATAGACGCAGTCGCCAAATCCAGTCCCGGCACCAAATGATTGATCAAAGTCGACTTCCCCGACCCTGTTTGACCGGTGAAAATCGTCAATTTATCCGCAAAACTGGCCTGAACCTGCTTCAAAACCGTTTGATCAAAAACATGCTCCGGCGCAAAAACAGCGTAGCCGATCGCTTGGTAGCCTGTCAATGATGTTCGAATCTTTTCCAGTAACTTGGCAGGGGTCAAATCGGTTTTGGTCAAATAAATTTCAGCGTGAATCGCATGGCCTTCAAGATAAACCAGAAAGCGATCCAATAAATTCAAGGAAAAGTCCGGTTCAACGGCAGAGGTAATCAGTAAAGCCTGATCCACATTAGCGACTGGCGGACGGGCCAGCGCATTTTGGCGTGGCAGGATCCGTAAAAGATAACCTTCATCATCCCCATGACCGGGTTGGAAGGCCGCAAAGTCGCCAACCAGCGGTGTGATGTTATCATTGCGCAGACTTCCACGGCCACGGGTGCGATAAACTGTCTCACCGACCGCAATATCATAGTACCCACTAATTTGTTTAATGATTCTTCCGGTTAATTCATCACTCATTGGGTAATATTTGCCTCCTGCGCAATCACTGTGCCATCCCGCACAACGCGGTAGCTGCCGGGATACTTCTTGCTAACTTGCAACGTAATCGTGACTTGGTCATCTGCCGTGATATTGAATGTTTTATTGATGTCACTGATATTGTGTGTCTTATCACCAATAAAGACCTGAATGCCATTTGGCGTCACGCCACTGCTGCTTGCACTGGCACTCGCGCTACCGGAAGCAGCAGATGGTGCCTGGTACGGAATCGAAATAGTTTTTGAAACGGTTTTGACTTCATCAGGGTCTGCACCTTGGGAAATGGTGACATTCACGGTGGCTCCGGATTGAACCTGTGTCCCTGCAGCCGGGTTCTGACTAATCACCATGCCAGTATCGACCGTGTCGGAGTAAGCTTGACTGATGACAATCTTTAAACCAACCTCATTAGCATAGTCACGTAAACTCTTTTCTGTATATCCGGTAAGGTCACGCAACGCAAACGACGTGTTGACCTTCTTGACTCTAACCGGCTCGGCAACTTCAAACGTGATGGTTGTCTTGCTGGCAATCACTTTTTTCCCGGCTTTGATACTTTGAGACAGAATCTTGCCTGCAGCCGCTTCGTTTGTTTTAATCAGCTTCTCTTTTACAGTCACGCCCCGTTTTTGCAGATCAGACTTGGCATCGCTGTAATCCTGCCCGACATAATTATCCAGCGTGATCCGCGGTTGTCCCCGACTTAAAATCAGGTTGACGCTCGACGACTCTTTCACGCTGACTTGCCGTTTCGGATCAGAATCGATGACTAAATCCTTATCCACCTTGGTTGAGTATGCATAGCGGTACTTTCCGACCTTCAACCGCGCACTTTTTAGCGCTGTCTTGGCCTGAGTAGTTGTCATGCCGCGTAAATCAGGTACAGCAACATCTGCTTTTTGATTGGCTGTCACAACGCCAATCCCGATCAGCAACAAAAGAACCACGGCTGCACTGATAGCCACAATAAGCCAGCGGCGGCGCTTCTTTTTAGGCCGGTTCTCAGGAGCAGCTTGACTAGCGGGCTGATCCGCCCCGCCATCAGAATTGTGCGGCGGAGTTGGGCCATTAGGAACGATCGGCACAACTCGCGTTTCATCCAAATCGTCCTTAGGAATCACGTACTTGGCTTCATGCGCTCGGGCAGGACTCAAGGCAGTGTTCAAATCGCTTGCCATGGCCTCGGCACTGGTATACCGATTGGCAGGATTCTTGGCAGTCGCTTTGAAGACAACATTCTCGAGGGCTTGCGGAATATGAGGATCAAACGCTCGAACTGAAGGAACCTCTTCCTGAAAATGCTTCAACGCAATTGAGACCGCTGAATCACCTTCAAACGGAACCGACCCCGTCAGCATTTCAAAAAGAATGATCCCGAGCGCATAAATGTCGCTTTGTCGCGTGGGCATACTCCCCCGAGCCTGCTCAGGGGAAAGATAATGAACCGATCCCAATAACGAATTGGTCATCGTCATGGAATTTTCCGATAGCGCGACAGCAATCCCGAAATCAGTAATTTTGGCATGCCCGTTTGCATCAATCAAAATATTCTGCGGTTTTAAATCGCGGTGAATAATATTGTGATCATGGGCCGTCTGAACGGCGGACAGAATTTCTTCCATCATATCGACAACGCGCTGATACGGAATCGGAAAATGCTCAACGATATAATGCTTTAAATCAGAGCCTTTAACATACTCCATGACCAGAAACTGCTGACCATGGCTTTCACCCACATCATAAATCGACACGATATTAGGGTGCACCAATTCGCTGGTCGCCATAGCTTCACGTTGAAACCGCCGAACCGTGTCAGGATCGTTTTGTAAATCAAGTCGCAAAACCTTGACCGCAACGTCACGATCGAGGATAAGATCGTGCGCTAAATAGACGTTGGCCATGCCGCCTTCGCCTAATGTTTTGATGAGCTTATAGCGTTCATTTAAAATCGTCCCCGGCTCGATCATGACGGTTCCCTCCGATCCTGATGAATGATCAAGGCGCTAATATTATCCGGTCCACCAGCGGCATTGGCTTGAAGAATCAATTCCTGGGCCTTGCTGCCAATCGGCATATCCTCGCGTAAAACCGTCGCAATGCTTTCGTTGTCAACCATATTGGTTAGGCCGTCTGAACAAAGCAACAGGTAATCATCATACTCCATGTCATAGATCGTTACGTCAGCGTCAACATCGCTGCTGACCCCTAAAGAACGGGTGATCACATTCCGTTGCGGAAAGCGTTTGGCCTCTTCAGGCGTCAGTTCGCCATGTTTCACCAGCTCGTTGACCAAACTATGATCCTCAGTAATCTGAATCAGATGTCCGTTACGATAAAGGTACCCGCGCGAATCACCGATATTGGCCACGACAAACCGTGAGCCACTGATAATGACCGACACCACGGTTGTTCCCATGCCAGACAGATCAGTGTATTGCTTGGCTTTTTGTAAAATCATGTCATTTTCTTGTTGCAACTCAAAAATAAGCCAACGCACGATTGACTCGATTTCCGCCGTATCGGTCTTTTCAAACGCATAGCCAAGATGCGAGACCGCCATTTCACTGGCAACATCGCCGCCGCGGTGGCCACCCATCCCATCAGCCACTAAGGCAAACGTTGCGTCGGATTTGTTCTTGAAAATGCCGACATAATCCTGATTATTTGGTCGCCGCCGACCGATGTCCGTGCGATAAGCAAACTCCATACATACCCCTCATTTACGGCGAATCATACTGGCAATGAAAAAGCCGTCGGTATCATAATCGTCTGGAAATAGTTGCAGTGCCGGTGCCCCATGCGCCTTGGTTAATGGCTTGAGCGTCAAAACCGGCACCTGTTCAAATTCAGGATGAGCAGCCAAAAATTGCGTGACAACATCCTGATTCTCCTCTTTCACCATTGTACATGTACTATACGTCAGGCGGCCATCGATTTTTAATGTGGGCGCCACGCTATTAAGAATCGCCAACTGAATCTGTTGTAAATGGCGCGGATCATCAGCCTGTTTGGTGTACTTGATTTCCGGTTTACGGCGAATCAGTCCCAATCCGGAGCAAGGCGCATCAACTAAAATCTTGTCAAATGATTCAGGAGCAAAAGTTGTATCAACTTGCCGTGCATCCAACATTTGGGCAGAAACCCGATCGGCTAATCCCAAACGATTGGCATTTTGTTGAACTAGCCGAATCTTGTTGGCATGGAGGTCCAATGCCGTAACACGTCCGCCTTGATCAGGATCAAGATACTGGGCAATGTGGGTCGTTTTGCCACCAGGAGCCGCACATGCATCCAACACTGCATCACCTGGCTGAATATCCAGACTCGGCGCCACCAACATCGAACTTTCATCCTGCATGGTGTAATCCCCTGCAGCAAATTCCGGCGTGCCCGCCAAATGTCCGCCGGGAGCAATCAAGCCGATCGGCGTCAGCGGGCTTTCCCGTAGTTCAGGAAAGCTCGGCTGTAAGATTTTCAGCAAAGCATCCGGCGTTATTTTGGTGGTATTGACGCGAATTGACGCATGCGCAGGCTGATTGATGGCCGCCAGTACGCTGGCTGTTTTGGCGACACCCAACTGTCCCTGCAGTTTCTTGACAAGCCAAAGCGGCGTGCTGCTGGTGATAGCAAGTCGCTCGATGGGATCGCTAATGCTTGCAGGATCCGGGAAACCGGTACGCTGTGCTTGCCGCAGCACCCCGGTCACAAACTTGGCAATGCCTTGATGGCCCAGTTGTTTGGCGATTTCGGTGCTGTCAAAAAAGACTGCCCGCGCCGGCACTTTATCTAAATACTGTAGTTGATAGACCGCAGTTTGCAGCAAACACCGAACCCAGGGATCCAGCTGGCGATTTTTGACGAACGGCTTCAACAAGTAGTCTAAGGTTAATTGATGCTGAATCACCCCATAGACAATGTTGGTCAGCAAACCAGCATCCCGACTGTCAAGCCGATACTTAGTGATGATGTGGTCAAGGGTCAGATTGGAATAACCGCCTTTGCCCACAACGCGGGTCAACGTCTGGACTGCCAGCAATCGCGGATTATTTGGCTTCATCGGTGATCACCTGCTGTCCGACTGTCAAATCACGGCCAGGACCGTTCAAATAATCGGCAATATGTTGTTTGCCTTTACCGGCCGGCTGCAATTCGTCAATTTGAAAAGTGGTCTGATCTCCAGCCGCCACCACCAATTGATGCTTGCTGCGTTCTACGACACTGCCAGCAGGCAAATCCGTTTTTTCGGCCAATGGCGTCACTGCCCACAGTTTCGTTCGCTGGCCATTCATGTAAACATAGCCGCCCACATCAGGCCGAAGCGCACGCACCCACTGATCCAAGGCCTGCGCCGGTAAGTGAATGTTGAGATGTTCCTGTTCTTTGGTAATCGTTGGCGCAAACGTCACTTTTTCCGGATTCTGCGGGGTGCGGGTTGCTGTGTTGTCAATAATCTTCGGCAGTGTTGCCAACAACAAATCGCAGCCCAACAACGACAGCTTAGCAAAAACGGTGCCGGTATCATCTTGGCGAGTTAACGGTAACTTAGCTTGGGCAAACATGTCGCCGGCATCCATTTTCTTCACCATTTCAATAATCGTCACGCCGGTTTCGGTATCACCGTTGATAATGCTGTATTGAATCGGCGCGCCGCCGCGATATTTTGGCAACAAGGAACCGTGAACATTGACTGCTGCAATTTGAGCCGCCTGCAAAAACTTGGTCGGCAAAAATTGCCCATAAGCTGCCGTCACGATTAAATCAGGCGCCAAAGCAATGGCCTTAGCTAATTCGGGACTGCCGCTAAGTTTTTCCGGCTGTAACACGGGGATGTCATGGGCAACGGCAGTCTGCTTAACCGGACTGGCAGCCACCTTCTGCTTACGGCCGACTTTTCGATCTGGCTGGGTCATGACCGCCACAACATCATAGTTTTGGTCAATCAGACCTTCTAGAATGGGTACCGCAAAATCGGGTGTACCTAAGAAAATTACTGAAGTCATGTTTTCCTCCAAACCTTAAGTTCGTTAACAAGATACTAACGAATCGGTTGTTGTTTTTTACACAAATGAAAGTGGTTCGGGATCAATCGTCACCTGAAAGCCTTGACGACTGCTTTGTTGGGTTTCTTCAAGAATGTGTTGCAATGTTTCAGCCAACGTCGGCTCATGCTTGTATTTTAAAACGATTTGATAAATATAGCGATTTTTCAAACGGGCAATCGGTCCGGGCGTCGGGCCAAGCATGATCACTTGATCGGATAACCGATCGCGTAGCTCCTTTGCCAGCGAAAAAATGGCTTTAGCAGCTTGGGTTTCATCGACATGACTGACACCGATCTTAGTCGAAAAGAAGTACGGCGGATAATTGCCCTGATGACGAACCGCCATTTCCTGCCGAAAGAAGCCTTCGTAATCCTGACGCTTGGCATATTGAATGGCGTAATGATCCGGGTTAAAGGTCTGTACAAATACTTCGCCAGGCTTATCAGCGCGCCCGGCACGGCCACTGACCTGCGTCAACAACTGAAACGTCTTCTCACTTGCCCGAAAATCCGGCAAGCCTAGCGCCGTATCGGCATTAATCACGCCAACCAGTGTTACGTCAGGGAAATCCAATCCTTTGGCAATCATTTGGGTGCCTAACAAAATATCTGCCTGGTGGGCCCCAAAAGTATTCAAGATCCGCGCATGACCACCCTTGCGTCGCGTGGTATCCACATCCATACGCAAAATCCGGGCATCTGGCAGCAACTTTTGCAATTGTGCTTCCACTTTTTGCGTACCGGTGCCGAAGTAACGGATTTTATCCGAACCACACTGCGGGCAGCGGCACGGAATGGCCTCTTCATGGCCGCAATAATGACACTTCAACGTGTGCGTATCCATGTGTAACGTGAGGCTGATGTCACAATTTGGACATTTTGCAACATAACCGCAATCCCGACACATAACAAAACTCGAATAGCCACGGCGATTCAGCAGCAACACACTTTGCTCATGACGCTGCAGCCGTAACTTCAAAGCGTCCAACAGCGGCGCGGAAAAGTCTTCTTGCCCACCTTGCGCAAAGCTTTCACGCATATCCACAATGTGAACCGGTGGTAATGGTTGATCATTGATTCGATGCGGCAACCGTAACAGTGTATAGACGCCTTTTTCCGCTCGGGCACGTGATTCCAGTGAAGGCGTTGCGGAGCCTAAAACGACCGGTGCATGATGAATCTGCGCCCGTTTTAACAAGACGTCACGTGCATGGTAACGTGGCGTGGAGTCTTGCTTATAACTGGTTTCGTGTTCCTCATCCATGATGAAGACGCCAATATGCTTCAACGGCGCAAAAGCAGCAGAGCGGGCGCCGACGACCACTTGGGCTTCGCCGCGGGCAATTCGCCGCCATTCGTCGTACTTTTCCCCATCTGACAAGCCTGAGTGCATCACCGCCACGTGCATGCCAAACCGACCTTTGACGCGATCCACCATCTGTGGCGTGAGCGCAATTTCGGGCACCAGCATCAAGGCTGTCTGCCCAGCCGCTAGCACTTGGGCAATCACCTGAAGATAGACTTCAGTTTTACCGGAACCGGTGACGCCTTCCAACAAGAACGTCTTAGGTTCCTTAGATTTAACGGCCGCGTTAATGGTTTTGACCACTGCCTCCTGCTCGTCTGTGAGCGGCAATGGTTGCGTCAATGGCTGATGCTGAAGTTGCGGATAAGGATCACGGTAGGTTTCATGCGCTTCTAGTTTCAGCCAGCCTTTTGCCACTGCCTGATTAATAACCGATTTTGTCAGGTGATGGCGATGCTCCACTTCCGTTAACAAGGGGCGCTGATGTTCCGCCAACCAGGTTTTGATGAAGGAAAGCAGTTCCAGCTGTTTGACGGCGTTTTTGCGTACCTGATTTTTTTGCTCCTCAGCCTGCTCAGGTGACAACTGCGGCACAAGATAAAAGACCTTCTTGACGCGCGCACGATCTTTTTTGATGTAAGAAATCGCCACTTTGCCGGCCTGTGCCAACTTCATCAGGGCAATCTGTTGCTCATCACTTAATGTATTCATGGCGACGCTATCTGCTTGACCGAAATACCGCGTGCGCTCATCAGCAGACAACCCTAGTGGTTCAGCTACCTTGACGGCATCGATTTTTAGCATCGTTGGCAGCATCGTTTGCATGCAGGCAATCCAAAATGAATAGGTGGTTTCCGCTAGCCATTTGGACAATCCTAGCATTTCGTGATTAAGCACCGGCGCCGGATCGAGTACATCCAGGAGCGGCTTAAGTTCGCCATCATATTGACTTTGATTGGCAATGGCCACAACCATGCCACTGACTTTGCGATCGCCTTTGCCAAATTGCACCCAAACGCGCATGCCTGCTTGAAGTGCACCATCCAAACGTTGTGGCACCAGGTAATCAAACGGCCGATCAGTTTGCATGGTCGGAACATCCACAATCACTTTGGCAATCGTTGCCAAGCGCTCACCCCTTTTGTTTCGGTAACATCGTTGCTAGCTGTTTGACCAGCGCGGTGGCCACTTGTTGCTTGGACATCTCTGGTAATGTCACTGGCGGCTGGTTTGGCCGCAATAAAGTCACCGCATCCGTATCGGCATTGAACCCATGCGTTGCATCAACCGCATTGGCAACGATCATATCTGCTTTTTTCTTCGTTAGTTTGACTTGGGCATTCGCCAACAAGTCATTGGTTTCAGCGGCAAACCCAATCACCAACTGATGGGTTTTCTTTTGGCCTAACGTCGCCAGAATATCCGGATTCTGAACTAAGGTCAACGTTAAGCCGCTATTGGCGTCAACTTTTTTGAGTTTATGGTCACTAATGGTCGGTGCGCGGTAATCCGCCACTCCTGCCGCCATGACAACAGCATCGGCCTCTGCAAACTCATTCATAATGGCATCTGCCATCGACTGAGCGCTTGTCACCGGTTTAACCGTCACGCCAGGAACAACTGGCAATTGCTTCGTTGTGACCAGCGTGACAGTAGCCCCGGCACCAGCCGCTGCATTGGCAATAGCGGTCCCCATTTTGCCAGATGAATCATTGGTTAAAAATCGCACCGGATCCAATCGCTCCTTGGTGCCCCCGGCTGACACGATAATATGCCGGCCTTTTAGCAGCGGTTCATCAAGGCTTTCGATGTAAAGAGCAATCTGATCTGGTTCTGGCATTCGCCCAACGCCGACATAGCCTTCTGCTAACTGGCCGGTTGCCGGTGGCAGTAAAAGATACCCCTGCTGCTCGGTTAGCTTGGTTATATTGTGTTGTGTTTGAGGATTTTGCCACATTTGATCGTTCATAGCCGGCACCATGAGCTTGGGAGCGGCCATTGCTAACAAGGTTGTCGTCACAACGTTATCGGCCATGCCTGCCGCCAGTTTTGCCAGGGTATTCGCCGTGGCTGGCACAATAACGCCTAAGTCGGCCCAACGAGCCAAAGCCACGTGAGCGACATGTTCGGGATGGTCAAATTCATGTCCATCGGTTAAAACGGCGTGCTTGCTGACAATTGCAAGTGTTTCCGGCGTGACAAACTTTTCAGCACTTGTTGTCATCGCAACGCGCACATCATGGCCCGCTTTTACTAACGCCCGGACCAGCAACGGCGTTTTGTAAGCAGCAATGCCGCCAGTGACAAACAGGGCTATCTGTTGCTTCTTCATGAGGCACCCCTTTTACTTCTGTATTCTTAGGTTCATTATAGCAAACAGTGAACGGCATGCTTGCATGGTTGCGAGAACCGAGCGGCAGAGTCTGGATTACCGATTTCCAAACGCTCCTGCTCGCGCTCAATAAAAAGAGGCAGTGGACTTTTTTGCAGTCCCTGCCTCCTTTTCCTATTAGCGCAAACCCAAATGGATGAACATCATGGGTGCTTATGCTTGTTCCTTGTGATCCAGCTTTTCAGCATCGCGTTCGAGTAACTTGGACTTTGGATCGATGACCACGTCACCCGCGGCAATTTCTTCAAGTGCTTTGCCGACACTCTTGTCAGATTTATAATCAGACAACATTTTCAGATCCCCGGATTCGAGTTCATGAGCGCGTTTTGCAGCCAATACCGCTAGCGAATAGCGGGAAGGTACTTTTTCCAGTAACTTGTCAATAGAAGGATAAATAATCATAATGAAGCTCCTTTTTGTCATAATAGCTGCTCTGCCGCGGCGAGCAGTCAGCCTGTCATTATCTGGCTAAGTCGGCGCTTGCCAACATGCCTTTATAACGATCAATCACGCGTGGCACCCGTAAATGTTCGCTTTCAATGATGCGTTCAATCCGTTTTACAGCCAAATCAACCTTGTCATTGACCACTGCATAATCGTAGTTTTCCATCATCGTGATTTCCGAAGCCGCCTTGCGAATGCGTTTATCAATCGTTTCATCGTCATCGGTACCACGGCCTTTTAGCCGATGACGCAACTCACCTAAGTCTGGTGGCGTCAGGAAAATAAAAACGCCATTGGGACATTTCTTGCGCACTTGCATCGCACCATTGACTTCGATTTCAAGTAACACATCACGCCCGGAATCAAGCGTCTCATTCACATATTTCAGCGGCGTACCATAGTAGTTATCCACGTACTTCGCATATTCCAGCATACCACCTGTCGCAATTTCGTGCTCAAACTGCGCCTTGGTTCTGAAATAATAATCAACACCGTCAACCTCACCGGGCCGCATTTGGCGTGTGGTCATTGAAATTGAATATTGAAAATCCCGATAGTTGCCATTCAACATGGCCTGCCGAACTGTTCCTTTGCCGACACCACTAGGGCCAGACAAAACAATCAGCATCCCCCGTTCGTGCATGTGTGAACCTCTTTCGTTAAGTATTACCAAACATTTTGCACTTTTTCGACGCTGATTTCAACTGCTTCATTGATGTGGTAACAAAAACGTCATGCTGGGTAACGCTTTTTTGGCATCCTGACGACCCAATTCCAACATGGCAGCGATGGCACTTGGCCGAAAATCAAAGAGCTGCGGCAACCGGCGACTGGGTTTTAGATAGCAATCGCCGTGATCATGACCGATGCGGCCAATGCCTTCACCACTAATCGCCACGACAAAATCAGCACCGATATCTCTGGCAAGATCAACCGGTAAATCATTGACCACGCCACCATCCACAAAATTAACGTCTTGTCGTTTGATCGGCGTGAACACACCCGGCATGGCACTTGATGCTAATAACCATTCTCTGGCATCCACGGCATCAAGCACGTCTAACCTAGTGACATGAGCTTTAAAATCCGGCAGCGAGGTTGTCACAACCAGCACCGCTCGATCATCGCGTTTAGGCATCTTCAGCATTTGATCAAGCAGTGGAACAAAATTCCGCCGTGCAAACACCGGTCCGGTCATTTTGCGTGCCGTAAAATATTGCCACCAGCGGGCTAATTGGAATGGCGTCATGCGGGCTGTTGCCGCCGCGTTAATGGCTCCGATTGAAGAACCGATCACAAAAGTCGGTGCCAGTTGCGGACCCAAAACAGTCCACACACCTGCCTGATATGCGCCATGCGCCGCGCCACCACCGAAAACAATTGCAAGGGTCAAACTAACGCACCTCCATTTGCACATCATCTTGTGACTGAAGTGATCGTAAGTTAAAAAAGTAGTTGCAAGTTTGAACACATGTTCGTATAATGAAGTTACAAACAAACGTTCGGAGGCTTGATCATGGAAAACAAATCATCAGCATTGCAAAGCGTCACCCAGCATCTTGTGGCTTCATATCGCGAAATATTCGATCTAACAGCGCCCACTGCCCGCATGCCAATGCATCAGGTGGATCTTTTCATTGATCAGGCCATGCAGCGTCACTATAAAGTGGCACTCTTCTTTAATCACGAATCGGCACCGTTTGTTGGTCACATTATTCGGACGCTCGGCAACAACCGCTTTCTAGTCAAAGCATACCACAGCAACGTTTTTCGCGTCATGACCAGCACAAGTGTCAACTTTATCAAGCGCTTTGATTAGCAGGCCCTTTCCAATTCCAATCATGTTGAACATTAAAGCTGTGCATTAGAAGCCATCACTACGTTTCTAAGTCGCATCATTAGGCTAACATCACATGTTTGCCGCACTGAAGCCGGTGATACATTTAAATTAAAATCGCTCGCAAAGACAAAGATTATGTCTTGCGAGCGATTTTTTGCTATTCAGTTCCGTAAATGTACATCACTTAATGGCTAAGCCTGGACGCCAAACGAGATCATGTCCGACCGTGTTTGAACTCATCGGCCATTTTCAACAACTCTTCGGCGTGTTCGACCGTTAGTTTAGTGATCTTTTCACCAGCCAGCATACGGGCAATTTCATCGACCCGTGCTTTAGCCGTTAGTTTGTTAACTTGCGTGGTGGTTCGCCCGTCATGGACGTTTTTATTGATCACATACTCGTGATCCGCCATGGCAGCGACTTGCGGTAGGTGCGTGATGCAAAGAACCTGCGAAGATTTGGCAATGAGGCTGATTTTATTGGCAATTGCCTGGGCAACTCGACCGGATACCCCGGTGTCAACTTCATCAAAGATAATGGCTGTCACACCTTCGGATCGGGCAAAAATCGTTTTCATTGCCAGCATCAAGCGCGACAGTTCGCCACCTGAGGCAATTTTAGCCAGCGGTTTTGCTTCTTCACCTGGGTTTGTCTGGATATAGAAAACCGCTTCGTCCAAACCATCTGGCCGAAAATCTTTGGCCTTCGTGAAATGAACCGAGAAGACTGTTTTATCCATGTATAGCGATGCTAGCTGTTCATGAATCGCTTTGGTCAGTTGTTTGGCCGCCGCATGCCGCCGCTTGGACAAAGCTGACCCCAGCTTTTGCAACTGCGCGCGGGATTCCTTTAAGGTACTGTCCAGATCTTCGACCGAAGTTTCGGCTTGCTCCATCTGACTTAATTCTGCGGCCGCGCGCTTACCATAGGCAATCACTTCGTCAAGCGTTTCACCATATTTACGTTTGAGCTGATTAAATAAATCTAGACGCTTTTCAACTTCATCAAGCCGACCCTCATCAAATTCCTGATCATCAAGCTCGTTAGATAAGTCATTTTGGACATCCTGCAAACTGTAATAGGCACTTTGCAGATTATCGGCGATGGCCGCAAAATCAGGATCCAAATCCGCAATGCTTTGCATACTCGACATGGCCTGGCCGATTTGGTCAAGCGCATTAACCTCTTCGTCGCTTAGCAATGCATAACTCTCCTGTAACGCTGAATTAATTTTTTGAAAATTGGCCAAGCGTTCTCGCTCGGTACTTAAATCCGTATCTTCATGCGGATGCAGATCTGCACTTTGAATTTCATTAACCTGGAATTTCAGCATATCCAGCCGTTGTGCCCATTCCTGTTCGTTTGCCTGTTTTTGCTTAACGGCCTGTAAGGTGTGTTGGTAATTGTGATAAACCTCAGCATACTGTTGCCGAATTTTCAGCAAATCATCACCGGCAAAGGCATCCAACAAACCTAAGTGCGTTTCGGAATGCATTAACTGCTGATGTTCGTTTTGACCATGAATGTCGACCAGCGTCTCGCCGATAGCTTTTAACGTGGCAGTATTCACCAAATGTCCATTGACGCGGCAAACATTACGCCCACTGCGGAATAATTCCCGCTGTAATAAGACCGTGTCTTTTTGATCCGGATCCATGACCCCGTATGCCTGCAATTTGGCTTCAGTAGCCGGATTAGCTTGTGCATCAAACAAGCCCTCCAAGCTGGCTTTGGCGGTACCGGTCCGAATGAAGTCCACTGATCCGCGCCCACCGGCTAGCAGACCGACTGCATCAATAATGATTGACTTCCCGGCACCGGTTTCTCCTGTGAGCGCCGTCATCCCCGGCTGAAAGCTCAGCGCCAGGTTGTCAATGATGGCAAAATCATGAATTGCTAACTCTTGTAACATCGCTTCACCCCACCATTGCCTCAAGTTCAGACAACACTGCTGACGCATATTGCGCCGACCGACAAATAATCAAAATCGATGCATCACCACTAATCGTTGCAAAAATCCGCTGATCATCCAACTGCTCAATTAACGTTTCAACTGCCGCCGCCGTTCCCGGTAACAACGCTAAATGGACAAAGTTATCCATGGCCTCGCCCCACTTCATCGCTGTAACAAGCGTCCGCTTCAATTTGTCAGTTGCCGGAAGCTGCTTTTCAACTGGCATACTGTAGCGATAGTGGCCTTCCCCTGCCGGCACTTTAATCAACTGCATTTCTTTGATGTCGCGTGAAATGGTTGCTTGGGTTACCGGAATGTTCAGGTCGTTCAGGCGCGCCACCAAGTCTTCTTGCCGCTCAATGGGTTCATCCCGAATTAACCGCTGAATGATTGCTTGTCGTTCACGCTTGCGCATATGCTCACCTCTATCAAAAATGGCATCCCAGTAGCTCGAATGCTTTAGCTCTAGCATAGCGCATGCATTGCAGGGTTGCCACGGTTTTGCATAAATATACATTAAGGGCGTTTTAACTCGGCATAAGCAGCCTTCAATGTTGCCTCAATATCCACAGTGGGCGCGACCTTGCCCGGCGTTTGCTCGGCATTTTGTAAATGAATTAAAAATTCAATATTGCCTTCGCCGCCTTTAATCGGGCTATAGTCTAATCCCAAAACGTTGTAACCAGTCGCACTGGCAAAATCGACAATCATTTTTAAAACATCGCGATGGACCTGGGGATCACGGACAATACCGTGCTTGCCAACATGGGCTGGACCTGCTTCAAACTGCGGCTTAATTAACGCAACCGCATGGCCATTGGGGATCAGAATTGCTTTTAGTGGCGGTAAAATCAATTTCAATGAGATAAAGCTAACATCCGTCATCGCAAATTCAACCGAGCCGTCAGTAAAATCTTCTGGTTTGCTGTAGCGAAAATTCACGCGTTCCATCACTTTGACCCGCGGATCTTCGCGTAATTTCCACGCCAACTGATTATAGCCGACATCCAAGGCATAGCTCATCTTGGCACCGTTTTGTAACGCAACGTCAGTGAAACCGCCCGTTGATGCACCGATATCCAAAACCGTTTTGCCGGTTAAATCAAGGTGAAACGATTTCAAGGCTTTTGCCAGTTTAAGTCCGCCGCGGCTGACATACGGCATTTTTTTACCTTTCACGTGCAAAATCGCATCGCCTGGGATCTTAACGCCTGGCTTATCTAAGCGTTGGTTGTTCTGATCATACACTTCACCGGCCATGACTGAACGTTTGGCCTGTTCACGCGATTCGAACAGCCCTTGCTCAACCAGCAGGACATCGACCCGTTCTTTTTTGACTTTTTCCATTATTTCAACACCGCCAAAATCGATTGTAGCGTCGCCGCATCGACGGTTAAGCTCTTTAACGCTGCATCAGCTTGCTGAATTTGAGTTACCAACGCCTGCTCGGCACCTTTTAGTCCAAGTAGCTCGGGGAAGGTGTTTTTATGTTCGGCAACGTCCTTATCCGCTGTTTTGCCTAACTCGGCAGTTGTTTTGGTGACATCGTTAATATCATCCTTGATCTGAAAACCGAGACCAAAAGCAGCCGCAAAATCTGCCAAGGCCGCCTGATCAGCTTCGGGGATCGTTACGAATACGGTGCCCATCGCCACTGCGGCTTGAATCAAGGCACCGGTTTTAGCTTGGTGCATGTGCTTCAGTGTCGCCAGATCATAGTGGACCCGCTCACCATCCATATCCAGTACCTGGCCTTCAACCATCCCAGAACTACCAGCCGCTTCAGCAAGAATCTGAATCAACGCAGCGCCTTTATCCGGATAATGTTGACTCAATAAGGCAAAGGCATCGGTTAAAAGTGCGTCACCCGCCAAGATCGCCAACGCTTCGCCAAACTGCTTGTGATTCGTCGGTTTGCCGCGGCGCAGATCATCATTATCCATCGCGGGTAAATCGTCATGAATCAGTGAATAAGTATGCACAAATTCAAGCGAGGCGGCAGCAGGCAGTGCTTCAGCAACCACACCATCATACATAGCAACCACGCTCAATAACAGTAGCGGGCGCAATCGTTTCCCACCTGCATCGACGGAGTAAGCCATCGCTGCACGCAAATGCGGGTTAGGCACCTTTGCCAATGTTTCATCTAATGTATGTTCAACGGCTGTCCGCCATTGACTTAAGATCGGATTCATTGTTGGCCTTCTTTAGGTTGAAAAGGTTGGGTAGTGCCATCGTCACTCACCATTTCTGTCACCGTCTTTTCGGCTGACTTCAATGTTTTTTCGAGTTCCTGACTCAATTTCACGCCAGCTTTAAATTGATCCAAAGCTTTTTCAAGTGGTACATCGCCTTGCTCCAGTTGATTGACAATTGCTTCAAGTTGGGCAAGTTTTTCTTCAAACGTAGGTTCAGCCATGATTCTTCTCCTTTGTTGTCACATGAGCGCCAATTTGACCATCCGCAACATGAATGTGAATGTCGGCACCGACCGCATAGTCATCTGTCTTTTTGAGCATCTGCCCGGTGTCATCCGTTACATAGGCAAATCCTCGGCCCAGTATCTTCAATGGGCTCAAATGGTCCAGTCCAAGCGCCGCATTGGCCACCGCTTGACGCTTAGCCTTTACAACACTGATGACTGCCCGATCTAGACGGTGTTGATCATCGAGCAGTCGCCGTTTGAGGTTCACGACTTTTATCAGTAATTGCCGCCCATCAAGTTGCTGCGTCGCCATGGCCAGACGATGGTCATTTTCGCGCAATTGATTGACCATGCTTTGATTAAGCCGCTGCCGCAATTGATCGACGCGTTGCACGTATTGGTCGTACAAACGATCAGGCTGGGTTAAGACGACGCTTTCTGCAGAGCGCTGTAGTCGGCTGGCAGCATTTTTGAGTCGGTTGTGCATCGCATTGACCAGACGCACACGATCTTCCGAGATGCGATTAAGTGCGTCTACCAGCGTCACCGGCGTTACGATTTCCGCAGCAGCCGTTGGCGTCGCCGCCCGCCGATCGGCAATGAAATCCGTAATGGTTGTATCGGTTTCATGTCCGACCGAACTCACAATCGGGATGGGCATGTCGACTAAAGCCCGCGCCACTTTCTCTTCGTTAAACGGCCACAGGTCTTCAATCGAACCGCCGCCGCGGCCGATAATGACGGCATCAAAGTCTGACATGGCCTTAATGCGGTTCAACTGTTTGACAATCGAATCCGCCGCCTGATCCCCTTGGACAACCGCCGGAAAAAGAGTCAGCTGTAGAATCGGATAACGGCGCACCACAGTGGTCATGATATCCTGAATCACCGCACCGCTGGGACTGGTCACAACCGCCACGCGTTTAGGAAACAACGGCAACGGACGTTTATTGCGATCAAATAACCCTTCGCTAGCCAGCTTTTTCTTTAACTGCTCAAAGGCTTGGTAGAGTGCGCCAACGCCGTCCGGTTCCAACCGTTCCACAATCAGCCGGTATTCACCACTTGGTTCATACAGACTAACGCGGCCAACTGCCAGAACCTTCATGCCTTCTTCAAGATTGAATTGCAACTTGCTAAAAGCATTGCGGAACATCAACGCACCGATCTTAGCGTGATCATCCTTGAGGGAAAAATATTGATTGCCTACCCGTTTGCGATAATTAGAAATTTCACCGGTTAAATAAACCTTGGCCAGATAAGGATCGGCATCGAATTTACGTTTTAAATATTGGGTTAGTGCGGTGACACTTAAGTACTGGTCGGTATCAACCATGCAATCGCCTCTTCGCCAGTTCAACTGTTTGGGCCATGAGTGAGGCAATTGTCATCGGACCAACGCCACCCGGTACCGGTGTTAAAGCACCGGCAACAGGCTCAACCGCATCAGCATCGACATCGCCGTGCAGTTTCCCATCAGCTCCGCGCGAAATACCGACATCAATAACCGTTGCCCCGGGTTTAACCGCATCGGCGCCAATAAAATGCGGCACGCCAATCGCAACAACCAAAATATCCGCTTCACGGGTCAACGCTTTAAGGTCACGGGTTTTACTGTGGGCAATGGTCACCGTCGCATCATGGTTCACCATCAAACCAGCGAGCGGCCGACCCACAATGTTCGAGCGGCCAACAATGACCACCCGCTTACCGGTGACATCAATCTGATAGGCATCTAACAGCGCCATAATGCCATAAGGGGTCGAAGCCACAACAGTCGGTTCATTGGTCCACAAGCGGCCCACACTCACCGGGCTAAAGCCATCCACGTCTTTATCGGGATCGATCGCATTAATCACGACCCGTTCATCCAGTTGCTTGGGCAATGGCAGCTGGACCAGAATGCCATCCACATCGGGATCTTGATTCAATTCAGCTACCTTTGCCAATAAGGTTTTCTGAGAGGTTTCTTCTGGCAACTTAAACATTAAGGGACGAACCCCGATTTCCTCCGCGCGCCGTTGTTTGTTACGCACATAAACCTGGCTGGCCGGATCCGATCCCACTAAAATGACTGCAAGTGTTGGCGTCACACCTTGTTGCGCCAAACCAGTCACTGTCTGTTGAAGTTCACTAAGAATGCGTTTTGAAACTACCTTGCCATCCAATCGCGTTGCCACAAAAACCACTCCCCATTTGATTAGCATTGTCTGATATAACAACCAATGTTCGGTTCCTCGATCGCGTCAAGTACCGGTATAAAGCAAAAACCGGCCAAAGTAATTGTCTTTGACCGGTTAACTTACGCTTTCGGCGATGCTTCAATAAAATTAGCCAAAATGCCATTGACAAACTTAGCAGATTGGTCATCGCTGTAACGTTTGGCCAAATTGATGGCTTCATTAATTGCCGCAGCTTCCGGCATCGCTTCTTCATAGCGAATTTCATACAAGCCCAAGCGCAGAATCATTAAATCCGGTTTGGGCAAACGACTCAGCGTCCACCCCTTTTTAAGCTGCGGGGTTAAGGCAGCATCCAACGCCTCCTGATGCGTCAAGACGCCTTCCACCAATTCACTTAAATAAGGCGGCACTTCAGTATCTTTAGGTAAAACTTCTGCGTATACGGCGCTTTTATCTGCTTCCGGATTCGTTGCCAACGCAAAAAGCGCTCGAAAGGCAGCTTCACGGATCGCGTGTCGTGATTCCATGTTAATCGTCATCCTTGCTGCTCGTTGTCGATGGTTCATCAGTGTCGTCATCTTTAAACAGATCATCCGGATTGACTTTTTCCGTCTTTTCAGGGATGACGCCAACGACATGCACATTCACTTCGCTTAACGTCAAATCCGTCATAAAGAGTAACTGTTCACGTAGCTGTTCTTGCATGGCCAAAGCCACTTTCGGAACGGAGACACCATAATCCAGATAAACGTAGACATCAGCCGTAATCTTATCATCGGCAACTGTCACACTAACGCCTTTACCGTGGTTGGCACGGCCAAACCAGGCGTTAATTGAAGAGCCTAATGTACCGCGCATTTGATAGACACCGTCTACCTGACTCGCAGCAATGCCCAAAATGACTTCCAAAACTTCAGGAACAATTTCAATGGTCCCTTGGGCATCCGTCCGATTTGCTAATATGATATTGGTTTCTTCAGCCATCGCGAGAACCCTCCTAAGCCTTAATTATTGGCACGTGAAATGTAAGTACCATCATCCGTGTTAATCGTCAGTACATCGTCAGTGTTGATGAAAAACGGCACTTGAACGACTAGTCCGGTTTCCATGGTGGCTGGTTTTGAACCGCCGCTGCTGGTATTACCGCGAATGCTTGGCTCGGTTTCCTTAACCGTTAAGTCAACGGTTTTCGGCAACTCAATACCCAGGGTTTCATTGCCGTGCATGATAATTTTAACATTCATGTTTTCTTTTAAATAATTCAACTGGTCGCGAATCTCATCGCCAGGAAGTGTCAGTTGATCGTAAGTATCAGTGTCCATGAAGACGTAATTATCGCCATCGGCATAAAGGTACTGCATGTTTTTACTGTCGATCTGCGCTTTTTCAACCTTTTCAGTTGATCGGAACGTTTTTTCCTGTACCGCACCCGTGCGCAGGTTCTTCAAGGTTGAACGAACAAATGCCGAACCCTTGCCTGGCTTAACGTGTTGAAACTCAACGATTCGCCACAGGTCACCGTCGACCTCAATCGTCAAACCATTCTTAAAATCATTAACAGATATCATGAACTTCCTCCATACATTCAGTTGTAAGCTAAATCTATTCTAGCAAGCGGTGAAGATGCTTGCAACAGCCATGCCACGTGGACGGCCTCACAGTACCAGTAACTCAGCTGGTGCGGGTTGACTAAGACTTTGATTACCGTCTGCTGTCACGACCAAATCGTCTTCGATTCGGACACCGCCAAGATCCGGAACATAGATGCCGGGTTCATCGGTCACGACATTGCCTTTTGCGGCTGGCACATCGAGATAAGGACCCCAGGCACCAGGGCCTTCATGAATCGACAAGCCAATGCCGTGTCCGGTACCATGGCCAAAATATTGACCATAGCCAGCGTCATTAATTGCGTTATGCGCCAAGTCATTAATCGTCCGGCCCATGACACCAGGCTTCAAAGCTTGCTGGACTTTCTGATTCGTCACATAAACAATTTGGTAAATCGTCTTAAGCTTGGCATCCGGTTCCCCGACTGCAAATGTCCGCGTCAAATCGGACATGTAGCCGTGATAGATGCATCCCCAATCGAGGGTCACAATATCCCCTTTGGCAATCTTCTTTTCCGTTGCGGAACCATGTGGCATTGCCGAACGCGTACCGGAAGCTACGATTGTTTCAAACGAGACATTGCTGGCACCAAGTTGCCGCATGAAAAAGTCCAAATCATTGGCGATATCAATTTCCCGCATGCCAGGTTTGATCGTATCAAGAACATGCTGGTAACCCTTTTCGGCAATGGCAACCGCCTTTTTGATCAAGGCCAGTTCCTCATCGTCTTTGACTTCGCGTTGGGTTTCAACAAAGTCACGGGTTGGCACCAGTGTTCCTTGTGTTAAAAGATCAAAGGCTTCATAATCGGCATAATTCAGGTGAACGGCTTCAAAACCAATGCGGGTCAACTGCAATTGGTTGGCTAAATCACCTGCCGTTTTAAACAACCCATCCTGATGCAACACCAACTTGGCATTATGTACCTCTTGCTTAAACTGCTCGGTAAACCGGGAATCCGTTATAAAATAAGCTTTCTCCGGCGTCACCAGCAAGGCGCTTTCTTCACCGGTAAAACCTGTCAAATAAGTAACGTTGGTGGCATCGGTAACAAAAAAGCCATCTAATTTCTTGTCCAGAATCCGCGCCTGTAATGCTGTCATTCGATCCATCCAAACCACTCCTTATTGACGTCATTTTAAAATTTTGAAAAAAAGACGCCCCGATTACCGGGACGTCATCAATATTTATTCAGCAGCTGCTGCCGGATAAACTGAAACCTTCTTCTTGTCACGGCCGAAGCGTTCAAACTTGACAACGCCGTCAGCAGTCGCAAACAAGGTATCGTCGCCGCCGCGGCCAACGTTTTCACCAGGATGGATCTTGGTACCGCGCTGGCGATACAAGATGTTGCCTGCCTTAACGAACTGACCATCGGCGCGCTTGCTACCTAAACGCCGGCCTGCAGAATTACGGCCGTTAGATGTTGAACCGCCACCTTTATGGTGAGAGAAGAATTGCAGATTCATCTTTAACATAACGTACACCTCCGAGAATTAATTTTGTTTTAATTGTTTTGTCGTAATCAAAATGCGATCAGGATATTGATCTTGGATGCTTTGTAATTCAAGCAATAAATTTTCCAACAAAATCTGACTAATGTGCAACTGTTCGCCAGTGATTGCCGACTTGAGCGTCATTTGCAGATGGCCGCCATGGACCTCATCCGCATCAACGTCAGGCTTAAAACCCGCCAGCGCTTCAACACCATTGACGGCGCCGATACTCACAGCCGAAACAGCAGCACAGACGATATCCTTGCCGGTTTTACCGGCATCGGCATGGCCACTCAGTTCGAAACTGACGATATCGCCATGCTCATCGCGATGAAAAATTGCCTTGATCATAAACTGACCTCTTATGCGTTAATCGCGTCGATAACGACTTTCGTGTATGGCTGACGATGGCCCTTCTTTTGATGAGAGTGCTTCTTAGGCTTGTACTTGTAAGTAACAACCTTTTTCTCGCGCCCTTGTTTTTCGACCTTGCCAGTCACGGTTGCGCCGGCTACAGTTGGCGTGCCAATCTTGGCATCACCTTCACCAGCAACCATAATCACTTCGTCAAAAGTAACTTGCTTGCCTTCTTCGGCATCAAGTTTTTCAACATAGATGGCTTCACCGACTTCAGCTTTATACTGCTTGCCGCCTGTTTTGATAATTGCGTACACTGTGTGCACCTCCTGTTTTGCCTCTCGGCTTTTCCCCTGAAGACTCGCCAAGTTAGGTGCTTACGCTTAAAACCTAACGATGTGCGGTTGCATAGGAGGGGTGCCAAATACAACGGACTAATATTACCAGACAGCACACCAAGTTGCAAGCACATCGCCGATAATAGCAGCTTTTTGTTGATCGCCGACGATAACAGCTTTTTGATTGTTCCAAACCCGCAATTGTTTTTCAACTCGGCTTGACGCCAATTAAATGGTCAGATTAAGTTGCAGACTTAAGAGCGCAGCATTCTTATTGCGGCAAGTGTTGCTGGCGATACAACCAAACGCCGATGATGACCGCGGGCATATAAAGCGCATAAATCAAGGTAAAGAACGTCAACCAGCCGCCAAACGCTGCATTAATCAGCAGTAAGGCCACATATAAAATGCCATCAACAATCCAATTAATCGGTTTTCTGAGTTGGGTGGTTACCGTTATTAGCAATGCAGCGGTAACCAGTAAAATGAAGATGTTCAGCAAAATGATGATCAGTGCCACCCCCTGGATGGAATTATAGCCAAGCCAAACAGTTTCAACAAGGAAACGTTTTAATCAGCGACTTCGAGACAAAGAAAAAGGCCCAGAAAAAATCTGAGCCTGCCCCTGCCAAGGAACCTAATATAGCATAAAAAGTCTCCATGGCACTAGTCCTTTGGCAAAAAAGAAAGCCGCTGGTAGTAAGTCTACCAGCAGCAAGACATTATTTCTTCAGTTGTTGCAACGCTTTTTCAATTGTCTCGCCCTTACCAATGTGCTTAGCATTGTGCGGATCAATCGCGATAAATTCTTGCGTCTTCATGTTCAATTGGATTCGATATCCCATCAGAATCCCTCCATTCTTAAAAAAATGTGAATGGCCTTCGGTAGCGATTGAGTGTATGTTACTCACTTATTGTTAGGAAGTCAAGAGCGTGAGCAGGAGCGCTTAGAAATCGGAGTGTAAGTGGCCTCAAGCCTAAATGGCTGGGCTTTGGCCATTTAGGCTTGAGGTCCTTACACAGAGATTTCTGCGACTGCGAACGCGTTTCAAAGCCGGATTGCCCTACAACCCTTACTCCTCTATGACCTGGCTTAGGCCATTGCCCCCAAGGTTCTTACACGCAGACTTCTGCGCCAGTGATCGCGTTTCAAAGCCCGATTGCCTAACTACAAGAGCTGTAGCGTCCCTTCCACATCCTTAAAACCTTTTACACACCCTCACAAAGTTCAAGTTCCTCAACATTCCGTTGACGCCTACCCGCGCTTCTCGTATACTTAATAACGATTTGTGCCAGTAGCTCAGCTGGATAGAGCAACGGTTTTCTAAACCGTTTGTCCCGGGTTCAAATCCCGGCTGGCACACTTAAAGTAAGCAGTTTGTCCTCAAAAAGCCCGATGTTTCGGGCTTTTTGTGTTACCAAAGTTTACCTAAATCCTGTCCTTAAATAGCTTCTGTGCCAGTAGCAACTTCCCTGGAGGCCTCATTTTTTAATTGCAACCGGTGATCAACCATTTCGTAAATCTTTACGCCATATGCTTGCGCCAAGGCTTCCTGATAATGATGCGCGACTTCAATGACCGTTGCGGGTAACGTGTAGATGATGCGATGAATTTTATCAGCATTGACCTGATCAAGGCTTGAAGAAATCTCATCAAGTAAAAAGATAGGACTCTTGCGCAACAATCCACGCGCAATCGCAATGCGCTGCGCTTGCCCACCTGATAGATTACTGCCGTTATCAACAATTTTGAAATCAAGCACATGCTCACCCAATTCCTGATCAAGGCCCACCAACCGCAAAACTGCCAAAACCGCGGCATCATCGTAGGCCTGATATAACGTGATATTATCCCGCAATGTACCATTAAACAACCAGACATTTTGTGACACCAAAACAAAATCACCAGCATGCAGCGGCTGACCGGCAAAACGAATCGCACCTTGAGATGTCACTTGACCGGTGATGGCTTTTAGAAGGGTTGTCTTACCTATTCCAGAAGGACCGGTCACAATGACTTTGCTTCCCGGTTCAAGTCGGATATTGACATCACTCAAAATTAAATGCTGATCGCGCACCACGGTTAGATCGCTGATCTCAAGCTGACCTTCCAGCACTTCAGGCTTTGGCTCCCCATCATCAACCTTGGATATTTCAAATTTACCAGCCGCCGGTAACACGCGCAGCTGACTCGTGCTAACAATTTGGCTTTGCCATTTGCTCAAACTGCGAGCGCCGCCTACAACAGAATCTGCCGTCATTGTCAGTGTCAAAACGACGCTGGTCGTCACACCAAACAATCCTTTGGCCATCAAGAGGAGGCCAATAAAAAGTGGTAGCAAAAAAGCCGCAATGGCAAATAGCCAAGACACATATTGGAATAAATATTGGAAGTTATTCATTCGCTCATAGTCGCGTTCTTCTTGGCTCAGGTGCTGCTTAAATCGGGTGAAGAAGACCGGCCAGGCTTTAAAATTAAAGATTTCCATTCGGCCTTGAAAAATGTCTTTCATACTCAAGACCAAACCGGCATTGGTATTAGCCCAAATGTTCGACTTTTTTGCCAGGCTCTTTCTGCCAAAGTGACTCGGAAGCAGTGACAATGCAGAAAATAACACATAGACCAAACTTAACACGACATTGGTTTTCAGGATAAAAGCCACAGCGATGATCAAGCCAATCACTTGTTGCAGCATGTTGATAAGTCCGACAAAGTAGGCTTGTTCAATTTGTTTCGCAACGCCGGTCACATCATTGATCGTGTCAGAAACTTCCGTGACGTCAGTGCCTGCATGCGCGACTGAAGCAGTAAAATACGCGGTTTTGAGTGCCTGATTCAATACCCGGACGGCCCGCTGCTGGGCGCGAAAAAACAGATACAACGATGTATAGGTAACGAGATAGGCAGCTGCAGCTAATGACACATAACGCCCACAGCGTCAAGATTGCTGAAGTCAATATTGACCAGCTGACCGAAAACCACGCCATTTAAAATTGGCTCCAAAGTGCTTGTCAGGCTCAGTAAAAATAGCACCACTATTAAAGTCAGCGGCAACTGTCGAATAACCCAACGTAAATTAATCTGACGTTCTTGATGAACCATCCACTTCACGTCCTTTTCCCGAGACGGCGTAAACTTATGACGATGTTGTCTTCAACCGTGGACGATATTTTTTAAAGTCGGAATGGCAATGTTAGAGTACTTTTCGCCAAGTCAACCTGATAATGCGTGGTTTTTGTCGGGCGAATGGTTTGCGCCATATCGGCACCATGGATGATCAAGGCAAGCTGCCGGCCGGTCGGTGAGTGATAGTGCGTCGGTTGCAGATCCAGACTCACGTGAAAAAACTGTCCCGGTGTGATCTGCTGCACTTCGTAGGCGTTTTTAGGATTTTGCAAATTAATATGCCCTAACGTTATCAGTTTGCTTGGGGTCGTTTTAGCAGCCGGCTTGAATTCGACGATGTCAGTTGTTTTAAAGTCAAAACCTAACTGTAAATCATTGGCCGCAACGGTGGCTGCGGTTTCGCCAAAACGCTTGGCCTCACCGAGATCCACGAGCCGAACACTGAGAATGCCGGTCGGCGCATCAACTGCCAGCGTCAGCTCAAGGTGCGGAATGCCTTCCAGAATCCGATCACGGTCAAGCACTGGCTGAGTCAACCACAACCGGCTGTTAGCGTACGCACTGTTAGGGGTGATAATGGCCTTTTCGAAACTGGCGCTGGTGTCACGTTGCGCCTCAAACGTTGCCGTGGCATGATCAGTAAACTGATCGGTGGCTGCTTCAAAGTCATTCTTCAGGTTGAACTCAGTTGTCACATGCTCAGCTTCCGGGTCAGCAAAATCGGTATAGGCTGACCAGGTTTGCGGGGTCACGTTATCTTGCACAATGACATTCGGCAAAGCTCGCGCAGCATCATTGGCGACCCCTAGCAGTTCATGTGTCAGCCACAAGTTCATCATGTCCAAAAAGTCTAGCGAGCGGACGTTGTGGACATAGACATGTTGCCCTTGATGTAAAATCAGTTTCTTTTGAATCGGCAAATCTGCAATTGCCTGCCAGAAGCGAATCGCATTTTTTGGTTTGACATTCCAGTCATTAAGCCCGTGAATCAACACCACGTCGGCTTTGACGTTGGCGGCATTTTTGCGGTAATTACGCGCATCCCACCACGCCGTATACGCGCCGGTTGTCCGATCCTGATCACGGGTGATCGCAGCAAGATGCCGCTCCCAAGCCGACTTGATGCGAATCATATCGCCGCCGGATTTCTGCCGGGAAAACGTATCAACTGCCAAAACATCAGCGTCTTCACCTTGAAAGCCGCCGGGCGCCACAACCAAACCATTTTCGCGGTAATAATCATACCAGCTAGAAATGCCGGCATCGGCAATGATGGTTTTCAACCCTTCAACGCCGGTCGTCGCCGCAGCAATGGCCAGCGTAGCTAAGTAGGACTTACCGGTCATCGCAACTTTGCCGGTTGACCACCAAGCCTTAATGGCAACGCCAGCAGTACGGTTCGTGAACGCCCGGCGCTTACCGGTCAGCCATTCGATCACTGCCACAGCCCCGGCCGTTTCCTCAGGTCCACCAATGGTCCGAAAGCCGTCTGAATACCGCGTCCCGACTCCCGCTGAGTAAACCACAGCAAATCCGCGCGCAAGAAAATAATCATTGAACGCATACATACTATTTTCTTCGGCATAGGCCTCTGCTTCCGTCGCCTCACCAGTAACGACCCGTTTCGGTAAGTCTTCAGTTTGAATCGGTGTAGCCGTTACTTCCGCCTTCGAGGCCCCATGTGACTTGACTGCCAAAACCGTTTCCGGAACATGCGTCGCAGCCGTCACATCATTGGTCCCATGAAAATAAGGATTGGCGGTAAATAGAACCGGAACCTTCAATCCTTGCTCGGTGGCTTTCGGTCGATAAATGCTTGCTTCTAAAAGATCGCGCTGCCCATCGTGGTCCGAATCGACATCAGACTCGATCCATACTACCTCGCGAATGGCTTGGCGGGCATCGAAAACCTGTTGCACTTTACCATTAAACAATAAAGGTTTCGGTTGGGTTGACGACGACTGAAAATCCTTGAAAAAGCCACGATTGGCTAAATCATCGAGAAAGTTGACTAAATGTTTGGTTCGCGTCGTCAGCAATAAGTAGCTAGCCTTAAGCAGATCCCTAGTATCAAGCAGATCGTGATCAACACTTGGCAGCTCTGTAGCCGCCATAAAAGCCAACGGATCACTCAGGTCAAAGTCGGTAAAGGCTTCGAACCCCAGCAGTTGCAAAGCTACATTATAAAAGTCGCGCCGGGTCATCTGCGTGGGTCCCGATGCCAACCATTCAGCCAGATTCTGTCGCGAATTAACTGCAATCTGAGCAAATTTATCTTGTTTTGCAGCGAGCTGATATGCCTCTGGGAAAAAGGCCGCGTACAAGGCTGCCGCAGTATTGGCAAAATGGCCTTGGGAATCTGCCGGCAAGCCGATGCGAGCAAGTTCCGTTAATTGTTGGCTAAATTCAGGGGTTAATCGAGCGAATTGGTTTAATTTCATGAGCAGTGCCGTCCTTTATGAGAGAAATGTGATAAATTCAGTGTAGCCATCTCATTTAGCGTTTTCAACTATTAACCCGCATAAACGCACCTACGATGGCGGTGAGTTTTTCATAAGCACTGTTAACGCAAAAAGACTTCAGACGCCATCACGCCTGAAGTCTTTTTAAATTACTGAATGCTTGACTGTTTTTACCAGTTAGTCAAGGAAAAGGTTAACAACAGCTTTCGGGTGGCTGGAATTAATACAATTCCAGGTATTGTTGCCGTTCCCATTCGGAAACCTGCTGGCGGTATGCGGACCATTCGAGGTTCTTCGAATCCATAAAGCTTTGATACAAATGTTCACCCAGGGCAGCCTTGACCACGTCATCAGCCGCCAATGCCTTCAACGCATTGTGCAAGGTTGATGGGAGGTCTTGAATATGATTTGCTTTACGTTCGTCGTCTTGCATCCGATAAATGTTACGATCTACCGCTTCTTCCGGCTTCAACTGGTTCTTGACGCCATCAAGGCCGGCCTGAAGGATTGCTGCAATGGCTAAGTAAGGATTGGCAGTCGGATCAACCGAGCGTAACTCCAAGCGGGTTGATAATCCCCGTGACTGCGGTACCCGAATCAGTGGTGAGCGGTTTTTGCCGGACCAAGCCACATAAACCGGGGCTTCAAATCCTGGCACCAGTCGTTTGTAGGAGTTGACGGTTGGGTTGTTAACCGCGGTCAGCGCATAAGCATGGCGCAAAACGCCAGCAAGGAAATGCATCGCCGTTTCACTCAACTGATCGTCGGTATTTGGATCATAGAAAGCATTGCCTTTGTCGTAGAAAAGGCTCATGTTGATGTGCATGCCGCTACCGTTGATGCCGTGAAGTGGTTTAGGCATGAATGTCGCGTATAAGCCATGTTTGCGGGCAATGGTTTTGACCACAAGTTTGAAGGTTTGAATGTTATCGGCAGCGTCTAACGCATCGGCATATTTGAAGTCAATTTCATGCTGGCCCGGTGCCACTTCATGGTGGGAAGCTTCGACTTCAAAGCCCATCTTTTCCAACTCAAGGACAATATCACGCCGGCAATTTTCGCCCATATCAAGCGGTGCAAAATCGAAGTAAGAACCATGATCATTCAGCTTCGTTGTCGGATTGCCGTTTTCGTCAAGTTTAAACAAGAAGAATTCCGGTTCAGGGCCGATATTGAAAGCTGTGAAGCCGGCTTCTTTCATTTCATTCACGACACGGATCAGATTGTTACGCGGATCGCCGCCAAAAGGTGTGCTGTCTGGACGATGAACCGAGCAGATCAGCCGGGCAATCTTACCGTGATCATTCTCCCACGGGAACAATAGCCAAGTGTTAAGATCCGGATAGAGCAGCATATCGCTTTCTTCGATTCGAACAAAACCGTCAATCGACGAACCATCGAAGGTAATCTTATTATTAAGCACCTTTTCCAACTGGGAAATCGGCACCTCGACGTTCTTAATGATCCCGTTAATGTCGGTAAACATCAGGCGCAAGAATAAGACGTTCTCATCCTTAACTGTCTGGCGAATCTCATCAGCGGTAATTGCTTTTCTTGCCATATACGTGAACTCCTATCTTTAGTGTGATTGTCGGAAGCCGATGGTAGGACCCGGATCCGGGCTTTGATTGAGTCGACTCTGATTCAACAGTTCGTCGCGCAACACTTTGCGAACTTCGGCATCGCTATCCTCGCGATGACGTGGATGCTTCAACCGCTTGACGTCAGCCAGCGTGAAACCATCGGCCATCTGACTGCGGATTTCCAGCAGTTCATCAACGTCATTAAGCGAATAAGTTCGGTGATTGCCGGCATTGCGCTCGGGCTTGACCAATCCCTGGGCTTCATAGTAACGAATCTGGCGGGCAGTCAAGTCTGTTAACAACATAACTGTACCAATCGGCAAAACCGATCGCGTTCTCAGATCAGCGATCTCAGCCATAGGCATCCTCCTTTACAACGATGTCAGCTTATCAAACCAGATAAACGGTGTCAACGCAACATGTAAGCTTTTCTAACATTTAACGTAAAAAATGAAAAAATTTTATTTTTACGGTCAACTTGTTATAGACCAATATGTTGAGCCAATTATTCAAAAAGAAGCGCTTTCTACTAAGTCAACTTGCCACGCTTGTCAGTATTATCCAAGCAATCCGAAATCTTACCGCGCCAAATTCTCTCTAGGTATTTTCAACTATGAAACGTGTGATAACAGTAACTAGGTTTCTGAAGGGACGTTGTCGTCATGACCTTACATTTACACGTTGGGTACACCCCGACCATGAAATCTGTCAACTTACCCACCGATTGGCTGCCGTTTAATAATTACCCTTTGGCAGCTTTCAATGCAGTGGTGGTGCATGCGGCCGATCAAAATGTCTTTGACCAACTTGTTGCCAGTGAACTGCCTTTGCCGGTCTTTGTCATTGGCCACCGCCAAAATGATTCAACCGGCCAGCTGGACGTGACTGAAGCACCGCGACTTGATGCTAATTTGCTCACTCAAATCACCGCGGCAGCGACACATTACGAAAAGACCATGATTCCTGCTTTTCTAAATGATCTACTGAATTTTGCGCAGGCAAATCCCACAAGCTTTGCCACCCCCGGTCACCACAGCGGCCATTACGATCGATTAGCGCCCGCTGGTTATTTACTTTATCAAGCCTATGGCGACACTTTTTTTGCCAGTGATACCAGCGATGTCGTCACTGCGCTGGGGGACATGCTGACACATGGCGGCAGTCCGCTGGCAGCTGAACAAGCCACGGCGCGGTTATACCACGCTGATGAAACTTATTTTGTCACCAATGGCACGACTGGCTCCAACAACATTGTGGCTAGTGCGTTGTTGACGCCAGGTAATCTGGTCTTGTTTGACCGCAATAATCACAAATCATTTTATAATGCTGCGCTGGTGCAAAATGGGGCGCGCCCAGTTTACCTTGACACCCTCCGTACCCAACGCGGATTAATCGGTCCACTCGACCTTACTGATATCAGCGCTAACCGGCTACGCCAACTGGTTGCGAGCATTGATCCGCAAAAAGCCCAAGAACGCCATCCGTTTAGACTGGCCATTCTTGAACTCGAAACCTTCGATGGAATTGTTCCTAATGTTCGCCAGTTACTTGATCTTTTTGGCCCATTGACGGATTACATCGCCTTTGACGCTGCTTGGGGCGTCTATGAGCCGTTCATTCCGGCCATGAAGCCGATGGATCCTTTGCAGATGCCATTAGGTCCGGATGATCCGGGCATTATTGTCACCCAAAGCGTTCACAAGCAACAGTCCGGCTTCGGCCAAGCGTCTCAGATTCATAAAAAAGATGCGCACATCAAAGGACAGCCACGCTATGTCACCCATGAGCAATTCAACCATGCTTACCTAAAACACGTCACCACTAGCTATTC
Organism: Lacticaseibacillus casei DSM 20011 = JCM 1134 = ATCC 393; assembly: GCF_000829055.1. Taxonomy (NCBI): domain Bacteria; kingdom Bacillati; phylum Bacillota; class Bacilli; order Lactobacillales; family Lactobacillaceae; genus Lacticaseibacillus; species Lacticaseibacillus casei. The sequence continues at coordinate 1,585,813 of NZ_AP012544.1, forward strand.
TTACCCACTTTATGCATCGTTGGTCGCTAATACTGCGATCAATCAAGGCCGCCGGGGTCAAAAGATCTGGGCCGATGCGCTTCTGGCGGCACTCGCCTTCCACCGCTCGTTAAGTGATTCTCGTTTGTTTTCGGCCTATCAAAACCCGACATTAACCGCAATTGCCCCTGAAAAGGCAACGACTTCTGCGGAAGCCTGGGCAATGGCGCCTAACGCCAAGTGGCATCAGCTTCTGCACTTAAAACCAAACCAAGCCTATCTTGATCCGGGCAAGGTCACGGTGCTGCTACCGGAAACGGCGACATTTGGCGTTAGCGGCTGGTTGGTTGATCGCTACTTGCTTGATCACGGGATTGTCCCGGAAAAAGCCGATTTGAACAGTTTGCTATTTTTAGTGACGCCGGGTTCTGCTAAAGCCGACTGGCAGCACCTGCGTCGGGTCTTGCAACAATTCGAAAAAGATTACTTTGCCAACAAAACTGTTGCCGAGACATTACCAAAATTAGTGGCTGAAACCGGTGAAGCTTATCTGCATATGACCTTACGCGAACTGGGCCAGAACATGTCCGACTTTTTCCGCGAAGCTAAGTTAGTCCAGCAGCAACAATTACTTTTTACAAACACGAACAACATACCGACTGCTATGACGCCGCAAGCAGCCGACCGTTGCTTTGTTCGTGGAGAATTTGAAACCATCCCGTTACAGGCAGCGGAAGGCCGAATCGCGGTTGCCGGGGCATTGCCATATCCTCCTGGCATTTTCGTCGTCGTGCCGGGCGAACGCTGGCGTGCGGTGGCCATTCACTATTTTGAAACCCTATTTGCCGGGATTCGGCGTTTTCCCGGATTCACGCCGGAGATTCAGGGCATCGTAACCGGTATGAACGGCGAACCTTACGTGCAGGTCGTAGCCGAACATTAACATCGATTTGAAAATTTTCCAGCAGCAAAACTAAATCAAAAAAGCGCCAACGCACTGCCTGTTTGCAGTGACGCTGACGCTTTTTGATATACAAATCGTTTATTTAGCTTGATCAAAAAAAGTCGATTGTGCCGCCCCCATGGTTGCCAGTTTGATATGTGCGTAAGTCAAACCGCCTTGCAAATAAAGCGTGTATGGCGGACGCAACGGACCATCCCCGGAAAATTCAACCGTTGATCCGGCCACAAATGTCCCGCCGGCCATGATGACCTCGTCTTCATAACCAGCCATTTTCTCCGGAATCGGGGTCACAAAGCTATCAACGGGCGAATTGGCTTGTATTGCCTTGGCAAACTTAACCATATCAGCTTGGTTGCCGAAATTAACCGTTTGAATCAGGTCTGTCCGCGGCGCATCCCAGGTTGGTGATACATCTAAGCCTAACTTTGCGAATAAGGCCGCTTCAAAGATGGCGCCTTTAATCGCATTACCGGTTGTTTGCGGTGAAATGAAGAAACCTTGATACATATCAGCCAGCGCACCGACAGTCGCCCCCTCGGCACCACCAAGACCAGGAACTGTAAAGCGATAGCTGATGCGCTCAATTAAATCCTTCTTGCCGACAATATACCCACCAGTTTTGGCCATGCCGCCCCCAGCATTTTTAAACAGCGACCCCGCCATGACATCGGCGCCTACTTCAAGTGGTTCGGTTGTTTCGGAAAATTCGCCATAAGCATTGTCGACAAAAATCCAGACATTTGGCAAAACGCTGCGAACAACTTTGATCATTGCGGCAATCTGATCAACCGTAAACGAATCGCGCGTTGCATACCCACGCGAACGCTGAATCGCAACCACTTTGGTTTTAGCGGTCAGCCGTGCCTTAACCGCGTCATTGTCGACTGCCCCATTTGGCAAAAGATCGACATAATCGACGCCAATGCCATATTCTTTAGGACTACCAATGCCGTTGCCAGCAAGTCCCAACACCTCTTGCAACGTATCATACGGCTTTCCGGTGATGTACAAAATCTCATCCCCCGGGCGGACAAGCCCAAGCAATGCAACCCCGATGGCATGGGTGCCGGAGACAAATTGCGGCCGCACAAGCGCGTCTTCACCGCCTAAAACGTCGGCATAAATGGCCTCAAGCACATCGCGGCCTTCATCGTTATGTCCATAACCGGTCGATCCGGTTAAATAGCTTTCGGCAACATGGTGTTTCTGAAAGCTCGTTAAAACTTTATCTTGGTTCTCCAAGATGCGTTCATCAATCGCAGCCAACTGTGGTGCGATTTGGGTATCGACTTCCCTGACCATTTTTAATAAGGCGGGATCAAATTTATCTGTCCAACTCATCTTTTTCTCCTTTAACCGGTTGCTTCAGCCATCGCCGCACTAACGCAACCACTGCCTGCTTTTCTTCCGGATGAGCAACCAAATCAAACCAGTGTGTCGGCATTTGGTTGCGAAAATACGTCAGCTGCCGTTTGGCAAAGTGGCGTGAATGCTGCTTGATGAGTGCCACACAGTCAGCCAAATCAGCTTGACCTTTAAAATATGGAACCAGTTCTTTATAGCCAATGGCCTGCATTGCCTGAGCATCAGGCGGAACGGTTTTTAACAAATTGGCGACTTCTGCTTCCAGTCCCTCAACCATCATGGCATCCACCCGCGCATTGATTCGCTCGTATAAAACCGCGCGGTCCGTGGTCAAGCCGATAACCAATGTTTCATAAAGCGGTTGGGGCTGAGGCTGTTCGGAAAACCGCCTGCCAGTCAATTCAATGACTTCCAGTGCGCGAATCACCCGGCGCGTATTAGCAGGTTCAATCTGCTTGGCCGCGACCGGATCACGCTGTACCAACTGCGTCCATAACCATGACGCACCATGCTCGGCTAATGCCTTTTGCCATCGCTGACGGACACTTTTTGGCGGCGCTTTACCACCCAGCGGCAGATTCAGGCGTAAACTATTCAAATAAAAACCGGTCCCGCCAACTAAAATCGGCAGATGATGCCGTTCACTGACCATCGTGATGGCATTTTCGGCGGCTTCTTTAAACTTAGCAACCGTGTAAGGCATCGTTGGCTCAACGATATCCAGTAAATGATGCGGGACGCCAGCCATCTCGTCAGGCATGACTTTGGCGGTACCGATATTCATATGACGATAAATTTGATACGCATCACCATTGATGACTTCGCCTTGAAGCTGCTGGGTCAAGTAAATGCCAAGATCACTTTTACCCACTGCTGTTGGTCCCACAATCATGACGATGCGGTTTACCGGTTTATCCATTTCATTAAGCTCCATCAATATAGTATAATAAATTCAGTATCACAGATCACCAATCAGGGGGGATTCTCATGAAACATAAATTTGCACGCGGCTTTTTCGTTGGCACGTTGATGACGCTTGGCGCCATTGCCGGCAGTGTTTTCGCCTTCAAGAAAAACTATGTCGAACCTGTTGAAACCAAGGCCGATGAAATCAATGAAAATCGGCGCAAAGCTAATCGCAAACGCTTCTCAGCCCATCAAGGCTAAGCAAATAAGCATCGCTTAACAAAAAAGCAATCGACCAGTGCGATTGCTTTTTTTGCTGCCTATGTACGGCTCAATAATTAGTCGGGCTTTTTTTGATTTTGCCTGACCAGTTATCGTAACCGCCTTTTAACCAGCTGATCTTCTCAAAGCCATTCTTGCGCAAGCGCCGTGCTGCCCGCAACGAAAGGACACCGGTTTTGTCATAGAGATAGACCGGCAAATCTTTACGCATCTCGCCTAACCGCTCACGCAGCTGCGTATACGGAAGGTCACGCGCACCAAGAATATGGCCTGCTTTGAATTCGTTGCGTTCCCGTAAGTCGATAATCTGGGCTTTGCGCATCGTGTGCTCAAATTCTTCAGGTGAAATTTCGCCACCGATGGCCTTGAATTTCGACTTTTGATAATAGCTCCACAACCAGCTGAAGCCCCAGTAAATTAAAAATAATCCAACAAAGATTAACAGATAAGTTAACACTTACACGACTCTCCTTTTTCCCTTACTTCAGCGCCAAGCTTGCGGCCCCAATGACGCCAGCTGTGTTGCCCAACGTTGCCAACCGCAATCGGGTGGTTTCACGAACATTCGGGAACGTATTTTCTTTGAAATACTTATCGACGCGTTTAAGCAAAAAGTCGCCCGCTGCCGACACACCGCCACCGATGACGATGAATTTCGGATTCAATAAATTACCAACGTTCGCTAAGGCCAAACCAAGATAGAAGCAAACCCGGTCCACAATCATCAAAGCCAGGCGATCGCCGTCTTTTGCCAAATCGAAAACGATTTTGCTAGAAATCTCGTCCCCATCGTCCAGCGTTTGCTTCAACTTTGAGTCGCCGGCAAATTCTTCTGCCATGTCACGAGCAACCCGCACCACGCCGGTCGCACTAGCTACTGTTTCGAGGCAGCCGCGCTTGCCACAGGTACATAGATACCCGTTAACCGGATCGACGGTGACATGTCCTAACTCACCGGCAGAACCGGCAACGCCATGTAACAGCTCGCCATCTGCAATAATGCCCCCACCAACGCCCGTACCAAGCGTCACGAAGGTCACATCCGGATCATTTTCACCGGCGCCTTTCCAGCGTTCGCCCAATGCCGCAACATTGGCGTCATTATCAATGTTGAAAGGAATCTTGGTGCCGGATTCGATCACTTTTTTGGCTTGCTGCAATGTTTTCCAGTTCAAATTGTATGCGCCAATAACGGTGCCAGCTTTGATATCAACAGAACCCGGAGACCCCATGCCGATCCCGGCAAAATCGGCTGGCGACATGTTGTAAAGTTTTAGGTGTTCGTTAATGGACGTCACAATATCCGGCAAAATATGGCTGCCTTCATCCAGAATGTTGGTGTCGATACTCCAACGCTGCTGAATATCGCCTGCTTGGGTTAAAATAGCAAATTTAATGGTTGTCCCGCCTAAGTCAACCCCGATTAATTTTTGATTATTCATTTTGATCATTCCTCCGTTGATCCGAATGCAAAGGTAAATCGTGATTCAAGGGATCTTGCTCTTCTTGTTCATGGGCATGCCGCAAAACAACTTTCGCATTCAGATAAACCTTATCGTCAATCAATTTTGCCTGATGCAAACGGTCTAATTCTAGTGCTGCCAGCTCAATATCCCACACCCGTTTACCGACATGGATAAGGGTGCCAAAGCTCTTTAATAATTGCAAAACATCATAATAAGTTTTCATACGATTCCGCGCTGAATTCCAAATAAAATCAAAGCAACCAGTCCAAAGATCAAGGTGACTGCCGAAGCGACGCGCCGGACAGTCCCCATACGACCAAGTGCCGGGGCTCCCAACATGCCGGCCGCTAAGAAACCGCCTAGCACACCGCCAATGTGTCCATAAATATCAACGCCGCTAGAGAAAAGGTTAAATGCCAAGTTCAAGACAACCAACAACAAAAATTGACGCGACAATTGCCGAATGACGGGGTTATCGCGGTAGGTATCCCCCAACATCAAGCAAGCTCCCAACAACCCAAAAATCGCGGTGCTGGCTCCTGCTGCCAACGTGTTGGGACTGAAAGCAAAACTTGCCACGTTGCCGGCAAAACCGGAAATGAAATATAGCAGGAAGAACCGCCAATGACCAAATAAACGTTCCGTCATTTCGCCTAAAAAGTATAACGAAAAACCATTCATCAAGATGTGCGTTAAGCCAATATGAACAAATACCGGGGTGATCAGGCGCCACCATTGTCCGTATAAAATAAGCGGATTAGCTCGGGCACCATAAGCAATCAGTACTTCAGTATTGGTGCTGCCACCGGAAAGTGTCTCTAGAATGAACACCAAAATCGTGACGGCCAGAATGCCGTTGGTCACATAGGCTGAATTTTGAAAACGTGAGCGCCAATTTGCGTAGTTCATTGAAATCCTTTCTAACTTGACTGTCCAAGCAGCAAGTGCGTGTATAACCGTCGCCAAGCGCCAATCTCGCTAAAAAAACAACAGGTGACCCTGTTGTTTTCCCATTGCCACCAGTGCCAATCAATCACTTGACGGCCATGTTCTTGTAGTAGTTTAGCATTTTTTGCACACGCTGCCAACAACGTTAACCATTGATGGACTTTTGATGGATCGAATAGCCCTTATCTTCTTTGATGTCATTCATCTTATAGAAGTCGCTAAACATTTCTTTGGCAATTTGTAACTGATATGGCGTTGTCGTTTCAGCTTTTAAGTTAGGAATAATGACCGCAATCGCAATCTTGGGATTCTTCGCTGGAGCAAAGCCAACAAAACTTTCCGTGATGGTCTCGGTCAACGCCGATCCTTTTGACTCACGGGTAAAGCCTTGCGCCGTCCCGGTTTTCCCAGCGACCCCAGGATTCAAGGAATTCAGCGACGTTGCCGTTGTCCACCCATTCGTACCATGGACAACCTGCCACATCCCCTGCTTCACCAGATCGATTTGTGCTTGGGTATTCTCAATTTTAGACGTTACAGATGGCTGAGTTGTACTTAAAATCGGTCCCTTACTGCCATCTCTCAGTGTCTGACTGATACTGTTGACCAGGTAAGGACGCATGCGGTACCCATTATTGGCAATCGCACTGATGTACTGCAGCATTTGGATCAAGGTGTAGTTATCGTAGTTCCCGTATGCCAAGTCCAACGCCGACCCAACTAGTAAGTTGCCAGAACTGTCATGGGTACTACCTTCCAACCCGGCAATTTCACCAGGCAAATCGATGCCGGTCTTGATTCCTAAGCCGAACTGGTTGAAGTAGCCGCGCATCTTGCTGAAAATGTTGTTGTCTAGTTTTAGATAATTATTCGGCGAGTAAGCGTAATGGCCTTCCTTCATCGCCAGCCACATCATGTAAATGTTACTGGACACTTCCAGCGCTGAAGCAGCATCCAGCGAGCTGAACGTACCGACAGGGTAAACGGATTTTTTAACTGGTGTACCCGGCAAATAAATCGGCGTGTCTGCCTGGGTATTGTGGTCAACCGTAATAACTCCGTCTTGAAGTGCACCGAGAACCGTTGCCCCTTTGACGGCAGACCCGACAACAAAGGCACGATTGATAACCCCAAGCGCATCGTCTTCGACTTTATGGGTCTGCGTATCCTGATGTTGCCCGGCCATGGCCAGAATCCGCCCGGTATTTGGATCCATTGCCACGGCATATGCACCATCCGATAAACTGCCGGCACCGGCCGAGCGAACCGAACTAAAGGTGTCATCCAACGCCTTTTCGACTTTCTTTTGGTATTCCGAATCAATGGTCAGATTCAGATTGGCTCCCTGCTGTCCTTTGAATTTAGAAACCGACTGGACAATTTGGTTATTATTGCCGATTTCAACCTGGGTTTGGCTCTTTGAACCTTTCAAAACGTTCTCATACGCTTTTTCCAAGTAACTGGTGCCGACGCGATCATTACGCGCATACCCATTCGCTAAGTAGGCGTTCAGTTCATCGGCAGGCAGCCCGCTTTTTTCATTGGAAACCCGGCCGATGATCGAGGTCATTGACTCGCCATTAGGGTATGAGCGTTCCCAATCAGTGCCGAGGTTAACGCCTGGCATCTGCGTCAGCCGTTCACCGACAACCGCCACCTCATGAGCAGTGACATTTTGGTTTTTCAAATAAACCGTGGACAACTGCGTGGCACCGTTCATGATTTTATAAAGTCCTGCTGCTTCTTTTTGAATGGGCGTCAACGTCGGCATATGTTTGCGAACATAGGCAACTTGATATTTATACAATTTATCGGAGTCCGCTGAAGGCAATTTTTGAATCTGCTTAGGCAGCTTTTTGGTGATTCGCTTTGACACCTTGGTCTGCGCAAGGTAGTAATCAATATAATCACGCTTGGTTAGATTCTCAGCCGGCTTATCAATCAACTCGGCCAGCTGATTGGCAATATCATACATTTGCTGGGATTTGGTTCCGACACTCTTGGTATAGGTGATGGCATTATTAGCCTTATTAGTCACAAGTGCGCGACCTTTACTGTCATAAATCAACCCACGCGGTACATTGCCGGTGACCGTTGTTTTGTTCGTCCGATCGACTTCGGCAGCCAATCGGGGACCATTTAGAATCTGCAAATAAGCCAGCTGGGCAACCAGTGCCGCTAACAAAAGAAACGCAATGAAAAACAATAAATTTAAGCGAAACGGAATGTGACTTTTATTTCGTTTCGGCTGCGGTGTACGAATGTACTTCACCCTAAATGCTCCTTTGAAATCTCTATCTTTTAAAGTGTAGCAAAGAACCCGGCAAAACGCTATGTGTCTTATGATATGCTTGAAATAGCGATGCCGGACGAAAATAAGCCGGAATTAATTTTAATTTAGAAGTTGGTGGGTACCTGTGCGACGACGATGGTTAAAAAACAATCCGCTGATCCTTAGTTTTTTACTGCCGGGACTGTTAGTCGGTTTTTACTTTGCTATTCGCGGCGTTTTCCCGTTTGGTTCCAGCAGCGTGCTCACGGTTGATCTGGGCCAACAGTATATTGACTTTTTTGCCTATCTTCGTCAAACTCTGCTCGGCCACCCGGGGCAGCTTTTTTATGCCTTTAATAAAGGATTAGGCGGCGACATGTTTGGCGTCTTTGCATATTATTTACTGAGTCCGTTTAATTTGTTGGTAATTCTTTTCCCCGCTGACATGCTGGATGTTGCTGCTTTTTTGATCATGATTCTAAAAATCAGCACGGCCGGATTAACCATGGGATGGTATGCCAAACACCACGGAATTAACGGGCTGATGATTTCCGCTTTTGGATTGGCATATGCGCTTAGCGGTTGGCTGTTGGCAAACAGTTTCAACTTGATATGGCTAGATGCAGCGATTTTGCTGCCGCTGATCGTTCAAAGTACGGAGGCGTTGTTCACCAAAGGCCGGAACATTGCCTATATCGGCTGGCTGGCAGCTGCCCTAATCATTAACTTTTACACAGGCTATATGATCGCTTTGTTTCTGGTATTATACGCCGCTTATTGGCTCGGTGCCCATGCCAAGTCTTGGCGGCACGCCTGGCGCATCGGCCTGCGCTTTATAGGCGCCAGCTTACTGGCAGCTATGTGCAGCGCCGTGGTACTCCTTCCAACCTGGTTTCAACTTGCCCAATCCAAAGCAACTTATACGGTCAAAACGTTCCAGTGGCGCTTTGAGTATGCCCCGGATCGCTTGTTAAGCAAGCTGATCCCGGGCAGTTTCAACTTTGATCAAATGCCTTCAGGGTTCCCGAATATTTACGTCGGCGCCTTAGGATTTGTTCTAGCAGTCCTTTTCTTCTTATCCAGACAGCAGTCATGGCGGCAGAAAATTGCGGCTGCCTTGGTGACTGGTTTCATGCTACTTTCCTGCATGTTCGAACCGCTGGATTTATTGTGGCATGGTTTTCAATTTCCGGTTTGGTATCCGTATCGTTTTACATTTGTCTTGTGCTTCTGGTTCCTGAGTTTAGGTATTAGCAGTTTGGCAAAGATAGAAACAGGATTATCGCTTCAAAAGCTCGTCATTTTACTCATCGTATTCGGGCTGATTTATGGTGATGTCGCACTTAATCTGAAACACTTCAGCTTTTTGACTTTCGGTAATCTCGTGTTTGGTATCGGTTCGCTGTTACTAGTGCTCGTGTGGCTCAGTCTGGACCAGCACCGACCGTTATGGTTTGGGTTTGCCATTGTTTTGGTCGACATGAGCGGCAGCATGATTCTGACACTGAATCAGCTGGCTTACCTCGACCACCGTGATTACCACGATTATACCGCGGCGCTCGTCCAAGGTGCCAACGCCGTTAAGAAAGAAGATCACGGATTCTTTCGCATTGGCAAAACTACAATTCGGACGCGTAACGATCCGATGACTGGCAACTATCGCGGGGCCGACCAATTTAACTCGCTGCTCGAGCCAGCTTTACCGAAGTTCTTGGGGCAAATTGGCCAACCCGAAGACGATGGCTCGGTGGCATACACCAATGGCACGTTAATCACGGATAGTCTGTTGGGGATGAAATACTTTTTAACGCCGACTCATGCGCAGAACTCCCTACCCGATGCCGGACAACGGCCTGATTTAAAATGGTATCGGCAAGTAAACCAAGTTGGGCCCTGGAAAATCCTGCGGTCCCCATTCGCTCAACAAATCGGTTTTGCGGCCAGCACCGATTTACTGAAACAGCAGCTTTATAGTGACACGCCTGTTGCCAATCAATCGTTTATTCTCCAGGCCGCCCTGGGAAAAGACACCGATCCTTATTTTAGCGCCTTGCCACTCCCCGAACCGACGCTTTCGGGCGTTCGCCGCACGACATCAAATGGCACGTCGACATTTACTAAGGTTGGCAAGGGCCGCCATACTGTGACCTATCGTTTTAAACCGCAAGCGGGAAAATGCTACGTTCTGACGCTTGGCAGCCATTTTGCCAATCACCTGGTGAACCTCAAACAAAATGGAAACGCTGTGACGCTCCCTGATAGCTTTAACGACACGATCACTGTAAATGTCACGCCTAAAAAGGGTCTCCAGGAGCAAACATTAACTTTTCAGCTCAATAAAAAAGAGGCGTGGTTTGACAATGTCAGCCTGTATCAAGCTGACGTCGGCACTATTCTACGCGATCTCAAACAATTACAAGCAAGCGGTTGGCGGGTTAAACGCGCTACTGACACCACCATTGCAGCTAATGTCACCATTCGTAAACCAAACCAAATGATGCAAACAACGATCCCAACGGCACCAGGCTGGCACGTCAGCGTTAACGGGAACCCAGTTTCGGTTAAAACCAGTCTCGGCATTTTCATGGCCATTCCGCTTAAGACTGGGCATTATCACATTACCATGCGCTACACGCCGCCATTATTGGGCTGGGGCAGTCTGGTAACGGTTATCGGTTTACTCCTGACGGCAGGCTGGTGGTATCGCCAAACTCGCAAATAATCGTGAAACGAGCAAAAAGAATCCTTGGGCAATAACAACTAACCCAAGGATTCTTTTTGTGCACAGGTTACTGACATGCTAAGTGTGACAGCAAACTAGTCTATTCTTCTTTAAATTCGTACTTAGGTTCATCCAGATGGGCATCGTAATCAACCGTCATTGCAAGGTTTTCAAAGAACCATGCGTCGGTCGGATTGACGAAATAAGTCACGCCGTCTTTTTCGACCGACATGATTGGATGCTCAGGGTGGTCATCCCTTGTCATGCCCACGCTAAAACCATCATGAACCTGGGTCTTCCCATAAGCTTTGCCGAAGAAACGAATGCCGGCACCTTGATCCGGTAAATTTAATTCACGGTGAAACCATTGACTTGCTTTATCAGTGATCGCGAGTTGCAACCCCATCATCTCCTTGATCATTTTTGACCAGACCATGCTTGAGCGCATAGATTGCCGCCTGGGTCCGATCCTCGACATCCAACTTGGCTAATATGTTTGAGACGTGCGTTTTAACCGTTTTCAATGTAATAAATAGCGCTGTGGCAATTTCCTGATTCGACTTGCCTTGCGCAATCAACTGCAAAACTTCGCGTTCGCGGTTGGTCAGTTCGTCATACTGCGGTTGCGGATGATTCATGCGATTCATCATCTTAGTGGTCACTTGCGGCTCAAGTACCCGTTCGCCCTTGGCAGTCTGGCGGATGGCTTTGGCAATTTCTTCCGCTGTGGCGGTTTTCAGAATATAACTCGCCGCCCCTGCCTCCATGGCTGGATACACTTTGGCATCATCGATGAAACTGGTCAAAATGATAATCCGCGCTTGCGGCCATGCTTTCAGAATCTCCTTAGTCGCCGTAATGCCGTCTTTTACCGGCATCACCAGATCCATCAAGATAATATCAGGCCGATCTTTCAACGCCATATCGACGCCTTCCTGGCCGTTCTCGGCTTGATCGACCACCTCTAAGTCAGGCTGAACGCCAATATAAGTCGCCAGTCCCAATCGAACCATTTCGTGATCATCAACGATCAATACTTTAATCATGCGCAACATCCTTTGATAACGGTACTCTGACTTCAACACTGGTTCCTTGACCGACTACGCTCACGACCTTGGCTGTTCCACCCATGGCCGCCGCGCGTTCCTTGATATTGGCAAGACCATAGTTACCGTTGCCACTAGTTTCTTTTGGATCAAACCCAACACCATCATCCACCATACGCAAAATAACCATATCTTGCAACCGCTTCAGATAAACTTCAAGGCTATCGGCTTTAGCATGGCGTAATGTATTACTAAGCAGCTCTTGAACAATCCGGAAAAGATTATCCTCAGTCGCCGCATTTAACTTAATGTCATCCAATTGCCATGTGATTTTGATTGTAATCTTGGTTTGCAATTCTTTCAACAACTGGATAATCCCCTGCTTTAGCGATTTGCCTTCAAGATTAGTCGGACGTAGATGCAATAGCAACGCCCGCATTTCCGCCTGGGCTTCATTGATCACTTTCTGAATCGTATCCAACTGCTTCTGCAAAGCTTCCTGCTTAGGGTCGCGTTCCGCGACACTCCGCAGTGCGGACAACATCATCATCGCCGCAAACAACTGCTGGGAAACGGAATCATGCAGTTCCCGAGCTAACCGATGCCGTTCACCGGTTAGAATGGCCTCACGGGTTTCGCCGGAAAAGCGGACAGGCGTATTACTGTAACGTTCAATCTCACGTTGTAAGCGTATCATTTTTTGCCGTAACGCTTCAAGCAAGTCAGCCGGCTGCTGGCCTAATGCAGCAACTGCTTGCTGAGAGCGATTAAAAATCGGCGCCTGATATTGTCCGGCATTTAATTGCGCCAGACGACTATCCAGTTGATTGCGCATCACCCGTTGGCGCCATAAAACAATCACGGTGGCGCCGGAACTGATCAGTAAGGCTCCAATAAAAAGGTAAACAAATAACGGCGCTGAAAGCACATTTGCTAACAACAGCTGCAAAAAATCATGATGGGTCACTTTTGCCAGCATAAACACCAAACAGGCCTCGACCAAAATCGTCCAGACCAGCAGGATCATAAAAAAACCGACTAACATCCGTCTTCTCATACTGCCAGCACCTCCAAGTCGCCCACCACCACATTCGTGACAATGTGGATTCGGCGCGGTGCATCGTCGTAATCCTGCGAATAAGCGGTCACACTTTGGCTATGCAGCATCGAATCGGAATCTTCAAAATGCAGTCGCCCATAAAACGTCGCATGTTCCACTGCAACGCCAACACCCACGGGAACCAAAATTCTGGTTTTCCCAAAGCCTTTGCGAATCATAATCACGCTGTCGCCTTTGGGTAAAAAAGTGTCACCCAGGTCAATGATGGTATCACCGGCTGGCACCACCATGTTGATGTCATCCCAATCGTAACTGGGTGCAATCGTTTGCCGCCCCGCCCAGGAACGAATGGTTCGCCGTCCGGCTTTTTTACCTGGAGCCTCCGTTACCGGCGCAACGTACTGTTTATGATTCCAAACCGAAAAGCCTGCTTTGGGTTTGGTCAGAACCATCATCAAAAAGATCCCGGCCACCATCAATATGAGCCAAATCGCGGGATTAATAAAAATACCCAGTATCATTAAAACACCGCCAAACGTGACACTGAAAGTCCGCAGCCGGTGCCAGTGCATCCCTAAGAAAAGAAATAGAAAGCCAATCAGGATCGTTGCCAACGCCATGGGATTCGTAATGATCTGGAATCCTAGCCAGAGTAAGAGCGCAAATTCAATCCCCAAAAACAGTTGCCAGCGGCGCATTTGCGATCCCTCCTTTTAATCAAACTCGTGAATTTATCTGGCAGTGAGGCATCACCAAATTCGTACCCGACTACCATATTCTTGATTTATTATAACGAATCAAATGCTCGCTAGCTTAGGGCGTAAGGCTGATATTCACCTGCAAATGACATTCACTCATAATAAAAGCCGGCAACCACGTTCTCTTAATCAGGATGTGACTGCCGACTAGCTTTTTATGAATCAGGACTAGCCTTCAACTTTTGTAATCGTCACGGTCATTTCGCCGCCTGGGGTGTTAATGGTAACTTTGTCGCCAACTTTACGACCAATAAGTCCTTGTGCAATGGGACTTTCATTACTGATCTTGCCATTGAAAGCATCGGCTTCCGCTGCCCCGACAATTTCGTATGTTTCCTCGTCGCCGTCTTCTTCAAAGGTCACTTTTTTACCAATGGAGACTTCGTTTTTAGCAACTGCCTTAGCGTCAATGATCTCAGCGTACCGCAACATTGTCTGAATCGTCACGATCCGATTTTCAAGTGTGGATTGTTCATCCTTGGCTGCTTCATATTCGGAGTTTTCGGACAAATCGCCGAACCCCCGGGCTACCTTGATCCGCTCAATAACTTCTGGGCGTTTCTTGGTTTTTAGTTCCTCAAGTTCGTTTTCAAGTTTCTTTTTACCTTCTGCTGTCATCGGATAGCTTTTGTCTGCCATAAAATACTTACCTCACTTCTTATTTTCCTTAGTCACTTTATTAATCCGGGAGCCATTTGTCAATGGCTACTCTTGTAAACCGCGTTCCGCTAGAATGGCTTTGATCTTGGTCACCAGTAAATCAATGGCGACCTGATTCTGACCGCCTTCCGGAACGATCAGATCCGCATAGCGTTTCGTTGGTTCAACAAATTGATGATACATCGGTTTTACGGTTTTTAAATATTGATTAATAATTGAATCTAGTGTCCGCCCGCGCGAAACCATGTCGCGCCGGATCCGACGAATGACACGAATATCGTCATCTGTATCGACAAATACCTTAATGTCCATCATGTTACGTAACGACTCATCATCAAGAATCAGAATCCCTTCAAGAATGATCACATCTTTAGGCTCAAGATGCACTGTTTTATCCGAGCGATTATGAATCGTGTAATCATAGACCGGTTGATCAACTGCATGACGATGGATCAACTCATCCAGATGATGCTTCAGTAGCGGAGTGTCAAACGCCAACGGATGATCATAATTGATTTTCTTCCGCTCCGAGAACGGTTTGTCGCTTTTCTTATAATACGCATCCTGTGCCAGTAAGAGCAAGGAATGCCCGGAAAAGTGATCGAAAATCGCCCGACTTACGCTGGTCTTGCCACTGGCAGAACCACCAGTCACACCGATCACAATGGGTTTCTTTTGCTGCATCTGCTGGCCTTCTTTCAATTTAAATCGTTGACAGAAAAAACTGCGCACAACAGCCTTGGAAAAGATGTCCAGCATTCAAGCATCATTTCCAAGGCCGTTTTTCTTTCGCGCATTTTAGAATCAAGTTAGCCACTGTCTCAAAATTTTTTGGACAATAAAAAACATCAAGAACAGATATCCTGTATCATTGAAGTTCCTACACAAACAATGGAAGAGGATATTGTCTTGATGCAGAAACAGGATAGCACACACCGCCAAAAAGGTCAGCACTTAACATCACTCGAGCGCGGAAAAGTGGCCGGATTCCGCCAAGCTGGGAAGTCCAATCGTTGGATTGCTGCTGAAATTGGCGTCTGCCCGCAGACCATTAATAATGAAATCAAGCGAGGTACAGTAGATCAGGTCAAGAAGAGTAATGGCAAGCGCGTCTACCATCGACAATACCTGCCAGAGGCTGCTCAGGCACGTTACGAGACTGCACGCTTGAGCTGCCATCGTCCTGACAAGTTCGCCAGCGTACAGGTCTTCTTAGCCTGGTACGTACAGCGAGCTAAGCAGGACAAATGGTCGCCGGATGCTTCAATCGGCTATGCCAAGCGACACAAGCTGTTTACTCCTGAAGAGCTTGTTTGTGCCTCGACTTTGTACCAGTACATTGACGACCAACGCCTAGAGATTCGAAATATCGACCTGTTGGAGAAGACTAAGCGGAAGACCTCTCACCAGCACCACACCAAGGCTAAGCGCCTGGCTGGCCGCAGTATCGAGGAACGGCCTAAGGTCGTTGAACGACGCAGGCAGTTCGGTCACTGGGAGATGGATACCATTGTCGGTAAACGCAATGGCAAGGAGAGCGTCATCTTGACTCTGATTGAGCGCAAGACCCGTTGCCAACTTCTCCGCTTGATCGAAGGACGAGATGCAGACTCTGTGAGCTATGCATTGCGTGGAATCAAGCGCGAATGGGGAGCTTGCATCAAGACCATCACAGCCGACAACGGACCCGAGTTCACCGCCTTAAATACTGCTTTTGCTGGGACGGAAACTGAGATCTTCTACGCCCATCCTTACACGTCCTGCGACCGTGGCACCAACGAGGCACATAACCGGATGATCCGCCAGGACTTCCCTAAGGGCATGTCCCTAGATGACATTAGCCCTAGTCAAGTGCAGGCCACGCAAGACCGCTTGAATCAGTTGCCTCGCAAACAACAGGGCTACTGCACACCCCAGCAAAACTTTGAGGCCGAAGCTCGGCGCGTTCGCCGCATGGCCCAGTAGTCTCTCTAGCGCCACAACTTCTATTTGATAACGGCCTGTTCTGGGATTGTCCTCAACGACTGGCTAACTTGTTCTTGCAATTTACGGCCGTTTTTCTTTAATTGAGTCACTAAACTTTCGCCATTGATTCTAACACGATAAAACTGCTCCGTCTTGCCTGTCAAGATCAACCCACAAGTAAATCATGCTACTAAAGTCGTGGATAAGGGGCGCTAGGGCCAACATGTAAATTACTTATTGACTGATGAATTATCGCTGGCAAACTTAGCCGTGTTCTCGTCGTGTTGTTCACGCGTGGTAGCATACAGCACTTCGCCGGTCTTCAGGTTGGCAACAAAGTACAGATAATGCTTGCTGCGATCATTTGGACTTAGCACCGCGGTGATACTTTGCTCACTTGGCGAATCAAATGGACCCGGCCCGTAACCGGTATGCACATACAGGTTATACGGCGAATCAACACTGGTATCCTTATTGGTCAAATGGGTTTTATGCGTGTTTAAAGCATACATAACCGAAATATCGGATTGCAATGGCATATCCGCATCAATACGGTTCAAGAAGACCCCGGCAATTGTCCGGCGATCTTCCTGGGTCACCCCTTCACGCTCAACCAGCGAAGCCAAGGTCATGACTTCCTGAACCGTATACCCTTGCTTCTTGATACTCTTATAGTAACTTTGCATGACGCTGTCGGTTTTAGCTAACATCGCTTCAACCAGATCCTCTACCGTTTCGCCTGCGCTCACACTATAGGTGGCTGGGAAAAGGTAACCTTCCAGGCGGTAGCGAACGCCTTGGGCCGAAGCAGCAGAACTCAGGAGCTGCGGGTATTTCTTGGCCATTTTATTAAAGAAGGTCTGATTTTTCATGAGCGCCATGAACTTCTTGCTTGTCAGATTCTGATTCGATTTACCCAGCTTGTTCACGGATGTCGCAATTTGCTCGATTGTCGCGCCTTCTTCAACCAGCAACTGTCCCGCCTCGGTGGCTGCTGTGCCGCCAGCCCGTAACTTTTGGATCACCTGATTCATCGAATCACGTTGCGTCAGCTGATAACTGCCGGCCTGAAAGTCGGCAATGTTGTGAAACTTGGCATAATAATTGAACACCATGGCACTTTTGATCACGTGCTTGGCTTCCAATTTGGCGGCAATTTGTTTGGTGGATGAACCTGCAGGCACCGTCACATTGACGGAAGTCTTGCCATTCGGATTCACCGGCTGAAGTGCCGAGTGGACGTACCGATACCCCATCAGGCCAACAATTACCAGCACCGCAAACAAGATGCCCAAAACCCACGCGACAATCTTGTGCGACGCCTTTTTTTCATCGGCGCGCAACCGCCGTTTGTCCTCTACATGTCGGGATCGCCTATCCAAAAAAGATGCCTCCTTTTTACGTACTATTGTTTATCGCGGATTAAACTAAATGTGCCTGTAATCCAAAATGGCAGCATACAGCCGCTTATGTAACAGAACCACCGCCGAACTATCTTCGGCAGCAGCTTAATAACCAGTGACCATCATACCTAATTGCGCGGTAAATTGCGACTGATGATTAGCGAATCTCAGCAGCCAAATCTGATGCTAACGCAGATTTAACGCGATCAAAGGCCTGCGTCACTTCGTCTTCAGTCAGCGTCTGGTCATCCCGCCGATAAGTCAGCGTGTATGCCAAGCTCTTTTGGCCTTCAGCAATGTGTTCACCTGCGTAAACATCAAAAAGTTTAACCTGCTTGAGATAGGCACCGCCGTGTTGCCGGAAAACGTCCATCACTTGTGCATTCGTGACTGTTTCGGCGACCTGAAGTGCAATATCGCGCGTAACGGCCGGGAACTTCGGCGCCGGTTGGGCAATCTTTTCCTGTTTTGGCGCAACGAACAACGCATCAAGATCCAGCTGAAAGACAAACGTCTCTGGTAAATGGTTGTCATGCTCAAATGCGGGATGCAGTCGCCCTAAGAAGCCAATGCGCGTGTCGCCGACAAAAACATCGGCAGCTTGGCCTGGATGCAGTTCGGCCACTGCCTGCGTTGCCGCAAACCGTACCGGCTCTGTCAATGAATAATCTTCAAGCAAGTGGGTGACAATCCCTTTGACGTAAAAGAAATCAACGGGACGGGCATCCTGGTTCCAGGTCTTAGTCGTCACCTGACCAGTCAATGCACCACCTAGGTACTCGATTTCAGTCGGGCGAACCTGATCGCCGGTTTTGGTGAAAATGCGGCCCTGCTCATAAATCGCCACATTGGTTTCCTTACGAGCCTGATTGTATTTAATGACATCCAGTAACCCAGTGACCATGTTCATGCGCAACACGGCATGATCGGTTGTCATCGGCGAATCAACCCGGGTTGGCTTGCCTGGTTGCAGTTTGAATTGCTCGGCTGCTTTGGCAGTGGTTAAGCCATAAGTGATCGCTTGGGTTAAGCCCAGTCCTTCAAGAAGATGCCGTGTCCGCCGAATGCGTTTCTGCTTCGGGGTATATTCCCCGATTGTCATGGTTGTCGTCGGCAAGGTGCTTGGTAAATTGTCGAAGCCATAAATACGCGCAACTTCTTCAACCAGATCCGCTTTAATGTGAATATCCCAACGGCGTGGCGGAACCGCAACCGCAAACAAGCCGTCTGCAACCGTCACGCCAAAACCTAACTGGCGAAAAATGCCGGTTACCTGGTCTTCTTGCAGATCAGTGCCTAAGACGTGATTGATGTGGTCTAGTGAGATATCGACCACCACATCCTTGGCTTCAACAGCAGTCGGACTCAATGTTCCTTTAGCCGATTGACCGCCACCCAGTTCAGCCATCCAGGCGACAGCAGCATCCAACGCATGATTAATATCAGCCAGATTGATGCCTTTTTCGAAGCGGGAAGACGCCTCTGAGCGCAGATTATATTTCAACGCGGTTTTCCGCACATTAACCGGATTAAAACTAGCCGCTTCAACGACAACGGTTGTGGTGGCTTCGGAAATTTCCGAATTCAAGCCGCCCATGACCCCGGCCAAAGCAACCGGCACCTGACCGTTCGTAATGACGATATCGCGATCATCCAGTTCATGTTCCCGACCATCCAAGGTAGTTAATGGCTCACCGTTTTTGGCCCGGCGGACTTCGATATATTGGCTGCCAAGTTTGGCATAATCAAATGCGTGTAGCGGCTGACCGTATGCCAACATAATCAGATTCGTGATATCGACAATATTATTAATTGGTCGAATTCCGGCATTCCAGAGACGCCGCTGCAACCAGAGTGGGCTTTCTTTGACCGTGACATGATCAATAACCCGCAGCTGATAGCTCGGTGCATCGTTGGCATCTTTGACTTCCGCACTTAGATAGTCGGCAATCGGCTTCGTGCCCTCGGTTAACGGTTTTTCGACAAAATGCGGCTTTTCGGCATAGGTGGCACCGACCTCCCACGCAACACCACGCATTCCTAAAGCATCCGCGCGGTTTGGCGTGATTTCAAAATCCAAAATGGCATCATGCATACCTAACGCGGCTAACGCATCACTGCCTGGCTTCAATGGTTCGTTGAAAACATAGATGCCGTTTAAATAGGACTTCGGTACCACATTTTCGTTAAAGCCGATTTCTTGAAGCGCACAAATCATCCCGAGGCTTTCTTCGCCGCGCATTTTGCCTTTTTTAATTTTGACATTGTCCGCAATCCGCGCACCTGGCAGTGCCACAATGACCGTTTGTCCTGCAGTGACATTGGGAGCACCGCAAACAATCTGCCGCGGATCCGCTTCGCCGACATCCACTTCACAAAGTTTGAGATGATCGGAATTTGGATGCGGCTTACTTGTCAGCACTTTCCCGACTACAATTTTTTTCAATCCGGCGTCAGGGTGCTTAACCCCATCGATTTCAATCCCAGTTCGGGAAACCTTGTCAGCCAGTTCTTCTGGTGAAACCGGGACATTGACGAGTTCTTTTAACCAATCATATGAAACGTTCATCTTAACCCTCCTGACTGAACTGCGTTAGGAAGCGCAAGTCGTCTGTGTAAAAGCTGCGAATATCGTCAATGCCGTATTTCAGCATGGCGAACCGATCCGGACCGAGGCCAAATGCAAAGCCACCATAGACATCGGCATCAATCTTGGCTGCCCGCAGAACATTCGGATGCACCATGCCGGCACCGAGGACTTCAATCCACCCGGTATACTTGCAAACCGGGCAGCCCTTGCCGCCGCAACGGAAGCAGGAAACATCGACTTCAACAGACGGTTCCGTGAATGGAAAATAACTCGGACGCAACCGAATTGTTCGATCAGCGCCAAAAACGTGCTGACACATGGCAAGCAGCGTTCCCTTGAGATCAGCCATGGTAATGTGCTTATCAATGACTAAGCCCTCCATTTGATGAAACTGATGGCTGTGCGTGGCATCGTCATCATCGCGACGATACACCACACCCGGGCTGATCATCTTCAGCGGTCCTTTGCTGAAATCATGCTTTTCCATGGTTCGTGCCTGCATCGGGCTCGTCTGTGACCGCATTAGCAATTCATTGTTGATATAAAAAGTTTCCTGCATATCACGCGCCGGATGGTCCTTGGGAATGTTCATCATTTCAAAGTTATAATGATCTTCCTCGACTTCCGGGCCACTCAGCACTTGATACCCCATGCCCATAAAGAAGCTTTCAAGATCGTCCATGATTTGGATAATGATGTGCGGCGTACCAGCAACAAGCGGGTCACCCGGCAATGTCACGTCAATAGTTTCCGACGCCAATTTGGCATCAATAACTGCCTGTTCCAATTGCGCTTTGCGGGCTTCAATCGCGGCACTTAACTCATCACGAATTTTGTTGGCAAATGCACCGACTTTTGGTCGTTCATCAGCCGCGAGATCCTTCATTCCGCGTAGCACGCTGGTGATCGGACCTTTTTTACCTAATAATTGCACGCGAATCTGATTCAAGTCATCCAACGAATCGACTTCTTTGATGCGCTCGTTGTTTTGTTGAAAAAGTTGTTCGAGCTTGGTTTGAAAATCCATATTTTTCCTCCTCAATTACTGACTGCAAGCGGCATTTTTTATGCGTTTGAAGGCATAAAAAAAGTCCCTCTTCAAAAGGGACGAAGCGTCGCGGTACCACCCTTGTTCATGGTCACACTGATCCATGCACTCAACAAGGTAACGGCTAGGCCGGAGCTTTCTAAGTGTTGCCACCTCAAAAGTCAACTCGGAAAGTGAAGACAAACATTTTGGTAACAGACGTCTCGCAGTCTTATGAACGTCACTCCCTGTCTTACCAGCCTGTTTGGGCTTTCGTCATGGTTTTTATGTTTTTAGATAAAACAAGCTTAGCAAATTGAGCGCTGACGTCAAGAGCTGATTTTTTAACTGGCGCCTGTTAAAAAGAAAAAACCGCGCGTTTTAAAATCAAGTTAGCCACTTTTATTACAAATTTGGGACAATAAAAAACATCAAGAACAGATATCCTGTATCATTGAAGTTCCAACACAAACAATGAAAGAGGTATTGTCCTGATGCATGAACAGGATATCACACGTCGTCAACCAGGTCATCATTTGTCTCAAATGGAACGCGGTAGAATTGCAGAACTTTACGCCACCGGCACCTCCAAACGCGAAATTGCTGCCAAAATTGGCGTCTGCCATCAAACCATCAATAATGAGATTGACCGAGGGACTGTCAAGCAGGCTAAGCGCATTAATGGCAAACTGATCTATCATACGGAATATAGTCCTGAAGCTGCTCAGACGCGCTATGAGACCGCACGTCTGAATTGTCATAGGCCGGATAAATTCGCCGCTACAAGCCACTTCCTGGCCTGGTACGTTAATCAGGCCAAGACTGAACACTGGTCGCCTGATGCAGCCGTTGGCGCCGCACGGCGAGCCAAGCTATTCACCCCTGAGGAGATGGTGTGCACAACCACTTTATATCGCTACATCGATGATCAACGCTTAGAAATTCGGAACATCGATCTCGTGGAGAAGGCAAATCGGCGGACCAAGCAACACAAGAGCACTAAGCATAAGCGCCTAGCCGGCCGCAGTATTGAGGAGCGTCCTAAGGCTGTCGAACGCCGCAAGCAGTTCGGACATTGGGAGATGGATACCGTTGTCGGGAAACGCAATGGCCGTGAGAGCGTCATCCTTAGCCTGATTGAGCGGAAGACTCGTTGCCAACTTCTCCGACTGATCGACGGCCGAGACTCGGACTCTGTGGAGTTTGCGTTACGAGAAATCAAGCTTGAGTGGGGTGACTGTCTGCGCACGATTACCGCAGACAATGGCCCGGAGTTCTCGACTCTGGATAAGGCCTTTGAGGACACAGATACAGACATCTTCTACGCGCATTCATACACCTCATGCGATCGCGGCTCCAACGAGGCCCACAATCGCATGATTAGACGTGACTACCCAAAAGGCGAGTCGCTGGATGATGTTAGTCCCAGCCAGGTGCTGGCTACCCAAGACCGTCTTAACGGGCTTCCCCGGAGAAAGCTAGACTACCGTGGCCCCCAGGAGTGTTTTGAGACCGAAGTGCGCCGGACTCGGCGTTCAGCACAACACGTAAGCTAAACAATGAACAACTCATAAGATAACAGGCTGTTCTTGGGAGTGTCTCAACACCCCGGCTAACTTGTTCTTGCAATTTGGGAAAAAGAAAAAACGCGTGAATTACGCGTTTTTCTGAGTCTCATTGGCGTGGCACTCTTCATCCGTAACCCAGGCATCGCCCCAAGCATGCGCCGCTGCCATCACTGAATTCAAAGCACGGCCTTTATCTGTCAGTGCATACTCGATTAACGCCGAATCCTTGTGCGTCAACCGATTAATCAAGCCTTCGCCCTCAAGTTCTTTCAGGCGCTCAACCAAAACCCGGTCTGAACAACGCGGAATCAGCTTCGCAATATCCTTGAACCGCGAATTGCCATTGTTTAATAGCACTTCCAGGATCAAACCGTTCCACTTCTTGCCTAGAATTTCAAACGTATGTTGAAATTTAGGACAAAGAGCGACTTGCTGACTTTGACAATCGGTTGTACTGGTTACTGTTGCATCCACTCTACTCACCTCATTATTCCCACTTACTTACATTTAGATAGTGCTAGCATACCACACTGGCAAAATATTACAACCCGATGTATAAGAAAGTCCAGACAAACCAAGTAAAACTGCTAATAAAGTCACTTAATTATTGGAGTCCCAAAACGATCAAAAAAGTCTTAGGCAATAAGTTCCATGTCGTGCCAAACTACGCAATCTCCGGCCAGCTGGGGCTGGAACGCTGTGACGGCGCTTTGAGCCAGAAAACCACTGTCTCAAAGTCGCCTAACAACATCAGCGACAAAAATCGGTCGCTGTGTTGTTTCCACTGCTGAGCCCCATCTGGCCTGCGATTGCTCCGCTTTGGCACTAATGTCTCAATAACTCTCCCGAATTACTTTGCGAAAACAAAGAGTGAACATGATCCAAGTTTATGAATGTTTGTTTTTATATTGTGAACTTGAATTATGTCAGAACCTTTCAAAACAGAAAGAACCGCAGATAAATATCCGCGGTTCTCGTGTGGACGGTGGCAACTACCACTGTCATATCACGATCCTAATTTAAAGCCTTTAAGTGGGTGTGGATCGGATGCCGGAGCTTGTGCATCCATGGTACGACGACCTCATCCATCGCAGCATAATCATCGACTAGGGAAACAACAAAACTTTCCTTGTATTTAGGCAAGCCAACTGTTGCGCCCCACATGTGCTTGATGATGATGTCTTTTTCCATCGGTGACAATTCGGTCAGCTTCTCAGCGTTCCGTAAAGCAATCCGAGGATGGATAAAGGCATGCGTCCCCAAGTCAAACTTGGTCTTGCGCCAATCATAGTAAAACAGATCGTGCAACAAGCCTGCTCGGGCGATCGCACGAACATTCAGATGCAGCCGTTTCCCGATCAGATAGCTCTGATAGGAAACACTGATCGAGTGCTCCAATCGGTTAGAATAATGATGTTGCGGGTGTTCTGCCAGTCGCTGAACCTCAGGCTTGGCCAATAAATCAGCCACATACCCAACATACTCAGCATCCGATTGCCAATCGCGTTTTTTGCTCAAGGCATCTGCTCCTTTTGTGGTTTGATGAACACACTTATAGTATAACAGCTTCCACACCTAAAAGGCACCTTCATAATAGATTCTTAATCCCCAACTAGATGAAACATCATGATCGCTGCTGCGACCGCAACATTCAACGATTCTGCCTGTCCGCGAATGGGAATATATAAATTTGTATCGGTTTGCTTTAAAAGAACAGGATCCATACCGTTACCTTCGTTGCCGACAATCAACCCGAATTGCGCACTTGGCTGAATCTTGCGATAACTCTTGGCCTTCTCATTGAGTTCCGACCCATAAACCGGAATGCCGGCCCGTTGCAGTGCTTTGATAATCGGCATCAGCTTGGCAGTGACGATGTGGACGTGGAACTGACTTCCCTGCATAGCCCGCAAGACTTTTGGGCCAAAAGCATCTGCCGTTCCCTGCCCGAAAATCACGGTCTTGATGCCGGCAGCATCTGCCGTACGTACTAAAGTTCCGACATTGCCGGGATCCTGAATCGCGTCTAACAACAAAAATTGCCCGCTCAAAGGATCAGGTAATTGTTCAGCCTGCCGCGGCATAACCGCAAAAATGCCTTGCGGTGTCTCGGTGTCACTGAGATGTTCCGCGACTGATTCCGAAATCTGGGTGATTTTGTCATAAAACGGCTTGAGCGCGCGGTCATCCAAATATTTTTCGGTTGCATAAATATCGTAAGGTGTCTGACCACTCGCCAGCGCCTCCTGAACCAAATGACGCCCTTCCAATAAGTAACGTCCGGTATCTTTTTGGTGTTTCTTAACGGTTAATTTTTTAGCGGTCTTGATTCTGTCGTTCTTAGGTGATGAAATATATTCCATAAAATTCTCCTTCTGGCGCCAATGTTCGGCGATGTTTACAGTTGCCAACAAGTTCATTTTTAAAAATCAAACTTTAGTCCATTGTCGCCGCGCTCATAAGCCTTATGCTACACTAGTATGGACTGTGGAGAAAGCGCGGATAAGGACTTTAATGCTTTTTCACAGGCAGTTTTCTCACAACATGAGTGCACCTAGAAGCCTTCTGATACTAGGAGCGCGTGATAGTAAGAAAGGAAGTGTCTTTTTGGTCAAACTCGCAAAACAAATCGTCGTCCGTGGCCGGGTGCAAGGCGTCGGTTTCCGCTGGGCCACGAAGATGATTGCGGATAATCTGAACATTAGCGGCACCATCGAAAACCGCTCTGACGGCTCTGTTTTTATTCAGGCAGCCGGCGAACCGCTTAATCTGGCAAAGTTTGTCGCCCAGGTTAAGGCAGGTCCTAATCCTTATGCTAACGTTTCGACTTATGAAGAGAAGCCCTTGGAAAACATTCCAGACTTCCATGGTTTTCGCGTCACCGGTTGAATCCGTTCAGCCCATACAGTATAGTTAAACCCGATGACATTTTGAAGGGAAATTATTCATGCACAAGTCGAAAAAAGTATTTACACTAGGAATTGTGGGCTTATTGCCCTTACTATTAGCCGCGTGTGCTCCAACCACGAAACAAGGGGCCACGCTTAAACCACCAACGGATCCATTCTTTGGCACTTTTTATAAAGTCATTGGGCTGCCACTTCAGCACTTGATGGAGTGGATTGCCGGGTTTGTCGGCACGACCAGCAGCTACGGGATTGCGATTATCGTGATCACCTTACTGGTCCGCTTGATCGTGTTACCGCTCATGTTACGGCAACAACGGACCATGACGGCTTATCAGGAAAAGCAAAAGATCCTCCAGCCACAACTGAAAATTGTCCAAGAAGCGACCAAAAAAGCCAAAACCCCGGAGCAACAACTAGCTGCCAATAACTACATGCGGAAAATTTATTCCGCCAATGGCACGAGCATGATTCCATCCATGGGCTGTTTGCCGATGCTCATTCAGTTGCCGATTTTCTCAGGTCTTTACCAAGCCATTGCGTACTCACCGGAAATCTCGCGGGCAACCTTCTTTGGTATTCAACTAGGCCACTCCAATTTCATTGTCACGATTTTAGCCACCTTGCCGTATATTGTGGTCAGCTTGATCATGTTGCAGGGCGTGCCGCCGGAACAGCGAAAAGCAATGCAGACAACGGCCTTTTTGAACCCGATCATGACGTTTATTTTTTGTATGATGTACAATGCCGGCTTGGGTCTCTATTTTGGTGCTGGCGGCATTATCCTCATCATCCAGCAAGCGATTGTGACTTACATCGTAACGCCTAACATTCGCAAGCGGCTCGATGAAGAAATGGAAGAAAATCCACCAGTCATCGTCGTTAACGAACATACCTTTGATGACTGGGGTAAAGTCACTGCGACTGCTGGTGCGACAGGCAGCAGTCACCAGCCGGCAGATCCTGATGCCATCGACCATAACAAATTACGTAAGCGCAATGCCGGTAAGCAGCAACGACCACGCAAATAAACCTGTCAATTTCTTAGTCGTCCGTTTTCGCGGGCGGCTTTTTTTGATACGAGGTGATCACGATAGCCGCTTTCATTACGTGTTAACGGAACCCAGACGTGGAAGGTGCTGTCAATCACTAGGGCACCGAAGGCCACTTAAACTTTTTGACCGTAAGACAATAAAATCGGCTGCAAAGACAAATTTTGTCTCTACAGCCGATTTTGCGTGAGAATCGTTAACAGCTTTCAGTTAACTTGGAAGTCACAAATTACTTTTAATCGTGGTATCGCTGTTTGGCGCAGCCGCTTGTTTGGCTTCTTCCTAAGCCTTAAGCGCCTTCGCTTTTGCTTCGGTAATGGTCGGCAAGTCGATTCGGAAAATAGAGCCGTGCCCGAGGGCTGAATCGACTTCAATTTGTCCATGGTAGCTTTCAATTAACTGCTGTGCGATCGACAAACCGAGCCCATTGCCGCCTTTTTCCCGACTACGAGCCTTGTCAACGCGGTAGAAGCGATTGAACACACGGCGTCGATCCTTTTCGGCAATGCCTTCGCCAAAGTCCTGCACGGCCAAAGCAACACCATTGCCACTGTTTTGCGCCATTGACACATGAATCTCTTTCCGGTTAGTCGAATATTTGACCGCATTGTCCATCAAAATAATCATGACCTGCTCCAAATGATTACGATACATGCGAACAAACGTCGTCTTCTCAAGATCATCATCCAAAGTAAATGTGAAGTCGGGATGGATCATCCGAAAATCAGCGACAACCTGCTGAACGGTTTTATGCACATCGACCACGGCATTGGGAAACTGGACATCTACCTGATCAGCACGAGTCAAATCCAACATTTCCTGAATCAGGCTCTTCATACGGGTGATTTCCTGCAACGATGCCTTCAAGGACTCATCTAAGACCTCAGGATCATCCTTGCCCCACCGGTTCAACAGCTGCAGGTGGCCTTCCAAAATAGCAACCGGCGTCCGCAGCTCATGCGAGACATCCTGCACAAATTCACTTTGCTGATCAATGTAACGCTGAATGCGATCTAACATGCCATTAAACTCAAGCACTAGATCACCAAGTTCATCATTACGTTTGAGCGCCGGTATTCGGACGGTACTCTCCGGCTCCTCATTTACGACATCAATAGCATTCGTGATTAATTTAATTGGTTTCAAGAAGCGCGTTGCCAAAATATAACCAATCAAAATCGAAATCAATACCGCCGCAAAACTTAAGCCCACGATGAGTAACGTGATTTCGTGCATCGTCGCATGGAACGCCGTTAGTTTATTCGTCACTTGTACATAACCAATTAGGTCAGACGTCGTGGCCGAATAAATTGGTGCAGTGCCTACCAGACCGTTAAAATCACCAATATGGCTCTCCTGTACCTCGGCGCCATGAACCTTGCCTAACGTGATGGGCGTATCCCGCGACTGAAAAATATTCGTGCGATCGCGCGAGAAAACCGAAACACTCACATCGGCCTGCGCCAACTTTTGAATCACCGAATCAGAAAAAATCCGCTCACGTGATTCACTCGGTGCCGGTAACGAAGGTTGATCCGACGCCGTTGTACCTTCCAACCGCGGAACAACCTGGGCAATGGTCAAATCGCCACTGACTGGGGAAAGTCGTTGGACAACGGTACTAAGCGTGTCCGTGACGGTTCGGCGCTCCTGATTCAACAGAATCTGTCGCATCGCGCCGTATAGGATCATCGAAAAAGTGACAAAAGTGACAAAAATCCCGACACCAACCGTTACGGCCCATTTGACCTTTAACGAGATGCGGGGACTTTTCTTCTTTTGCCCGGTACTTGTCTGTTTAATCGCCATTACGAACGCATGACATAGCCGGTTCCCCGAACCGTCTGAATATAACTTGGTTCACCCGGCCGATCAATTTTATTACGAATATAGCGGACGTATACATCGACAACATTCGTTTCAACATCGGAGTTGTAACCCCAGACTTTGGAAAGCAAGACATCACGAGCCAAGACCACGTTGACGTTCTCCATCAAAGTCAGAAGCAATTCATACTCACGCTTGGTCAGTTCGATAATGTCATCACCGCGGCGAACAACCCGGTTTTCCTTCTCGATCACAAGGTCGCGATATTTGATCATGGTTTGTTTAGCAGTGTTGTTTTCGCCTTCGATACTAATTCGGCGTAACAACGCGCGTAACCGCGCCAACAATTCTTCGATGGCAAACGGCTTGACAATGTAATCATCGGCGCCGTGGTCCAAGCCACTAACGCGATCAATCACAGAATCACGGGCCGTCATCATGATAATCGGCGTATTTTTGACCTGTCGTACCCGCCGGCAGACTTCAAGGCCATTCAACTCTGGCAACATCAAGTCAAGCAGGATGGCATCCCAGTCTTCAGCCAGCGCCGCCTCAAGTCCGGTGCGGCCATTGAAATGGACTTCCGTTTCGTAGCCTTCGTGTTTTAATTCCAGCTCGACAAACCGAGCAAGATTTTTTTCGTCTTCAATAATCAGTATTTTACTCATCAGGGTCTCCTTATGCTTTCTTAGTGGCATCACGCATGCAACGCAACTTTATTCGTGATTTCTCATTAAAAAACGATGCTAAGCTAGTTTAGCACAGTTTTCTCATTTTGGCTATAAGACGCGCAATGATGGGCACAATCGCTGTTGAAAAAAGTTCGTTCGGTGGGTTTCTCATTTTTCAATCCGGATAGATTCTCATAAACAGGTCCACGCTCATACTTAACCGAGTTACCCACTGGCCCAGCACTTCTCTAATTTTATTTTCATAAGTGGTCTATCGCCAATTACCATTAAGTCATCAACGTACATACTTAGCTCCGCCTTTAACCCAAAAAGAGCCAATCCGGCATGTTTACGGATTGACTCGATCAATTGGTCATTAAAATTTTAAGCTTCGTGGTACCAACTATAGTGGAAAATGCCATCGCGATCGGTTCGTTCGTAAGTGTGGGCACCGAAGTAATCACGCTGTGCCTGGGTCAGGTTAGCTGGCAGCACTGGCGAACGATAAGAGTCGTAGTAGCTGATCGCTGCGGAGAAACCAGGAACCGGCACACCGGCTTTAACGGCGAGACCAACCAGATCACGGACACTTTCCTGATAATTCTTGGCGATATTCAGGAAGTAATCGTCTAACAAGAGGTTTTGCAAATCTGGCTTTTTGTTGTAAGCATCCGTGATGTTTTGCAAGAAGCGGGCACGGATGATGCAGCCGGCACGCCAGATCTTTGCCAGTTCGCCATATTGAAGATTCCAGTCGTATTTTTCTGAGGCGAAGCGCATTTGTTCAAAGCCTTGAGCATATGACATCAGCTTGCTGAAGTACAGAGCCTTGCGAATCATTTCGATGGCTTCTTTTTTGTCGACCGAAACGTTAGCAACCGGCTTTGGCAAAACTTTGCTTGCTGCTACCCGTTCCTGCTTCATGGCACTGATGTAACGGGCATACACAGATTCAGTGATCACACTCTGAGGAACGCCTAATTCAAGCGCTGATTGAGATGACCACTTACCTGTGCCTTTGTTGCGGGCACGATCCAGAATCACGTCAACAATCGGCTTGTCGCTGCCGAGATCATCCTTGCGAGTTAAAATGTCGGCTGTAATGTCAATGAGGTAGGAATCCAGCTCACCTTTATTCCAGTCACTGAAAATGTCGGCAATTTCTTTAACATCCAAGTCAAGCAGGTTGCGCATTAAGTTATAGCTTTCGGCGATGAGCTCCATATCGCCGTATTCGATGCCGTTATGCACCATTTTGACATAATGGCCAGCACCATTTGGCCCAATGTAAGTGACACATGGTGCGCCATCGTCAGCTTTTGCGGAAATGGCTTCAAGAATTGGCGCGACCAGATCGTAGGCTTCTTTTTGACCGCCCGGCATGAGGGAAGGACCATGCAGCGCACCCAACTCGCCACCGGAAACGCCCATGCCGATGAAGTTAATGCCGGATTTGTCCAATTCGGCACTCCGGCGCATGGTATCTTCAAAGAAAGTATTCCCGCCATCAATTAAAACGTCACCTTTATCAAGCAACGGTAACAATTCTTTAATGACCGCATCGGTTCCGGCGCCAGCCTTAACCATCATGATAATGCGGCGCGGCTTTTCGAGCGAAGCAGCAAAGTCCTCGATCTTATAACTTGGTACCAACTTCTTATCTGGATGCTCGTCAACAACCGCCTTGGTTTTACTTCCGGTTCGATTGTAGATTGCAACGGTGTTGCCGCGGCTTTCAATGTTCAAGGCAAGATTCTTACCCATCACAGCCATACCGACAACGCCGATTTGTGGTTTATCCATTACGGAAACCTCCTCATTAATTTCAACATTTACTCCATTCATGTTAGCAGAAACAGCCTTGATTTAACAGTCTTCAGAAGCCTTCGCAGGCAGGTAAAATGTATTATTTTCAAGTTCGCCAAGTTCAGACTGAGTGACCAGGCAAATAAAAAAAGCAGTGCCCGACTTATGCCAGTGAGCACTGCTTAATTCATGATTAGAACCTAGTATCTGTTCATATTTTATCATGCAGGTTTGCCTGGCGCTTTTTAGCAACAAGCGTACCCATCACGATTCATCCTGATCCGGGAACATCCCCTTCAACTTTGCAAAGGGATTATCTGCCTTCTTTTTCTCTTCTGTCCGCTTCTTGTATTCATCTTCGGCGAGCACTTCCCATTCATCTCCAGCAGGCATATCACCGGTGGCTGCTTCTTCCGGTGTGAGCACCTGCATTGGGATGCTGAGCAACAGGTGATCTTCGACTGCCGGCAAAAGGTTCAGTTCGGATTCTTCGAGCGGCATCAGGATTTCGCCGTCTTCATACTGATCCGCATGGCCTTCATCGGTTAAATAGATTTCGCTGAAGGTAAAATTCTGCGGCATCGTCACCGGTTTCAGACTGCGGGTGGAAGGTACCACGAGCGTCCCGGTCAGATTGACGCTGACCAGAAAATCGCCGCGATCATACAACACATCCCCACTCACCTGGATGGGACTCACATCAAGAATCTCCGGATCGCGATCCTGCAGATCATCCTTGACATCTAACGTGGTACTGAAGTGTAACGGTTGCTCATCATGTTTCATTAATTCCTGAATGGTCCATTTCAACATGGCGATCTCCTCCTTAAAAATACATTCGAAAGCCCAGGACCTTCGGATAAAAATCGATTCATACGCCTCACATGAGTGGCGGTCGACCATAATTCTGTTCGACGCCGCCAATGGCTGTGATTAATCGATCGGCACGGTGGGTCATGGCTAAGACCCCATCCGGTGCAAGCATATCAGCACTGACACGTGTGAGCAAGGGGTAAGCTAGGTGGTGTTTGACAGTGCGCAGATATTGCCGGCCAGTCGGTGTAAAACCAAGGACATGCAGTTGTGGCAGGCGCCGGGCTTTCGCAACAGCAGCGGTTGTCATATTGAGTGTGATGGCTAAGGCGAGCCGGCGTAATCGGGCATACGTATAGCGCTTTGACTTAACCCGGTGTAAAAATTCGGTCATATCATGAGCATCATCAATCTGCTGGGTGAACCGATATTCCAACCCCTCTGCCATCGTCGCCACTTGCCGCAACTCAGCTAAATCAGCCGTTTGCAGGCGATATTTTAACCACGGGAAAAATTGCGACCAGCCATATTGCGGTTGCTCAGCATAAACCGAAATCAAATCTGCTGGCACAATATCTGTGATGGGCTCCCCTTCCCGCAAGTGTTGTCGCACCGCCGACGCACTGGCAAGATTGGCTTTGATCTTCTGGTCATCATGCCCAACACCCTGTCGGCCGAAAGGGTAAAGCTGCATCGGCACCTGTAATGCCAAAACCGCCTTGGCATAGCTCAAGCCCAACATAAAGTTTGGGTCCGTCTGCGTAATCCCCGCCACCTTCGCATAGGCAGCATTCAGCTGGGTCGCGTAAGTCTGCGTATAATCGGCAAAACCCGGGTCCGTGATATCAGTCGACGCCAATTGCCGGGCAAGATCTAAATAATCTAACTCAGGGTGTTCGGTACCAAATGCCAGTGCCGGTACATGCAATGCTGCTAAGGCTGACACACCGGCTTGCGCGAATTGATCGGCCGCTTGAACGGCACCGGTCACCGGTAATTCAAGCACGATATCGGCGCCATGAGTCAGTGCCGCCTCTGCACGTACCCACTTATCAAAAATCGCCGGTTCCCCACGTTGCACATAATTGCCTGACATGACCACCACGACGACATCTGCGTGCGTTAAATTTCGCGCTTTAGCCAATGCAAAAGCATGGCCTGAGTGAAACGGATTAAATTCCGCAATCATGCCAACAGCTTGCATACGCACCTCCAGAATCGCCTTCGTCAGTCAAATCATAATTCGTTTTTGCCTACCGCTTCTTGGCGTGAAAGAACCAGCGGGTACTCTTGGCCGAAACCGGTTGCGTCCCAAAATCAGCCGTGACTTCAACCTTTTCAAAGCCGGTCGCCTGCAGCGCCGCCAGATAATCTTCCAGCGGATAAGTGCGCTCCTTGTGGGTTTCGGTTAGCGGCTTGTAAGCATCTAAGTCCTCGTCATAAATGAAAAACGTCAGATCGTGTTCGATACTATGCGGTTTTTCACCGACAAAACTGTTCCATAAAAAAGCGAAGTCATCGCTTTGATAATTGTACATATAGCCCGGAAAAACGTGATCCATCTGGTAAAGCGAATGGGCATCAAAAAGAAAATCTCCGCCTGAAGGTAGCAATGCCGCCACCTGGGCGAAGACTTGCTTAACTGCATCAAGATCGGGCATATAGCAAATGGAATCATCAAAGCAGGTGACCACGGGGAACTTCGGCAAGTCATGTAAATCCCGCATGTTACCTTGGATCAGCGTTAAATCAACATCAGCAGCAAGTGCTTTTTCTTCGGCCAGTGTCAACATGTCGTCTGACAGATCGAGATCGGTGACTTGATAGCCTGACTGTGCCAACAACACGGCGAGAAAGCCCGAACCGCCTGCCAACTCCAACAAAGGCTGATTGACTGGCGCTACCCGCCGTTTAACGTAATCCCGCCATCGTAAATACAGTGACTGATCCATCAATTTGTCATAAACTTCGGCAAATGTGGTGTAGATCATGCCTCGACCCACTGATCCACGTTGACAAGCGGGGCGCTTTGCCACAATTTCTCAAGGTTATAGAATTGCCGCTCTTCCGGCATAAAGACATGGACAACCACGTCATTCAAGTCAATGAGCATCCATTTCGAACCTTTTTGGCCTTCGATTCGGCGAATATCGACACCGGCAGCTTCTTCTTTTTCTTCGATTTCATCCACAATCGCCTGTACCTGACGATCCGAAGTGCCGCTCATAATGACAAAATAATCCGCCAATAAGCTCACACCGCGCATATCCAAAGCGACAATATCCTCGGCCCGCTTTGAATCGCCCGCTTTAACAGCAATTTCCAACATTGTTTTTGCGTCGACCATAAACTACTCCTTTGATAAAAATGCGTTATAAGTTAACAGTGTTTTAGGAAAGACCAACTTGCGCGCGCCGATCAGGTACATCAACGTATTTTCCAGTTCGATGCGGCTGGCCTCTTCCAGATTCGTTTCAGCAGCCTTGCGCGCCTTGGCTTCGACAGGCAAAGCCCGTTGCGGCTCAATAAAATCGCCGACAAAGATACATTCATCTAATGGCGTCATTTCCGGATCCCCGGTTGTATGCCGGACAATCGCAGTCAAGACCTGCTTATCCGTAATGCCGACTTCGGTTTGGATAAAATGAACGCCGACAACCCCGTGCCAGACGCCTCGGCCATATTGCAACAAACTGGGATCAAAGCCATCTTCGACAATCACCCGTTTGTAGGTTTCGACCGGGATTTCTTTGCCATAATCGTGCAGCAAACCGGCCAAACCGGCACGATCAACATCTTGATCAAATCGCTTAGCCAGTTCAATGGCCGTTTGTTCCACGCGCAGGCAATGCTCGTAACGCGGTTCGTCCAGGCGATTGCGTAAGCGATTTAAGATTTCTTGGCGGCTTAAGCCGTGTGTCAAGCTGTCAGGGTACTGATGTTCATTCACGATATAATCCCTCTTTTTGAATATAGTCAATAACTGGATCTGGTACCAAATAACGCAGGCTGCGTCCATTTTGCACCCGTTCACGCACCGCGGTCGAACTGATATCGATTAGCGGGGCATCGACCCATAAAATCGGATAGCGACTGGCCGGTGTATAACCGCGGCGTTTAACGCCCACGAAAGTCACAAGTTTGACCAGTTCATCAATATGAGCCCACTTGGGTAAATAATCGACCATGTCAGCGCCGATGATGAAATAATAGTCAGTGTCCGGATGTAGCCGTCGCAACGCCTGCATGGTTTGATAGGTATAACTAATACCGCCTCGGCGTATTTCGATTCCTTCCAATCCAAAAAGCGGATTATCAGCAATGGCCAATTGTACCATGTTCACCCGGTGCCGTGCCGAGATAGCTGTTTTAGTATCAACATGTGGCGGCTGATTATCCGGCATAAAGTAAACTTTTTCCAAGCCGAGTTCGGTGCCCGCTGCCTCCGCCATAATTAAATGGCCGTTGTGAATTGGATTAAAGGTTCCGCCAAACAGGCCCACCTGCTTGCGGCGATGCACGCCCAGAATCTGTTCGCGCATCGCCACTGAGATGACTGGCTGAGTTAAGGTGACACTCTGCGTCTTTTCCATCGCAATCCCTACCGTGCGTTCACTTCAAGACTAATTCGGCGATGCTCGGTTTTGGCTGCTTCTTTGTAGACAATCACCGTGCGGCCGATAATCTGGGCCACTTCCAAGCCGGTAATCGCGGCCTGTAAAGTGTCAGCAACTTCCCGCGGGGTATCATCGGCGGTTGGCAACAAACTGATTTTCACCAGTTCTCGCGTTTCCAACGCATCTTTGACCCCAGCGATAAACGCATCACCAAGCCCATTTTTTCCAACTTGAATCAACGGTTTGGTCGTCATCGCCAGGCTCCGTAAATAGCGTTTCTGTTTACCAGTTAACATATTTTTAAAACAACTCCTCTGATGGCACTTTCGTCAACTTTGACTCAACTGCGGTTAGCCACATCGTTGCGATCGCAATCAAACTTAAATAAATGCTTTTCGCAATAGAACATCCACACCTTTAGGCGCATAGCCTGCGATCGTGACACCGGCCGGTACGGTAATCCAGCCAAGTCCGGCAAAAACGAGATCCGACTTTTCCTTTGGGGTGAACTCAAACCGTACCAGTGGCGGAAACTGAGCCACTTCATCGGCTTGCGGTGGCGCAAGCAGGCCGCCAACATGTCTTTGGTAAAAATCATCAGCGTTAGCTAACTTGGTGCGGTGCAACGGCAATTGATTATCCGTGTAGATTACGAACGACTGACGGCCGCCGCGAAGATAGTCGAATCGCGCCAATCCACCAAGAAAAATCGTCTGTCCTTCATTTAACTGATAGGTGGCCGGCTTGATCACCGATGTCGGGGATACCAGTTTTAAATCCTTAGGTCCCACAAAATGTGCCATCTGATGCCGATGAATAATACCTGGTGTATCAATCAGCGACTGGCCGTCATCTAGCGGAATCATAATCCGATCCAGCGTTGTGCCTGGAAAACGCGAAGTGGTAATCAGGTTCTCAACACCCGTTAATTCCTTGATAATTCGGTTGATTAAAGTCGATTTTCCGGTATTTGTCACGCCAACAACGTAGACATCGCGATGCTCTCGATATTTTTCGATTGCGTTTAATAAGTCGTCAACGCCAAACCCTTTTTTGGCACTGGCCAGCATCGTCGCAACCGGGCGTAACCCCTGTGCTTTGGCTTGCTGCTGCAACCAATTTTTTAACCTGTTCGGATTCAGCGACCTAGGCAGAACATCGGCTTTATTGCCCACCAAAATGACCGGATTATCGCCGACAAACCGGTGTAATCCGGGAATCACGCTGCCATTAAAATCAAAAATATCAATCACATTCACAATTAGCGCGTTGCTCTCACCAATTGCGTTCAACAAACGTAAAAAGTCGTCATCTGTCAATGTGACCGGTGTGATTTCATTATAATGCCGCAACCGAAAACACCGTTGACAATAAATATCGTCTTCAGTGTTAGCTTTAGCTAAAGTAGCAGCAGGCAAGTATCCGGGTTGTTTTGGATCTGTTGTCTGTAAAATAGCGCCACAGCCTATGCAGCGGCGCTCTTCATCATTTTTGATGGTGTCCATGAATATCCTCCTGATAATTCAGCTGCCGTTTTTTCGCAAGTGCTTTAAAAACGAAGCCTTCAAAAAACCGATTGATCCGCGTGTTCCACGCATCACTTTCCACCAGTGGTTGCGTTAGAATCGTGCGCACGCCGGCAAGGTTGCCAGCCCAAATATCAGTCAAGAGCTGATCCCCGACCATCACCACTTCCGAACGTTTCAAGTCTAATTCCTTACGTGCTTTGGTAATCCCCACCGGCAACGGCTTCAATGCTCGCGCCACATACGCGACTTGAAGCTTGGCCATTGCCTTGTGGATACGATTAGCGTTGTTATTTGAGACGACCACCACTTGAATGCCGCCTTTTTTCAGATCTGAAAGCCAGCGAGTCAGTTTAGCCGTACCTTCCGGATGATCCCAAGCCATCAACGTATTATCAAGATCCGTCAACACCGCTTTAATGCCTTGCTGTTTCAGACTGGCAGGCGTCAGACTGAAGATATTCGTTACCAGCCAAGTCGGCTCAAAAACTGCCACAAATCTTTTCCCCTCTCCGGTTGTTCATATCCTTATATTATAGCGGAAAAGATGCCTAAGCGCGAGGGCGTTTGCCTAATACCTACGACGCGTCCGCAATGAAAGCGCTATTTCAAAAAGACGAAATAATCGCCTTATTGTTGCAAACAGGGTACGATTAATTTGAAATCAAACGCTCGCATTCCGTTATTAAGCCTGTTATACTTATTTTTAGTAAGTGTTTCAAAATAGGAGGCAACACCATGACCCGTTTGCATCATGTCTCGCTTTTAACTGGCGACGCAACCGCAACTATTCATTTTTATACAAATGTTTTGGGCTTGCGGTTGGTAAAAAATACGGTTAATCAGGAAAATATTCACGTCCGGCATCTGTTTTTCGGTGATTATCAGGGAACGCCTGGCAGCGTCGTGACTTTTTTCGTCATTGATCGACTTGGCCACCGTTATGACGGGCGCAATCAATTAGGCGGGATCGATTTGGCGATCCCCGGCGATTCTTTGCCTTTTTGGTTTGAACGGCTGCAGCAAGCCGGCTGTGTGATTTCTGAAGCCGCGGACCGCCTGACGTTGGTTGATCCTTCTGATACGCCGGTTCGGCTGATTGCCTTCCAGAAGACTTTGCCAGATCATTTAACGGTTCCTAACGACATCCCCGGCAACCGACAGATCACCGGCCTCATCAATGTTGACATCCCCGTTGCTAACCACGAGGCTGAGGAGGATTTCTTCGAAGCGATGCTAGGCCAAACAGCCGAGCATGGACAGTTTAAGCTGGCAGCGGGCAACACTTTGACACTAAAACCGAGCCTGACTGACGATATTAAACGGTTTGGCCGTGGCAGCATGGATCATTTTGCCTTGACCGTCGATCATGAAGAAGCGTTGCCGCGGCTAGGGACCATTGCCGCACAACATGGTTATGAAGTCGAAGAGTTTGCTGATCGCGGCTGGTTTAAAAGCCTTTATGTTCGTGATCCGGCTGACAACCGCATTGAATTTGCAACCCAGTCGCCGGGCTTTACATTAGACGAGCCGCTTGAGCATTTAGGTGAGAAACTGGGCCTGCCGCCGAAGTTTGAAGCGCGGCGGGCGACCATTGAAAGTTATTTCAAAACCAAAGGAGTGGATTTCCATGATTGAACATCCGTTACTCGGCATGAACCACGTCACCGCCATGGCAAGTGATCCTCAAGCCATTTTTGATTTCATGAGCAAAACTTTAGGTCTGCACCTGATCAAGAAAACGGTGAATCAGGATGCTTTAGACACCTATCATTTCTATTTTACCGATGACCAAGGCACTGCCGGCACCGACATGACCTTCTTCACGTTTCCTAATCAGGAAAAAGGCAAAAAAGGCACGAATATGATTTCACGGGCCAGCTTCCGGGTACCAAGTGATGCTGCCTTAGATTACTGGCTCAAGCGATTTGCGGAAAAAGGGGTCGCAAACGATGGCATCAGCACCCAGTTTGATGCCAAAATCATTAATTTCCACGATCAGGATGATCAGCAATTTACGCAGCAATTTCAGCTTATCTCCGATGAACACAATCATGGAGTCGCAGATGGCACCCCTTGGAAACACAATGATGTTCCGGAAGAATTTGCCATCACCGGTCTTGGGCCGGTCACGGTTACGATTTTCAATCTCGGCCACATGCAATATGTGCTAACAGAAATTATGGGTTATACCAAGATCGCCGAAGACGGTAACTGGTCCCTATACGAAGTTGGCGAAGGCGGTCACGGAGCACAGGTCATTTTGGAACACCGCGAAGATCTGCCAATTGCCGTTGGAGGCTTTGGTAACATTCATCACGCGGCCTTTTCAACTGACACTCGCGAGACAGTAGGCATGTGGATTGATCGTATCAAGCAATATCGCCTGCCGCAATCCGGCTATGTCGACCGCTTCTACTTTAAGTCCGAGTATTTCCGGGCAGCACCGCAAATTCTTTTCGAAATCGCCACAACCGGACCAGGCTTCTTACAAGACGAAACTTATGATGAAGCCGGCATCCACCTTGAGTTGCCGCCATTCCTGGAAAGCAAACGCGATGAAATCGAAAAACAGCTCACACCAGTCAAAACCGATTGGCGCGGTCGTTAATTTATGGAGGTAGTTATGGCAGAAGAAAACGTCAATTATACTTTTGTAAAAGGTGACCCCACCGTCTCCCCTTTGTTATTGCTACACGGCCAAGGCGGCAATGAAAATGATTTGCTGCCGATTGGTAAATACCTGTCGCCTAATAGTCCCATGCTATCGATTCGCGGACGCATTCAGGAACAAGGGATGAATCGTTATTTCCGGCATTCGGAAAACGGCGGCTTTGATTTAGCCAACCTTGAGCAGGAAACCACTTGGCTTTTTTCGGTTTTAAACGAGCTTTGCCAGAAATTCAATATTGACTATAACCGGTTTGTGGTCGTTGGCTATTCAAACGGTGCCAACGTTGCTGCGCGCGCATTATTGACGCGGCGTGATACTTTTCACACCGGCATCTTTTTCCACCCGATGGCACTTTCAACGGTTGATTCCCAGCAAGATCTAAGTGATGTCAAAGTCTGGATGTCTCATGGCGATCAGGATCCAATCGTGCCGGCTCAGAACTTTAAGGTATTGACCACCTATCTCAAAGAGCAAGGGGCAGACGTGACGATTTTCCGACACGGGCAAAGCCACAATTTGAATGAAGCTGAATTGGCAGATGCCAAATCCTGGTTGGCGAATAGTGGTCGACTGCAGGATTGGCAACGGAGGTGAATCCTATGCAACGTTTTGGGTTTGAGGAATATGGCAAACCAAGTGTTTTTAAAAGTATTGAAGCACCGGTTCCGGAGCCAAAAGCCGGACAAGTGCAGTTGCAGGTTCTGGGTTTTGGCTTGAACCCTTATGACGCTTCTCTACGCCGCGGTGAGCAGGCAGCGTTTCGGAAAGTTAAGTTTCCCGTGGTACCGGGAACGGATGTGGTTGGCCGCATTACCAAGCTAGGTGAAGGCGTCACCGACTTTGCGGTAGGCGATGTCGTTTTGAATTATCGTCCAATCGGCGGTTATAGTGAATTTGTGACGGCCTCGACCTCTAAAGTTTACAAAAAGCCGACTGCGCTAAGCTTTTTGGATGCCGCGGCGTTACCGCAAGTCGGCTTGGCGGCTTTTAACATTCTTCACTATATGTTGAATCTCAAACCTGGAGAAACGCTGGGCGTTGTCGGTGCCAGTGGTGGCGTCGGTGCCAACTTGGTGCAAATTGCCAAGTTTGAAAAGTTGCACGTCATCGCCGTGGCTGGTGAGCAGCATCGTGAGTATCTGCGGCAATTAGGCGCCGATCAAATCTTCGGCTACACCGACGATTTGCCGGAAGATGCAGCCGATGCTGTGGTCAATGCCGTGTTTGGTGCTGCCGATCATGGCGCTGCATTAAAACTTGTTAAGCCAAACGGTCAGTATGTCACAACGGCTTATGCCGATGTTGATCTCAGCAGCAAACCAGACGTGACCCATTTGCAGTTAAATCCGTCGAAGGACTACTCGGTGCATGATGGCTTTGCCTATCTCACGGATGTCGCACAAAAATGGGGACTACAGGTTCGCGTCGCCCAGGCTTTTCCATTTAATGTTGACGGTATGATTGCAGGCCATGAAATGCTGGAAACGCATCACGCGTTAGGCAAGTTAGTCGTCATGCAGGGTCGGCATATCATCCACCCGATTCGCAAAGAGGTTAATCACCTGTAACACCATGGAAAATAGCTTGCGACCCGCCTTTTCTCGCCGTATGATAACAACATGCACGGAAAGGCGGAAAGATATGAAAATTGCAATCTATTGCGGTGCCAATCATGGCGTTAATGATGAATTTCTTCAGGCAGCTACACAGGTTGGTGCCTGGATTGCCGAGCGTGGTGATACTTTGGTTTATGGCGGCGGCAAACTGGGCTTAATGGGTGCGGTTGCTGGCAGTACGCTTCAACATGGCGGTCAAGTCATTGGCGTCATACCTCAGGTGTTAGCAGATCGCGGACTGGCCATGCCCGACCTGACGGATTTGGAAGTTGTCGCGGATATGGGCACCCGTAAGGCCCGAATGATCGAATTGGCCGATGTCGATATCGCCTTACCCGGCGGTCCCGGAACGTTAGAAGAAATTACGGAAGCCATTTCTTTTTCCCGGATCGGATTAAACGCCAGTCCTACTGTTTTGTTCACTCAAGACGGTTATTACGAGCCGCTGCATCAGATGTACCAAACGGCCGTAGATCAAGGGTTCTTCGACCAGGATGCATTTGACAACCTGTTGTTTTCATCTGATCTGCAGGAAATCAGCACGTTCATCGCTAATTATCAACCGTTTGGGGTGCGACAATATCATTAACCAAGCAAGCTTGTATATGACTCATATAAAAAACACGCCATTTCATTCAAAGCGAATGGAATGACGTGTCTTTTTATATGTAAGCGTAAACTGACGCAACTAGAACCTACGCCAGTCAACAGGTTACATGCTAATTAAGCCAAAGCTTTTTTAGCGGTATCCGCCAAAGCCTTGAAGCCGTCTGGGTCGCTGACAGCAAGATCAGCGAGCATCTTACGGTTCATGTCAACATTGGCGAGTTTCAGACCGTGCATCAACTTGCTGTATGAAATGTCGTTCATACGTGCAGCTGCGTTAATCCGGGCAATCCAAAGACGCCGAAAATCACGCTTCTTGGCGCGGCGATCGCGGAATGCATAGCGATACGAAACCATGACCTGGGCACTTGCTGCCTTAAACAGTAAATGCTTGGCACCACGATAACCCTTAGCGAGTTTCAGTACCTTCTTACGACGCTTACGAGTAACTGTTCCACCTTTAACACGTGGCATTAGAATTCCTCCTCAAATCAAATCCGATAGCTTATTATTTCATCTGGCTGAGCATCTGGCGGATCCGCTTCATATCTGAGTGGGATACCAATGCTGACTTACGCAATTGACGACGCTGCTTCTTCGTCTTGCCGTGGAAACGGTGTGACGTGTATGCGTGACCGCGCTTAAGGGCACCTGATGCGGTTTTCTTAAAACGCTTTGCGGAAGCGCGGTGGGTCTTGAATTTTGGCATGTCTTTTTCCTCCTCTAAACATCAATGCGCGCACGACTACTTAAAGCCGTGCACGCCTTTGTAACATTAGCCGATGACTATTTATCGGCTCGCGGTGCAAGCATTAAGAACATGCTGCGACCATCCATCTTTGGATGGGTTTCAACACTAGCAATTTCCTTAACGGCATCCGCCATTTGCTCAAGAACCTTACGACCAAGATCCTTATGCGTAATTGCTCGACCACGGAATCGAACGCTCACTTTGACCTTGTCCCCTTTTTTCAGGAACTTCGTCGCGTTCTTAAGCCGGGTATTGAAATCTGCTTCACCAATGGTCGGGCTCAAGCGGATTTCCTTAATGGTGACAGTCTTTTGTTTCTTCCGAGCATCGCGCTCTTTCTTCTGCAGCTCGAATCGGAATTTCCCGTAGTCCATGATGCGGGCAACCGGTGGCTTGGCATTAGGCGATACTAAGACAACATCTAAGTTTGCATCC
This sequence comes from Lacticaseibacillus casei DSM 20011 = JCM 1134 = ATCC 393, assembly GCF_000829055.1. Lineage (NCBI taxonomy): Bacteria > Bacillati > Bacillota > Bacilli > Lactobacillales > Lactobacillaceae > Lacticaseibacillus > Lacticaseibacillus casei. The sequence continues at coordinate 1,629,094 of NZ_AP012544.1, forward strand.
TCGGCAATGGCCAAGGCGTCACGCGTACTCTTAACGCCGAGCTGTTCACCGGTCTGGGAGATCAATCGAACTTCACGTGCGCGAATACTGTCATTGACTATCAGATCTCTTGCTATGGTTGTTCACCTCCGTGTGAATTTCAGAGAAAAAACAAAAACAGCGTGGCCGCAAAGACCCCCGCTGTTCATTAAATACCGAACTAATGAGCCTAGAGGTCTAAAGACGTGGGCGAGAAGCGGGAACTTCTGCTTTTTCTCAACATCAACTACTATACAGGAGCAACCTGCCTGCGTCAAGAAGTTCGTTGTCGAGGTATGTTTGGATTGTATTGACCGCAGCTGTTTTTTGCGGCCTTTTTAAACTCTTTGCATATAAGTTATCAGTGATCAAGAACTTTGTCAGCAAGTGTCGCGATGTTAGTGCCGACACCATAAACGCTCTCCCAGTCTTTGGTAAAGTCAAGAACGGCATTACTAATAGCAGGGTTTTGTAAGGCAGAGCGCAAAATATCGACACCCATGGTTGCTGCCTGAGCACCAGCTTGGAAAGCGTCATTTACTTGTCCAACGGTGTGAAAGCTGGCAGCCAGGATCTTAGTAGGCGCATGCTGAAGCGCAATTTGATCCGCAAGATGTTTAATGACCTGTTTGGCATCAATACCCATATTGATCATCCGGTTATAATAAGGCGCCAGATAATCTGACCCGGCTTCGATCGCAAGGCGGCCTTGGAATTCACCGTAGATCGCGGTTGCAGTCACATGAATATCATTTTGCTTCAGAATCTTGATCGCAGCAAGTCCTGCCTCATTCGTCGGTACTTTGACAAAAACATCTTCATCAATGTTAGAAACGATTGCAAAGGCATCCTTAACAATCGCATCTGTGGTTTGGCCAACAGCCTGAACATGAAGAGACTGATCGCGACCAATAATGGAACGAATCTGGCGCATATGATCGAAAAAGTTGACCTTGCCTTCTTTCTTCACGATCGTTGGATTGGATGTCACCCCAGCTAAAGAAATGATCTTAGCGTATTTTTCAATATCAGCAATGTGAATCGTGTCTAAAAGAAATTCCATTTTTCTACCTCATATAGTTTCTGTTGTCTTTACGATAATCTAGCTCAAGTTTCATCAAGTGTGATCCGTTAACATAATATATGAACATCTCACACTGACCAGCGCTTGAACGTCTAAATACTGATTATTTCGTGCGTCTGTGTGCCATTCCACGAAAATTACCAACCGTTAATAGTTGCTTTTATCCCCGCTTGTTGCAAGATTTCTTGAAAGCTTTCGAGGTCGCTTGTCTGAAGCTGCTTAACATCCTTCAAGGCATACTCTCGATGCAAGTCTTCGTACTTCTTGAGACCAAATTGGTGAAACGGCAACAACTCCACTTCTGGGACATGAATACGATTGAATAGTTCGCCAAAATGCCTCGCATCATCATCACTATAATTAAAGCCGGGAATAACTGGTATGCGAACACGTACAGTCAGTTTTTGCATCTGCATCGCCGTTTGCAAATTTTTCAAAATAAGTTCATTGCGCGCATTTGTCCCTGCTCGATGCTTGTCAGAATCCCATTGCTTACAGTCGTAATACATCAAGTCAATGTACTGAGCCAGATCCGTGAACACTTTTGGATTAGCATAGCCAGTTGTTTCGCACGCAACATTAATGCTGGCATTGTGGCACGCCTTTGCTAATGCCGTGACAAAAGTAGGCTGAAAAAGAATCTCACCACCGGAAAGCGTGACACCCCCACCGGATTCTTCATAAAAATCCATATCCTGAACAATGATTTTCATCACATCATCAACGGTATACCATCGCCCGACTGTCACATTGCGTTGCTTCGATTCATCGTACATAGGTTCCGGTTTCCCCGATTGTGATTCAGGGTTTGAACACCACTTACAACGCAATGGACAACCTTTAAAGAACACGACCGTTCTAATGCCCGGACCATCATTGAGGCTAAACTTCTGAATATTGAATACTAGTCCTAGTTCATTGGACATAATCAGCACCTCCTCAATTCATACGTTAGCATATTCACTTACGAACGCAACAATTATGAATTGTGGTAAAACACGTTTGTTTAGATTTTATAGAAGTGTTTCATTGTTATTTAGCTAAGGATCGGTCTTTTTGGCTTAGCTCCGGGAAAGGCCAACAAGTTCAAAAATTTTGGCCAAGCACATTTGTGCAATCACGAGCAACATGATGCTTGCTGATTGATTTACGAATGAAGCAATGTTACATTTTGTTTGTAATCAGTTAGACGAAACCGATTATTGCCATGAAATGCTTATTTCAAGGAGGTCGAACCATTATGGATGCTGTCGTACAAAATAAAACTACGAAATTCACGCCCATCACACAAGGTGAATTCGGCAAGTTAACACCACGTATGAACAATTTACGTAACAAGATTATCAATGCAAAACCATATGTCGATCCAGAACGTGCCGTATTGGCGACAGAGGCTTACAAAGCGCACCAAAATGAACAAGTGGATGTTTTACGAGCCAAGTTACTCGCACATATTCTCGACAAGATGACGATTTTTATTGAGCCTGAAACTTTGATCGTCGGCAATCAAGCACAAAAAAATCGTTGGGCTCCAGTCTTCCCTGAATATTCGATGAATTGGGTTATTGACGAACTAGATACCTTCGAAAAACGTCCAGGTGACGTTTTCTACATCACTGAAGACAGTAAAAAGAAACTCCGCGAAATTGCGCCATACTGGCAAAACAATACGTTGGAGGATCGCGGATTAGCCGCCTTCCCTCCTAAAAGCCGTCTTTTCTACGACTTAGGGATTATCGGCGCTGACGGCAACATCACTTCCGGTGACGGTCATATCGCAGTAGACTACACCACATTAATCAACAAAGGCTTGAAGTGGTACGAGTCTCGGGTTCAGACGGCGATGGCTGACCTTGACCTGACTGACTATGACCAACAAAAGAAACTTTATTTCTATCAGGCCAGCCTGATCGTGATTAACGCAGTGCGGCGCTTTGCTCAGCGTTACGTTGACCTCGCAACAAAAATGGCCAGCAAAACGGCTGATCCAAACGAAAAAGCCAACCTCGAAAAGATCGCCACGATTTTACAAAAAGTTCCTTACGAACCGGCAACAACTTTTCGGGAAGCTGTTCAATCGGTTTGGTTAATCCACCTGATCCTCCAAATCGAATCCAATGGTCACTCTGTTTCATACGGCCGCGGCGACCAATACTTGGATCCTTTCTATGAAGCTGACATCAAAGCCGGGCGAATAACGTCAGATCAGGCGGTCGAACTGTTGACAAACCTCGCTTTGAAGACTTTGACGATCAACAAGGTTCGATCATGGGCGCACACAGAGTTTTCAGCCGGCTCACCGCTATACCAAAACATTACAATCGGTGGCCAGACCAAGACGGACAAGATGCTGTTAACCCAATGTCCTATTTGATCCTTCAAGCAATCGCTCAAGCGCATCTCCCTCAGCCAAACCTAACCGTCCGTTATCACAAGAATTTATCTGACGATTTTATGCTGGCCTGCGTGCAAGTCGTGAAGCAAGGCCTTGGAATGCCGGCTTTCAACAACGATGAAATCATTATCCCTTCCTTCATCGCCCGCGGCATTAAAAAAGAAGATGCGTATAACTATTCTGCCATTGGCTGCGTGGAAACTGCCATCCCCGGAAAATGGGGCTATCGTTGCACCGGAATGAGCTTTGTTAATTTCCCTCGGACACTTCTGATTGTCATGCATGGTGGGGTTGATCCTGAATCCGGCAAACAGCTTTTACCTGACTATGGCCACTTTTCGGAAATGACCAGTTACGATCAATTGATGGCCGCATGGGACAAGTCACTGCGAGAGATCACCAGACAGAGTGTCATTATCGAGAATACCTGCGACATGGTCTTGGAGGAGGGATATCCCGATATCTTGTGTTCGACGTTAACAGATGATTGTATTGGTCGCGGCAAAACGATCAAAGAAGGCGGAGCTGTTTACGATTTCATTTCCGGTTTACAAGTCGGAATCGCTAACTTAGCAGACTCACTGGCAGCAATTAAAAAATTAGTCTTCGAAGAAAAAAGCTTACTCCCGAACAGCTGTGGGAAGCCCTCAAAAACGACTTTGCCGGTGCTGACGGTGAACAAATTCGCCAGATGTTGCTCAATGACGCGCCAAAATATGGTAACGATAATGATTATGTCGATCAGTTGATTGCCGATGCATATCAACCTTATATCGCGCATTTTAGAATCAAGTTAGCCACTGTCTCAAAATTTTTTGGACAATAAAAAACATCAAGAACAGATATCCTGTATCATTGAAGTTCCTACCCAAACAATGGAAGAGGATATTGTCTTGATGCAGAAACAGGATAGCACACACCGCCAAAAAGGTCAGCACTTAACATCACTCGAGCGCGGAAAAGTGGCCGGATTCCGCCAAGCTGGGAAGTCCAATCGTTGGATTGCTGCTGAAATTGGCGTCTGCCCGCAGACCATTAATAATGAAATCAAGCGAGGTACAGTAGATCAGGTCAAGAAGAGTAATGGCAAGCGCGTCTACCATCGACAATACCTGCCAGAGGCTGCTCAGGCACGTTACGAGACTGCACGCTTGAGCTGCCATCGTCCTGACAAGTTCGCCAGCGTACAGGTCTTCTTAACCTGGTACGTACAGCGAGCTAAGCAGGACAAATGGTCGCCGGATGCTTCAATCGGCTATGCCAAGCGACACAAGCTGTTTACTCCTGAAGAGCTTGTTTGTGCCTCGACTTTGTACCAGTACATTGACGACCAACGCCTAGAGATTCGAAATATCGACCTGTTGGAGAAGACTAAGCGGAAGACCTCTCACCAGCACCACACCAAGGCTAAGCGCCTGGCTGGCCGCAGTATCGAGGAACGGCCTAAGGTCGTTGAACGACGCAGGCAGTTCGGTCACTGGGAGATGGATACCATTGTCGGTAAACGCAATGGCAAGGAGAGCGTCATCTTGACTCTGATTGAGCGCAAGACCCGTTGCCAACTTCTCCGCTTGATCGAAGGACGAGATGCAGACTCTGTGAGCTATGCATTGCGTGGAATCAAGCGCGAATGGGGAGCTTGCATCAAGACCATCACAGCCGACAACGGACCCGAGTTCACCGCCTTAAATACTGCTTTTGCTGGGACGGAAACTGAGATCTTCTACGCCCATCCTTACACGTCCTGCGACCGTGGCACCAACGAGGCACATAACCGGATGATCCGCCAGGACTTCCCTAAGGGCATGTCCCTAGATGACATTAGCCCTAGTCAAGTGCAGGCCACGCAAGACCGCTTGAATCAGTTGCCTCGCAAACAACAGGGCTACTGCACACCCCAGCAAAACTTTGAGGCCGAAGCTCGGCGCGTTCGCCGCATGGCCCAGTAGTCTCTCTAGCGCCACAACTTCTATTTGATAACGGCCTGTTCTGGGATTGTCCTCAACGACTGGCTAACTTGTTCTTGCAATTTACGATCAACCTTATATCGATGAAATCGCAAAATACAAAAATACGCGCTATGGTCGCGGCCCAATCGGTGGTCTCCGCTATGCTGGGACAAGTTCGATTTCAGCAAACGTTGGTCAAGGTCACAGTACCTTGGCAACCCCAGATGGCCGTCATGCCCGGACGCCGCTTTCCGAAGGTTGTTCACCTGAACACGCCATGGATACCAATGGACCGACCGCTGTTTTCAAAAGTGTCTCTAAGCTTGACACCAAAGCCATTACTGGCGGCGTACTGCTGAACCAAAAGATGTCACCGCAGATCCTGCGAACGACCGAGTCTTGCATGAAACTGGTAGCATTACTGCGCACGTTCTTCAACAGGCTGCATGGCTACCATGTTCAATACAATATTGTTGATCGTGCAACTTTGATTGATGCCCAAATACATCCTGACCAACACCGCGATCTAATCGTTCGCGTTGCCGGATACTCTGCCTTCTTCGTTGGATTGTCCAAGGAAACGCAGGATGATATCATTGCAAGAACCGAACAAAGCTTTTAAAAGCCAGCTTATTTTCAGTCTTCCCGCATTTAACCACTTCAATAAAAAATGACCGCAACATCATTTACGGTCAAACTATGCGAACATGCTTAGGTGTGTTCGCTTTTTGTTGCTCGATGTAAGTGCAAGATTGTGAAGTCCATTTAAAACAGCTTCGATAGCCCTTATTTAAAAGGAACATCGAAGCCGTTGCGTTCAGTCTTTCTAGCGTAAGCAATCCAGTTAAATCTGCGGTAGCCACAGCATTTTGTGACGAATAGAGTAAAGTTAAACTGGAATGTTGTTGAGTCTTGTGGTATTCCACAACAGGTGACTCTGTCATACAATGGTCACCTTGACATCTGCGTCTTCTAAAGCTTGTTGAGCCGCTTGTGGAATCCCTTTATCTGTGATCACTTGATTAATGTCTGCGAAATCTAACTGATGCACAAGACTAACAGAATTGAATTTACTCGAATCAGTCAGGATAGTCACAAACCGGGATTGCCGCGCCATTGCCTGAACGATTTCGGTGCGAAGGATATCATTGCCATAAAAACCTTGCTGAGCACTGAAACCGTCTGTGCCGACAAACAACTGCTGCACCTGAAAATTCGCTAACATTTGCTTTGTCAATGGACCAACAGAAACCTGCGCAGTAGCTTGATAGTTCCCGCCCAGCAAGATCACGCTTAAATTTGGATAATTGCTGACATAATCCGCAATAAAACTTGAAATCGTAATGATGGTTATTTGCTTGCCTTCTTTACCGAGGGTTTCGGCTAGTAAGGCACAAGTCGATCCAGATTCAATCATGATCGTACTATGATCCTTGACCTGCGCTGCTGCTTTAGCTGCGATTTTCTCCTTAGTTTCATAATGTTGTGCCAAGCGAAAACGTAAATTGGCTGGATCGTTTAGAATCGCGACCCCATGCTGCCTTCGTAACAGACCTTTATCCTCGAGAGTCGTTAGATCTTTTCTGATTGTAACCTGCGAAACTGCAAGTTCTTTCGCTAACTGAGAAACTTCAATCTCTCCGACTTGATTAACGCGATCAAGGATACGGTCAATGCGCTTTTCTCCCATGCTGATCCCTCCGATGTATTTAAAGTTTATCACTTAATATCGTAAATATATAGTTTCAAATGAACTCACTTTGTTTACGTTTGACATTTGTTATGCTACGTTTGGTGGGAGGTGATGGTGATGTCTGAACAACCAGATGACTTTGTTGCTTGAGTTGCTTATCTATATTACGTGAAAGATCAAACCCAATCGCAAATTGCGAAAACTATCAATATTGACCGTTCAACTGTCAGTCGCTTACTAAAACGCGCCCGCGCCAAAGGCATTGTGACAGTCCGGGTCAATCACGCCAATACCGAAATCTTTGAGCTTGAGGAAAAGTTGAGGCAGGCTTTTAAACTGCGCCAAGTAGTGATCATTCCCTCTTCAGCAAGTGATTCGGTTGAGGCTAAAAATCAACAACTCGCAACAGCAGCAGCACACTACCTTAAACGTGTGATCAAACCGCACGATCGCGTTGGTTTTGCTTGGGGAACAACGCTAGCTGGCATGATTGGCCAACTCAACCATCCCGTCCACACCAACGCCATTTTCGTTCCATTAGTTGGCGGACCAAGTCCTAAAAATACTAAATACCACGTCAACGCGATCGTTTATGACGCGACTCGTCAGTTCAATGGCAAAGCTCTGTTTATTGATGCTGCTGCAGTGCAAAAAACACAAGCGTTACACGATCAGATTGTGAATTCACAAAAATTCCAACCCGTGCGGGATGCTTGGGCACATCTGGACTTAGCCTTCGTTGGGATTGGCGGGGCGTTGAGACAAGGAACAAGTCGTTGGCGTGACCTGCTGTCAACTCAGGATTTTGACGAGCTGTCTGATCGCGAAGTCATTGGCGATTGCTGTTGTACTTTTTTCGATCGTAACGGTAAAATACTGCGCGGTGATCTATTTTCACGTACGATTGCGATCGATCCCAAGCAATTAAAAACCACGCCCAACACCGTTGCGGTTGCGCGTGGTTTATCAAAAGCGCCAGCAATCAACGCTTGCTTACGGATGGATCTAATCAACACTTTAATCACCGATCAACAAACTGCGGAACGGATCAATACGCTGAGAGACAAATAATGTCATCGCTGATAAAAAGGCGAAAACTCACCACTGACATATCTGCCTAGTTCATTGTCGGTTGGGCTGACATGAAATTGCTGGGTTTCCGGTAAATAGGCTTCCGCAAACCCAACCAGTGTGTGTAAATCGGCGTCTTTGTCAGCATCGACAACCAGTAGCAAACTCTGTGCGTCATCTGCACGCATCATGGTGACGAGATAAGCAGCGTGCACGGTTGGCATTTTTGGCAGGTATTCCTGCAACTGCTCAACAAGATCAGCGCTTTCGCGAGGTGGCTCGCTAATTCGAACCGCCTCGCCGTGCTTAGCTTGATCCGGTTTAGCCACATAAAACAAATTGGCCCGAGACAATACCATGTTTTCGTCGTATGGATTAATAACCACCCCGAAAATATCGCGATCCTCATATAGGAAATTGGCACAATCAGCAATGGTCGCAACCGCAAAATGATCGTGATCCGGACTTTTGGCAAAGTTTGCCTGATCCGTAAAAATCGGTAAATAGTCATGCCCATTGTCATCGGTGAGCATCACCACGGTGGGGTCCCCTGTGCGTGCCGTTCCGACTGGTAACATAAACTTGGCACTTTTCAAGCCAGCATAAAAAGCCGCTTGCGTGTCATCATTTTGATCCGTTCTTAAAAGCCGCATCAAATGAATCAACTGGGGATTTTGAACTTGTGGCTCATTGGTCATCGTCATCTTCTCCTTTATTTTGCTGCTGGTTGAGGTTCATTTTATTGCGAAAATTCCGTAATTTTTTAGGTAAGCCGATTAGCCATGACAATAAAACGATGCCGACACTGCCGAAAACCGCAACGCCTTGAGGTTGAAATTCAATTTTGCCGAACCACCAATTGGCAATGCCATACGCGGCCAATGCCGTTAAAAGCATCACAATCCCCATCAGCACCAGCAAGCCGCGACCGCGATGGGCAATGAGCCAGCGGCCGCGCTGACTGGGGGTCCGCCACGGCAACTTCAAGTAAACCAGTAGAACAACAAAATACAAGCTGGCTGCCAAAACTTTTGTGACGAAAAATAAAACGAGCCAAGAAGCCCATAACGCAATAACCACCTAGTCACCCTTTCTTTGCTGTCTGTCGTAAATGTGTCCAGTGTATCATACATAAGTGAAACCAGTCAGATTCTGTGATAAGTTGAAAGCAAATCTCAAATTGACCGCGTTAACTTGAAGATTGCCAATGATTGAGGGGATATCTATGACAACAATTGATCTGATAAGACATGCTGAATCTGACACGACAGTCCATGATGATTTTTCTCGACCGCTTACACAAAAGGGATATCGTCAAAGTCAGCAATTAGCTCACAATTTACGACTGATACCTTACAGCGCAATTTTTTCAAGCCCATTTAAACGTGCAGTCGATACAGTTGTCCCCATCGCGCACGATCATGGTTTGCCTGTTCAAACTAATGACAGACTTATTGAGCGAAAAATGCCTTCTTGGGTATCCGACTTTCCTGGATACGTTGCTCATCAATGGCGTGACCTGACATTCTTTGAAAGCCCTGGCGAGTCCATTCTTCAGGTTCAAAGACGTTATCTTTCTTTTCTGTTTAGTCTGCCACCCACTTCATTCGTTGCAATAGGCAGCCATGGGACAGCAATAAGCAGTGTCATTGAGTCTGCAATGCCTGGTAAGGGTGGTGATTTTTTCAAAAACTTACCCTACGCAGCCGTGACTCGGCTTGAAGTCTCCGATCATCAAATCGTCCGTCTCGCTTCTTTGTCGGAAAATTTCAGAACATTCATTTCGCTAGAATAGTTTTCGACTTCAATTCAATCTTACCCACCTAACCAATACGCTATTTGTGCAAAACAAAAGGGAGCCTCATCCAAGGGTTCCCTCTTTGTTCACTTCAACAAGCTATTTATCGCCTAAAACTTTCTTCGCCTCGGTAGGCTTGGACTTGCCATCGCGACTGTAGTTCTTGACTTCGGCGACCATCGCGTCAATGAACATGTTACCGGCTTCTTCTTCGGTATGCTCATCACCGTAACGCCGAACCGAAACGGCAGCATCGTTGAGTTCCTTATCACCAACGACAACCGTATACGGGATCTTCTTAGTCTGGGCTTCGCGGATCTTGTAGCCCATCTTTTCATTCCGATCATCGACTTTGACCCGCAAGCCAGCGGCCAACATCTGGCGCTTGATGCGGTTGACATAGTCTAAGTGCAGATCATTGTTAACCGGAATCAAAACAGCCTGTGTCGGGGCTAACCAGGTCGGGAAGGCACCCTTGTAGATTTCGGTCAGATAAGCGATGAAGCGCTCCATCGTGCCGACAATGCCACGATGAATCATGACTGGCCGATGTTCTTCACCATCTTTGCCAACATAGGTCAGGTTGAAGCGTTCTGGCAACATGAAGTCCAACTGGATGGTTGACATCGTTTCGTCATTACCCAAGGCCGTCTTGGTCTGGATATCCAGCTTTGGCCCATAAAAGGCAGCTTCACCTTCAGCTTCGTAGTAATCAAGATGCAGATCATCCATCGCGCCTTTAAGCATGCTCTGGCTGCGGGTCCACATTTCATCGTCATCAAAATACTTTTCGGTATTCTTGGGATCACGATATGAAAGCCGGAAGCTGTAATCGGTAATGTTGAAGTCTTCGTAAACGTCCATGATCAGACGCAGAATCTTTTTGAATTCTTCTTGAACCTGATCCAAGGCAACAAAGGTGTGACCGTCATTTAACGTCATTTCCCGAACACGCTGCAAGCCGGACAGTGCGCCGGACTTTTCATAGCGGTGCATCATGCCCAATTCAGCAATGCGCAGCGGTAATTCGCGATAGGAGCGAATATGATGGTTGTAGATCTGAATGTGGCTCGGGCAGTTCATCGGCCGCAATTCAAGCATTTCACCATCGCCCATGTCCATTGGCGGGAACATGTCTTCGCGGTAGTGATCCCAGTGACCGGATGTCTTGTATAAGTCAAGGTTGGCAAGTACTGGCGTATAAACGTGTTCATAGCCGTCTGCGATTTCCTTGTCGATAATATACCGTTCGATCACCCGCCGGATTGTTGCTCCATTTGGCATCCAGTAAGGTAACCCGGCACCGACTTTAGGATCGACGAAGAAAAGATCCAAGTCGCGGCCGATAACCCGGTGATCATGTTCAGCGGCTTCCTGACGGCGTTTAGCATCATCTTCGAGACCTTTTTCACTCCAATAAGCCGTCCCGTAAATCCGCTGGAGCATCGGATTGCTGCTCTTGCCTTGCCAGTAAGCGCCGGCAACTGACAGCAGTTTGAAATGCTTCAGATCCTTGAGGCTTGGTAGCAGGACCTTTTCTTCAAAATCAACAAAGTCACCGAGCTTGTAACCCTTAATCGGATCGCCAGCAGCTTCGACCAATTGCTTCTTGAAAGGATCGTTCTTGAAGCGGGCAAAAGCATCGGCACGACTGAGAACAACTGGTTCCAAAGCAGCGTTGGCCTTAATGATTTCTTCCATTTTCTTTTGAACCGTTGGCAAATCATCGACACTCACCTGGCCATCTGCCCGATCGGTATCGTAATAGAAGCCATCCTCGGTCGCCTGACCCTGACCAAAATGAATATCAGGATACAAAGCTTTGAGTGCTGCAGCCAAAACAAACGCTGCCGTTTGCCGGAGAACCGTCAGCCCCTCGGCATCATCCTTGGTCATAATCTGCAGTTTGCCAGAATGAGCAATCGGTTCGTCATAAGCGATCAACTCGCCATCCAACTTACCGGCAACCGCCTTTTTCGCCAAACTGTTACTAATGCCTTCTGTAATAGCTTTCACCGTTGTACCATCTGGAAATCGTTTAACATTGCCATCTGGAAACGTAATATCTAATGCCATAAGAAAGACTCTCCTTTGTTGTTTTTTCGAAGAAACCATCCGTTCACCGATGCAGAGACCTGTGCGTAAGGATCTTGGTCGCAATGCCTAAGGGCACAACGCTTCAGTTCCAGACACTGCGGCTTCCGCTTGCGATAACGCGTTCGCAGTCGCAGAAATCTCCGTGTAAGGACCTCAAGCCTAAATGGCCAAAGTCCAGCCATTTAGGCTTGAGGCCACTTACACTCCGGTTTCTAACCGGGCTGGCTCACGCTCACAAAAAAATCGCCCCTAACATCTCCTAAGAGACATCAGGGACGATTTGTGATCGCGGTTCCACCCAGGTTGCCGACAGTCTTGCTGCGGGCCACTTCATTAACGCGTAACCTGCGCAACTGGGCCTTTCGGCAATCTCAAGAAGTGGTTCGGATCAGATCTTGCAAGACTTTCAGCCGCGGCCTTGCTCTCTGTCGGATGATCCTTTATTGCTTCCGTCTTCGATAGCTACATTGAACCACATTGCGCGGCTGGGTGCAAGCGGTTTTCTGAAAATTGAGTTATTCTTTTTGGAGTCGCACTCAATTGGCCAGCGGATTGCGGCGATTTTCTCCGCCTACCGTCACTTCTTTAGCCAGAAAACGGATCCGTTCCATAATGCGTTGGGCTTTTAGCATTTCGGAATTACCGCGGTCAGTCCCGGCCAAAGATTCGGTTAAATCGGCCATGCTTTTGTTGGAACTGAACAGCGTCGGCATTTTTTCCTGCATGCGGTATTGCAAAATGATGCCAAGCACATCATCCCGCACCCAGGGACTGATACTTTCGGCGCCAATATCATCAAGCATCAGCACTTGCGCACGTTTGACACTATCGATTTTTTTCAACACCGTGTTGCTGCCAATGGCACTTTTCATTTCAACAACAAAGGTCGGGACATGAATCAGCGTCGTGGCAATGCCGCCTTTGCTGGCAAGATCATTGGCAATGGCACCTAGCAAATAAGTTTTACCGACGCCAAATGGACCGCTTAGATACAAGCCTTGATGAAATGTTTTGGGATCGGCGACCACTGCCAAGACAAACCGATTTGCAGCCAAAAGCGCATCCACTCGCTCATCAGTCGGATCATAACTCGTTAGACTTGCATCGTGAATATCTTTAGGCATATTAACTGAAGTCACTAGCGACGCCTGCTTGGCCTCTTCGTCAGCCGCAAGCTTTGCATCTGTCGGCTCATAAGCGACATCGATCAGCCCGTTGGCAACGACTAACGTGGGTTGATAGCCGGGTGCCAATGGTAATTCACCGCGCGCAATCTTGTTACGTTCACTGACGAATTCATAGATTTTGGCCGTGCCGCGATCAATCGCATCATCGGCTAATTCAGCTTCGTGTTGCTTAAGGAAGGTCTGGACATCAGGATGCTGCAAGGCTGCCTTGACCATTTTGAAATACCGCTCCCGCCACTGTCGAGAGTCCATTAACATTGCCAAGCGTTTGCGCATATCTTCCATTAGTTTGTCCCTCCCTTATCACCGAGTTGCCGTAACTTTTCCAGTTGAGCAGCCAACGTCTGGCGATCTGCCTCGCTGACTTTTTTCTTCTTGGGTTGATAGCCTTCCTTAGCCCAATCTGGCAGCTTTTCCTGCCGCACGCCTTTGGTTTGGGCTTGATAACGTTTCTTCCCAGTGGCTTTTTGCTCTTCAAACGTATGAATCTGCTGCAACGCTGCTTCCGGGCTCGTCACATTGGCCTTCAACCAGCTGTTGGCAATGGCATCCATCAAGGCTTGATTGATACTGTCATTCGTTCGGAGAATATAATCAATCAAAATATTAATGGTAGGGGCATCAAAAACGTTGCGTTCACTGAGGCTCTGCACCGCGCGCAATTCATTATTGGCCGGATACATCCGGTCATTCTTAGCCTGTTTGGCCGCGGTTAAAAACTGACGCGGTGGCATGCTTTTGGCCCGTTTCAGCAGCGCTTCGTCAGCACTAGCCACTTTTGGCGGTTTGGTTGCTACTGGCTGCGCCTTGGTTTGCGGCTGCTGGCGGGTATAACTTTGCTCGGCCAGCCGCCGCAACGCGTTCAAGTCGATTTTGCCAGTCATCACATCGGTCGCCCGACTGATCAGCCGCGCAAAGTCAGGTGGTTGAATCCCGTAAAACCCTGCAATTTGATACAGTGCCTCTTGGTGCTTAGCTAATTGACCCGACTGAATGTTGCTGTTGGCTAACAGCGACTGCAGAAGTTCCCAGTCATAGCCTTCGCCATTACCAAGCCGCGGTAACTGAGGCTGATTTTGAGCCATTGCCTTTTTAGCGGCAACCACCGCATCCGGTTCCCCACTTAAGTTGTGGTCAAAGCGAAACACGTCCAAAAAGTTTGCTGTGATTTCCTGCCATTCCGGGCGGCGAACTGGTTTCAGACTGAACTGAGCAACCAGTTCGTCATACCGTTTTTCACCAACTTTGTCATAAAGCAACAGGCCCATCAAATCATCTTTAAAAAAGGCATCTGGCTGCACTGGCGGGTAAAGTTCATAAGCGTAATAGCGTCCTAGGGAATCGACTTGCGTATAAGTTCGCAATAAGCCGACTGCTTCCAGTTTGACGCGAGCCACAAAGAGTTGATCGATGTCGATATCCAACAAATCCAACAGCCAGAGTTGCGGGCGCCGATCCGTCACCAAAGCGCGGTCTTTGACCTCCTGCCATAGACTTAGATAAAGCGCCATGGCAATCGGCCCCACGAGCGGTTGATAAAGCGAGATAGCGATCTTTTCATCAAAGTCGCTAAAATAACCAGCCTTGGTCAACACAAAGCCTGCTTGGGGCATAAACGTATCCGGACGCTGCATAGCAAATTCACCTCTTTTCAGACAACGGACCTGAGACAACTGCCCCAGGTCCGTTTGTTTCACGTTCACTATTTCTTGGTCTTTTCCTTCTTCATCATATCCTGAAGCTCTTGCATGAAGACGGACATATCTTTGAATTGCCGATAAACACTGGCGAAGCGAATATAAGCCACGTCGTCAACATCTGCTAGCTTGGACATGACATACTCGCCAATGGCTTGACTGGAAACTTCATTTTCACCAATCGCACGCAATTGGTTTTCAACCGAATCAACGATCCCTTGCATCTGCTCCATGGTGACCGGTCGTTTTTCTGCCGCCCGGATCAGTCCTTTCAGAATCTTCTCACGATTGAACTCTTCTCTGGTACCGTTTTTCTTAATTACCAATAACGGGGTTTGCTCGACTCGTTCAAAAGTCGTGAAGCGAAACCCGCAATTCTCGCATTCGCGCCGGCGTCGGATCGCCCGACCGCCGTCTGTGGGACGCGAATCAACGACCCGCGAACTATTATGATGGCAATGGGGACATTGCACGACTCCACCTTCTTAATCAAAGTTTGATAGCTTATTATAGCACGCGCACGCCGCTTATGATAGGTGCTGCAACTGGCGGATCAAGGCTTTTGCCTGGGCGATGGTTGCTTCCGGTCGCCCATTATTATCAATAACAAAATCAGCCATAGCCGCTTTTTTCGCCAAAGGTATCTGTGATGCTATCCGCTCCTTGGCTTCGGCTTCTGTCAGACCATCACGGGCCATCAACCGGTCCAACTGAACCTTGGGATCAACGGTTACCACGGCAACACCATCGAATGCATCGGCATAATCGGCTTCGTAAAGAAGCGGAATGTCGCCAACCACAATCGCAGCACCGCCGGCTTTTGCCTGTGCTAACGCTTGATTAATCGCCGCGCGCAGGTACGGTCGATTAATTTGATTCAGCGCCTCCAAACGCCGCGGTTGGGAAAAGACAATCTCACCGAGCTTGGCACGGTTGAGTTTACCGTCCTCGCGCAGTACTTGTGGCCCAAATGCCTGTACAATACGGGCGAGTGCAGGCCGACCGGGTTCGACAATCCGGCGCGCAATCACATCGGCATCTACGACTGGATAGCCAGCTGCTTTAAAGACTCGACTCACCGTTGATTTTCCTGACGCAATACCGCCTGTCAAACCCAATAAATAGGTCATGCCGGACGCCTCCTTTGATGCAAGGGTTGGCAATGAGGACAATAATGAGTGCCGCGTTGGCCGACTTTGATTTTAACAATGAGTGTGCCGCAGCGATCACAAGGCGTCCCTTCCCGATCGTAAACATGTAAGGCATCTTGAAAAGAGCCGCGGTTACCTTTTGCATCAACGTAGGTATGCGCACTGGTGCCACCAGCAACAATGGCCGCATCTAACTCCTTGATAATATTGTCATGTAAGGTGTGGATTTCTTTTTTTGTCAGCGTATCAGCTGGCTGCAGAGGATTCAAGCGACTCAACCATAAAACTTCGTCGGCATAAATATTGCCGATACCGGCAACAACGGTCTGATCCAGTAAAACCGATTTGATCGCTTTATGATGGCGTTTTAGTTTTTGGGCAAACGCCGCCTCGTCAAACGTCGCAGGGGTCGGCTCCGGACCTAATTTTGCCAACGCCGGCACCGATTGTTCCTGACCAGTATGAATCAAGCGCATGCGGCCAAACTTGCGTAAATCCCGGTAGCGCAGTTGGCTTCCATCCTGGAACGTAAAAGTCACATGATCGTGCTTGTCAAATGGCGTATGGTCATCGCTAACGACGTAATAGCGACCTTCCATGCGTAAATGGCTGACAATGGTTTCACCGTTGTTCAGCCGAATCAACAGGTATTTTCCCCGGCGATCGATCGTGGTGACAGCAGCGCCCACGACCTCTTTTTGAAAAGTCGGCAAGCCATTAATCAGAATTTTCGCCCAATTCGTACTAATGGCGGTGATCCGTTTGTTTTTGATAAGTGGCAACAATGAACGGCGAACCGTTTCGACTTCAGGTAACTCTGGCATTCCCGTTCTCCTTATTTCGCATCAAACCAAGTCGGGCCGTAATGGCTATCGACTTTCAACGGCACGTCCAGTTGCACGGCAGAATCCATAATCTTAGGCACAAGTTTACCAAGTTGCTCCATTTCTGCGGTAGGAGCTTCAAAAATGAGTTCATCGTGCACCTGCAACAGCATTTTGGCTTGCAGATGGGCATCGGTTAACGCTTTCTGCATGCGAATCATCGCAACTTTGATAATGTCCGCTGCACTGCCTTGGATCGGCGTGTTCATCGCGGTGCGCTCAGCAAACTTACGTAAATTAAAGTTACGTGAATGAATTTGCGGCAAATAGCGGCGCCGATGGAACAACGTCTCGACGTAACCGTCTTCGCGCGCCTTTTTAACCATATTGGCCATGTAATCATGAACCTTGGGATACTGCTCGAAATAGCCATCAATGAAAGCTTTGGCTTGCTTACGCGAAATTCCGATATTCTGTGCCAGGCCATAGTCGCTAATACCATAAACAATTCCAAAATTAGTTGCCTTGGCTTGCCGTCGCATATCCGGCGTGACTTGATCCGGTGAATCCAAGCCAAAAATCTTCATCGCTGTGTTGGCATGAATATCGACGCCATTTTTAAAGGCTTGTTGCATATTTTCGTCACCGGAAATATGTGACAACACGCGTAATTCGATTTGCGAATAGTCCGAACTAAAAATCTGCCAATCAGGATGGGACGGCACAAACGCCTTCCGAATGATTTTGCCTTCGTCTCGCGCTGGAATGTTTTGCATATTCGGATCAACGGAGCTTAAGCGGCCGGTCTGGGTTAACGTCTGCAAGTAACGGGTATGAATCTTGTGATCCGGCATTTGCGCCTTCAGTAACCCCACAACATACGTCGAATTCAACTTAGCCCACCCGCGATAATCCAGAATATCCTGAACAATCGGACTGGCAGACTTTAGCTCGTTTAAGACATCGACACTGGTAGAATAACCTGTCTTGGTCTTCTTGATGACCGGCAGATTCAGCTTTTCAAATAAGATCTCGCCCAGTTGCTTTGGCGAATTCAGATTGAACTTAACGCCAGCCTCACCATAAATCTTTTCTTCCAGCACCTTGATGCTTTGTGAAAACTCTGTACCCATATCTTTTAAGGTCTGGGCATCAAGCGTGATTCCCTGAATTTCCATCTCTGCCAACACGCGCGCCAATGGCATTTCCATGTCCGTGAAAAGATCGGTCTGTTCCTGTTTAGCCAGATCTTCGGTTAAGTCGGGACGTAACGCAAAAAGTGCCATTGACTTGCGGGCAAATTGGGCAAATAGCTTTTCATCTTCTGGTACTTGGCGCTTGGCTCCTTTGCCATAAACATCTTCATCCCGCGGCAGGTCGTGATAATCATGGTCTTCGGCGATTTTGCCTAAATCATTGCTATTTTCGTCCGGATTGATCAAGTATGAAGCCAGTAAAACGTCAAACGCGATGTCCGGTAACTCTAATCCCAAGCGATGGGCAGCCACAATGTTGCGCTTGCCATCGAACACCGTCAAATCCCGCTTCGAATCACCTAGCCATTTGGTCACTTCGGGAATCGTCAGCAAGGAAACGTCCGTGCTGACATACGTTTCGTCTTTCGTGCCAATAAAAAAACCAATCTGGTCGGCAATATGATAATTGTCGTCCAACATTTCGATTTCAAAAGTGATTGGTTCCGTGATTTTCGTCAGGGCCAAAATGGACTTATCATCCAGCACCGAAAAATGAACCGGCTGCGTAGGTTTAGCCACGTCCCCGCCGATCTTTTTCAGTAACGAGTTCATGTTCATCTTGGTATAAAATTCCCGCAGTTTGGCTAAGTCAGGTCCAGAATAAGTGACATCCGCCAAGTCGACTGTGACGGGAGCATCGCGATCAATCGTGGCGAGTTGCTTACTGAGATAGGCTTTATCCTTATCATTGATCAGGTTCTCTTTCAACTTGGATGTTTTCATCCCGTCAATATTCGCATAAAGGTTATCAATGCTGCCATACTGCTTCAGCAATTTCAACGCGGTTTTTTCGCCGACTTTGGTAACCCCAGGATAATTGTCAGATGTGTCACCCATTAAGCCTTTCAGGTCGATGATTTGTGTCGGCGTAATCCCCAGCTTTTCTTTAACATGCTCCGGCGTATACGCTTCAAGTTCATTGACGCCTTTGACAGTCACCTGCACTGTCGTCTGGTCGGTGGTCAATTGGGTCAAGTCTCGATCACCGGTCACGATCGTCGTTTGCCAGCCAGCGTCATCTGCCCGCTTCGCCATGGTTCCGATGATGTCGTCAGCTTCGTAATCTTTTAATTCATAATGCTGAATGCCCATATCGTCAAGCAATTCTTTGATGTACGGCAACTGTTCCAATAACTCGCTTGGTGTCTTGGCCCGGCCACTTTTATAATCAGCGTACTTCGCGGTGCGGAACGTGGTCTTACCGGCGTCAAATGCCACCAATGCCGCGTCCGGTTGAACAGACTTCAAAACAATTTCCAGCATGTTATTGAACGCATAGATCGCATTCGTATGCAGCCCATCCTGATTGGTGAACCGATCGAGCTGATTGTATAAGGCAAAAAAAGCGCGAAACGCAATCGAGTTGCCGTCAATCAGCAATAATTTAGTTTGACTCGTCATATATGAGCTTCCTTTTCTTCTCAGACCACCTCTGAAGATGTCATGAGTTAATTGTCACAATCATTGTACCAAATTCTAGGCCTTTTTGGCGGGTGGGTCATATTTGGCGGTTCGCCACTAGCGTTAGTTTTGGGTAGAAAAAAAAGCCGGCGTTCAGCCAGCTTTTGAATACATTTAATTATTATTGTTGCCAACGCCCAGAATCTGCAGAATGGCGGTGAATAGGTTCAGGAAATCAAGATAGAGCATCAATGCTCCGACAACAGCCAGGGAATTTTCTGAAATTGCCGCCTGACCGTCACTGCCGGTTGTCAGGTACAGGTTCTTTAAACGCTGCGTATCCCAAGCGGTCAAGACGATAAAGATGATCAGAACCGCATAGGAAATCAACATTTGAATACCACTCGAACCCATAAACATGTTAACTAACGACATCAGGATCACGCCAACCAACGCAACTATTGCAATGTTGCCAGCCTTGCTCAAATCACGCTTGCCAAAATGGCCGACCATCGACATGACCAGAAAGACCACTGCCGTTGTTGCTAATGCAACTGCAAGATTCGAGGTCCGCGCAACCATTGCCACACTCGCAAAGGTAAATCCAAAGCTTGCGGACATCAGATAAAACATCAACGTTGCGTAACCCGGACTTGCCTGTGCCCGTCGTCCTGTGACAAAGAAGGACAAAATCAACGGCAAAGCAAGCATAATCCAGAAAACAATTTGGTGGCCACTAACAAAGTTTACGTAATCAGTTTTAAAAGTGACTCCAAGTAAATAACTCACGAGCGCCGTCACAACCAGCCCGCTCCCCATCAAGGTGTAGATGCGGGAGAAGAACTGTGTCAAGCCGGCCTCGTTCACAACACGGCGTTCTTGCATATTGCGTTCATTCCTTTCAACTATCTGTATCTATTATAACTGCCATTGTAGCATTTGTCAGTCCGACCAACGACCGATCTTGTGCTGCCGGGTTTGATGACTGATAATGCTCTCAATATCTTGAGGTGCAGTGATTTTATTGTAACTTTTAATGACGCAGATAAACAGCAAAAAGCCTCCTCATTTTCTCTAAAAAGAATACAAGGAGGCCTGCCGTCATGATGACTTTAAATCTCACCCAGGCAACTGCGTGAGTGTGCGTCAGGTTACTGTTTGCGGCGTCGAATCGACTGGATTTTCTTAACCCCGGCGTAAAGACCGATGCCTAACACAACCCCGCCGCCTAAAATTAGATACCACGGTATTGATGTTACCGGCGTATCCGGCTTAGATAACTCACGTAACTTGTCGGCATCTTTCTTGGAAACGGTAAATGTCCGCGTCAGGTTCCACGTGCGCCCACCTCCTTTGGCAACCAGCTTAAGTCGATATTTTCCCGGTTCCAACGGGCCTTTACCAAGATTAAGCTTGAAATTAAAATTGGAATTCGGTGCCATGTTGATACGAGTTTTTTCGGATCGATAAAGCGCCTTACCGCCTGATTGGCGATAAAGATAACCGCTCACGTGCAAATTGCGCAGGATGGCTGCTTCAAAGTTCTGGATATTAGCAAGAATTGCCGGCTGACCGTGATCGTTATCCGCTGCCACTTGTCGCAATTTCAAATCAGGTACGACCGGCTGATCGGATTCCGACAACATTAAGCCGACCGCATAAACATAGCGATTGGTTACAGCGCCTTTTTCGTTGCCTTTATCATCAGACTTGGCCTTGAATTGCAACCCGCCAAGCACCGTTCCTGAGAAGGGCTTGGCCGACATTTTCAAATGGATCTTAACGGTTTGTTGGCTAAGAGCAGGAATCGTCACCTCAGCCGGCAACGTCACAATATCCTGTAGGTTGACCGGTAAAGTCGGATCAGCCGGTTTAGGAGACTTACCGTATTCAACGACCCCGTTATCATTGGTAAACGCTGAGTGGGCAGCCAGTAAAACTGTCAAAGGTGCTGTGTTGCGGTTCTGGATCACGACCTCTAGATTCTGCTCCTGATTCGGCGAGACCCGCAAATCAAAATATGTCTGACTTGTATCCCGCTGGTTTGCCGGTAAAACCGTTTTGACGGTAAAACCGGCATCATCAGCAGCCAACACCTGTTGCGGCCGCAAGCCAATCCCAAAAGCAATCACCCCTATAGCCAAGCTCAATAAAAGCCGCGCATTTTAGAATCAAGTTAGCCACTGTCTCAAAATTTTTTGGACAATAAAAAACATCAAGAACAGATATCCTGTATCATTGAAGTTCCTACCCAAACAATGGAAGAGGATATTGTCTTGATGCAGAAACAGGATAGCACACACCGCCAAAAAGGTCAGCACTTAACATCACTCGAGCGCGGAAAAGTGGCCGGATTCCGCCAAGCTGGGAAGTCCAATCGTTGGATTGCTGCTGAAATTGGCGTCTGCCCGCAGACCATTAATAATGAAATCAAGCGAGGTACAGTAGATCAGGTCAAGAAGAGTAATGGCAAGCGCGTCTACCATCGACAATACCTGCCAGAGGCTGCTCAGGCACGTTACGAGACTGCACGCTTGAGCTGCCATCGTCCTGACAAGTTCGCCAGCGTACAGGTCTTCTTAACCTGGTACGTACAGCGAGCTAAGCAGGACAAATGGTCGCCGGATGCTTCAATCGGCTATGCCAAGCGACACAAGCTGTTTACTCCTGAAGAGCTTGTTTGTGCCTCGACTTTGTACCAGTACATTGACGACCAACGCCTAGAGATTCGAAATATCGACCTGTTGGAGAAGACTAAGCGGAAGACCTCTCACCAGCACCACACCAAGGCTAAGCGCCTGGCTGGCCGCAGTATCGAGGAACGGCCTAAGGTCGTTGAACGACGCAGGCAGTTCGGTCACTGGGAGATGGATACCATTGTCGGTAAACGCAATGGCAAGGAGAGCGTCATCTTGACTCTGATTGAGCGCAAGACCCGTTGCCAACTTCTCCGCTTGATCGAAGGACGAGATGCAGACTCTGTGAGCTATGCATTGCGTGGAATCAAGCGCGAATGGGGAGCTTGCATCAAGACCATCACAGCCGACAACGGACCCGAGTTCACCGCCTTAAATACTGCTTTTGCTGGGACGGAAACTGAGATCTTCTACGCCCATCCTTACACGTCCTGCGACCGTGGCACCAACGAGGCACATAACCGGATGATCCGCCAGGACTTCCCTAAGGGCATGTCCCTAGATGACATTAGCCCTAGTCAAGTGCAGGCCACGCAAGACCGCTTGAATCAGTTGCCTCGCAAACAACAGGGCTACTGCACACCCCAGCAAAACTTTGAGGCCGAAGCTCGGCGCGTTCGCCGCATGGCCCAGTAGTCTCTCTAGCGCCACAACTTCTATTTGATAACGGCCTGTTCTGGGATTGTCCTCAACGACTGGCTAACTTGTTCTTGCAATTTACGATCATTTTTCGTCTTGAAACCAGCCCAAAAGTTCAGCTATCACGCCACACCAACACTCAGTTTGCCAGGCACTGATATTTGCACTGGGTCTTATCCTTTCTTTAAAGTTAATCGATCCATAACCTTTTCCCGACCATACAAAACACTCGCGATCAAGAGAATGCAACTGCCGCAAAGCACCAGACTATTTTTGATCCATTCGTTTAGTTTTGGCAGGTATCGAGCACCTCCGCTCTCAATGCTTAACGGAGACGATCCACGGTCAGGCACTTTTGGACTCTTAATCTGAATCGACTTAAAGTCCGGCAGTGGCAACGACCCGCCGCGTTGGCCGGACGGGTCGATAACGATTTGAACGCGCGCTTCGGTTTCAAAGGTAGCTGATGCGGTAACCTGCCCGGGTGGCATGCTCACCAAGAAGGCAAAGATGACGAGAGCCCCGCTGATACCTTTCTTCATCATCTTGATTAAATCGGCGCACTGGTTAGCGTCCATGTCAACTTGGTGGTGAATTCAGCTGACTTCAAGCCCTTCGTCGTGTAACTCTCAGCCGGAACGGTCAATGACACACCTTCCCCTGCCTTAGCCAGATTGAAAAGGTTAATAAAGGTTCCCTTGGCGACATCCTTGTCGTTGACCGCCAAAACGTCAGTCGCCTGGCCGTCACCCATATAAACTTTAATGGCTTTACTTAAGCCAAAATGGTTGCTGGCATCGCGAGCCTGTCCATCCACAACACTGCTTTCCAGCAACGTGATGAAAGCATTCTCCAGCTTAACTGTCTTTCCTTGGCTATCCTTTTCGTCTGACTTCAGATTGGATGCCGACAAGCTGACCTTCCAAGCGTCTGCCCCCAGCCGCTTATCCGTCACTTGGAAGCGATTGGCCACCGGAATCGTTTTGCCATCCTGGCCTGTCCACTGATCAGGCTTAGCATAAACTGTTGTCGCAACAGTCGGATCCAACTTTAATTGGCCAAAGTCAAGTTGCGACACATAGTCTAACGTTAAGCCTTCACCACCTGCATTTTTGGTATTGTCGCCATTAGCCACCGTACCCGGCGTCTTGTCTTTGGGGTTAAGTGGATTTAAAACCCGAGTCGGCGCATCTGATTGCATAATCTTGACGCTGCCGTCAGTTGTCACCGTGCGGGCATCGTCGGCATGGACAGCCGCTGAGTTCGTTGCCATCCCCACCGTCAACGCCGCAAGCGCCATGAACTTTAATTTTGTGTGTGTCTTCATTTGTCATCTTCCTCCTGAATAAATTCTTCACATCTCAGACTGGTGTGTCGCCTAACGTCCATTGCAATTTAAAATCATAAGTATCAGCCGAAAATTCAAACATATTTTCCGGAATGCGTAGCAACAACCCTGCTTGCGCATCATAGGTAAAGCTATGATCGATTTGTGCTTTGGAAACTTTCTTAATCCGTTGATTCGTACCCACTTTCAGCGGATATTCATGTGCATCTTCACGGAAAAACAATAGCGATTGCTTAACCGTTCGCTGCTTGCTGTCGGTCAATGGCGACTGTTGTTGAACATCAAGCGTCCAACTTGTCTTTCGACTCCGACCATCTCTGACTTTAATCGTCATGGTTGATTGATCGCCTACTCTAGGGACTTCAATCTTCTGCCCGTCAATCCGGACACTACCAAAATCAATCACTTTAGGCATTTGAACAAAGCTGAGACTGCCTTCAGTTACTTCAATAGGAATCTCGTACACATAGGCAATCCGCTGATTAACACTGGCAACGCTGGCTTGGCTGACCTTGAGTTGAATTTGCTTTTTCCCAACAGTCTTTAAGTCAGGCATGTCAATTGATTCAATCTTCAATGACGCCTGTTGCTTGGCAACTTCATTTTTAATGACCTGTTCGACCTTCGACGGATCCGTATGGTTTTCAAATGTTAATGCTGGGAAAACCATTTGATTCAAATCTAACAATCGATAGCCTTGATCGGTGACTTCGAACAGCCACTCCTTTTTGTTTTGACGTTTGGGCATACTTTGGGCAACACCGTTTTGCATCCAACTCACTTTGTTTTCAAGATGTTCCACAGCAAGTACATCGCCAGGTTTGGTCGCGGCAATCCGATCTTTTCCCCACTGATCCAGCAGCTGTTGCTTTCGAGTATCGCCATTTGCTGTTATTTCGGCAGCAAGCTGTTTGCGATCATGTACGGTTAACATGGTACCCGTGGTGGTATAAAGAGACGTGCTGAGATACTTCTGCTTTGGAAAGATACTGTGAACCTCGCGATTATCATCATCGAGACCGTCCGTTGCCACGATTTGCAACTGATTCTGCTCTTTAACAAGCGCCAAGACGCCGCCAGCATAGCGCGGTGTCATTTCATAACCTTTGATCGCAATCGCATTCCCATAACCAACCTTCATGGTGTTGGTGGACAAGACGCTCCCAGTGCTGGCATCAAAACGCATCGTCACATCAATGGGATTACCGATTTTGGTCAAGCGCTGGTTCTTAGGATTTAACAACTTGTCGATGGCTTGCGGCCGATTGATCGAGAGCTTCTGATCACCCCACTTGACGTCGCGGTCATCGTACTCTTTAGCTGACGCAAGCATCGCACCTAATTTCGCCATCGTGACAGTTTCACCTAAATTGAAGGTGATTGGCTGAGTCGCAAAAGTGGCTCGCTTCACAACTTGAACCGGCACGTCATAGGTGGCTTCAACTTCCTTACCACTCATTAATTTTTCGGAAACGACTACCTTTGCCGATGTCTTGCCGACTTTACCGACGTCAGGGTTACCTTCATAACGTTTGATTGCCAGCTTGGCTTTGGCCGGTAATTTAAAGAATTCACGCAACCGTAGATCCATTTCATCTTGAGTGGCATGAACAGGAATATTGACACTTTGTGTTTTTAACTGATTCACCTGTAGTGGTCGAAAACCGTTATCGGTAATTTCAAAATAAAGCTCCTTGGGACGATTAATCGCCGTCAGTTGCTGTTCTTTAGAATCCTGGGTATAACCGATTTTACCTGCTTCATTGGCCACTAAGATGACATCACCCGGTTCGACCGGCAATTCACGATTGTTGCCCCACGCATTCAGAAAGTCTTGCTTTTTAGCATCACCATTAAACCAATTGAGTGATTCTTTTGACAGATTCTTGGTGGTTGACTGTTTCATATCAACATGAGCAATCGCAGCGTATGGCTTTCCCTTAAACTGGTCATTGAGTGCGTTATTATCATTAGCCGCACCAGAAGTGGCGATGACTTTTAAGCCGTCATCATTCAACAACACATAGGCACCACCGGCATCACGCGATTGACCAGCCTCGTCACTCTGGCCGCGCATAACAATGGCGTTACCATAGGTTGCCGTTGCCGTCTGCGTGGACTGAATGTGACCCGTATTCGAATTGAAGAGGAACGGTGCAGGAAGCTTCTGGAACAGGACATCAATCCGCCTAGTCTTAGCATTCAGCTTGTCGTTGATTGCCTGCGGTAGCAAAAGTTCGATTTGATCATCCACCCACGCAACCGGGGTGCCATCAATTTGGTTGGCGCTGACAAACATGCGTTTTAAATTTTTCGCCCGCCACTGTTCACCTAGGACAAAATGACCGTCCCTAGCTTTAATGTCGCCAGCCGGAATCACATTTAATTTGACTTCATAGTCAAAATCCGCAACGCGATCTTCTTCTAACACTTCAAAAGTCCAGACAAATGCTTTGGTTTTACCGGGCTTGCTAACATCCGGTCGCGTTCTAAACCGCTTAGCAACGATATTGTATTTAATGCCGAGTGCTTTAGGGAACGTTGCATCTAATTCCGCATCAGTGGCATTTTGTGGCACATCGACAACTCTGGTTTCAAGCTGGTTCACTTTCATCGGTTTAAACCCTTGTTTAGTGATTTGAAAGAAAACCGCTTTCTTAATATTGGGATATTCAGCTTCCGACAACGTATGCACCTGTGAGTCTTTGGCATAGCTGATTTTGCCTTCAACATTTTCCACTTTAATGATGTCACCCAGCTGAACGGGTTGCACGCGATTCAAACCCCACTGATTCAGAAAATCCTGCTTCTTGGTATTCCCGGTGGCACCAGCAGTATTGTCTTGAAAAAAGCCCAAATTCAAAAATTTGTGATCCCGCATCGAAATATATTCAAACCGACCATAAAATTGGTCCCCAAAGTTTGAATTGATTTTTCCATTGTCACTACTACCGCCAGATGTGGCAATCACTTTTAAAATTCCATCCGGATCACTGTCAACCAAGGACAAAACGCCCATGGCATTGCGATTTGCTGAGGTTTCTCGGCCATTAACAATAATGGCATTACCATATTTAGCAGTTGCCGAGCCAACGCCCGTCACTTTACCTGTGCGCGAATGAAACAGCAAATCAATCTGTTGCTTGTTATACAACACGTCAATTCGCTTATTGGGTTCATTCAACCCCATTTGCCGTGTCGCGCTCTGAACCTTGTCGGGAATTGTTGGCCAAATATTCGAATTGGAATATGGGACACTGGTGCCATCAGCTTCATAAGCACCCTTCATTCACCGTGATCTTGTCTGGGTACTAAAATACTCACCCAGTGTAAAGTCCCTCAATCCTTGCTCCAGGCAGTAGCAGTCTTGCTGATAAGGCAGGGCCGGCCGTTTTGCTTAAAGGCACCATCGCTGGTTGCTTCAGCTTGCCATACTGTGTATTCCCGGCCATGCGACGATCAGTGGCCTTAACCGTATTCGCAATCCGGTCCCTAAACCGCGTTTGCACGTTGTCTTGCTTCCCAAAAGCAAAAAATGCGCAACTGATGCATACACCGGTAAACAGCGCTAATAGCACGAAACACCATCTTATGTGCTTTGACGGCACCTTTATCACTCCTTTCATAATATCCAATTGTGTAACACTGAATGTTACAAAAACTAATTTTATAGATCTTGGTGCTCTCATAAATTTCACATTTTTGGGCATTATGATTTTTGGAGATTCTGATTTTGGCTTTTATATTGTTTTATATTTATCGTGTATATTAATTTTTGCTAATTAAGATCAGTTACTTTCGTTGTAAAAACGGCTTCTTGCATCAATTCTATTTTATTTTCTAAATACCAAATATTCATCTTCCAATTAACCTAAATGCCATAAATTATTAATTGAAAGCGGATCTGATCTTCGTCCTTGCCTTTTCAAAACTGGCTGGAGATGGCAGTTTGCTCGCGAATGATGCTGACCAGCAAAGACTTGATTTGATCAATATCGTAAGTTGTTTCAATTTCATTGATTCGATAATGATGCTTAGCGGCAATAGCGGCCGATGACGTTTTGAAACTGGTAATTAGTAAATCATATGTCGCCGGTGCCTCCGCAATTTCAAGGACAACCGAGCACATGCCCGCCAAAGCCAGTTTTAAGCGCGCCATTACCGCAGATGTCGCCAACCAGTCGTCGTCCAGCAGAAGGCCGATTCGAATCGGTTTAGTGATTTGAACATGGGTCACCATTAAAAGTCGCACATAATGCTGCGTTAAAAAAAGCCGTTTAGCAGGCGCAGCGCAACATGGGTGATCCTTGGCCACGATCGCAGTCAACTCACTGGCCAATGTTTCTAAATGTTGCAACTGCTGATCATTGATTGACACCCAGTCAGATGGCTGAGCCAATAACCTAAAGTCTCCTTGGAAAAACTGAATTCGATGATGTAATTGATTTAATGTGTACTGCATGCGGATCCTGGAAGCATCTGAACACTGCGTCTCAAAGCCTGCACAGATTTGCCGCAACGCCGCCATAAAATATTGATTCCGCTGCTGCACAGTCGGTAAAGCTAGTGCCAAATATTTTTCAACGTGACGAGGATCAGTTGCTGAGAAATCAATGATGTCCATCGAACAAACAAAAATATAGATGTTATAGACTTCAAATTCATCCAAAGCCAGCGCATATTGCTTGGCAATTTCAAATAGCCAATTTCTAATCATGTGATAAAGCGGATTTACTTCCAGCTGATGAAGCGTTTCTTCCGGGATGCCGGTAAATTTTTTATCGCCGGTAAAATGACGTTTAAGTGCAATATCCAGCCAAACGCACAGCTTGATTTCACCACGAGGAGAAAATTTAACCTTTGATCGTGCTTCGAATCTCTTAATGTAACGCCGGGCCGAAAAAGTTGCCGCCAAAGCTGCAAGCTCTTCGCTGTCATAGCTATTTAAAACCAATTGGTAATATAAATATCGAATCTCAACCTCTGAGCCAACCAACGTACCATTTTTGATTTTGATCGCATGCGACTTCAGTCCGAGATTTAATTGTTTGATTTTGCGAAACACGGCGGCTTTACTCATGTACAACTGCGTGACGAATTCGTCAACCCGACATTTTCCTTTTTCCAGTAGTGTTGCCAAGATCTGATATTCCTCGTAAATTGCAAGAACAAGTTAGCCAGTCGTTGAGGACAATCCCAGAACAGGCCGTTATCAAATAGAAGTTGTGGCGCTAGAGAGACTACTGGGCCATGCGGCGAACGCGCCGAGCTTCGGCCTCAAAGTTTTGCTGGGGTGTGCAGTAGCCCTGTTGTTTGCGAGGCAACTGATTCAAGCGGTCTTGCGTGGCCTGCACTTGACTAGGGCTAATGTCATCTAAGGACATGCCCTTAGGGAAGTCCTGGCGGATCATCCGGTTATGTGCCTCGTTGGTGCCACGGTCGCAGGACGTGTAAGGATGGGCGTAGAAGATCTCAGTTTCCGTCCCAGCAAAAGCAGTATTTAAGGCGGTGAACTCGGGTCCGTTGTCGGCTGTGATGGTCTTGATGCAAGCTCCCCATTCGCGCTTGATTCCACGCAATGCATAGCTCACAGAGTCTGCATCTCGTCCTTCGATCAAGCGGAGAAGTTGGCAACGGGTCTTGCGCTCAATCAGAGTCAAGATGACGCTCTTCTTGCCATTGCGTTTACCGACAATGGTATCCATCTCCCAGTGACCGAACTGCCTGCGTCGTTCAACGACCTTAGGCCGTTCCTCGATACTGCGGCCAGCCAGGCGCTTAGCCTTGGTGTGGTGCTGGTGAGAGGTCTTCCGCTTAGTCTTCTCCAACAGGTCGATATTTCGAATCTCTAGGCGTTGGTCGTCAATGTACTGGTACAAAGTCGAGGCACAAACAAGCTCTTCAGGAGTAAACAGCTTGTGTCGCTTGGCATAGCCGATTGAAGCATCCGGCGACCATTTGTCCTGCTTAGCTCGCTGTACGTACCAGGCTAAGAAGACCTGTACGCTGGCGAACTTGTCAGGACGATGGCAGCTCAAGCGTGCAGTCTCGTAACGTGCCTGAGCAGCCTCTGGCAGGTATTGTCGATGGTAGACGCGCTTGCCATTACTCTTCTTGACCTGATCTACTGTACCTCGCTTGATTTCATTATTAATGGTCTGCGGGCAGACGCCAATTTCAGCAGCAATCCAACGATTGGACTTCCCAGCTTGGTGGAATCCGGCCACTTTTCCGCGCTCGAGTGATGTTAAGTGCTGACCTTTTTGGCGGTGTGTGCTATCCTGTTTCTGCATCAAGACAATATCCTCTTCCATTGTTTGTGTAGGAACTTCAATGATACAGGATATCTGTTCTTGATGTTTTTTATTGTCCAAAAAATTTTGAGACAGTGGCTAACTTGATTCTAAAATGCGCGATCTGATATTCCTTCGACTGTCGCAAAAGTTTCCGGTACAAGTCATCAAACAACACCGGCTTTTGCGTTTCCAAAAAGAGCCTGCGCCCTTTTCCCTCGTTGCATTGTCTAATTTGAGCTGCTTCGTCAAATGCCTGCAGCCGTTGTTGCAAAGACGCCACAGTGGCAGCAAGTGTACTTGGTGTCACTTGTAGACTTTCGAGTAATCGGGAGTAAGAACAGCCATGCGTTCCGGCTGTCAAAAGTAACTGCAACAGCTTCACATCTCTAGCTTCGTTGCTTTCAATAAAATCATACAAATCCATGCCATTCGCCTCGCGATCTTACCATTGGATTATTCTAAGTTATCGTTCATCAATGTTTCATCATGTTAACATGACATTGTTATCATGTCAGCTTGTTTTTTTAGTGTCTCTTATCCGGAAAATAGACGCTTTTATAATATGTATAATTTTAATATGACTTTTAATCCAAATAAAAACCCAATATAAGCAACTGGTCTTGGCGTAAGACACAGTGCCTATATTGGGACACATCAACAAAATAATGGATTAAAATGGTTTTGCGATGTTCTAGTCATTTAGTGAATGATTCTTCATTGAGTAACGACTCATACGCCTTTTCGTACTTTTGAATATCGCCGGCGCCCATGAAGACAACAACCGCGTGATGGAACTTGAGCAGTGGTCGCATGTCTTCCTGATGGATCACCGCAGCGCCTTTGATTTGGGCCACAACGTCCTCTGACCGAAGGTTGCCATTTTTTTCACGGGCAGAACTGAAAATCGGTGTCAGGAACGTTTGATCAGCCTGGCTCAGCACTTGAACATATTGTGGTTCGTAGGCTTTGGTTCGACTATAAGTATGGGGTTGGAAAACCGCAATGATCGCTTTATCAGGATACTTTTGGCGGGCTGCATCCAGCGTGGCCTTAATTTCATTAGGATGATGGGCATAATCGTCCACGATGATCATATCCTTGAGATCCTTTTCGGCAAAGCGCCGTTTGACCCCGCCGAAGTTTCCCAGTTCACGGGCAATTAACCCAGCATCAAGCTTCTCCATATGGGCGACTGCAACAACGGCCAACGCATTGAGGACACTGTGTTCGCCAAACAATGGAACAAAGAAGTGGCCGATTAGCTGATCGTGGAAATAGGCATCAAAACTGCTGCCTTTAGTGTCGCGATCCACGTTCCGCGCCTGAAAATCGTCCCGATCACTAGTACCGTAATAATAAACCGGCACCTTAGCCTTTAATTTGCGTAACCATGGATCATCACCCCAGGCCACGATCGCTTTTTGAACCTGATTAGCCTCAGTTTCAAAAGCATCGTAGACATCTTCAAAGCCGTGATAATAGTCAGGATGATCAAAGTCGATGTTCGTCATGATCATGTAATCGGGATGATAAGCCAAGAAATGCCGCCGATATTCGTCCGCTTCAAAAACAAAGAATTTTGAATCGCGCACGCCTTTGCCGGTACCATCACCGATCAAATAACTGGTTTTGGCAACACCACTTAACGTGTGGGCCAGCAACCCCGTTGTACTGGTTTTGCCATGGGCGCCGGCAACCCCGATGCTGGTATAACCCTTAATCAATTGGCCGAGGAACTCATGGTAGCGATAAATGGTCAGCCCCATCGCCTTGGCCTGCTTGATTTCTGGATGATCCTCGGTAAAACTGTTGCCGGCAATGACGGTGTAGCCTGGCTTCAGATTGGCAGGATCAAATGGTAGCATGGTGATTCCGGCTGCTGCCAAACTTTTTTGTGTAAATGTGTACTGGGTAATATCACTGCCCAACACCTTGTGGCCCAAATCATGTAGCACCAGTGCCAACGCACTCATTCCTGAGCCTTTGATACCAATAAAATAATAGGTTGCCTCTGTCATGACGATTGTTCCTCTTTCTTTGCTTGTGTGTAATAAACTTCACGCGGTTTGGCGCCTTTAGCTGCCGACACCAGATGCCGAGCTTCCAGTGTATCAATGAGATTTGCCGCGCGATTATACCCGATTGAAAAGATGCGCTGCAGTTTAGATGTCGAAATGTGGCGTTCACCAGCCAGGTAGTCCAAAACATCGGGCATAAGCTCATCTTCATGGGCATTGCTGGCTTCGGCTTCAGCCGACTTGACAAGTCCTGCTGGATCAAATAAGTACCGCGGTCCTTGCCGCGCCTTCACATAATCTACAATTTGATCGATTTCCCGATCGACAAACGTACCTTGCAGTCGAATCGGCTGACTGGCACCGTTGCCTAAGTACAACATGTCGCCGCGGCCTAAAAGCCGTTCTGCGCCAGCGGTATCGATAATGGTCCGCGAGTCAATTTGACTGGCGGTCATGAAGGCAATTCGCGTTGGAATATTATTCTTAATCGTACCGGTGATCACATCAACACTAGGACGTTGGGTGGCAACCAGCAAATGAATACCTGCCGCACGCGCCTTGGCGGTGATCCGCGCAATATCGTCTTGAATCTCGCTACCAGCTGCCAACATCAAATCCGCCAACTCATCAATAATAATGACCAAATACGGCAACACTTGGTTATATTCTTGATGGCGCTTAGCCTTCGCATTAAATTGTTCCAGATTACGAACGCCGGCCGCTGCGAGCTTCTTATAACGGTCATTCATCGTGGTAACAACCCACTTCAACGCCGCGCTGGCAGCTTTAGGATCGGAGATAACCGGCGACACCAGATGTGGTAAGCCATTATATCCAGCAAGCTCAACGGCCTTAGGATCGATCAAAAGCAAACGAACTTGCTGTGGTGTGGCTTTGTACAGCAACGAAACCAGCAAGCTATTGATAAAGACCGACTTACCCGATCCAGTCGCACCGGCAATCAACCCGTGCGGCATTTTGGCCAGATTTGTGACGACTGGCTGACCAAAAAGATCCACCCCAAGTGCAATGGTCAAAGGCGATTTTGCTTGTTGAAAGGCGGGAGTATCGAGCACTTCCCGCAACATGACCGGTCGCGGTTTCAAATTGGGGATTTCGATGCCAACCGTATTTTTCCCGGGAATCGGAGCTTCAATGCGGATGTCTTTGGCAGCAAGTGCCAGTTTAAGGTCATCATTCAAGTTGGTGATTTTGCTAACCTTCACCCCGCTTGCCAGACTGACCTGAAATTGCGTCACGGTGGGACCGATTGTATGAGCAACCACATGCGCGTCCACGTTAAAAGCTTGAAGCGTTTGATCAAGTCGCTGGCGCTGTTGCAGCACCCACTCATGTTGAGCTGCCTGATCAGCCACAACTGGCGGCGACAGTAAGTTTAATGGCGGAATGGTCTCTGTGGTGGCATCATCTGCACTAACCGCCGTAATAGGGTGTTCCGAGGTTGTCATTGACGCAGGCAGCCCGGCTGTTCCTGATTGCGATTGTGCTGTAGACGCCTCGCTTGCGCCTCGTGCTTCCGGTATTGACGGCGCAGACCGTGCACTTTCGGCATCCCTGCTTGCTACCGACTTCGCCTTTTGTGCTGCTAACGCCTTGCGTAGTTTTTTGGCTTCATGCTTGTGTCTTAACGCCTCGATTCGGGCAGCTTTGCGGCTATTAGGCCCATGCGGTTTCGTCTCCTGCCCGGCATTGGCGGATGGCATCTTTGGCATTGATGAAATTTCCACTGACGGTGCAGATTTAACGTCTTCTTCGGTCGTCGCTTGCACCTCTGCATCAGACGCCGGCTGCGGCTCAACTGGTTCGGCAATAGCTGCTGCAACGGCATGCGGCTTCTGCGGTTCACTTGCCTCATGAACAGCCGCGGCTTGGTCGCTTGCAACTGGTTCGGAAGCAGTTGTTGAAGTTGCCGCTGACGCCCCTTCTTCTTCGCTAACAGATTCCAATGGTGTCACCGCAATCGCTAATGAATCAGCTTCAATCTGCTTACTTGGCTTGGTGCCATGACCCACAAAAAGATAAACGTTTTGCTCATCCGGCCTTAAAGCAGTCGCGATCTTCTGATAGTCAATCCGCTCTTTTGGCAGGGTTCGAACCGTACTATTCGGTGTTGTGAGACTCGCAATTCGATCGCGATCATGACTTGGCAACGGATGGCTCATGGCCCGCAAATCTGCCTGTGCTTCTGCAACTTTTCGCGGATTCACCGGTTTTTTCGGCGCGTGCGCCAGCTGCGGTGGCAAGTGATATGGCTCATCTTGCGGCTGCTTCCATTTCGAATTCGTTAATTCGGATTCAGGTGTTGGCAAGTTATTTTGATGTAAAAATGCCGGCCCATCATAATGTGCCATGATTGAATCCCCTTTTTATCGTGTTTTAACAGTGTCTCCATTTTAGCATACGCACCGGTTCCCCGAATCCTTGATCTATAAAAATAATCTTTTCCTCATAACGCGCTCACAAAAAATCGACTCAAGCATCATTGCACTTAAGTCGATTTACAATCTACCTTGAATGTTCTATTAGGCTTGTGCAGCCACCACTTTAGCGGCTTCTTTAGCATCAAACGGAGTACCGGCAGCCAGTTCATCTGGCATCACGAGAATACCGCGTCGTTGTGGTGCCCCTGGAATAGCTAACTCTCGGGCGCTGCTGATCATGCCGTAAGAGGCAACGCCACGCAAAGAGCCGGGCCAGATGATCTTACCATCTGGCATCATCGCACCAGGCAGTGCCACCACGACCGTTTGTCCTAAAGCTGCGTTGGGCGCGCCGCAAACAATCCGCACCTGCTTCTCACCAATATCAACCTGCGCCACATGTAGATGGTCAGCATCAGGATGGTCCTTGAAATCGACAATTTTGCCAATCACAAACTTGGGCTTGTCATCTGCTTCAAGCTGGCCCGGCAACCCTGCTTCTTGAATAGCAGCATTTAGTTTCGCCACTTGTTCTTTGGTCAACTTAACCTGACCTTTGCTTGTTAAAGAACCCAGCCATTGACTGACCTTGAAAAAGTTATAGCCGATCACCTGATTTTGGTCATTTAAGATCGCCACAACGTCCCCATTTTGCTGCGTTGTCTGTGTCGTAGTATCCGGCCCTGTGATCGCAATTAACGTATCGCCGAATGCTGATTGATTATAACTGGTAATAAGCATGCGTACCTCCAAAATTAATGCAAGCCGTTGATAAAGTCCTCGACTTGTTGTTTCGTTTTACGATCTTTATTGACAAAACGGCCGACTTCCTTGCCGTCATTAAAAGCAATAAAGCTAGGAATGCCGAAGACACCCATGTCCTGGGCAACCTCTAGATTCTTATCACGATCAACCGCGACAAATTCATAGTCCGGAAAATCTTTTTCGATTTCTGGCATTGCCGGTTTGATGAAGCGGCAATCCGAGCACCAATCTGCAGAGAAGAACAGCATTTTCTTGCCTGGTTTTTTAACCTCATCCAAAATTGCTGTATTCGATCCAAGTTCTTTCATAGCCAACATCCTTTCACTTACTATTTAAAAGTAACTATAACAGGAAAATCGCATTGGTGCAATGTCACTTCATATTAGTTACATTATACTTAAGTTAGACGTTTAGCCACAAGCTGATAACTGAAAAAAGTCGTCGCATCTTTTGCGTTAAGGAGGGCTATCATGCGAGTTTCGAAATTAAGATCGTCTTTTGCTGTCTGGCTAGCAGCCGGCATCATCTCAGCTGGAACATCGGTGTTGATCCATCATCGACTTTATTACCGAACCATCCCTAATCGGCTTCTAGCCAACATTAAAGCCGGTTTCGCAAACCGCGGAACCATTGAGAACAGTTGGATTGCCATGTATCCGACAACGATTGAAACGCCTGGTCAGCACCATATCCGGGTTTATACAGGTGGCCTGACGATACGGCAACACCATACACACCAACAATTTGAATTTGCGGTACAACCCGATGGCCATTTATGGCGACTCCACCAACTTCACTTGGTTGAAAACTAAAAATGCGCGACTAACTCGTAAATCCGGCCGCCGTCAGCCCTGAACTTCTCCTCATACTCGGTTGGCACATTATCGGTAACGCGCTTGTCGTGATGAAGATCAAGCGACACGAGGTCAAAGGTCATGCCAAAGTTATTCATGCTCACCAACGAATATTCAAAAAGCCCTTGATTATCGGTCTTAAACTGCAGCAACGCGTTTGGTTTCATAATTGCTTGATATTGCCGCAAAAAGTCGCGATAAGTCAGCCGTCTTTTTTCGTGTCTGGTTTTTGGCCATGGATCGGAAAAGTTCAAAAACAAACCGCTAATTTCACCATCAGCAAAATAATCAGTTAAATCGGCGCCATCGCCTAAAACGAGCTGAAGATTAGGCAGTTTTAACGCCACCTGCTTCTTTAGAATCATGGCAATGGCCGCCTCCTGCAATTCCAAAGCGATGAAATTATATTCCGGATGGGCTTGAGCCATGGCAACAATAAACTGCCCTTTGCCAGAGCCGACTTCAAGATATAGTGGCTGCTCCTGATCAAATCGTGTCTGCCACTGACCGGGCATTTTTTCTGGCCGTACGAGGATCATCTCTGGATGAGCCTCAATCAATGGTTTGGCCCATGTTTTGTTACGTAATCGCATTGGTATCGTTTCCTTATCTTTGAGTATTGTTTAATGCGGTGATTTTTTGAGTTAACTTGCATATTTGTTTAGGGCTGGTGGCTGCCGTAACGCGTTCGCCGGCGCAGAAGCCTGCACATAAGGGCCTTAAACCTGAATGGCCAAAGACCAGCCATTCAGGTTCAAGGCCACTTATGCTCCGGCTTCTAACCGCGCCGGCTCACGCTCAACAAATCAAAAGACCCGCGACAAAGCCATTTTGCCACAGGCCTTTTGATTTGCTACTTGTTGCACCACTTCAATGTGTGGATTGCAGTACTTCGAACTGGCGCAGGGCTTTTGCCACTTCATCCGATCGCTGATGTAACGCGGCGGTCTTCATATCGCTTAATAAGTGCAGGTCACTGTACCAATAAAGCCGATGTTGCAAATGATCATCCACGTTTGCCCCGTAAGCTGCTAGGAACGCCGGCCACGTGTCGTGGTTACCATAATGCGCCATGACATCGGCAAGATCATAAGCCGGATCGCCCAGCGCCACTTGCTCCCAATCAACTAAATACAGGCGGCCGTTTGCTCGCAGCCAATTTTTGTGATTCAGGTCGCCGTGGCAGACACTTTGCACGGTCACCCGCGGCACCCAGCGTTGGATCTCCGCCAGTGCCTGCTCCACTCGCGGTTGGGCCGCGAGATTTTCGGGAAAGTTTTGTAACAACGATTGGCGTAACTGATCAGGATCCAACACCTGACCGCCAACTTGGCGAAGCATTCGCTTTAATAAACTTGAGTGGTGCACCTTTGCTAACATGCTGGCGACGACCGGCTGCATCATTTGCTCGCGGGTCAACGTTTCGCCGTCTAACCATTCTTGTGCGGTTAACACATCGCCGGTACTGACCCGGCGCGTCCATAGCAACCGCGGGGTGATGTGTTCAACTGAAAGTGCCGCAAGAAATGGTGACGCGTTACGTTTAAGGAAATATTTTTGATTCGCATAAACCCCAAGAAACGCACTTCCGGTGGAACCGCCTGCAGGCTGCAGGGACCACCCGGCATCTAATTCAAACTCCATAGGCACTACTCCTTATATCTGGCCGCAGGAATGGTTCTAGTCATCAAAAAGACACTCCCAGGCGCTCGTGCGTCCACATTTCATATTACTAAGTTGCGATTTACCCGTCAAGACTAACTGCCAATTGCAGCTGACCTGACGAAATACGCAGGCTTTTCATTTTCCACCGAACGTTTTTGATTTGACTTAGAGCTGTCAGCAAAACAGGATTAAATCATGACGTGATGCTGTTTTAACCGCATGCGCGCATACCAGCGGGTAAATGCCCAGACGAAAAGTCCCCCGCCGATGAAGATTGACCCGGCTGCCAACCATTGCAGCCGAACAAGTGTCACAAGCGTAAATGTCAGTACTTCAATCAACAGCAAAACCGTTAACAGCTGCTCAAACGCAGCCGGCTTCTGCTCAGGCGCCACGGGATACAAATGCACAAAGACAATATCATCATACTGATAATAAAACGGTAACAGTTGGAACCCGACCATGTAAAGAAACAAGATGGCAAAGCCCAGCACCAGCCACCACGGTGACAAAACGGCCACGATCACGGCACCGATGACGAGTAAACGCACATACAAACCAAGGTATTCGCCGCCGCGCAAAAAGCCACGCAAATACAGGAATAGCCATGTCGTTGCCTGCTGGGGCTTGACCAGTTTCAACAAGCCATCCAGATATCGGCGTCGATGGACACTGTTGGCTAAGCCAGGCACATCGGTAAAGAGATTGTAAAACCGATACAGCCGCCCCATTCGTGCCTCTTCCAAGCTAATTAAAGCGGAAAAATTCAATTGTCCTTGGTCAAGCACCGATTTTAACTGCCATCTAAAAACAAGATCCAAGATTAACGCCACCAAAAGCGTCATGGCAGGATGAAGGTAAAATCCGCCAAACAAGGCGATGAACGCAATGCTAAGCAGTATAAGCCGCTGGTGATGCCAGCGAATCGGCAGGTGGTACCGCTGTAAAAACTGCAACCACAAATCGAGATCTTTAAACAACCACAAGGACACGAGCAATGCCATCGTTCCGCTTGCCGGATCCTGACCAAGCTGCGCAAATAACGGCCACATCGCTAAACTCGTAAACGTCAACAAGACGCCAGGTAGGATCATGCTATAATGGCGTGCCTTCAACAAATAAGCTTTAAAGGCTTCGGCTTTTGGCAACAAGAAAATTTGATCCGGTGCTTCCGCAAGCGTGGCCAGCTGACCAAGGCTCAGAAAGCCGGTGAAAATCAGAGCCAGTCCTAAAGCAAGCCATCCAGAAGGTTGCAAGGTTTTAACAATTTGACTATATGCATAAAGCGCATCGCCAAACAAAATCAGCAAAATCAAAACGAAATGATCGTTAAACACCAACCGCAAATATTTTTGCTGTTCTTGCACATGTTGACGGAGACGGGTTCGCCACAACTTGATCATGCTTTTTCCTCCGTCATCTTCATGTAAATATCATCCAGGCTGCCGTCCTGCAAACCGAATTGTTGCTTCAGGGAGGCCATGTCGCCGGTCGCCCGCACTTTTCCGGATTTGATCAACACAAACTCATCAGCATACTGCTGGGCGGTTGCCAGGATATGCGTTGACATGAGCACCGATGCCCCTTGCTGCTTTTTAGCCGTGACGATGTCCAAAAGATCATGAATGGCCAATGGATCAAGGCCGGTAAACGGTTCGTCGATGATGAACAATTGGGCGTGCGTCATAAACGCCGCCACAATCATCACTTTTTGTTGCATGCCTTTTGAAAATTTAGCCGGAAACCAGTCCAGCTTGTTGTCAAGGCGGAACCTTTTCAGCATCGCATCGGCTTCGCGCCAGGCTGTGTCTTTATCGAGGTCGTAAGCCATGATCGTCATGTCAAGATGTTCGCGCAGCGTCAACTCGGGATAAAGCACCGGAGTTTCGGGGACATAAGCTAGGCTTGCGCGAAACCCGGTCGGATCGGTTTTGAGCGTTTTGCCATCTAAGTCAATCGTGCCGGCTTGTGGCGTCAGTAAACCGATAATATGTTTAATGGTTGTCGATTTGCCTGCTCCGTTGAGGCCGATCAACCCGACAATTTTGCCTGAAGGTACCGAGAAGCTGATGTCTTTTAGAATTGTTAAATTGCCGTAACCGCCAGTGAGTCCATCAATTGTTAAAGTCATCTTACCAGTCCCTATCTGTATAATTTCAGTTAGGGATATGATAGCATGAAATCAAGGTTTCTATTAACAAAAGCGTAAGCAGAAATGAGGCAAGGACATGATTGATTGCATTTTTTGTAAAATTGTTCGCAATGAGATTCCCAACGTTACGGTTTATGAAGACTATGTCGTGAAGGCGTTTTTGGATATCACGCAGGTTACGCCGGGCCATACGTTAATCGTACCTAAGAAACACGTTCCCGATATTTTTGCCTATGATACCGACCTGGCCGCCGCAGTTTTTGAACGGGTGCCTAAAATTGCCCGGGCGATTAAGGCAAGCAACCCGGCCATCAAAGGCATGAACATTTTGAACAATAACGGCAAAGTTGCTTATCAAAGCGTCTTTCATTCACATATCCACTTGATCCCGCGCTACAGCGATCAAGACGACTTCGGTATGCATTTCGGTGACCACAGCGCTCAGTACGATAATGCCAAGCTTGAGGCAGTCGCCGCCAAAATTCGCAACCAGCTGGAGGCACAAGCATGAAATTTCGTCACGGCTTTTTATTAGGTGCGGTTGCCGGTACGATTTATGGAATATTAACGGCAAAAAAAACCGGTCCGCAACGGCAACAGGAGATCGCGGCTTATTTTAACGGCGTTGCAAATGGCGTCACCCAAGTTCGCCAAAGCATCAACCACCTCAGTGAGACGCTAACGAACTTGTCCGCTGAAGTTGATCAAACGCTCAAGCCAGCCATGAAAGACATTACCAACAGCGTCGAAACTTTCGAATTCGAAACGGCACCGCGCACGGACGCGATCCAGGAACATCTCGACAAGATCAATGAGGCAGTCAGCGATCTTGGCACCAAAGCACCGACGTCTACAGCAAAACCTTAACTAAAACATTGAAAATGGCCTAAGTAGTTGTCGCCAAGCCGTGACGGATTATTGAAAGTTATGTGAAGATCGGCGTATGGCGATAAGTTATGGTATAGTAGACGGCAGTGTTAAACAGAAACTTTTTAGATTAGGATGTGTGATTGCATGAAAAAATGGATTCTCGGCGTTGTTGGCTTGTTTGTAGCAGTGACCTTAGCAGGCTGTTCAAGCGGCACTGTTGCAAATATGAAGGGTGCCAAGATCACCAAAGATGAGTATTATAACGCTATGAAGAAGACCACCACCGGTCAAGCGACCCTACGTAACATGATCGTTTTAAAGGCGTTAGAACAACAATACCCGAACAAGGTGTCAGACAAAAAGGTCAACAGCCAGTTCAGCAAGCTGAAGAAGCAATATGGTTCTTCATTTGATTCAACGCTTGAACAAAACGGCTACACCGAATCAAGCTTCAAAGATCAAATCCGGACAACGTTGTATTCCGAAGTTGCTTTAAAGGACATGAAGAAGCCAACCACGAAGCAAATTGAAGCCCAGTGGAAGAAGTACCAACCAAAGATTCAGGTACAGCATATCTTGGTTAAGACCGAAGATGAAGCTAAGCAAATCATTTCCGATTATCAAAAGGATCCAACCGAAAAGAACTTCGAAGCTTTGGCCAAGAAGAACTCTATCGATACAGGTACCAAGAATAAAGGTGGTAAGTTAACTGCCTTCGATAACACGGATACCAGCTTGGATTCAACCTTCAAGACAGCTGCCTTCAAGCTCAAAAAGCCTGGCGATATCACGACAACACCGGTTAAGACCCAATATGGGTACCATGTCATTCGTGCCATTTCCATCGGCAAGAAAGGTACCATGAAGGAACACAAGAAGGATCTGGAAAATCAGATTTACACTTCATGGCAGAGTGATCAGACCGTGATGAACGGTGTTATTACCAAAGTCTTGAAGAAGGCTAACGTTTCAATTAAGGATAACGACCTTAAAGACGTTCTTTCAAGCTACCTGAGCAGCAGCTCAAGCACTTCCAAGTAAAACAGTAAGTACCAAGCAAGATAGCAAAAGGCTCGCGCTGACTTGGCGCGAGCCTTTTTGTGTACCCTCTGCTTTTTTCAAAGTGCACGTTGCTAATGACATCAATGCGGATTCGGAAATGTCTGACCGTTCGTCGGCCGATAAAAGCGCCGGTTATCCATGCCAAAAAGCCGTTCGGTAAACGTCCCTGGATCAACATGCTGGTAAGCGGTGGTCATCATATTGATGGACGCATCCATTTCATCCAGCTCATGTAACACCTGCGCCTCCAGGACCTGCGGACGAACCGGTGAGCCGTATTCAAGCAATCCGTGATGGGCCAAGACAACATGCCGCAACAGCAACATATCTTCCCCATTGATGTCGATTTTAAGCTGATGCGCAGCCAGCACGATTTGTTCGTCAATCAAAACAATATGCCCGATTAAATTCCCGGGAACCGTGTAATCCGTCGAAATCGGTCCGCTTAATTCGATGGTTTTACCCAAGTCATGCAAAATGGCTCCGGCGTATAGCAGACTTTTATTCAAACTCGAATACTGAGCGGTCACACTTTTAGCCAACCGCAAGATACTTAGCGTGTGAAACGCCAGCCCGCCAGCAAAAGCGTGGTGATTCGACTTAGCAGCCGGATAGCTGAAGAACGCTTTTTTATGATCGTTAATCAATTTGCGGACAATGCGATTCCAGTTGGCGTTGGTGATCTCAAAAATAAAGCTGTTCAGCTCTTCTTCCATGGCATTAGGTGCTTCCGGTGCCCGCTCGACGAATATTTTCGGATCGTTGCCTTCTTCCTGCGTTGCGAGCCGCATTGAATAAATCTTAATTTGCGGATTACCTTGGTAAAGTTCACGTTTCCCTGATAGCTGAACCACCTCACCCGCTTTAAACTGGGCAATATCGTTAGCCGTCGCATCCCAGAACTTCCCGGAAATATGGCCAGAGTTATCCTGGAAAATCATTGCGATAAATTTTTTGCCATTCTTGGCTACTCGAACTTCAGCCGATTTAATCAGCACGGGAAGCCGTACATCTTCTTCGTTATGGTAATCAAAAAGCCGTTTTGCCACGGTTGTCACCTTTTCCTTTACTATACAAGCTAACTAAATCATACCGATGTCGGTCCTAAAGTACAAGTAAGGTCTCAATTGCCCCTCACGTGTCGCCAAAATAAAAAAGCCCCAGAGAGAACGCTCTCCGGAACTTTTTCCAATGCAGGTTCATAAACGAATTCAGCACCTACACCGACCCAGTTTACCGATTAAGGTTTGCTTTGATAAACATCAATAATTGGCTGGGAAATGATCTTATTCAGTTCGTCCATCATCTGTGACAGGCCTTGTTCCTTGGCCATGAGATTTTGGATCGGTTGGATGTCGCGCATCTTTTCGCCAAGTGCCTGCAGCGATTTCACTTCTTCATCCGTGAAATCCTGTCCCTGCATTGACTTTTGCTGCATCTCATATTGCTTTTGCTGAAACTGTTGGAACAAGCCGTAAGCAACGGTGTCCAACTTCAACAAGTTAAATGCCTTCTTGAGATCCTGAAATTCCTGAGTGGTCTTGATATCTTCCGCCATCTGATTAGCGGTGTCGTAAACGTTTGCCATACTTTACCTCACTTTTTTGAGCCTATTTGAACCAGCCCTTGATATTATCATACCATTTTCCCACAGTTTGCTTGGCACTGTCTATGCCTTTATCGATACCATCTTGAATTCCTTGCCAAATATCGTCATTTTTTTCTGGTGTCTGAATACTTGCCATTTGTGCCGCATCCTTGGTATCAAAGGCGGTTTGCGGGGTATTGGGCATTAATTTGGACATTTCAAGCTTGAACAACGGTGCTACGCCAGAAGTGCTTGTGCCCTGCAGGAAATGCTGACTGTCGGTTGTCGGATAACCGATCCAGGTCGCATTGACGATATCCG
This sequence comes from Lacticaseibacillus casei DSM 20011 = JCM 1134 = ATCC 393, assembly GCF_000829055.1. Taxonomy (NCBI): domain Bacteria; kingdom Bacillati; phylum Bacillota; class Bacilli; order Lactobacillales; family Lactobacillaceae; genus Lacticaseibacillus; species Lacticaseibacillus casei. The sequence continues at coordinate 1,673,430 of NZ_AP012544.1, forward strand.
GTGTATATCCGACAACCCACTGGTCTTTTGTACCATAGCCCCAACTGCTTGGCACTTCGGTACTGCCGGTTTTCCCGGCAATGGTGTAGCCAGATGGTTTGGCCGTCGAGCCGGTGCCTTCGTTGAACGTGCCAATCATCATGCTGGTCATTTCCTGGGCCACTTTTTTGGAGATGATCTGCCGGCTTGGCGGATTCGAATTATCGACCACCGTCTGGCCCGTCGCATCGACAATTTTACGGATAAAATGGGTCGTCGGCAGCTTACCGCCGTTGGCAAACGCCGCATACGCCCGCGCCAACATGAGCGGGGACACCCCATTTTTCAAACCCCCCAGTGCCGCTGCTAGGTTCTGGTCGCTTGATTTGAGTTGGATGCCGAAACGATCAAGACTGGAAACGCCTTTTTGAACGCCGATCTTGTTTAACAACCATACCGCCGGCGCATTAATCGAATCCGCCAGCGCCTTATACATCGGCACAGTGCCCAGATAAGTTCCCGTAGCATTGGTCGGTGTATATTGATTTTTGCCATAACTAAGCTTTTCGTCTTTCAAAATCGAATCGTAATGGTAGCCATTTTCCAGTGCGGGCGTGTAAACCATCAGCGGCTTAATCGTCGAACCGGGTGAATTACGCAGCTGGGTGGCATAGTTAAACCCTAAGAAGGTATGCTCACCGCGATTGCCCACGACTGCGCGCACACCACCGGTTTTGGGATCCAAGATGATGGAGGCACCTTGAACCTGTTTACCATCCGCAGCATCGGCCGGGAATGCCCAGTTCTGCTCAAAACTGGTTTGCAGGTTCTGCTGATACGTTTGATCTAAGTTCGTGTAAATCTTATAACCTTTGTTCAAAATGTCATCAACACTAATACCTTCACTCCGCGCTTCTTCAATAACCGAGTCGAAATAAGACGGGTATTTCTGCGCATTAGCCGTTGAAAAGGCATCGACAACCTGCACCGACTGGGCTTTAGCCGCATTGGCCTGAGCCTGGGTTAACTTATGGTTGTCGGCCATCAGTTGCAAAACAACGTTGCGTCGCGAAATGGCGTTGTCTTTATGGTCAGCAGGATTGTAGTAACTGGGATTCCGCAGCATCCCTGCTAAAATGGCCCCTTCACTGGCATCCAATTGACTGGCATTTTTGCCAAAATACCGTTTCGCCGCATCCTGCACGCCCCAAACACCATTGCCAAAATACGCATTGTTGAGATACATGGCAAGGATATCCTGCTTGGAGTAAACTTTATTCAGCTGAATGGCCATGAACAATTCCTGCGCCTTACGCATGATCGTCTGTTTCTGTGTCAATAACGTATTCTTGGCGAGTTGCTGGGTGATCGTACTGCCACCACCCATAATCTGACCGTGGTGAATAACATAATTGAATGCAGACCGCAGAATCCCCTTAATCGAAAAACCGCCATTGGTATAAAAAGTTCGATCTTCCGTTGAGATCACTGCATTTTGAACCTGCTTACTAATGTCGTTTAACTCAACATAGGTCCCTTTTTGGCCATACAATGTCCCTGCTTCTTCATTGTTATCATCATAAATGACCGTTTTGGTTTGCAAGGTACTTTTAATATTTTGAACATCAGCGGTTTTGGCTTTATAAGTAAACCAGGCAGAGAACACCAAAATGACCGTTAGTCCGATTAAAATCAGCCAACGAATCACCTGAAACCGGCGGAAGAACCACCGAATGCCCTGCCAGACACGTGATAAAAATTCCATGCCTGCCCTCCTATTGTGAATCTTATTTATTGTAGCATAGCCAGGCGCTGCCTAAATCCCGGCTTCAGGTTTTTAAGCAAACTTTATGGACAAAGGAAACGAGGAAAACTTTTGTTATTTCAAACCATCGCCATTGCTAAAGCGCATGCCAGCCTGCGTGATCAGCTTCAATCCTGGTTGATTCCCCGCAAACGGCAACATCAGATGCGCGTTGCCCGTTCGATCCAGGTAAATGGGCATTATCGCCATTTTAACGAACCAGTAGTCACCGGTGACCGTGTCGCCATGACTTACGACGAACCGATTCGCCTGGCCTATGTGTCGGAAACGCCTCACCTCAATATCCGCTTTGAAGACGACAACTTACTCATTGTCGACAAACCTGCAGGCATGAAAACCCATCCGAATCAGCCGGGAGAAACCGGCACCTTGATGAATCAGGCTGCAGCGTATTTGGCCCCACAGCCGGCGCTAATCACGCACCGGCTCGATATGGCAACTAGCGGACTTTTAGTCATTGCCAAAAATCCCCTGGCACAAGCCATCATTAATCGGCAGCTGGCGACCAAAACCATGCACCGCGACTATCTTGCCGTGGTTCAGCGCGGCATCCCCAAAGAAGGCCGTATTGACGCACCAATCGGCCATGATCCGCAAGACAAACGCAAGCGGATGATTCGGCCTGACGGTGCGCCGGCTGTCACTCATTACCAACGAATTGCGGAAACGGCGACGACTGCCACTGTTCTGCTTCGCCTGGAAACCGGCCGCACCCACCAGATCCGCGTCCATCTCGCCAGCATCGGCTATCCAATTATCGATGATCCATTATACGCATCGCCAAGTGATGAACCGCGAATGCGCCTGCACGCCTATCGCGTTCGCCTTACAAAGCCGCTCAGTGACGAACAACTCGCCGTCACTAGTCCGGTGCCATTTTAGGTGATCGGTCGCATAGAAAGACGAGGCCGAGCCATAATTTTGCAAGAGCGTTCATAGATTAGTGAATTCCGAACGATCAAAAATCTTAGGCAATAAATTCCAAGCCGTGCCAAACTCCGCAACCTCCGGCCAGATGGTGCTGGAACGCTGTGACGGCGCTTTGAGCCAGAAAACCACTGTCTCAAAGTCGCCTAACAACATCAGCGACAAGCCCAGTCGCTGTGTTGTTTGCACGGCTGAGCCCCATCTGGCCTACGATTGCTCCGCTTTGGCACTCATATCTTAATAATCCTATCAAATTCTCCTGGGAAAACAAAAAGCGGACATACCCAAATTAGTGTTGTAGTATGTTCGCTTCTGTATTGTTGCTATGAATTATGATTCAGCCACGTCTTTTATCAACTCGTCACGCCTCAACCAAACAACACCGCCATCACCGTTCAAAAGCATGCCGATACGCTTCTTCAAACCACTTCGCCTGCTCTTCATCGGGACTGATGACCACGATGGTATCATGACCGGCGATGGTGCCGACGACCTGATCGAAATCGATATCGTCGATGATGGCAGCCAGCAGGTTACCGTTACTCGGCAGTGTTTTGATGACATTCATAAATTGAACCCGGGTGATTGACAAGCCGACTTCACGGATCGAACGGCCTAGACGCTCGAGTTGTGATTCCGCCGAGCCACGAAAAATCGTATACCGCAGCGTTCCTGTTGCATCTTGTGCCTTCACGATTTTCATTTCGCGAATATCGCGGGAAATCGTTGCCTGTGTGGCATCAATGCCGGCCGCCTTTAATGCTGCCAGAAGCTCTTCTTGGGTGGCAATTGGCTTTTGGTTAATAATCCGCGCCAACGCTGCCTGTCGTTCATTTTTGTTCATCCCAACACCTCCACCATGACGCTGTCGCTAGTCGCGATGATCTGACGGACTACATCTCTTCCGGTGCGGCCACACCGAGCAAATGCAAGGCATTCTCCAAAACCTGCGTGGTCGCCTTCACCATCGCCAGCCGTGCCGGCAATTCGCTGTCTTCGACCAAAACTTTGACGTTGGCATAATACTGATTGAACGCTTTGGCCAAACGCAAGGCATACTTGGCAATCACGGAAGGTTCATACTCCTTGGCAGCACGCGCAACAATGGCTGGGAAGTCGCCTAATGCCCGCAAAACATCCCATGCAGCCGGATCGCTCAAGGCAACTTCCGGCGCAGGCGCAATGTCTGCTTTCCGCAAAATGCTGTGCGCCCGGGCATTGGTATATTGGACATAAGGACCGGTTTCGCCTTCAAACCGAACCACTTCTTCCAAATTGAAATCAAAGTTGTCCAAACGTTCATTTTTCAGGTCGTGGAAAATAACCGCCCCGACACCCACTTCATGGGCCACCTTTTGCGCATTCGGCAAATCCGGGTGCTTTTCGGCAATTTGCTGCTTGGCTAGATCAACCGCATCGTTTAAAACTTTTTCCAGCAAAATAATGTTGCCACGGCGAGTTGACAGCTTCTTGCCATTCGCCGTAATCAAACCAAACGGAATATGGTGAATATCATTGGCCCATTCATAACCCATCTCCAGCAAAACTGCTTTCAACTGCTGGAAATGCTCGCGCTGTTCATTACCAACCACATACAGGCTTTGGACAAAGTGATAGTGATTCTTGCGGAAAATTGCCGCAGCAAGGTCACGCGTCATATAAAGCGTAGCGCCATCGGACTTCTTGATCAGCGCCGGATTAAGGTTGTACTTGCTTAAATCGACAATTTCAGCACCTTGACTGGTTTTGAGCAGATGTTTGTCCTCAAGCGTTTTAACCACACTGTCCATTTTGTCGTTGTAAAAAGCTTCCCCGTTGTAAGAATCAAAATCTACGCCGAGGATCTTGTAAATGCGGTTGAATTCAGCCAGTGACACGGTCCGGAACCAGCGCCATAGCGTGAGTGCTTCGTCATCGCCATCTTCAAGGCGTTTGAACCATGCCCGTGCTTCTCCTTCCAATTCGGGGTCCTTTTCGGCTTCCTCATGAAACTGCACATAATAGTGAAGCAGGTTTTTGATCGGATCGGCTTTGACCGCATCTTCGGAGCCCCATTTTTTATAGGCCACGATTAACTTACCGAATTGGGTGCCCCAGTCGCCAAGGTGATTGATTTTAATTGGACTGTATCCGACTTTTTCCAAAATATTGGCCAGCGCATTGCCGATAACCGTCGAACGCAGATGGCCCATTGACATTGGCTTGGCAATATTAGGGCTGCTCATATCGATCGGGACATTGCCTTTGCCCAACTCGGCATCGCCGTAATGCTCGCCTTCCTGCGCAATGGCTTTCAGGACTTCGTGGGCAAAACTAATCTTGTCCAAATAAAAGTTCACATAACCGCCAACCGCTTTAACCTGTTCAAATGGCGCCGCATCGATTTTTTCCACCAAATCGCTGGCAATCATTTTGGGTGCGCGATGCAGGATTTTGGCTAATGAGAAAGTTGGAAAAGCATAATCACCTAAGTCAGATGATTTAGGCGTTTCAACTAACGCGGCAATCTTCGCTTCATCCAGTTGACCCGCCAAGGCTGGTTTAAGGGCATTGACAACAAGTTCTTTAAAATCCATAAGTTCCTCCTAAAATGATGATGCCACGAAAAAAGACCCATCTCTCCCTTATCGAAGAGACGAGCCTTTGCCCGCGGTACCACTCTACTTGACATATGTCCACTCAAAACACTGATCCTCAAAAGCGCGCCGCCTGGTCTGACGTGATCGTTTGCACTAGCCGATCTCACTGTCAAAACGCCGATTGACCTGACATCCTCTTTCTCTTCGGACCTATACAGCGGTCGACGAGAATCGAACTCGCGACACCAGCTTGGGAAGCTGGAGTTTTACCACTAAACTACGACCGCAAATCAACGCATATAAGTGTATCACGGCGATGCGCATTTGCAAAGCCGCAATCGGTCTTTTTTTCTATGATTTCAATGAGAAAACATCTTAAAAATGAGTGCGTGTAATTTTGTTGTTAATCTTTCTCACCGTGCTATAATAATAGGAAAGAAGAGGAGTGGTCGAGATGGCAAAAACGGGACGTCACTATTATTTCGTGGCGCGCAACGAGAAAACCAAAACTGGTTATCGCATTAGTTTTCCTAATATCCCTAATGCTGAGGCAGTCGGGACAACGTATGAAGAAACCGTTTATTATTCATATCGGGTCTTGGCTGATTTCTTAAGCCATCTGCCAAAAAAAGAAGCCGAGATTCGCGCCTATACACTGTCAGATATTCCGGATACTGTTTCAAGTAAAGTTTTCTACTCGTTAGTGAGCGTCACGCCAGACTTTGATCCCCACAAGATGGAGACACACTTTACCTTACCGCAAACGCCGCCAGACGATATTCGGCAAAAAGCCGCCAAACTAGCGGGATTGGTAACGCCGAATGACAATGTTGCTTTATAGGACACAGATAAGATGCAAACTTTTCAAATGATCTTGTTGGTAATCTTTGTCATCTGTGTTCTAACGGCTTTTGTCGGTTTATTGAGTTGGTTGGTGTTAATGCTTAGGCATCAGCCGCCTGATCGCGCTCGTCGTTTGGCGCTGATGAGTGGTGCGGTTGCTTTAATTGCTTTGATTTTGAATGCCTTCACTTAATGATTAACGCTCCGTACGCCATCTTTTCCGCGATGCCGGGGCGTTTTTGTTTGGCTGGCGAGCCGGTGACTGGTTTCTGGCGCTTTTCTATGCTTAAATGGGAGCAGCAAATATTGAAGGAGTGGGCACATGACTGATCTGCATACAAGTATTGATGAGTTTCAATTTGACAACGTATTTATGAACGCAAGTGGCGTACGCTGCTACACCAAAGACGAACTGGATGAACTGGCAGAAAGCGATGCCGGAACTTTGGTTACCAAGAGCGCGACCCAGGCAAAGCGACTTGGCAATCCCAGCCCGCGATATGCCCGCTTAGAACTAGGATCGATTAATTCCATGGGGCTGCCTAATGAAGGTCTCGAGTATTATTTGGATTATGCGTTGAGCTTTCAAAAAGCCCATCCTGACAAGCCGATTTTTCTGTCAGTTGCCGGTCTTTCCATGGAAGAAAATCTGGCGATGGCCCACACCATTGAAGATTCAGACTTTAACGGGTTGGTTGAGTTCAATTTAAGCTGCCCGAATGTTCCCGGCAAGCCGCAGACCGGTTATGACTTTGACCGGACACAGGAAGTTTTGACCAATCTCTTTAGCTTCTTTACCAAACCGGCCGGTGTCAAGTTGCCGCCTTATTTTGACCTCGCGCAATTTGACCAGATGGCGGCGATTCTCAATCAATTCCCGCTTAAATTCGTCAATTCGATTAACAGCCTCGGCAACGGCCTTATGATTGATCCGGAAACCGACACGGCGTTGATCAAGCCTAAAGGTGGCTTTGGCGGCATCGGCGGTGCCTACGCCAAACCAATCGCACTTGCTAACGTCCGGGCTTTTGCGCAGCGCCTCGATCCTAAGATTCAACTGATCGGCACCGGTGGCGTGACCAACGGCCGGGATGCTTACGATTTGATTCTAGCCGGCGCAAGTCTTGTCCAGGTAGGTACCCTCTTGCAAGAAGAAGGCCCAGCTGCGTTCACGCGGCTTACCCGGGAGTTACGCGCCGTGATGCAGACTAAAGGCTATAATGCCATTAGTGACTTCAAGGGGCAATTGAAAGTCTTATCATGAACGAAAGGATTAAAGTCTGGGCGTATTTTAAACACAATAGTCAAGACTTTGCCCGGCACTGGGGCGCCTATTTTCTGCTTATTAGCGTGACCAATTTAGTTGTCGGTCTCGCCATCATCCCACTACTAACTTTCGGTGCCCAACAAGTCTTACGCTTAGGAAAGGTACCCTATATTACTTTGACTAACCTGGGACAGATTGCCACGGCCAAACCGGTCACAGCACTGTTACTGGTGCTAATCGGACTGATATTGCTGTTGTTTGTTTACTGGCAGTTTGCATTTTTGTTGTTAGGCATTCAAAACATTCATCGGCAAACACACTTAAGCTTTAGGCAACTGGCCGGCGCCACTATTAGGAAAACCAGGCGCCTGACACCCACGACCATTGTGAGTTTAATTGCTTACTTCGTGTTAATCTTCCCCTTTTCAAGCATCGTCTTTAAAACCAGTTTATTGGCAAAACTGACCATTCCTGATTTCATCATCGATTACATTTTTGACCGGTGGTATTTAACCGTTTTGATCGTGGTGCTTTATTTATTGGGCACTTGGCTGGCTATTCGCCTCTTGCCTTTACTGCCCGCACTAATCCTCAATGATCAATCGCCGCGGGCAACGGTGGTTCGCAGCTGGCGGGCAACCCGCGGTCAAACCTGGCGAACTTTATGGGCAGTTATCCTGATTGTGATTCCCGTGTTGGTGTTTTCTATCCTGCTAGTCGCTGGTCTGTACGCATTTCAAACCTATCTTGACCAGCAATGGCAGCAATGGTCGTTGCTTGGTGCCACGATCAACCTTGGCTTGTTACAGGCAGCGATGTTGCTGATCACGGTCTTCTTCACCGTCATGCTTTACCAACTGGCGACTTCGCAAGCGGAAACGTTTCATCTGATCGACAGTCAGGACCACGTTGTGCAAGTACCAAAGCCGCGGCGCAATTGGATTTTTAGAATGAGTGCATTTGCCTTAATCATGGTGATTATCGACGGAACGAGTCTCTTTTATCATGCCTACCTGATCGGCGCGTTAACCACCCAGCCGTTAACGATCTCTCACCGCGGTGTCGATAACGGCAACGGGGTTCAAAATACCATTCCGGCGCTCTTGGCAACTGCCAAAGAAAAACCGGATTATGTCGAAATGGATCTTCATGAAACCAAGGATCATAAGTTTGTCGTCATGCACGACGAGAATCTGAAGGCTCTAACTGGCAAAGACGCTGCGCCCCATCAACTGACGCTGGCGGAAATCACACAGCTGACCGCGCATGAAAACGGCCACGCAGCCAAGGTCGCAAGCTTTGACCAATATTTGGCCGCAGCTGAACAGGTTCATCAAAAACTGCTAGTGGAGATCAAAACCACGCCACAGGACAGTCCGCAGATGATGGATCGATTCATCAACCGCTATGCCAAACGCTTATTAGCCAATCATGATCAAGTACATTCGCTTGATTACGGTGTGGTTAAGACGCTGCGCAAACGGGTTCCGAAGCTTAAGACGTTCTTTATTTTACCGTACACGTTGGTTTTCCCAGAAACGCCAGCTAGCGGCTATACGTTAGAATCAACCACACTTTCTACCACGGTTGCTGATCAAGCCCACGACCATCATCAAGCTGTCTATGCTTGGACCATTAACGATCCTGATGACATGCAGAAAATGGCGTTCATGGACGCTGATGGCATCATTACTGATCAGTTGCGTCTGTTAAAGACGACGTTGCGCGAGATGAATGATCACCCTAGTTATGCTGATCAGCTCTTGAATTATTTGAATGGTTTTTCAACCGAAGACAATGCACCATTTTAAGCCATTAAATGATTGTCTCACGTCCAAAACGCTAACAAAACAAAAGCCGACAACACTTCCAAAACTGGAAATGTTGCCGGCTTTTTAACGATCTAGAAAGCTCATTCGCTAATCCTATTTTATTTAAAGTAATAACGTGCCGTTTCTAACGCACTGGTTTCCATTAAGCGTTTGCCATACTCGGACAGAACCGCAGATGACAATGGCGAACGATCACCAAATTCCAGTGCAACCGCCATCTCGTCACGGGCTTCGTTAGAGGAAATCTCATTAGGATAGAACGTTAATACGAGGTAATAATTTTGCTTATACCGGTAAAGGTCGCTCTTTCCGCCTTCCAAACGCAGCGTCTGCGCAAGGCTGATAAAGTCTTCAAAGTCCTTTAATTTCAAAACGAGTTCGGTTTGCGGAGCCTTTTTAGCGTCAATATAACCGCCTTCGTCGACTGACTGCTGATCGTGTTGATCATTGGCGTCTAAGCCCTGCAGCTGCTGACGAATATAATCCGGTACTTGGGTGTCCGTACTGTCATCATCAGAACCGGTGTCGCTATCATCATTCTTTTGACCATTCTTACTGATCAACAATTCGAGCCCGGATTGACTTGGCATGACCTGAAACGTCACGGCCTCGTTTGTGGCAAACGTATGGTCTTTGTCAACTTCATCAAGGATACTGTAAAAGAAGCTCTCAATCTGCTTGTGATTGCCAAGCAGATCCAATACCGTAATCCCCCGCTGCGCTAGATCATCGTTACCTAACATGACCCGGATCGTATTTGCATTAATCCGTTCCATTTCCATGATTGCTGCACCTCACTTTAGTCACGGAACCCTGAGTTCTGTGGTTCATCACATGACCACTTACTACATTATAGCAGATTTACTACGTCAAGGCATTCTACCGCACGTAAGCGCTATGATCAAGTCTAGTGCACAGAGCGTGAGCAGGCCCGGTTAGAAACCGGAGCATAAGTGGCCTCGAACCTAAATGGCCAAAGCCCAGCCATTTAGGTTCGAGGTCCTTATGTGGAGGTTTCTGGGCCTGCGAGCGCGTTTCGGAGCCGGATTGCCCCACACCCCTCAATCTGGCCACAGTGCAGTGACCAAGGCCCGTATTGCAAGGCTTTTGGCCAGTCAACGCATTTCAGAACCAAATCCTCCCCCCAAAAAAATTTATTCGTCAAAACGAAAAAATGCCCCAACACTTATACGCGTGTCGAGACAATTTGTTATTTGTTTTATGATTAATGACCGATTGGCTGCTAGCTTGTGTAAGTACAACAGTCACGCGGGTAAAAAACCACGACTTTTCAAATTAAAATCCTGCCAATAATTGCGCCTGTTGAAGTTCCAAGGTACGCACAGACCGCGGCAAAAAGCGCCGGATCTCGTCTTCGTTATAACCAACCTGAAGACGCTTGTCGTCCATCATGATCGGCCGCCGCAGTAAACCCGGATATTTTGCTACCAGTTTAATCAGCGTGCCAGTCGATAACTCATCGATGTTAATCCCTAGCTCCTGGAAGATCTTCGAACGTGTTGAAATAATTTCTTCGGTACCCTCTTCGGTCATCATCAATAACCGCTTGATTTCATCAACGTTCAATGGATCAGAAAAAATATTACGTTCTGTAAAAGGAATCTTATTTTCCTTTAACCAGGCGCGCGCCTTCCGACAAGATGTGCAACTTGGGGACGTGTATAAAATAACCATGAGCGCTCGCTCCTTTTTCTTTGACGAGGAATCCTTCTCAACTACAGGTATAGTATACGAGATTGCCTCGAAGCGGCGCAATCATATTCAGAAAAATAATTTTTTAAAAATTGAAAATCCAATTTTGAAATCTCTGTAGATCTCTGCACAATCAACGTTTTTATAAGTTTTCTTGTGAAAAATAGCTCAAGTTATAATAACTAATTTTTTAGGGTCTACACTTTCTGGTGTTGAGAAATAATCAACACTGAACGTATAGGCCCTTTTTGGATAACGCAAAAAGACACCTACTCAGTGTCCATGCTATGCTTGTTAGCGTCGAAACCAAAAGCAAGCGAGGTTATGAGTAAATGTCCCAATACGATCCTACACTGTCCGTCCTTGGAATACCAGACCATAATATCAAAGTAGCCTTTGTTCGTCATGAATATCGCGGCAACGGGGTACGTCGCCGCCAGTATCATGTGATTGATGCCGAGCTGACTTACCGGTTAACCCGGTGCCCACTGTGTGGCTTTGAGGCCTTGCACCCTAACGGGTTTTACACGGCCCACGTGCGCGTCCCCAACGGGGTTGAAATGCCGACAGTCATTGACTTGCACAAGCAACGATGGCGCTGTCATAACTGTTACCACACAGTCAGTGCCAAGACGCCACTCGTGCAACCCAACCACACGATCGCCGCTCACATGACAGAACGAATCATGAAGTTAGCGCATGAACGGTTGCCGGTCAAAACCATCGCCCGTATTATCGGAATCTCAGCCTCCTCGGTTCAACGGATCATTGACCAAAATCTCAAACTCCGACCGGCTCGCCGGCTACCCACGCGACTCTGCTTTGATGAGTTCCGTTCCACTCATGGCATGATGTCGTTTATCTGTCTTGATGCCGATTCAAATCGTCTGATTGCCTTGCTTGGTGACCGATTCAACCGAACGATTAAAAACTTCTTCATCGCTCATTATTCACTCGCTGAACGCACTAGGGTCCAGACGGTCACCATGGACATGAATGCAGCTTATCAGACGATTATTCATGAGGTTTTCCCCAAGGCCCAAGTCGTCATTGATCGGTTCCATATCATTCAACTTGCGGCTCGTGCCCTTGATCAGGTACGCGTCCAAGCGCTCAAACAGCTTGATGACAAGCACAGCCGTCCTTATAAGATCATGAAGACAAACTGGCGGCTTTTTCATCAAACTGCGCCTGACGCTAAACACAAACAGTTCCTGTTTGGTTTGAATGAAGACGTCACGCAACAGGAGGCCATCGATATCGCACTTGATACTGAGCCCAAGCTCAAGCAAACCTACGAGACCTACTTAGCGCTTCATGATGCTTTGATGGTGAAGAAACATCCCGCGGAACTGGCAAACCTGTTAGCTACTTACGAGCCAAACGGTACGGCAATGGACATGACGATCGCGACGCTTAAGCGACACAAAGTCGCTGTTCTCGCCGCTGTCACCAGCCCTTATTCCAACGGTCCGATCGAAGGGGTTAACCGCCTCATCAAGTCACTCAAACGATCCTGTTTTGGCTTCAAGAATCAGCTGAACTTCTTCAAACGAATCTACCAAATCACGGCATAACATGACAAAGACGGCTCCCCAAATGGAGAACCGCCTCAAATGATAAATTTATTCTTCAACACCAGTTGACGCAGAGCCATTTTTTAACATTTAGTTCTCATTTTAAGTGAACATTTATGATCACTATCAGACATTAATTGTCAAGTCATCTGCCGCTAACAAAATTGGTATGCCCACTGCTTGTTTTGCAGCCTGTTGTTTTAAGGTATCAAGGTCGAGTTGTTGCGGCAAATGTGTCAACAAGAGTTGCTTGACGCCGGCATCCTTTGCTAACTGGCCGGCCTCAGGTGCGGTTAAATGCCATCGTGGTGTCGGTTGATCCGCCAGAAAATTGGTATCTGCCATCAAGAGATCGGCGTTTTTTGCAAACGGTACCAATCCAGGAAAGTAACGCGTATCACTTGTGTTGACCAGCACTTTATTGGTCCCTGATTCAACAATGCGCACAGCAAAGGCTGGCACTGGATGCTGCGTCTCAAGAAACGTGATCGTGAACGGTCCTAAATGCAAGGTACTGTCAGCGGAGTAGCCCATGCCTTGCGTAAATGGGCCAAAGGTTAGACTGCCAAAGTTTAACGGATCCATCGTGTGGCCGTAAATTGGCAGTGGCGAGACTTTTTTGGTCCCCTTCCGCAACTGATAATAATATTGCAACACCCCGACATCCGCCGTGTGATCGTGGTGATAATGCGTCAGCAATACGGCGTCTAGTTGCAATGGATCAAAAACCTTCTCCAAGGCAAGCAGACCGCCACTGCCTAAATCCATTAATAAATGGTAATCGCCGCTTTCAACTAAGTAGGTGCTGGTCGCGTGGCCGGCATCCGGATAACCGCCAAGATAACCTAAAACTGTCAATTTCATTTAGTTTTTCCTCCCTTTCAACCTGAAAAGCCACTAAGAAGTTTATAATAAGTGTGGAGGTGGTCGGTATGTCCACAATACAAACAGTCTTCGGTAGCAAGTCGTTCCTTGTCAAATTGCTCGATGAGCGCCATGATCCCCAACTAAAATTGTTAAAGCCGGCACAAAGCGGCCTGGATTACATGATTTACGATCCGAGTGGCCGGGCGACATTCAGTGCGCCATTGCGTTACGACATCATTACGAGCTTAGGCCCAACCGAACAAAACGGCTATGTGCAGTTCATGTATTTTAATTTGGACACGGACGATGTCAAAGTGTTCTTATCAAAAATCAAACAATTGATCGATAACCACGACATCTTGCTTGGGGAAAATCACATCCTGTTGGCGCAAGAAGTCAAACACCCTGATAATTTTCTGATGGTTTCTGTCTGGCAATCCAGCAATGACTACTACGAGTTCAAGAATACCCCAGCACTCTCATCAGTCAAGGAGTTCATTCGCCGCGCCGCTTCGGCTAATGGCTTTCATGAAGCGGGTTATACCGTCATTGACCCCCATCAAAAAGATTAAAACAAGCCGATCATACAACTGCGAAAATTTTAACATGCCAGTCGCGTAAACCGCGAGTATTCGGCTAACACCAAAGCATCAGAATTCGGCAGAACCGATTCCCCGATAACTAACCGCCGTTATCGCTGATCGCCGCTGGTCATTCTGGTGCTTTTGTGATGCATTTTCATCAATCGCTAACCCACCGGCTGACCGGCCCGTCAACCATGCGAATCATGACATGCACGGTCGCCTGATAAAACAGCCAGTCAATCCCGGCATAAATGGCAATCATCAGACCGAGATAACGCGACGGCGGATTATCAAGATAATTGGTCATCACGCTGATCACACACAGTGCCATGATAATACCGAATACAAGTGGGACCGCAAAAACCACCGCAGCCTGACGGTAAATCGTGTGCCGAATCTGTTGCGGATCCATCCCCAAATGCTTTAATATCTGAAAATGCCGCTTCTCCTGACGCACGGCGATGACTTGTTTGAGCAATAAGATACTGCCTGTCGCGACCACAAAAACACCGCTTAGCAACAAGATCAAAAATAGCAAAAAGCCATATAACGTACTGACAAAATTCTGTTCCGACGCTTGCAGCCCGATCGGATTACGCCAGAAGTTCATTTTGGCGCTCACCCGATTAGTGACTTTCAGATCGTTGCCTGCCCGTTCATTGGCGCCAATATTGACGTACTCCTGCAGATTCTTGCTATTGTCCAAATGCTGCAGTTGTGCCAGTGCCCGGCGTGCAGATTTTGTTTTAGGCAGTTTAGCCATATATAACCGGTCCGGAGTGCCTTCTAACATGTCAAAGGTTCGATCACTAACCAGTAATCCCCGGTCAAAATAATTATTACTCCCGGTTGGAAAAAGATCAGTCGTTCGGGTGAGCCGAAGTGACGTGTCACTACCTGGTAACATAATCGCTCGATCCGGATTACGCCGCGCGCCAACCGGTCGAAACCCGGTTCTGTTTGGCAACATTAACTGAGCTTCCTGTTGTCGTAATCGAACTGGGGGTAAACTCTTTTGCAGTCGCGCTACCCGACGATACTCACGCATTGCGACGACATTGTAAACACTAGGCTGATCGCGAATCTGGCCAATTTGATTCCTTAACCTAATCTCGGCATATAATAATTTAGTCGACATGGTGACCGCGTGCGTCGGCTTAACCTTGGCTTTTTTTAAAACGTCCGTCACATTATCAACGCCGATTCCGGAGGCTACGACAGTCGTGGGAATTTCACGTAACACCAATTCTTGTTCGTATTGAAACAACATGACCGAACTGCCAAGCATCGTGATCGTCACAGCACAAAGCAGCGTCGTCAACCACAATGAGTGGGCATTGCCTTGCAACCTTTTGATAATCAGATGGCGCGAAATGCCACTTGCATTGCGGGTCTGCATCTCATGACGACGCTGATACCACGCCACCAATCCGGGCAAAAAGTCGGCAAAAACAAGAAAAAGTCCCAGCAGCAGCGCTGTCACAAGCACGACTAAGAGAATTGGGAGTATCATTCGGCCCGGAATCCATGGTAGTAATCGCATTAAACTACCACTAATTGGCAACAAGCGCAGCATCGTCAACAGACTACCAACCAATAACGCAAAGCCGCCCACACCAAGCCAAAAACGCCACCAGGTTTGCGGCTTGGGCGGGGCAGGCACATCTTGTTGCCGAATGAATTGACGAAGTGGATTTTGAACATAAATGGCATTAACGGCGCCAACTAACAGATAAACCACCCCCATCAATGTCAAAACGTCCAGCAACGCTGATGGGGACACCATAAAACCAATCGGAGTATGCAAGGCCATCAAGCGGATCAACACCATGCCTAACAATGGCGATAGAATAAATCCAAGCAAGACCCCGGTTATCAATCCGATCGCACCGACAATCAGACTTTCAATAAACACCGTCACTCCCAGTTTGGCACCGGATAATCCCAAAAGTCGGTATAAGCCGATCTCCTGATCACGACGGGCAATTAACAGGCTATTTAAATACAATAGGAAACTGATCGAAAACAAAGCCAGCAGGACCATGACAATCATTAGCAGGCTGGGTACAATATCCAAACTGCCTAATCGTTTGCTGGCATCACTTAAAATCGACCGATTATTCGCAACCGCGCCAATCGCATACATAATCGCGTTGATCAATGCAGCAATCATGATCTGCAAGCCATCTTCGTGCCGATGTCGCACAAGGTTGGTCTTAATCTGTTGCCACACGTGCATGGCCTCCTCCGCTTACCGTCGCTTCCATATCAATGATGCGATCAAAGAACTGTTCACGGGATTTGCCGCGGGTTACTTCAGCAAAAAACGCGCCATCTTTAATGAAAATAATCCGACTGGCAAAACTAGCCGTAAACGGATCATGGGTGACCATCAAAATTGTGGTTTTCTCCTGCTGATTTAACTGCTGGAGATACCGCAAAAAGTCTGTAGCTGCCAATGAGTCAAGGCTCCCGGTCGGTTCATCAGCCAGCAGCAGGCTCGGCTGCGTGATCACCGCCCTCGCAGCCGCCACCCGCTGACGCTGCCCCATGCTTAACTCGCCGGGAAACGCCTTTAATAACGGATCCAAATTGAGATGCTGGGACACCGTCCGCAGACGCTCAGCGCGATCCGGTTGAACATGGCGTTGCAGCGTCAATGGTAAAAGGACATTTTGCGCGACCGTCATATCGTCTAACAAATTAAAATCCTGAAAAACAAAGCCCAGATGGTCACGGCGGAATGCAGCTTGTTGACTTTCATTCAAAGCTTCCAGATCATATCCGGCAATTTTGACCTTACCTGTGCTAGGCGTTTCAATCGTTGCCAAAATATTCAGCAAGGTCGACTTCCCGGCACCACTCGGCCCCATAATACCGATGAATTCACCGGCTGCAACCTGAAAGCTAAGGTCATTTAATGCGCGAACCCGATCATGTCGCTGTCCGAAGATTTTACTTAAATTAGATACTTCTAAAATTGCCATGGCTTACCTCCGTCATCATTCTACCAAAAACCACTGTTGACTGCTGTTCATCGTCCTCACTGACAAATTGCCCATGTCAGCGATATTTTCTTATTAACCAACTGTTCTCGCGGCTTGTGCTTCCTGGCCAAAACTTATACGATAAGTGCAGGAATGGAGTTGATCACGTGTTTAAAATCATGATCGTAGAGGATGATCAGACCATCAGCGGCCTGATCGCTGACAACCTAAAAAAATGGCAGTTCGAACCAGTCGTTGTGACTGATTTTAACGCCGTCTTCGATGATTTTCTGCAAGAAAAGCCTCACTTGGTTTTGCTGGACATCAATTTGCCGGTTTTTGACGGTTATTACTGGGTCCAAAAGATTCGCGAATTCTCTAAGGTGCCGGTTATCTTTATCTCAAGCCGCAATACCAACATGGACATGGTCATGGCCATGAACATGGGCGCCGATGATTTCTTAAATAAACCGTTTGCGATGGAAGTTTTGATCGCCAAAATCAACGCACTGTTGCGCCGAACCTATAATTACGCCGATCAAGGAACGGATGTTTTGGAACACAATGGCCTCATGTTGAACCTGAAAAACGGGATGGCACAGGTTAATGATAATGAAATCAACCTTTCAAAAAACGAGTACAAGTTACTGCAGATTCTCATGCGGCAACATGGGCAGATCGTCAGTCGCTCGCGTCTCCTGAAGGATCTCTGGCAAGACGAACGCTTTGTTGACGACAATACGCTAACGGTCAACATCAATCGCTTGCGCAAAAAAATCGAAGAAGCCGGCTTAAAAGATTATATCCAAACTAAAGTCGGTCAAGGTTATATCGTTCCTTAGGAGGCCGCTATGCGTTTTCGCGATTACGTCAAAGACCACCTGTGGCCTATTGGCGGTTACATTTTATGTGTGGGGTTAGCGGCCATCATTATCTGGCTGGATCCTCAACATCGAGTTAAAATGTCAACACTCTGGTACGCAGTGTTATTAGTAACACTTGTTGCGAGCGCTTTTTTTGTGGCCCACTTTGGCCGAATTCGGCGGTTTGCGGCCCAACTTCATGACCGTCAAGAGGCCAAGGATGCGGCGCTGGACTGGCCGCTGCCTGGTGGCGAATCAGGCCTCGAACAAGTTGTTGCCGATACGTACAACCAAATGCTGACGCTGCATCGCCAACAGATTACCGCCTTATTAGCCCAGCAACAGGATCAAAAAGACTTCATTGATTCCTGGGTCCATGAAATTAAAGTGCCGCTAGCGGCGGTTTCGCTTTTGGCTGAGAGTTTTGAAGGGCAAGTACCGGACGACAAACTCGATAATCTTAATTTGCAATTGGATCAGATCGAATTTTATGTCGAGCAAGTTTTGTACTACTCCCGACTCGACAGTTTTTCCAAAGATTATCTGCTGCACAACACGCCGTTAAAACCACTTGTAAATGATGTCGTCGCCAGTCAGCGGAACGGGTTTATCAACAAACGCCTGTCATTTAAGCTCAATGGCGAGGATCAAACCGTGCTAACCGATAACAAGTGGTTGCGGTTTATTTTGGCGCAACTGATCTCGAATGCCGTGAAATACACACCGGAAGGCGGCCGCATCAGTGCCACCATTCGCAATACCGGTAAAGAGACCGAGCTCATGATTACCGACACTGGCATTGGCATTCCTAAAGATGAACAACATCGGGTATTTGAAAAAGGCTTTACCGGAAGCAACGGGCGAATATCGAATCACAAATCAACCGGTTTGGGGCTCTTTTTGGCGGAAAAGCTTTCGGAAAAGCTCGGCCATCATTTGACGCTGACATCTGTGATTAATCAAGGTACCACTGTGACCATTCATTTTCCATATGTCAGCTATTACAGCGATCCAAGCCAAACGGTTCATCATCCCAAAACCAACCGCGAGCAATCTTCTAATAGTTAAACGCGTCTTTTAGTCAGCAAAATCCAACAAAAAAGAACGAGTGACTTCTGACATACAGTTTCCTGCAGAAAGCCACTCGTTCTTTTTGTGATGTTACCGAATAAGATTCTCCCAAAGTTTAATCTCGCCAGCCGCTTGCGTTGCCGGCACGTCGATGATGCGTTGATTGGCGCTGCCGCGAAATTGTAAGGTTAAATCTTTTTGCGCCAGTAAGAAGCGGCCGTCGACCAGGATGTCGATGAGCCCTAATAACGTCAACTTATCTTCGGAATCCTGCATCAGTTCCTCGTATGTGTACCCGCTCCAACTCCAAATGTCTTTGTCGTGGCCAAATTCCTGCCGAATCCGGCGGCACAACCGAATGCATACCTGCGTGTTCAAAAACGGTTCACCGCCCAATAATGTCAGCCCTTGTACATACGACTGACTAAGATCTTCAATAATCTGATCTTCTAACTCCTGGGTGTAAGGTTTCCCATATCGAAAATTCTGGGCAACCCGATTGTAACAGCCGGGGCAGGCAAACCGGCAGCCAGATACGTATAAACTGCACCGCACGCCTTCACCATCCACAAAGTTAAATGGCTTGTAATCCGCAATACGTTGCTGGGAAAGGTCGCTGGCGAGCCATTCCTGAGGTTTAGGATTCAGTGGTAAACGATTGGTGGTCATAACAATATCTGCCTCTTTCTGAAATCATTGTAGCGATGCTGTGTAAGACTTGGTTTCTAACGAAGTGCTGGTCGGTAAACCGGCACCTTGCTTGGTAAGTCTTTTTCATCGTATCATCTTTTAACCCCAATATATAGTATTGGTTGTACACAAAATACCGGCTTGTCATCTATATCTTGATGGCGAGCCGGTATTCATATCAGATCTTGATTATCTTATGCACGGTTCAAATGCAGCGTCATGGCATTTAACGCAACCACGATCGTTGATAACGACATGATCGCCGCGCCGACTGCCGGACTGAGAATGAAACCAATCGGCGCCAGGATACCAGCTGCCAACGGAATAGCTAAAATGTTGTAGCCAGCTCCCCACCAAAGGTTCTGCACCATTTTGCGGTTCGTCGCCTTTGCCAGCGATAAGAAGTTAAGAATATCAGCTGGGTCGCTGTGAACTAGAACCACATCGGCCGTATCAATGGCAACATCGGTACCAGCACCGATTGCTACCCCGATATCTGCTTGGGCCAGACTAGGCGCATCGTTGACACCATCGCCGACCATCATCACAACCCCGCGCTGCTGATAAGCTTTGACTTGGGCAACTTTATCTTCAGGCTTGAGCTCTGCCTGAAAATCGGTTAATCCCAGCTGGTCCCCAACCTTCTTGGCTGTTTCATGATTGTCACCAGTCAACATAACCGGTGTGATTCCTTGACGCTTCAAGGCCGCTACGAACGGCTTGCTTGATGGCTTCAACTGATCGCCTTCAGCTACCATCCCTAAAACCTGATCCTTCTGTAGTAAGAAGGCCAATGAGTTCCCGGCAGCCGCCAACTGATCGGCTTGGGCCTGATCATAACTTAACTGATGGTCTTTCAAGTAACGCGCATTGACGATGGTATAAGCTTGGCCATCAACTTCGCCTTGAAGACCAATGCCCTTGAGTACCTGAACATTTTGAGCAGCAGGTACATTTAATTGCTGTTCCTTAGCCGCGACTTTAATACCGGTTGCCAGTGGATGCTCTGAATGACTCTCAAGTGCGGCCATCAAGGCTAAGACTTGAGCTTCATCATGATTGGCAAATGCAACGGTTTTGGCAACGGTAAATTTACCTTCAGTCAACGTACCGGTTTTGTCCATTAAGATAAACTTCGCATGTTTGGCAGTTTCAAGTGCCTGACGATTACGAATCAATAAGCCATTGGTTGCGCCAATACTGGTGCTACGCGCGATGACCAATGGAATTGCCAGTCCCAGTGCGTGCGGGCAGGCAATGATGAAAACGGTGACCATGCGTTCAAAGGCAATTGCCGCTCCATCTGATAGCCAAATGAAGAATGCCAGAATACCGACTGCTAATGCTGCGTAGAAAAGCCAGCCAGCAACTTTGTCGGCCATCCCTTCTGCCTTACTCTTATTGGCTTGCGCACTTTGAACCAGCTTCATCACTTGCGACAGGTAGCCGCTTTCACCAGTACCGGTGACTTTGATTTCAATGACGCCATCACCATTGACTGATCCACCAATGACCCGATCACCTTCAGCTTTATGAATGGCTTTGGCTTCACCAGTAACTAGGGATTCATTCACACTACTGCTACCACTGACGATCTGGCCATCAGCCGGCATCTGTTCACCTGCCAGGACGCGCAAACGCGTGCCGACCTGAACTTCTGCTAACGGCATGTCCATCACGTGATCGCCATGCACGACATGCGCTTGGCTTGGCAGCAACGCCGCGAGTTTCTCGACGGCATTGCCCGCTGCCATGACCGCATTCATTTCAATCCAGTGACCTAACAGCATGATCACGATCAATGTTGCCAGTTCCCAGAAGAAATCCATGACCATACCATTCGGCGCGATAAAATGATTCATCACAAACGCGTAAAGTGAATAACCATAAGCAACGGTAATGCCCATTGCAATCAGCGTCATCATCGCTGGCTGCCGCTGTTGCAATTCGGATTTAGCTCCGGTCAAAAATGGCCAGCCACCATAGAAGAACAGAAATGACGATAAAATCAGAACCAGCCAGTCAGATCCGGGAAATACGATCGGTAGTTGCAAAGCCCCTAGATGGATATTCATCCCCATAAACTGGGAAAGCAACAGTACTGGAATCATCACAATCAGGCTGACCCAGAACTTTTGCTTGAGATTGCCCATATGCATCATATGACCACCACCGTGATCCATGTCCATATGCGACATATCGCCGTGATGCATATCCATATGGCTCATGTCACCATGGCTCATATGCATGTCGCCATGATTCATTTGCCCATGAGCCATAGCGCCTTGGTCCATGGCCATGGTTTCCATACCATCTTGATGCCCCATCTGGTCATGATCCATTGGCATATCCGCCATATCATCATGTTGCATCTCACTGGTTTTTCCAGTCGTTCCGTTTGCATGTTTCATCTTACTATCCTTCATGAACTTCCTCCTTACACCCTTCTGGCAAGCAATTGCAGCTGACCGTTGTCGGTGCATCCGGCAGTTTAGCTGTCAATGTTTGTTGTAGGTCGTTGATGTCTTGTTTTGATAAAGTAACGTGCGTTATCAAGTGATCCAAGGTCTTACCTATTTTCATCTGGCATAAATGGCTAAACAACTCGCTCGCTGCTGCATCCATGGATGCTTGTCCGCCCACCGTAGCATGGTACAAAAATTCACGACCTTGTTTTTCCGTTACAAGTGCGCCTTTTTTAACCAAGCGTCCTAAAAAGGTTTTGGTAGTTGCAACCTTCCAGCCCATCTTATCCGCCAAAATAGCGGCAAGCGTGCTGCTTTTTAAAGGTCCGAGTGTCCAAATAATACGCATGACCTCCCATTCCGATTGGGAGATGTCGACTGTTGGTGTTTCCATAATTGGCCTCCGTTTACACTTGTAATCTTTCAACACTTATAATTTACAACTGTAAACGATGAATGTCAATATCAATTTTTTGATTTTATTTGGAAGTGCCTGCGCATCCTGAAAAAATGGACATACAAATAGGCACCGCGACAAGGAACTGTCACAGTGCCTATTTCGTTAATGCTATTCGCCAAAATCAGGCTTTACCGCTGATTGTTTTCTTCAGGCTTTGACCGCATGGAAACCAATGTCAGTGCGATAATCCAAAACCCCTTGGATACTTTCCATGGCCTTTTTAGCCTTCATAATAGCTTCAGAAAGAGTTGATGCCGCCTCTACGACCGAGAAAATTCGGCCTGAACTGCTAACCCAGCCGTTTTCCGTCTGGTTAACGCCTGCTGGCAACCAGGTGCCAATCGGCCAGTCTTTTGGCACAATCACCGGGACCTGCTTTAATCCTGAACCGGGATAATCCGGATTCACCGCAACAAAGCACGCGTAAGCTTGGCCATTTAACTTCAAATCAGGTTGTTGACCATTCAACAAATCCGTTACCAACTGATAAAAATCATTTTCGATCTGAGGTAACAGCACCTGTGTTTCCGGATCACCAAAGCGCATGTTGTATTCCAGAATTTTAGGACCATCAGCGGTAAAAATCAGGCCGATATACATCACGCCTTGCCCACTGAGGCCGTCCTCCTGCATCCCCGCCAACGTCGTATCAACTAATGCCTCAGCTGCCTTTACTTGCTCGGTAGTAAACTGTGGTAGCGGGCTAATGGCGCCCATGCCACCGGTGTTAGGACCACGATCGGCGGCGAAACGGCGTTTATGATCCTGTGATAATGGTAAA
This sequence comes from Lacticaseibacillus casei DSM 20011 = JCM 1134 = ATCC 393, assembly GCF_000829055.1. Classification (NCBI taxonomy): domain Bacteria; kingdom Bacillati; phylum Bacillota; class Bacilli; order Lactobacillales; family Lactobacillaceae; genus Lacticaseibacillus; species Lacticaseibacillus casei. The sequence goes on from NZ_AP012544.1 coordinate 1,696,740, forward strand.
ATCACGCGGTTTTGACCGTTGAAAAGCGCCATTACCGATGCTTCTTCGCCGTCAAGGTATTGTTCAATAAGCACCGTTGCATCTGGGTGCCCCTCGTAAAGTCGATCAATTGCATCGTCCAAGGCAGCAGCGTCTTGGGCAATGATGACCCCTTTTCCGGCGGCAAGGCCATCTTTTTTAAGAACGATTGGCAATCCCATCAGCGTCGCCTCGGCATGGGCTTCCAGTGCGCTGTGGACGGTTTTGCTGGCAGCGGTCGGAAGATGGTGGCGATGCATAAAGTCTTTGGCAAACGTCTTACTGGATTCGAGTTGGGCGAGTTTTTTCGTCACGCCAAAAGTTGGCTGATGAGCTTCTTGAAAAGCATCGACAATGCCAGCCGCCAAGGGTACTTCAGGACCGACAAACGTCAAATCAATCTGATGATCCCGGGCAAACTGAATCAGTTCCGGCACTTCGGCTTCTTTTATACCGATTGGCTCAACGCCTAAAAGCGTCATAGCCGGATTACCGGGTGCCACATAGACGTGGTCAACTTGTGGCGACTGATTGAATTTTAGCGCAAGGGCACTTTCTCTGGCACCGCCGCCAATGACAAGAACATTTTTCATAGAACCTCCTCGCGCGTATGGGCGCATATTTGTGGGTGATGAGGGTGGCATTTACGCGTTTGCTGGCGTAAAAATTTTGTGTGAGGGTGTTGAGCATAAATGACCTAAGACCGACACTGCAGCTTTCTGATGCCAAAACGCGTTCACTGGCACAGAAGTCTGCGTATAAGGACATCTAGCCCTAAATGGCAAAGACCAGCACTGTAGCTTTCTGACGCCAAAACGCGTTCGCCAGCCCAGAAACCTGCGTGTAAGGACCTTGACCGCAATGGCCCAAGACCTGCACTGCAGCTTTCTGGCGCCAAAACGCGTTCGCTGGCGCAGAAGTCTACGTATAAGGACCTTAGGCGTAATGGCCAAGTTCGGGCCATCACGCCTAAGGCCACTTATACTCCGACTTCTAACCGCGCCAGCTCACGCTCTCCGCTCTTAATGCCTAAAGTGCCGCACACCCGTTGTTACCATGGCGATGCCGTATTCATCTGCTTTAGCGATGGAGTCTTTGTCGCGGATGCTGCCGCCTGGTTGGATGATGGCTTTGATGTCGTGTTTCGCGGCGTAATCGACGCAATCGTCCATTGGGAAGAAGGCGTCACTGGCCATGACGGCGCCGGCAAAGTTTTCGTTTTGTTGCGCCTCGGTCAATGCCAATTCGACTGACCCGATCCGATTCATTTGACCGGCACCAATGCCTAACGTCTGATCTGCCTGGGCCACCACAATCGCATTGCTCTTCACGTGTTTAACCACGGTTTGCGCAAACGCCAAAGCTTTTAACTGATCAGCAGTCGGTTGCACCTTGGTTACAACGGTCATGTCCGCTGGGGTTTCCGTCTTATCATCGCGCGTCTGTACCAGTAGGCCGCCAAAAATTGAAACCGTTTCGGTGCCCAGTTCTTCTGGCACATCGGCCGTATTAATCGTCAACAGACGTACATTCTTCTTCTTGGCCAAAATCTCGTAGGCATCATTATCAAATGCCGGAGCCATAATAATTTCAAGAAAGAGCTTGTGCATTTTTTCGGCCGTTGCTAAGTCTACCCGGCGATTTAGCGCGATAATGCCACCGAAGATCGACATCGGATCTGCCGCATACGCCTTGTCCCATGCAGCTTCGATCGTTTCGCCCAAGCCAATGCCACAAGGATTCATATGTTTAACTGCCACAACAGCCGGCTGCTTGAATTCACGCAACATCGCCAAAGCCGCATCAGCATCCTTGATGTTGTTATAAGAAAGCTCTTTGCCATGCAACTGCTTGGCAGCCGCCAGACTCGTCGGATCAGGATTCGGTTCAACATAAAATGCTGCTTTTTGATGACTATTTTCTCCGTAGCGCAGGTCTTGGCGCTTGTGGTAAGTCGGGGTGAATTGCTCCGGAAATGGTTCTGAATCTAAGTAATGAACGATTTGGGCATCATAAGCCGCCGTTACTGCAAAAACCTTGGCTGCCAGTTTCTGCCGCAACGCCGCATCATCTTGATCAAGGCCGGTCAAAACCGCTGAATAATCAGCCGGGTCAACCACCGCCCAGACACTATCGCTATTTTTAGCTGCGGCACGCAAAGCAGAAGGCCCACCGATGTCGATTTGCTCGATAGCTTCGGCGCGGGTCACGTCCGGCCGTTTAATGGTTTCGGCAAATGGGTACAGATTCACACACACCACGTCAATCGGCTGGATATGATGATCGGCCAACGCCTGCACATGCTTGGGATCATCCCGGCGCGCCAGGATACCGGCATGAATTTTAGGATGCAGTGTCTTAACCCGGCCATCAAGCATCTCCGGAAAACCGGTCACATCTTCAACACTGGTCACAGCCACACCTGCATCGGACAGTTCACGATGCGTCCCGCCAGTTGAAATCAGTTCAAAGCCCCGTTCAATCAATCCCTTAGCAAAAGGTACCAAACCGGTTTTATCAGAGACACTTAACAATGCTCGTTTCACTTAAATCGCTCCTTCTTGAATGAGTTTCTTGACAGTTTCCGGAAAAGTGTGATGCTCCTGACGGTGAATGGCGGCTTCCAATTCGGCTAATGTCATGCCGGGCAGTACCCGGACAGGATCCTGGGCAATGATTTCGCCAGTATCAATCCCCGCATCGACATAATGGACGGTCACGCCGGTTACTTTCACGCCATAATCAAAGGCATCCTTAATCCCTTGGCGCCCGGGAAAGCTTGGCAACAGTGCCGGATGCAGGTTGATAATGCGCCGAGGAAATGCATCTAACAAGGTCGGACCGATAATGCGCATGTAGCCAGCCAGAATCAACGCGTCGACTGGCGGAAGCGCCGTCAAAATGTGAGCTTCGGCTGCCGCTTTATCGGCATAGTCCTTGAAATTCACGACAATGGTTGGAATCTGATGATGAGCTGCTTTGCGAATCACCGGGGCACGTGCCCGATCACAAACCACCACCACAATACGAAAATTGCTATCCTGCGTCTGCGAAGCCTCAAACAATGCTTCAAAATTGGTTCCGTTCCCTGATGCAAAAACAGCTAATGCTTTCATTCGCCTGCCACCTGCCAGTGAATCTTTTCCGCTGGGTCTGCAACAACTTCGCCGATCACTTTACTGCTTGGCAAGGCCGTCTGGACTGCGGAAACCGATTCCTTAGCGACTACCAAAATCATACCGATGCCAAGATTAAAGGTCATCCGCATCGTGCTTTCACTCAAATGACCGGCATGTTGCAGACGATCAAAAAGTTCCGGCCGTCGCCATGCTTGCGGATCAACGTGGGCACTTAAGCCATCAGGGATCACTCGTGGCAGATTCTCGGTAATCCCGCCGCCGGTAATGTGCGCTGCCGCATGAATCAAACCCTGTTGCATCAGCGGCAACACCTGCTTGACATAGATCAGCGTTGGCCGCATGAGCGCTTGCATCATTTCCGAGCCGTCTTCAAGTGTCTGACTGCCTAAATCGGTTTCGGCCAATAATTTCCGCACCAACGAATAGCCATTGCTATGGACACCGGAACTTGGTAAGCCAATTAACACATCACCTGCAGCGACATTCTGCGGCAATCTTTTTGGTGCCGAAACGACGCCAACCGCAAAGCCGGCTAAATCATAGTGATGTTGCGGGTACATATCCGGCATCTCAGCGGTTTCACCACCGATAAGCGCCATCTCGGCCTGTTGGCAACCGAACGCAATCCCGCGAACCACGGACTCGGCACGCGCCACATCCAAATGATCCACTGCCATGTAATCAAGGAAAAACAATGGCTGTGCGCCTGAAGCAAGCAAGTCATTGGCCACCATCGCCACCAAATCAATGCCAACCGTTTCATGCGCATCGCACTGCAAGGCCAACAGCAACTTGGTTCCAACCCCATCCGTGGCGCTGATTAAAGTCGGCTGCGGGACAGACGGCAACCGATATGCCGCCGCAAAGCCACCAACACTAGCTAACACATTTTCATTCGTTGTTTCCTTGGCTAACGCGGCAATTCGTTGCACCGCTTCGTCACCGGCTTTAATATCAACGCCGGCGTCTTTGTAATCTGTCATGCGCTAACCTCCGCAACATTAACTTTGAGTGACGCAACTTCTTTATTCAGGTCGGATTCATAATCGTCAAGCGGCGTCGGATATTTTCCGGTGAAATAAGCGACGCATAACCCACCATTCGGAGCCGTGGTCGGCAAGCCGACACTATCCTCCAACCCCTGTGTCGATAAGAAACCAAGTGACTCCACATTCAGCAAATCTCGCATTTCCGGAACCGTGTGATTGGCCGCAAACAACTCGCTGGTGGTTTGAAAATCAATGCCATAAAAGCATGGGAACCGCAACGGCGGACTGGCGATGCGCAGGTGAACCTCCGCAGCTCCGGCTTCTTTTAGTAATCTCACGATTTGTTTGGAAGTGGTTCCGCGCACAATCGAATCATCGACCAAAACGATCCGCTTCCCGGCAACGACCGGTTTGATGACGCTCAACTTCATTTTGACGCTTTTTTCACGCAATGCCTGTGTCGGTTGAATGAATGTCCGCGCCACATACTGGCTCTTGACCAGCCCCATTTCGTAAGGAATACCACTGGCCTTGGCATAGCCAATCGCGGCTGACAATGATGAATTAGGCACACCGACAACAATATCGGCGTCGGCCGGTTGTTCCTTGGCCAAACGTTCACCCATGCGTACGCGCGCCTGGTGAACGTTGATGCCATGAATGTCAGAATCCGGACGGGCAAAGTAGATATATTCCATTGAGCAAACGGCCAGCGTGGTATCTGTCGTGAAATGATCAAGGTGCAACCCGGCGTCGTCAATTGTAATTAATTCACCGGGTTGAACATCGCGAACAAAGTCGGCGCCAACCGCATCTAAGGCAGCCGTTTCACTGCAAACGATGTACCCACCATCTGGCATGACACCAACCACCATCGGTCGAAAGCCATGGGGATCAACGGCTGCATACAAGCCATGCTCGGTCAGCAAAACAAATGCAAAACCGCCGTGAACTTCATTCAGCGCGGTTTTTAATTGAACCAACCAAGGCTTGCCGACCTGGCGACGAATCAAATGCATGAGCACTTCGGTATCCGAAGTCGATTGAAAAATGGCACCTTGATCTTCAAGTTCCCGCCGCAAGCTAATCGCATTGGTCAAATTGCCATTGTGCGCTAAAGCGATTGACTCATCAGAAAACCGGAAAAGCAACGGTTGGATATTTTCAAGTACGCGGCCACCTGCTGTTGAATAGCGGACATGGCCCAAAGCTGCCCGCCCCATCAATGGCCGTAATTGATCGGTGTTGGTAAACACTTCACTCAGCAGTCCCAAACCATAATGGCGCCGCATGCCTTCTTTGGTAAGGCCGACGATGCCGGCGCCTTCCTGTCCCCGATGTTGCAGCGTGTGCATGCCTAGATGGGTAATACTGGCAGCGTTGGGATTACCCCAAATACCAAAGACGCCGCATTCTTCATTTAAGCCTTTTGGTTCATGTACCATGGGAGTGCCTCCTCAAATGCAGTTTGAAGCTGGCTCAAGGCCACCGAAAATTGATGACTGACCGTTGTGACGTCGAATTGTGGTGCTGCCTGGACATGGCCAATCAGTTTGGCCGAACCGTTTAAAGCTTCGAATGCTGCTTGATTCTCTGGTGCCACCGTTATCAAGAAGCGGCCTTGGGTCTCGGAAAAGCCCCAGCTGGTTGGCAACGTCACCTTAATCTTGGCGCCCAGACCATTGGCAAAGCCCATTTCTGCAAGTGCCACCAGCAAACCGCCGTCGCTCAAATCATGGGCAGCAGTGACCAAGTGCTGACGAATTGCGTTTAAAACAAATGCCTGATTGGTCTGCTCTGCTTCTAAATCAAAATCGAACAATCGACCGGAAACGCCACCGGTTTGCAATTTTTGCAACTCACTACCGTTAAAGTCGCCATGCGTTTCACCAACCAGATAGATCAAATCATCGGCGTGCTTAAAGGCTGCTGTCGTGATGGTGCCGAGATCTTCAATCAGCCCCACCATCCCGATCATCGGCGTCGGATAAATCGCGTGCCCATTCGTTTCGTTATACAGTGACACATTACCTGAAATTACTGGTGCATTAAACGCTTTGGTTGCCTGAATAATGCCTTTAGCTGCTTCGGCAAGTTCATAAAACGCTTCAGGCTTGGTCGGATCGCCAAAGTTGAGGCAATCGGTAATGCCCAATGGCTCTGCACCGCTGGCAACCAGATTCCGTGCGGCCTCGGCGACACTCATTGCGGCACCGACTTGCGGATCCAGATAGAGATACCGTCCCTTACTGTCGGTCGTCATCGCTAGTGCCCGATGCGTCCCGCGCACGCGAATAACTGCGGCATCACTGCCTGGAAGAACCACGGTATTGGTTTGCACTTGCGCGTCATAGCGCCGGTACAAGGATGCCTTGTCGGCAATAGTCGGCATCGCCATCATTGCTTTCCAGGTTGCGACCGGATCTGTCACAATCGGATCAAAATCAGGCGCCGGGTTAGCCAGACGCTCCGGCTGCTTAGCCTCTTGTTCATAAACCGGGGCATCATCGGTTAAAGAGCTAACCGGCACGTCACAAACCAATTTGCCATGGTGATAAAGTTTGTATTGATGCCCTTCGATCACGTGGCCAACAACTGCTGCATCTAAATCATAGGCAGCAAAGACATCCAAAACTTCTTGTTCAAAACCGGCACGAACACAAAGCAGCATGCGTTCCTGCGACTCGGATAACATAATCTCAAATGGGGTCATGTTGGCTTCACGCTGCGGAATCAAATCAAGATCCAAGGCCATGCCGCTATTGGCTTTGCCGGCCATTTCGACACTGGACGAAACCAACCCTGCTGCACCCATGTCCTGAATGCCGACAAGCGCCTGCTGATGTTGTTGGGTAATCTCAAGGCATGCATCCATCAGTAGTTTCTCCATAAATGGATCGCCGACCTGAACGGCTGAGCGATCCGCCGCCTCGTCATCGGAAAATTCACTGGAAGCAAAGCTGGCACCATTAATGCCATCCCGACCGGTTTTGGCACCGACATAAATCAAGGCATTACCGACGCCCGCCGCTTTGCCTTTTTGAATCTGATCCTTATCCATGATGCCCACACACATCGCATTCACCAGCGGATTGCGCGTGTAACTGCCATCAAAATTGGTTTCGCCACCCACTGTCGGAATGCCGATCGCGTTGCCATAACCGCCAATCCCAGCAACAATCCGGTCAACCAGATGCTGCGTGTGCGGTTGATTAAGATCGCCAAAAGCCAGTGAATCCAGCATCGCTACAGGCTTAGCACCAATGGAGAAAATGTCGCGGATAATCCCGCCGACACCGGTTGCGGCACCTTCATAAGGTTCGACGGCGGAAGGGTGATTATGGCTTTCGGCTTTAAACACTACTGCCTTGCCTTCACCGATATCAATGACGCCGGCGCCTTCACCAGGCCCCATCAAAACCCGTTCATTTTTGGTCCAGAACTGGCGCAGGATCGGTTTGCTGTACTTATAAGCACAGTGTTCACTCCACATGCCGCTTGCCAAACCGATTTCAGTGTCATTAGGTTGATGGCCGATTAATTCGGCAAAACGCTCATACTCAGGTTCAGTCAATCCCAAGTCAAGATAGGATTTCTTTTCGGCAATGGCCATTGGACTCATTTCAACGTGTGCCACGAATGTCGGCTCCTTTCGTTTGTTGGATAAGCGAATGAAAGACGCCTAATCCATCAGTTCCGCCAAGTAAGGCTTCAACTGCACGTTCCGGATGCGGCATCATCCCTAAAACATTTCCCGCCGCATTGGTCACACCTGCAATGTCATGAACACTACCATTCGGATTGTCGACGTACCGAAACACCACTTGGCCATTAGCTTCGAGCTCCGCCAACGTTTCGGGATCGGCATAATAATTGCCTTCACCATGGGCAATCGGCAACGTCAACTGTTCGCCGACCTGATATTGATTCGAGAATGCCGTGTCCGCGCGATCAACGGTCAACGCCACCGGCTCGCAGATAAAGTTCAGATCGCGATTCCACTGCAAGGACCCTGGCAACAAACCGGCTTCAGTTAAAATCTGAAAGCCATTGCAGATACCAAGCACATACCCGCCAGCATCCGCAAAATCTTTTAGCGCCGTCATGACGGGTGAAAACCGGGCGATGGCACCGCTGCGCAAATAATCACCGTAAGAAAAACCGCCGGGTACCATCACAACGTCGTAACTGCTTAAATCGGTTTGATCCTGCTTGATCAATTCACAGTCGGCACCGGCAATTTGCTGCACTGCCCACTGCAAATCCAGATCACAATTGGATCCGGGAAAAGAAATAACGGCCGCTTTCATGCCTCATCCTCCGTGATTGGCTCCAAGTCAAAGCGATAAGTTTCCATATTGACGTTAGCAAGCAACTGATCACAAATCGTATCGACTTGCTTTCGTACCGCTGCTTCGGTGCCGCTAAGCTTTAATTCGAAATATTTACCATACAAGACGTCATCAACATTGTGATAATCCATCCGGCTTAAGGCCGTTTTGATGACTTCAGCCTTGGGATCTAACACAGAAGGTTTGTAGGTCACGTAAACTTTAGCTTTAAACATGAGCAGCTCCTTTTTCTTGTAGTCGATTAAGCACTTCTTGATAAACCGGTGTTAGCGGACCCCGATTTTGGCGAAAAACGTCTTTATCAAGCGACGCGCCTGTCTGTTGGTCAACCAAGCGGAAATTATCCGGTGACAATTCGTCTGCTAATACCAATGTGCCATCTTTTAACGTCCCATACTCAAGCTTGAAATCAACCAAGGTGATGCCGACTTCATTGAAGCGTTTTGTTAAATAAGCGTTGATACGATCGGTTAATGAACGAACTTCGCGTAATTGTTCAGGCGTTGCCTCATGTAAAGCAAAAATTTGTGCCTCGTTCATGAATGGATCGCCTAGTTCATCAGATTTGTAATAGTATTCGTGGATCGGCGGGTCGAGCTTCATCATCGGCTTCACATTGAATTTCGTGACAAAGTGTCCTGATGCATAATTACGTACGACCACTTCCAGCGGCAGCATCGTTGCCTTCTTGACGATCATCGTGGTGGCATCTGGCGAATCAATGTAGTGAGTTGGGATCCCGGCGGCTGCCAACTCCTTAAACAACAAGGTCGAAATAGCGCGATTTAGTTCACCTTTATGATCAATCTGCGCCTTCTTTTCTCCGTTTAAAGCCGTGGCCTGATTGGTGTAAGCCATCCATAAAACATCCGGATCGTCAGTCGCAAAAACCTGCTTGGCTTTGCCGGTATACAGTAACGTTGTCTTCTTCACCATGCTGCCTCCATTTGTTTAAGTATGTCCAAAACATTGCGATCATCGGTCACCGTGATGTGCCCCATCTTACGGCCAGGGCGAATCTCGGCCTTGCCATAATCATGCATGTGCCATTCGGGATGCTGCAGCCACTTTGCTTTGGCCTGGGTTAAATCGTCACCAAGCAAATTGCGCATCACCGCTGGCTGCTTCAATTTGATCGGCGGGATTGGCAGGCCACAGATGCTCAGAATGTGCGCATCGAACTGGGAAAAGTTACATGCTTCAATCGAATAGTGGCCGGAGTTATGTGGCCGCGGTGCCAGCTCGTTGGCAATGACGTTATCCCCTTCAAGGAAAAGCTCAACGCCCATCACACCGCGTAAGTCAAGTCCTAAGGCAATTTTGGTCGCCAAGTCATCGATCTTATGCGCTAACACCGGTGAAATGCTCGGCGCCGGTGCTAAAGTGAGATGCAAAATATGATTTTTGTGCCGATTTTCAACAATCGGGAAAACTCGGACTTGATCGCGACCATCACGCGTGATCATGACAGAGGCTTCGCGATCGAATTGCTGGCGTTTTTCTAAAATGCAGGGACCGTGCGCAAGTATCTTTTCCGCAGCCGGTACATCTGCCAGTGTGTTGATATCTTGTTGGCCGTGTCCGTCATAACCGCCTGTTGTGGTTTTCAGAATCGCTGGCAGGCCGATCTTGGCAATCGCGGTTTTCAGTGTTGCCGGTGAATCAACGGCCGCAAACGATGTTACTGGAACGCCGTGGGTTTCAAGAAAAGTCTTTTCCTTGATGCGGTCTCGGGTCGTTGCTAGAATCGCAGTGCCTTGAGGGATGCGAGTTAAATGTCGGACAGCCTTAAGTGCAGCCAAGTCAACATTTTCGAACTCATAAGTTAAAACATCGGATTCCTTGGCTAACTTGGCCAACGCCGCTTGATCATCATATGGAGCGGTAATTTGAAAATCTGCGACCTGACCTGCGGGTGAGTTCGGGGTCGGCTCCAAAATGCCAACGCGATAGCCCATGGCTTTGGCGCTATGGGCTAACATCCGACCAAGCTGACCACCGCCGATAATGCCGATTGTTGCCGGAGACGTCACCACATCAATCATTTGAGCGCAGCCTCGCTTTCTTCGGCGCGTTTGGTCTGCTCGGCACGAAAGGCTTCGAGACGTTGGGTTAATGCCTCATCTGTCAAAGCTAGGATTGAAGCGGCAAATAAAGCAGCATTTACAGCACCGGCATCACCGATGGCCATGGTTCCGACTGGCACTCCGCCGGGCATCTGGACAATCGATAACAAACTATCAACGCCATTTAATGTTCGGGTTTTAATTGGCACCCCGATGACAGGCAAAAGGGTGTTGGCTGCGAGCATCCCCGGTAAATGAGCCGCACCGCCTGCTCCAGCAATAATCACCCTAAAGCCTTGATTAGCCGCTTGCTTACCGAATTCCGCAAGCTTATCCGGCATGCGGTGCGCCGAAATGACATGCTTTTCATAAGGAATTTCCAGCGCCGTCAATTGCGTTGCAACCTGTTGCATGGTTGGCCAATCGGAGCTTGAGCCCATGACCACAGCTACTTTCTGCATCTTGTTCCCTGCTTTCTTTAAGATATTTTGAGAATAGCACGTTCAGAAACAACATTCAACCGTAAAATGGAACTATATTGGACTTATTCCAAATTAATGTTCGTGTTTTACTAGCGATATAATTCTTGCAGTGCCTAAAACTTGAATCATTGCTAACTTCAATGGGAAAATTTGGCTGCGTAAAGCGCTTCAAATTTAGCAACTGCCGCGCTAATCATCTTTAGTTTTCTTGAAAACAAAAAAATCGGCTCCAAAGATTTGTTTCATCTTTGGAACCGATTTAAGGCCTAGATGCCTAACCCCTTACAATACGGGGAGACAAGAACCAGCCAGTCATTTTTACGAATGATGCAACGGCTTAAGCTGCTTTGGTAGAAAGCGACTTGCCATCTTTGGCAATAAAGAGTTGTGGCGCGACCGTTAGCAAAATGCCGACAACGACAATCGCCAATACGGTACTGAACAGCGCAGATCCGCCGTTAACGATCAACGAATAGATCCAGGCATTCATGCCCTTTGGTGCATAACTGCCCCAGAAAACAACACCAGCGATAAAGTGAATGAAGTACTTAGCAAAAGTACCGATGATAATACCGGCAAAAGCATAGCCGCTAGCCTTTACCTTTTCACCGCCGCGAACGTTCTTTTGAAAGGCAGCATAGGTCAATCCCATTAAACCAACTAGCGTAAAGGCGATTGGATATTCAAGAAAGCCCTGAATCGGGTTCAGAACACTGCCGCCACTAAGGCCACGCAGAATCAAATCAAGAATGCCCCAGACAAAGCCAGCCCATGCGGCAGGAATCGCCCCACGCCGCATCGCCAGCACCGCAATCGGAATCAAGCCATAATTCAACTCAATCGCCGAAACACCGGTGGTATGCGGAATATACGTCAGCGCCATCGCAAACGCGGCAATAATCGCTGTTTCCAAAATAACAACCAGACGCTTATGTTGTTGCATAAAAAAGCCTCCTAGTGAATCCCCACTCACAAAGAAGGTCGCTTCCGACCGTTCACAAATCCCTACGCTCGCATTAACGAACAGGTTCGAAGGGTCCGGGTCTCCCCGATCTCAGCCAATGGCTCCCCTTTGTGAAGGTTCATCGAATTAATTGATACAACTTTATCCTACCAGACTTTGGAGAAAGGGCAAATATTTTACCCAGAGCAGAGCGCTCACCAGCCCGGTTAGAAACCGGAGCATAAGTGGCCTCAGACCTAAATGGCCGGGCTTTGGCCATTTAGGTCTGAGGTCCTTATGTGGAGGTTTCTGGGCTGGTGAGCGCGTTTTTAAGTGCATCAGGAACTGATCTGTCTTTTACCATTTATGCTTGAGAGGTCCTTACACGCAGGTTTCTGGGCCTGCGAACGCGTTTTATGGAGCTTGAGCCTACTTCAGAACAGCTGCAATCTTGCAACATGAATTTTTTCACTCACCGACTCAACCGCGCCTTTTCTTCACGGTGCAAAGCCTCCAACGACTTCCCTGCCGTCTCCGGTACAAAGATAACGACAAACAGCAACGAGACAATATTCGTCACAATGAAGCAAACGAACGTCCAAAACATCCCCATCTGTGCCAAGCCAATTGGGAAAAGCACCCCAACCGCAAAATTACTCAACCACAGGAAGAAGGTCGCTGTGCCCATACCAAGGCCGCGCAACTGTTCCGGGAAAATCTCCGACATAAGCAGCCAGGTCATTGGGCTAATCGCTCCTTGGAAGAAGGCCAGGAAGAGCATCATCATCAGAATGGTTGTAAAAGAACGCATCGGCGATCCTGCGGGCAAACGGGTAGCGAACGTCACGCCGGTAATCGCCAGTGACGTACCGATTAAACCAATAATCAATAATGGTCGGCGCGGCACATGTTTAAGTAATTGCATCGTCACAATCGTGGCAGCAACCGCCGTGACCCCATTGGCAATGTTGGCAATCAATGCACTGTTGCGGCCAAATCCGGTCATCTGCAAAATTGATGTTCCATAATACATCATGACATTAATCCCAGCGATTTGTTGGATAACGCCTAAGCCGATACCGATCATCAATAGTCGGCGAATCCACTTAACCTTGAGCGCATCAACCGGCTTGACCTTTTTATGTTCTGCACTTTTCGCAATCGTCTGTTTTAAATGTTCAAGCTCATTGGGAACCTCTTGAGGTGTTCGCAAAACCGCGAGACTGTCCTTGGCATCTTGCTGACGACCTTTCATCATTAACCAACGCGGCGACTCGGGAACAAAATGGGTACCGACACCTAGCAAGATAGCCGGAATTACGGCCAAGACGATCATCCACCGCCAAATACCGTGAACATTGCCAAAATTCGTCCCTAAAACGGCATTCAAGATGAACGCAAGCAGTTGACCCGAGACGACCATTAATTCATTTTGGGTCACAAGCCGACCACGCCGATTCGTTGGCGCAATTTCAGCCAGAAAACTAGGAACCAAAACCGAAACACCACCGACTGCCAGCCCCAAGACCATCCGGTCCCCAATCAACCAACCAGCACTAGGCGCTAGTGAAGAAGCGAGTGTGGCGAGAAAAAATAAACCGGCTAATCCGGTAATCAAACGTTTACGCCCGTAACGGTCACTGACACGGCCGACCAACACAGCACCAAAAGCCGCGCCTAACGTTAAACTACTGGTAACCCATCCCTGTAAACCAGGTGCTAGTTTAAGTTCACTGGAAATAAACGGCAAAGCGCCATTGATGACACCTGTATCATAGCCAAAAAGAAGACCGCCCATTGTCGAAATGAGCGCCACTAGTCGTAACCGAACACGCGCAGTGGAAAAAGCACCAGTCCTGCGCTGCAAGCCTGTTTTTGTTTGATGTTGTAAATACATGCAATTCCCCCTCATTCGGTGAACCACCATACTTACTATCACAGATCTGCATCGTGGCTCGACCTTTTTTAGTTTACATAATAACCATACCACTTTTCTGAAAATGCTGCATGCGCACCAGGTAAATACGACCAGCCCAGGCATTGCTGTCTACTTATCAAGCACCACTTAAAAGAAATGACAAAGCTCTCTCGCCAATGCTTTAAAGCAAAAAAAGACCGCCATCCGATTCGGGATTACAGCCTTCTTCAAATCATGACGTCATTACTGACCGGTTGCCTTTTTAACCAAGTCCGCATTTTCGTCATTCGAAATATTTTCATTTAGAGCAACATCGGCCGTCTTAGCCATGTCCTTGGTGGAGAGCCGCTTCATCAAGCTGCGCACCTTAAGAACAGAAGTTGCAGACATGGAATATTCGTCAAGTCCCATACCAAGCAGCAACGGAACCATGATCGGATCACCAGCAGCTTCACCACACATGCCAGCCCATTTGCCTTCCTTGTGGGCTGAGTCAATCACATGCTTGACCAGCCGGAGGATCGATGGGTTGTATGGTTGATACAGGTAAGAAACATGTTCGTTCCCACGATCAGCCGCCATTGAGTACTGAATTAAATCGTTAGTCCCGATCGAGAAGAAGTCGACATACTTAGCAAACTGATCAGCCAGAACTGCCGCAGCAGGAATTTCGATCATAATGCCAAGCTGAATGTTGTCGGATACCTTAACGCCATCCTTAACCAACTTGTCTTTTTCTTCTGTGAAGATCTGCTTAGCCTGTTTGAACTCGGAAATGGTTGCAATCATCGGGAACATGATCCGCAGATTACCGAATGCAGATGCGCGCAACAAAGCCCGCAATTGGGTACGGAAAATATCTTGACGATCAAGACTGATCCGGATCGCACGATAACCTAAGAATGGGTTTTGTTCTTGCGGTAATGGCAGGTACGGCAAATGCTTATCCCCGCCAATATCCATTGTCCGAACAACGACCGGCTTTGGATTCATGGTTTCAAGAACCTTCTTGTAGGCCTCGAACTGATCGTCTTCAGTCGGCAATTCGGAAGAATCCATGTAAAGGAATTCGGTACGATACAGGCCGATACCTTCAGCACCATTGGCCAGCACACCATCGAGATCCTTCGGGGTTCCGATGTTAGCCGCAACATCAAAATGCTTGCCATCAGCCGTCACGGATTTCGCCGTCTTCAGTTGCGCCCATTCAGCCTTTTGCTTGGCAAATGCTTCAGCAGCTTGCTTGAATTTGGCAACCTCATCCGTCGAAGGATCAATGACCACTTCACCAGTCAGACCGTCAACGGAAATCAATTGACCGTTTTGGGCCTTCTTGGTGACGTCATCGGTTCCGACAACAGCAGGAATTTCCAATGAACGCGCCATGATTGCGCTGTGGGCCGTCCGACCACCGATATCAGTGACGAATGCCTTCACATACTTCTTGTTGAGCTGTGCCGTGTCAGAAGGGGTCAAATCGTGAGCCACGATAATGACTTCTTCATCAATCAACGCCGGATTCGGCAATGTACGACCCAACAAATGCGCCATAATACGCTTTGTTACATCGCGAACATCGTCAGCACGTTCCTGCATATATGGATTATCAGTCATGCCTTCAAAGGTCTGAATGAAGAATTCGGAAACTTCCTTCACAGCTTGTTCGGCATTTACTTTTTCGTCCTTGATCTTGGATTCGATCTGACCGGTAAAGTCAGGATCAGCCAAAATCATCATATGGGCATCAAAAACTTGAGCCTCTTCTTCGCCAAGCGATTCAGCGGCCTTTGCACGGATAACCTTTAACTCATCATTACTTTGATCAAGTGCCTGCTTCAGCCGATTGATTTCCTTTGAAGGATCATCAACCGTTTTTTTGTCAAATGATAAATCAGGTTGAACCAGTAAATAGGCCTTCGCTGTGGCGATCCCATCACTAGCAGCGATTCCCTTCAAATGTTCAGCCATTATTCAGCCAAGCCTTCTTTTTTCATAGTATCGGTAATAGCAGCAATTGCGTCTGCTTCGTCGGCACCTTCAGCAGAAATGGTAACATCGGCGCCTTGGCCAACACCCAAACTCATAACACCCATAATGGACTTGAGGTTAACGCTCTTACCTTTATATTCCAAGTTGATGTCTGAGTTGAACTTGCTGGCTGCTTGTACCAACAAGGTTGCCGGACGTGCGTGGATCCCGGTTTCTGCAATAATGTTAAATTCACGTTTTTCCATGACTGATCTGCTCCTTCATATTAACTAGATTTCTAGTGTTTTTCCGAATAGTTTATAGGCACACTAACACCTAAAACAATTCATGTAAACCTTACCATTTTTTGTAGCTTGCCACAAGCGTCACATGAGATTTGACGCTTATTTAGCGGGAATCAACTGACCGGTAATGGTATTCGATGACACCATTGCGTTTTGCCGTCCCCACAATTTCTTCACGATCGGGATAATTTGTCCATGCCGCCCGAAACGCCATGAATGTTTCGGGCGTCACCGTGATCTTGTCACGCTGACCAGTCTTTAACTCATCCATTAAAGCGACATAATCCTGAGTCATCTATTTGCCTCACCTCACTCCATAAGGTTAGCATAAAAGTAGGCATTGAAAAAGCGCTAATGCCTGATATCACTGAAATATTTGGAACTTTTTAGCACTCTTGTGTGTCGAGTGCTTGCATTCTCGACATGAGGGTGTATACTATTGCCATAGGTCAAGAAAGGTCAAACCTTTTTCGACTATATGTGGCACCTGTTTAGACAGGAAGGTTGTGACAAAATGTTATGTGAAAACTGTCATAAGAATCCAGCCACTATTCATCTTTCAACCGTTGTTAACGGTACGCGGCAGGAGATCAATCTCTGCCAAAACTGTTATCAATTACTCAAGAAACAAGCAGGAGGAAATATGAATCCAACAAATGCTACTGATCCGTTTGGGTTCGGGAGCTTAGATGATATCTTCCGTGCGATGAATCAGGGAATGGATCGGCCGCAACAGCCTAACGCGCAGATCCCGCCTACTCAGGCAGGACGCGGCGGCAATGGTAACAACGGCCGCAATGGCAATGGTGGTAAGGGATTGCTGGGTCAATTTGGTGTTGATCTGACCGAACAGGCACGCAAAGGCCAAATTGATCCGGTGATCGGTCGCGATAAGGAAATTTCGCGGGTGATCGAAATCCTGAATCGCCGGACGAAGAACAATCCGGTTCTGATCGGTGAAGCCGGTGTCGGCAAAACCGCTGTCGTCGAAGGCTTGGCTTTGAAGATTGCCAATGGCGACGTACCGGCAAAGCTACAGGATCGTCACGTCATTCGTCTCGATGTCGTTTCCCTTGTTCAAGGAACGGGTATTCGTGGTCAATTCGAGCAGCGGATGCAACAATTGATCGATGAACTCAAACAAAATAAAAACATTATCCTATTTATTGATGAAATTCACGAAATTGTCGGTGCCGGCAACGCTGAAGGCGGCATGGATGCAGGCAACGTTTTGAAACCTGCCCTCGCTCGTGGCGAATTGCAACTGGTTGGTGCAACCACCAGCAACGAGTATCGGCAAATTGAAAAAGATTCCGCGCTTGCTCGGCGACTCCAGCCCGTCATGGTTGAAGAACCAAGCGTTGACGAAACCATTAAAATTCTGAAAGGCTTGCAGCCGCGTTATCAAGACTTCCATCACGTTAAGTACACGGAAGCCGCGATTGAAGCCGCAGCTACACTCAGTAACCGCTACATTCAGGATCGCTTTTTGCCCGACAAGGCCATTGACCTGTTGGACGAAGCCGGATCCCGCAAGAATCTGACGATTGCGACCGTTGATCCTGAAACGATTAAAACCAAGATTGCGGATGCCGAGAATCAAAAGCAGGCAGCACTGAAACAGGAAGATTACGAAAAAGCCGCCTTCTATCGCGATCAGGTCACGAAATTAGAAGACATGGCCAAGAAACAATCAAATCTCCCTGAAAATGAAGTGCCAACTGTCACCGAAAAGGACATGGAAAAGATTGTCGAAGAAAAGACCAACATTCCTGTCGGTGAACTAAAGGCACAAGAACAGGCACAGTTGAAGAACCTTGCCAGCGATCTTGAAAAACACGTCATCGGTCAAAACGAGGCGGTTGACAAGGTTGCGCGGGCCATTCGGCGTAACCGGATTGGCTTCAATAAGACCGGCCGGCCAATCGGTTCCTTCCTCTTCGTTGGGCCTACTGGTGTCGGTAAAACCGAGCTGGCCAAGCAGCTTGCCAAAGAGCTGTTCGGTTCGGAAGATGCCATGATTCGGTTTGACATGTCGGAGTACATGGAGAAATTCAGTGTCTCCAAACTGATTGGGTCACCGCCAGGCTATGTTGGCTACGAGGAAGCCGGCCAGTTAACTGAAAAAGTTCGGCGGAATCCTTATAGTCTGATTTTGTTAGATGAAATTGAAAAAGCCCATCCCGATGTCATGAACATGTTCCTGCAGATTCTGGATGATGGCCGATTGACAGATTCGCAAGGTCGTACCGTTTCCTTCAAGGATACCATCATTATCATGACGTCCAACGCCGGATCAACCGATGCCGAAGCTAATGTTGGTTTTGGTGCAACCTTGAGTGGCAAGACGCACAGCGTTCTGGATCAGCTTGGCAATTACTTCAAGCCGGAATTCCTCAACCGTTTCGATGATATTGTTGAATTCAAGCCACTTTCTAAAGATGACTTGTTGAAGATCGTTTCCTTAATGATCACTGACACCAACAATAATCTCAAGAGTCAGGGTCTGACGATTCATGTCACCGATCCGGTCAAAGAGAAGCTGGTCAGTCTGGGTTACAATCCATCCATGGGTGCGCGGCCATTACGCCGGGTAATCCAGGAACAGATTGAAGATCGGGTAGCTGACTTCTATCTGGATCATCCGGATGCCAAGGAACTTGAAGCACGCATCAGCAATGGTGAAATTACGGTTGGCGAACCAGCCAAAGCCGAAACGTCTTCAAAAACCAGTAAAAAGTAACAACTAGCAAACATCGCCCGATCATAACGATCAGGATGATTGATACAAAGACAGAAAGCCCGCGGACAAAATGTTCGCGGGCTTTCGATTGTACATAATATTATTTTTCCTTAAATTGTTTTATAATAAAACCAGTAGGAAGAGAAATGGAGGGCCTGACCATGCGACTAATTAATGTCACCAACAGCTTTAGAAATTTGGTAAGCCAGCAACTAAGCGGCACTGATGCCCGACTTGTCAAAGTCTTTTCACTCGGTCAAACCACCGTTGTTTATACAGAAGCACCTTCACACATCGAGATACTGTTCACCAACGAACGCCGCAACATTCAACGTGAGGAAATTGCCTTCACGCTTGACCGGCTGCTCAAAAAGTCCATTGACGAGGTTTCGCCAATCATGGGCCACCATTTAGCCGAGGTAACGGTGCCTAAGCTAGAACGTCAGGCTGAATAAAAGAGGGTTTTTGTTCATTCGTTAGGCGATCAAACGATGCATTGTCATGGTTCTCATGTATAAGCGAAAAGGCGCCTCAAAATTCGGCAACAAAAAAACGGCCAATAGCCGTTTTTTTGTTGCCAAGATTAAAGCTTAGCCGTCAGTTTTACATCCGGATACTTGTCTGCAAACCACCGCTCAGCGTATTGATTTTCAAACAAGAACAACGGATCACCGTGAATGTCTTGCACCAGCAAGTTCCGCGAACTGCTCATTTTTTCGTCCATTTGATCCGGATCGATCCAGCGGGCAATGCGCGAACCGATCGGGGTCATCACAACCTCGGAGTGGTATTCATGCAACATCCGGAACTGGAAAACTTCAAACTGCAATTGCCCGACGGCACCGAGAATGTAGTCATTTGTATGGTAAGTCTTATAAAGTTGGACCGCCCCTTCTTGAACCAGCTGCTGCATGCCCTTATGAAACGACTTTTGTTTCATAACATTTTTCGGGGTGACGCGCACGAAGATTTCCGGGGTAAACTGTGGCAACTTTTCAAATTGGATCGGTGTTTTCCCCTGATAAATGGTATCGCCAATCTGAAAATTACCGGTGTCATATAAGCCGACGATATCCCCCGCAACCGCAGTCGAGACGGTTTCGCGGCTATCGGCCATAAACTCGGTGGAATTGTTAAGCCGCATGGTTTTACCGGTGCGATGTAAAACAACATCCATGCCACGCTCAAATTCGCCGGAAACAATTCGCACAAACGCAATCCGATCGCGATGAGCCGGGTTCATATTCGCTTGGATCTTGAAGACGAACGCTGAGAATTCCGGATTGGTCGGCATCACTTCATCACCTTGCTCAGTCTTTTTGGGACCCGGCTCAGGCGCATATTTAACAAAGCTATTCAGAAAAGTTTCGACGCCAAAGTTAGTCAAGGCTGACCCGAAGAAAACCGGCGTCTGATCACCAGCCATGATTTTCTTGAGGCTAAATTGATTACCCGCATCGTTTAACAGCTCAATGTCATCCATCGTTTGCGTGTAAATAGAATCCTGAGTCAATGGTTCACTGGCATCCAATTCACCTTTGTCATTAAGCGGCAAAAAGCGATCTTCTCCTTCTCGTCGATATAACTCGATTCGGTTATTTACCCGATCGTACAGCCCCTTCAAGCCTTTGCCCATCCCAATCGGCCAGTTCATCGCATAACCTTCAATACCCAGCAGGTCTTCTAATTCAGCAATCAAATCCAACGGCTCGCGCCCGTCGCGATCCAATTTATTCATGAAGGTAAAAATAGGAATACCACGTTGCTTAACAACTTTAAACAGCTTCTTAGTCTGGGCTTCGATCCCTTTAGCTGAATCGATCACCATCACGGCAGCATCGACAGCCATCAGCGTCCGATACGTATCTTCGGAAAAGTCCTCGTGCCCAGGTGTATCCAAAATATTAATACGTTTGCCTTGATAATTGAATTGCATCACCGAACTCGTAACCGAAATACCACGTTTCTTTTCGATTTCCATCCAATCCGATTTGGCAAAATGTCCGGATTTTCGGCCTTTAACCGTTCCGGCCTCACGGATAACACCGCCAAACAGCAATAGCTGCTCGGTAATCGTCGTCTTCCCGGCATCCGGGTGAGAAATAATCGCAAACGTCCGCCGTTTTGCGACTTCTTGTGCTAATTCCTGTGGTTTCATTATCTGGTTCCTTCCAAAATGTTCAAAGTTACTGCCAGCATCTGCTCTATGTCATTTTGAGCCGTGCTAGCTATCGGTCTCCTTGGATGATACGTCTGTCGATGTCTCTAACGTCGGCATATCAGTTAAATGAATGTGAACGTTGACAAGCCGTGACCCTTCTACTTTGCCGGTCGACAAAACAACCCCCGGTGCTAGCTCAAGTTTTTCGCTATGATGCGTCGAAGGGATCGCACCAATCTGCGTCAACACATAGCCGGCGATGGTATCAACATCCGGCACATCCAGACTGGTCTTGAATAAATCATTGAACTCCGAAATCGGCATCCGCCCGGAAACGACATAGTCATGTTCCGTTTGCTTCGTATAAAGCTGCTCCGCCTGATCCGATTCATCATCAATATCGCCGACGATTTCTTCAAGTAAATCTTCAATCGTGACAATGCCAATAACGCCGCCATACTCATCCAAAAGAATGGCGATTTGCTGTTGACGGGTTTGCATTTCCTTGAGCAATGCATCCACGGTAATGGTTTCTGGCACAAACACCGGCTCCGTCATCACCGATTCGATTTTAACATGTTCAAAACCGACTCGCCGTGCCTCCTTGAGTAAGTTCTTGATATGGACAATCCCGATGACATGGTCCTTATCCTCTTCGTATACCGGGATTCGTGAGTAAATATTATTTAAAATCGCGTCGATTGCTTTTTGATCAGGTTCTTCGGCATCAATCATGAAGGCATCTGTTCGCGGCACCATTACTTCACGCGCCATCGTGTCTGACAACGAGATAATCCCTTCAAACATTTGATATTCATCAGGATCAATGGCGCCGGCATTCCGGCCATTTTCGATCATGGCGACCATTTCTTCACGTGTGACAGATTCGCCTTGATGGTTAAATTCCATGGGGGTCAACTTCATCAGTAGTTGAGTCGACGCCGATAAAAGCCAGACAAACGGACGCATTAACGTCGCTAGCCAACTGATCGGCGTCACACTCATCTTGGCCACGCGTTCTGCCCGTTGAAGCGCCACTTGCTTGGGATAAAGTTCACCGAAGACAAGCGAAAAATACGACAAAATCAACGTAACTAAAATAACCGCTGCTTCATGGGCAAAGGACCACTGACCAAAAATCGGGGCAATTCGATCCGCCAGTGTAGTTGCAGCCGAAGCCGATGCAAAGAAGCCGGCAAAGGTAATGCCGACTTGAATCGTCGCCAAAAACCGGCTGGAGTCCTTCATAATGGCAACCAACTTAGCTGCCTTTCGATCACCCTTATCTGCCTGTGCTTGCATTCGGGTACGTGAGCTTGAAACGACCGCAATTTCCGCGGCAGCAAATCCTGCATTAATTAAAGTCAAAAAGATAATGAGGATTAACTGTCCCCATATCTGACCGTCTGGGTCACTGCCCATTCAAAAACACAACCTTTCGTAAAAAAAACGGGGACCCATGCCCGTAGTTCGATCACTTCAGTATATCAAGTCCTTATTTCTTTTTCAATTCAGAATCGTGCTGCGCCCCGTTCTGCGTTGTCGGCTCCGGCAGTTCACGTTCATCATCAAAATCTTCGTCATCCTGATGTTCTTGATGGAACCGATATAGTTCGTATAAGTAAGTAATGACGGTTTTGATCACGGCATAAGTCGGTACAGCCAAAATAGTGCCCAGTAGCCCCCATAAATTGCCCGCCACCATCAGCAAAATGATGATGGTCAACGGATGAATGTCCAAAGACCGACCGATGACATTAGGATAGATGAAGTTCCCGTCAGTCATCTGAATAATGACGACGACCAAGACAACCAGCAAAACTTTGGTCCATCCCTGGGTTGCCGCAATGACCAGCGCTGGGGCAATGCCAATATACGGTCCCAAATAAGGAATGATGGTGACCACACCGGCAATGAAACCCAGCAGATACGCGTATGGCATGCCAATGATCAGATAGCCAATAAACGTAAAGGTGCCAACGAATAAACATTCAATTGCCTGACCACCGATATAATGCGATAGTGTGGCATTCAAGCGTGTGAACACTGTTGCCACCTCCGCATGATACCGCCGCGGTAAGAGTCGCTGAATACTTGGCACGAAGTTTTCGCCGTCTTTAAGGAAGTAAAAGAGCATCACCGGAATCGTAATAATGCTGACCACAATACTTGCCAAAGAACCGATCATACCCGGCAATCCACTTGAGAAGCTGCCTAGCACCTGACTCAGCAATTTGCTTGGCGATATTTGTAAGCTTGCCACATATTTGCCAATGTTAAGCCGCTGATACCAAGTGTAGTGCGAAGCCTTACTGATAAAGGAACGCAACCCCTTTAAGAAATCCGGAATATTGGTAATGAATTGGGTGACCTGGTAAATCAGATTCGGCAGGACCGCCATGACAATTAAGACGATGGCGCCAATAACCACCAGGAAAATCAAAAGAATCGAAATATTGCGACTGATATGCAGTCGCTGCAACAGCTTCACAATCGGATTAAACAAATAGAACAAAAATCCGGCCGACAGAATCGGGATCAGCAGCGTTGAAAAGAACGTTGCAACTGGCGCAAATAAGAACGAGACCTGGGTTAAGCCGATCACCACGAAAATCAGTACCAATAACTCGACTGACCAGAACATTAATTTTGAATGGCGTAACTTATCAAACATAATTGGCCTCCCCAACCTCTTCTCGCTAGTGTTATAATAGCAAACAATTTATCAAAACGGAAAGAAGGTTCGTACCTTGGAAGTAAAGACAACAACTGCTTTAGATTCACCGATTCATCAAGATAGCGTACAGATCCGGACACACGTTTTCGTCAAGGAACAGCATGTCCCGGCAGATCTGGAAGTCGATAGTGATGAAGGTAAAGCCACCTATTTTGTCCTTTATGACGCTGGCTTGCCTGTGGCCACGGCCCGGATTTTACCGGAAGCAAACGGCTATCACGTTCAACGTGTTGCCGTGGAAAAGGTCTACCGCAAGCATGGCCTTGGTAAAATGGTTTTAACCGCCATTATCGCGTATGCTCGGAAGCACCACGTGACGTTCCTAAAACTCGGTGCCCAAGTTCAGGCAGTCGGTTTTTATAAAGCTTTAGGGTTCCAATTAACGGACCGACCGGAGTTCCTGGATGCCGGCATTCGCCATCGTGAAATGGTACTGAACTTAGACTAAGCGGTGCTTCAGGTTAGTCCGATTAAACCATCCAAATTTGAAAAAAATACGCTTCTAATTTGAATTTATTAGAAGCCCATGATTGCAAGCAGATCAGGCCACGCTTGCTTTTTTATTCATATTCGTCCACACCGGTCAACTGGTTCGGATCAATATAAAGGCGATAAGCCACCGTTTTGACCGCCGCCCCATCAAGCAGATAACTTTCTAGATAATACGGGTGATCCGTCTGACCTAGGCGTTCGGGCAGTGGATACCCTGCCTTTTCGATGATCTGTAAGCCTTTATTAAAGCTGGTAGCCAACGGTAATTCTTTTGCCAAGACTTGACTGGCCGGTTGCTTCACTTGCCCGGCCGTCGCCGCTGGCAGTTGGAAACAGTCGTAAGCTTTTGGTACATCTGTCCCTGCTGGCAATAAGCTGCCGATCCAGTACAGAAAGGTATCATACGGTGAAAAGATCACCATCGCCGTTCGGTTAGGCGTTTTGGCCAGCTGGTCAAGCGGCTTAAACTCCAGTCGCTGTTCGAAGTCCGTCCACGCAGGGTGAAACGTGCCGAGCTGATCGCTACTTTCGGTTGTGTAAGCATGACCTGCAAATAATTGTGCAGGTTGTTGCGGAATTTGTTTCATATTGCCTCCAACATTCATACCGTCTTCAGATTCGATGGGCCAATTGTAAGTGCCGGCGATACCACAAATCTACATAGGCTTGGGAAAAAGGCCCCTTACCGTGGTTGATCCAATCGACCAGCACTTTAACGTTGGCTTTCAAAATACGATCCGTCGTGGCGGGGTACTGCCACATTTTGCGGTGGGCTTCATATTCATCAACATCCAGCAGGCGCTTTTCCCCGTCCGCAAACACTTTGACATCTAAATCGTAATCAATATATTTCAGTGCTTCCTGATCCATGGTAAAAGGGGTCGCCAAGTTGCAATAATACGAAACGCCGCCTTCACGAATCATCGCAATCACATTGAACCAGTAATGCTTGTGAAAGAAAATAATTGCCGGCTCCCGCGTCAACCAGCGACGCCCGTCAGACTCGGTGACCAAGGTATGATCATTGCAGCCGATCAAGGCGTCTTCACTCGTTTTAAGCACCATCGTGTCACGCCAGGTGCGATGCAAGCTGCCATCATGTTTATAACTCTGAATGGCGAACGAGTCGCCTTCTTTAGGGATCAGCATACAAAACCCGCTTTCTAAAATTCCGATTTCCATTATAACAAAGCTTATCGGATACCGCTAAAAAACTAGAGCTCTAGTCCTCTTCTGCCAAATCCGCCAAAACATCATCGATGGCATCCAAATCGAACCCCTTGCGAAATAATGCCGATTTCACCTTTTGCTTGCGAATGCGCGCTTCGTAATGTTGTTTTAACCGCCACTGTTTCGCCGCTTCAGCTTTTAAAAGTGCCAGCTCACTTTCTGCATCCGGTTGCGGATCGAGAATTTCAATCGCAGCAGCAATCATTGCTTCGTCAAACCCTTTTTGAATCAAGGCAACCCGCAGTCGCTGTAATTGATCCTTAAATGCCCGGTTTTGATGGTGGCGCAGATTTTTTTGACCCGCACGCACCGCTGCTTCAGTCCAGGTTGTTGAGGGGATGGCGGCTAGTTGCTCGGTTAACAAGTCGGCCGCAATGCCTTTCTGTTCAAGCTTATGACGCACCATGCGGGGTCCGGCTTCGCCCATTTTGCTATTGGCTTCTAAATAGCGCTGAACATACTCGACATCGTTTAAGAACCCCAGCTCGGTTAAACGCTGTAAGATTTGGCCGATGACATCTTCCGGAAAATCTTCTTTCGCCAACCGTTCCTTGACTTCATGGCGAGTGCGACTTTGATGATTGATATAATTCAAACCGATCTCCAAACCCATGGCAACGACTTCGCTGTCCTTGATCTGGGCCTCCTCCGCTGGTGTGAGTGTCATCCCTTTGGCGAGCTGATAATTCACCAATGTCGTCTCACTGACCGGAAAGGCATACTCACCGTCCGGAAAAATATTATAGCGTCCCCGCCGTTTTTGCGCTGTTATCTTTGTAATTTGCCCCATGCGCTTTTGACCACCTTTCTAATCATGCCATCACTTATGTTATACTTTTCATAAATAAGATGGAGGTCTGTTATGTTTGAAGCTAGTTTTTTTGACCGTCATAGTTTGATTAATTATCAACTATTTCGGGCAATGAAGACCTTGCCACAAACAACCATATCGATCAATGCACTTAGCCGCACAACAGGTTTATCATACTCGCAAACCTACACGGCATTTCAGACCGTTTTGGTTCAGCTTAATAAAATCATTCCTGACGAAGCCGTTGACGAGGCAAATTTTACCCAATTTTTAAAACGGGTCACGCTCAACCAATACCGCTTTGCCTTGCTTAAAGACAGCCTGCCGTTTGAATTCTTTGATGACGTGTTTAAAAATCCGCATCCTGATTTTCACCGATTTAAAGAAAATCACCAGACAAGTGTTTCAACCTTGAGTCGCCGGATTACCCCATTTCGGGATTACTTGGCGGACAATGGCGTCAGTCTCAACAGCACAACCTGGGCAATCGAAGGTGATGAGCTACATATCCGCTTGGCGATGTTTACTTTTTTTATGCTCGCTTATCGCGGGGCTGGCTGGCCATTTTCGGCTGTCCAAGAGCAACAGGCAAAGACGCTTTTGGCTGAGATCAATCAGGTTGCGCCAACATTTTTGCTGGTACCGGTGCAACCGATGTCCAAGGAAGCATTGGTCATTCTTGCCATTCAGCTGATGCGGATCAAAGCAGGCCATGCCCTATTGCGGAATCGCCGCATGCAGCTGCTTTTTTCCGGACACGATGACCTGCCGGATTTGATTTTTACCCAATCACGGTTTCCTAATCTGTCAGCGTCAGAACTAAAGGCGGAAAAACAATTTTATTATTTTATGCGCATGTATTTTATGACCGTGACTCGGCAACCGCAAACGCTTGATCGGCAAATCATCGAACATTTCGATGAAACCGATAACCTCGTGAATCGATTTGTTTTTGGGTTGCTCAGCCACTTGAACGATCAGCTGCAAGAAACGGATCGCCAGCTGATTGCCGAAAGCCAAGTCATGATTGCTAATTTATACCGCCTTAGTTTTAACGAATATGTACTCGATGGACGATTTAGCCAGCGCATTGATTTTGCCCAGTCACCTTATGAAGAAGCCGACAGCAGTCAATTAGCTGCGGAAATTCAACAGTACCTCAAAAAAATTCCTAAATCGATGCCTGAATCCATTTTTGCCGACTTTCCCGAACCCTTCATCAGCGGCTTATATCTTTTGGTGAAGGACAATTATCCCGAACTTAACCGGGATATGCAGATGGTTGTTAATGTTCTCATTGAACATGATTCATTTGCCAAACGGGATTTGCTCAACTTTTTGGATGATTTGGGCTTTATCCGGGTTGTGCCACCTGATGCAGCAGTCAAACCGGATCTGATCATCACCAGCCTCACCAAACCAAAACGGGTGATCCCGCGTCTGGGCCACCCGTTTGATCCCGCAACCCCGCTGATTACCTGGATGCCAGAACCGACTGATTTAGATTATTTCAATCTTTATCGCCGACTCAAACAATTACAGCGTCAACACGGCTCATCAGCGCAGTTGTGAACCTTTTTATTTTAGTGAAAAGGCTTGGCGGTATAGCCGACAAAATAAACTAATGCTTCATATCCAGCCAGCCCCAGAATCACCGCAGTAACCAGCATCGTGTTGTTTAAGTTACTATTGCGGTTAAACCACAAAAAAACCACCATCAGAAACATCACAACAAAATAAGCATTTTGCAGGCTGCGATTGATCTGAATTTCAAATTTAGCCTCAGGACTTTGGTAATCAATCGCATGTACCTTGTTCAATCGGCCAACTTTATAGGTTATTTTGTCGCCGCGTTGGACTTTGAGATCTAGCGTTTCGCCAACGTGCATGACATGTGGCGTGTCGTTTTGCCAAACGGTCGCCGTCATTTTTTTGCTCATGGTATTCCAATAAGTAATTTTCACAGTCAATCCTCCTGAAAGTACATTATACTAGAATTTTCAGGGATCGTCACCATTTGTCAGCGTAAAGGAGTATTTATGGCAACAACGGTTAAAATCGGACAACGTTTTCCATTGACTATCAAGCGTTTGGATATCAACGGCGCAGGTATCGGGTACTATCAACGCAAAATCACCTTTGTCACCGGTGCGCTCCCCGGCGAGGTTGTCGTTGCTGAAGTAACGGCGATTCATGACCGCTATCTTGAAGCCAAGGTGCACAAAATTCGTTCAGCCTCACCAGATCGGGTGAAACCCGCGGAACCGCTCTATGGACAAATTGGCGGCGTTGAATTAAACCACCTTGCTTATCCGGCACAATTGCGCTTCAAACGGGATGTCGTTGCACAAGCCTTAGCCAAGTTTAAACCAGCCGGCTGGCAGCATTATGACTTAAAACCAACCATCGGCATGACGCACCCGACGCATTATCGCAACAAGGCTCAGTTCCCGGTTCGAGTCATTGACGGTCATGTTCGCGCCGGTTTATATGCGCCCGGCTCACATCATCTCGTCCCCTTAACCCATTTTTTGACACAGGCGCCGTTGACCATGAAAGTCCTGACTGCTTTGTGTCAGCTGCTTGAAGAGCTCCAGATTCCAATCTATGAGGAAAAAAAGAACGTCGGCATTGTCAAAACGTTGGTCGTTCGGGAGTCTTTTGCAACCGGTGAAGTGCAAGTCACGTTCATTACCAACAGCGCTAAACTGCCGCAGCAGACAAAATTGGTCACGGCCATTGCAACGCGTTTGCCTATGGTCGTCAGCATTGCGCAAAACATTAATCCCGGCAATACATCGTTGATCTGGGGCAAGGAAAGCCGACTATTGGCTAGCCAGCCTTATATTCAAGAGACGTTGTTAGGCCGCACTTTTCAGGTGTCGCCACAAGCCTTTTTACAACTTAATCCAGCGCAAACAGAACGGCTTTATACTGTCGCAAAAGATGCCCTTGAACTGGCACCAGGCGATACACTGGTTGATGCGTATTGTGGGATCGGCACTGTCGGTATCAGCCTCGCTGACCGGCACCAGACAATCTACGGTATGGACACGGTGCCTGAGGCCATTGCCGATGCAAAGGCCAACGCGGCTCATAATGGCTTTACCCAGGCCCATTATTTTGTTGGCAAAGCCGAGACCCTGTTTCCTAAGTGGCTGGAAGAAGGGATTCACCCTGACGCCGTGATTGTCGACCCACCGCGTGCCGGCCTTGAACGTCCTTTTATCGATGCCTTACTCACCCTTAATCCTAAAAAGTTCGTTTATATTTCCTGCAACCCCTCAACGTTAGCGCGGGATCTCGTTCCCCTGGCCAAACATTACAAGGTCGACTGGATCCAGAGCATCGACATGTTCCCACAAACGGCGCGCTGTGAGGCAGTTGTTAAGTTTACGCGGCGCTGATCGCATTAAATGAAGCAGCATCTTCACCAATCCCCATTCGTCCCCCAATTCATCCATCCAAAACGAGGTTCCTGCCATGAAAATTTATTTTGCCAACGCCCTTTTCAGTCATGCCGACTTTGATTACAACGCAAAATTAGCCGCGCAAATTCGCGCCGCCGTTCCTGACGTCGATCTGTATGTGCCTCAAGAAAACGCGGCGATTAACAATAAGGAAGCTTATGCCGATTCCAAAATGATCGCCCAGGCTGATACTGATCGCCTGGAGGCTGCTGATCTGTTGGTGGCGATCTTGGACGGCCCAGTCATCGACAATGGGGTGGCCACTGAAATCGGGGTCGCCTATGCCACCAAAATCCCGATACTCGGCCTTTACACCGACAGTCGACGTCTTGGCGCTACTAATCAGCAAAAGCTTGACGCCTTGCAACGGGTTGCCGAAAATCAATTCCATTATCTGAATCTTTATACGACTGGGTTAATCAAACTCAATGGCGCCATCTACACCGATGAAGCAGCGTTGGTTGCGGCCATAAAAGTCCGGGCAAACGCTTAAGCCTAGCCAATCAAAAAAGCTTCCGCCACCAGATAACAATCTGATGAACGGAAGCTTTTTTTATGACGCAACTAAACATTCGCAGTGGTTTTTTCTGCATCTTCAAGCAATTGCCGGAATGGGATCAGACTCTCAGCATGATACTTCTTCACGAAAGCATCGACTGCTTCGGGATCCTGGGTTTGCTTGTCGAGAACCAATTGCTCAACCGGAATCGGCCGCAAGTTGGAAATCTTCACATCAATCACAACCGGACCCTTACGATCCTTCGCCTTAGCAAACGCATCCTTAAGTTCATCCAGGGTGTGGACTTCAAAGCCCTGCGCGCCCATTGCTTCGGCAGCTTTGCCATAATCGGCACCGATCAGATCGACCCCTGAGTGTGGCTGGTGCGTATCATCCTGCTCTGCTTCGATGAACCCTAGGCTTTGGTTCGTCAAAACCACGTTAATGATCGGCAGGTGATACTTCACTTGTGTCATAATGTCTTGCATCACCATCGCAAAGCCACCATCACCAGAGATTGACCATACCTGACGATCCGGGAACTCTGATTGTGCCCCTATCGCTGCTGGCAACGCATAACCCATCGTCGCATACCAGCCGGACGTGGTGAATGCCTGATCGTCGTTAGCCTTAAGATAGCGCATCCCGTTAATCGTCACGTTACCAACGTCGACTTGGAAAATGGCATCCTTTTCCGCCATTTCATTGATGAGCTTGAAGATTGGCTCAACCCGCAATGGCGTTTCAGCGTCGTCTTCAAAGGACTTCATCCAATCAACCCAGTTTGCCTTATTGGCTAATGAAGCGCGATACCAAGCCGTTTCCGGTAATGGCTCAGCGACGTTGGTAAATGCTTTGATGAACTTCTTGGCATCAGCAAGAACCGCTAAATCAACGGTGTGACGCCGGCCAAACTTGCTGGCATCAATATCGACTTGAATATATTTGGCATTCGGTGCGATAAAGTATGGCTGGAATGGGAAATCCGAACCAAGGAACAAGACCATATCGGCACCACGGGCAACCTCAACGCCCGGCTTGGACGCAACCCGACCAGCAGAACCCATATTCGCTTTGTAGTCGTCAGGCACAACGCCTTTTGCCAAAGCCGTCGTGATAATCGGAATATGCGTTTTTTCGGAAAAAGCAATAATCTCGTCCCGGGCACCACGCGCGCCATTACCAACGTATAAAATCGGCTTCTTGGCACCTTTGATGATGCTCCAGGCCGTTGCAACCTGTTCCGGATCCGGCTCAGGTAAAAGCGGCTTTTGGTAGAGATTGGCTGACGAAACATAATTGTCGTCAATTTGTTCCCAACCAAGATCTTTAGGAATCGTCACCACTGCCACACCCTGATGCTTGTACGCCTGACGAATGGCTTCATCAACAACATGTGGCAACTGAGCAGCCGTCATCGCTGTCCGATTGTAAACCGAAACATCGGCAAACATCGGATTCTCATTCATTTCCTGGAAAAAGTTGGTGTTCATGGCAGCAGTCGGCACCTGCCCGACCAAAGCCAAAACCGGCACATGATCGTATTGAGCATCATACAACCCATTCAGCAGATGTACTGCCCCAGGCCCAGCAGAACCAAACGTTGCGCCAATGCGGCCAGTTACTTTAGCTTCACCGGCTGCGGCTAACGCACCGACTTCTTCATGCCGAACCTGAACATAGTTGATCGTGTGACGCCGATTATAAAGTGCATTCATCGTGCTATCAAAAGAACCACCAGGCAACCCATAAATGTTATGAATGCCCCAGTCTTCGAGCACCTTGATCATTGCGTCTGCAGCGTTGATTTTTTCTGTCATGACACTTGCCTCCATTATTACTTAAATTTTGTAAGTTCATTACAAAAATGAGTATGACAATTAATCGTCAGCAATGCAAGCCCTTTCACTTCAACTAATCTTGCAAAAAGGCCAAAAGCCTAAAAATCGCTTCCATGACCGGCATAATAAGCCCGTTGGAACCATAACAGTCAACCAAATTGACTAATACAGATTGACAGGTTTCATACCGTTCGCCGAAAATAATTGCCATAAAATAACCAGCCACAAATCAGATTAATGTGTCGAAGTCGATGAATTAGCCGGCCGCTTTTCGTACAAGCGTTCCTGTCCAACGACACCAGTCAAAACAAATTGGCCACGGAAGTACGCTGGATCCGGCCGATAATCTTCGGGATCATAAGGCACCTTATCGCTGAACAGCGCCTCGTATTCCGGCGCCGTCAGCTGTTGGCGATCATCCAATTGGCGGGCGTGAGCGGCTGACTGTAGTTGGTCTTTGAAGCCTGGCTGCAAAATACCACTGAAAAACTCCGCCACCGCACCTGACCCATACGAAAATAGCCCGATACGGTCTCCGGCCTGCAGTGTTGCATCGTGATCCAATAAGGAAAGCAGTCCGAAGTAAAGCGAACCCGTATAAATATTGCCAATCCGGCGGCAGTAGCGAGTGCTAGCGTCAAACCGTTCCTTTAATCGCTTCACAGTCTGGTCGTCGGCTTCGGGCAAGACTAAATCCAACGCCTTTTTGCCCATTTTGGTGTAAGGCAAATGGAAGGTCATCCCCGCAAAATCAGCTGCGGTTAAATGGTTTTCAGCCTGATAACGATCCCAGACCGCCTGAAAGAAGGCCAAATACTGCTCAGTGGAATACTTTCCCTGGGCAATTGCTGTATCCTGGTAAACCGGCCGCCAAAAATCATTAATCGATGCCGAGCGATAAACCGAATCCGACTCAATCGTGATGAGTCGCGGATCCGCCTTGACGATCATCGCCACGGCACCGGCGCCTTGGGTGACTTCACCTGCTGTCGCCAAGCCGTACCGGGCAATATCAGCCGCGATGACCAGCACGCTTTTATCTGGATGCCCAGCTACATAATCCCGCGCCATCATCAAAGCCGCGGTTCCGCCATAACAGGCTTCTTTTAATTCAACTGCACGTACCCATTCAGGCAAGTCCAGCAGCTGATGAATAAACAAAGCAGCTGACTTGCTTGCGTCCACACCACTTTCGGTTCCGACCAGCACCATTCCCAGACTGTCCCGGACTGCCGGGGTCATCAGTGGTGCTGCGGCATTGGCACCCATCGTCACAATATCTTGACTTGAAGGCGGTACCGCCTGTTCATCTTGGCCGATGCCGATGGTGTACTTGTCCGGTTCATCTCCCCGAACCTTTGCGAGTTCCACTAAATCGACGTAAAAGTCCGGTGTATCCATTGCAATGGCATCAATCCCGATTTTCATTTTTTGATTGGCCTACTTTCTGATTTGATCGAATGTTTGCTAAATAAGTTTTGGCATGTGCTAGGTCCATTTGCCCTTCCCGCAATGCAGCGACCAGAGCCGGCAGTTCGCGTTCGTCGGCACCAGCCGCGATCGCTAAGGCATTAGCTTGCAGCTTCATATGCCCGGCTTGAATACCCGGTCCGGCCAGTGCCCGCAATGCCGCAAGATTCTGCACCAAGCCCAATGCCGCAATCACCTGCTGCATGGTGGCTAAATCTCGATAACCACCAAGGCGGCGGGCAGCTTGTGCCAGTGGCAAGGCACCGATTGCACCACCGACCGCTCCGAGCGGTAACGGTATTTGCAAGGTTCCTTCTAACTTACCGGCATGCATCACCCAGCGCGATAAAGGTTGATATTGGCCGCTAGCAGCTGCGAAAGCACCCACACTTGCGGCAATCGCCCGCGTGTCATTGCCAGTTGCCAAAACTGCTCCAATGACGCCGTTAAGAATTCCTTTATTATGCGTTACGGCACGTTCCGGATCGACAAAAGCCAATTCGCTAAGTTGCACGATTTTTTTGGCAATTACCTCACCTGACGCTGTCTCCGTGGCAAGGGTCGGCGGATCAAGTTGCACCGTCGCGGTCACTAACTCGGCTGGGGTATTTGTTAAAATACTGACCAAAATCGTTCCGTTGAGCCAGGTTTTAACGACTGCTGCAACTGCTTCGGCTACCGTATTGGCATAATTGGCGCCCATCGCCTCTTTAGGGTTAAGGGTTAAGCGAATCTTCAAAAAACGGTTGGCTAACACCGACACGGCAACGCCAACTAACCCGCCACCACGCTGAATCATGGAAGGATGAGCGGCTGCCACAATCGCTTTGATGTCTGCTTGATGGGCCAAAACCGTTTGCTTGGCAGCTTCCAAATCGGCTAAGTCTGTCAAAACCACCTCGGCGACCACCTGATGCGAATCAACCCGTGCCACAACCCCGCCATTTTCGGCAGCAATCCGCGCACCATTACTGGCAGCTGCTACAACAGAAGGTTCTTCGTTGGCAAGTGGCACCTGATGTAACTGGCCATTCACTAATAGATTTCGGGCAATCCCTAAAGGTAGCGAAAATTCACCGATTGAATTTTCGATCAGCTTCGCTTCGGTTGCGGCAGGGAGGGATAACGTTGCCGCGAATAAACTGGCATCCGCCTGCGTCAGCGAACCTTCGCGAATCAATTGCGCGCGCCTTTCTTCAGGCGTTTTTTCGTAAAATTTCATCACGTCCTCCTAAACATGCCGGACGACCTGCATCGCAATGCCGATACCACCGCCAACACATAAAGCTGGAATACCGGTCTTTTCATCACGTTCTGCTAAGTTATAAAGTAATGAAACCATAATGCGCGCACCGGACGCCCCAAGTGGATGTCCTAACGCTAAGGCACCGCCATTGATATTCACCTGTTCATCGGTTAATCCCAAGTCACGCATCACCGCGACGCTTTGGGAGGCAAAGGCTTCATTGAGCTCGACTTGATCAATGGACGAAATCGAAGTGCCATTGGTCTGAAGCAACTGGTCAATCGCCAATTTAGGCGCATAACCCATGATATCCGGATCAATGCCAACTTCAGTATAATCCGTAATCGTCGCTAAATAATGTAGTCCTAGTTGCTCGGCTTTACTTTTGGCCATCAAAACCAAAGCCGCCGCACCATCATTAATACCGCTTGCATTGCCAGCCGTCACCGTACCGCCAACTTCAAAAACCGGCGGCAGCTTGGCTAGCTGAGCCAGCGAAGTGTCTGGACGGATGGCGGAATCGGTTTCGACGGTGACATCGCCATGGCGACCGGCAATCGTGACTGGCGCCATCTGCGATTTAAATCGACCTTCAGCCGCTGCAGCTGCCGCGCGTAAATGGGAGCGCAAGGCAAACTCATCTTGGTCGCGACGGCTAATCTCAAAGCGCGTGGCAATATTTTCCGCAGTGATCCCCATGGGTTGCTGACTGAAGGCGTCATTTAGACCGTCGCGGCTGAGTCCGTCAACAAATGCCGTGTCGCCAAATTTATGACCGGCGCGCATGGCTTCGGCGTAATAAGGAACTTGGCTCATGCTTTCAGTACCGCCAACCAGCACAGCAGTGGCTTCGCTTAATTGAATCGCCGCCTGTCCCAGCCGAATCGCCTTTAACCCGGATCCGCACACTTCATTGACCGTCATGGCCGTGGAGCGATTTGCCATCCCGCTTTTTAACGCAATTTGCCGCGCCACATTCTGACCGGAACCGGCCTGTAAAACATTCCCGAAAATAGCCTGATCCAATTGCTCAGGGTCAACCCGCGCCGCTTTAATAGCTGCCTGTGCCGCTGCAACCCCCAAATCAACCGCACTGGCACCAGCAAGCTCGCCACCCAGCTTCCCAATCGGCGTTCGCTTAGCACTGAGAATGACAACTTCTTCCATGATGACCTCCTAATACGTACAATCGCGCTTCTTACGCTTTTTAGATAAACCGTTACAGTTTATCACAGACTTAACTGCAAAACACTGAGCTATAATTAGAGAGCTTGAACTGGCGCGGGTAGAAGCCGAAGTGTAAGTGGCCTCAGGCGTGATGGCCCGGGCTTAGGCCATTGCGACTGAGGTCCTTACACGCAGGCTTCTGCGCCAGTGAACGCGTTTGAGAGCGTGAACTGGTGCGGGT
The DNA here is from genome assembly GCF_000829055.1 of Lacticaseibacillus casei DSM 20011 = JCM 1134 = ATCC 393. Classification (NCBI taxonomy): domain Bacteria; kingdom Bacillati; phylum Bacillota; class Bacilli; order Lactobacillales; family Lactobacillaceae; genus Lacticaseibacillus; species Lacticaseibacillus casei. The sequence goes on from NZ_AP012544.1 coordinate 1,733,029, forward strand.
AGAAGCCGAAGTGTCGGCAGGCACCTGCACAAAAACTGTGCTTACAAAGCCAGCGAACGTTCTTATAAATTCACCCAAGCCTCCCGCGCAAATTAACCACTCGTTATGCTATCTACATCTCATAAAACCAAATCAAACATAAGCTTGCTTAAATTGTATGCGATTGTTCTGATAAGCACCAACCTTCTTCATGAATCCTTAACTTTTGCCATTAGAAAGGAGGCCGCCACCATGCGAGTGATTGATTTACTCGCTTTATTAGCCGACCAAAACAAAAACGCCTCCGTGTTGCTGGACACGCAACCAACACCGAGCCGTTTTGATGATTTTATCCTGACAACCGCGGACGATCAGCCGCAACTGATTTTTAAACCAAACCTTACCCGCAAGGCTCCTTTACGTGTCTGGGAATTGCAGCTCTTATTAAATAAACCGGATCTCCAAGCGCGATTTTTGTATCTGACTGACGCAAATGGACCACGCGCTCTTTTTGGGTTCATCAAGCGCCAGAACGGTTTACTACTTAATTAGGCTGGATGCTTGGCTGCGGCTAATTCTTCAGACACCTTTTCTAAATAGTGATGGCTGGCGATCATTTCCTCACAGTTGAACTGATCCTTCAACCCGATTTCATAAATCCGACTGGCCTTAGGGTTGAGCAGCGGCAAAACCCGCGCCCAATCGATTCGTCCCTGTCCCAGAGGCAAGCTGTCATGCGTTTTGCCCATCGAATCGACAAGATGATAGTGCCGAACCAAAGGCTTTAGATTCGCCAGACTGGCCATGAGCCGATCATTATCGCCGTGAAGCGTGATGAAGGTGTGGCTGGTATCATAGGCTAGTGGTAGGTGCCAACGCAATATCCGCGCCTCAAAATCAGGATCGCCATAGCGAAAAATGGGGGACATAGAGTTTTCAAAGACAACGTGTCCCGGCGCCTCCTGAGCAAACGCAATCATCCGCGCTAAAGCAACATCCTGCGCCTTGGCAACGTCCGTCCACCCAGCATAATCGCCTGGTGTGTCCACCCGATAACCCCCATGGATCAACGCCGTCGCATTCACCTTTTTGGCCAGATTCATGAGCTTAATCGAACTGGTCATCATAAAATCATAACGCGTCGGATACTTGGTTGGATTCATGGCTAATTCATTGCGTTGACCACGGAATCGCATCGGATGATGGAAAACCACTGTGGGCACTTGACTGCGCACCCAAGTCACCATTTTCAAAAAATGGTTCCATCCTTCAGCCGTAAAATCATTTTCGGTTAAGTGAAATTCAAATACGTCCGGATGATACTGCAACCGATCACGAATCTGCCGTTCATCTGTACTAGCTTTTAATCCCAGTAACATCGATTAACCGTTGCCTCCTCAAACTGATCACACACAGTTGCCAACTTACCATAACGTTATAACGTGTACGCCTCAACTTGGCAGTCTTCTCATAAGTCGCTTGAGTTTTTTACGATCAATCAGCATGACCCCCAGATCATCTGCTAAGGCGATTGCCGAATCGGAAAAATCGCTATTGGTGATCACCGCAGCTTGATCAAGTTTATAAAATTGATGGCCAGCCCAAACCTCTTGCACTGCCTTGTTACCGACAAAACCGGTATACCGCTTGCATTGAAACCCAATGGACTGCCCCTTCTTTCGGGCGATAATGTCGATTCCCTGATCACCGGAAGCTTGTGTGAGTTGAATATGTTTAAACCCGTTTCGCTTCAACAAGTATGCGCAAAACTCCTCAAATTTCTCGCCTTCCATGATGTCGACATTTTCCATTTTCAAATCACGGAAGCGAAAATGATGATGGTAAAGCAAGATGGCATTCACCACCACAAACAGACTAATAATCACAAAACTTGCCGGATCGCCATATGGTCGCAACTGCCGGGGCAGAATGTCGCGGGCCCAGAAACTGTAAGCAAGTGCCAGAATAAACAGTGCCCACAGTAATTGATAGGCCTTCTTAAGTAACGTTCTCATGGTTCCACCCTTCTCTTTCCTTATCAAGCCTAGCAGATTCAAGTCATGATTGCATTGAATCTGGAGCAATTTTTCTGTAGGCTTAAACTATTGAGAGAGGAAGCGCTTTCGCCATGAAACTAAGCGCCAAAATTTTTGCCAAAGTCGGTCAGGAACGAATTACCCAATATACTTTGGTGAACGATCATCACATGACCTTACGCTTTTTAACGTTTGGTGCCCGGGTCCAACAGGTTCGTCTGCCTAACGCGACCGGGTTTGACCCTAACTTACTGCTTGGATTTGTCACTTTAGAAGACTATCTGCACCAGCCGGGGTTTTTCGGCGCCATGACCGGTCCGCTGCAACCAGCCGAAGCCAATGTCTCTGGCGCATGGCAAAATTGGAACTGGGCGGTGAAAACCAGTCAGGATCCTGATTTAGTCATCACGTTCTCGCTAGACTTGCCAGAAGGTGCCGATGGCCAACCTGGCACGCGTCAACTTAGCGTTACCCACCGGCTCAACAACGCAAACGTCTGGACCATTGACATGGCGATCCAAACCAGCGCTTCAATTCATCAACATCCCCGCCTGGTATTGCCTTGGCTGCTCACGGCTGATCCCGCGCAAAAGATGATGCAGGCTAAATTAACAATTGCTTCGCAGCCAAGTATGATCGCGCAACAGTCAAAAGTTTATGCGGCTCAGGACTACGACTTAGTAGCCGCTGACTGGCAACTCCATTACGTGACAGATGCCCAAGCTACGAGAATCGATCCATTTGCCGATATTGGTACGCAAAACAACTTCAACGGCATCCTCGGACAGCCGCATGTGGCAATCGGCTTTGCTCCTGAAGCTAATTTGCAAGCTCAAGCCTGGGAACTTCCTGCAGGTGCGACATGGCGCCATCATGCTGAATATCACCTAGGCATTCGGCAGAAGTCGTAAACCAGACTCAGTTGTGTCTAACAAACGCATTTAGTTGATCAAAAAACCTTGTACGCATGACCCGCACAAGGTTTTTTGATCGCCAATATTCTGGTTAATAGTTCAGGAAAACATCTTTATAAACTTTCACACTGTCAAAAACATCTTGAAGCGTCACATATTCGTTGGTCTCATGTGATGTATCATTTCCCGGCCCATAAATTGCCAGATCTAACCCATCGTGATAGAACAAGGCCGCATCCGTAATCCCAGTCCGATACGCCACTGCCCCGCGGTCAAGCCCGATACGTTGCCGGGCCTGCTGAACGGCCTCAATCAAGACATTGTCAGGCGAAGCAGCGGCCGCACCCAGCACTGAGTCAATTGAAAGTGACAGATGCACGCCTTTTGGTACAGGCGTTTTCGCCGCTTGTTTTAGCGCCTGAATAAACGCATCATTGTCGGCAATCATGGTTGTGCGAATATTGCCACGCAGATAGGCCGACTCAGGTAGCGAGTTGATCTGGTTCCCGCCATGAATAATATCAATATTGTGCGTAGCGTGTCCCAAAATCGGATCATCCTTGGCCTGCAATGGCGCTGTTGCAGTCAACGCCGCATTGGCAAATGCAAACAAACCGTGAATGGCATTGGCCCCAAGATCCGGCCGCGATGAATGGGCCGCTTTACCATGTGCGGTCAACGTATAATCGATAATCCCGCGCTCAGCCGCATCCACATTACTATTGCCAGGCTCTGCCACTAAAAGACCATTGAGGCGGTCGCCATAACCCGCTGCGGCCAATTGCCGGGCGCCATAATTATCGATTTCTTCACCGACAGTGGCCATCAACTGAATCCCATGATCCAGTTGCGCATGCGCGACTTGTTTCAAAGCGACAACCACCGCTGCCAACCCGGATTTCATATCCGTTGCCCCGCGGCCATATAACTTGCCGTCTTTTACCTGTCCTGAAAACGGTGGAAACTGCCATTTGGATTCATCGCCGGCATCGACAACATCCATGTGCCCATCGACACCTAGCCACCGTTTGGCATTTGGATCGCCAACGGTCAAAACCAGATTATCCCGTCCCGGCGCATATGTGATCCGCTCGCGCTTAATTAAACCGGCTTGCAACTCAGGGGCTAAATAAGCCTCAATCAGCTCAGCAACTTGACCTTCTTTTGCGCCAACACTCGGTACTTGTACCATTGCCTGCAATAAATCAACGACTTGCTGCTCTTCATCCGTCAATCCAAAACCTCCGCTTCTCAAAACTCATGATTGCTGATTCTAAAACTACTTTCGCCGAAAACGCAGTAACGCATGGCCTAAGATGGGTGTGACAATACCGCCTAGCAAAGCTTCAGCAACCGCGTTAATGGCCAGCGCCGTGATCAGCAGCCACCCAAGATTGGATGCATTAGCACCTGGCACAATTTGCGCAGCCTTGCTCGAAAAAAGCAACCATGTAAAGCCAATGACCAAAAGTGTGTTGGTCAAGGCACCGGCCACACCGGCGAATACCATTTTAATCGTTTGCGCCAGCGCACTTTGATGGCGCTTAAACATTTGGTGAAAGATAAACGCCGCCACGAGACCCACCATGACGCGCGGCACCAATGCAATAATCGGATTACGAAAAAGCAATAAAGTCACAGGATCAGTCGCTGATGTATAAGCACGAATCAGGCTAGTCAGCCCCCATAATAAGCCAAGACTGGCACCACCGCCATATCCTAGAACAATCCCACCAATAATGACGGTCAAATGAATCGTCGAAATGGCAGGCCAGGCTGGAAAAATCTGAACATACCCCACCATCAGAATATAAGCCTGGAGGATAATTAAAGCACCGAGAATTCCAATAATAGCAATGTTATACGCTTTCCCTCGACGCGTCATGCTGGACACCCCCTATTTGTTTACAGTTAGCTCTATCAGATTATACACGTTCCAAGCAGCACCAAACAAGTTCAGCTTTCAGTCAGGACTTGTCAACTTTTCGCCACTCTACGGGTTCAACCGAATAGTAAATTTTTGTTGACTTTGATCATCTGATTTTCTATAATACTTCTTGTGCTTAAATAGCCATGCGGGCATGGCGGAATTGGTAGACGCGCAAGATTAAGGATCTTGTGAGCATTTTTGCTCATGGAAGTTCGAGTCTTCTTGCCCGCAGCGTAAAAAGATCCGACCAACAACGATAACTTGTTGATCGGATCTTTTTTAATGATTGGTTATCCGTAACCGCTTAATTCGAATGAGATAGGAGTAACTTAAAATGCTTCGTGAAGCCCAGTTTGTTGATCTGTCTGCAATCGTGGATCTTTACCAACAGCTTACAACGGAAATGGCGACATTGGCGCCAGACACGTATCGACCATTAGCCACTGATAACCGCCAATATTTTGCCGATTATCTGCAAAACGACCTTGCCCGGTTATTTGTGACCGAAAGTCATGGGAAACTTACCGGTTTTGCTTTGGTTGTCTTAGCACAAACCAGTGCCAGTCCTGAATTCGTGCCGCAACATTTTGCCCAACTCATCGATCTCTTCGTCATCCCTGATCAGCGTCATCACGGCTTGGCAAAGCAGCTGATGGCGGCAGTTACGGCTTTTGCCAAAAGTCACCAGGCATCTTTTATCCAACTCAATGTCCTCAGTGCTAATAAGACGGCTCGTGAAGTATACGCCAAGGCCGGTTTTGAACCAGTCAATTTAACGTTACAAAAGCCACTCAACTGATCACCGTTTTTTGTAGTCGTAACTTGCCTCGGCAGTGGCCACAGGCATACCGTCTGACGTCAATCCGCCGCCGACGAATGAATTGCCGGCCGCATTGCGTACAAACATAGGCATATTGACGGCCGGTCGTGGGTAGCGGCGGAGCAAAGCGGGACCCGCCAACTGCTGCCAGTAATTGGCGGAAATCATGATCGCGGTGTTGGTACCCGCAATGCTGGGCGTACAAATGATAATGCACCAGTTCGTGCTTAATGATGCCATCGGTGATTGCTGGGGGATAAGCGGCAAAGAGTTTGGGGTTAAAGTCCAAATTCATGTCAGCTGGATGAAACCGGCCGCCAGTTGTTTTAAGCCGGGCATTGAAAATGGCACGGTGGCGGAACGGTTGGTGAAATGCCGCCATGGAGATTGCCTCCACGCGTGCCTGCAGTTCTTGGTTTGTCATTATTGAACATTACCTCCGAGCCAACAGTGTACATCAAGTCATGCGCTATTGCACGATCGACACTGACCGCTAACCTGCTCACAAACAATCTATACCAGCAATACAAAAATCGGTTCCAGATGTTCATGCATGGTTGATGTGCACGATCATCCGGACCCGATTTTTTAAATGGAATGATTAAACGGTCTTGCAAGATTAAAGCTAACCCATTTTTAACGCATTGAGGGGCACTTGAATGCTCCAGTTAACTGAGGCATGCTATTTTAGCTAAAGAACGCCAACACATCCTCACGGGTTAGCGCAGCTTTTCTCTTTTGATCAAAATCAGCCACAATTTGGCCGGCATCCAAAACAATTAAGCGGGTGCCATAGCGTAACGCATCTTCGACTTGATGGGTAATCATTAAGCAGGTTAAATGTTGGCCCGAAACAATTTCGTTAGTCAGCGTCATGATTGATTGGCTCGTGTGCGGGTCCAGTGCTGCCGTGTGCTCATCAAGTAATAACAGATCAGGCTCTCGCATGGTGGCCATTAACAGACTCAGTGCCTGCCGTTGCCCGCCGGAAAGTTGTTCAGTCGGCTTATCAAGCGCTTCAGCCAGACCATTCCCGGTTTTGGCCGCAAGTTCTTTCAGCCGCTCCTTTTGGGCAGTAAGTCCCCGTGAGCGCAAACTTAAGCGCTGGCCACGGTGACTGGCTAATAGCAAGTTTTCGGCGACCGTCATCCGCGGGGCTGTGCCCATTTTTGGATCTTGGAAGACTCGGGCAATGTGACGCGCCCGTTGCTCGGGACGTTGGCCATTCAACTTTTTACCGGCTAAGGTCACCGTTCCTCCGCTCATCGGCAGATCACCGGTAATGGCGTTAAACAGCGTCGATTTTCCTGCGCCGTTATGGCCTAAGACTGTTACGAAATCACCGGTTTTGACCGTTAACGTCACGTCTTGAAGCAAGGTTTTTACTTCCGTTGCGACCGGTACATTGACTGTGACGTGATCTAATATTAATTCAGCCATGTGCCTGCACCCCTTTTTGCAAAACTCGCCGTAATCGCAGTTGATGATCGATTTGCGGCACCATGATGGCAACGGCTAGGACCACTGCCGAAATCAATTTCAGGTCGTCGGCGTTGAATCCCAGTGCCAAAACCACTAGCAGAACAAACCGGTATAGAATACTGCCCAGAATCACGGCGACCAAGCGCTGTGACAAGGTCAGTTCACCGAAAACGACTTCACCGATGATGATGGCAGCAAGCCCGATAACAATGATCCCGATGCCCATATTGACATCCGCATAGCCATTGTTCTGTGCTAACAGGCCCCCGGCAAGTCCGACAAGCCCATTCCCAACCATTAAGCCAAGCACCATTTGATGATCAGGATCAATCCCCAAACTACGCGCCATGTTCGGATTATCTCCGGCAGCGATGAAGCCCTGGCCCAACTGGGTGTTTAAAAACAGCATCAGTAATCCGACGACAACGACCGCAACCACCAGCCCAATCACAACGCTGTTAAAGTATGGCGGCAGATCCTTCAAAAACGATTCCTGAAAAAGATTGGCTTGGTGCAACAAGGATAAGTTCGCCCGGCCCATAATTCTTAAGTTAATCGAAAACAAACCGGTCATAACCAAAATACCAGCGAGCAAGACCGGAATCCGTCCCTTTGTCGTTAATAAGCCTGTTGCCAAGCCCGCCAGCATCCCCGCTCCGGTAGCAAGTAGTGTCGCAATGATCGGCGAAATGCCATGGGTAATCGCACTAACCGCAACGGCCGCCCCAAACGGGAAAGTCCCTTCAACTGTCATATCGGGAAAATCCAGAACCCGAAATGTTAAAAACAAGCCAAGTCCAATTAATCCATAAAGTAATCCTTGACCAATTGCCGAAACGCCTAAACTCATTTGATCACCGTTCCTTTCGTCTCTGCCTGTTTGACTAACGCACTAGGTAAGGTCAACCCTAACTGTTTTGCCTGTTTCTCGTTTAAAATAAGCTCGCCTTTTTTTTCAAAATGAATAGGCGTCGTTGCGGGTTTGGTTTTACCTTTCAAAACATCCGCTAACATGTGTCCGGTGACAACGCCTAAATGAAATTGGTTAATCCCAATTGTGGCGACCCCGCCTTGTTTAACCATGGTATCAACAGTCGGGAAAATCGGCACTTTACGCGCATTGGCCGCCGCAACCAGCGTTTGCATGGCACTGGCGACCGTGTTGTCAGTCGGTACGAAAACCGCATCAACTTGGCTGACCATTTGGCTTGCCACCTGGTTTAAATCATTGGTAGAACTAATCGCATACCGTTTTACCGTAAAGCCTTCTTTAGGCCCGAGTTTTGCGACCATTTTAGCCTGTATCTGAGCCGAATCGTCACTAGAGGTGGCAATGACACCCAGCGTTTTAGCATCCGGCATGATTTGCCGAATCAGCTTTAGTTGGGCTGCAATCGGCGCCTGGTCCGAAACGCCGGTTATATTGCCACCTGGTTTTTTGACATTTTTGACTAATTTAGCCGCCACCGGATCGGTAATGGCCCCAAGAATGATCGGCGTTTTCTGGTTAACATTGGCCAGTGCCTGAGCCGCCGGTGTTGCAATTCCCACGGTGGCCGCCGCATTTTCTTGGGTAAACCGTTCCGACATTGACTTCAGATTGCTCTGATCATTTTCAGCATTCTGGAAGTCGATCTTAATGTTTTTTCCGTTAACGTAACCCTTATCTTTTAGTCCTGAAATAATGCCTTTATGAATCGCATCTAACACCGGGTGAGTCGTCAGCTGTAAAATTCCTACTGTTGGCTTTGTTTGCGTCCGTTGCGTTGTCGTACCGCTTTGAAAATAGGCAATGCCTAAAAAGCCGAAAATGATGATGATCAATCCAAGCATTCGCTTCATGCGGGTTCCTCCAATTGTTGTGATTTTTGGTTTGGTGTGGTGAGGTTGTTGTGTGTATCGAGCCGTGACGCGTGTATCGGCATGTAAAGGCCTTGTTGTCGCCATGGCTCATTTCCTTCCAACCATGGCAGCTAGTTCTAATGACGTCTGGTCGATAAATCCTGCTTTCGCTTTCTATAACGCGTTCGCCAGCCCAGAAACCTGCGTGTAAGGGCCTTGGCCGCAATGGCCAAAGCCCAGCCATCACGGCCAAGGCCCTTACACTCCGGTTTCTAACCGGGCTGGCTCACGCTCACACAAAAATTGCCGCGGCAGGTTTAGACCTTCGCGGCAAATAAAAAACCGCATAGTCCCGTTGTGGGGTATCTATGCGGACAAATTGATCAGAAGCCAACATAGACACAACCTGCGCGTCTGGCGGCAGGTTGCGTCTGCAACCTACCTAAAGTTGGCTTTGCCAAGTTTTTAAGGTAAGCAGTGCTTTCATGTTGGTTTCCTCCATTCGTTTAAACTTGAAATAAGTTGGTAAATTAAAGATACGTGAGCAAACTTCTCATGTCAAGCGAAAACGATCCTTTTCACGAAGAAAAATCACTGTAAGATCGCTGAAATCTTTTGAATTTGCTTGGTGAATTTTTGGATCGCTTCGTCTTGCGCTTTTTCGGCTGCATTAAACGCTGTGACATCCACTTCTAAGTCAGACTTGAGGCTTTCGGTCATGGCTTCACACGCCTCCGTGAAGGCCGCAAAGTTGTGAATTAGTGTACGGTGTGGCCCGACCAACCGTGCAGGAACCGCGACTTCTTGCAATCGAGTGAGTAACTTTTTGTACGCATCGGTACCCTCACGAAACACGACCCGCGTGTCATCATAGGTGTCCTGATCATAATCGGCCAATTTGCCGTCATCAATCGCTTCACGTAATGGCTCAAACAAAGGCGCCATCTTTTCCTGATTGTCCTGGGTTTGTTCCACCACATCATTGATCGTGGTACCATAGTGCGCCATTTTAATTTGTTGCTTGTTCATGAAAAGCACGAATCCTCTCTTGAAAACTAATCCATCAATTTTTTCCGAATGCTGAAGATTTACAGACCGCGCCGCTTACGCCGAGCACGTTCGAAGATCTTGACGATTTCGACGAGCACAATCATGGTAACCCCGGCACTTAAAACCGTTAACCATTGGTGCCAATCCAGCGTTGTTACGTGGAATAGTCCATTGAATCCCGGTACCAGAATGGTGACAGCCAACAACACAAAAGAGGCAAGAATCGCCCAGTTGAAAGCTTTATTTCTGAAGGCACCGACTGTGAAGAGGCTTTGATGAATGCTTTTGACGTTAAAGGCATGGAAGAGCTGAATCAAGCCCAAAGTAGCATACGCCATCGTCAAAGCGTCCGCATGCATCGCTGCTTGACCACTGTGAACCGGATACGTGATGGCAAACCAGTAAACGCCTAAGGTCAATAGGCCTTCAAGAATACCCTGCCAGATGACCGCTGGACCGACGCCGCCTGAGAAGAAGTTGGATTTGCGACCGCGTGGCTTTTGCTTCATGATCCCTGGCTCTGTCGGTTCAACCCCAAGAGCAATCGCGGGGAAGGTATCCGTCACCAGGTTAATCCAAAGAATGTGCACCGGTGCCAGGATATCCCAGCCAAGCATGGTCATCATGAACAACGTCAGCACTTCGCCAAGGTTGGCAGACAACAGATACTGAATCGCCTTTTGAATGTTGGAAAAGACTTTTCGGCCTTCTTCAACGGCCACAACGATCGTGGCGAAGTTGTCATCGGCTAGCACCATGTCAGAGGCACCCTTGGAAACTTCTGTGCCGGTGATCCCCATGCCAATGCCGATATCGGCGGCCTTCAAAGCAGGCGCATCATTGACACCGTCACCGGTCATCGCAACAACTTTACCTTTTTTCTGCCAGGCGTTGACAATCCGAACTTTATGCTCTGGTGCCACTCGTGCATAAACGCTGTATTTACCAACATTTTTGGCAAATTCTTCGTCACTTTGCTGATCAAGTTCGGCGCCGGTAATGACAGCATCATCATCGCCTTGATCAATGATCCCCAGCCGAACCGCAATTGCTTCAGCAGTATCGCGGTGATCACCGGTAATCATCATCGGCCGAATCCCGGCTGATTTTGCTTCAGCAACCGCTGCTTCTGCTTCAGGCCGCTCCGGATCGATCATCCCGACCAAGCCAGCAAAAATCAGATTATTTTCAACCGTCTCTGAGTTGACCGGTTCGGGAACCGCATCAATGACCTTATAAGCCATGCCCAACACCCGCAAAGCCTGGGTGGCCATATCTTTATTGGCCTTTAAAATGGCATCACGTTCGCTGTCAGACATCGGTGCTGCCTGATCACCGGTGGCCAATTCAGTCACGCGCTTGAGCAATTCATCCGGCGCACCCTTGGTTGTCACCAGAATCTTGCCATCTGCCCGCCGATGAAGGGTCGACATCAATTTACGTTCAGAATCAAATGGTACTTCATCGATCCGCGGTTCGTCTGCCAAGGCGTGATTCAGATCAAACGATTGGGTCTTCCCATATGCGACCAGCGCGGTTTCGGTTGGATCCCCCAGTAATTTACCATCATCCTGAACCTGCGTATCATTAGCAAAATTCATAATGGTCATCAGCGGATTGCCGCCGTGGATGCCGTCACTGGCATTATTTAGCTGACCGTCGTAATAAACCTTTTCAACGGTCATTTTATTTTGCGTCAGCGTTCCGGTTTTATCACTGGCAATAATATCGGTGCTACCTAAAGTTTCCACAGCTGGCAGCTTGCGGACCAAGGCGTGGCGCTTGGCCATTTTCTGGGTTCCCAGTGCCAGAATAATCGTTACAATTGCCGGCAGTCCTTCAGGAATAGCCGCAACCGCTAAGGACACCGCCGTCAGGAACATTTCCGGCAGACTTGCCGCATTCCGCCAAATACCGACTGCAAACACAATGACTGCAATGACCAGAATCATCACGGTCAGCGTCTTACCCAGACTCTTAAGGTTTTCCTGCAGCGGGGTCGTGGTTTCTTCTGCGGCATTGATCATCCCGGCAATCCGGCCGACTTCAGTTTTCATTCCGGTGGCAACAACGACGCCGACACCACGTCCGTAAGTGATATTACTGTTCATGAAGGCCATATTGGTTCGGTCACCGATGCCAACGTCATCAGCGTCCAGTGGTGCCGTGGATTTATCAACCGGCACACTTTCACCCGTTAAGGCACTTTCTTCGATTTTTAGATTGGCGCTCTCCACCAACCGTAAATCGGCCGGAACCACGTCACCGGCTTCCAGCAACACGATATCGCCGAGAACCAACTGACTGCTTGGAATCGTCAAAACCTGATCGCCACGCCGAACGTGTGCATTCGGCGTCGACATCTCCTTGAGGGCATCGATCGCTTCTTCGGCCTTGCTTTCCTGAAAAACGCCGAAAACGGCATTCAGTAACACAACAGCCAAAATAATCCCGGCATCTGCCCATTCACTCAACAAGAACCCGGCAATCAAAGCAGCGGCAAGCAAGACAATGATCATGAAATCCTTGAACTGATCCAAAAAGCGCGCCAACATGCTCTTTTTCTCGGCCTGGGCCAATTCATTCGGCCCGTTTTCACCCAACCGGGTTTGTGCCGTTTCTTTAGATAGTCCAGTCAATTGGGTTTGTTCTTCTTGCAAAACTTCTTGACTGCTTAATGCATATGGCGGTTTCTTTGCCAAAATAGTGCCTCCTTCTTTGTTTGGGCCGGTAGCCAAAAAGAGACTTATGGCCTACCAGCAGTAGATCCATAAGTCTCACTATTTAAGACAACACCAGACATAGCCTTGTTGGTGATGTTGTCGCAGAAAAGCTCTGCTAGTTACTCCCCTATGTTGCTTCAAGTATATCAGGTCAAAGCAGCCTTGCGCAAGCGATCCTTAAAAATCTAGAGCGTGAACTGGCGCGGTTAGAAGTCGGAGTATAAGTGGCCTTAGGCGTGATGGCCCGATCTTGGCCATCACGCCTAAGGTCCTTATACGCAGACTTCTAACCGCGCCAGCGAACGCGTTTCAAAAGAGCGTGAGCAGGCCCGGTCAGAAACCGGAGTGTAAGCGGCCTTGGGCGTGATGGCCCGGGCTTTGGCCATTGCAATCAAAGTCCTTACACGTAGACTTCTGCGCGAGTGAGCGCGTTTCAGCAAGCCAAACTAATTCACAAAGGGTTCAACCTATCCCTTTTGCCGCAACGTTTGGAACAAGCGAACGGCTTCATCATGAAGATTGAGCGCATGTGAATTATAATTACTCAACAAAATCACGGCGTCTTTGCCATCATGGCTAATAGCAGTTGATGCCATTTGCCCGGCCACGGTGCCATTCGTTGAGTAAAAGTCGCTATGATTATAAATACCTGCCGTATAAACCCCGTCATCGCGATTGCGCAATCTCTTTAACGCTGATAATGGCAAAACTTTTCCATCATCGATGCCCCGCAGCAATCGATACAAATCAGCAACCGTCGTATACATATTGCCAGTTCCAAGCTCACGGTTGTACCACAGTTCGGGTTCGCCAATGAATGCTTGATAAGGATCCGTCACCGGTCCAGTGTAGGTTAACGAACGGTTGGCGTCTGTCAACATTCCCGGCAAAAATCCGGTGTGCTTGAGTCCCAGCCGGTCAATAATCGTACTTCTCACTTGCTGTTCGTAAGAGCGACCGGCGACTTTTTCAACTACCCCGGCAAGCAAAAGGTAATTGACTGCCTGATATGCGTAATTTCGTTGTGGCAGATAAGTGATATTGCCGATTGCCCAGCGAATAATACCAGCATCGTCCATGACGGAAGGCTGATACTTTTTGAGGGCAAAACCGCTGCGCATATCGATCATCATGCGCAATGTCACCGGATCATCCAAATGCAACTTACCTTCTTCAGCCAGCTGCATCATGGCGACCGCAGTGACTGCTTTCTGGATCGAACCGATCTGAAATAAAGTCGTTGGCCCATTGACCCGTTTCGATGCGGCATCGGCGTAACCCACGCCGCCATTAAAGATAATTTCGCCTTGTTTGATGATCAAAGCACTGCCGATAAATTTATCGTTCGTTAAGGTTTCTTTGAACGATTTGCCTGCCGATGTGTCGATCGGCCGGTCCAGACGCTCATCAAAATGCGTTGCTGCCGTTTGCACGGCTTCACGGTGAGTCGCCTGCTCATGCCGCTGCGACGACAAAACCTTAGCCTGTCTATCCGGAATAGCTATCTTCTTCTGCCAGACAAAAGCCACAGCGCCTAATAAAAGTGCACTTAATGTCACAATGCCTAACCAAAGAGCCCAACGATGACGCACTGCGTTTCAACCTCCTACTTCCATGTGTACCAAAGCATACCTTAAACCAGCGCAAAAAAACAGCCATAACACCTTTGAGCGAAACTTCGCCGATGTTGGCTGTTTGCCATGCTTATTTCCAAAAAGTATCAAAAACCGTAATCGGCAGATGGCGCTTATGTGCGGTTTTCTGGTACCAACGTTCGATCGTCTCGGCAGCATGGTCACTCACTTGCTTACCTTCCAAATAATCATCGATGTCCTTGTATTTAACGCCCAGGGCAACTTCATCTGGCAAAGCCGGCCGATTGTCTTCAAGATCGGCAGTCGGCGCCTTTTGATAAAGATGTGCCGGTGCGCCCAGCGTCTTCAGCAAAGCCGCACCTTGGCGTTTGTCCAAGCGATAAAGCGGCGTCAAATCAGCACCGCCGTCACCAAACTTGGTATAAAAACCGGTGACCGCCTCCGCGGCATGATCCGTGCCAATGACGGCGCCGGACATATTACCGGCGATCGCGTATTGGGCAATCATGCGCATTCGGGCTTTAATATTGCCCTTGTTAAAATCGGAAATGGCTGATCCGTTGGCTTCCACTGCCGCGACCATGGCATCGACACTAGGTTTGATATTGACCCGTTTAACCACGTCTGCCTGCATGAAGTCAATGGCTGCCATGGCATCCGCCTCATCGGCTTGTTCGCCATAAGGTAGACGAACGGCCACAAATTGATACGCCTGATCGCCGGTTTCGGCGCGCATCTCCTGCATGGCTTTTTCCGTCAACGTCCCGGCAAGCGTCGAGTCTTGGCCACCTGAGATTCCCAACACATATGTTTTCAAAAACGTATTTTTCTTAAGATAGTCTTTTAAAAAATCAATACTCCGCCGAATCTCGGTTTCAGGATCAATTGTTGGCTGTACGCCTAATGCTTTAATAATCTTTGCTTGTAATGGACGCATTACTTCACTCCCTTAATCATGTCATGATAAAGTGCTTGGGCTAGATCCCGCGTCACCTGATCCGTATTTGCCAACAGCACGACCGCATTTTGACCGCTGCTATCCATGACAGTTGCCGCTAATTGTGCGGCCACAACGCCATGCGTCAGTGTGTAGTTGCCAAAATTATACACACCCGCCGTGTATTGGCCTTGATTCAGATCACGTAATGTGGCGACCGATGAGCGCCTGATAATCTTGCCTTGATTGATGGCCGCCATAATCTGGTATAAATCACCGGCACTCGTGTAAATATTACCAGTCCCCAATTCCCGATTATAATTCAAAGACGGCTCGACGTAACGGCGCGAATAAGGATTCGCCTTGGGACCATTATACCCAAATGATTGATTAGGTTCACGATACAATTCAGGCATAAATCCTGAATGCGTCAACTTTAACTTTTTAAATATTTCCTGCTGAATTAAGTCGGCGTATAAATGACCGGTCACTTTTTCAATCACTCCGGCTAATAAAACAAAATTAACCGGTTCATACGCGTACTGTTTCGCACCATAATTCAAATTGGCGATCGACCACCGGACAATTCCGGCATCTGATAGTTGGGTCGGTTGATTCCGCTTCAATGAAAAGCCGCTACGCATATCCAACATCATCCGCAACGTTACCTGTTTGCCCGTGCGAATGCCTGGCAAATAACGACTAATCGGATCTGTCATGTGTACCTTGCCTTGTTCCACAAGTTTCATGAGCAAGACCGCAGTGAGCCCTTTTTGAATCGAGCCAATTTGATACAGACTCTCAGGCCCGTTCAAACGACCGGATTCAGCGTCGGCATAGCCCAACCCCGTGTTCAGGATCACTTTCCCTTTGCGCATCATTAAAACGGTACCGCTAAAATGATCGGCTTCCAGTTTTTTTAAAAACGGTTGCGCTTCTGAAGGGATAACCTGTTGCATCAACCGATCAGTGGTGTTCGTTGCCTGACGCGTGGCATTTTGCAGGCGTTGCTCGATCGCGCGATGCCGATTCAGCTCGGTTTCATACTTGCGCCGGGCGCGTTCTTCTTTGGCTTCGGTTTGCGGGCGGAGATAAAAGTAATCATAACTGCCATAAACCGCGATGCCAATGACAAGGCCGGCGAAGAGTCCCAAGATCAACCAGCGTGTCCAACCCCATTTTTTTGCGTGTTTCATATTATTCCTCGCGGTCAGCAACCGCCGATTTCACTTTTTTAATTAAGTCCATCTTGTTATCCCACACCCGCTGCGATAAGTCGACCGGATAGTCTTGCGGATTCAAAATGCGCCGATATTCATCCCACAAAGCATTGGTACTGCGGGTAGCATACGCCTGGACCTCGGCAAGTGGCGGGGTTTGATAAACCTGTTTGCCCTGATCGTAAATTAGCTGCAACAGTGGCTTAGCTTCAAAGTTTTTAACCGTTTTATTGATATACGGAAAATTGGGATGGAACATGTAGAGGCTACGGTCAGTGTCAATCTGCTCATCCGCCAAGGCCACGTAATCGCCTTCCGATTTACCGTCATCCCGACGCGTAATCCGCCAAACCTGTTTCTTGCCTGGCGTCGACACCTTTTCGGCATTATTGGATAACTTAATCGTGTCATGCATCTTACCGCTGGCATCTTCAATCGAGACAAGCTTGAACACAGCCCCCAACGCTGGCTGGTCGTACGCGGTGATCAGTCGGGTACCAACACCCCAGATGTCAATTTTGGCACCTTGCATTTTCAGGTTTTGAATCGTGTTTTCATCGAGATCATTCGATGCATAAATTTTTGCTGAAGTATACCCGGCATCGTCTAATTGCTGACGCACACGCTTGGAAATAAACGCCATATCGCCACTGTCAATCCGAACGCCAAGGAAATTGATCCGGCCTTTAAACTCATTAGCCACTTTAATTGCCGCGGGAACACCGGAACGCAAGGTGTCATAAGTATCAACTAAGAAAACCACATCCTTGTTGCTCTGCGCATAGGCTTTAAAGGCATCGTAGTCATTGCCATAGGCTTGAACCAGCGAATGCGCGTGAGTACCGCTAATCGGAATACCGAATTCTTTACCGGCCAAAACATTACTCGTCGCGTTAAAACCGCCAATGTAAGCCGCCCGAGTGCCCCACAATGCCGCCGCGGTTTCCTGTGCCCGGCGTGTGCCGAATTCCATCAAGGGGTCGGCGCCGGCAACACTGCGAATCCGCGCCGCTTTGGTGGCAACAAGCGTTTGATAATTGATCATGTTCAAAACAGCGGTTTCAACCAACTGCGCCTGCGCCAGTGGCCCTTCGATTTGCCAAATCGGTTCATTATTGAAAACCAGATCGCCTTCTAAAGCTGATCGCACTGTGCAGCTAAATTTAAACTTTCGCAAGTAATCGATAAACGCATCCGAATAATTTGTCTGCGCCTTAAGATAAGCCAAGTCGTCTTCGGAAAAGCTGAGGTGATTCAGGTAATCAATCACATGCTCCAACCCGGCAAATACGGCAAACCCCGAACCAAATGGTAAATCCCGAAAGAAAACCTCAAATACGGCGTGACGTTCACTGATACCTCGTTCAAAAAATGTGTTCATCATATTCAATTCATAAAAATCGGTGTGGAGTGTCAGTCCTTCACCCAATTGCGTAGCCATCATCTTTCCCCTTCCAGCAACATACAAAAAACAACGTACGTTAACTTTTGAGCATTTAATTCAATCATATAGGTAATGATTATATACCACTGCGGACCGCTTTGCAGGAAGCGTGCTGGGCCATTTTTCTCATTATCGCAAAAGGCCAGAAAACAATAAGTTCTGTTTTCTGGCCTTTTGGTCGTGCTAATACTGATTTATAACCGCTCTAGATAAAACTCAAATCGCTCGCCAACATACTGCGTGCGGACATATTCAAACGGTGTGCCGTCGTTTAAGAACGAAACCTGCCGCAGCCGCAGAATTGCATCGCCGCGCTTGATCGCCAAGTATTCGGAAATCCGCTCGCTGGCTAACATTGCGCTGACGGTTTGTTGTGCGCCGCCAAGAACGTAGCCGCCTTTTTTCTCCAAGGTGTGATAGAAACTAGCCGTCATTTCTTTTTTGGTGAAGTTCTTGACTAAATCATGCGGAACAGCAGCTGTTTCAAAACTGATCGGCACCTTGTCGGCATATCGGATTCGTTCCATCCGCAGCACTTGCTCGCCTGGAGCCAGCTTCAACTTTTCAACTTCCGAACTGGTTGGCTGGGCCACGTGATAAGATACTGTTTTGCTGGACGGCACCTTACCTTGGGCCTGCATCAAATCCGTGAAGCTAGTTACGCCGGACATTTTTTCTTGAACTTTTTGATTCGCGACATACGTTCCGGAACCCACGCGCCGTTCTAAAATACCTTCGTCGACTAAAGTTTGAATGGCCTGCCGCAACGTCATTCGGGAAACATTAAAGGTTACCGCGAGATCGCGTTCGGAAGGAATACGATCGCCGACCTGCCATTTTCCGGCTTCGATATCAGCCCGAATCGCGTTATGAATTTGAATATAAACCGGTACCTCCATCAATCATCATCTCCAATACGTGGTTCAGTCTTCAGTGTCATGTTTGACGCCATAACTATAAGTGGCAATGAGATCATGGTTGCGATCCAACATGTTAATATCGGCGTCCTTACCTACTTCAAGGGTTCCTTTGGACGTCAGATTAAATTCACGGGCTTGATTGACTGACGACATTTCAACCGCATCAAACAGGGAAGCATCCATGAAGCTCATCGCATTTTTAAAGGCATCCTTGTACATTAAAACGGAACCGGCAAGCGTACCATCGGCTAACCGCGCCTGTTTATCTTTAACATACACCGTCTGGCCGCCTAATTCACTTTTTCCTTCCGGCATCCCTTTGCTGCGCATTGAATCGGTGACCAATTCAATTCGTTCCGGACCTTTTTGATCAAAGGCCAAGCGTAACATGTCAGGCACAATATGGAAGCCGTCGCAGATCAATTCGCAGTACATATTGTCTTCAAGCATTGCGTGGCCGGTAACGCCTGGCTCACGGTTACGTAACCCACGCTGTGCATTGTATAGATGAGTCACATGGGTCGCTTTGCTTTGCAGCATCTGTTCGCGCGTTGCATTACTGTGGCCGACTGATGGCACAATGTTGTGTGCTAAAAGATAATCTTCAAATTCGCGGGAACCTTCATCTTCCGGTGCGTAAGTGATCAGCTTAACCAGACCGCCGGATAATTCCTGCCATTGCTTAACTAAATCGATATTAGGATTCTTGATATATTCTTCTGGTTGGGCACCTTTGAAGACCTTGCTGATAAAGGGACCTTCGAGGTGGACACCCTGGATAATGCGATTGCGTTCGGCTGCCTGTTTCACACCGCGCATGGCCTTATCAATATTTTCGGTTGATTGTGTCATCGTGGTGGCAAAAAGGGTGGTAACCCCTTCGTGCGTCATCATTTTGGTGGCCATTTCATCAATCTGATCGGCATCACCATCCATAGCATCAAAGCCATAACCGCCGTGAGCATGGACATCAATGAATCCCGGTATCAATGTTTTACCTTGGACGTCAACGACCTGTTCACCAGCCTGAGCCTTGTAATCAAACATATCGCCAACCGCCAGAATCTTGTCGTCAAAGCGGATATACCCATCTTCAATGCGTTCCAATCCTGTATAAATTGTTGCGTGTTTCAATACCGTAACCGTCACAATACCACTCCTAATCATTTATTGTCCTGACTATCACTAATCAGTATAACCGGTATAGACCAGAGTTGCAAGGTGGCCTACCTCGTATTTACAGGAAGTTTAATTATTTTTTAGCCCTGCCGATCTTTGGCAATCGTCGCATCGACGCCTTTGACGACAGCGGACATCAGCCCTGCTTCTTCCATGGCCAACAATCCGGCAACAGTGGTACCGCCCGGGCTGGATACCTGATCGATCAAGTCAAACGGTGATTGGGTACTTGCCAGAACATTTTTAGCACTGCCCATGACGGCTTGGGCAGCAATGGCGGTTGCTTCACTTTTTTCCAGGCCGTACTTGACGCCGGCGCGGGCAAGACTGTCGATGAACAAATACACAAACGCCGGAGAGGAACCTGCCAGTGCCACAAACGTTGAAAATTGGTCTTCCGGTAACGACATGGTTTTGCCTAGAACGTTCAGTAAATCCAAAAGGCCATCCAGTTGGCCGGCCACCGCATCATTAGCGGCGTAAGCAATCATGCCGGCATTAATCGCAACATTCACGTTCGGCATGATCCGTAAAATCGGTTGATCATGATCGTTCACTGCTTCTTCTAAAGCCATCAACGAAACGCCAGTTAACATTGAAATCACGGGTACGTGGCGTTTCTTCAAAGTTTCTCCAATGTCACTTAAAATCGGTGCACCCAGTTTCGGCGCAACAGCCAGAAAAACAACATCGGCCGCTTCGGCAACCGCCTGATTGCTGTCTAAAGCTTTCACGCCGACTTTGGCTGCATAGGGTTCATAATGCAGCGGGTGACCACCGTGAACGACGATGTCCGCTGGATTGATGGCCTTTTTGGCTAACAATCCGTTAATGATCGCTTGCGCCATATTGCCGGCACCGATAAATCCAATTGTCATCCTTATTCTCCTTTAACTTCTTGTTTTGATTGGTGGGCATCAAACCAGTCCGTAATCGCGGTTAGACGTGCGATCCGCAAGTTGGGTAAGCCACTGCGAGACAAGTCATGATTTGATTTCGGGAACCGCATGAATTTGGTTTCAACCCCATGCAGTTTCAGACCGATATAAAATTCTTCCCCCTGGCCGATCGGACACCGTTGATCGTCTTCGCTATGCATCACCAGCGTCGGTGTTTTGGCAAAATCGATATGTGCCAAGGGGGAGAAGTCCCAAAGACCTTGCACGTCTGACAAATCGCCGCTCCACTTGCCTTCCAGCTCCCAAGGCGTGAAGTAATACCCGATGTCGCTGGTGCCATACATACTTAACCAGTTGGCAATCGAGCGCTGGGTAACGGCCGCTTTAAAGCGATGTGTGTGGGTCACGATCCAGTTAGTCATGAAGCCGCCATAAGAACCGCCGGCAACAAATAAGCGCTCAGGATCAATGGTCGTATCCAATTTCAAGGCCTCATCAACCGCAGCTAGGCAATCTTGATAGTCATCCTGGCCGTAATGTTTAATAACCGCTGCCGTGAACGCTTCACCATAACCTAATCCGCCCCGCGGGTTGGGACAGATGACGCCATATCCCTTGGCAGCCAGATATTGCATTTCATGAAAGAAGGTATACCCATAACCAACTGCTGGGCCGCCATGCACATATAAAATGGCCGGATGCGATGCGGCTGCTTTTTGCGGCGGGAAGTACCAGCCTTCAATTTCAAACCCAGCACGATTGAAATTAAAAGTCTGTGGCGTAACCAACCCAAGCGTGCGCGTAACCCGCCGATTTGGGTCATATAAAACCGTTTCCTCTTCGGAGGCCAGATCAAAGTACACTAATCGACTCGGAATGGTCATCGTGCTTTCAGTGAACACGACGCCGCGGTGATCAGGTGTCAAGGCAAAGTCCGTCACGTGACGCCGACCGTCAATCAACGGTGTCAAGCGCTCATCCGGTCCACCAGCGTATAGGCTGGTCTTCCCGTGGTCAAAACCAATCGTCAGATAATAATCGGCTGTGACAAAATCGGCCACTTTGCCTGATAAGTCCTGCTGAAAGTCACCATTGACATAACCTGGAATGTCAAAATCAACGTCATCAGCAACGTCCTGCAGTTTCTGGCTCTCTAAATCGTAATGCCATAAGTGGCCTTGCGACACATTAGGTAAATGATTGTCAGAACCATGCAGCAGCAATTGTTGCGAATCCGCTGAAAAGGCTACTGGGGTTAACGCCGCTTGCGGCAAATGGTCATTCACCATCGTGACCTGCTTACTGGTTAAATCGAGCAAATAAGCAGCTTGGCTAAAGTCGTTGGGATCATCAGGCAAACGTTCCGCCGCAAACACAATTTTTTTGCCGTCCGGCGCGACTGCACCAATTTGGAAGTCATGCTGGCGCTGCATCACGATATGGCTAGTTTTTTGGCGTCGTTGCTGTACCCGCAATTCGTAAGTCACGTTTTCTGGCAACAAGCCGACACCATTGAGCTTGTACTGCGCGCGCGTGACCGTCACCGGCTGCGGTTTTTTGGCATCTTCCTGTGATACCTTCTTTTTGGCGCCAATCGTTGTTTGAAGAAAAACAGCCTTGCTATCAGGTCGCCAAGCGAAATCCGTCACGTCCTCTTTTTCAGCCGTCAACTGGCGGGCCACGCCGCCATCAACTGCTTGCAGGAAGACCTGCGTTGTTTTGTCTGCAGCTTGGCTCAGGAACGCCAACCATTGCTGATCCGGGCTTAGTTTAGGATGCCGGTCGTGTTTTTGGTCAGTCCCATAAACGGTCATCTGGCCACGCGAATTCACGAAACAAAGCCGCTGGTAATAGGTATTGTCTGCCTCCGAAATCCGGTTTTCCTGAAAAAAATAGCCCTGATTTGTCGCAATTGGATACGATAACGATACCAATTTGAAAAGATCCGTTGCTTTTATTGCCATGCAATCACACCCTTCATTGTCTTGCTTTAAGCGTAGCGGTTGGGCTATACCGTGTCAAACTACTGGACCGGTGAAATCAAAAAAACAGCCGAGATGTGTTAGCATCTCGGCTGCGAGTGATAAAAAATGGTAATCGTTAGACATCACACGACACCTGCTAAGTTAGATTAGATGTTTAGCGCGAACGCTTCTTCCGGGTAAAGAACAAACTGGATCCTAAGCTTAACAAGCCACCTAAGATCACCATCAACAGCGACTGCTGCTCACCAGTTTTAGGGAAATGATTATGATTGGTGGCAGGTTTAGCCTTGGATTTGGCTTTAACGGTAGGTGCAGCTTTACCGGCTTGATATTGTGCGTCAATGGCTTTAATACCATTGTCTTTCGCCTGCTCAATGAGATCTGCACTGCCAGCTGCATCGATTGCCTGTTTGGCTTTCGTTGCTTGCGTTGTGACGGCCTGTTTTTGCGCGGCTTTTTGGGCATCGCTCAACAAGTTATCGCTATCAATCTGAGCCATCACTTTAGCGGCTTCGGCGTCAATTGCTTGGCTTCGGTTTGGCGAGTTGCAATGGCTATGGCTGACTGATGTTGAGCATCAATCGCTTTAATCCCATCTGCCTTACCTTGATCAACGCCATCGGCATCCCCGGCAGCATCGATCGCCTGCTTGGCATTCTCTGCCTGCACTGCGACTGCTTGTTTCTGGGCAGTCTTTTGTGCATCCGTCAATGTGGCATCCTGCTCAATGGCTGCGGTGACGTCCGCCGCCTTCGCATCAATGGCCTGTTTAGCATCGGCCTTGCGAGTTGCGACTGCCGCGCCTGATTGATGTTGTGTATCAATCGCCTTAATCCCGTCAGTTTTAGCTTGATCCACAGCATCGGCATGCCCAGCTGCATCAATCCCTTGCTTGGCCTTGACTGCTTGCTCTGTCACAGCTTGTTTCTGAGTGATTTTTTGCGCATCGTTTAAGGTCTCATCCCGATCAATAGCTGCAATAACGTTCGTGGCTTCTGCATCAATTGCTTGTTTTGCCTCAGCCTTGCGAACCGTGATCGTTGCGCCTGACTGGTGTTGCGCATCAATGGTCTTGATACCTTCAGTTTTGGCGTTTGTAACAGCTTCGATGTTTAGGGCATCGTCAATCGCCTGTTTAGCTTTGACCGCTTCAGCAACGACCGCTGCCTTCTGTTGCTTTTTGGCAGCTGCAGTCAACGTTGCATCTTGATCAATTTCATGCTGAACTTTCACGGCTTCGGCATCGATCGCCTTTTTGTTGTCCGCTTTGCTACGATCCATTGCCTGACCGGATACATGTTGCGCACCAATTGTCTGAATACCGGCATCCTTCGTCTGATCGACGCTGTCGGCATCCTGCGCCGCGTCAATGGCAGCTTTAGCTTTGGTTGTTTCATTCGCAACTGCTTGCCGCTGCGCCGTTTTTTCAGCAATAGTTAATGTCACGTCCTGATCAATTGCTTGCGTCACTTTGACAGCTTCAGCATCGACGGCGGCTTTAGCGTCATCTTTGCGGGTTGCCAACGCGTTGCCAGCTTGATGAGTCGCATCGATCGTCTTGAGGTTCTGGTTTACCGCTTGATCGACACCATCGGCATCTTGCGCTTGATCAATCACAACTTTAACTTTAGCAGCCGCATCAGTCGCCGCCTGTTTTTGCTTAGCTTTTTCGGCAGCGGTGAGCGTCACATCACGATTAATGCTGCCAATGATTTGTGCAACATGGTCATCAATCGTCTTTTTCGCTTCATCTTTGCGCGTTGCAACCGCTGTTCCTGGTTGATGTTGACCATCGATTGCTTGAATCCCGGCTGTTTTGGCTTGATCGGCCGCATCGGCGTCTGTTGCGGCGTCGATGGTTTTCTTGGCCTTGGCTGCTTCGGCTGCCACTGCCTGTTTCTGAGCAGTTTTTTGGGTACCAGTCAGCGTTGCATCTTGATCAATGCTTGCCGTCACCTTGGCAGCTTCTGAATCAATTGCGGTTTTGTGTGCTTCTTTGCGGGTCGTTAAATCCTTTCCGGAGCGGTGCTGGTCATCAATTGCTTTAATACTTTGAGCAATCGCTTGATTGATCTGATCAACATCCTTGGCTTGCTGAATCTTCTTCTTGGCCGTAATGACCTCTTCAGCAACGGACTGTTTTTGTGAAGCTTTTTCCGCGCCAGTTAACGTCACATCCTGATCGATGGTTTGGATGACCTTTGCAGCTTCCGCATCAATCGCCTTTTCGGCAACTTGCTTGTGTGCCTTTAGCGTCGCGTCAGCTTGATGTTGTTCATCAATGTGCTTAATGCCGTGGGTTTTGGCATTATTGACCTTGTCGGCATCGGTTGCGGCGCCAATCGCCTTCTTCTCTTTTGCCTCCTTGTCTTTAACAGCGCGTTTTTGCATCGCCTTTTTAGTGCTAGTAAGAGTCACATCGCGTTCAATCGCGTTGATAACTTTAATTGCTTCGGCGTCAATCGCTTTTTCGGCGGCGGTTTTGCGTGTGGCCAAATCGGTACCGGCGTGGTGCTGGTCATCAATGGCCTTGATTCCGTCGACTTCTGCCTGATCAACCGCATCCGCATTTAAGGCGCTGTCGATATTGTTTTTCGCCTTGGCTGCTTCATCCACAACTGCTTGTTTTTGTGTCGCCTTTTGGTCAGTCGTCAAGGTGACATCCTGGTCAATGGCCTGCTCAACCTTGCCAGCTTCAGCATCAATGGCTTGTTTAGCGGCGTCCTTTCGGGTGTCCAAAAGGGTGCCGGATTGGTGAACGGCATCGATAGCCTTCACACCATCGAATGTCGCTTGGTTAACACCATCAATATCTTGCGCCTGGGCGATCGCAGCTTTACCCGCAGCAGCTTTATCAGCCACAGCTTGTTTTTGCATCGCTTTTTCGCCACTGGTTAACTTCACATCTTGATCAATCGCATCCGTTTCCAAAGCAGCTTCAGCATCAATGGCCTTTTGGGCTTCGGTTTGGCGGGTTGCTAAATCGGTACCGGACTGATGCTGATCATCAACTGCGCGGATACCATCGACTTGGGCTTGCTCAACCTCGTCGGCGTCTTGAGCGCCATCAACGATCGCCTTGGCTTTAGCAGCCTCATCAGCAACACCTTGTTTTTGCGCTTGTTTTTCGGCGGCAGTCAAAGTGTTGTCTTGATCAATATCACCGGCAACTTTAGCAGCTTCGGTATCAATGGCCTGCTTGGCATCATCCTTGCGCGTTGCGAGTGCAGTACTGGCTTGATGCTGTCCGGCGATGGCTTTGTTTCCGTCTGCAATTGCCTGGTCAACCGCATCGGCACTTTGCGCACCATCAATGGCCTGTTTAGCCTTATCTGCCGCTGCAGTGACGGCTTGTTTCTGGTTGCCTTTTTCAGCTTTTGTCAAAGTGACATCTTGGTCAATCGCAGTCACGGTTTTAGCAACTTCCTTAGCAATCGCTTGTTTTGCATCATCGCGGCGATTGGTAAGCGCCTTGCCTGGTTGATGCTGATCCGCGATGTTTTTCAAACCGTCTGTCTTCGCCTGATCAACCGCATCGGCGCTTTGTGCGGCGTCAATTGCTGCCCTGGCTTTAACCGCTTCGTCAGTAGCCGCCTGTTTTTGCGTTTTCTTTGCGGCAGCTGTTAACGTCGCATCTTGATCAATTTCATCTGCGATCTTGACGGCTTGCGCATCAATGGCTTGCTTGGCATCGGTTTTACGGACGTCTAAAGCGATTCCTGGTTGATATTGCGCGTTAATGTGCTGAATGCCGTCATTTTGGCTCTGATCGACCGCATCAGCGTCCTTGGCCGCGTCAATAACTGCCTTGGCCTTGGTGACTTCATCGGTAACTGCCTGTTTTTGCTTTGCCTTTTCAGCGTTGGTCAACGTGGCATCTTGATCAATCGCAGCCGTCACTTTCGCGGCTTCGGTGTCCATTGCCTGCTTGGCATCTGCTTTACGGGTATCCAAAAGTGCGCCCGACTGGTGAGCCGCAGCGACTGCTTTAACCCCATCAGCCTTAGCTTGGTCAACCGCATCGGCGTCATTAGCCGTATCGATGGCAGCCTTAGCTTTCGTTGCTTCATCGACAGCGGCTTGTTTTTGCGTTGCTTTTTCCGCGGCGGTTAATGTGGCATCCTGGTCAATCGCCTGCTGAACTTGGGTCACTTCAGCATCAATCGCCTTTTTCGCTTCGGCTTTGCGCGTGTCTAAAAGTGTGCCGGATTGATGAACGTCATCAACGGCTTTGATGCCAGCTGCTTCAGCTTGATTGACGCCATCGACATCCTGCGCTTTGAGAATTGTGTCTTTGGCTGCCGCTGCTTTGTCAGTCACAGCCTGCTTTTGAACAGCTTTTTCGCTGCTGGCCAGAGTAACATCTTGATCAATTTCATCTGCGATCTTGACGGCTTGCGCATCAATGGCTTTTTGAGCTTCCGCCTTGCGAACAGCCAAATCCGTACCGGCTTGGTGTTGATCATCAACGGCTCGAATGCCATCAGTTTGCGTCTTAATCACACTGTCAGCATTTGAGCCGCGTCAATCGCCGCCTTGACCTTGGCAGCTTCATCGGCAACTGCTTGTTTTTGCGCCTGTTTGTCTGCGGCCGTCAGGGTAACATCTTGGTCAATATCACCGGTCACTTTAGCAGCCTCATCATCGATGGCCTGTTTCGCGGTTGCTTTTTGCTTGCTTAACACCACCCCTAATTGATGCTGGCCGTCAATAGCTTTGATCCCATCAGCCTGTTTCTGATTCACGTCATCGGCATTTTGCGCCTGATCAATGGCTGTTTTGGCTTTGGCAATCGCATCAACGACAGCCTGTTTTTGGGTCTTCTTTTCGGCTGTCGTTAATGTCGGATCCTGGTCAATCGCAGTGGTGATTTTGGCTGCTTCGGCATCAATTGCCTTTTTGGCGGTGTCTTGCCTAGCCGGAAGTGCAACGCCAGCTTGGTGCTGGTCGTCGATTGCCTTGATCCCATCCGCTTTAGCCTGATTCAGATGATCCATATCCTGCACTTTGTCAACGGCAGCTTTAGCACTGTCTGCTGCCTTAGCAACTGCTTGTTTTTGGCTTTGCTTTTCCGCAGCCGTCAACGTGGCATCCTGATCAAAGGCAGCGGTGACTTTCTTAGCTTCAGCATCAAGTACCTGCTTAGCCTGCTCTTTTTGCTTATCAAAATCAGCGCCTGATTGATGTTGAACGTCGATAGCCTTGATTCCATCCGTTTTAGCCTGATTAATGGCCTCAATGGTTTTTGCCTGATCAATCGCGGTTTTGGCTTTCGTTACTTCATCGGCCGTTGCTTGCTTTTGCGCGGTTTTTTCCGCGGTCGTCAAAGTATAATCCTGGTCAATGGCGGCAGTGACTTTCGCAGCCTCGGCATCAATGTCCTTTTTCGCATCACTTCTGCGCACATCCAATGCCGTACCTGGCTTATGTTGCGCGTCAATGGTCGCAATCCCGGCAGCCTTTGCTTGCTGAACGCCAGTATCGTCTTGTGCTTGATCAACAACAGTCTTGGCTTTTGTGGTTTCAGCGGTCACAGCATCTTTTTGCTTTGCCTTTTCGCTGGCAGTTAATGTTGGATCACTATCAATCTTAGCATTAACGGTAGCAGCCTCGCCGTCAAGATCGTCTTTTGCCTGTTCCTTGTGCGCACCTGTCACCACTTGTGGTAAAACCTTGGCAAAATCATCGTCAACTTTGACTTGATCGATCTTTTTCTTAGCCTCGGCTTGAACGGCCTTGGAGTCAGTGGCCACGTCGGCGACAGCTTTTTTCTTCATCGATTCAAGCAGCTTGGCGTTGTGTGCTGGACCAAAATCTTTGTATTCGAGAACTCGGGTTGAGTTCCATGCAGGACGAATCGGCGTTAAATTTTTCAACCGACTGCTTTCCATTTGGACGGCAATCCAGTCATCAGGCGTAATCTTGTGCGCCTGCATATAAATCACGGCATCCGCAGTCCCGCCAACTCGAGTTCTAACGTCCCATTGGTGTGTAAACTGGTGGGTCGTGGGATCCATCTGGTTAATAACCGCAGTATCTAAACCGTCGGGCGAGATCACCACTCGTTTAACCTTACCTTCCAGTTCATCATTGAAGGAATACGAAAATTTCAGATAACGATCCAGTCCACCGGCAATGTTTGCCGACCCAAAACGAATCGGAATCTTAAAGGTGTCCGTCTTTTGATCATACGTGATGGTATCGTTGCTGTACTTAAATGTGATGCTGTCAACGACTCTTTTATAGTCAGTACTTTTATCACCACCGATACCACCAATGAAGATGTTGCCAACTTGCGGCTTCACGGCCGCCTGCACCACAATTGTGGAATCCCAAAGGCCAATTGTGACAATGCCAGTTGCCAAAAAGAATGTTAATGTTCCTTTTTTCAATTTATTGTCGCTCCCCCTCTTGCTAACCCCCAAAACAGCACGCATTTAAAATGGTTGCCCATTATTAAAATATTAATATTATTTATCATCTTTCACTTGTCAATGCGTTACTGTTGAAATAAATCTCTCCGTGTTGCTATAATTCATAACGATTTAAATGTCGTTAATGCAACACGCAAATTAGTATAAGTAAATCGTTGGGTGGTATCAGGTCAAATGTTGCCTAACGTTAGGCAACATTTGAGAAATTAACAAACATCAAGGGGGTAAGGGTTATGGAGGAACTGCTAGAGAATAGTTTGCTGAAGCACTATTACATTATTAGTTTTTTGTTGAACAAAGACTGGACGACCATTGACCGTTTAGCCCAAGAAATCAAAATTCCTGCGCGGACCATCAGACAAGATATCGGGAATATTAATCAATACATTGCCCCAGACAAAATCGAAAGCAGTCAACGTTTCGGTATTCGACTCACTTACGATGCATCACACAATCCGCTTTACATTTATGCGGCTATTTATCGCCAATCGACCCGCTTCTTGATTCTTGAAGAACTTTTTCTACACCGCTTTTCATCGATGACCCAATTAGCCGAAGAACTCTTCATCAGTGAGTCAACCTTAAAGCGGCACGTACTGGCCATTAATCAAGTGTTGGAACATGAAGGCTTTAGAATTGATACGCAAACTCTGGATATTGTCGGCAACGAAAAGAAAATTCATTTTTTCTATTACTGCTATTTTCTGGAAAGATACTGGTTCATTGACGCCTTTTTGTCTCAAGATGAATTACAGCTTATTGATGAGATCATTGCCGACTTTTCCGCCCATTTTCCGGTTTTAAAATCACCAAGATACCAGTCGTTTTCATTTTTGAACAAACTGCGAACGACCGTCTTTATCTGTCTCACCCGCAATAGTCGCGGCCACACTTTCAAAGATGCCAGTTTGGTGAAGGAAAATGACACGTTTTCGCCTGAGTTACGGCAAAAGATTACTCGAATTTATAGGATTAATTACTCCTCGTTTGTCTTTTCACATTTGTTTTACCTTTTCTTCAATTCACGCAACGCCCTGACTTACCAGGATCTCCTGGTTAAAGCCCGCCATAATCCGGTGATTCATTCGATCTATCAAGCACTGTCACGTTTTCTTGATGTGACGGCGGCATCGCAAAAACTGAAACTGGCTAATCGTGATTTGGTGCTGCTTCGTCTGTATAACGCGATTGAATATACTTGGGGGCCGACTAAGATTCTGTATAATCCGGATGGGGCGTTCTTCATGAACATGAACAAATTTGAGCAGACGTTCATTAAACAAACCAGAGAAACGTTAATCGCCATTTTGCGCGCCGAAAAAATCTGGAAGCAAATTGACGAGGCGCTGATCACCCGCCTGCTTTTCATCTTGGTCACGTCTTGGGACAGCTTGACTATTCAATTAGAAGAAAAAGCACCAAAAGTCAGAACCGGCCTCTTTTTCAACACAAGTTTTGAGCACAGCCAATTTTTATTGCAGGAATTAAGCTATCACATGCGGTCAAGCTTGAAACCCGAATTGATGCACGTCAATACGCTTGCCAAATTAAAAGCGGCCGCCCCTCATTTTGATATGATTATCACCAATTTGCCGCTCCTGAACCTGCCGAAATGCCACATTGTCTCCATTCAGCCTCATCCCACACCTGAAGACTTTGACAATATTCTAGCTGTTTACAACAAGATTATTAGCGCAAAAACGGTTAAAATGCCGGCCTCTTAAAAAGCAAGCAAATCAATGTCAGTTCAATCAGGCATCATTCTTTTTTAAAAGCTGAAATGTTTCCGTATTTTCAACCACAAATATCGGGGTATAAGTGCCCGCAATCGCATAAAAAATCCGCTTAACGCAATGATCGCGTTAAGCGGATTTTTGTCGTTTCGGCAGCGCAACTAGGCACTGCCATTAAAAAATGGAGGAGATAGGATTCGAACCTATGAACCCGAAGGAGCGGATTTACAGTCCGCCGCGTTTAGCCTCTTCGCTACTCCTCCATGCGTTTGCAAGTAGCCAACTCAAATAGTGTACAAAAATAGGTTATAAAAAGCAACCATTTTCAGGCAGTTTTTATAACCCGTGTCGACCGCAAGCGATATTGTCTTAAGTAAGCAGTTAGCCAAAGTGTCACAAAAACTGTAACCTCTTAGAAGATACATCTAGGAGGAATCACATGAAGAAGGTTGTCTTAACAATGAAAGAAGAAGAACGTTACCGAGTCATCAAAGCAGTGGTCAATGGTAAGACCTCCGTGCAACGCGCAGCCGTTAAGCTCAAGCGCTCCGAACGAACCATCTACCGACTGATCAAGCTTTACAAGCAACAAGGCAAAGACGGCTTTATCCATGGTAATGCCGGCCGTGAGCCTGCCAACAAACGCAACGCGCAACTCGAACGCCAGATCATTCATCTGTACACCAACAAGTATGCCGGTTTCAACATCGCTCATTTCCACGAGTTCTTAACCACTGCCGAACAAATCGCTATCTCCGAATCCTCACTTCGGCTCTTATTCAGACACCACCACATCCTTTCACCCAAAGCCCACAAGGCCACGAAACGTCGGGTCAAGCGTGAGTTAAAAGAGAAAGAAAAGAAGGCCAAGCTCCTATCCAAACGTGATGAAGCCACCTTGTCAGCCATCGAAGTCGTTGAAAACATCAAAGCCCATCCAGAACGTCCTCGAAAACATTATTCTGGTGAACAGGTACAAATGGATGCTTCCTGGGAGTATTGGTTTGGTACTCAAAAAACCACCTTACACGCAGCCATTGATGATCAGTCCGGGAACGTTGTCGGCGGCTACTTTGCCAAACAAGAAACACTCAGCGGCTATTATCATGTGTTTGCCCAAGTCCTTCGCGATTATGGGTCTACACTTTCTGGTGTTGAGAAATAATCAACACTGAACGTATAGGCCCTTTTTGGATAACGCAAAAAGACACCTACTCAGTGTCCATGCTATGCTTGTTAGCGTCGAAACCAAAAGCAAGCGAGGTTATGAGTAAATGTCCCAATACGATCCTACACTGTCCGTCCTTGGAATACCAGACCATAATATCAAAGTAGCCTTTGTTCGTCATGAATATCGCGGCAACGGGGTACGTCGCCGCCAGTATCATGTGATTGATGCCGAGCTGACTTACCGGTTAACCCGGTGCCCACTGTGTGGCTTTGAGGCCTTGCACCCTAACGGGTTTTACACGGCCCACGTGCGCGTCCCCAACGGGGTTGAAATGCCGACAGTCATTGACTTGCACAAGCAACGATGGCGCTGTCATAACTGTTACCACACAGTCAGTGCCAAGACGCCACTCGTGCAACCCAACCACACGATCGCCGCTCACATGACAGAACGAATCATGAAGTTAGCGCATGAACGGTTGCCGGTCAAAACCATCGCCCGTATTATCGGAATCTCAGCCTCCTCGGTTCAACGGATCATTGACCAAAATCTCAAACTCCGACCGGCTCGCCGGCTACCCACGCGACTCTGCTTTGATGAGTTCCGTTCCACTCATGGCATGATGTCGTTTATCTGTCTTGATGCCGATTCAAATCGTCTGATTGCCTTGCTTGGTGACCGATTCAACCGAACGATTAAAAACTTCTTCATCGCTCATTATTCACTCGCTGAACGCACTAGGGTCCAGACGGTCACCATGGACATGAATGCAGCTTATCAGACGATTATTCATGAGGTTTTCCCCAAGGCCCAAGTCGTCATTGATCGGTTCCATATCATTCAACTTGCGGCTCGTGCCCTTGATCAGGTACGCGTCCAAGCGCTCAAACAGCTTGATGACAAGCACAGCCGTCCTTATAAGATCATGAAGACAAACTGGCGGCTTTTTCATCAAACTGCGCCTGACGCTAAACACAAACAGTTCCTGTTTGGTTTGAATGAAGACGTCACGCAACAGGAGGCCATCGATATCGCACTTGATACTGAGCCCAAGCTCAAGCAAACCTACGAGACCTACTTAGCGCTTCATGATGCTTTGATGGTGAAGAAACATCCCGCGGAACTGGCAAACCTGTTAGCTACTTACGAGCCAAACGGTACGGCAATGGACATGACGATCGCGACGCTTAAGCGACACAAAGTCGCTGTTCTCGCCGCTGTCACCAGCCCTTATTCCAACGGTCCGATCGAAGGGGTTAACCGCCTCATCAAGTCACTCAAACGATCCTGTTTTGGCTTCAAGAATCAGCTGAACTTCTTCAAACGAATCTACCAAATCACGGCATAACATGACAAAGACGGCTCCCCAAATGGAGAACCGCCTCAAATGATAAATTTATTCTTCAACACCAGTTGACGCAGAGCCGCGATTATGGCGCTCCAGCAGAATTCCTAACGGATCGGCGCACCGTGTTTAACAGCAACAAAAAAGAGGGCTCACCTTCGACCGAGAACCCTCTTACACGTTTCGGTTATGCCTGCCAGACACTTGGAACAGAACTTTCGGCCACCAGTATTCCGCAAGCCAAAGGCCGTATAGAACGTCTTCTGGAGACTTTTCAAGATCGGCTCACAAGTGAACTGCGGTTGCATAACATCACCACAATCGCAGATGCCAATCGGTTTTTGGTCGGCTTTATCAAGCGTTACAATGACCGCTTCGCATCTACCATCAAAAGTAGCATGTCGGTGTTTGAGAAGCAACTAACACCCAAGGAAATTGACAATATTTTGATCATTGCCAATGAACGCAGCATCGGCCACGGACATTGTGTTCGCTTTGATAACAAACGCTATCTGCCACACCGGAATGGCGAATTGGTTTACTTACCACCGCATACAAAGGTCTTAGTCATCAAAAGCTTCACGGGCAGACTTTATATGACCACTGATGATGACCAGGTGTACGATCTTTTCTGTGTGCCAAAAGAACAGTTCATGTCAGCCAAATTCGATCTTACGCCAGCTGCGGCACCAACTCCTAAACGAACCAAGAAAATCCCGGCAATTACGCATCCGTGGCGCCGCACCAACTATCGCGATTACCTTGATTCTCTTGGCATTAACAGGACAAGGGTTAAACAGTTGGTCGCCGAACGATATCCATACAAGAATTCACAAGCGATTCAAGTCTAATTAGGATCATCTCGCGTCCAGTTTTCGGACGCATGTTTTGTGGAATTTACTGTCAAAGTCGAAAATCGCTTGACACCATTTTCAGGCAGTTTTTATAACCCGTTTTGCATGTCATTGACGAATTCAGGATTTAGCCAATGACGGTACATGCAACGTGACCAGCGTGTTCCGCCACTCCGTCAACCAATCATGACTTTCCCATTCAAATAAGCGCTTCAGGCCGTACCCCAACGGCTGATGGTAATAAGCTGTTTTGCCCAATAACTTAGGCGCATCGCGAAAGTGTTCATGGCCAAACGCTACCGCATCGACCCGGCCTGTCAGCAGTTCGCCAAGCTTGGCCGAGCCCATCAGCGCTGTCGCCATTTGCCACGCCGGCCGATCCACCGCATAGACCATGGCACCGCGAATCGGCACAAAATGCGTTACATAAATCATTTGCCGCCCTTGATTAGCATCAATTGCTGCTTGGCTTGTCTGTAAAACCCGCTGCATTCGCTCAGCGTCACTCAGCGGTGAATCAATCGCACTATCGATCCAAAAAGCGCGTTTCCATTGGGCGTAGGCTGCATCCGTTTTCGTCTTTCCCAACTGACCCAGCGAATAATCATACCAGCCATTGTTGCCAATGATCACGGCATTGGTGGATGGAATCGATAACACCTTTTCGTGTAAATAAAGCGGATCAACATCTGACTGAATTTCACCATAGGTAGCACCCTTGACCATGTCGTGATTGCCGGCCAAAAATCGCACGATCACCTGATCGCCAAGTTCACGCTGCAAAGCGCGGTAGTAATCCAGCGTTTTGGTGAAATCATTGTACGTATCACCGGCATTGACATAAATCCGATACCCGTTTTCAACTAGATAAGCTGCCTGATATTTTAGCATTTCAAAGCCATCGACATGATTCACATCAAAATGATTATCAACGCTGATTGCAACTTTTACCATGAGGACACTTCCTGTTAGCGACTAACGCAAAAGCGGGCCAGCCGCCATTAATTGACCCCTTGCATAAGCTTCTCGATGCGCGGCGTGTAAAAGGCTAAGATGATCGCAAATGCCACTGAAACCAACCCGACAATCGCGAAGTAAGCCACTTCATGACTCGGTGTGTAAAAGCGCACAATTTGCGAGTTGACCGCTTGCGCCGATGCATCAGCCAAGAACCACATACTCATCATCTGGGATGAATAAGCTTTCGGTGCCAGCTTGGTCGTCACCGATAGTCCGACTGGCGAAATCAGCATTTCGCCGATTTCAACAATGGCCCAACTCATCACCAGCCACAAAGGTGAAACTTTGGCGCTACTGCCAAACAACATCACCGGAATGACCATCCACAGATAAGACGCTCCGGCAAAAATCAGCCCTAAATAAAACTTTTTCGGAGATGTTGGCTGGCGCTTGCCGAGCTTCATCCACAGCCAGGCAAACAACGGGCCGTAAAGCAAAATGAACAACGGATTCAAAGTCTGAAAATTCCCCGGCAGGATTTTAAAGAAGCCAAAGTCCAATTTGGTTTGTTGTGCCGCAAACAATGCCAACACAACCGATCCCTGTTCCTCGATGGCCCAGAAAATCATCGCCGCCAAAAATAGCGGGATATAGGCAATGACCCGCGAACGCTCGGTTTTGGTCACCTTTTTGCTGCGAATCATCAAAATGAAGTACCAAACCGGCAAGCCGATCGCAACAACCGTGATCAGAGTAATCACGTTGGCAATCGTCAACGCTTTGAAGCCAGCCATGACTGCCAAAATGACGCCAACAATGACCACGGCCCCAACGACGCGCAACACCAATGGCCGTACATCTTCCGGTTTTAACGGATCCGGGGCGACATTGTCAGTAGGATTAATATACTTGCGGCCGTCAACCACGTAAAAGATCAAGCCGATGAACATCCCAATGGCGGCTAACGAAAAGCCGGCGTGGAAATTGACTTTATCAGCCATCCACGGAACAAAAATCGGCGCAATCAGCGAGCCGAAGTTAATCCCCATAACGAAAATGCTGAAGCCGGAATCACGCCGTAAATCCTCTTCAGGGTAAAGGCTGCCGACCATTTCGGAAACGTTGGGTTTAAGCAACCCCGTGCCCAAAACAATCAAAACAATCGAGCCAAAAAGCCCAATCGAACCAATCGGGATGGACAAGACGATGTGCCCCAGCATAATCAGCACACCGCCCCAAAAGACGGTACGCCGGGAGCCGAGCAACCGGTCACTGATGAAGCCGCCAATTGTGGAACTCAAGTAAACCAATGACCCGTAAATCGACATAATCGACAAGGCAGTCGGTTGATCAAAACCTAAGCCGCCCTTTTCCACTGAATAGTACATGTAGTAGATCAGGATCGCCCGCATGCCATAGTAACTGAACCGCTCCCAGAATTCGGTCATCGACAGCGTTAATAGTCCGCGGGGATGACCCATAAACGTGCGGCCCTCTGAATTATTCAATTGAAATACATCCTCTCGCTAGAAAAATAATCTTCCTAGCTGCTCTCATGACACTTCCCTCAAAATGCCAATCAATGAATCTTCATTATAATAGTTACGCCCGCCCAAAACAAATTTATGCAACTTTACGTCTTATGCAAATGTCAGCTTTCCGGACATAGGCCCAATTGGAAAACAAAAAGCAAACGCACCCATCGTTATTCGTAGGTTTGTTTGCTTTGACATTGAAGTCGTAAATGATGAACAGATTAATCAGCACGCAACGCGATCGCTGCATCCTTGTTGGCCGCCATGCGCGCTGGAATATGGCCGCCGAGAACCGTTAGAATCGTACTGATTAAGATCAAAATCACCGCGTGGATAGGGTTCAGCTGCGCCACGTTCGGCAACTGGGTCATGTTATATAAGATGACGTTGATCGGGAAGGTCAGGAGCCAGGCAATGATAATGCCCAGTACCCCGGAACTCACCCCGAGAATGATGGTTTCGGCATCAAAGACCCGCGTCACATCCTTGCGCCGTGCACCCAACGCCTTGAGCACCCCGATTTCCTTGGTTCGTTCCAGAACCGAGGTATACGTCAGAATCGCAATCATGATCATCGAGGTCACCAGCGAGATTCCCGCAAATGCGATCAGGACAATCGTAATCGCCGACATAATCCCGCCAGTCATACTCGAAATCGTGCCGGCCAAATCCGTGTAGATGACCTGATCGGCTTTTTTCTTGCCGTGGTTGAATTTATCTAGATAACTAAGAATCTTGTCCTTGTCTTTGAAACTCGTCGGATAAATCGTGATTTGCGTTGGCGTTTCTGAGCCGCCCAGACTGGTAATCAACTGATCCTTGGTCGCATCGTCAATTTCTTGATTGGTGAAAATATTCACGTCACTATTGCGTTGCGCTTTGACAACCGCAGAGTCTTTATTCATCGCGACAAGATCTTTGGTTAACCGATCGGAGTAAGCAAATCCTTGACTCAAAAGCCCGTCACTGGTCTTCGAGCGCGTCCGGAGCACCCCTGTCACGGTTAACTCGCGATTACCGCTTTGTTGATACGCATCCGCATAGTTCTTGGTCGGCACATAAACACTGCCACCAACATTTTGATAGTAGTGATCATTGGCAATGGCCTTTAGTTTTGTCCCTACAATATCGCTGAACTTAAGCTTCTGACCATTTTTAACTGAAAAGCCAAGGTTCTTCAACGCGTTAATATTCGTTGAATTGTCCCGATCAACAATCAAAATGATATCGCTGTCTTTCTTGGGATAACTTCCGGCAACGACTTCATAATTTTTCTTCAGATAACTGGTGCCGCCTTCGCGATCGACGGGATAAACCGATGAACTGACACTGGAAAAGCCGCGTTGTGATTGGTTATTTGTCGGTTTGGCTGTTGAAAATTGTACTGGCTTCACCTTCCCGTTGACGTCGCGCAGTAAGTTCATACCGGTGCCATACGTATAGCCAATGTTGTCGGTCAGGCGTTTACTGATGCCATTCACATAATCAATATACTTTTGATTTAATTTGTTCGTGTGCTGCGCTTTGTCACTGGCACTTTGCTTTGCCAGCACCGTTTTGGTCGTCTTAAACGTCGACGTCTTGGTATTATCTTGTGCCCCGGCCGTTAGATTGGTCGCGTTCGTTGAAATTGTGATGGGAAACTGGGCCAATGTTTCTGCTTGGGTATTATCAATTTGCTTTTGAAACCCGGATGAAAGCGCCAGGACGACCGCAATGCCAATGATCCCGATGCTGGAGGCAAACGCCGTTAGAAAAGTGCGGCCTTTTTTGGTCATAATGTTCGTAAAGGACAGCTTCAGCGCCGTCAAATAGCTCATTTTCGTCCGGCGCAGATCAAAATGACTGCCCTGTTCCTCCGCATCATACGGACGCGAATCGGACAGAATTTTACCGTCCTTGAACTCGATAATCCGCTGGGCATAATCGTGCGCCAGTTGCGGATTGTGCGTCACCATGATGACCAAACGCTCCCGCGACAAGTCAGCAATCAACTTCATGATTTCCTGACTGGTTTCGGTGTCCAAGGCACCAGTCGGCTCATCCGCCAACAAAATCGACGGTTCCGAGACAATCGCCCGAGCAATGGCCACCCGCTGCATCTGCCCACCGGAAAGCTGATTAGGCTGCTTGCTCATGTGCTCTTTTAGGCCAACTTTAACCAGCGCGGCCTCCGCCTTTTTGCGCCGCTCCTTGGCAGAAACGCCGCTCAACGTTAAGCCGAGTTCGACGTTTTCCAAAATGCTCAGGTGCATGATCAGGTTATAACTATGAAAAATAAACCCGACAGAATTATTCCGATAAGCATCCCAATCAGATTCCTTGAAGTTTTGGGTGGACCGACCATGCAATAATAGATCGCCTGAATCGTAGCGATCAAGGCCGCCAATCACGTTCAGCAGTGTTGTTTTCCCCGAGCCGCTGGGGCCAAGAATGGCTACGAATTCCTGTTCACGAAACTGAACCGAAACATCATCGAGGGCCTTCGTGGTGTAGTCACCGGTTTGGTAATATTTTTTAATGTGCTTTAGCTCTAGCAACGTTCGCTCCTCCTCTTGCTGTCTATGGCAAGGCGTTGAAATGAAATAACTTGCCATATCTTAGCATACTTAGCGGCTACTTGATAATCGGTCTAAAGCCTAAGACGTTGCCGATTTGTCAAAAAAGTCAGCTTTTAGAATGCGGCGCCTGCGTAAATAAAAAGAACCTGCCTTAAAAAGGAGGTCCTCCGATAGATCCGTGCCGATCAATTTAGGATGGCACACTGAGCAACGGTCGCCAATAAATCAAGTCCAAACTATGATCCGGATAAATGTAATAAGTAATGTTCAATTTGGAAAAAGGATTCGCCATTGCCATTAAATAGATCCGTTGCGGTGCGTGAGCCAATCCCGCAACAGAAACGAGAATATACTTGGCCATTTGTTCAAACAACGGTTGCGTCAAACCAGATGTTAGCTCAAAATCCAGATCCACATAAATAAGTTCTTTGGTTTGCCGCGTCAGCCTGATATGGTGAATCGGCATCCCCCCGAAATTACCTTCTCGGCTTAGTTCATCGACCATTTGTTTAATCTGGCGATGTTTAAAC
Source organism: Lacticaseibacillus casei DSM 20011 = JCM 1134 = ATCC 393 (assembly GCF_000829055.1). NCBI lineage: Bacteria > Bacillati > Bacillota > Bacilli > Lactobacillales > Lactobacillaceae > Lacticaseibacillus > Lacticaseibacillus casei. The sequence continues at coordinate 1,773,107 of NZ_AP012544.1, forward strand.
TGCGGGCGGGCAAACATCATGCGCCAAACTGCCAAGCACTCACCCCCTCTGCTTCAATTATGCCACATTGAAGCCGGGAAGCGGACTAAAAAATCGGATCAAGGATCTTGGAAAAAGCCGAATCGATCTGCGCACGAGCAGCCTGCTGTTCAACCAAACCTGCATCGAAGCGTTCGTGATCGATTTGATCTGGGCCAATCGCCTGCAGGATGTCTAACACGCCACTGCGAATACCACGCAGGCCGTTGACCAACACGCGATGAAAGGCTGCATAATTGCACGGTGCAGCTTCAGCATCAACGCTGTCAACGAAACTGCAGAACTTAATCACATTCTTGGTGAAATACACACGCAACCGATCGAGACTTTCGCTGGCATAGCAATTGCCCTTCTCGATGTTCTTGCATGTGTGGACGTATTCTTAGAAAACTGTCTCAAAAACAAGGAGCCGTTCCAGATTCTGATTAATTACTTCAACATAACTAGGTGCATTGCTCGTCGCGTACATTTAAAAGTCCCTCCTAATCTTGTGCGTTCATCAACTTACACACTTAATTATACGTGTTAATGGCTTATAATCAATATAATTATTGACTAATATTTAAATACCTAACGTTATATAACCCGTTTAAAGGCCATTATTAGTGGACTTTGCATACATTACACCAGTCTGTGAAAACCGTTTTCTTTGGAATTGTACGCAATGTATCTTTTTGTGAAAACTGAACTTGTCAACGCTCGCGACCCCTGTCTTGACATATAGTCCTTTAAACGTCTTTTATTTGCTAAGCGCTTCCATTAAAAATAAGATAACGAAAATATTTTTTGGATATTTTGAACTTATATTTCAATATTTCTCAACAATCGTGCAAATACTGGCTATAAAGATTCTTATTCCAACGTTGTTATAACTTATTTTATTTTAACGAAGGGAGTTAATAGCAAGTTTTCACAACATCACCTATAATCGAAGAGAGAGCATGATGCGGGCACTGCTTGAGGTTAAGCGCTTCATCGGTTGAGCGAAGCTTATCCCGTATGACGCGTCATGACCGTTATTACTTTTTGGAGGGTGCAAACATTGAAAGACTATCCAAAGAACTACCCCCTTGATCCGCGTACTTTTTTGGAATCAATACCATGGGGCTCATTAGCACAACGGCGTACTATCTTTATACGGCTGTCTTAATGATGTTTATTACCGATTATTCCGGGATTTATACAGGCATCCCCGGTAAAGCAGCAGCTGTTGCAACGACCTTATTATTTGTGGGTCGGCTTTGGGATGCGGTGAATGACCTGTGGACAGGTTATGTAATCGATATTTCCCCGCGAACCCGCTGGGGCAAGTTCAAGCCTTATGTACTGGCTGGCACTTTTTTGCAGGTATCTTGGGTATGATGCTGTTTCACATTCCCCAAGGGATCAGCGATTTTGGCAAGGAAGTTTATCTCTATGTCGTCTACTTTCTGTTTATGCTTGCCTATACCATTATTGTAATCGTGCCGTTGACCAGTACGATGTCGGCAGACCAGGAAATTCGCTCCAAACTTATTTCATGGCCCCGAATTACCAGTAACGTGGTCGGTGTCGTATTTGCCTTCTTTATGGCTATCGCTACTTTTCTTGGAACCAAAAAAAATCCCAACATACCGCTAACAGTCGACGTGATCGTCATTCCATTTTTGATTATTGCCTTGATCGGCGGCTTTATGGTCAAAGAAGGCCCGGTTGCTGAAGGCACCAAACCGCCCAAGCTTCGCGATATCGGCCGGATGGTGAAGATCAACAAGCCTTTTCGGGTCAACCTGTACTTTACCTTTGTCGGCGGCTTTGTCTGGGCCTTGCTCACCGCGACATCCCTGTACTACATCAAATACGCGTTTGGCGTGGCTAATCTAGGGATTCAGTCCATGTATTTTGGTTTGTTAACCTTGGTCACGTTGGTTGGTGGGACGTTCATCTCGCAAAAGGCCATGAAATATATGTCGGCACTTCGCGGGATTCAACTTTGCTATTTAGGCATGGCACCGTTCCTACTCTTAATGTTCGCCATCAATGAGTTTCAGGTGATCCACAATCCTTGGCTGTTCTACATCCTGATTGGGATTGTCATGACGCTTGCCGGCGCGCAATTTGTTCCCGCTAACCTGATCATCATGGAGACGATGGATTACAATCGCCTCAAGCTGAATTCAGGGATGGAAGCTACCATCAACGCGGTCAACATGTTCTTACAGAAACTTCAGTCCGGACTGGCTACAATTGGCATCGGCGCAGCACTCTTACTCGTCGGGTACAACGCGCAAACCCTTGAAAAAGCGGCGCAGGTACCTGATAGTCTGCTTCAGAGTTTAGGCGTCGTGTTGTTTGGTTTACCGGCCATTTTCTCGTTTGTCGCCTATCTGTTGACCAGGCAATATCCGCTGCAAGGCGAAGCCCGTACCAAAATGTATGCCGAACTCGCAGCCAAAACTGCTGCAGCTCAAAAGAAAGCCGCTCAGTCTTGAGCCAAAGCTGGTTCGAGCGGTTGTCGGCTGTATTTTAAAACGCCATCTAAAAGACGCTAGCGATCAAGTGGATTTGTCGCTAGCGTCTTTGTTTTATTTGTGGATTAACTCTCCTGCATTATTCGCCCGCGTACATCGCCGGCATGTTGATTATCCTAGCCGATTAATCGCTGCCCAGCTGGCAAGTGCTTCGGGATGAAAGCCATTCCAGGTGGCCAAAACATCCCCGGTTTCATCGTCGCGCACGCGCACAATCGGAAAGCGATCATAACCATCCTGCCGAAACTTCACGACTTTTTGCGCACTCCAAGCACGCTTGAGTGGATCGTCCGAATTGGGATCCACCAAATTCGTTTCACCACGGCGATTGGTTGTTCGAAAACGCTGATGGTGCGTCAACAGCCAACGCCGTGTCAACCGGCAAGCTTCGCAATGGGGCTTTTCGTAAACTACAAAATGAATTGCCATACGCATGTCCTCCATAAATGGCTCAGTGTCGCTGTCATGCATTTGATACGAGGCGTATGTCCTGTTGTTTATACTATCCCCTACTTTAAGCGAGCGTGCAATGATGGAAATTGAGTTGGCCTTTTGTGATGTCGCACCTGAAATTCAGTTTGACTCCGAAAGAACGGTAAGAATCTTTTCCAGTGCGTGAGTGGCAGCTTCCGGCAACTTATCATAGCCACCATCGGCTGTCTCTTTGGTGGTCAAAAATGCCAAGCGAGCTTCCAAACGCTTACGCAACAAAGCCCGATAATCAGGTGTCGTAAAGTCTACTTTAAAAGTTGGTAATACCAGATAACTCATATCTGGTAACGGCCCAAATGGTTGAAATTGTGAAGTGCCATCTGCAATCGCCGCAATCGCATCCAACGTGTCAGCCGGTTTCACTTTTTGGCCGCGGTAAAAACCGGTATTGAGAATGTAGCAGGCCGTGCCGCGCTGTTGAAAAAGTTCATAAAAGCCCTGATAGTCTTCTGCCAGCGGATAACACCGGAACGGGTTGGCAAAGGGTTCAATAACCAACTGATCGCGATCGACGTTCGGTTGGACATTCTCCGCAGTTGATCGTTTCGTCGCAAGCGTTGCGCCAAATGCGGCGGCCAAATCAGGATTCTCGATCCGAACCACCGGTGGCAACGTGTCGTCTTTCATGATCCAAAAAACGGCATCAATACTCTGGGTCAAATGATCGACACGATTAGGCGTCACGAACCGCGACTTAACCGTTCGCCCGTTCCCATTACGAATGTCTTCGGTGACCAGCGTTTTCCGGCCATGATCATCCAAAGTAACGCCCACATTTTGCACTGTCAGAAAATACTGAATTCCTGGATCGCTTAACGGATAATCCTGAGTCTTGTCAAAATACGCCGGCTCCAGCGCAGTCGTGGCGCCAGTTTGGCGATCAATGACGAATGCGTCATCGTGCAGCACTTTAACCGGGTAGCGATCGCCCTGACTCGTCAGCGTGATCGTTGATTTACCCGAGCCAGACAAGCCAAACGCTGCCATGGTAAACGTGCCGTCTTGCCGCTGATACTGTTTCATCCCGCCATGACAGGCAACAAAGCCATTTCGATGTGCCGTCGCCCACGCCAACGTCAAGGTGCCCTTTTTCAATTCGCCAAAGTAGCGTAAGCCTAAGATGATTGCCGCATTGTGTAGCGGATCAAAAATCGCCAGGCCATCCGGATACGCGGGATCGTACCAATCAGGATCGGCATAAAGATAAAGGTCATCTTCTGGAAGCGGGCGCGACTGGGCGTAGTGTTTTTCTGCTTCAGCCGTCATGATTTGAAAGTTCAATAAATAGCTGTAAAGGTTATTCGCATATGCTTCAGGCAACATCATATGCGCTTCAACAGAAAAATCGGGCGACAGACCAACCGCAACCCGGCCACTCAAAAACTGCTTGCGACCGCCTTGAAAGACCGCTTCACGCGCAACCTTTGCCATTGTGTTTGCGTCAACGCAGGGCTGTCCGATAATCCGGCGAGCCGCAGCAGTTCGGCCGACAACCAGACCGTCATTTGCAACCAAGATGCGGGCGTCTTCTGGCAGCCCGAGATCACTGGCATGCTGAATCGGCAAATCCGTGATAATGACACCTGGCGCGGCTTTGGCCAATTCGTATGCTTCTGTCAATGTGGTTACCGGCCGGACATTCGTGCCATAAAATGCCGTCTCGACGGTCGCTTTGAGTGGTGAAAAATAGCCACTCGCTGCGGTCACATCACGGATCGGAAATTGTTGTTTTGTTGTCATGGTTGCATCCCCCTTGTACATCCGGTACACCGCAATGGTCCTTACCCCTGCGCCACTATCTCCTCCGTTTTGTGCAACGGTCGCCGGAGCGCAAACAATGTACGTTCAGTCGTTTTTTGTAAAGGCTTTCACAACTCAATTATACATAGTTCACTTTAGCAACGCGAGTTTTAAAAATTCACCGGATCACAAAGGCTATTTCAATCACAAACCACATTCACTTACCACTCAAGCGGCATTGGATCTCGTTATGCTTTACGCCGTTTGTTAGCCTGAACCATTTTGGCCTGATCAATCAACGGACAGCCAGCATCTTCACATTGGCTGCAACCACCTGCTTTGTTTTTCCGAAAAAAGGTGCGATATAAGACGAAAACGATCGCCAAAACGACGACACTGCCAATCAACCACGTTGCCATGATAAAAGATCTCCTTTTTTAAATATCCGTGCTATAACTCGACGCAACCACGGGGTGTGGACGTTTGAGCCACAGGCCGTAAATAATGAGTGTCACTGCCAGTGCGACAAGTCCGAAACTAAGCACATTGGCCTGACCACTCACAATGAGACTGCCTTGATAAATCAACATCGTCAGCAAATACGCCACGCCTGTTTGATAGCCAACGGCACGCCAAGTCCAGCGCGCATTGCCAAACTCCTTGTACATGGTGCCAATGGCCGCAAAGCACGGGGCACATAAAAGATTGAACATCAAAAACGCATACCCTGCCATGGCCGGGTAAGTCGCCCGCAATGCCTGACCAAAGCCGCCAGTCCCACCGAAGCTAATGTGCAGCGTGCTGACACAATTTTCCTTGGCGATCAAACCGGCTAAAGTAGCCACTGTGGTGTGCCAATCACCAAACCCCAGCGGTGCAAAAATCGGGGCAATGACCCCACCAATTCCTCGTAACATACTCTTATTTTGCTGGACCATGTGTAACGTAAAGTCAAAGTTCGAAAGGAACCATAACAAAACACATGACAAGAAAATAATCGTTCCAGCCTTATGCACAAAGGCTCGTGCCCGTGACATGACACTGCGATAAAGGTTGGTGACACGCGGCAAATGGTACGCTGGTAACTCCATGACAAATGGAGCTGGTGGTCCGGCAAACAAAGCGGTCTTTTTCAGAAAAATGCCGGAGCAGACAACGGCAATAATGCCCATGAAATAAGCTGACGGCGCAACCCAGCTGTTATTCGGAAAGAAGGTCCCGCTAACCAGTGCAATAACGGTCAGTTTGGCGGAACACGGCATAAAGGTCGTCAGCATAATGCTCATTCGCCGATCTTTTTCGCTTTCGATGGTTCGCGTTGCCATAATACCAGGAACCCCGCAGCCAGTAGCGATTAGAATGGGTATGAAGCTTTTGCCGCTGAGATTAAACCGGTGAAACAGGCGATCCATCACAAACGCGATCCGTGCCATATACCCGCAGTCTTCAAGAATACCCAGACATAGAAACAGCATCATGATCTGCGGCAAGAACCCCAACACGGAGCCAATCCCACCGATCAAGCCGTTCACAATCAGGCCTGACAACCACGGCGCAACCGCCCAGCTCTTCAACGCCCCGCCGACCACCGCCGGCAACCAGCCGCCAAAGACCGTATCATTGAGGTAGTCACTGCCGATGGTTCCGACTGTCTGGATCGAAAGGTAATAAACCACCCACATTACCAGTACAAAAATCGGCAAGGCCAGATAGCGATCCGTCACGATGCGGTCAATCCGATCGCTGACCGACATGACAAAATCTTCTTTATCAACGACACACATCGCCATGACGCGGGCGATGAAATCATATCTTGCATTCACGATGATGCTATCGCTCGCATCATCAAAAAGATGCTCAGCCGTATGTAAAATTTCCGCGACCTGTTGCTGTTCAGCTGTTGTAAAAGCCAGCTGCTGCGCGATTTGCGGATCTTTTTCAAAAAACTTGATGGCATACCATCGCAAACGATCGGCGGGCACCCGTTCGCCGATGACTTCCTCAAGCATGCTTAAAGCGGATTCGAGCCGCGGATCATATTCCGGAAAAGCATATGGTTTAGGTAACGGCGCTTGGATGGCCTGAACAAGTTCCTTTAAAGCTGCTTGTTTGGTGGCAGTGGTGCCGATGACTGGTACCTGCAGGGCATAACTCAACTTTTTCAAATTGATCGTGCGGCGGCGGGACTTTTCAAGGACATCCATCATGTTGAGCACCACGATTAATGGCCGCCCGGTTTCCATCACTTGTAATGTTAAATACAGATTGCGTTCGAGATTCGTGGCATCGACGACATTGATGACTAAATCCGGTTGCTTTTCAAGCAAAAATTCCCGCGTCACAATTTCTTCACTGCTATAAGGCGACAGTGAATAGGTTCCCGGCAGGTCTTCGATGACCACCGCCGGATTGGCTTTAAGCCGACTGGATTTTCGTTCAACTGTGACGCCCGGCCAATTGCCAATATGTTGTTTGGCACCGGTCAGTGCATTAAACAAAGTTGTTTTGCCACTATTAGGGTTGCCGACAAGCGCTAAGGTCTCATCCATGGTCATCAGCGGTCACCTCAGTTACCAGCACATGCGCCGCGTCTTGCTTACGAATACTCAACTTATAACCACGTACCGCTAGCTCGATAGGATCGCCAAGCGGGGTAATCTGGTGAATCTTCACCAACGTTCCCTTGGTTAAACCCATGTCCATCAGGCGGTGTCGCAGCGGCGGATCTCCTTGAATCTTCTGCACCAATCCAGTTCGCTTGAGTGGCAAGTGAGCTAAAGGTATCGCCGGCCTCTCAGCATCTGCAGCAAACGGTCGCACCACCAGCAAAGCAGCAATCTCGTCACTGATAGCCAATCGCTGCCCCTGAAAGAAAATCACCAAACCGGTCACTTTGCTCGCAGGTTGCACCACGGTCAGCTTCTTGCCGGCGACCAGTCCCATCTCAGCCAAATGCCGGCGCAATGCAGGACTGCCTCCGACACTCATTAACAAATAAGCTCCCGATTGTTGGGTATCAAGCAATGCCTGCATCTGCTCACCTCCACGATGATCGCCAGCAAATGAGGATCATCTCAATCCGTCTCGATATTGCTGGCATTTAAAATGTTGTCATGAGAACATCTGTGATCATTTTTCCACTTGTTACGACGCGTCAATCGCCCGTACTTAATCAAACGTCTACAGAGGTCATTGTGCTTTTGCCAAAACGGCTTTTGCAACCGTCGCAACATAATGCGTCTGGCCATCAGTTGACGGATGGGTTTTGTCGGCTGTCAGCCAATCATCATGCCCGGCAGAAGCACCATGCCAATCAACAATATGCAGATTCTTGTAACGCTTGGCCATTTTGCCCAGATCGCGATTGACCTCATCCGTCCATTTCGCATCAGAACGGACATTAATCCAATAAACCTGACGCTGATCACCAATACTTGTCATAATGGACTGAAATGCTTCATTCGTAAACGTACCATTGGTGCCCAAACCGATGATCACGGTATTGGCCAATTTACCGGAAGCAGCCAGCGACTTAAACAAAGCCGGAACCTGATAGATTTGGCGGCTAACCGTCGCATCAAAATAGATCTTCGGGAACAACTCTTTATACAAATACTCACTGCCGAGCATGACGGAATCACCGACCGCCGTCACGGATAATTGCTTGGCGGCTTGAACTTGATGGTAGCTGAGTCCGTCAGCAGCAAAGTCTTTATACACTGGGTCCGCCGCCTTTTGCGAAGCTTCAACCGCCTGACTGGCCTTGGCAGCCGAACGTGACTGGGCAACCGAACGTGCTTTGGAACGCGACACGGATGAAGCTTCTTGAGCTCTTGCCTGCGCCTGCCGATTAAGGCCAAACCACAAGCCACCCGCCACTAAAATAACCGCTAAAATCACAATCGTCCAAATCAATCCCGCTTTTGAACTTGTTTTCTGTCTATGCATACTGCACCCCTTCAACCAATCACTTACCGTACGATCATAGCATACAAGCGCTTAAAAAAGGGCGATAAGTTGCTTGGGATAGGGATTTCGGAGAAGATTCTAATTTTTCGCTTTTCTTGGGATTCCATAAGCTCGCTCTATAAATGATTGAACTCCTGTGAGCCTAAAGATAGAATTAAATCATTGTTAAAGACGCTGCGTTATTTTGTTCGCGTTGGATATGGGGCAATTATGTAATTGGGGATGGCATCTTGAAATCAGATTCACGCTTTATTCGTTACTACAATGTTGTGATTGCGCTACTGGCTGTCATTTCTATTGTCATGGTCATTTTGGACTATTCATCAGTCATTAGTCTGGTAGCCTTTCCTTACGATGTGGTGGACAATGCGATACTCGCTATCTTTACCGTCGATTACTTCGCACGCCTCTTAACCGCAGACAACAAGTTTAAATTCTTTAAAACTCACTTGCTAGATCTGTTGGCGATCATTCCCTTTAACGCCATTTTTTCGTTTTTCCGGTTTGCCCGGGCCTTTCGTATCGTCCGACTCAGCCGCGCATTTCGTATCACCCGACTTGCAGGCATCATCAGCATTTTACAAGGACGAACCAGGAAATTTCTCCACAAAGGCGGTCTCATTTATTATCTGTGGTTATCAGTCATCCTAGTCATCATTGCGGCCGCCATCTATTCGTTAGCCGAGGGTGCCTCGTACAGCGATTCAATCTGGTGGGCAATCGTCACCGCCACCACCGTTGGCTACGGCGACATTTCACCGCACACCCTCTTAGGAAGAGTTGCGGCAGTTCTACTCATGTTCAATGGCATTGGCCTCATCGGCGCTCTCACAAGCTCTATTACTGCTTATTTAGCAGACAGCAACAACACTGTCTCAACGCAAATCGACGATCTGGTGAAACTTAAAAAGCTGCTCGACTCCGGAGGGCTAAGCCAAGAGGAGTACACGCAGCTAAAGCATCATATTTTGACAAACGTGAGCCAACATGACACGGACGGATAAAATCGATTTTCTCAAGTTTCTGCTATCAAAAGTCATCTTTGGTCCCATTTTGGTCCCAAAGTTTCAAAAACAAAGCCCTCCTAAGGTAACCTAGGAGGGCTTAAACGTTGATATATAGGCATTTCACTTTCTAAGAAAAGCTAAAATACCCTATGAAATGCCGGCTGCAGGACTTGAACCTGTGACCCTCGGTTTACGATACCGATGCTCTACCAACTGAGCTAAGCCGGCATACTGACCCGTACGGGATTTGAACCCATGTTACCGCCGTGAAAGGGCGGTGTCTTAACCACTTGACCAACGGGCCATTGCTGAACAACAAGTAAGATTATACAGGAGCAATATAGCACTGTAAAGCCTTTTTTCTCACACAATTTGGATTCCGAAAAGTACGTTGAAAAGACAGCGGAAGATTTAATTTTGGGCCAATTTAATTGTCTATCTACTTTTAGTAAGTGTATCATAAACCTTGAACCGACTCGTTATGAAAGGATGTTGTTATAGATGAAGATTGCAATTATTGGTGCGACTGGCAATGCAGGATTGGCGATCTACAAAGAGGCGCTTAAGCGAGGCCACGAAGTTACCGGTTACGTTCGTCATCCAGACAAAGGTATCGGCGTTCTTCCACCTGATGCCGAATTAGTGCAACAAGACGCCTTCACCCTCACCCGCGATCAGCTGCTGGGCTACGATGCGGTTGTTGATGCCTTCGCGACAACCGTTGAACAAGCCTATCTCCATATTGGTTTAGCCGATCACCTGATTCACGAGTTACGGAAGACCACCTCCCCGCGGCTAGTCTTTATCCTTGGCGCAGGCAGCCTGGAAACTGACGGCAAAGCTCCTGTATGATTTACTTAAAAATGACCCGCATGCACCGGCATTTATCAATACGCCTAAGAACCAGCTCAGAGAGTATCAACTGTTACAGTGGACCGACAATGTCAACTGGATCGGTATTTCGCCAAGCATGAACTTTGAACACGGCCCGGCAACTGAATACGTTCGCGGCGACAACACACTACTAAAAGACGACAACGGTAAATCCGTGCTCAACAGCGGCACATTAGCGGTTGCCTTGCTGGATGAGCTGGAAAAACCAACCATTAAGCAAACCCGCTTCACCGCCCGTAACGCCTAGTTCTTTTTTAAATCATCGAAAAGGATGTGAAATTATTTGGCACAAGTCACTTTAACCATTCATTATGTCGATGAAAACGGCAAAACATTAGGCCCAGACAATCACTTGATGAATACGCCAGAACATCATTTTCGACTCACTGCTCCGACCTTAATCGGTTATGACTTTGAAAAAGCCGTTCTCCCCGACGGCCAGCATGTCGGTGATCCAACTGTCACCGGTACCATGACGGGTGATGACCCGCAGCTAACCTTTATTTACACAACGGCGTCATCACTGGTTCATCACCCAGTTCCGGCAACATTGGTTATTCAGTACTTTGATAATCACAAACGGCCATTGCGTGACGCCCAGGTGCTGCATACCAAAACCGGTCACCAATATGAACTGACGGCACCGGACTTTCCTAATTTTCGCTATCACCACGCTATGTTACCCGGCGGCATGATTATGTCCGACAAAACCGTCTCTGGTCGCCTTATCCAGCCACATAATGAACTGACATTTATGTATGAACCTAAGTAAATTGTTGTTTCAATCAAAAACAGCTTCCGTTATGGCTTCATTGCCATGCGGGAGCTGTTTTGTTTTTACTGACCGGTCAATAAATTCTGTAACATACTAGTGTTACCTTGTTGTTGCAACAATTTGACATCCTGATACGCTCGATAGTAGTCACCTGAAGCGATTGCTTGGCGAACCGGAGTGATCGATTTCTCTTGGAACAACAATGCTGCAGCTAGCTTAGCTTGCGCCTGATTGGCACCAGTTGCCTTTTGCAGTAGAACCGCTGCCTGATCCTGATCTTGCGCGGCTTTCATGATCGTGCTCATTTTAGTCTCTTTCAATGTATCAGCTGCGCGTTGGAGTGCCGCATCAGTCGTTGCATTGCCCGTCTTCTGCGCAGTAATTTCCGACACCAAGCGAGATTTAACTGCGGCATCTGCTGGCGTATCATTGCCCGTCACATTGCGAATCGTATTATTGATTTGCGGAAAAAAGAAAACGCAAGCGACGATCAACAAAACCAAGACGCCTGCAACAATTGCAAAAATTTTAAGTCCCCGATGACGAGGCTTTTTCTGCTGGCGAAGTTGAATCCGATTATTCATCACGATACCTCTTTCATTTTCACTGACAAAACTCTGTATCAACATTATGCGGATATTGCCAAGCTTGGTCAAGTTTGACCATTACGTCATTGGCAATGACACGTGTCCGCTAAGTTACTACGTTTTTAAGCATCTTTTCGTGTATTCAAATGACAGATCAATTTCAATACGCGGTGACACTGTGTCACTCCTTATTTCATCATGTCATTAATGATCACTTACATCAATCTTTTGTAGAAAAAACACCCGTCAACGACGAGTGTTTCATGAGCTCCGGTTGTCAGGCTCGAACTGACGACAACCTGATTAACAGTCAGGTGCTCTACCAACTGAGCTAAACCGGAATAAACAGCGTGGCAGCTTCCTACCCTCGCAGGCAGTTTCCCACCAACTACTCTCGGCGTGAAGAAGCTTAACTTCTGTGTTCGGCATGGGAACAGGTGTATCCTTCTTGCTATCGCCACCACACTTATGAGAACTTTGCGCTCTCAAAACTGGCTATCATTGTTGTTTTTGTGTTGTCGGGAACCAGTGTATTTCATCGAAACGCGTTCGCAGTCGCAATCGCTCCTGCTCACGCTCTACTTGGTTAAGTCCTCGACCGATTAGTACTGGTCCGCTCCATGCATCGCTGCACTTCCACTTCCAGCCTATCTACCTGATCATCTTTCAGGGGTCTTACTTCCATATAGGAATGGGAAATCTCATCTCGAGGGGGGCTTCACACTTAGATGCTTTCAGCGTTTATCCCTTCCGTTCATAGCTACCCAGCGATGCGCCTGGCGGCACAACTGGTACACCAGCGGAACGTCCATCCCGGTCCTCTCGTACTAAGGACAGCTCCTCTCAAATTTCCTGCGCCCGCGACGGATAGGGACCGAACTGTCTCACGACGTTCTGAACCCAGCTCGCGTACCGCTTTAATGGGCGAACAGCCCAACCCTTGGGACCGACTACAGCCCCAGGATGCGATGAGCCGACATCGAGGTGCCAAACCTCCCCGTCGATGTGGACTCTTGGGGGAGATAAGCCTGTTATCCCCAGGGTAGCTTTTATCCGTTGAGCGATGGCCCTTCCATACGGAACCACCGGATCACTAAGCCCGACTTTCGTCCCTGCTCGACTTGTCAGTCTCGCAGTCAAGCTCCCTTCTACCTTTACACTCTGCGAATGATTTCCAACCATTCTGAGGGAACCTTTGGGCGCCTCCGTTACATTTTAGGAGGCGACCGCCCCAGTCAAACTGCCTACCTGACACTGTCTCCCGCCACGATCAGTGGCGCGGGTTAGAGTGTTCATACAGCTAGGGTAGTATCCCACCAACGCCTCCATCGAAACTAGCGTTCCGATCTCTACGGCTCCTACCTATCCTGTACAAGCGGTACCAACACTCAATATCAAGCTACAGTAAAGCTCCATGGGGTCTTTCCGTCCTGTCGCGGGTAACCCGCATCTTCACGGGTACTATAATTTCACCGAGTCTCTCGTTGAGACAGTGCCCAAATCATTACGCCTTTCGTGCGGGTCGGAACTTACCCGACAAGGAATTTCGCTACCTTAGGACCGTTATAGTTACGGCCGCCGTTTACTGGGGCTTCAATTCTGGGCTTCGCTTGCGCTAACTCATCCTCTTAACCTTCCAGCACCGGGCAGGCGTCAGCCCCTATACATCATCTTTCGATTTAGCAGAGACCTGTGTTTTTGATAAACAGTTGTTTGGGCCTATTCACTGCGGCTGACCTTGCGGTCAGCACCCCTTCTTCCGAAGTTACGGGGTCATTTTGCCGAGTTCCTTAACGAGAGTTCGCTCGCTCACCTGAGGATACTCTCCTCGACTACCTGTGTCGGTTTGCGGTACGGGTAGTTTATTTCTCACTAGAAGCTTTTCTTGGCAGTGTGACATCAGGAACTTCGCTACTTTAATTTCGCTCCCCATCACCGCTTGTCCTTATGGTCGCAAGCATTTCACTCGCCACCAGACTTGCGGCTTGGACGCACTTTTCCAGCTGTGCGCTTTCCTTAGCCTCCTGCGTCCCTCCATCGCTTAAACAAAATAAACTAGTGCAGGAATCTCAACCTGCTTGTCATCGACTACGCCTTGCGGCCTCGCCTTAGATCCCGACTAACCCTGGGAGGACGAGCCTTCCCCAGGAAACCTTAGTCATACGGTGGATCAGATTCTCACTGATCTTTCGCTACTCATGCCGGCATTCTCACTTCTAAGCGCTCCAGCCGTCCTCACGATCGACCTTCAACGCCCTTAGAACGCTCTCCTACCGCGCACCCTTACGGGTGCACCCACAGTTTCGGTATTATGCTTAGCCCCGGTATATTTTCGGCGCAGTGCCACTCGACTAGTGAGCTATTACGCACTCTTTAAATGGTGGCTGCTTCTGAGCCAACATCCTAGTTGTCTGTGCAACGCCACATCCTTTTCCACTTAGCATAAATTTAGGGACCTTAACTGGTGATCTGGGCTGTTCCCCTTTCGACAATGGACCTTATCGCTCACTGTCTGACTCCCGGAGTAAGATCGATGGTATTCGGAGTTTATCTGAATTCAGTAACCCTTGATGGGCCCCTAGTTCAAACAGTGCTCTACCTCCATGATCCATCCTCCGAGGCTAACCCTAAAGCTATTTCGGAGAGAACCAGCTATCTCCAAGTTCGTTTGGAATTTCACCGCTACCCACAACTCATCCCAGCATTTTTCAACATACATGGGTTCGGTCCTCCAGTGTGTTTCACCACACCTTCAACCTGGTCATGGGTAGGTCACTTGGTTTCGGGTCTACATCTGCCTACTCATTCGCCCTGTTCAGACTCGCTTTCGCTCCGGCTCCGACTTTTCATCTTAACCTCGCAGGCAAACGTAACTCGCCGGTTCATTCTACAAAAGGCACGCCATTACCCCTTAACGGGCTTTGACTAATTGTAGGCACACGGTTTCAGGAACTGTTTCACTCCCCTTCCGGGGTGCTTTTCACCTTTCCCTCACGGTACTGGTTCACTATCGGTCACTAGGGAGTATTTAGCCTTGGGAGATGGTCCTCCCGGATTCCGACGGAATTTCACGTGTTCCGCTGTACTCAGGATTCTGGACGGAGAGTCCGCCGTTTCGCTTACAGGGCTTTCACCTTCTATGGCGCAGCTTTCCAGCTGACTTCGACTACGTCGAACTTTGGTAACTCCAATGTCCAGTCCTACAACCCCGAGAAGCAAGCTTCTCGGTTTGGGCTCTTCCCACTTCGCTCGCCGCTACTATGGGAATCGAGTTTTCTTTCTCTTCCTGCGGGTACTGAGATGTTTCAGTTCCCCGCGTCTGCCGCCAACAAGCTATGAATTCACTTGCAGGCAATACACTGATGTGTACTGGGTTCCCCCATTCGGAAATCTCCGGATCAAAGCTTACTTATAGCTCCCCGAAGCATATCGGTATTAGTTCCGTCCTTCATCGGCTCCTAGTGCCAAGGCATCCACCGTGCGCCCTTTGTAACTTAACCTGTACTGACTTGCGTCAGCGGTTATGCGATGCGAATTTCTATATTAGAAACTCATACAAATACGCTGTGTTCTCGGCAATTTAAAACATTTACAACAATGATATCCAGTTTTCAAAGAACAAAGTCGCCGACTTACGTCGGTGAATTGGCCTGACGGCCAATGGAGGATAACGGGATCGAACCGATGACCTCCTGCTTGCAAAGCAGGCGCTCTCCCAGCTGAGCTAATCCCCCATAAGGGTTGTTCAATTAACAAGCGAACGCTTGATGGGCCTAGATGGACTTGAACCATCGACCTCACGCTTATCAAGCGTGCGCTCTAACCAACTGAGCTATAGGCCCGATAGGCGTAAAAAGAGAGGTCGTCCCCTCAAAACTAAACAAAGTTTCGTGTGTGCAGGTTTCCGTCAGACTTAAAGTCTGTTTCCTTAGAAAGGAGGTGATCCAGCCGCAGGTTCTCCTACGGCTACCTTGTTACGACTTCACCCTAATCATTTGTCCCACCTTAGACGGCTCGCTCCCTAAAAGGGTTACGCCACCGGCTTCGGGTGTTACAAACTCTCATGGTGTGACGGGCGGTGTGTACAAGGCCCGGGAACGTATTCACCGCGGCGTGCTGATCCGCGATTACTAGCGATTCCGACTTCGTGTAGGCGAGTTGCAGCCTACAGTCCGAACTGAGAATGGCTTTAAGAGATTAGCTTGACCTCGCGGTCTCGCAACTCGTTGTACCATCCATTGTAGCACGTGTGTAGCCCAGGTCATAAGGGGCATGATGATTTGACGTCATCCCCACCTTCCTCCGGTTTGTCACCGGCAGTCTTACTAGAGTGCCCAACTCAATGCTGGCAACTAGTCATAAGGGTTGCGCTCGTTGCGGGACTTAACCCAACATCTCACGACACGAGCTGACGACAACCATGCACCACCTGTCATTTTGCCCCCGAAGGGGAAACCTGATCTCTCAGGTGATCAAAAGATGTCAAGACCTGGTAAGGTTCTTCGCGTTGCTTCGAATTAAACCACATGCTCCACCGCTTGTGCGGGCCCCCGTCAATTCCTTTGAGTTTCAACCTTGCGGTCGTACTCCCCAGGCGGAATGCTTAATGCGTTAGCTGCGGCACTGAAGGGCGGAAACCCTCCAACACCTAGCATTCATCGTTTACGGCATGGACTACCAGGGTATCTAATCCTGTTCGCTACCCATGCTTTCGAGCCTCAGCGTCAGTTACAGACCAGACAGCCGCCTTCGCCACTGGTGTTCTTCCATATATCTACGCATTTCACCGCTACACATGGAGTTCCACTGTCCTCTTCTGCACTCAAGTTTCCCAGTTTCCGATGCGCTTCCTCGGTTAAGCCGAGGGCTTTCACATCAGACTTAAAAAACCGCCTGCGCTCGCTTTACGCCCAATAAATCCGGATAACGCTTGCCACCTACGTATTACCGCGGCTGCTGGCACGTAGTTAGCCGTGGCTTTCTGGTTGGATACCGTCACGCCGACAACAGTTACTCTGCCGACCATTCTTCTCCAACAACAGAGTTTTACGACCCGAAAGCCTTCTTCACTCACGCGGCGTTGCTCCATCAGACTTGCGTCCATTGTGGAAGATTCCCTACTGCTGCCTCCCGTAGGAGTTTGGGCCGTGTCTCAGTCCCAATGTGGCCGATCAACCTCTCAGTTCGGCTACGTATCATCGCCTTGGTGAGCCGTTACCTCACCAACTAGCTAATACGCCGCGGGTCCATCCAAAAGCGATAGCTTACGCCATCTTTCAGCCAAGAACCATGCGGTTCTTGGATTTATGCGGTATTAGCATCTGTTTCCAAATGTTATCCCCCACTTAAGGGCAGGTTACCCACGTGTTACTCACCCGTCCGCCACTCGTTTTAAGTTGAATCACAGTGCAAGCACCGTTCATCGACCAAAACTCGTTCGACTTGCATGTATTAGGCACGCCGCCAGCGTTCATCCTGAACCAGGATCAAACTCTCATATAAATATGAGCTGTTCGAATAGCTCGATTTGTTGTTCTAGCGAATTGACTTCGCAAATGTTACTTTTTGCCTCGATACCGGAGTATCAAGGACCCTGCACATTTAAACGAAACTTTGTTCAGTTTTCAAAGGACGACCTTGTCAAAAGACAACTTTGATAGATTATCATGATGAGCAAATCATGTCAACAACTTTTTGAATAAACATGCATTTGTTGAATGTCCTGATGTGCTATCAATTTGACAACGAAGAATATGATAGCAACTTTGTTGAACGCCGTCAACACTTTTTAAATGAGGTTTTACTAAGAAATTGAAGGCCGAACATTCAATCAAAAATGCAGCGAATTATTAACAATTCGCTGCATAAACATGCACTTTTTCAATTAGTCTTCTTGTTTGATGACAGTTTGGCCATGCATGTAAGGAACTAAGACATCCGGAATCTTAACGGTGCCGTCTTCTTGTTGGTAATTTTCAAGAATGGCTGCTACCGTTCGGCCAACTGCCAGTCCTGAACCGTTGAGTGTGTGGACAAACTGCAACTTGCCTTCGTCGTCGCGATAACGGATCTGCGCACGGCGCGCCTGAAAGTCTGTGCAATTGCTGCAGCTCGAGATTTCTCGGTATCGGTCTTGCGCTGGCAACCAGACTTCAAGGTCGTTCGTCTTAGCACTGGTAAAGCTGGCGTCGTTGCTGGCTAACGTGATGACATGGTAAGGCAATCCAAGCTTACGCAACAGATCCTCAGCGTCGTGAATCAGATTGGCTAATTCTTTCCATGAATCTTCCGGTTTACAGAACTTCACCATTTCAACTTTATTAAATTGGTGCATGCGGATCAAACCACGAGTATCACGACCGGCGCTGCCGGCTTCGGAACGAAACGCTGGCGTTAAAGCCGTAAAATTAATTGGCAGTTTATCCGCATCGATAATGTCACCACGATAATAGTTTACCAATGGCACTTCGGCTGTCGGAATCATAGTTAATGGCTCGCCGTCATTTGTAATGGTGTAAGTAGCATCGGTAAACTTAGGGAACTGGCCAGTCCCAAACATGGAATCGTTGTTAACCAAGTAAGGGGGAATGATTTCCTCGTAGCCTTCCTTTTGATGTTCATCTAAAAAGAAATTGTAAACGGCACGTTCTAAACGGGCTCCTGCCCCTTTATAGTAAACAAAACGGCTGCCCGAAACTTTTGCGGCTCGTTCAAAGTCCAAAATACCCAGACTCTCCCCGACGTCCCAGTGATGCTTCGGCTTAAAGTCAAAACTTGGGATCTTACCCCATTTGTATTCTTCCCGGGAGTCATCTTCATTAAGTGACATTGGTACGTCATCTGCCGGAAAATTCGGTAACCGCACAAGAATATAAGTCACTTTGTCATTAAGTGCCGCCAATTCTTTGTCTAAAGCACTGATCTTCTGGCCGACTTCACGCATCGCTGCAATTTGGTCATCCGCATTTTCTTTGTTGCGCTTCATGACGGCAATCTTCCCGGAAACTTCATTACGCTGAGCTTTTAGTTCCTCGGTTTGCACTGTCACTTTTCTGCGTTTTTCATCTAGAGCCAGTAGCTCGTCGATTTCTTCACCCTTAATCGCCCGGGCGGCTAATTTTTTCTTCGCCCATTCAGGCCTTTGCCGAATCAATTTCAGATCTAACATACTTTTCCTCCCTCATCATTTTGGTGTATCTGACACGTCAAAGTTTGCCTTGCCGCGTTTGCCAGCGCAGAAACCTGCGTGTAACCGCGCCGGTTCACGCTCAACAAAAAAAGCCCTTCATCTCCAATGGGACGAAAGGCTTCTTTTCGCGGTACCACCCAAGTTTGGCGTAGAACGCCACCCTCTTAGCCGATAACGGTCGGCTTCCGTGCAGCTCATCACTGCCCACTCATGCGCTGGAATAAGGATGATTGTCAGCTTGCACCAACCGCTGACTCTCTAAAACATCCACTTAGGCGCTTCAGACGTGTTAACTATACATTTCTAAAATACCGCATCTTGACATAGGATACAAGAAATTTTCGGATTTTTAGGATGAAGACGTACCCTACTCCAGTCAATTGAACGGATTGCATCGCGTTCTAGTAGATAAACCGGGCTTCTTTGAGCATCTTTTCATCCCAAAGTTCACGTAGCAAACTATAAAGCTGGCCGTAGTGGTCATTGGTGACATTGATGTGCCACGGGAAAATCTGCGTCTTACCGACATTGTCTTGAATGAGCCCTACCGAAGTCGTGATGACCAGATCAACATCCTTGAGATTAGCATCAGGCGACGCTAACTCAACGAACGGGACTGCATGCAAAAACGCCAAGAGATCGATATAGCCAGTCATTGTTTGTTCGATAATCGGAGCAACCAACACTTTTTTGCGTGGCTGAAATTGAACTACAAGTTGATGCAGGCTGCGATAAAATGCCTCTGTCAAAACTTCTCGGCAATTTCGAAACGATGACAGCTTCTTGCGCCCAATCACTTCGTCAAGCGTGACCTTAACCTGTTGGTAAAATGCCGGATCATCCTTGGTTTGCTGAATGTTTGAACTGAACTCGGCTAACAAACTGGTCGTAAAATCCTTATTAAACGCCAGCACACTCACCGTCACACTTAGCATATTGACGAATAGCAAACGGTAAATATCATCGGGTAGGTGAATATCACGCTTGAAGCTGTATGGAAAATGCTCGAAAAATCCACTGATCAGTTGATAAATCTCGGGATTATAGTTGTTTTTGCGCTCGATCATCCGCTTTTCAACTTGCTCATCCGTGATAATATATAGCGGTGCAAAATTAAATAGAAAATAAAGCGCGTCACTTTCGCTCTGTTGCTGCTGGGTGGTCAAATGCTCAAATTGTTTTGATTTATCCAGTAGTCGCGAGGCCGCGTCGCTGAACAAATTGGGAACCGGGTAATGCAGCACCTCCGATTGCGAATCGTGCACCAAAATGTGGCCGCTTAAAATGCGCTGATGGGAAATCGCCACATAATACATTAGTAACTCACGCGTGATGGTGTTGACCTTGCCGCTATCGAAGACGACCAGTAAGCCATCTAGAATCTGGCCAGCTTGCTGGTGCGTTAAATTTTCAAAAGGCCACGCTACGCCATTGGTTGCCAACCAATAAGCAATTGTCATAAACAGCCGGATATTTAATTCCGGGCCGGTAAATGATAGTGTTTCATACGAGAACTGCACTCCGCTTTGCCGCGCATAACCCCGAAGCGCCTTTAAATGGCGCAAAACCGTGGCTTTAGAGCTATCGCAGGCTTTCAAAAAATCATCAAGGTTCTCATACCGTTGATATAAGACAGCGTCTAAAAATTTGTATGGATGTGATTGGGCAACAAGATGATAGCGAAATTCGTCAGGCGGCACCGCAAATAGTGTTTTCACCGAACTATGGTGCCGGCCAAGCATTGCCTGTAATGAACTAATCAGGCCGTTATAAGTATTATAGACGCTGCCATAATTGCGGTTCGTAAGTGCTGCTATCTGTTTGAGATTAACCTCACTTACCAAGGGCCGATGACCACGATAAGCCGCTAATTTTGCCGTAACTGGTGTCTGCGCTTCCCGTACCTCGATAATGGTACGAAACAACCCCAGTTTCTCAGCGTCAGACATTGACAAAAAAATATCATGATTGTCTTTCATAAAATCTCCCTACTTCAAATAATTTACCCCATTTCCCATGATTATACTTCATCGAACATACAGCGTCAGGTTTCAAGCTCGGCACAAAGCTTGTCTATACCATTTTTATAGCAGTTTCTTATCTTAACAGATGGTTTTACGCATGTTTAAAGTTCAATAGTTCACTAATAAAACGTCATACTCGTCATTCTTTGTTATAATTGATATTGAAGCGAACAAAATTGTCTTCAGATTGGGGGATCACGATGCTTTACGAACAAACTTTTCTTGACCGCGCTGATTTCCAAAAATACCAAATGTTTTCAGCTATCAAGGATAGTAATGTCCAAACTTACACCATTAATACCCTCAGTCGGCACCTAGACCTTTCTTATCAGCAAGGTTACAACATCTTGCAGGAACTCTTCTGCGATCTAACTGAATTAACTGCCCACCCGGAAAATCTTAAACGTAAACAAATCAACCCTCTCATGGAAATTGACGTGACGGTTGATGATTATCACCTTTATTTGCTAAAACATGCGATCGCATTTCAATTTGTCGACTACATTGTTCAGGCAAATCATCCTTCTACCGAGCAATTTGGCCGCGCCCATTTCATCAGTCGCTCGACGTTGGTGCGTAAAACCGTCGCCTTGCGCGCATTGCTCGAACGATTCCAAATTAAGCTGTCTTTTAGTGACTTATGCTTCATCGGCGAAGAAAGCCGAATCCGCCTGTTTCTGTTTGATTTTTACTGGCTGGGGTATCATGGCGTGGACTGGCCATTTAAAGTGTTGGATGAGCAGCAAATTGTCAAAGAATACATGGCCTTGCCTAATGCTAAAACCAATCCGGTCGATGTTCTTGAAGAGATCCTTTTTTGGGCAATCTGTCGGGTGCGGATCAGCGGCAACCATTTTGTTACCGGCAACGAACCGTTTGACCGGATCTTCAATGATTACCCACCATTTCAGCATTCCGTTTATACGCAAGAAATGTTCCCGGCGTTCAATAAGCAATTCATGAAAGCTGAAAATGATTTTTTCTATTTTCAGCAACATCGAACGATCACCTTCTTGCCTGACACACCAGCCGATAAAGACTTTATTCATTACGTTCTTAGCCAAAAGACAGTTGTTGCCGATTTCGTTAAACGACTTTTAGCCTTTTTAGGTGATCATATTCGGCATCACACAGTCTTTGACCTTCAGCACGAACAGGGGTTGATCCTCAATCTGACCCGAATCGCATTGAACAATGAAATGCTGGGTGGCGACTTCATGCATTTGGTCGACTTTTTCAATCCCCGTGCGTTGAATTACACCAAAACCAATCTTTATCAAGGCCTTGAGGAATTCATTGCCACGCTGCCTGATACGCCGGCATATCGACACTTTCTTGGTAAGCAGCATCTATTTTTGCGCACGCTCTACTATTTGCTGACGCCTTATCTGCGCTACTTTGCGGAAACACCTACCGTACGGGTCAGATTGGCCTATCTCGACCACAACTTGCTTAACCGCCGCCTCGTCAACTTCCTATCCGATCTACCAATGGTTCACTTATTACCAGAA
Source organism: Lacticaseibacillus casei DSM 20011 = JCM 1134 = ATCC 393 (assembly GCF_000829055.1). Classification (NCBI taxonomy): domain Bacteria; kingdom Bacillati; phylum Bacillota; class Bacilli; order Lactobacillales; family Lactobacillaceae; genus Lacticaseibacillus; species Lacticaseibacillus casei. The sequence continues at coordinate 1,795,844 of NZ_AP012544.1, forward strand.
CGTGCCGTTTTTAAAACAGCAGACCTCGTCATTACCAGCGTCGATAATGAGCAGGCCATCAAAGCCGCTGCGCCTGCCGGTTTTCACGGGCACATCATTAGTTGGACAGCGGAAGACAGCGATGACGCCATCTTCCAACTGTATTTGTTGATTCGCCGCTTGTACCTAAAGAAAACCGACGCCTCGTTATCAGCCCAAAATGTCGATCCCCCTTCGTAGGCTCCCGTCGTTCGAATAAATTTTAACAGTTAGCCATCAAAAATCGGCTCTAAAACGCAGCAATTTGCGTTTTAGAGCCGATTTAGTTTAGGCGCAAATTCATACTTTAACGAGAAACATTGCAGTCAGAAAGCCAATCAGGTAACCCGTTACTTACGCTCACTTGTTCGCTTGATGCTCGCGGTGCGGTGAAAGGTCGACTTTTTCTAGCGGAATCAGTTTGGTCTTGTGCTTCACCTTATACCAGACGAATAAAACGATGAATAGCGGAATAGACATGTAGGAAATCAGCAGACGCCCCCAGGCAAAATGTTGCACCGCTTGCAGATCCTGACCCACAATCACAATTAAGCTCATGATAATCGCCAAAATCGGGCCAACCGGGAACCATTTTGCATGATATTTTAACTCATGAACATCATGCCTCTGCTTCACAAACGCACGGCGGAAGCGAAAATGCGACACCGCAATCCCAAGCCACGCTAGGAATCCGGTCAGACCGGATACGGCGACCAACAGTTGGTAAACATGGGGTCCCATGATGCTGGTTAAAAATGTCAAACCACCGACCAGCATCGTCAGTAGTAAGGCTGCAATCGGAATGCCGCGCGTATTCGTTTTTTGAAAAACGCGTAGCGCAAATCCGGATCCGCCCATGGCCCACAACATTCGGGTTGAAGCATACATGCCGGAATTGGCAGACGATAAAACCGATGTCAGAATCACGGCGTTCATCACGCTGGCCGCTCCGGCGAGGCCAATTCGATCAAAAACCAGCGTAAACGGCGAAATTGCCACTTGATCAACACTGGCGCCTAACAGGTTCGGACTGGTATAAGGAATGATGGCGGCAATGACAGCGATAGACAAAATATAGAACAATAAGATCCGCCAAAACACCTGCTTAATCGCCTTGGGAATGCTGGTTTCCGGGGTAGCACTTTCGCCCGCGGTAATCCCGATTAGCTCGGTGCCTTGAAAAGAAAACCCTGCGACCACGAAAACCGCTAATGTTGCCGGCAACCCACCAACAAACGGCGCCGCCTCGGTCGTATAATTTTTAAAGCCAATGGGACCGTGCCCGCCCATGATTCCCATAATGGTCAACAAACCCACGACCAGAAAGACCAGTACGGTGATCACTTTGATTAATGACAGCCAGTATTCGGTTTCGCCAAACGACTTAACGGAAATAATGTTAATCGTAAAAATAAGCGCCAAAAAGCCCAGCGAAAACAGCCAGCCTGGCACATCCGGCAACCAGAAGTGCATCACAATGGCAGTTGTCGAAACATCAACCGCAACGGTGATGGCCCAGTTAAACCAGTAGTTCCAACCTAAGGCAAAGCCAAACGCCGGATCAACAAACCGGCTGGCGTACTCTGAAAAGGAACCGGATACCGGCACATAGGTGGCCATTTCGCCTAAACTGGTCATTAGAAAGAACACCATTAACCCGATGCCAATATATGCCGCGATTGCGCCGCCCGGGCCGGCAGTTGCAATCGCGCTGCCGCTGGCGACAAAAAGTCCGGTGCCAATACTGCCGCCGAGGGCAATCATTGAAAGATGCCGGGTTTTGAGTTCTCGTTTTACCTGATTCGTTGCTGACTGTGCCACAAAAGTACTCCTTTGCTGAATGGGTTGAGATGTTAAACGTTGGGTTTGTTACGGTTACAGGGCGTTTAAGCACTAAAAAAACCGGTGGGTGTCAGTAACTAACCCATCGGCTTATTCTGCTTTCCGTCATGAATAAACGTGATCCGATTTGTTAGCGCCCCGCGATAGTCGCGACAGTCCAGCAGATGTTATCCACTGGCCCAACACCGCCTCACTGAACTAAGCCGGCATTTCGGCACCTTTCCCTTTAACAACTGCGCATCTGGCGTTCAGGCCATTGCAGTTGCGACTGATGATCGGTGCGACCTCTAATCTTGATTATGGTTCACGTTATCATGTCTTGTTTCTAACGGCAACCGGCTCTCACCCGGTTTTAACTCAATTTTCAGCTTTGCGGATGTCATCGACTAAACTAGCCGTGTCAAAGTGCTGCTTTAAAAACGGTTCGTCATCGGTTGGCAGGTGTAACTGAAAGTCGCTAAACTTTTGTAAAAATAATTCGCCACTGTCGAGCTCAAATCCGAGAATGTGCCCGCCCATGTGATGATCAGCCGACAAAAAGTGCAAATGGAAACCCGGCGATACCACACCGGCATAAAGATCCGGTGAAAAGTACCCGATCAGCGTGCCTTTGACGTTATCGGCATGGAATTCTTTTTGGCCCGAAGCCGTCTCTGTCAACGTCGGATAAGGAGGTTGTTGCGGCAACACAGCGCGCGTGTGCATTTGCGTGAAGGTACCTTCGACCCGAACTGCCGCAAAAAGATTGCTCGTTTGTAACCGATCAAGAACCGCTTTCTGAAATCCGGTCAGATCCAACCCCTGAAGCTTCCCGGCCGAAACATCGGCTTGATAATGAACATTCGCAAACGGCACTTTCTCATCCGCTGCAACTTCGCGAACGGTACCTTGTGCGTTAACCTGATAAACTTTGCCGGCTTGAATAATCAACTCGCCATCAAGGCCGGTCAACGTGCCAATACCAGTGTCACCATGTTGCAACAACGCTTCAATTGTCTGCGTTCCGGCAAACAAACCAGGCACTAACATTGCCAGTGTCCCATGTTGATACAATCGATCCGTTTCCAAAAAGAAGTCCCTCCTTTTGCGCAGGGTTGGGCCTGCAGCCGCCCAGAATCAACCTGCCGCCAACGATTAATAAATCTGGTCAGGCAGCATTGCCGCGCCGAGTTCCGCATTATCGGAATAATCGACCGGAATGTCAACCAGCACTGGCCCTTTAGTCGCAAACGCTTCATCAAGCACCTTGCCAAGTTCACTCGGTTTATTGACCCGCAGACCCTTGGCACCAAAAGCTTCTACATACTTCACAAAATCAACCGGACCAAAGTCGACACCTGCTGCCCGACCATATTTCATCTCTTCTTGGAATTTTACCATATCATAATGGCCATCGTTCCAAATAATATGAACCAAATCAGCCTTCAAACGAACGGCTGTTTCTAGCTCTTGCCCCGAGAAAAGGAAGCCGCCATCGCCTGACACCGAAACTGCTTTTTTGCCCGGACGTACCAAAGTCGCCGCCATCGCCCAAGGTAAAGCAACCCCTAGCGTCTGCATCCCATTGGAAAACAGCAAGTGGCGCGGTTCGTAACTCCGAAAATGGCGGGCCATCCAGATATAGTGACTGCCGACGTCCACAGCAACTGTCATGTCGTCTGTCACACGTTTTTGCAATGCGGCTACAATACTGAGCGGGTGTAAGACTTTTTGATCTGAGAGGGCTGGCGGAACATCACTTTCCTGTAATTTGGCCTGTAACTCTGTGAGATACTGCTTGCTTTCAGGCGCAACCTGATAACCCCGCAGTAACGGGACTAAAATATCGAGCGTCTGGGAAATATCACCAATCAGCTCTGTTTCTGGCTGGAAGTTGTGATCGATTTCCGCTGGTACATCGTCAATGACAATGATGCGCGACTTGCCATCCGCGTTCCAGTTACGTGGTTCATATTCAACCGGATCATAGCCGATCGCAATGACAAGATCGCTGTGTTGCAATAACATATCCCCCGGTTGGTTGCGGAACAAACCCACCCGGCCAAAGAAATTGTCGATTTGGCGATGGGAGATAATACCTGCACCTTGGAAGGTTTCAACAACCGGCAACTCGGTGACTGACAACAACTCGCGAATCTCTTCGGTTACGTCGCTTGATGACGCGCGCATTCCCAAAAGTAAGACAGGCAGCGATGCCTCTTTAATGGCATGCGCCAGGTAAGTCATATCACTAGGACTTGCCGGCCCTAACTTTGGCGCCACCAGCGGCTTAATCGGTTCCGAGTTCACCGGTGAATCAGTGACGTCTTGAGGAATCGACACGAAGCTTGCCCCTTGCTTGCCGGATTCCGCGGCTTGATAAGCATTGGCAATGATTTCACTAACATTGTCCGGATCCTGCACTTCAGCGGCATATTTGGTAATCGGCGCAAAGAGATCGGCATTACGCATGCTTTGGTGGGAACTACGCAACAGATCCGCCCGCTTTACCTGACCAGACAAAGCCAAAACCGGATCCCCTTCAGCGGTTGCGGTCACTAGGCCAGTTGCCAGGTTTGAAGCACCTGGTCCGGAAGTTGTCAGGACAACGCCGGGTTTGCCAGTCAAACGCCCGATCCCGGCAGCCATGAACGCAGCGTTCTGTTCATGCCGTGCCACGATTAATTGCGGACTCTTTTCTGATTTGGGATGCTCCAAGGTTTCAAAAACCCGATCGATTTTGGCGCCGGGGATACCGAAAACATAATCAATCCCGTGATTTGCCAAACTTTCGACAATTAAATCTGCGCCATAGCGCTTCTCTTCTGCCATTTCGCCACTTCCTAAATTATTGATGTGTTTCATAATACGCTTTTTGTGTTCCGTTTCAAGCCTAGTTTTTTTTTTGAAAAACACTGACTAAACAGAAATGTTCTGTTACATATTTTTCATCAATCTGTATCAATTATAAAATTGGTCGAGTCGGTCGGGAGTCACTTAGCTGATGTTTTTTAGCATCATCTTGATTTTAAACGAAACGGCATAAACTTTGCTTAAAAACTGCTCACAAAGTGCCGCGGGGACGGGTCAGATTATTTGTTTGCTTACAGGTGTTCTATTTTAGGGCAATTAACGGCCAAACTCTGGTTTCTATAACGCGCTCACCGGCCCAGAAGCCTGCACATAAGGACCTCGAGCCAAAATGGCCAAAGACCAGCCATTTTGGCTCGAGGTCCTTATGCTCCGACTTCTTACCGCGCCGGTTCACGCTCATCAAAAAAGCACCGCCATAATAGGCGATGCCAACTTAATCATACAACTTCCAAATAACGACTGCTTTCAAGACTGCATGGAACGACTGATTTTGCCGATGCCGGTCTTGGGGTCTGTCATTTTCATATTAAAACCGAATTTCGTGAAAATGTGCCGTAACTTAGCTAAGTTAACTTTGTCAAACGAACTGATCGTGCCGTCGACTAAACCGATGTCGGCTTTCATTGCCAGGTTAAGAAATGCTTTTAACGCCAGCTGTGCCAAACCCAGATTCTCAAAATCGTAAAAAGCCAGCCGACTTTCAGAACCCAATGTCTCCAAGACGGTGATGTGCATCACATTATCCCAGCGATTGGTTTCAAACAGGAGCTGTGCTTGATAATCCGCTTTTGAATGGCCATACTTGTCAACATTTTCAAATGGTGTGTAGACGTAAATCGAGTTCGTTTTTTGCTTTTGTTCGTCGGATTTAAAGTCAGTGAACACAATATATTGGCTCACTTTCTTTTGCGCCGGATCCTGCGGCTGATTCATGCTTGACAACACGGTGAACTGCGGATCGGCTTCGATTGCTGCAAGCCGCTTCTTATAGGCCTGCTGGTACTCTGTTTGCACAGTCATTTTGAAACCTCCAGACTATTACTCGTTTTTCATTATAGCATTTTTCAATCCGATGCCTATACAAAAGAAAAAAACCGCGTTGAATTCACCCGGCTTTCAAAAACTGATTAAAGAAAATCCTCATTTTTCAAACTGTTTCGGCAAAAGTCGAAAGTATTGTTCATCGCGCGGCTGGTGCTCGGTTAACCCTCGTGGCAATGGCACCTCAAACTGAAAAACAAAGCCTAATCTTTTTAATAAATGAATGGAAGCTTGATTGCCGGGGAAAACGCCTGCCCAGATGGCCTTGATGCCATGAGCAAATTGATCAGCGATGACAAGCTGCAGGCCCTCGCGCATAAGTCCTTGATACCAAAAATCCGGATTAAGGATATACCCGATCTCACGCGTCATGTCATCCCCTGTTTCCGGCGACAAGGCGCGAGGATAGACCCCAATGTTGCCAATCACATGCATTTGGTAAACCAACGCCAGATCCTGCTGCTCGCGGGCGAAGCGTTGAACATGATTGGCCGCCGCCTCCCGCGTCAGTAAAGGTGTCATACCCGCGGCCATGGTCACCTGCTTCAGTCTGGCATAAGCAAAATAATCATCCGTATCTGCCAGTACAAAAGGGCGAACTGTCACCCGTGGTCCTTGTAACATGGTTCCTCCCCCTGACGCTTGTCTCATTTAGTGGAAAATTTTTTCCGTTTATTGAGATGAACGTCCTTCCCATTTGAATTAAAGCCCGTATTTTCTTCGTCAACAAACTTTTTATCTTTTCATATTATCGAGTATTCGTCACGCGAAGACAAGCCCCGCTCATTGTGGCTCATGCGATCGCGCAACCATGCACAAGCATTTTATGCTGGATGAATGTTACTTATCGGTAAAATAAAGTTGTTATCTAAAAATAATTCAATATAACAATCAGACAAGGCGATGCTCGATTTACTAGCAAACCTCACCCGCGTCTGACAGGCAGCGATAAATGTGATCGCACTCGGTGGCACCTGTTGCCACCTACATATTACAGACAAAAGGTGAGGACACATGAAAAAGCTTGTACGTAACATTTTGTTACTTTTTATATTCATGGCTTTTATCTGGCCGCTTCGAGCTATCAACGCTGCTGCTGCGCCAAAATTCACCGTCACGCCGATCTTACCGGCTAATCAACGTCAGACAGTTACTGGCTATTTTGACTTGGAGGTCCAACCCGATCAGCAAGAAGACTTACAATTGCGGATCGCCAATCAAACTAATGAAACCCAAACCTATACGCTCGCTGCAAACCCCGCTTACACCACCAATAGTGGCATGATCGCCTTCGATCAGAGTCGGCCGTCGTTAGATCAAAATGCCATTCGCCTGAATACGTTGATTAAGGGACCGGCCTCGGCTACGATTGCCGCGGGAAGCAATCAGGTGGTCACCTACCATTTGCATTCCCCAACCACGCATTTTATTGGCATTATTTCTGGTGGCTTTTATGTGTTGCAAAAAGGCGACACAGCGGCGACGTCATCAACTGGCGGCGTCCGATTCACAGATCAGTTTGCAATTGGCATCCCAATCATCTTACGACAGGATCTGAAAACCCCTAATCCGCCACTGTTGGAACTCACAAAAGCCAGTATTGGGACTGCCAACCATTATCCGGTAGTGAACGCCAACATTCATAATCCTTCAAGCAATCAGTTTGGCGAAATCGCCACTGATTATGCGCTACTCCCAACAGGCGGGACTAAGGCAGTGCTGACAGGACACTTTGCCGGCTTGGCGGTTGCGCCGCATTCCCGCTTCATGCAAAGCATGCCACTAAATGGCAAGCAATTGCCGGCCGGATCTTATACCCTAAAATGGACGGCAAAATCCGGTTCGTATACTTGGACCAAGCAGGTTAACTTTCGGTATAACGGCCACCTGCCGAGCAATGCCATCGTCTCCCGGCCGCAGACCCCTGCTGCGTCGCAAAATAGTTTAGCTCTTCCTTGGATTATTGCCGGTATCGCAACGGGCTTGCTCATCATTATTCTGGGTATTTGGCGCTGGACGGTCGTTCGACACAAGCAAAATCAGTAGAAAAGCGTGCTGTTACCGCATGTTTGGCTTATGATAAAGGTAGCGCACAGGCACCGGCCTCAAGGCATCATGGTTTTAGTGATTGCTTAAGGCCGGTTGTATTGACTGCCGCATTATTGAAACATGGTAGCGCCAAGAACGCGTCCGCAGTGCTGTTTATTGCCGGAGATTTAGCAAAACTGTCCGGGTTTTGTTTGCGCGCTCGGTAACCGCGCTGGCTCGCGCTCACCATAACGCGTTCGGTGGCGCAGAAGCCTGCGTGTAAGCGCGCCACCTCACGCTCACCATGTTTGAAGGAGGAGTTTCCCATGTCAAATAACCGCATGCTTGGTAATGAATTTCAAACCGCTTATGAAGATGCCGGCGGGACGGATATTTTAAAGTTTTTGGCGGATGTCAAACAGGCTTACCGCTGCATTAGCGATCTGACCGCGCGTATTACGGCGATGCCGGATTCGGTCAAGACCGAGTCGGTTCCGCAGCTCTTGGTTCAGCAATTGGATCAGACCACGTTTGCTGAAAGTTCCGTTCGCAAATGGGAAGATGATTTGCGGCGATTTGCTGCTTATTTAACGCCGCTGGAACCGCCAATTGCGATTCTTGACAGCTGGGACACGCTCACCGATTTTCTCGAAGCCAACCAGGCATTGCTAAGTTCATTGCAGAATGTGCCGTTATTGCACCAAGACACACAGGATGTCAAAACGGCCACTCAGCTGCTGGTTTATCCGGCCGAACCGCTTTTTCAAGTTGTGCAGGCCGATACCGGTGAAAGTGACGCCATTGATTTACCCGGGTTAACGGCTGCTGATCCCGATGGTGTGGCTGAAATTGCCAAAACCCATGGCGTGACGCCGCTTGCCGCCTTTACGGTTCAGCCTTGATTTTGCCCTGTCAATCCTGTATGCTTGACAGGTTAAATCATGAAAAAGCGAGGTGCTGAAAGATGCGGAACAATATCATCTTAGGTAACAATGAAACCGGCGAACGTATCTATTTAACTTCTAAGAACAAGCGGAACACGCCTGATCGTCTGCAGCTCAAGAAGTATTCACCAAAGTTACGCAAACGTGTGGTCTTTACCGAAGTGAAATAGTCTATAAGCCGTCAAACGTCAAAAAAGTACCTTCTTACCGAGATTGTCGGCAAGGAGGTACTTTTTTGACGCCTAGCATCATTTTTCGGTCAATAGTGTCTCAAACAAAGACGGAATGGGCAGCGCCGCGTGAATTTGCTTTTTTGAAAATGGATCGACAAAGCTTAAACGCGTGGCCTGTAACGCCTGATGGTCAATCAAAGTGCTTGGTTGACCATAAAGCCGATCGCCAATGAGCGGGTGACCGAGACTGGCAAAATGGACGCGTATTTGATGAGTGCGGCCGGTTAGCAGTTGCACATCAACAAGGGTGTTGGTCGCCATTTTCAGGATCTTATACCTGGTTTGAGCTGGTTGCGCGGCATCGGTAATGATTCGGTGAATCCCATCCGCCCCCAAGCCGATAGGAGCATCAATCTCGCCTTCTGATTTCGTGAGCTGACCACTAACAACGGCGACATACTGTTTTTCCAACGTTGCGTGTTGCGCCTGATCAAAACGGCCTTGCGCGTAAGGGTGCTTGGCTGCCAGGACAAGTCCAACAGTATCGCGATCCAGCCGAGTGATGATGGCTGGCTGCGGTCCAGTGATGCCCTGTTGCTGCAAATACCACACGATCCGATTTAACAAGCTATGATTAGGTGCATGCGGGCCGGGAACACTGGTCACGTTGGCTGGCTTGGCTACGATTAGCCAGTTGTCGTCTTCGTATAGCACATGAAGCGGCACCTTTTCCGGCGTAACCGTTTTGGTGGTTGGAATCGCAAAGCGCACGACCTGCCCAGCGTTAATCGCAATATTGCCGACCGCCTGACCATCCACCCACAGAAGCCGATCACTCAGCATCTTTTTGAATAAGCGATGGCTAACGCCTTGCTTGGCCAACAGACGTTTAACCGTGGTGGTGGCTGTCGCTTTTGAATCAAATGTATATCGCATGGTTTTCCCTTCGTCATGACCAGCATTTCTGCGCCTTAAAGCCGAACGAATTTTTTGGAAAGTTTGCATTCAAACGGCTTTTGGGACTATGGTTAGAGTATAACTAATGTACAAGAATAAGGAGGAACAGGCAAATATGCAAGTAGAAAAAGATGTGATTTACGATGAGGCCCATAATTTACCCGCTGATATTTATGTGCCAGAGGATGCCAATGGTGCGGCCATCGTGTATGCCCACGGCGGCGGCTGGTTCCGTGGAGATAAGAAAAATGAAGATGATTTAGGTGAATATTTTGCCAATGCCGGTTATCTCGTGGCGATTCCCAATTTTCGCCTAGCACCGAAGTTTTTGTATCCGACAGCGCAAAACGATTTCGATCATTTTGTCGACTGGCTGCTTGCTTCCCCTTATGACTTCGATCGCAAACGTCTGGGCCTGTTAGGTGCCAGTTCAGGCGGTACCATGGTTTTGCAAAACAGCCTATCTTCCGGCTATCCCGTGGTTGCGTGGTCACCGGTTGTCGACTTTGCCAATTGGGTTCAGAAAAATCAAATGGTGAAAGCATCGGTTGATGCCAAAAGTGAATTTGGTCTCACTGAGATTCATGAAATCCACGATGCTTTTTATAAGTACTTTATTCAAACATATTTAGGCGGCCTGGATCCGCGGCTGTTAACAGCGGTCAATCCAACGAATCATTTGACCGACCAACTCGGGCCAACGTTGCTCTTTAACTCCGCAGATGAGCTAATGCCTCTGCCAAGTGCCTTACATTTCGTGCAACAGGCAGCTATGTTTGGCCGTGACATTTCATTGCATGTGGTGCCAGGTACCGGTCATGCACGCGACTACACCAGTTTCGCATTACCTGAAACCAAGGGCTTCCTTGATGATCATCTCTTTACCAGCGTTGAAGATAAAACGCTCAATAAGGCGACAGATTAAGTTTTTATTTGTAAAATCGGCGAGTTGCCAAATTAAAAAATCGTCTCCGACGTCATACAGACGCTAGAGCCGATTTTTTTATGTCTTTATGTTTAAGCGTTATGGCCGAAGTATCAGTGGGGTGGTCGCTCCCGGTGCAACCCACTGAAGACCGCCGTTTACCGGCACCAAATAAATGGCATCTGCGGCAACATCGGTCGGCGTCAAAATCATGCCGTTCCCCTTTGGCGTTGCTGTGTAACCTGAAGTTGTTTTCACGCCAGCTTGGGAAATGGTCATCTGATCACCGATAATCGTCAGTGTCACGTGCTCATTGTGCCATGTGCCAATGTAAAACGGTGCTTTAACTGTGGGCTGACTGGTTGCTGAAGACGCTATTGCACTAGATGAATTGACAGCATCAGTTGAAGTGCTGGCAGTCGTAGTGGCCACATCCGTTTTAACTGAAGTCGTCACACTCGTCTCACTTTTACTTTCTGATGTACTGACTTGCGCGCTAGTCTGACTGGTCAGTGATTGATGCGTCGCTGCTTTTGTTGACGCAGTTCCGGCATCTGCCGTTCTTACCTCACTTTTAGCACTGACTTGATGCTGATAAAACGCGGCGCCGGAAAGTCCGCCAAGTGTTACCAAGGCTGCTGCTATCATCATCCATTTCTTCATGTCAACCACTCCCACTCAAACCTGATCAGCATTTTGCTTCTTTCAACATTTTTAGTCTAGCATGCAGATCATTCTCAATGTTACAAAAAGATGTCAAAGCAAACAAATCTTAATATTTACAAGGCTTTGGCATGTCATCTTTTTGTAACTTAGTAAAAATAGTACGAATAGCTTGCAAAAGCAAACATATGTTCGTAAGATTGTTCTGAGGTGATTTGAATGACGTATGAAGATAAAATCGGCGAGCAAAAGTTTGCGGCGTTGGTCGACGATTTTTTTGCCAATCGATATATCGACCGTGGCATGCGCAAGTGGCAAGGCTATTACCTCTCCGACCATACCGCAGCGTTAAAAAAGCAGGCAAAGGCCGAAAGTGTCACCTATCCGCCGCTTTCTTTACAAGAGCAGCCTTATATTCGCATGATTTTGTTGCGCGCTTATGCTGAAGGCCAATCCGTCACCCTTCAGCTTGATTTGCAAACACCAAATGGCCAGATGTTGCCGCCAATCACCGGCAAAGTGGCCGGATTAAGCGATAGCGATGTGGTCAATGTCGACGGTCAAAACATCAGTATCGACATGATTCGGCATATCGATTTGATTCCTTTTCCGGTTTGAATCAAAAACGGCGCCCGCAATTACCACGAGTGCCATGCTTTAGCTTCTTATTTTGGAAACTGAATAATCTGGTCACGCTGGCTGGCTTCCCAGGAGCGTCAATGCGTCAAAAAAGTATGCCAGACTCAGATAATCGGCCGTACCGCCCGGGCTCAGATTCAGGGTGATCATTTCGGCGTTCAAGGTGCGCAAGGCATTGGGTAACTGCGTATCGGAAACATGCAACAACGTCTTCGCCGCATCCTGAACAAATCGCAAACCGGCCGGACCGCCGCGATGCAAAAGATTGGCATCTTCAACTTGCGCCATCAAATGCACCATTAAGCGCAGATAACGCAAATCGCCCTGTGTCGTCGTCTGTCGCAGATATGGCAACATGTGCTCACGAATGGTTGGATAACCGGCCAAAGCCTCACCACGGACTCCTGTGACGCCGTGTTTCACATATAAAGCTTCGCCGTGGCTTAGCTGCGCTTTGTCACCTAAATGGCGAAAATCGCCGGCGACACCTTGTGCAACTTGCGCAACTGCCGGAAAAAGCGGCGCAAATTCCGCCGCCGCCAAATCATGCAAGGAATTCTGCTGCAACAACCAGCCAAGTGCACCTAATAAAAAGCCAAAAGAAAAGTTGGCACCACGATGCGTATTGACGCCGTGCGTTGCCGTCAGCATGGCACTTTCTGCGTCCATGCCAATCGTACGCAACTCCTGATAAAGTTGCGGCACTGTTTTAGCTGCCAGACCAGCATGCAGGTATTGCGTGAAATAAGGTGCCAATGCGTCAATGCTGGCCTCAAATGTGGTGACATCCATATCCCTGTGGGCCCCGTTAGACTCGGGATCGACTAAACCTGGCTTGGGCGTAAGCAGCACTTCCGCATGTAAACTGTTCACCGCTGCTTGAGCGATAAGTTGTTCATTCAATGTGTTTGGCCTTCATGACTTTTAGAATATATTGCAATGAGTGTTCGAGATGTTCTCGAGTGATGAGCTTGATCTGATCGTCATCCCGATTTAACATGCCGCGATAAAGCAGCCAATGTTCCTGAATCGCTAAATTCCGCCGATCATCACCATTAATACTAATATCACGAAAATAAATCAAATAATTTTGCAGCTGATTGACAATCATTTTCAACCGCAGCATGTGACTCGCATCATAAATAAAGTTGTTAAATTCGGTAAACTTTGCCATGACTTCCGACACTCGTCCTGCATCGTTTAGGCGATCCGTTTCTTCCAAAAGCGCCCGCATCTGTTTAAATTGGTCAGGCGTCATCAAGCGCATGGCCTTGCGAATCGCTAAAACATCCAATTCCTTGCGAATGTCAAAAATCTCGTATGCATCATTAATCGAAATACCCTTCACAACAACCCCAATACCGGTTTTGCGTTCGACCAGGTCCTCTTCATCCAGACGTTCAAGCGCATAACGAATAGGTGTGCGGCTAATGTTGAGATTTTCGGATAGATTCTTCTCGTTAATCCGTTCACCGCTGGGTATTTCACCCAGCAAGATGGTTTTGCGCAACGCTTCGTACACCGCTTCTTTAATCGGCCGGTTCTGTGAAAGATCCAAATTTTTCTTAACGGCTGGCACCACTTCATTCATCGTTCGTTCCCCCTCGTCCTGAGGGCCATTATACCAAAAAAAGCCGTTAACTAGTCGGTTAACGGCTTGACCCATGTTTCTTCCAGCGAAAATCGATTTATCCGCTAAATGGCACAGGTCATGAAACTCAGTTATGGGTAGGATCAAACGTCAAATCAACTGTTTGAACCGGAACATCGTAGAATGGATCTTCACGCCGACCTAAAAAGTCCTTGGCTTGATCAGGGAACAAAGCAAAGCTCAAAACGTCTTCTTCTGAATGAGCGTATTTGGCGATTGCTTTACGGAATCTCGGCATTTGCGGCTCGATTAAATCAGCCGGACGTGTCGTCACGATTGATGCATCACCGATGATTTTCTTGGTCATTTCCGGAGAAATCGGTACAGGCGGGCGACCATAGAGACCGCGAACATAATCTTTGATTTCTTTTGGAATCAACTTATAACGCTCACCGCTCATGACATTCATCAAGCTCTGGGTGCCGACCATTTGTGATAATGGCGTTACCAGCGGTGGGTACCCTAAGTCGGCGCGGACGCGAGGAACTTCTTTTAAAACATCCCCGTATAAGGATTCCTGCCCTTGATCCTTGAGTTGAGCCAGCAAGTTAGACAACATTCCGCCTGGCACTTGATAAATCAATGACTTCGGTTCAACATCCTTGACCCGCGGGTTTAGCTGTCCAGAATCGCGGAATCGATCACGAATCGGGGCAAAATAACTGGCAATGTCACTCACTGTATCCAGCTTGACGTCGGTCGGATAACCGAGATCCTGCAAAGCTACCAACATTGATTCAGTCGCTGGCTGACTGGTACCGCCGGCAAATGGGGAAACGGCGGTATCAATGATGTCAGCCCCTGCGCGCACGGATTCGAGATACGTCATTTCGGCCATGCCTGCGGTTGCATGCGTATGCACCTCAAGCGGCACAGTGATCTCCTGCTTAATGCCGGTCACGAGATCAAAAGCTTTCTGTGGCGTCAAAATGCCTGCCATGTCTTTGATCGCAATCGAATCGGCACCCATATCTGCCATTTCCTTGGCTAATTTGATGAAGTAATCAACCGTGTGGAACTCGCTGGTGGTATAACTAATCGCCAGTTGTGCGTGACCGCCAGCATTCTTGGTAGCTTCAAGCGCGGTCTTCAAGTTACGCGTGTCATTTAAGGCATCAAAGATCCGAATAATGTCAATGCCGTTTTCGACCGACTTTGTGACAAAATCGGTGACAACATCATCAGCGTAATTTTTATAGCCCAGTAAATTTTGGCCTCGCAACAGCATCTGCAGCTTGGTATGCTTCACAGCTTGACGAATCTTGCGCAGACGTTCCCACGGATCTTCGTTCAAGTAACGGAGGCAGGCATCAAAGGTGGCCCCACCCCACATTTCTAACGAATGATAACCGGCAGCATCCATTTTGCCTAAAATTGGCAGAATGTCGCTTAACGGCATCCGCGTGGCGATCAGACTCTGCTGGCCATCACGCAACACGGTTTCCATAAATTGGACTTTTTGTTTAGCCATGTGTGGTCCAACCCTCCTTTATGATTGCTTCAACCACTTGTTGAACTTCAGGCAGCCCGTGACGACGTGATCGAGCACAGGCCTTGGCATCCCCGCCGCAAACCAAGCAGGTGCGCGGTGGCAAGTCAAGATCAGCGCGCGAAATCTGATGCAGTTTCCCGTCTTTTAACGTCACCACGTCCAAATCTAGCAGATCGCAAAAACGCTGTTGCTGCTCAAAACCGACCATCAAGCGTTTCAAGGTGATCGGTGACAGCCGAACTGCTAAATAAGCTTCGGGGCCAGTTGCCAAGGCTTCGATTTGGCTTTCCTGCACTGCTTCACCCAGTTGATCCTCTAGCGCTTGCATTGCCGCCGAAAAGACTGCGACCACTCGCTGGCCAGTCTTAACCGGACCTGGAATTCGCAAAGTCACATGCAACAAAACGGTTTCGGGATGAGCGGTCAACCATTCACGTTCCTTGACGATCCTGGCATCTTTAGCTGCGAGCATTTGCCCGAGATCAACTTGTGGACCGTCCAAAACTGACAACTTAAACATTGTGGACCACATCGATCAAGGTACCATCCCGATATTCGATCAACGCAACGACCTTGTCACCATATTGAATCGGTTCCGGCGTTCCGGTAATCTTGTATGCCATTTCTTTAAGCGCTTCAATCGAAAATTGTGGCACTTTCAATTGCTTGAACATTTCAATCAAGTCTGGCCGATCTGGGTTGATCGCCACCCCGACTTCGGTGACCACGACATCAACGCTGGCGCCTGGCGTCACGACCGTATTGACATTTTCAACAATTGTTGGAATCCGGCCCCGAACCAGTGGCGCGATGACCATACTCATTTTGCAGGCAGCACTTGTATCACTGTGACCGCCTGATGCTCCGCGAATAATCCCGTCAGAACCTGTGATAACGTTGACATTAAAATCGGTATCGATTTCCAATGCTGACAAAATAGCGATGTCAAGCTGGTTAATCACAGCACCCTTGCTTAGTGGCGAAGCATACATATTGGCATCGATTTCGTAATGATCGGCGTTTTCTCCAAGCGAAACCGCTGAAGGATGGTCAAAGTCTTGGACATCGATGATCTTTTCAACGAGTCCTTCTTTCAGGAGTTCAACCATGGAATTGGTAATCCCACCTAGTGCAAAGCTTGCTTTAATGTCTTGCTTCAGCATCGCTTCCCGCAAGAAACGGGCAACGGCAAGTGATGAGCCACCTGTACCGGTTTGGAAGGAAAAACCATTTTTAAAGTAAGCAGACTTGGTAATTACTTCTGCGGCATATTCCGCAATTTTTAATTCTTTAGGATTCTTGGTGAAGCGGGTCGCCCCTTTGGCAATGCCGGTTGGATCACCAATAGAATCAACCTGAACCATATAGTCAACGTCGGTTTGCGGGATACTGATCGGCGTATTCGGGTAAGGGACCAGACTATCCGTAATAGCAACGACTTGATCGGCATACTTGGCATCAATCATGGCATAACCTAAGGAACCACAAGTTGCTTTTCCTTTAGTGCCATTGATGTTGCCGTATTCATCACTGCTTGGTGCACCGAGAAAGGCCACGTCAATGTGAATATCGCCGCGTGCGATCGCCCGCGCCCGACCGCCATGGGAACGAATCACAACTGGATTTTCCATGATGCCACTGGAAATAGCGGCACCGACTTTGTCACGCAAGCCAGAACTGGTGATGTTGGTGACCACGCCATTTTTAATGTGCTCAATGAGCGGTTCGTGCACGTTGGCAATTGAACTTGGTGCAATCGAGAGATTCTTGATTCCCATTTTGGCAATTTCTGCCATGACCATGTTCATCACATAATCGCCTTCGCGAAAATGGTGATGGAATGAAATGGTCATGCCGTCTTTTAAGCCAGTGGCGACAATGGCGTCGTGAATCGAAGCAACCAATTTACTATGATCGGGCTTCACCGGCTTGATGTGCCGCGCATGTTCATCATAAGGCCGAATATTGGCAAACTCGCCACCATAAACCCCATACTGATCGGCGTATGGTGCCGGAATCTCACGATTAAGCTTATTCTTGACCATCAGTCTACCTCCATTCCTGATGCCTTAGCGAGCGCAATCGTATATTGAGCCCGTTCGACCACTGGCTTATCAACCATTTGACCATTGACAGAAACAACGCCGGCCCCTTTGGCTTCAGCTTCTTTCAAACCGGCAACAATTTCGCGGGCTTTTTGTACTTCAGCCAACGCCGGAGCAAAGACACTGTTAATCACTGGAATTTGCCGCGGATTGATAACTGATTTGCCGTCAAATCCGAGTTGCTTAATTAATTCGGTTTCATGCCGCAAGCCTTCTTCGTTGTCGACTTGCGTGTAAACCGTATCAATAGCAGAAATACCGGCTTCTCTAGCTGCGTGCAGAATATAGTTACGGGCAAAAGACAATTCCGCCCCATCAGCAGAACGGTGCGTATGCTGACTGGTTAGATAATCCTCCGCACCAAGTGCAATACCGATCATGCGTGACGAAGCCTTCGCAATCTCGCGCGCATTCAGAACACCTTCCGCGGATTCAATTGCGGCCATCATATGCGTGGTACCCACTTCAATACCATATTTTTCTTCAACCGCCGTGATCACAGCATCGACATCGCGAATATCCTGTGCGGTTTCCGTCTTCGGCAACCGGATCACATTAATGCCACCAAGTACCATGGCTTCGACATCCTGATCGCCACCAGCATCAAGCGCATTGACGCGGACAACTGTTTCGACGCTGCTATAGTCAAAAGTTTTCAAAGCTGAGTACACCAACATCCGGGCCGTATCTTTTTCTTTTAATGAAACGGCATCTTCAAGATCAAACATGATGGCATCCGCACCGTAAATGGGGGCATCGCGTAACATTCCCGGGTTAGCCCCTGGGACAAACATCATGGTTCTTCTTAATTTATCCATGCGTTGATCTCCTCCCAGTCAAATGTCTTGTTATCCGCTGCACGGTAGGCTGCCGCAATGGTCCGTGCTTTGATGGTACAATCCAAAGCACCTTTGTCGTTTGCTTCTACCGCAACCCCTTCGATACCCAATTTTGTCAAAGTTGCTGCGATCACGGCACGGATCTGCTCGCCAAACTGCTTTTCAACACTGCTTTGCAGTTGGATCGTGGTGCCGCTATCGGCAGGGGCCAGCGTGATTTGGATATCACTTGACTCTAATGTCCCAGCCGTTGCGGGATGATTAATTTTCATGAGTTGATCGCTCCTTTATTTCTGTATAAACCTCCGGATAAACCAGTTGTTCGACCATGGCCCAGTCATGGTGCTTGATCGCGGCACGAACACGGGTGGCGCTGACAACCGAACCGCCAATCGTCAAACGCGGCACCACAATTAATTCAATGTCATCAGCAAAAGTCGCTGCCAATTGCTGATTGTAAATCGCCGTGACCGGCGAAAGCGGTTCTTCGCCAACATATCGCCGGGTGATGCCAAGAATCGGGGCAATGCGTTGTTTAAAAAGTGCCGCGTCTAGTCCGGCTTGCGCGGTCGCAATCGCCGCATCTGCCCGATCCTTGAGAAAGTAACTTGGAAACGTGGTACTGGAGACCATGTAGTCCTGTGTCGGCAAAACCACCACGTTGGACCAGCGTGCTGCCACCTTTTTGACTAAGGCCAGACGCTCTGTTGCCGTGAACATCGATCGTTCAGCTGATAAGACAAAAACGTAAACAACTGCATTATTCTTTGCTGCTTGTTCGATTAAATAGGCGTGGCCGCGGGTGACCGGATTCGCATTCATCACAATGGCTGCAACAGGCTTTCCCGATTGGCGAGATTCTTCCAGCAGCTTGGTATAATCGGCAAAGTTAGGATAGCCCCGTTCCAATAAAACCACTGAATCGGTGGCCGCCAGCTGTTTAAATCCCAGTGACTGGAAAAACTTCAGCGTGCTCGGTTTGGTATAAACAAAGCTATGCGTGATGGCTTCATCATCCAGCCGATCGAGCAGGGCCGGAATAATTTGCGCCAACAGATTCTCATGTTGAGCTGTCGGTGAAATTGCCACTTCTTTGATAATATTGCCTGACAACGAACCCGTCGCCAGCAAGTCGTCTCCTTCAAAAATGCCAACTGTATAATCGACTTGGCGATCCGGAGTCAAGCCAGCATCAACCAGCAACGTCTGCCAGGCTTCAGCGGCCTGCGGGTTCAAATCGAACCAAATGCGCTTTAACGTCGCCATTTTATTTTACCGCTTTTTTGGCTGGTGCAAATTTAAGCAATAGTTTGGCGACAATGTAGATGATGAATAAAACAATAAACACGCCGCCCATACCTACCAGCATCAATTCACCAGCCTGTTCAACAGCAGTCGGATCAAATTTCATAACGCAAAACCTCCCAAGGGTGTTCAGACTTCTCAACTGACAGGTGCATTGATGTTAAGCACCAAAGAATGACAGCAAAAGACCGCCAGCAATAACCGAACCGATTTGACCGGAAACATTGGCCCCAACGGCATACATCAATACAAAGTTCTGCGGATCTTCATCCGTCGCCATCTTCTGAATGACCCGGCTTGACATCGGAAAGGCCGAGATGCCTGCCGCACCGATCATCGGGTTAATCTTTTCTTTGCGGAACAGATTCAATAGCTTAGCGAAAAGAACACCGCCGACAGAATCCATGATGAAGGCGAAAAGCCCAAACGCAATGATCATCAATGTTTGAATATTCAGGAACTGATCCGCTTGTAATTTAACGGAAATCGTCAGCCCTAACAGGATCGAGACAATGTTGACCAGCTCGTTTTGCGCGGTGTTGGACAATCGATCCAACACGCCACATTCCCTGAGCAAGTTGCCGAACATCAGGAACCCTACTAATGGCAGGGAAATCGGAGCAATAAATCCAGCGATGATGGTGATGATAATCGGGAACAGAATTTTGGTTGTCTTGGAAACCCCTTCTGCGCGATAGGTCATCCGGATGCGACGTTCATGCTTCGTCGTGACTGCTTTGATTGCCATCGGTTGAATGATTGGCACCAACGCCATGTACGAATACGCCGCGACCGTAATGGCCCCCAGTAAATTCGGTGCCAGCTGGTTAGAGACGAAAATGGATGTTGGGCCGTCTGCTGCACCAATGATCCCGATTGACGCCGCCTCTTTAATGTTGAAGCCGAAGAAAACGGCAACGAAGACGGTGGCGAAAATACCGAATTGAGCGGCAGCCCCGAAAAGTAACATAAATGGATTTTGTAACAACGGACCAAAGTCGATCATGGCGCCGATCCCAATGAAAATCAGTAATGGGAAAAGTTCGGTGTTGATGCCGGCTTTGAACAGGACATCCAACACCCCTTCCGTCTTAGTGCCGCCAACAACCTGGGTTAAAACCCCGGTTCCGGGGAAGTTCACCAAAATGGCGCCCAATCCCATCGGAACCAATAATGTTGGTTCGTATTCTTTCTTAATACCCAGATACATCAAGAGCGCACCGATCAGCATCATTGCAATTTGGCCTAGCGTAATGGTTGTGATTCCGTGAATGAGCGCTTCCATACCTTCACTTCCCTCCTCTTTATTTGTTAAATAATGCTGATCAGTCCATCACCAGAGTTTACATTTTGATTCAGCGTTGCGATGATCTCGCCAACAGTACCGGCTTTGGGTGCCACAATTTCGTTTTCCATTTTCATGGCTTCGAGAATCATCAGTGGTTGGTTTTCGGTGACAGCATCACCGGTTTTAACCAGAATCTTGGTAACGGTGCCAGGCATTGGTGCCGTTACAACTTCACCTTCACCACTCGGGGCAGCCGGAGCAGCAGGCGCCGGCGCTGGTTCAGGCGTTGGTGCTGCTGGTGTCGGGGCACTTGACGCAGCCGGGGCAGCAGGTGCTGCTGGTGCGGCCGGTGCTGCTGGCGTACCGCCGATTTCTTCCATTTCGACCAGATAGGTTTTCCCATCGATCGTGATCTTGAATTTTCTCAACATCTTTTTCAGTCCACCTTTTTCTTAATTGACTTGACCACATAATGCCCATGACCATCACCCGCCGCAATCGCGCTGGCAATCAAGCCAACCCGTTTGGCCTCGGGATTTTCAACATACAAATGTTTAAGCACGAGTTTGGCATCAGGCGCAGCGTCCGCAGTAACGGCAGCAGCGATCAAACTGGCAGTTAATTCGTTAGCTGGATCAACTTCCAGATAATTGGGTACCTCTTCCCATTCATGCGCCTGAGCTGCTTCATCAGCATTCACCGATTTAACCGGCGCCGATTCAACTGGCGTTTGCGGTTGTTTTCGCCGATGCAACCATTTAAACATTTTCACACCCCCTAAGCATGAGCCAGTGCGGGTAGAAGCCGGGTGTAAGTGGCCTTTGACGTGTTACGACGGGCGGCCTCCTTACAGGTAAGCTTCTGCACCAGCAAACGCGTTAATGTAAGCATGAGCCGGCGTTGTTAAATGCCGAATCAAGCGTTATCGTCATGCATTTTCTGGTTCTTATCAACCTTATAATACGGGGAAAAGCCAATCACGATTGGCTTTTCGGTGTCTTTTTGAATTGTGCTTATTTTTGTGGTAGATAGAATGGCACATGACCGAAGAGCATAACAGTTACCACGAAGATGGCGAAAACGCCTAATGCATATTTTCCGGCTTCGCGTTGCCACTTACCCATGTCCAAACCGGTGAGCCGGAGCAATAGATAAATGAAAGCAACTAACGGTGAAAGCAAGTGGAATGCTTGCCCCATTAATGAAGCTAAAGCCATCTGCATATTGGTAAAGCCGTATGCACGTCCCGCAGTTGCCAGCACCGGCATAACGCCGAAGTAGAAGCCGTCGTTACTCAAGAAGAAGGTCCCTGGTGCGGAAATCAACGCAATAACCAATCCCCAGAAGCCAGCCATGGAACTTGGGATAATCGCGGTGAAACTCTTGGCAAGTGCTTCGGCCATCCCGGTTCCTTGGAATAAGCCCATGAAGACCCCGGCAGCAAAAACCAGAATAACAACTTGCACGGCATCGCCGCCGTTAGCACCGATTCGCTTGCTTTGGTCGCCTAACTTAGGATAGTTAGCCATCAATGCAATACAGGTACCAACCAAGAAGAGCAAAAGCGGTGGCATTGCAATTGCCTTAATAAAGGAACTTGCCACCAACCAGGCAATGAGCACAATGGTCAGAATGCCGTTAAAAGCAAACATATTTGGACGGCGAATTTCGGAAACTTCAGGATCAACCACTGACGTCATCTCATCGATTTCTTCATCGGTTAATTCCCGAACACCCAAGCGTTTCCGTTCTGCGCGACCCATGTGCGGTGCAACGTAGAAAACAACATAAGCCAAGGCCAGAATCATACCTGGCAATAAATACGTCAAAATATCGGCATCAACCTTCAAAACTGCCATGGCCCGAGCAGTTGGTCCTCCCCAAGGAAGCAGGTTCATGATCGTATTTTGCAAAATAATCAAAACACCGAGGTTCATCATATTCATGTTGAGTTTCTTATAAATCGGAATAAATGCCGAGCAGCAGATCAAGGTCGTTGTAGTGCCATCCCCGTTAAGTGAAACTGCCATCGCAACAATCGCGGTTGCCATAAGCACTTTCATCGGGTCGCCTTTCGCGATCTTGATCATCCGGGCTGTAATCGGATCGAACAGACCGGCGTCGAGCATAATGGAAAAATACAGAATAGCGAATAAGAGCATGATCCCTGTGTTAGCGGTCGTTGTCAGACCCTTCAACACAAAATCGCCGATCGTCCCTTTCTTCGCCACGCCTGCCACCATCGCAATAATTGCAAACAGCAGCGGGATCATCACTAAAGAAGTGAATGGTGAAAGCTTCTTGGTCATGATGACGTACATGAAAACAATAATCATGGCGTAAGCAATGACGGTGAGTAACATAGTCCCAACCTCTTTTCATAAGTTTTTGTCGCTATCCACATGATACGTGATTTCTGTCACGAAAAGGCCGATTTTGCGTCTTTAGAACACCAAAAGAACAATTGTACGGTTAAGGGAAAACTAAAATTTTCAAGAAAAAGAAAACGCCTTCATCGGCTTAAAATTCGGTTTTAAGTCAACGGAGGCATTTTTAAATGATACGATGGGAGCAATTGAAAAAGAACACTTTTCAATTGATACTTATTTCACAATGGACTAATACAGAAGCGTTTTTCTGTGTTAGTCTACCAATCCTGAAAGCGTTCGTCTTCCAACTTTTTCAACAGTTGGTGAAAGTTTTCCCGTGACGGAGCGTGGTCCAATGTTTCCTGTTGCAACTCATTAAACCGCTCTGCTAAGTAATAAGCAGTGAGATAAAGCGTCAGTTTTCGTTTGACAATGGCTTCCGGATCTTTGTCGTCTGGAACTTGGTGTGATCCCACAACAAGATTGGCGAACTGTTTCGGATTTAACCGTAAATCATCAGGTGCATCAGCCTTCATGATAGAACCTCCTTTTTTAAGTATGCCTAATACTAACATAAAAAAACGAACGTTTCCGGCCAAAAGCGGGCGTTCGTCACGATGTTGGGGATGTTGTTCGGGTTAAAAATGCCGGGGGAACTGCATGCACCAACCAAACCTGACTCCCTGTCGGATAAAAAGTTTCACCGGCAGCTGCTGCCGATTGCGCGGCCACGCGATAAATAACCGGATGAGGGTCATGCCGCACACCAACTTGCCAGTCCATTTTCGGATTCTCGGAAAGATGGACAAAATCGCGGTCCATTGGTTTAAGCCCTTCAACATCAATCAAAGCGGCTGCTTGATGTGACGTGCCATGATATAACCAGATTGGCGGACGCCGCGCCGGCATTAACGGCAAGACCGGGACGCTATGGCCGTACACCGCTCTGATGGTGCTCCCCTCAATCGCAAACCGTTGCTTACCGCTTTGTGTCATAATGTCATCAAGCACCTGGCGATCAAGGTGCATCTGGTAATGCGCATTGAATCGCCGAATCAACGTTTCCAGATCCGTGCGGCCATAGCGATCCAGTTTGACACCGATTTTTTCCGGATGGTGCCGCAAGATCAGGCTTAATGTTTTACTGATTCTGACGAGTCGCTTATCCATTGATGCCCACCTCGTTTTTCAAATTGACAAAGCAAAGAAGGCATGACATTGAAACTGCATTTTTCTACAGCGAACTTAACCGATCTTGACGCCATTATGCGAATCGAACAGGCAGGCTTCACACCCCAGGAGGCTGCCAGTCGTTCCAGCATGGCGGCCCGCATCATTCATTATCCTGACACGTTTATTGTAGCGCGGACTGATCAAACAATTGCGGGTTATATTGTTGGACCAGCCACTTCACAGTCAACCATTACCGACGATTTATTTGTTACCAGCCAGCCTAACTCGGCAGCTGCGCCGTATATTGCAATTTTGAGTCTTGCAGTTGCGCCTGATCTGCAACATCACGGCATTGGCCGCCAACTCCTAGCCAAAATGAGCGATGTCGCGCGCAAGCAAAACCGCATCGCCATTACCTTAACCTGCCTTCAGCGCCTTATCCCCTTCTACGAGCACGCCGGCTTCCACAATGATGGACAAGCAGCCTCCACTCACGCAGGCGAAGTTTGGTTTAACATGACAAAAGCTGTAACACCAGTAAGTGACTCATAAGATAAGAGTGATGTCTTATGTTCCATTAAAATTAAGAATATTTGCTTTCTTTCAAATTAAAATATGGGAACCTTGGCCGGCGATCTTCGTCGGCTATTTTGTTTTACACACTAGTCGTTTCGGTTTAAACTACTAGTGTGCAAAACATATTAGGCGAAGGGATGATACTGATGGCGAGAGACGACAACAGCCAGATGCTAAAAGGCATTTTACAAGGGTGCCTGCTCATCTTGCTCGCCCGCAAAGAACAATATGGCTATGCCATCAGCGAATCGCTTAATCTTTTCGGCTTCGAAAATGTTCCTAAAGGGACGATCTATCCCCTGCTAATGACAATGGAAAAGAAAGGCCTCTTGACAAGTCATATGCGCCCATCGCCGGACGGACCAAGTCGCAAGTATTATGCGATCACGGCAGATGGCGAAAAAGCCAGGCAAACATTCATCTTGCAGTGGCATGATCTCAAAAGTCACGTTGATCAAATCATTGCGAACCAACCCAGGAGGGATTAGCCATGAACAAGCGCACGGAAGCTATCAATAAAATAGCAGCTGAGAACAATCAATTACGTAAACAACTGACAAAAGCCAACCGCGATTACTACGAAGATTTGCTGGTTTACATGCGTGGTAAAAACTTGTTCCGGGGAGAATATCAATTAGAAGAAAGTTTGCTAGGTATTTTACAGGATCTCATTGATGCTCAAAATGATGGAACGGATGCAATGACTTATTTTGATCATGACCCCAAACAAACGGCAACTGAATTACTAAAGACAATCCCCCTGCGTATCGGCAATTTTATCTGGTTTAACTTAAAATTGGCAGCAATGATGATGTTTATTTTGTGGCTGCCGCGTCTGACCTATCCAAACGTAACCTTCGATGCCGGAAGTTTGTTGCTGGCTTCCGGCATCGCGATTGTCAGTGCGTGGGGTGCGCTTTGGTACGTCGGCAGCCACGCTTTTGCCAAACCGTCTCGTCTTCAACTAACGGCAATTATTATTCTCGGTGTGATACTATTTGGCATCATGGTCAGTGTCTTGCTATTTCTCAAAACCAGCTGGCAAATCCGCCTTTCTGCCCATACTTCGTTCACCGTCATTATTTTAGGGTTGATCATTGCGGCAATTTTGCCGTTTATCCATAACCTCACTGAACTTGAGCGTCCGATTTACTACTTCAGCTTGTTTATACTCATTCTCGGTTTGCTTGTCTATTTGCGAGCCACACGTTCCTTTTTCAGAACCAAGATCGACTTCGGAAAGTGGCAATGGTTGTTTTATGTCTTCATAATCCTCTTGGGAGTCGGCATCGGCGTGTTAATCTGGTGGCTGGGAGAACGACGGCATCGTCATTAAAAAGCCTGTCGTCACCACAAAGTCCTTAACGGTAAGTTATCTTTTCCAACTAAAAGTACATCCCCACCACAATATTCAGCTACAATAGATGGCATACGCATTGATTGAAGGAGTGACCTTTTTGACCCAAAACGAAACCATTCGTCGTCAGCTCCATCACCGCTCTATCCGGCAATTTAAACCTGAGCACCTCAGCCATCAGACGATTCAGACGCTGCTGGATGTTGCCCAGCACACCGCAAGTTCCATGTATTTACAGCTTTTTTCGGTCATCCATATTCTTGATCCGAAAATTCGGGCCAAAATTGCGGCGATGAGTACGCAAACTTACCTGAATGGACCGGGCGAACTGTTTATTTTCATTGCCGACTTGCACCGCGTCGCCGACTTAACCAAGGCGGCACAGCAACCCCTTGACCGCCTCGGCCGGATGGATAAGTTCTTGCAGGCAAGTGCCGATGCCACCTTGGCGCTGCAGAACATGGTTGTGGCAGCTGAAAGTCTCGGCTTGGGCACCGTCACATTAGGCAGTATTCAAAATGATGCGCAAGCCTTGATCGATTTGCTGCATTTGCCTAAGTACACGTTCCCGTTATTAGGGCTCGCAATCGGGTTCCCGGATGAGCATCCTGATGAAAAGCCACGTATGCCCGAATCACTGGTCGCCTTCACGAATCACTATGGCGAACCGGAACCGGCTACTGATGCAATGGCCGATTATAATCGTACGGTGCATGATTACTACGCCACCCGTCACGGCAACCCGCGCGAAGAAACTTACACCGATCTGGCGGTCAGCGCAGCCACGCACACGCCAGCCAAACGTGATGACCTATTCAAGGTGATGCGGCGTCAGGGCTTCTTCCCGGAAAGTTGAAAATTGCTTTTTGCATAAAAGTTTTAAAATGCGCACAAATTACCGACACGTCGACTGCTTGATGAAATGATCAGGCGGTCGACTTTTTTGCCGCGACTTTAAAAGACGTCGGTTCCATAATTTGATGGCTTCCACCCTTCATAGTTGGTTCAGCATGACGCTTTAGACTGCGCCTATCGAAGTTCATTGACCAATCAGTCAATTTCCTATTGACCCGTCAGTCAATCACAACTATACTTCAGGCGAAAAGGAAAATACGACGGGAACACGAGCCGCAAGTACTACCTTTCAAGCAGAATGCCAGCATCTTTTAACAGGATCGCATTCATAGGAGGCTACCATGGCAACCAATGTCATCGAATTAGATCACGTTCAAAAAAAGTTCGGCAAGTTTGAGGCGTTGAAGAATGTCAGCTTCACGTTGAGCTCAGGACAGATACTCGGCTTCTTAGGGCCTAATGGTGCAGGCAAATCGACGACGATTCGCATCATTTTAGGCATGTTCAAGAAAACCGCTGGCAGCGTTACCGTATTTGGTCACGATGCCTGGCGTGATGATGCCGTCATTCATCCCCGGATCGCTTACATTCCCGGTGATGTTTATTTATGGCCGAATCTGTCCGGCGGCGAAATTATCGATTTGCTGCTTAGGTTAAACGGCCGCGACCATAACAAGAAAACCGATGACTTAATGCAGCGATTCAAGTTTGATCCAACCAAAAAAGCCCGCACCTACTCCAAAGGCAATCGGCAAAAAGTCGCGCTGATTGCCGCTTTGTCGCAAGATGCGGACCTGTATATTTTTGACGAACCGACTTCTGGCCTTGACCCACTTAATGAGCAGACTTTTCAACAGGAAGTCCTTAAGCTTAAGCAGGCAGGTAAAAGTGTTTTGCTATCGAGTCATATTTTGTCAGAAGTGGAGCGGATGTGCGATTCGATCGTGATTATCCGTGACGGCAGTGTGATTGAAAGCGGCAATTTAGACCAGATGCAGCACTTGGCGCGGCTAAAAGTCGAAGTCACGATAACAACAGCCAATGATGGTTTAGCTCGTGTTGCTGGTGTTCACGATTTGACATTTGCAGCGGCCGACCACACCAAAGCGGTCTTCACGGCCGATCGCGATGAGTTGAGTCGCATTATGCAGACCATAGCGAACGATTCAATCCTAGACTTGCGGGTCTCACCGCCAACGTTAGAGGATCTGTTTATGCGTTATTACGGAAAGCTGGGTGAATCACATGCGGCGGAATAATCGGCATGCTGGCTATCTTTTAAAAGCCAACCTCAAACAAAATCTCAAATTTTCGGTTGTCTGGCTAGTCATTCTCATCATGATGATTCTCAGCGGTGCCGTGAAATTAGAAGCAGCCTTCGTTAACGGGGCTTCCGGTTCAAAAGACATTGTCAAAATGCTGCAGGCACCGGGGATGGCCGCGATGTTTGGCGCAACGCCTAAGGTTAGCACTTACAACGCTGCCATCATTTTTGCCGGTGTGATGGTCGTTTTTATGATCATTTTACAAGCCTTGTGGGTCATGCCGCTGATGATTCGCGACACCCGTGGACAGGAAGAAAGCGGCTTGTTGGAAATGGTCCGGGCGCGCGATGTCGGGCGCACAGCGGACGTCACCGCCGCCATTTGGGAGCTGCTACTGGTCAGTTTTGTGATGGCGGCCGCCTACTTCGCCTCGCTGCTCGCTGTCAACATGGACGGGACTGACATGGCCGGCGATTTGTTGTTCGCCATTGCCATGCTGATCGCCAATCTGGTTTTCGGCAGCATCGCTTTGCTGTTCGCCCAACTGGCCAACAATACCCGCACCGCCAGCATGTTAAGTTATATGGTCTTAGCCGCCGCCTATCTCATTCGGCTCGTCACCGATCTTAACCACCAGCAATTTACCTGGCTTTCCCCAATCGGCTGGTTTGAAAAGGTCGACTTTTATACGAAAAATCAGCTCACGCCGCTATTTCTCGGCCTTGCTTGCAGCATCTTGCTTTGTGGTGCTGCCATGGCCATTGCGCAAAGTCGCGATCTCGGCGCCGGTGTGCTGGCGGAAGGAAAAGGTCGCGCCACCGCAGCGCCGTGGTTACGATCGATGCCGGC
Source organism: Lacticaseibacillus casei DSM 20011 = JCM 1134 = ATCC 393 (assembly GCF_000829055.1). Classification (NCBI taxonomy): domain Bacteria; kingdom Bacillati; phylum Bacillota; class Bacilli; order Lactobacillales; family Lactobacillaceae; genus Lacticaseibacillus; species Lacticaseibacillus casei. The sequence continues at coordinate 1,825,051 of NZ_AP012544.1, forward strand.
TTTGATCTGGCGTACCGAACGCGGTCTGCTGTCCGGTTGGCTGATTGGTGCGGTTATTTTCGGCGGCGTCATGGGCAGTGTTCTGGGCGGCGTTGGCGATATTCTTAAAACCAACCCGATTTATCGCCAGCTCTTAGACGTCAAGCAAATTCACGCCGCCAATCAAACCATGGTACTTTCGTTTCTGGCGATGTATATGGCCATTTTTGTCGCTTTGGCCGTCACCGCGGGGGTTCAGATTGCCTTTCGCCTTAAGCACGACGACCGGCTGGGCTATCTTGGCATCATTCACGCGGAAAAGCCAACGCGGACCACGATCAGTACCAGTTACAACTGCTGGGCCTTACTCGTGGGCATTTCGGTGCTTTCTGTCGGGTTGCTCGCCTTATTTTTGACGGGCAATGCGGTCCTAGACCAACCGCTACCGGTAAAGTATCTCGGGCGACTCTTCATCGGTGGTCTGCCTGCAGTCCTGGCATTTATCGCGTTAGGCATTGCGCTAGCCGGTTTGTGGCCAAAACTAAGCAGTCTCTTCTGGCTTTATATGGGCGCCGGGCTGATCGTACAGGTCTTTCATGGGTTGTTTTCACTGCCCAAACATGCAGGCGATTTTACTCCTTTTGGCTGGATCGCTGATGTTCCGGTCAAACCTTTGGGTCAATCATGGCTTGTCATCATGCTTGTCAGTGCCGTGATCCTCTTCATCATCGGCGTTGCCGGATATCGTCGACAGGATCTGAGCGTATGAAAAAAGTCGTCACCGACCCGCAAAAAGTAACCCGAATTTTACAAGCAGCAACTGATGCCTTCGGACAATTAGGCTTTGCAAAAACCAAAACCGATCAAATTGCTGCAACTGCCGGAGTCTCAAAGGGCTTGATTTTTCATTATTTTGGCAATAAACAAGCCTTATACCTCGACACCTTTAAAACCGCTTATCAGCGGATCTATGCCCATATGGATCCGCACCAATGGCAAGACGCCCCGGGGTTAGCCGCTATGATGTCAGCGGCAGTGAAATACGAGATGAAACTGCAATTAGCCTTTCCTGCCGAATACCGCCTCATGATGCAAGCTTATGCAGATTTACCACATTTTCCCCAACCGCTGCAGCAACAAATCCAGCAGGAAACGCAAACTATTTCCGCGGAAGCTAATCGAATTTTTCGTGAAAAAATCGAACAATTACCACGCCGGCAAGGGATTTCCGTTGATGACATTTTCAGTGTGGTTTCTGCGCTTATTGCCCAACAAACCACGGTCACAACACAGCTAATCGCCACTGGCAAGTACCGCAACTTTGAAGACCTGCAGGCGGTGGTTGATCAAATGAATCGACAGTTAAAGATCGTGGAGCATGGCTTTTTACCTGACTAGCTACTTGTTTTATGAAAAAAAGACTCAAACAACGCCTCGCAATAGATTTTGAGGTCAGTTGTCTGAGTCTTTCTAACCTGTCATCAAACTTTTGCTTTCGTCAGTTTAAACAAACGCGCGTAAAAGCCGAAGTTGACCAAGCCGATCGAGAGTAGTAGTGCAAAAGCTAATTGACTGCCAATGCCGACGTTCTGGGCATGGGTCAGACCGGGCACCGTGACCGCGGTCATCATCCCGGCCAAGACCGTGGTGCCGATCGATCCGGTGACTTGTTGGCCGGTGCTGTATAAAGCGTTGGCGTCGCTTTGATACTGGTGGGCCATGACCTTCAAGCCGTAAGCCGTACTGTTGCCGAATGCCATCGACCGTCCAATGGCGAAGATCAGATACAGGATCGTCACGCCTAACACACCGATATGGCGACCCCAAATCGTAAAGCCCAGCATCCCAACCGTAAACAGACTGTTGCCCAGCAAAAGCGGCAGCCGCCCGCCAAAATGATCCAGCATCCAGCCATACACCGGCTGTCCCAGGCCATTAAAGACACTGCCTGGTAGCAAAATCAGCCCACCGACAAACGCACTGGCACCATCTACAGTCTGTACATAATTCGGCAGCAAAAAATTAATCCCCACATTGGAAAACTGCATCAAAATATATGGCAGAAAGCTGTACAAAAAGCCACCGTCATGAAAAACATCCAACTTAAACAGCGCCTTGGCATGATGCTTGGACAACCATAAAAAGGCAACCATGGCCACGAGCACGACAGCACCGGCCACACCTGCGATAAGCCAGGTATGCTCGCTGATACCGTTTAAAGCGAGCGTCAAACTAATCAAAGCAACACCCAGTGTCGCAAACCGCAGCCAGTCAAATGCAAACGCAGAAGTCGGCGTATATTGCTTAATACGCCCTTGCCCCAATACGAGCAGCAAAGTCGCAAACGGCAAGGTGCTCCAAAAAATCATCCGCCAATCAAAAAAGTTGGCGATGGCCCCGCCAAAAGTCGGTCCCAAGGCTGGTCCGATCAGAATGATGAGATTTGCAATACCCATATATGTTCCCAGTTTGCTAGTGGGCACCGTGTCCAAAATAATGTTGACCATCAATGGTCCGCACAAGCCGACACAGCCAGCCTGAACCAAGCGTCCAAGCAATAACACCCAGAACACCGGCGCTAAGGCACACATCAAGTCGCCGATGATGAAAAGTAGCGCCGCCGTAATGAAAAGCTGGCGATTGGTAAAGCGGCGTTTCATGTAAGCTGAACTAAGCATGACAAGTGCCGCCGCCAAAAGATAGCCTGACGTCACCCACTGCACCGTTGTCAAAGAAACATGAAAATCATGCATTAACGTCGGAAACGTGACATTCATGGATGTTTCCGTTAAAACCCCGAAAAACGACATAAGCGCCACAATGGTGATGACAAATAAGGCATGACGCGCGTTCTTTTCCTTTTGCTCGATGGTTGTTTTTGCCATGATCGGCCTCCCTTTATCTTCCATGATAAGCCGGGCCATTTTCAGTAACAATCTTGAAATTTAAATAATTCTGTGAAAACCAGAATTTTGGCTAGCACTTTTTCTGAAAGTCAGAGCAAAAGTGCGCTAATATGGAATCAATTAATAAAAATTATTTTATCAAGCGTGTTTAGCGAAATATGCTGTGCGGATACCCGGCAATCACCGGGCATCCCACTTGGAGGAAATCTCATGACAATCGTTTTGATTCTCCTCGGCTTTTTGGTTGGGGCTTTTATTATGACAATGGGTGGCGGCGGTGGCGCTTTCTACCTTGGTATTATGACCGGCGTCGCGCATTTGTCGCCAAGTACGGCTGCGGCAACCTCACTTTTTACCGCCATTCCGGCACTGGCGGTAGGCTGTTATAGTCACTACCGCACTGGCAATATGCGGTTTCACGCCGGCAATCGGATTCTGCTCACCGCTGTTCCGGCCACAATTGTCGGCAGCTTGGCGGCGCCTTACATTCCTGAACTAATTTATTCATGGGCCATCGCCATCATTTTTGTCGTGCTCGGCGTGCAGATGCTACGACAATCGTTTGCTCGTCACGCCAAGAAGACCGGCCAGCCCACTTGGTTTGCCTATGTGCTGGGCATCATTAGCGGCTTGATGGTCGGCATTGCCGGCTTAAGCGGCGGTGGACCGATTATGGCCGGGTTGATGTTAATGGGTTTGGATATGCCCCACGCAGCCGCCACTTCCTCTTATGCGTTGGTTGCATTGTCTATCATTGGCTGCCTTCTGCACGCGACCCAAGGCACGATTGCCTGGACAGTGGGCGGCTTGCTGATGCTCGGATCGCTGGTAGGTGCCGCCATTACCCCGCGCATCCTCAACCGTTTCGATCCGCGGTTACTCACCGCCATCTTGCGTCCCGTTCTTGGTGTTTTGTTGATCGTGATGGCCGTAAATCAGGTGTTGTAGCCGACTTAACCAGCAGTTAAAAAATTTGCGGCAGACTTGAAAACGCCTCCATTGTTTTTACTGATGCCTCTCTGCATAATGAAACTAAAGAACAAATAAAAATGAGGCGTAAATTGCAAGAACAAGTTAGCCAGTCGTTGAGGACAATCCCAGAACAGGCCGTTATCAAATAGAAGTTGTGGCGCTAGAGAGACTACTGGGCCATGCGGCGAACGCGCCGAGCTTCGGCCTCAAAGTTTTGCTGGGGTGTGCAGTAGCCCTGTTGTTTGCGAGGCAACTGATTCAAGCGGTCTTGCGTGGCCTGCACTTGACTAGGGCTAATGTCATCTAGGGACATGCCCTTAGGGAAGTCCTGGCGGATCATCCGGTTATGTGCCTCGTTGGTGCCACGGTCGCAGGACGTGTAAGGATGGGCGTAGAAGATCTCAGTTTCCGTCCCAGCAAAAGCAGTATTTAAGGCGGTGAACTCGGGTCCGTTGTCGGCTGTGATGGTCTTGATGCAAGCTCCCCATTCGCGCTTGATTCCACGCAATGCATAGCTCACAGAGTCTGCATCTCGTCCTTCGATCAAGCGGAGAAGTTGGCAACGGGTCTTGCGCTCAATCAGAGTCAAGATGACGCTCTCCTTGCCATTGCGTTTACCGACAATGGTATCCATCTCCCAGTGACCGAACTGCCTGCGTCGTTCAACGACCTTAGGCCGTTCCTCGATACTGCGGCCAGCCAGGCGCTTAGCCTTGGTGTGGTGCTGGTGAGAGGTCTTCCGCTTAGTCTTCTCCAACAGGTCGATATTTCGAATCTCTAGGCGTTGGTCGTCAATGTACTGGTACAAAGTCGAGGCACAAACAAGCTCTTCAGGAGTAAACAGCTTGTGTCGCTTGGCATAGCCGATTGAAGCATCCGGCGACCATTTGTCCTGCTTAGCTCGCTGTACGTACCAGGCTAAGAAGACCTGTACGCTGGCGAACTTGTCAGGACGATGGCAGCTCAAGCGTGCAGTCTCGTAACGTGCCTGAGCAGCCTCTGGCAGGTATTGTCGATGGTAGACGCGCTTGCCATTACTCTTCTTGACCTGATCTACTGTACCTCGCTTGATTTCATTATTAATGGTCTGCGGGCAGACGCCAATTTCAGCAGCAATCCAACGATTGGACTTCCCAGCTTGGTGGAATCCGGCCACTTTTCCGCGCTCGAGTGATGTTAAGTGCTGACCTTTTTGGCGGTGTGTGCTATCCTGTTTCTGCATCAAGACAATATCCTCTTCCATTGTTTGTGTAGGAACTTCAATGATACAGGATATCTGTTCTTGATGTTTTTTATTGTCCAAAAAATTTTGAGACAGTGGCTAACTTGATTCTAAAATGCGCGAATAAAAATGAGGGGTGAACATCATGCAACTGAGCCAAATTATACGCAACAAGCGGCTAGCTGCCGGTTTAACGCAGGAAGAACTCGCGCAAAAAGTAGGCGTCTCCGCTCCTGCTGTCAGCAAATGGGAAAAAGGCACATCTTATCCTGACATTACCTTATTACCTGTGTTGGCGCGTAACCTCGGCACGGACATCAACAAATTACTGGACTTTTCTTCTGACTTAGATCCAGCAGCCCTTCAAGATTTTTTTACCAAGTTGACCATGACAGCACAAAAAGATGGTTGGCAAGCCGCCGTTGCGCTGGTTGATCAGGAGTTGCGCGACTATCCATCAGTTTCACAACTACAGATGATGGCGGCGCCTTTTCTGGACACGCTGAAGCCCCAGATTCCCAAAGACGACTGGCCTCCCGTACAACAACGGATTATTAAGTTGTACGAGGCGGCTGAGCAAAGCTCCGATTTGCAACAGGCACAACTTGCTGCACTGGGTCTTTTCAATTTTTATCTCAGTGAAGAGCAATTCGACGCGGCTGAAAAGCAACTTGCTGCGTTACCTACCGAAACGGTAACTGCCTGGGCGTTAAAACCTAAATTGCAGTTAAAACGTGGTCAGCTGGCTGAGGCCTATGTTGAAGGCGAGAAACTGTTGGGTTGCGATTATGGTGCTCTAGGACAAGTACTCGGCCTGCTAACTCAAGTGGCCATTGCTGACCACCAGCTGGCAACTGCCGAGGAATATGTGAAGGTCGCCAAAGCATTGGACCAAGCGCTCCATATGAACAGTCCTTTCGTTATTGAAACCGAATTACAACTCGCCGAGGCGACCAAGGATGCCAAACGGGCAGTGGCGGTCATCCGGCAATTCGCTGACAATCTAGATCAACCCTTCCCCAAGGTTTTCCAGCATCTGCCCCAACCAAAACCGCGGGAATCGCCAGCTGTGGCACGCAAGCAATTCGTTCAGAACGTTGTGCTTGACCCAGACTTGGCATTTTTACAAGATACCCCTGAATATAACGAATTGCTTAAGCAGTACGCCGATTAGCTGACCCTATACAAATGTTGTAACAAACAAATCATATGTAACCAAAAAGGCATTGCCTCACGCAGAGATTGTGGGCGATGCCTTTTTAACGTTTTAGTCCTTAGTCAGTTCGTAATCTTACCCGTGCTCAAAAATTCATACAGATACCGGTTGACCAACGGGTTGTGCTCATGCAACTTGCTGTGCTGTGCCTTGCTGTTGGTAATTTCACGCTCGGTGTAGCTTTTGGCTCGGCCTGCCACAATATACCGCAATGAGCGGGCGGAATTGACAGGGACGCGGCCATCGGATCCTTTGCCCAGATTGCCAAATAGATTCAAAACCGCCGCTGTCTTGGGAAAATTGCGCCGATTTTCATACATCGGCTTATAACGGTCAGACATCACGCTGGGGCGGCCATCGCTTGCCAACCTGATGTCTTGTCCGCTGTTCATCCCCGGCATCCCGGGAAAACCATTGAATGGGCCGGCAATGGTGATGAGCCGTTGCAACGTTGGTTCGCCTTTTTTGTCTTTGGTGACTGCCCAATCAGCCCAAGCCGCAGAACCGGCAGAATGGCCAACAGCATTAAAGTCTTGAATGCCGTAACGTTTTTTCAACTGCTTAAGAATCTTGGTCAGCGTGGTCGCATCTGGCCGCCCGCTGCTGAACACAACTGCAATCAGCGGATGACGAACGCTCGGCGACCACGAACCGCTCACACTAAGCTGTCCCGTATTCGTCACGGTGTAACGCAAAACCTGACGATAACCGGGATGCTTGCTAAGGTCGTTGATCATATCTTTTTCCGAGCCATAACCGCCACCAAAACCGTGAACAAACAATGTCGGTGTTTGATATGTCCCGGCAACGCGTTTGGTCGAAGGCGCCTCGCCGCGATTCACCCACCACCACGCGCCGCCACTCACTACCAGAAAGATGCCGATGATGAGCATCACTTTGCCCCATTTTTTCGTCATCCTTCACCTCACTTTCTCATGCTGGTTCTTGCCTTGCATTGTACCTCGCAGCGGCGATTTTGGAACTTAGAAGCCACTCTCGCCGTTAAAATACTGGCCAGTGATACTTGGCAAACACGAGGATTATTGATACACTGTGTTGGATAACTAATACACTAATAAGGAGACACACCGTGGAATTTGACGATAAAGTTCCGATCTACCTGCAAATCAAGCAGTACCTATATCAAGCCATTATCACGGATCGGCTTAAGTCCGGTGCGCAATTGCCGGCTGTTCGGCAACTGGCTGCCGAGCTAACAGTGAATGTCAACACTTAATGTGAGTTTTTTTAAAATTTAATTTGTATCACTAATAGTGATGGTAAAATCAATATACATAGGTGGTGAAAACTAATGAATACGGGTCAACGAATATCTTTACTTCGAGAAAAAAAGAACCAGAGCCAAGCGGAGTTAGCCAAAACTCTCGGCATTGCCGCTAGTACAGTTGGCATGTGGGAAACGAACAAGAGAAAACCTTCATCTAAAATGCTTAAAAAACTGTCCGTGCTCTACGATGTGTCGATAGACTATTTACTTGGTAATGACTCGACAACCGATAAAGCCCCTTCAGAGGTTGATATTGCCGACCCCAAAAACGATACCATTATGACTTTTGAAGGACGTCCCATTCCGCCTGAAGATCTTTAGATAATCAAGAGACTTCTTCGAGGTGGCAAACATGATGACTGATTTTACTAGTGACATGCTGAGAGAGGTTTTAAACTATGGCTTTGACCGTGGAGTCGGGGCTGAGCTGACATACAAACTGAAGCCATACACTCCGTCAGTTTCTAATCCTGAAACACGTTGGATTGCGGTTAACATGAACTGGCACAAGCCGAAGCAATTGCCTTATCAGGCTGCACACGAAATAATGCACGTTCTACATCAAGACCCAGCTTGCTTATACTTTTATTCGGCTTCAAAGAACAGTATTGAGGGTGAAGCTAACATAGGCGGAATCCATATACTTGTACCTTTGTATTTTGCGGATGTTGATCAAGAAGATGCTAATTTGAACCAATTTATGCAGGCCTTTGACATTCCCGCACCAATGGAAGACACTGCTTTGGAAGCAATAAAGGAATTTTACATGTAATTAATTGCTAGCTAAGACACGAAAGACGGTATGGGCTAGACTTTTTGGAGAATTAAAAATGGAACACGAAACTAGGAGATCTCATCGAGAGATTAAAAAGCCTTTTTGGGAAAGTTGGAAGTTTTGGGCAGCCTTTATCGTCATTGTTTTACTAGTCGCTGGCATTTCAAGCTGTGTCAATGAGTTTAAAAAAGAATCAGCTCCTCCGTCTACAAAAATATATAAATTGAATAGTGACAAATCGGTAAAGGCGATGCTGAAACATTACAATTCCGAGATAAAATATGAAAATATTTCCGGAGCTTATGCTAACTCTGATGGATCTAAAACAGTTGGGCTTAATATCAAAGAGACCGGGAGCGACCTATCAGACAAAATGGCAATGAGAAATGCGGGAAATGACATTTTAAAAACCTGGGATGCATTCAAAAAATCAAGAGGTACGGATTTTGCAAATATCGCCATCATGGTTACATATCCAACTAACAATGGACAAATACCGATAATCAAAGTTCAAATTACCGGAAATAAGTTGAAATCTTTTAACAAGAGTAGCTCTTCGTCATCGAACGTTCCATATATTGCTACGAAATACTGGCAACGTAATGACATGCCCGCTCTTAAATAGGACAATAAAAGCCCCTTACTTAGGGCTTTTATTTTAATGGCAAAACGAACATACGTTTGAATTTCTGTACAAATCATTCAAATTAATAGACAAATTGGAGGTACTATTATGCCAAAATGGACACCATACAAACGCCATCCCGGGGTGTATGAATACCAAACCAAAAAAGGAAAAAGATTTGGTGTTAGACGAACCTATGATGACGCTGTGGGAGAAAGAAAAGAGTTCTCAAAGTCCGGTTTCGTTCATTGGCAAGATGCTGATATTGAGATCAAACAGTTTGAGGCAAAGCTTGTCAGCGGTGAAGTATCGGGATCTTTGGCTCACAGAATGACCGTTGATCAATATTACCAGCAAATGGCAAAACGAAAAACGAAAATGGGTATCTGGCGTGAATCAACAGCAAGAGCGAACGGAAACTTCTATTCAAAGTATCTCAAGCCAGCATTTGGTAAAACTCCTCTACAAGATGTCTCAAGAGCAAAATATCAGCGTTTTTTAGATGCGCTCTCACAATCCGGTCTAGCGTTAACAACCGTCCATACCATTGATGCTGTCATGAAGAGCATCATGAACGCCGCTGAATTTGAAGATGTTATCGACAAGAATAGGCTTCGAGGTATGCAGATCAATGGGAAAGCCCCTCGAAATAAGGATTTAGAACCACATTCATTTGAGCTGTGGCTAAATGCAGCAAAGACGAATCTGGATAAGTACGAAATGGCCTTGATCATCACTGCAACGCTCGGGCTTCGCCGCGGAGAAGTGATGGGACTTCGAAATGAGTCCATCAAAATATCCCACAATCAAATCAATGATGCCGATGTCGCGCAAATCTCGATTGACATGCAGCGCAACACAAATGAGCTTAATGGTGGCCCACTCAAGACCAAATCGTCGTACAGAACCATATGGGCATTTGGCAAAACCGTTGATTATTTGAAGTACGCAATGGTTACGGCTGATAATCTAAGGCAAAGGAACCATATCCAAGCAGATAAACATTGGCTGTGGCTTAACAATGACGGCAACCCGTTGCACCCCACCCATCTCAATAGATTGATGCGAAGAGTGAGCAATGAGTCCGGCATTGAAGTGTACCCACATTTGCTCAGACATTATTTTGCAACACAAGCGATCGCTGCCAACAAACCACAGATTGACGTCATGCACTATCTCGGCCACAAGAATCTTCAAATGACAGCCGACTACACTCGTTCAACGAAAGCAGCCAGTCTGAACGTTTTTAATAGTATTGATAAGTTTTTGTGATTTTCATATGGGGTTTTTTGATTTTGAAAATCTCCCACATAATCTCCCACAAATAAGAAACATTTGTACAATATTAAAAAGTAAAAATGGCAAACAAAAAAGCTTGGGAATCACAGTTTAGCTGTGTTTTTACCAAGCTTAGCTTTTCTAATTTTTGCTACCGGTCATTCCCACTCAATTGTTGCCGGTGGCTTAGACGTAATATCATACACAACCCGATTAACGTGCTTCACCTCATTAACAATCCGACTTGAAATCTCCTGTAACACATCCCAATCAATCCGAGCGAAGTCGGCGGTCATGCCATCGATGGAGGTGATGGCGCGGATGCCGATGGTGTAGTCGTAGGTTCGGCCGTCGCCCATGACGCCGACGGAGCGGAAGCCTGGCAGCACTGTAAAGTATTGCCAAATGTCCTTATCTAAGCCATGTTTAGCGATTTCTTCCCGCAAGATATAATCGGAATCGCGGACGATTTCTAGCTTGTCTTCGGTGACTTCGCCGATGACGCGGATGCCGAGACCAGGACCCGGGAATGGTTGGCGCCATACTAGTGCGTGCGGCATGCCGAGCTTTTCGCCTAGTTCGCGGACTTCATCTTTGAAGAGTTTGTTGAGCGGTTCGATGAGTTTGAACTTGAGGTCTTTTGGTAGGCCGCCGACGTTGTGATGGGACTTGATCGTCTGCGCGGTGTCGGTGCCGGATTCCACGACGTCGGTGTAGAGCGTGCCTTGAGCGAGGAATTCGATGCCGTTGAGTTTGGCGGCTTCTTCATTGAAGACTTCGATAAAGTCGCGGCCGATGATTTTACGTTTCTTTTCAGGATCGGTGACGCCTTTTAGATCATTGAGGAAACGATCCTTGGCATCAACCTTGATGATGTTGAGGCCAAACTTGCCTTTGAGGCTGTCCATGACCTGTTCGGCTTCACCTTTACGAAGCAGACCGTGATCCACGAAGATGCTGGTCAATTGCTTGCCGATTGCTTTGTGCAGCAGAACGCCGACAACCGACGAGTCAACCCCGCCGGAGAGGCCGAGCAGAACGCGTTTGTCGCCGACTTCGGCCCGGATTTTGGCGATTTGCTTGGTAATGAAATCATCCATGCTCCAGTTGGCTTCGGCGTGGCAGACGTCGAAGGCAAAATGATGCAGAATCTCGTGGCCGTACTGCGTGTTTTGCACTTCGGCGTGGAACTGGATACCGTAAAATTTGCGTTCGTCGTCATCCATGGCGCTGATCGGGCAATTAACGCTGGTAGCTGTGCTGCGGAAGCCCTCTGGTACCCGGGTTACCAAGTCGCCGTGGCTCATCCAGACGGTTTGATCTTTTGGCAGGTCACGGAATAACTTGGCGCTGTCGTCGGTCACTTCAATGTCGGCTTTGCCGTATTCGCGGTTGTCGGCCGGTTCAACATCCCCACCGAGCCGCTGCGCCATCAGCTGCATGCCATAACAGACGCCCAGAATCGGGATGCCGAGTTTAAAGATGTCTTCGTCAACGCCAAGCGCGCCTTTGTCATACACACTGTTGGGGCCGCCTGAGAAGATAATCCCTTTTGGCGCAATTTCTTTAACTTCTGCCGCCGTGATGGTATGAAGCTTTAATTCAGAGTAGATACCAAATTCCCGGATTCGCCGGGTGATTAACTGATTATATTGACTGCCATAATCGAGGACGATGATCTTATCGTAATCCTTGTTCTGGTCATTTGCCACAGTCCGCCACACTCCCTTGTTTGAATGCACTAATTTTACAGAGTTTTCATAGGCTGGTCAATCGTGAGTGAGAAGCCTCTCATCTAAGAAATTGCGAAGCCGTCGCGTGATCGGCCGAGCTAATGCCAGATTGTCTGGCAAGTTGTTCCCGATTTTTGAAAAAAGGCATGCACCTGCCGTTACCATTTTCGTAATGCGACTTGATCGATTTTGTGTCCAGTCGTTTTATGCAAAATGACGTCCGCCCGATTTTTGGTGGGTAAAATGTATTCCTTCAGGTTCTTAAGGTTGACATCCCGCCAGACCTTCCGCGCCATGTCAAAAGCGTCCTTGCGATTTCCGATGGCGTATTGATAGTAGTAATTGCTCGGATCCGTGAAGGCCGTGTCCATCAAGATGCCGAATCGCTCCAGATACCACTGTTCAATCAAGGTTGGATCGGCGTCGACATAGATGGAAAAGTCAAAGTAATCACTGACATAAATCGGTTGCTTGCTAGGCAACTGTAAGACGTTGATGCCTTCCACAATGAGAATATCCGGTCGGTCAATAACCTCGTACTTGTCAGGAACAATATCGTAAATCTGATGACTGTACTTCGGGGCGCGCACCACACCGCTAGCATTTTTGACGTTGTTCATAAAGTGAATTAGCAACTGCATATCGTAGCTTTCGGGGAACCCTTTTCGATCCAAAATGCCGCGCCGTTCTAGTTCGGCATTGGGATAGAGGAAACCATCCGTGGTGATTTGCTGGACGCGCTTGTCTGGATATGCCCGGCTCAGCAGCAACTGAAGCAGGCGCGCGGTCGTACTTTTGCCGACTGCCACCGAACCGGCGATGCCGATGATAAACGGCGTGTGCGGATTGCGCTGCATCCCCAAAAAGCGGCTCAAGGTAAACATGTCGCCTTGGTAATCCTCATAGCGAATATGAATCAGGTGGCGCAATGGTGAATAAATGGTTTTAACATCATCAAGACTGATCTCATCGTTCAATGAACGTAACTGCGCCAGCTCGGCATCGGTTACGCTGGTAAAATTTTGCGAGTGAAACTGGGACCATTCTGCCCGATCAAACTTATAGAAATTCATTTCGGATTGCATAACTTACCGTGTCCTTGCGTTTAATGGTTTTATTTTAGCATAGAAACGACCGGTTATTTCGGCCAATCGGTTTTGCTTGACAGCCGAGAAAAGGTTGTGCACAATGAGAGCAATTAGTTCATGCCACTTACCATCATATGCTCACCACCAGCGGAGGGTTGCTATGTTTGAATCTCTTTTGTCGCTTATTCCAGAAGTTGTTCTCGAGTCGATTTTCATACCGATTTTTAGGCCAGAATTTAACCTTGAAGCGTCGACTAAGTTTAACTGGTTTCGTTTTTTACTAACGCTCGCAGTCAGTGGACTTTTTGCTGGTGCTGGCATTTGGCTTTTGCTTCAATTACTGACGGATTCACTTAATACGGTAGCTCTCTTTGGGGGATTGCTGCTCTTAGCATCAGGCGGCTTCCCGGCTGGCCGTGCCGTCATCGATTTTATAGACTATCGACGCCAGCGCCTCGCTAAAATCGAAGCAGAAAAGCCTTATCAAGAACTTTGATACATCTCCAATTTTGCTAATCATTCAATCTCCAAACAAAAAGCGCCCGAACCCGAGCGCTTTTTTGCTGCCAATCATTAATCATGCAAGGTAAACTGCAACTTCATCTTCGGTGCCGCAGCTGCGACCATCTGTCCCAGTAGCTCGTTGCTGTTGGCCATGGCCAAATCAGCCATTTGTTCGTTTGCTGTGGTCAGGTGTTCGCGGATGTTTTTGGCATCCTGAACTGCCTTGTCGGTTTGCAGTTGCAGATGCCGGCAAGCCGCAACGGTTTTTTGTTCAAAAACGTCTTCCTGATCCTTGAACAAGGAAAAGTCGTAATCGCCAAACGTTGCGAGCAGGTTGCTCAACCAGTACATTTTGGAAACATCGAAGTGATCGCCGGTGTCGCGATAAGCCGCTGGTGTGTCATTCACGTTGGCATAAAACGGCACAACAGCATTGAACGTATTAGGGCCGAATGCCAGCCAGTGAATACCGGCGACTGCAGCGGGCACATCATTGCGAATCTGCAAAATGTGGAGTTCCTGATTGCGGTTAATGCCGATCGGCCGATACAACTTTTTCTGCGCTGGCGTGCCGGTCGTGCCGTAAACATCGTAAGGCGTGTTTTCGTAATGTGAGCTTTCGACAAACTTCACGTCCTCGATGCTGATCTTTTTGGAGGTGCGGCAGATGAACGGCAGGTCCTGATCAATCGGGGTGGTGTCAAATTCCGGATTGAAGTACTTTTGGCCGTACCATGCCCGCGGGTTGTTGTAGCGGGTGTCTTTGATGGTGGCTGAGCCGAAAATGTGGCGCAGATTGTAGCCTTCCGCATCCGGATTAAGGTGATACGTCTCGATCAAGTCACGCAAGTCCGCGCTGCTCATCGTGTCATCGCTGGTAAAATCAAAATCGGTGATGTTGAAGCGATTCGGAGCGATCACGTAGGCATCGTCCGGAATCCGAATCGCTGCCCAGTGATGGCCGCCGATGCTTTCGAAGTACCAGACTTCATCTTTGTCAGCAAATGCAATGCCATTGCTCTCATAGGTGCCATATTGCTGAAGGAGACTGCCCAAGCGCTGAACGCCTTCGCGTGCGCTATGAATGTACGGCAATACGATGGTCGGCATGTCTTCTTCGCCAATTCCGGCCGGCACTAGCGGATCAACACCCAGAATCCGGCTGTTGGTCGTGATCGTCTCGGTTGACGTCATCGCCACATTGTCACTATTAATCCCGGCTGCGGCCCAAATACCGTGGCCATCTTCAGCTTCCGGCGTGGACGTGTAGCCCAACGGATCGGCAGGCAAGTCAATCGAAAACTTGCTGAGCACGGAATGATACTGACGCGGCTGATCTTCAGGTTTAACATAGACAAACTTTTGCGGATGCAACGGTGATTCGCCGTCTTCGTTACGCGCAATAATCGTCGAGCCGTCAATCGAAGCCTTTTTACCTACTAACACCGTGGTACACGAGCCGACATAACGTTTTGCCAAAATAATCGTCCTTCTTTCAAAATAGTCTCGCCTGCATAACGCCCACAAGCTTGATTTAAAGTTAACTTTACCGCGCAAAAACGGGTTTGCCAATAGTTGGCAGGAAACCTAGGTAAACAAAATCGCCTGTTTGAGATGATTGCTCTCATGACAGGCGATAAAAGGTTCTCGCGCATTTTAGAATCAAGTTAGCCACTGTCTCAAAATTTTTTGGACAATAAAAAACATCAAGAACAGATATCCTGTATCATTGAAGTTCCTACACAAACAATGGAAGAGGATATTGTCTTGATGCAGAAACAGGATAGCACACACCGCCAAAAAGGTCAGCACTTAACATCACTCGAGCGCGGAAAAGTGGCCGGATTCCGCCAAGCTGGGAAGTCCAATCGTTGGATTGCTGCTGAAATTGGCGTCTGCCCGCAGACCATTAATAATGAAATCAAGCGAGGTACAGTAGATCAGGTCAAGAAGAGTAATGGCAAGCGCGTCTACCATCGACAATACCTGCCAGAGGCTGCTCAGGCACGTTACGAGACTGCACGCTTGAGCTGTCATCGTCCTGACAAGTTCGCCAGCGTACAGGTCTTCTTAACCTGGTACGTACAGCGAGCTAAGCAGGACAAATGGTCGCCGGATGCTTCAATCGGCTATGCCAAGCGACACAAGCTGTTTACTCCTGAAGAGCTTGTTTGTGCCTCGACTTTGTACCAGTACATTGACGACCAACGCCTAGAGATTCGAAATATCGACCTGTTGGAGAAGACTAAGCGGAAGACCTCTCACCAGCACCACACCAAGGCTAAGCGCCTGGCTGGCCGCAGTATCGAGGAACGGCCTAAGGTCGTTGAACGACGCAGGCAGTTCGGTCACTGGGAGATGGATACCATTGTCGGTAAACGCAATGGCAAGGAGAGCGTCATCTTGACTCTGATTGAGCGCAAGACCCGTTGCCAACTTCTCCGCTTGATCGAAGGACGAGATGCAGACTCTGTGAGCTATGCATTGCGTGGAATCAAGCGCGAATGGGGAGCTTGCATCAAGACCATCACAGCCGACAACGGACCCGAGTTCACCGCCTTAAATACTGCTTTTGCTGGGACGGAAACTGAGATCTTCTACGCCCATCCTTACACGTCCTGCGACCGTGGCACCAACGAGGCACATAACCGGATGATCCGCCAGGACTTCCCTAAGGGCATGTCCCTAGATGACATTAGCCCTAGTCAAGTGCAGGCCACGCAAGACCGCTTGAATCAGTTGCCTCGCAAACAACAGGGCTACTGCACACCCCAGCAAAACTTTGAGGCCGAAGCTCGGCGCGTTCGCCGCATGGCCCAGTAGTCTCTCTAGCGCCACAACTTCTATTTGATAACGGCCTGTTCTGGGATTGTCCTCAACGACTGGCTAACTTGTTCTTGCAATTTACGGATAAAAGGTTCTACAGATCTACTTAATCTTTAAGTGCATGGCATGGGCTCCCTTTTTGCCCTGTAGCAACTTATAGATCGTTACGAGAAGTTACAGTGCTGAAGTGCCAAGGCGGAGCAATCGTAGGCCAGATGGGCTCAGTGGTGACATTGTTGTTGGTGGGGCGCTCTTTGCCCCACCTACAACAAGGCCGAGCTTAGAGCCTCTGCCGCTTTTGCAGAGGCTCTAAGTCGTGCCCACTCCTCTAGCTTCGCGGTCGCCAGCCCCAATCTGGCCGGAGATAGCGGAGTTTGGCACGGCAATATGTTTCTCAGCCTGCTAATCCAATGGCACCTCGCCAAAGCTGGCATTAATCTTCCGATAGTCCGCACGCCGCTCATCGTAACCAGCTAACAACCGCTTTTCAAAATCCGATTCCGCTTCAAGCGCTGGCAGCGGGCCGTCTTCTTTGTGGCGCGCTACGAACGTTGCAAAAGCCGTACCGACCTGAAACCGTTCGCCGGTCGCCAGATGTTCGCCAATTAAATGAATAAACACTTCCAGGGACCGGTGACCCACGCCGCTGACCATACACTTAATTATCAGTGCATCCCCTAAAGTGACCGGTGCATCCAGCCGCACCATGTCAAGCGAACCGGTCGCCAACCCGCGACGGCCTAATCGCTGCGCCGCAATCGAACTGACATCATCAATCCAGGTAAAAATCTGGCCGCCAAACAGTGTCTTGTGGGCATTTAACATGCCGGGAAAGACCCGATAACTCGAAACTGCCAAAGTGTCGCGCATTTTAACCATCAACTTTACCCCCGCTCATACAGATCTGCCGGAACCTTATCCAACAACGGTGTGACATCCGGGCTGGTAAGCATCGTCAGCCGGTGCATGGCCCGGGATGCAACCGTGTATAGTAATTCCCGCTCGTCTTCTTCGTGGTAGTTCGCCGCGTTGACCTGCCAAAGAACCACGGCATCGAATTCAAGCCCCTTAGCCAGGAAGCTCGGTACCACAATCACCCCGGCTGCTAACCGCTGATTTTCGGACTTGATGAGCGTCACTTTAATGCCCGCCGCTTTCATCTGCTCGTAAATCGCCTCGGCATCCTCGAGCGTTTTGGCAATGACCGCGGTTGTCTGCTTGGCTTCATTGTTTACTTTTAGCTGTGCTTCAAGCGCCGTCATTAGCCCTGCTTCATCAGGCCGCACGACCAACTTAGGTAGCGGTCCTTGGCGGTTGAAGGCCACGATTTTCTGCCCCGAGGTCAAAATGGCTTTGGTGAAGTCCGTCACTTGCTTAGTTGACCGATAACTTTGCGTCAATTGCACGACCCTGGTCTTCTCCGGATCAAACAACTTGCTGGTTTCGTTGATCAGCGTCCGTGAGTCATCCTTGGTGAAAATGGCCTGATTCAGATCGCCTAACAACGTAAACTTGGCGCGCGGGAAACTGTCCTTGAGATAAGCCAACTGATACGGCGTGTAATCCTGAATTTCATCGACAAACACATACCGCATCTCGCGCTCGCCATGCCGGCCGGTGATCAGGTCGTAAAGATGCAGGTACGGCGTTGCGTCGGCCATTGGCAACTGCCGCTGCTTGAACACGTTGATGAAATGATCGACTTCCGCCTGCCATTCGTCTTCAGAAATGCCTTCTGCCGCTAAATCATAAATCGCCGGCACTTCTCGCAAAAAGCTGACGTACTGACCGCGAATGTTGATGAACCGATTCCGGACAATATCCTGCTGAATCTCGTCAAAGCCCTTCATTACCAACTGCCGCGCAAAGAAGCGATATTCATCATCGCTATTTTTAAATTCTTTCGGGCCGTCTTGTTGCATCGAGCGAATCGTTTCGTCGCTTAAATTCTGCACCGCTTCTTGAACCCACTGTGCTTTGGTTTCAGATTCAATTTTACGATTCAGCATTTTGATCAGCCGCTCTTTGGTGGCGTTCAGGCGATTGCCCATATGATAATTTTCGTTGTAACTATAAAAAATCTCACGGATACGCTTGCGGGAAAAGAACACTTCGCCGCGGAAACGAATATCGCGGAAACGCAAGCCGGAACGTTCCAGGCTGGTAGCGTATGTTTTAGCTGCGTTGAAGAAATCCAGGCTACCTTTGACGCGGGCAATTTTCTTTTGCACCGGCGTCAGTTGCTGCTCAAACTGGGAAAAGAGATTTTGGACGTCAATGTGCGGCAACCGGCGCGTGACATATTGGTAGTAAGTGAACTGCACCATGTTCTGCTCGCCTAATTCCGGCAAAACGTTGCTGATGTAGTCGGAGAAAAGCTGGTTCGGGCTGAACATGATTACCTGGCTGCTGGTCAGATTGCCACGGTAGCGATAAAGCAGATACGCAACCCGCTGCAAGACGGCGCTGGTTTTACCGGAACCGGCAGCACCTTGCACAAACAGCAAATCGGCTTTGGTGTCGCGTATGATCTGGTTTTGTTCGCGCTGAATAGTTGTGACAATCGTCTTCATCTGCGTGTCGGACTTCTCGCCCAGAACTTCCAGCAACATTTGGTCACCGATGGTCTCGGTGGTGTCAAACATGGTCTGAATCCGACCATTTTTAATCACAAATTGCCGTTTCAAAGAGACGTTGACCTGCTGCGGCCCGTCCGGCGTTTGATAAGTGACTTTGCCTAAGCCGCCATCATAATAGATGGAACTGATCGGCGCCCGCCAGTCGTAAATGAGAAACTTGCCCGCCTCATTGGTAAACGAACCGAAACCAATGTAAATCGTTTCCGGCTTTTCCTGGCCTTCCTGAAAATCAATCCGGGCAAAGTACGGGTTGCCTGCCAATCGTTTTACAGTCGCAAGTTGCTGGGCGCTTTGCTTCCATGCATTGGTGCGCTCATCAAGCACGCGTTGCTGTTGTTGGATCGAAGCAGCGGTTTCAATGGTTTCCGCATCATTACTGAAGTTGAGGGAAAAATCATTGAAGAAGTTGTCGCTAATGCTTTTTTCTTCAGTTTTGGTCTTGGCCATCTCTTTTGAAAGACGAACCTCGGCACTGGAGAGCTCCTTCATGATGCCATCTAAATGTTGCTGCTCTTTAGCCTGCTCATTCTCGACCACGCCATCATCTCCTTAACGGTTATCAAATAATCGTTATAACATCTTATCACTTATGAGCCGGCGCCGCAAAAGCGACTATAACTACTTTAACTGAGCGACTCCCGATACGCCGAGCTGGCTCCGCGGCGATTGGGATGGAACGTGGTGGGCACGACTTTGAGCCTCAGCAAAACCGGCTGAGTCTCAAAGTTCGGCCTTGTACTACGCTGGGAGAACCGCCCAGCTAGTACAATCTCACCACTGATCCCATCGCCGCTCCGCCCGCTCGGATTCTATCATCCAAAAACCATTTCAACTTTTGATTTATTGTTTCTTCTCTATTTCCGCTTTCTCCGCAACAACGGTGTCCACGCTTCGAGTACATACCCCACTGCCATACCGATGGCAACGCCTAATAAAATGCGTTTGAACGGCAAGCTGACTAATAGGCCGATTAAAACGCAAGTACCGACAATGACGGCGCGGCGATTGAAGAAAGATTTTCCTTGACGTGGCGGCTTTTGATTTTGTATCATACGCATTCCTTTCATTTATCCATACTTTTCGTTACGATTGACTCATCCATTATCGCTGATCGGAGGTCATTATGGAATCTATTTCACTTTTAATTGTCTTGACAGCTGCTCTGGTAACCCCGCTGTTCATGGCGCATTTTCACATTAATAGTATCCCGACTGCGGTAGCCGAGATTCTAGTTGGTATTGTATTAGGCAAAAGCCTCTTGGGGTGGGTGCACACCGGCGGCAACGTGCAATCGTTGAGTGAACTCGGGGTCACCATCCTGATTTTCCTATCCGGGATGGAAATCGATTTCTCCTTATTCAAGCCTCAGCCTAAGACGACAAAAGGACCGCAGCCAGCCAATCCCGTGATACTTGCTGCAGTGGGATTTGCGACGGTAGTGCTGCTCAGCCTTGGCTTTAGCTACCTGCTGCAATTGATTCATTTCTTTAGCTATCCGATTTTTGCAACCATCCTTTTTACAACGATCGCACTCGGCGTTGTCATTGCGGCGTTAAAAGAAAAAGAACTGCTGCACCAGCCGCTTGGCCAAACGATTTTGTTGATTGCAGCTTTAGGCGAAGTGATTCCTCTTATTAGCTTGACGATATACTCCGCCGTGAATGGCAGTAGCGACAGCAATCTTTGGCTGCTGCTGTTACTGTTGCTGGCAGCTTTGGTGTTGTTGGCGCGGTTCAAACGGGTCTACAGCTTTTTTGCAGCGATCGATAAAAGCACCACGCAATTAGACATTCGCCTGGCCTTCTTCTTAGTCTTCACCTTAGTCACGATTGCTTCACAAGTCGGGGCTGAATCTATTTTAGGGGCTTTTCTTGCCGGGATGGTGATGAAGCTGCTCGGCCCGCGACAGGAAACCCAAGATAAGCTGACATCCATTGGCTACGGGTTCTTCATCCCGATTTTCTTCATCGTCACCGGCGCCAATCTGAATTTAAAGGCCTTAATTGCCGATCCTAAAAGCCTCTCATTGATTCCCTTAGTTCTAGTCGGTTTCTTTATCACCAAAATTGGCCTCTATCCGGTATTGCGCCGCCGTTTCAAGGTATCAAATGCATTGGCCGGTACTTTCTTATCAAGTGCTACCATTACGTTGGTGATCCCGACGTTAACCGTTGGCCGCAACCTTGGCATTGTGACGGAACAGCAATCCGGTGCCTTCACGCTGGCGGCTGTGATCGCCTGTGTCAGTGGACCCATTCTTTTCAATCGGCTTTTCAAACCGGAACCGGAAACGTTCAAGAAGACGCGCGTCACTTTTATCGGCGGCAATCTGTTGACTGTCCCAATTGCCCAACATCTAAGTTCGGACCGATATGACGTCCAACTGTTTACCGATAAGGCGGAAAACTTCCGCACCTATAATTCTGAAGTCGCCATCTCTCTAGCCGATTATCAGGAAGATGCACTGAAGGCGGCTGGCGCTTTTGACTGTGACATCATCGTGCTCGGTGATTTCGACGCGGACACCAACTACGCACTTGCCAAAATGGCACTCGCCCAAAAGGTGCCGCGTATCATTACCCGGTTTGCCGCCAAGGATGCTACCACTGATCGCTATGATCGCTTGCGGGACGAAGGTGTCGAAGTCTTCAATGCGCTTGACGCCAACATCGCCCTTCTCCGCAGCCTGATCGAAACGCCGTCGACGCTGCAGATTCTAGACGATACGATTGCCGGAATTTACGAAGTGACCATCCGCAACTCGCGCTTTGCTGGTCTCGAACTCAAGAACCTGCCATTCATCGACGACATCACCGTCAGCCAGATCTACCGCAACAAAAAGTTCATCGCTCCGCACGGCGACACCCAGCTACACCTTGGCGATCACCTCATCTTCTCTGGCGACAAACACTTGATCCGCAACATTCGGACGCAGGTTGAAAAGCTTAACTAAATCGTTGAGGCACTATTTTTCTTGAACGATATAGAAAAGCTTAGGCAATAAGTTCCTTGCCGTGCCAAACTCCGCAATCTCCGCTTCGGCACTCCTATTTTAACAACCTTAACAAGTTTCCTCCGGCGAACGAAAAGTAAACAGACGCGCAAGATCTGCCATTGTTCGTGTGCACATGTTGGTTTTTATGTTGCAACAGTGAATTGTGAACCAACCTAAAGGCGCATACCTTTTGCCATCCGACAACCATTTTCAATCAGGCTTTCGCTTCCTGACGTGGTACAATGAGATTATTCTAAGAAAAAAAGGTGATCAAATGAAACAAGGAACAACGATCCTGACCTTAGACAACGGGTACCACCTGTGGACCAACACGCAAGGTGAAGGCGATATTCATCTGCTGTGCTTGCACGGCGGCCCTGGTGGCACTCACGAATACTGGGAGAATTTTGGCGAGGAACTCGCTGATCTCGGTGTTCAAGTGCATATGTACGATCAGCTCGGATCGTTTTATTCGGATCAGCCTGACTATTCCGATCCGGAAATTGCCAAAAAGTACCTCACCACGGATTATTTCTTGGGTGAAGTCGAAGAAGTGCGCAAGAAGCTGGGCTTGGACCATTTTTACTTAATCGGTCAAAGCTGGGGCGGTGCACTGACTCAATTGTATGCGTTGAAATACGGCCAGCATCTTAAAGGTGCCATCATTTCATCCATGGTGGATAACATCAATGAATACGTGGAGCACATCAACTTGGTCCGCGAAGAGGCGCTGCCGCCTTCAGCCGTTAAATACATGAAGAAAATCGAAAAAGCCGGCAAATGGGATGATCCGCAGTATCAAAAATATGTCGATGTCCTCAACCGAGGGTACGTTGATCGCAAGCAGCCGCCTGCTATTTCCCATTTAATCAGCACCATGGCAACGCCGGTTTATAATGCTTTCCAAGGCGATAACGAATTCGTTGTCACCGGCAAGTTGAAGGACTGGGACATCAGCGATCAAATCCACAACATCAAGGTACCGACGCTGCTGACATTTGGCGAACACGAAACCATGCCGCTAAAAGCCGCGCAACGCATGGCCGAAGTCATTCCGCATGCACGTCTGGTCACCACTCCTAATGGCGGCCACCATCACATGATCGACAATGCGCCGGTTTACTTTAAGCACCTGAAGCAGTTCATTTCCGATGTTGAAAATGGCACTTTCAATGACTAGTTGTAAAAAGCGGTTTGCCATCTACGGCACCGCTTTTTATATAAAGGAGCCTTCCGATGGCCTATACCGTTGATTTTAAAACCGTCAGCACGACTGGCCTCGAAAGTTCGCCTGTCGCCCAATCGTTGGCTGGTTTACGCGCCAATGAAGCGCGCTACATTTGGAACAAATTCAAAGTGCCTTATGTGACGTATCCGATTGCTGAAAAGTCGGACAGTTTTGCTTGGCTGCAAACAATCTTAGCCGAACGGGCGTTGACTTTTGCGGCCAAGCCGCTGGAAATCTGTGACTTGGCATTGCCCCGCATGCGCTGGGTCGAAGTCTATTATCAAGACGGACTTGTTGTTAATGTCATGTATTCGTTAACGGATCCAAAAAAACGGGCAGTCGGCTTCAAACTCAGTGAAGGCATGGCTGTTCCCGATGAACTCATCGGTAAGTTCAAGTTTGCCCGCCAAAAATCAAAGCTTGCCGGCACGATTCGGGGTTCCTTTTTCGTAATTAGAGGTAATTACTGATTTGTCGCCAATTGCTTCACAATCATTAAATGCAAAAAAACGCTTGCTGCCAGTAGCTTGAAAATTCAAGCTGCTTGGACAGCAAGCGTTTTTAATTGTGTCACGGCACAAAGACAGACACAATCAGCTGCAGATTGAGGAACGTGATCAACCCAGTCAGCAAATACCCGACCCAGCGGACTCCCGATGAATTGACGTGATCTCCCATCAAATTGCGCCGATCGGTTAAGGCGACCAATGGAAAGAGCGTAAACGGCAGCGCGATGCTTAAAGCCACCTGTGCGTAAACAATCACTTGTTCAAAGTTATGCTCGCTAAATCCCATGATGAAGCCGATGATCATGATTGGAATCAAGGTCACTGCCCATGTCAGCAAGCGTCGTTCCCACAGTGGCATCTGAATGTTAAGGTAGCCTTCCATCACAATCTGCCCGGCTAAGGTGCTAGCAATCGAGCTAATTAATCCGGTAATCAGTAAGGCAAACGCGAACAGGGTGCTCATGATCGGACTGGCAAGACCGCCGACAATGGCCGGATTTTTCAAACCGTTATACACACCTTGAAATGCCGTCACGTGGCCACCAACGCCATAAAACAGCGTTGCACCTAACACCAGCAACAACGCATTGATCAAGAACGCCGCCACGAGATGCACGTTGGAGTCCCACTTGCCAAACCGCAGCGCCTCGGTCACCTGCGCCGGAATATGTTCATCGTACCTGCGACTTTGCGCTAGCGAGGAATGCAGGTAAATATTGTGCAGCATAATCGTCGCGCCCATAATTCCCAGGCTAAGCACCAGCATCCCATGATTCGTTAAAATCTCCCTATGCGGTACAAAACCACCAACGATCCCGCCGACTGATGGATGTGCCCGCAGCACTTCAATGCCGAAAATAATGCCCACCGTCAAAATCGAGACCAACACGATCAGTTCAATGCGCCGAATGCCAAAACGCAAGAAGAACAAAACAACCAGCACATCGGCAATTGTCAGCAACATACCCCACATCAAAGGCAGGCCGAACAGCAACTTCAGCGCAATGGCAGTCCCCACAACGCCGGTCATATCCGTCGCCATCATCGCCGCTTCATTGATCAGCCACAGGCAAATCCGCGCCCATTTTGGCACAAAGGCGGCAATCGCCTGCGCCAGATCCAGCCGCGCGACAACCCCGAGTTTGATTGACAGACTCTGCATAAACATCGCAACTAAAATCGTCATCAACAACACTGACAGCAACGCATAACGATACTTACTGCCGCCTTCCAACGCCGTCAGCCAGTTTCCCGGATCCATGTAGCCAACCGCCACCAGCGCACCGGGACCGCTATAAGCCAGAAACTTTTGGAAAAAAGAAGTTTCGTAAACGCCCGGCACCTGCACACTACGATTAATGTCATCTAGACTGCGCTTGGCCTGTTGCGCCCGCAGTCGGTCATCTTGTTTCATCATCTTGGGCCTCCGCTGCAACTTTTTCCTTTGCAAGCGATGCCAGTATGTCACAAAACGGTGCACACCCATTCATCGGTCGCACTGATTTAAAGACTTTGCCGCCATTGGCCCGAAATGTCTGGTAGTTTTGGACGTCATTTTCTTCCAAGGTCTCCAGACAATCTGCCACAAAGCTCGGCGTGGTCACCAGTACCCGCCGCTTGCCCAACGCCGCTAACGCCATCAAACGGTTGCGCAAATAAGGTTTTAACCACGGGACCGGGCCAAATTTGGACTGGTAACACATTTCGACCTTCTCCTGTGGTACTTTCTTTAAATAGCGTTTAACGCCTGCAGTCGTGGCTTCACAGGCTTGCTGATAAGGATCACCGTGGCGCACCATGGATGTTGGAATCCCGTGGTAACTCAGGATCACGGTGTCATAGTCATCTTGGCTGTAGGCGTCGTCCAGTTGCTGCGCCAGCAATTGCAAATAAGCCGGTTGATCATAGAATTGATCAATGACCAGCGTCTTAACCCCGGACGCTGCCACTTTGTCCAAAATGGTCTTCGTCGTGCTTTGCGTATACTCGGGAAACAACGGAATGACCACAATCGGATGATCCCCGCGCGCCGCCATATTCTGCAACGTCTCGCCAATGGGGTATTCACCGCCATAAGTCATCGCCATTTGAACATCCCAATCCGGCAACTTCTTTCGCAAACGATCGCGTGTCACCTGCGTATAGGCAATCAACGGTGATCCGGCTTTGGTCCATTCATGCTGATAAAAGGTCGCTGATCGCCAACTGCGAAAAGGCAGAATGAAACCGCGTAAAATCGGTTGCCACAACATTTTAGGCATCGTGATGACATTCTGATCACTTAAGAATTCCTGCAAATACCGGCGCACATCCCGCGTACTCGGCGAAACCGGCGAACCCAGATTTACAATTAACAACCCTGTTGCCATTTTACTGCCCCCATCATGCGTCAAAATCATAAATTAAGAATAACACAGTGCGCGTTCTTCTGAGGGCGTTTTCTTGCCTATAACCATTCGTTCAAAGCTAACCTCCTCGTGTTTCTATGCTAAACTATCTTTAGAAGTAAACTTTCGAGGAGGCAGCAGGATGGCTACGAAGGGTATTACCGTTTATCTGGTGCGTCACGGCCAAACATGGTTCAATCATTTCAATAAAATGCAAGGTTGGTGCGATTCACCACTGACCGAAAACGGAATCAAAGACGGCACTAACACTGGCATTATTTTGCGCAATGTCGCATTTACCCATGCTTATTGCAGTGACACGATGCGGGCAACGCGAACAGCTGATTTGATTTTAAGCAAGAATCTAACTGGCAAGATTCCGCTGACAGTTACGCCATTTTTCCGGGAGCAGTTTTACGGCTATTTTGAAGGCGAGGATTCCGGCCAAACCTGGTACATGGTCGGCTTTCCGCATGGGGCAAAGACGTATCCCGAAATTCTGGAACAATATGGCGTCGATGCCTCAAAGGATTTCATGCACGATGCCGATCCATTCCATGAAGCCGAAGACGCGCGGACTTACTGGACCCGGCTTATGAAAGGCTTCCGCCAGTTGCGGTCCGAAAACAAGGAAGGCGACAAGGTACTCATGGTCAGCCACGGCACCACTATCCGCAGCATTGTCGACAAGTTCGGCAAAAACGACGGCTTCGTGGTCACCGACTCGCCGCGTAATGGGTCGATTAGCAAGATTCTGCTGACCGACACGGGAATTAAAATCTTGAGTTATAACGAGTTTGAGGCTTGATTGTTTTTCAGTAACGGAGTTTGCCTTGATTTACACTTATCAGCACGAGACACATCAATTTCCAGTATTGTTTAAATTGATGTGTCTTGTACTAGAAGATAATATGTTGAATTATTAATGCACAGTGCCAATGCGGAGCAATCGGAGGCGGTTTGGGGCTCAGTGGTGACATTGTTGTTGGTGGGGCGGATTTTGCC
This sequence comes from Lacticaseibacillus casei DSM 20011 = JCM 1134 = ATCC 393, assembly GCF_000829055.1. Taxonomy (NCBI): domain Bacteria; kingdom Bacillati; phylum Bacillota; class Bacilli; order Lactobacillales; family Lactobacillaceae; genus Lacticaseibacillus; species Lacticaseibacillus casei. Next base: position 1,852,226 of record NZ_AP012544.1, read on the forward strand.
CCGCCTACAACAAGGGCCGAGCTTAGAGACTCTGCCGGGTTTGCAGAGGCTCTAAGTCGTGCCCACCACGTTCCAGCCCCAAACCGCCGGAGATTGCGCAGTTTGGCACGACACGGAACATCCTAACATTCAAAAAGACCACGCACGTCAAAATTGACTGCGTGGTCTTTTCACGTTTCAACTGGCAAACATACTAGTTACGACTAGTGTACCAATTCCTTTTCCTTAATCAACGAATCGCCGTGGATGAATTCCGGATTCGGGGTTAAGTCAAAGCGTTGTGCCAATTGCTCCAGGTTTTCATCGGTAATCTCGTTGACGAACTTGCCGCCTTGCGCCTGGATTGCGGTGTAGATGGTTGCGGCCTTTTCAATAGTTTCAATCAAGCCATAGGTTTCATCAATGGAATCGCCTGCGCCGAAGATACCGTGTAATGGCCACAAAACGATGCGGTAGGTGACCATTTTTTCAGCGGTTGCCTGACCGATTTCATTCGTGCCCGGGGTCATGTATGGCAAAACGCCGACACCTTCAGGGAAGACAACAATCGATTCAGCCTGCATCTTCCAGAAGATCCGGCTGAAGAGCTTCTCTTTCCATGGCAACGTGAAGGTCATGGCAATCGTGTTGGTTGGATGGCAATGCATGACAACGCGCTGGTTAGGATCCTTCTTGAGCCGCTGGATGTGAGTCATCAAATGTGCCGGGAACTCACTGGTTGGCTGGCCGCCATCGGAAAAGCCCCACAATAAGTCAACACTGTGGCCGTCTTCGGCGATGCGAACAAGCCCTGTGTCACTTTCCGGGAAGTCCTTAACATTCTTGAAGTAGCGACCAGTGCCGGTTACCAAGAAGTATTGGCCGGCCAATTCGCTGGCATCGAACTTGATCGGGATGTTGCGCTTCACTTCATGCACATCACCATACTGACTAACTTCCTGTTCGGTCAACCGATAGCTGACATTGCCGCCGTTACGCTCGTCCCAGCCATGTTGATAAAGGTTCCAGGTCACCTTTTGCATTTGTTGAACAAATGGTGAATCAATAAACGCCTGCGTATATTCGGGATTCAAGAAATCCTTTTTTGAATCTGCCATGAAAACGTTCCTTCTTTCCTTATGGTCATCGCCCCGATTGCTTATGAAAACAGTGACAAATAAACAGATGATCCGTCTCGACCCTTGTCAGAAACGGCCAACCGCACTGAACCAGTAGCACTCTCGGTTTGATTTGTTCTTTATCTTTCTTACAACCCCTATTTTACGAAGCAATGTAAGCGCTCGACCAGACCAAATGTACGCATCAAAACGGCCAAAACGGAACAGATATACATATCGGGAGGCTAGATCGTGATGTCAACGGAGGCTGGTTCGAATGATCATAAAAGGTGTTCGGCGAAAATAAAAATCAGCCCGAAGCGACCGGACTGATTTTGCTTGATGCTTTAAGAGCTATACCGTGACATAATTTTCTGTTTAAGCTTTAGCCGCCAAATCCTTGTTAATGACAATGCTCTGATAGATCCAAACAGTGGCCAAATAATAAAGACCGTACAAGACGATGAACAAGCCAAACGGGACTAACAAATTCGCGTAAGGTTGACTTAGCAGGGTCTTAAACATCTGAAGCCCGAATAAGACGTGCACAATGCCGACCAATCCCGGCAGCAGGAACAGTGCGCCGATTTCCTGGCGAATGGAACGGCGTAGTGCTTGCGGACGGGCACCGATTTTTTGCAGCATGAGATAACGGCTTTGATCATAGTTGGCGCCAGAGAGGATTTTGAACATGAGCGTGGACGCCAGCATCGCCAAGAACGCAATGCCCAGGAAGAAGCCCATGAATGCAAGCCCAGAATACATGCCATTAATGATGTCATAGAAGGCAATCTTTTGATCGGTGTTACTATTGCCAAGCCGCGGATATTGATGTTGCTACATGGTCACAATTTTTTGAATCGTATCATAATTCTGGTTAAAATCTTTGACTTTGATCGTCGTCAGCGTTTGTGCGTTCCCGAGTTTGGCAAATGTCGCAACGTCTGCCACTTTTAATTGCTTGCCGCGATTATTGCCGATGAACACGCCAAAAGCAGTTGGGTAACGTTCGATAACCCGATCGAAGTTGCGGCTGGTAATTTTAACGGCAGGCGCGTTGAGTCCTTTGTCATTCGCTTTGATTTCCAACGGATGAGCATCAATCGCCGCTTTGCTGATGTGAACCGTTTTGGCATCCGACTTGAGCGTGTACTGATGTTTGGCGGTGACACCTTGTAACTTATTGACCTCCGCGCGGGTTGCGGCGTTTGGTGATGTCACCGTCACATCGTAAACCGTGGTTTGATTGACCAACATCGGAATGTCATGGGTAAAACCAAGTCCGACCGTAATCGCGCCTAACGCCAACGCGAACAAAATCGACACGACCGATAGAATCCGGGTATAATCACGAATTCGAAAACTTAGCTGCGATAACGTGAAGGTATGCAACTGCTCAGCTGCGAATTTCTTGTTGCGTTTCATGAGACTAATCAACGCCACAAACACGGAATTAAACAAGAAATACGTCCCCGCCACGATCGTTACTAGCGCTATCGGAATCGCCATTAACTGGAAAACGGCAATGTTAGCCATGCTATAGTAACCAATCGCCAGCAACACCAATCCGAGCACAATCTGAATGGCGAAAGTGGTCTTGCGCTGCTTGATCCGATTAGGTGTCTGGGCTTGATGTAACAATGCCATCATTGGCGTTTTCAATAATTTCCTGGCATTGTAGATTGCGGAAAAAACAAACAAAACGATAAAGAAGCCCAGCGTCCATAAAATCGCCGGCAACCAGATCGCGGAAAAACCGGTGGCCGGGGCATGTAACGTTTTGATTAACCATTGGCCGATAAAGGTCGTGCCGACCATCCCAATCGCAATACCGGCAATCGTAGCGAGCAAACCGATCACAACGGTTTCAAGAAAAACCAGCTGGCCGATTTTGCGGCCTTTTGCGCCCAGCATCATAAACATGGCATAATCGCGCTGCCGCATACTAAGCAGAAAACTATTGGCATACACGATATAAACCAACGTAATGATCGCCAGTAAAACAGCACCGAACCCGAAGATAAACGGCGTAACGCTAATCGGAGAATTTTTCGTCAAAAAGCTGGTGTTGGTGGCTAATGCCATAAACATATAAAACACGGCGCTGGCAATTACCAAGCCAGAAAATAGCACCGCATAATCCCGAAAACGGTTCTTTAAACCGCCAAGTGCGAGCTTTGTTAACATCATTTTCGCCTCCTACTTCTGGAATGTTCCGAGTGTCTCAAGAATCTCCTGATAAAAGGCTTCTTGGCTTTTGTCACCATGTTTCAGTTCAGAACCGATCTGCCCGTCTTTGATAAACAAAATCCGACTGGCATAACTAGCCGAAAACGGATCATGCGTCACTAGCAAAATCGACACGCCTTCATCCCGATTCAAATGGGCCATGGTATCCAACAACTCACGGGCCGCCGTGGAATCCAGCGCTCCTGTCGGCTCATCGCCAAACAGAATATCCGGCTGCTGAACCAATGCCCGCGCTGCCGCCACCCGTTGCTTTTGCCCATCGGAAAGCTCGGTCGGGTAATGATCCAGCACCGGTTCGATGCCCAGTGTCTGCGCAATTTTATCCACCGCTTCGGTCTACTTCTTGGCGCTCACGTTCTGCAACGCCAGCGGCAGTGCAATGTTTTCCCGTCCGGTCAGATTCTCCAGCAAGTTGAAGTCCTGAAAAATAAAGCCGATGCGTTTCGCCCGAAAATCAGACAAGGCGTTACCTTTAAGCTTAGTCACGTGATCCCCCTTAATCCGAACGGAACCAGATGTCGAGGTGTCGAGCGTACTCAAAATATTTAATAGGGTGGTTTTCCCTGAGCCGGAAGCGCCCATAATGCCGACAAATTCTCCCGGTTCAACTTCAAAACTGACACCTTTTAACGCAGGAGTCTGCTTCTCCCCGCGTTTACCATAAGTCTTGGTCACATTTTCAACGGGGACAATTGGTTGTTGTTTAGCCATGATGCACCCTCCATTCGCCAAGTCACGGCGCTTACTTGATTAATTTAATAATAGTAGTTATTAATCGATTTTTCCTGTCCATGCGCTAACAGTTGGCCTTTGAAAACTAACGGGTTTGTTAGTTCCATTAGCTTTTCTTTACTTTTTCCACCAAAAAGCCCCGAATCCTTGCTATAATCACTATTGATTCATGAAAATACTTATGAAAGTTGGTTCGTCGTGGGAAAATTTCGCAACAAAGCTCCGGGTCTAGGTTCGCAGTTGGTTCAGCACTCAACCTAGCAAAGGAGTTCGTTTTATATGAACGATTTAGAAAAACCACAGAAACAATATATTCCCTGGATGGTTGTCGGCCTCATGGATTTTGTGACTGTCATTGGGTTTGACGACATCATCTATAACTTCCAGAACCAAGGCTTAGTCGCCTTCACGAGCTGGATCATCATGACCTTCTTTTATGTCATCCCGTACAACCTGATTGTGGCGCACATGGGATCGACTTTTTCCGAACATGGCGGCGGGATCACCAGCTGGATGCGCGAGACCAATGGCGATACGGTTGGCTACTACGCCGCGTGGTTCTACTGGATTACCGGCCTGCCTTACGTAGTGGACGTTGCCAATTCCGTCGTCATCTCATTTGGCTGGATCACCAACGGCAATGGTAATATTCAAGCCAACCTTGGCAATGCGTGGTTCGGTATTCTCACCGCGGTTATCTTCGTGATCTTTATCTGGCTCCAGCACTTCTTCAAAAATAAAAGTCTTGAAATTATGTCAACCATTGGCGGCGGCGCCATGTTTATCATGACCATTTTGTTTGTGGTGATGACGTTTATCGGCCTGTCCAAGGGTGCGCCGATCGCCACCCGTCCGTTTGATTTCAAGGCTTTCATCCCCAAAGATTTCTTCTCGCTGAGTTTCCTGTCGACTTTTGGCTTGTTCGTTTTTGCCATGAACGGTTCGGAACTCGCCGCGCCTTACACCAAGGACATGCGCCATCCTGCGCGTGACTTCCCTAAGGCGCTGAAAATGATTGCCATTATGACCATGTTTCTAACCTTATTCGGCACCTTCTCACTAGGGGTCTACTTCAACGCCCATCACCTGCCGAATGATTTGAAAATGAACGGTTCCTACTATGCGTTCCAGGCGATCGGTCGCCAATTCGGCCTCGGCAACAGTCTCATGTATCTTTTCGCCGTGGTCCAAGGCATTTACATGCTCGCCCAACTGGCGGTGATTCTGGATGCTTCCACCCGCGTCTTCCTGTCCGATGTTGCCAAACGCTTCATGCCGCGACAGTTAACCAAAATGAACGAAGACGGCTTGCCGATTAACGGGTACTGGATGACGACGATTCTCTGCGCGTTGATCATGGCATTGGGTGCTTTGCTGCCGAAAATCAACGATATTTTCAACTGGTTATTGAACCTCAATGGCATTGTGAGTCCCTTGTCAACCTGCTTCCTATTCTGGTCCTACACGATGGTTCGCCTGCATCAGGATCGCTTCCCGACGCCGGATTATACGTTCCTCAAGAATCGTAAAGTCGGCTTGGTTGTCGGTATCTGGATGCTTGGCATCACTTTTCTGCTAGGAACCCTCGGCTTCTTCCCGACCGATGCGACGGCTGATACTTTTGCCTTGATGCTGGTGCTGAACATTGTGGTGCCAATCGGGATGGTGGCGCTCGGCGTCTTGATGCCGTGGATTGCCAAGCGTCAGCGTAATGCTGTCAGTGGCCTCGCCTTCAGTCGCAATACCTGGCTCGTCTTTACGGCGCTTAGTCTGGTTGGGCTGATTGCAGCTGCAACCTATGGCATGCATGTCAACTTGCTTAACCACTTAACGCCGGTCATTCAGTGGGCCATTATTATTGCTGTTGATCTGGCCATTGCTGCTGTGGTGATCAAAGTCACGGCAAACGGACGGCATCAACTGTTGGCGACACCGGACGACGAAGCGTAAAACTGCTTGCCGACCTTTTTAAGTGCAAACAACTTTAAAAAATCATGCTCCGGAGACAATTCCGTATCTTCGGAGTTTTTTAATCTGATTGCTTGCCCGTCAGACATTTGGGGCAGCAAGGCTTGCTCGCTGTTATGATGGTTTCCACTGATTTAGCTGTCAACACGGTGATCACTGACGCGGCGTGATAAGATTAATAGTAAAGAATGATATTGCTTTTAATTTGTGATGATGCCATTTCTTTTAACAATTGTCACATGTCTTGATAAGTAGGAGGCTGCTATGCTTAGCTACACGATCATTTATAATCCTGCTTCGGGTCACGCCAAAGGCCCAACAGCGGCAGAAGTGCTCAAAGCGAAACTCGAAGATCGCCAGCGGCTGGTCACGATGAAGCCCACAAAAAATGCCGATGATGCCCGTGAGTTTGCTGCCCGGGCCCACTCGGATGTTGTCGTTGCAGTTGGCGGCGATGGCACGATTAATCAAGTCGTCGCCGGCCTAGCGCCACGACAACAACCGCCAATCCTAGGCATTTTGCCAGAAGGAACGGTCAACAACCTAGCCAAGGTGCTGCATATCCCCTTACTATTACCTCTGGCTATCAAGAACATCCTCGAAGCCAAACCCCAGCCGCTCGACATCGCGCAGGTCAATGATCGCTATATGGTCAGTACGCTGACGCTTGGCGTTTTGGCCAATGCCGCGCTATCGGTCACGCAAAAAGAAAAACGCCACTTCGGTCCCATCATCTACTTACTAAAAGGCTTTAAAGTTCTGGCACAGCACCAGCACTGGCAGTTGCAACTAGATACCGCCCATCACCAATGGAAAAAGGACACCCAATTTCTGCTGGTGACCATGACCAATTCAGTTGGTGGTTTCACCAATGCCGTTCCGGATGCGACGCCTGATGACGGCCATCTACATGTCTTCATCGCGCCTAAACTGGCTTGGTGGCGTTCGCTGCTCGCAATCCCTTACTTCATCACCGGCAACTTTCAGAAATTTCCGGGCATGACCTATTTTAAGACTGAACAGCTCACGATCCAGGCACCTAAAACCCTGCAAAGCCGCGTTGATGGCGATCCGAGTGCGAAGACCCCGCTGAAGCTCGCCGTGATTGCTGATCATATTCAGGTGCTGGCGCCGCCACTTAAATAAACGAACGACGCGTATAACTGCAAACAAAACTTTTCGCAACGCAATTCGCTCGCCAGCTAAAATACCGCGTGTTACACTAGTCTTATTCAAATGAAAGGGGTGAATCGCCATGCGGTTACGCAAGGTTGCACCATGACTGATGATCCGTTAGCACCGATCCGCGGCGATGACGCCCGGATCTATGAAAGGAATTTATGACTGAACAAATATCCAATGAAGTAACCTCTGAAAACGTTTTGATCGCAGGCATTTCCCGCCAGCAAGCCGATTTTGATTACACCATGACCGAACTTGGCGAATTGGCCAGGGCCGATAACTATACGGTTGTCGGCGAGGTCCGGCAGAACCTTGATCGGGCCGTCGCTGCCACTTATTTTGGCACCGGCAAAGTCGAAGAAATCCGCGAGCTCGCCAATGTTCGTGACGCCACCACGGTGGTCATTAACGATGAACTCTCACCGTCGCAGCTGCGCAACCTCGAGAAGCAAACCAAACTGCACGTCATCGACCGCACGCAGCTGATTCTCGATATTTTTGCTGACCGGGCGCGTAGTAAAGCAGCCAAAACGCAAGTCGAAATTGCCCAACTGCAATACGCCTTGCCGCGCCTGCATCCTAGCGCTAATCGTCTCGATCAGCAGGCCGGTGGCGGTGCCGGTTTTGCCACTCGTGGCTCCGGCGAGACGCAACTGGAACTTGATCGTCGTGTACTCAACAAGCGCATTAGCCACCTGCGTCAGGAACTCAAAGAAGCCAGCGTTGGCGACCAGGTTCGCCGTGCTCGGCGCGAAGACAACGCGATTCCAGTGGTTGCCTTGGTTGGCTACACCAATGCCGGTAAAAGCACCACGATGAACGGACTCCTGCAACTCTTCGCTGATCGTCCGGAAGACAAGCAGGTCTTTGAAAAGGACATGCTATTTGCAACGCTAGACACCAGCGTGCGGCAAATCACCTTGCCAGATAATCGCAAGTTCTTGCTCAGCGACACAGTCGGCTTCGTCTCCAAACTGCCGCATAACCTGATCGACAGCTTCAAAGCCACCTTGGCAGAAGCCGCCAACGCCGACCTGCTCATTCAGGTTGTCGACTACTCCGACGAGAACTATCCGGAAATGATGGCCATCACCGAGAAAACCCTCAAGGAAGTTGGCATCCACAACATCCCAATGATCGAAGCCTACAACAAAGCCGATCTACGTGAAGGCACGCGGTATCCGGAAGTCACCGGCCAACGCCTCATTTACTCGGCCCGCGACAAGCGCTCGCTTCAGGCACTCACGCAACTCATCAAAGCTGATTTATTTGGCCAAGATGAAGAACACACGTACCTGATCCCCTTCGATCAAGGCCAACTTGTCAACTATCTGAATCAAGAAACTGTCGTTAAAGCCACTGACTACACGGAAGACGGCACTCGTATCACCGCGGTCGTCAACTCGGTTCAGAAGGGTAAGCTGGCTAAGTTCGCGGTTAAGGAAGAAGTTTGAAGCACCTGAGTTAAATAGAATATGAAAAGAGTCTCGCTATTGCTGCTTGAATGTTCAAGCTGCTTGGCGAGGCTCTTTTTAATTGCGTTCATCAGTCTTTTATGGTTCGCAAAGTACTATGACAAAACGCCAAATTCATACCCGTTACTGCGGTAATAATCAATAATCTTCGGCAGCGTCTTCAAGGTCATGTCCTTCCCGATAGCATCATGCATCAACACGACCCGCACGTTACTGGTCGGATAAACCGCTAACGAGCGCAAATGGTATTGCAACATCGCCGATTCCGTTTTCGGTTCCTGCGCCGGACTCAACGCATCACCGACCGCCGCATTCCAATCCACCCAATCAAGCCCTAGCTGGGTCAAACCAGTATCAGCCGCTGCCAATCCCTTCCAGCTAAAATGGCCACCGGGATAACGCCACAGATGCGTCTCAAAATCAGCGCCTAACACCTGCTTCACCGCTGCCTGCTCCGTTTTAGCCTCATTCTCAATAACCGAAGCGGTGCCGGTTCGTCCCGGATAAAGCAAATTGTAATTGTGCGTCATGCTGTGCAACCCGATGCTATTGCCGGCACCATATTCTGCCTTCAACACCGGTGCCGTCTCAGGCGAAAGCTGGCGACCCACCACAAAGAATGTGGCATGAACACCTGCTTGATTAAGGATGTTCAGAACCTGCGGCGAATTGACCGCGTTCGGACCGTCATCGAAGGTTAAAAACACCACTTTCTTCTTGATGTTGCTGGTATAAGGTGCCGTCATTTCTTTTTTAACTTCGGCGACTGGATAGGCGTAGACGTTGGCGGCAGGGATGTGCGCTTGACCGATGTTTGACGGCGATTCAGCTGAAGCTTGTTCTCGTTCAGCTTGTTCCGCTGCTTTTCGCTGTCTACTTGAAGATGCCTGCCGAGAGGATGCTTGCGCCTTAGATGTGCTGATGCTGGAGGACACAGCACGTTCATGACTCGCCTGGCGTGACCGCGCCTCAGCTGCATGCCGGTCCACCAATGACTTAACGCAGAGCGCACCCGCTACAATCAACGTCAAACCGAGAACGACCAACCACCACTGCCATTTGAAGCTGTTTTTCATGTTTACCCCGCCTATCTTTTAAACGATATCCGGTTTTGAGTTTACCATGAAGCTTGGGGGTATGGGGTAGCGGAGGGCTGGATTTTAATAGTGAGATCATCGGATTTTCACTTTAACCGCGAGTTTAGCCAAAAATCACTTGAGCTGCTTTTGATTCATCATATAATTCGACTTCATGTAGTATTGAATATCGTCAAACTTTTTAATGGCCTTTTTCTGGCTCTTCCCTGGCTTGGTAGTCAGCTTGCCATTGATCATATAATGATTCTTCTGACCAAATACCGGAACCTGTCCCTCAAGATTCTGCAAAACCTGCATGTACTGCGAACCTTTCCACCAGGCATGGGTAAAGATTTCGGGCAATACGTACATTGGACTGATGGTTGGGCCTGTACCCGAAAAGTCTTTCGCCATTATTTTCTTTGCCGCTTCATTAGCCCACATCACATAAGGCGTGTTGTAGTAATTCTCATAGCCTTCTTGGGTAGATTGTTTTAGATTAATGCCAAGCATTTTGTAAGTCGAATTTTGGTCACCGCCCCACGGGTTGTGATCCCCCCAAAATGCCAGAACCACGGGTTGATTTAACCGATCAAGTTTATTTGTCAGCTTTAGAAGTGCATCTGATGTCTCTTTAACGCCGGTCAGATAATTGTTGATGATGGCATAATCGTCTTTGTTGTATCCTTTCTTCCACGGCAACAAGGAATTACCATCGAACTCGGTTGAATACGGGCCATGATTTTGCATGGTCACAGTTTGATTGAAGAACTGCTTACCACTCGCATTCACCTTTTTCAGTTGTTTGACCAGATCATTGAAAACCTTCGTGTCAGGAACAACATCGACGTCAGCAACATGTTGGTCATAGTAGTTATCCCTGAACAATGTCTTTTGAAAGCCCAGATAGCGGTCGATATTCTGCCGGTTGTAGAACCATGCGTCGCCAGGATGCATAAATCTAGTGACATATTTTTGTTCATTAAAATACTGAACAAAAGAATTGGTCATGCCATTGATTGGGCTTAGTTCAGAAAAACCGGTCAATACCTTACGTTCAGTATCAACAGTGCCACCACCAAAGATGGTTGTTGTTAGTTGACCTGCCATTCCTTCAGAGGCCACCTGATGAAGTCCAGCATAAACAGAGGGATCAATTTCCAAATCTGACCATTTCGAAAAATCTTGAAAAGCTTCCAACTGAATCGTTATCACATTGAGCCGTTTATCTGCAGGGATATCTTGGTACTGATAAGCGCTCAATGCCTTCTTTGCAGTGGCGGCATTATAACCTTCTGGCACAATCACCCAGTCATTTTTGACCGAATGAATGAACGAGAACATATAACCATTGACGACATACCGATCGGCGTCTGGCCCCCAAGGATCGTTGTTAGCTAAAGTGTAGTAATCATCGACTAGATAATAATGATTCATCATAAATACGGAGCTTATAAACACCAACCCCAGCGTTAGCAGGCGAACCCACCAGCGAAGCGTTGTTGTTTTCAAAAAACGACCTACAATTACTGCCAGAATCAACAAAACAGCTATAACCAAAAAGTATTTGACAGGTGGAATATAGCTGTATCTTGAACCCATGTTACTAGCCTCTGACGCCAACGAGATATCCGAATACTCAAATGGATAATCGCGATATTGCAACATAAAATAGTTAACGAGCGCAACGACGATCGCTGGAACCTGCCCCACAAGAATTGCGATTGTTACGCGATTAAATAGCAAATATCCTATCAGCATGAAACCAAAAATAGGCAGAATGTTTAATAAAATTAAACGCAGGCTCTTAAAGACAACATTAGTGAGATCGAGGTTATAGGCGGCTGAAGCCATATAAATCGTGACCACAGCAGTGAAGGCTGCCATAGCAAATAAAGCCACCACATTTCTTAAAAACAGAACAGTTTGATAACGGTTGAAGCCTTTAAAACTGGTAAAGAAATGCTGATTTGCATAGATTCGGGTTTTATTCTCAAACGATGTATGGTGCACGAACGTTTTAAAAAAACGCGGCGACACAACTAACGATTCCGGCTGTAAAAAAGCTATTTTAGCACTGAGCGTTCGGGCTTTTGGTAAGCATAAGCCTTTCTCATCAATATCCAAACCAACGATGCGTGAATCTGGTACTAGCCAATTCAACATGAATACCGGCACATCGGCAACAATAAAAGTAGTAGCTTTGACACGACGTCGACTGCAGTTGCTTAAACGTCTGCCAAATTGTCGCCACCTTTTTTCCGGCAATGGTTCATTTATGAAATAGCGCCAGTATTTGACCTGATAATCCAGTTCGTCTAACCGATGCAACCAAAAAAGCAACCTGTTGATTAGCATGGGAAAGACAATCCAGAATCGCCACGGCTTATAGCGCAAGTAAAAGGTAAGCATCGCAGTTTTAACATTTAATCGATTGAAACGCGTATCCAGATCAATCACTTACAAGAACCTCCCATAAAAGACGGCCGTCCCCCAGCGGCCTTTATAAATAAGTTTATAAAAGAAGCGTAGACAGTATATGAAAATAATCATATCATGTTCATCTTGGCCCACCCGACTTATCCAAAAACGACAAAACGTTCAGACACACAGAAAACCTCGGGCGCTCCGCTATCTAAAATATTATCGCGCATTTTAGAATCAAGTTAGCCACTGTCTCAAAATTTTTTGGACAATAAAAAACATCAAGAACAGATATCCTGTATCATTGAAGTTCCTACACAAACAATGGAAGAGGATATTGTCTTGATGCAGAAACAGGATAGCACACACCGCCAAAAAGGTCAGCACTTAACATCACTCGAGCGCGGAAAAGTGGCCGGATTCCGCCAAGCTGGGAAGTCCAATCGTTGGATTGCTGCTGAAATTGGCGTCTGCCCGCAGACCATTAATAATGAAATCAAGCGAGGTACAGTAGATCAGGTCAAGAAGAGTAATGGCAAGCGCGTCTACCATCGACAATACCTGCCAGAGGCTGCTCAGGCACGTTACGAGACTGCACGCTTGAGCTGCCATCGTCCTGACAAGTTCGCCAGCGTACAGGTCTTCTTAGCCTGGTACGTACAGCGAGCTAAGCAGGACAAATGGTCGCCGGATGCTTCGATCGGCTATGCCAAGCGACACAAGCTGTTTACTCCTGAAGAGCTTGTTTGTGCCTCGACTTTGTACCAGTACATTGACGACCAACGCCTAGAGATTCGAAATATCGACCTGTTGGAGAAGACTAAGCGGAAGACCTCTCACCAGCACCACACCAAGGCTAAGCGCCTGGCTGGCCGCAGTATCGAGGAACGGCCTAAGGTCGTTGAACGACGCAGGCAGTTCGGTCACTGGGAGATGGATACCATTGTCGGTAAACGCAATGGCAAGGAGAGCGTCATCTTGACTCTGATTGAGCGCAAGACCCGTTGCCAACTTCTCCGCTTGATCGAAGGACGAGATGCAGACTCTGTGAGCTATGCATTGCGTGGAATCAAGCGCGAATGGGGAGCTTGCATCAAGACCATCACAGCCGACAACGGACCCGAGTTCACCGCCTTAAATACTGCTTTTGCTGGGACGGAAACTGAGATCTTCTACGCCCATCCTTACACGTCCTGCGACCGTGGCACCAACGAGGCACATAACCGGATGATCCGCCAGGACTTCCCTAAGGGCATGTCCCTAGATGACATTAGCCCTAGTCAAGTGCAGGCCACGCAAGACCGCTTGAATCAGTTGCCTCGCAAACAACAGGGCTACTGCACACCCCAGCAAAACTTTGAGGCCGAAGCTCGGCGCGTTCGCCGCATGGCCCAGTAGTCTCTCTAGCGCCACAACTTCTATTTGATAACGGCCTGTTCTGGGATTGTCCTTCAACGACTGGCTAACTTGTTCTTGCAATTTACGTCTAAAATATTATTTTTGAAAACACAAAAAAACGATTACCTTTCTTAAAGGCAACCGTTTCTGATAAGCCACTAAAACGCCATCTGGTAAGGAATAAACGTCTTATAGGCCCCACTGATTAAGAAAATGAGGACGAAGATCACACCGCACACACCAACCATCGCCAAAGTCCGCGTCCGTTTTGGCATAATCGAAAACACAATCGTTGGCAGCACAATCGTCTCGGTCGTTGTACCAATAGTCGACAGACGGCCCCCAATGGTTGATAACTGCGAAAGTGACAACAGCGTCAGGGTGGCAAATAAGTATACAATCATCAAGAATTTAAACTTAGCGCTTCCGCCAATTAAGGTATCCGCAATCATACCACGCTTTAAGATATAGAATCCTGTGACGCAGATCAATACCTGCATGAGCGTCACCGGATCAAATAAACCCGACGAGAGATAACTCGCGTTTGTCACATAAGGTGCATATCTCGGTAACGTGTGGACAATAATGACACTCAGAATCTTAGGTGCAACGAAGCCCACAGCTGCACCAAGGGCTAAGAATCCGATCACCCATTTAAAGTTGATTTTACGGAACAGTAACCAGAATGGGTAAATTAACAAGAAGAACAACGCTGAAATATGGATCGTAGCCGACAAGCCAACAATCAGTACAAAAGGAAGCGGCTTCTCGTCATATACAAACTTTAATGCCAGCATACAGGTCACGCAGACAAGCGAAGCCCGAATCTGTCCCATATCCCGCATGAAGAAAAAGCGGCTCATGTAGTAAGCAATCGGAATGATTGCCGGACGGAAATATTCCCTTGCAAAGAAATAAAACAGCACTAAGGTCACTGTTGCCCATGCCAGTAAAAAAAGCCAAAAAGGGGCATGCAATCCGTTAAAAATATTTCGTAAAAGCAAAAATCCAGGTTCAACCTGCCCTGCCGAATAATCACCTGCATAAATGGTCTTGTATGGCAAAAAATCGTTACCGGTTTCATAGCGTAATCCGGCAACCAGCGTGAGCATTATAACACCTAGCCATGCCCAGACAGACGACATTGTGACACGTCCGAGTAGCATGAAAATGATCATAATTGCAAAGAGACCTAAATAAAAAGCCACAACATCATTCTCCTATTGCCTTTATGCACCCAGCGTCTCATAGTTTCGGCGGTGAAGCCGTTTCTCTTCCAAGTTTCGACACTAGGCCTGATTCAACACAGTCCCGATTAAGGCTGCCGGTAGTTGTCGAACCTGTGCGATCGTTTGCGCGACATCACGCTTCGATGGCCCATCAGCCTTCGCAACAACTACGACGCCATTAGCAAGTTCCGCAATAAGTCCTGCTTCACTCGCGTCTGCCATCGCCGGCCCATCAATCAAGACGACATCAAATTTATCTTTAACTTGATCAAGGAATGCTTTGAATGCTGAACCAGCCAACAACGTTGCCGGATCGGCAAGGGATTCGCCTGCAGGTGCAACCGTTAACTTTTGAATCTTGGTTTCTATAATCAAATCATAAGCTTTAACTGATGCGGCGTCTGCGCCTATCAAGGATGAAAGACCTTTATTAGGCTGAAGATCAAAAACCGCTGCCAAAATTGGGCGATGCAGATTACCTTCAACCAGCAACGTCCGCTTCCCTTCCACTGCAAAACTAGCAGCAAGATTCGCCGTAACATAGGACTTACCTTCACCAGCAGTGGCAGAGGTGATCAGCAAAACAGAGACATCGTGACGACTCGTCTGTAATGACAGGTTGTTTCTAAGCGTCCGAAACTCCTGACTAGAAACGGATGTATCACTAACAAATTGATGTGCAAGTTCGTTTGTCATGGAAAACTCCTTCAAAATTGGATGTGCTCAAGTCAACATAGCAATATCAACGACTGCAAAGCTTACAGTTTCTTAGCAGAAATAACCCCAAGAACAGGTGCTTTGGCGACCTGTACAAGCGTTTCTTTAGTCTTGATCGTTGCCTGTTTGATTTCTCTGAGAACAATCCAGGCTAACCCAACCAAAAAGCCGATTATTGCGCCAATCACAACCAAAACAACCGGTTTCGTACCGGCTGCCACATCACTCGGCGTCGCCTTTGCCAAAATGGTCACCGTGTCCGTGTGGTTGGTGATCGTACCGACTGTCTTTTGAAAAGCAGCTGCAACTTCATTTGCGATCAAAGCAGCATCCTTGGCATGTTTAGATGTTGCATGAATTGAGAAGGCTCTTGAATTGTCTTCATTGTCAACTTTAACCTGCTTTTGAAGATCACCACTTGTGATATTGAGATGGTCTTTTTGTGCTAGCTGCGTTGAGGCCTCATCAAAAACTGCAGCTGTTTTAAAAAGGGATTTGCCAGTGGCCAGCAGCTCCGAATCATATTGATTCTGGTTCAGCATCTGGCTAAGGGACTCGGTGTTGTTTTTTTGCTGATTGATGACGGTTAGCGCCGTCGACGAATAGGAAGGCTTCATCATTCCAAAAGCAAAAGCACCAGCTAACACAGCACCCACCAATAAGGTGCAAAGTGCCAGCCACCAATTCTTGCGAAGCGAAACCATTAGTTCTTTCATACTCAATAAGTTATCCATGATTCCTCCATCATAAACTCATTTCTTGATCAACAGATATCGGCCATGTCTGCTGCGTTTTTATCATACCGCAGCGACAGGAAAAGTCATACGTTTGAACCGGATTTAAAGAAATTTGCAAAGGTTTTTCCCCACGCAATCGTACCTCGTTTGATGGAGGCCAATAGCGTACTATCAATCATCTTATAGTAATATGTTGGCCATCGCCAGTTGTTGTACAGCCCCTGAACCAGAATCGGGAAGAAAAGCAGGAAATAAATATTCCCGCCGGTCAGCTTGAGACCGAGCCATAACCCGACTAAGTTAACACCAGCCGAGATGAGAAATGCTTTTGTGTACGGAATAATATTGGCATTAGCAATATATGATGCATGCACTGAGTGTTGCTGGTAAAGAAAATAGTAAAGGATTAACGGCAAAAACACCTGTAACGTCGGAACTGATTCAGGCTTTATCAACTTCAGTAGCGGGAAGATCACTAACAAGGTTCCAACAGAGGCAATGCCAAAAAGCCAAACATAAGCAGCGACCGCTTTCGATGTTTTCTCTCGGATCGAATCAAAATCCTGCTTAACAAAGTTTGATTGCAAAATCGGATTATATGCCCCGTTGATTGCTGAAGAAGCTGTTCCGATAGCCGAAGCAAACTGGACGCCGACCGAATAAACACCTGTCACCGACAGCGGCAAGAACGCACCTGCCATTAGTGACATACCTTGGGAGGTGACATAATTCGACATGCTGACCAAGCCGTCGCGCCAAGTGTTCGGCCAAATGAACAGAAAGATTTCTTTAATTTCGTGCCAGTTCATTGGCGATTTAAGCTCTTTGCGATGAGCCCGCACCTCATCATCCTGCCAGTAAAAATGACTGCAGATCGTTCGAAAAATAATGCCATACATAACCAAGCCGATGACCGGCGACAAAATCGACGGGTAGACTAGGAAGCCACCAAGCGTCAGCAGAATCTGTAATGAACGGGAAAATACCTGCGCTTTGTTGACTGAGTCGATTTTGCCGGAGCCGCGGAGCAATGCCGAAAAGTAGCCAAAATACAAATTAAGGAAAAGCGAGAAACAGAAAACCAGCCAAGTCCACTTATATTCGGCGGCAGGTAATTTACTGAACACAAAAGCGTTCATGTAGATCGTGCCGAAGATGCCGACTAAGACAACAGCAACAATCGCAAGAATCATGTAAATAGCCCTGGCAGCGTGAATTGTCGAAGCCAGCAAGTGGTAGTTCACAACTGTGTGATCATGTTCCTTATCAACTCCGCGCGATTTTAATGTTTTCGCACCAGACCAAATATACGCAATGTTGCGGGCAAATGCTGGGTCAAATCCAAAATCAAACAACGCGATGAGACCGTTGATACTTAAAATTAAATACCAATAGCCAATCTCTTGAGGATTAAGGAAATGAAAGATGATCGGCAGTAGGAGAAAATTGCTTGCCATCGAAAAAATGGTCCCCGCATAACTCCATACAATACTTTTTCTGGTCACTTCAAACCGATTTGGCAACTCGTTTCCTCATTTCACTTAGTTTCAAAACTTGCATAAATGTGGCGTAACCGCTGTTGCATCAGCGGCCACGCAAACTCTTTTTGATAGATATTGCGCATCAGATTAGCTTCTTTGGCCCAGTCCTGACGCTTATCGATCAGTTGCTGGAGACCAGCACCAATGCTCTTCTCAGAGGTTCCACAAACAGCCCCAAAACCATACTTGGTTAACCAATTTGACATGCCGGATTTCTCGACCATTAACAGCGGCTTGCCAAGTTCCATAGCTTCAAAAAATTTATTCGGAGAAGCATATAGGTGATTCTTAAGCACCGGATCATAGAGCGCGACCAAAATATCCGCTGTCTTCTCGATGCCATTCACCTTTTCATAGGGCACAACGCCTAAATAGTCAATTCGTGATGTGCGTTTTGCGGCGTCGGCAAACATCTCCTGATATTGACCCTGACCGGCCACAGTCAAGGATAATGCCGGATTTGCCTCAACCGCGCCTAATAGTTCTGGCAGACACCTATATGGACTCAGCCCGCCAATATAGACGATTTTAAAATTCTTTTGCGCCGGATCAAATTTCTCGGCATCTGCTGCAATAGGACTATCTAACGGTGAATTATAGATCACTGCCAAATTTTTCGGCTTGGCCGGTTCAATTTGGCGGCGGCGATCCTCCGAACAAATTAACGTCCAATCGGCTGTCGCCATCGCTACATTTTCCCAATGAACGACCATTTTGCGATACCATCCCGGATAGTTTCTCGTGTCAGGCGCATAGTCAAAGATATCATAAACAAATTTAGTTTTGGTCTTCGCTACGACCTTGGCCGTCACATATCCCGTATGCACATTACATGCCTGAACCGCGTCATACTCGCGTAAATGCTTACGAAGCCAACGATACAAAAAGGCCTCAAACCGCATAAATGCGTAAACCTTAAAATATTTAAAAGAATACGACAGCTTGATGCCCGTGAAGATTGCCTTCAGACGCTGACCATCGAATTCAAAGGTATCTGTCGTCATTCGGCCATGCGGGTCTTCGCGCCAGCCAAGAATCGTAACGTCATGCCCAGCGGCTTGCAGCGCCGCACTCTCCTTTAGTAATCTTGAATCGTCATCGACGTGTCCGGTCGACACAAACAATATCTTCATGGTTCCTCCTGATCCGTTCACTTTATTCTCCCAGCAAGCAGTATCTGTCTAATAGAAGTATTTTAACAAGAACGGGAAAACATCTAATATTCTGAATTTATATAGTAATATTTTGACCATCAATTTTTTGTCGTGGCTGAATGATAGCAGTTGTTTCCAAGAGTACTGCTTCATTTTTTTGCGAATATGCTTCTTAACCCATGGATCCTTTGCTTCGGCAAGATTTTGAAAATAAATCGACAGCCGCCTGCGGAGTATGTACTCATCAACATCGTTCTTAGGAGCTGTGCCATTTGAACGAAGTCGCTGTTCAACCAAATCCATAACCTTAGCATAATCTATCAGTTTGTCTGCCCTGATTTTATGCACAATGGAATTGGCATGCTGATAGTAATCATACAAAGTTTTGTGTAATCGGTAAATATGCTTGGCACGAAACAAAATCGGGACAAAAAAAGCCATATCTTCGGCAGATTTAAAATCGGGGAAACGATCTGCTCCAATTAGACTCCTTGCAAAAATCTTGTTATGCGGAAAGCCTCCAATCGGATCATGCGCTCCAGTCAGCATTTCATGGAGAACTGCAGCTAAATCGGCCTTCTGCGCAGTCTTTGGCACTTGATCGTCAGGTGAAGCGGCATCCTGCTCAGTTAATGAACGATAGTCAAAAATCAGTAGGTCAAAATCAATGTCATTAATAACTTTTAGAATTCTATTGATGGCGTTGGGCCGAAGTGTATCATCAGCGTCCACAAACCAGATATATTGACCGTGGGCCCGTTCAAGACCAGCATTACGCGCAAATGCGACACCGCCATGGACTTCATCAATCAATGAACTATTCGCGTGGCTTTCATGGTAACGCTGAAGCAGCCTAGCGCTATTATCGGTAGAACCATTATTAACGAGCACAACTTCCACGCTTGGCGGAATTGTACCTAAACTTTTAAAAAGGCGCGGTAAATACGCTTCACTATTAAATACCGGAATGACGATACTCAGTTGGTAGTTCATACTGCCCTCCGTTGATTGTTCTAGCGTCTTTGAGTTGATGACCATGTGACTGGCATTGGCCAAACGCATAGTGTCAAATGACGCCATAAAAATAAAGCCGTGTACACTGGCAGTAACGACACTGCCAAAATAGCTCGTGACTTTCCCGAGCATTATACCACAGGTTAGCATCCCTTCTTAGACAAACTTGCTGTCTTCGTCTCACCCAATGATTTTTAACGGTATTCCCATGAAAACACTCTCGTCTTCAAGTTGATCTCTCCTTAAACCAAACAGTGATTATGGTAAAATGGCCTAGTCGTATGATTGATAGCGGGCGAAGATCCATCAGACTAGTTATACATAATGTGATTTCCACGGCCGGATTCGTCGCAGAGTCCATCAATAGTATCTTTGTCCTACATTTAGAAAACACTTTACATAATAAGGGGTTACCTTCAGTCATGACAACTCGTAGTAGTCGGCTAATCAAAAGCCTCATCATCTTATTAATCCTATCATTGATCAGCCTGTTCAACGTACTACCAATTTTAAGGCTTGATTTTTCAACGGCCTTTTTGGGTGATGATTTTTCCGCGCATTTTAGAATCAAGTTAGCCACTGTCTCAAAATTTTTTGGACAATAAAAAACATCAAGAACAGATATCCTGTATCATTGAAGTTCCTACACAAACAATGGAAGAGGATATTGTCTTGATGCAGAAACAGGATAGCACACACCGCCAAAAAGGTCAGCACTTAACATCACTCGAGCGCGGAAAAGTGGCCGGATTCCGCCAAGCTGGGAAGTCCAATCGTTGGATTGCTGCTGAAATTGGCGTCTGCCCGCAGACCATTAATAATGAAATCAAGCGAGGTACAGTAGATCAGGTCAAGAAGAGTAATGGCAAGCGCGTCTACCATCGACAATACCTGCCAGAGGCTGCTCAGGCACGTTACGAGACTGCACGCTTGAGCTGCCATCGTCCTGACAAGTTCGCCAGCGTACAGGTCTTCTTAGCCTGGTACGTACAGCGAGCTAAGCAGGACAAATGGTCGCCGGATGCTTCAATCGGCTATGCCAAGCGACACAAGCTGTTTACTCCTGAAGAGCTTGTTTGTGCCTCGACTTTGTACCAGTACATTGACGACCAACGCCTAGAGATTCGAAATATCGACCTGTTGGAGAAGACTAAGCGGAAGACCTCTCACCAGCACCACACCAAGGCTAAGCGCCTGGCTGGCCGCAGTATCGAGGAACGGCCTAAGGTCGTTGAACGACGCAGGCAGTTCGGTCACTGGGAGATGGATACCATTGTCGGTAAACGCAATGGCAAGGAGAGCGTCATCTTGACTCTGATTGAGCGCAAGACCCGTTGCCAACTTCTCCGCTTGATCGAAGGACGAGATGCAGACTCTGTGAGCTATGCATTGCGTGGAATCAAGCGCGAATGGGGAGCTTGCATCAAGACCATCACAGCCGACAACGGACCCGAGTTCACCGCCTTAAATACTGCTTTTGCTGGGACGGAAACTGAGATCTTCTACGCCCATCCTTACACGTCCTGCGACCGTGGCACCAACGAGGCACATAACCGGATGATCCGCCAGGACTTCCCTAAGGGCATGTCCCTAGATGACATTAGCCCTAGTCAAGTGCAGGCCACGCAAGACCGCTTGAATCAGTTGCCTCGCAAACAACAGGGCTACTGCACACCCCAGCAAAACTTTGAGGCCGAAGCTCGGCGCGTTCGCCGCATGGCCCAGTAGTCTCTCTAGCGCCACAACTTCTATTTGATAACGGCCTGTTCTGGGATTGTCCTCAACGACTGGCTAACTTGTTCTTGCAATTTACGGATATTTCGAATCTCTAGGCGTTGGTCGTCAATGTACTGGTACAAAGTCGAGGCACAAACAAGCTCTTCAGGAGTAAACAGCTTGTGTCGCTTGGCATAGCCGATTGAAGCATCCGGCGACCATTTGTCCTGCTTAGCTCGCTGTACGTACCAGGCTAAGAAGACCTGTACGCTGGCGAACTTGTCAGGACGATGGCAGCTCAAGCATGCAGTCTCGTAACGTGCCTGAGCAGCCTCTGGCAGGTATTGTCGATGGTAGACGCGCTTGCCATTACTCTTCTTGACCTGATCTACTGTACCTCGCTTGATTTCATTATTAATGGTCTGCGGGCAGACGCCAATTTCAGCAGCAATCCAACGATTGGACTTCCCAGCTTGGCGGAATCCGGCCACTTTTCCGCGCTCGAGTGATGTTAAGTGCTGACCTTTTTGGCGGTGTGTGCTATCCTGTTTCTGCATCAAGACAATATCCTCTTCCATTGTTTGTGTAGGAACTTCAATGATACAGGATATCTGTTCTTGATGTTTTTTATTGTCCAAAAAATTTTGAGACAGTGGCTAACTTGATTCTAAAATGCGCGGATTCGAAATATCGACCTGTTGGAGAAGACTAAGCGGAAGACCTCTCACCAGCACCACACCAAGGCTAAGCGCCTGGCTGGCCGCAGTATCGAGGAACGGCCTAAGGTCGTTGAACGACGCAGGCAGTTCGGTCACTGGGAGATGGATACCATTGTCGGTAAACGCAATGGCAAGGAGAGCGTCATCTTGACTCTGATTGAGCGCAAGACCCGTTGCCAACTTCTCCGCTTGATCGAAGGACGAGATGCAGACTCTGTGAGCTATGCATTGCGTGGAATCAAGCGCGAATGGGGAGCTTGCATCAAGACCATCACAGCCGACAACGGACCCGAGTTCACCGCCTTAAATACTGCTTTTGCTGGGACGGAAACTGAGATCTTCTACGCCCATCCTTACACGTCCTGCGACCGTGGCACCAACGAGGCACATAACCGGATGATTCGCCAGGACTTCCCTAAGGGCATGTCCCTAGATGACATTAGCCCTAGTCAAGTGCAGGCCACGCAAGACCGCTTGAATCAGTTGCCTCGCAAACAATAGGGCTACTGCACACCCCAGCAAAACTTTGAGGCCGAAGCTCGGCGCGTTCGCCGCATGGCCCAGTAGTCTCTCTAGCGCCACAACTTCTATTTGATAACGGCCTGTTCTGGGATTGTCCTCAACGACTGGCTAACTTGTTCTTGCAATTTACGATCGTTGCTTCGTCCTATAAATGAAAAAAAACCTGCACTCACTAGCTGACGAAGCGGGCTAGCAAATACAAGGCTTTGAGAGATATTTTTGTTCGTTAATAAAGATCGGGACTATTTAACGGTTAAGCCGCCTTTATCAATCCAATAGACATGTCCATCAGTAAACTGAACCTTGACATAGGTTCCGCGATCGGTCTTTTGTTCAACCGAGGCATGAACTTTTTGACCGTCATATTGTTTGGCATTATCGTTACCGACAAGTGTGCTGATGCTGGTATGATACGGTCCATCACTGTAAAGACCATCTACACGGTCCTTTTGATTGATCGTTGCATCATAATTAACATTATTCGTTGAAAGAATCGGACTTAATGACGAGAAGCTTGTAAGAGCGAGTTTATCCGTCCAGTAAGTCTGGCCGTTTGCTAAACGAATCTGTACATATGTCGAATGCGTTGAACGAGAAGTCGTTGCTTCGGTAAGCACTTGAACCAACTGACCGTTTAATGACTTAGCATTGTCATTACCGATTGCGGTTATAGCTGAGGTGTGATAAGGACCGTTTGCATACAACCCGTCAGCACGATGACTTTGATCAACGATAGCAAGATAGCTTACGGATTTCTTAAGAAGAATCTTGTCATACCCTGAATTATCGCCGGTTTGCAAACCACGCTTATCAATCCAGAAGGTCTGCCCATCAGCTAAACGTACCTGGGCATAAGTCGTGCCGCCAGCTCTGCTGGTAGTAGCTTCAGCAATAACCTGAACCTTTTGGCCGTCATACTTAGTTGCATCACTGTTACCACCAGATGTTGCGGCAGAGGTATGGTAAGGACCAGCTGTATAAATGCCGTCACCGCGCCCTTGTTGCTGAATTGTGGCCGGATAGTCCACTGTCTGTTGCGAAACAATGCTGTCAAACGAAAATTGTGCGGTACCATTCTTATCAATCCAGAAAACTTTGCCATCTTGGGCTTTAACTTGGAGATAAGTGCTACGCGATGTAACTGTTTCAGCTTGTACGTGAACATTCTGATTGTTGTAATTGACACCATTAAAGTTAGAAATAGCAGTTGAAGCACTGGTATGATACGGTGCATCAAAATAAATGCCGTCTTTACGGGTATCCTGATTAACAATAGTGACATCATAGCTGACGGATTTGTTTGACAAAATCGGGTCATAAGAAGGTGCTGGCGGAGTAGCTGCATTCGGTTGCGTAAACAGACCCGTGTAATCAACTGAAACATCGACTGGTTTAGATGCTCCAGGCAAATACGCTAATGAAGAATACTGCCATGCACCAAAATCTTGATTCCACATCGAGTTAGCGCTCGGCGTATACGGATAGTCCGCAACCCATGTCCGGTTCTTACCGACTGTCCCAATGGCAGCATTCGAGTAAGTATAATACTTACCGGTATACAATACATGATGCGTATAACCGCGCTGATTAAGTGTCTGCCAGAATGCATTTAAACTCGCCCCGACATCCCCACTTACATCGGAACCTTCGACATCGGCAACAACATTGACTTCTTTACCGACATTCAGCTTATCAAGTGTATTGGCAAAAAAATTAGCTTCAGCCACTGCTTCGGCACTTGAACCGAAGTGGCTATAGTGGTAAGCCGAAACAGTCATGCCCGCGTTACGCGCATATTGAATCTGCGATGCCGCAAATGGATTTTGATAAGACGTACCTTCTGAGGCTTTAACAACGGCACCTCTGACGCCCAACGAATGGAGGGTATTAAAACTGTCTTGATTCATCCACCCTTGATAAGAGGCGACATCTACAACATCTGTTCGTGGAACTGATTGATCCCCAATGGTAAAGCTCATCATTGTCTGTGCTTTGGCTGCAAACGCCTGCACATTCGATTGCGGTGCTGCCTGTAATGTTGCTCCCGCAGCTTGTGCACTTGAAAATGACCGCACACCTGCTGTCGTATTGGCACTGGGAACAGTAGTATTACCAAAATTAGAATGTTCGTTCATATCGTGAAACGATACGGTTTGACCCTGACTCGTCTGACTTGTTTGGGCGTTTGCACCTGTGCCTTCATCAGCTGCAGACACCGGTGTTCCTAAAACAAGCTGCGAAAACAGTATTGACGATGCAATCGCCGCAGATGCCCAAAATAACTTATTCTTCATTTTTTTCTCCTTTTTCCCCATAAGTAAACTCCTCCCCAACTTTTTAAACTTTATAACAGGCTCATTATACATGGAGATCAACCGCTTTTAAAGAAACAAAATGATGACAAATTACCATGTCATTTATATGACAGGCGTCTGAGCATCTTGGATCAGCGGGAATCCTTGGACGAATCAAGTGTAAACATTTTTTCCTGCAAGGTTGTGAGCCACCCATAAATTGTCGGTACTGCCAATAAGAACAGGACATAATACAATTCAAATCGGTACCGTGCCTGAGTTTCCATGAAGATATAGGCAAAGAAGAACATGCCGAAAACGACCGCTGGCAAGAGGTAACTGGTGCGACTCGTTACCCATTTTTCGGTTATAACCCGTTTGAAGGTTCCAAGAACCGTTCCACCATAGACGACCATGCCGGCAAAATTCAATGATGAAATCAGGACCGGGTGCCGATTCATAAATTGCTCATTGCCCCCGAGATAATACTGATTATCGACATTGCCAATAAAGCCTGTAAAACGATTCATGATGTCCTGCAAGTTCACGCCATGTATCAAGACATTCTTCAGTTTTTCCGCAGCTGCCTGTTTATAGAGGGCATAATTAAAATGGTATTCTTTCAAATCATAGTAAAGTTGGGTCTTGCGTGCACTGGTCGTATATTTTCCGCTCACGCCTTTTCCTGTCAGTCCAATCAGAAATTTAAAATACGGATTGCCGACCTTAATACCGTACGGAGCCACTCCCGAGAGAATAAATAACTTGTTGGTAATCCAGCCCAGACCCCAACAAGTCACTATAAAAGCCGCGGTTTCAAGCAAACGCTGTCGGCTCTTTTGCTGAATCGTCTGAATCATGAGGGTCACAATAATCGCAGCTGCAACCACGACTGCTGTTGGCCGCAACACCTGAGCAATCGCAATGCAGACTGCAGCGATTAACAAATTCGGCCAAGACCGGCGCTTCAGAATAAAATAAATGGCCAGTGCCTCTAGCAGCAGCCCCTCATGCTGATTATTGATGATGCCTACGCCGATAAACACGTATGGGAAAAGCGTGAATACTCCCGCCCCAAAAACGGACCGATGGACATCACAAAATAATCTAAATGTTTTATATAGTACAAGCGTTGTCGCTGTCATAACAAGCATTTCAATTATTTTAAAAAACAGCAGCCGATCACCAAACAACCGCATGATGAGCGATAGATAATAAGCGTAACCAATCTGGAAATTATAATATCTAAAATAGTTATCAGGCTGGGCCGCCTGGCTTTTAAATGTGCCATCGACAATATCCCGAGCACCCTCCAACAAAACTTTATAATCGCTGACTGGAACCGGTCGAAAGACAAAGTTCCAGAAACTAAAAAAAACGAGGGCGAGCACGGTCAATAGCAACAACGCCTGACGATCTGAGAGCTTCAGCAAGCTTAGTTTAAAGAGCAAAAACAAACCTAT
The DNA here is from genome assembly GCF_000829055.1 of Lacticaseibacillus casei DSM 20011 = JCM 1134 = ATCC 393. Classification (NCBI taxonomy): domain Bacteria; kingdom Bacillati; phylum Bacillota; class Bacilli; order Lactobacillales; family Lactobacillaceae; genus Lacticaseibacillus; species Lacticaseibacillus casei. Next base: position 1,878,934 of record NZ_AP012544.1, read on the forward strand.
CAGAACGCCCATACTCCCTAAAACAAAAGCAGGCGTCTCCCAACTAGCTCCTTGGATAACCTGTATTTTAAAAAGGCACAGCAAACAAAAAGCAAAAACTGCAACAAGCAGATATCTTCCCAGCTTATTGATCAGCCTGTCAGCACCTTCTAGTAGCATCATTGTGCGTTGTCTCATTCTCTAGTTATTCCCCTTTTACTTTATTTTTCTTCCCCTCTGACCAGCAAAGTCCGTTACCAATTGCATGTAAAAATCGTTGATAGGACTATAACGCAAGTCGTTTCACGATTAAGCTTTAAAGAACATCCGTCACTGAATGCGGTACCATACAGCCAATTTCAAGTAAAACGGTTTCGAAACAATGAATATCTCATGTTATACTGAATGATGAAATTGTAGCGATTCAGTTAACGGAGGAACGTTTGCGTTGGATCTTATCTTATTACCATTCATCGGCTTTTTATTTGCTAGCATACGTCCAAGTCAGAACCTTGAAGAAGGCCACCTGAGAAAAAGTGCGACTAACAACCTAAAAGGCATCAGCATCATCTTTATCATTCTGCATCACATCAATCAAGAGCTCAATGGTGTTAGCGGTACTTTCTTTGCTTCGCGACTAACCATGGCTGGTCGACTCGGCGTTGCCATTTTCTTTTTTGTCTCCGGTTACGGTATTATGCGGCAGCATCAGATCAAAGGGCCATCTTACTTAAAGAACTTCCTGCCCCATCGTCTGCTGCCCATTATTTTACTTTATCTTCTAGCAATGCTGCTTATCTTCCCGATCAAACACCAGCTGATGGGACTGACTTTTAGCCAAGCCGCCATTTCGATGACCAATGGCGCGCCGTTCGTGAATGACAGTTGGTTTGTTTTAGCAATTATTTTTTTCTACTTTGCATTTTGGCTTGGTATGCAAATCTCGCGTGGTCACTCGCTACCATTATTTGCCATTTTGTTTTTGTTGACCGGTCTTTACACGGTTTATATTTGGGATAAAGGTATGGGCGAATGGTTAGTCAACGCAGCCTTTGTCTTTCCGACCGGTGTCCTCTTTGCTTTTTATGAAGACCGCTTCATGCCGCTTATCCGCCGTTTCTATTTGCCGATCATGTTAGGGACGCTGACGGCATTTGCGCTTTTTTTCACTCTAGATGAAATGCATAATCAGTTAAGGTTCCGATTCTTTAGCGAAATCTTTTTTTGCTTTGGCCGTCATGATGGTCAACTATCGCGTTGAGTTTTCGAGCAAGCTCTTTTTAATCAGCAGCGCATGGTCGTTAAACCTGTATCTATATCATCCCTTCATCGCCAGCTGGTTACATACGATTCCCGCGATTGGTGCCCATAGCGTCGTCTACTCAATCATGGTGATCTTATTAAGCTATTTCGTTGCCGGAATCATTGCCTATGTACAAGTTACCATCAAACAACTGAGGTCCAAACGACTGGCATCAAGAAGTGCTTGATAAGTAAGCAAGCAGAAGCCATTCAGGCCGACTTATGGCCTTTTTATTTTGCTCGTTTTAAAAAACAGTTTATGGTTTCCGCTGCTTTTCAACATCTTTGTCTGCTTTTGGCTGCTTAGATGGTTCATCATGCCAAGTCTGATCACTGATAATAAACCGCGGGCGATGCTTGGTTTCCAGATACGTTTTCCCCACGTATTCACCGATCACGCCTAAACTGAGCAGCTGAATGCCACCCAAAAATGAAACAATGCAAACAATTGAAGCCCAGCCAGCAACAGTAGCACCCTTAATTGCCATGACGACAGCCCAGATCGTACCGATGAAGCCTAAGATACTGACGACGGCACCCAGTTCGGCGATAAATACGATCGGCTTGATTGACAGACTCGTAACGCCATTAATCGCTAAGGCAATCATTTTTGACAGAGGGTAATGGCTCTTACCTGCCAAACGTTCGTGCCTTTCATAATAGACTGACGTACTTTTAAAACCAACAAGGGGGAACATGCCGCGCAGGAAGAGATTGACCTCCTTAAAATCGGCTAAATGTTGCAACACCTTGCTACTGGCCAACCGATAATCAGCATGATTGTAAACAACATCCACTCCCATCACCCGCAAGAACCGATAAAAAGCCTGGGCACTGACGCGTTTAAACCACGAATCGCTTTTGCGGTCTGAGCGAACGCCATAAACAATCTCACAACCGTCTGCGTACGCTGCCAGCATATCTGTCATCGCGTTAAGATCGTCCTGACCATCAGCATCAATAGAAATTGTCACATCAGCGCGATCTTTAGCGACCATCAGTCCGGCTAAAACCGCGTTCTGATGCCCGCGATTGCGACTTTGTTGAATCCCTAAATAATGCGGATCCGTTTGGACAAATTTCTGAATTAATGGCCAAGTTTGATCTTTTGAGCCATCGTCTACAAACAGAACCCGGCTATTTGCCGCGATCTTTTGCGTTTCAATAAATTCAGAAAGCTTGGCCAGAAATCGTGGTGCCGTGACTAGGTAAGACTTTTTCTTCGTTGTAACAAGGAATCACGATCCACAACACCGGAAGTGCCATCTTATATACCCCCTTGACACACGCTCGCCACCACAAGAATCTGTGGTGGCGAGTATGACATGCATGTAACTCATTTACTTGAACGGTGCTGGTCGCGTTTCACGTTTTCCGAATTCATACAAAATCGCATCTAAAATCCGCTGCGAGGCGTGCCCATCGCCATACGGATTCTTGGCATCGGCCATGCGTTGATATTCGGCTTGATCATCCAGCAACTGCAACATTGCTTTTTTCACCGTTTTCGGATCGGTACCGACTAGCTTCAAAGTCCCGGCCTGAACCCCTTCCGGACGCTCAGTGGTGTCACGCAACACCAAAACCGGCTTGCCCAGTGAAGGTGCTTCTTCTTGCACCCCACCGGAATCGGTCATGATGAAATAGCTGCGCGCAGCCAAGTTATGGAAGTCGACCACATCCAGCGGTTCAATCAGATGAATCCGTTGGTGATGACCTAAAATCGAATCGGCTGCTTCCTGAACCACCGGATTTAAATGCACGGGGTAAATGATCTCGATGTCCGGATGACTTTCAACCACATCCCGCATCACCTTGAAGACGCGACGCATTGGTTCGCCTTGATTTTCTCGCCGATGCATCGTGACTAAGATCATTTTTTTGTTGGGATCAATCAGGTCCAGAACCTCGTGATGATAATCATCCTGAACGGTTTGATCGAGCGCATCAATCGCCGTGTTGCCAGTCACAAAGATCTGCTTGTCAGGATGATGTTCCTGTAACAGATTAGCGCGACTCTGAGCAGTCGGCGCAAAATACAAATCGCTTAAAACATCGGTTAACTGCCGATTCATTTCTTCCGGATACGGGCTGTACTTGTTCCAAGTACGCAGCCCCGCTTCGACGTGACCGACTTTGGTTTGTTGATAAAAGGCCGAAATGCTAGCCGCAAATGTCGTGGTCGTATCGCCATGAACCAACACAATATCCGGCTGTTCCTTGGCAATGATCTGTCCAAGCTTTAACAAAACACTGCTAGTAATATCTGCCAATGTCTGGCGTGATTTCATGATGTTCAAGTCGTAGCTTGGCTGAATATGGAAAATCGTCAACACCTGATCCAACATTTCGCGATGCTGGCCGGTAACCACGGTGACCTCCTCAAACTCATCACTACGCCGTTTAAGTCCCAGAACCACCGGCGCCATTTTAATTGCTTCCGGTCGGGTTCCGAATACCGTCATAACTTTGATCTTTGCCAAGTTGGCACCTCACTCTTTTTCTTAATTAAAAACCGTCGCTAGACTGCGACAAATATTTTTAAACTCAGAAAAAAGTATAACAGATTATCGGGTTGGAATCTAAGCTACCTGAACCATCGGCCCTAACAGCTCCCAATACTAGCGGGTTGCTGTACCTACTTGAATGGTGTGCATAGGTTCGAGTCCAGAAATCATATACAAGGCATTGCCTTCTGTCCACGTAATTTGATTTTGTCGAGTGTTCGCATCCGTCACAGCTAAATCGACCGTCCCGTGTGTATCAGGTACCGGCAAGGCATTTTTGGCAAACCATGCGACTGCCTGCTTAGCAAGCGGCAGCGGATCTTCACCGTTAACAGCAGAGGCTTTAACAGTCACAGTCCAACGACCCTCATTCCAAGTCAGATAAGATGATCCGGCTGCACCTTGACTCGCGGCATAAATACCATCTCCAATGGCGACTTGGCGCAATCCCTGCGTCGATCGTGCTGGGGCCACCTGCGCCTGTGCGTCAGCTGCACTCGCATACGTTTTCTTCTGAATGGCCAACTCGGCATTGATATTCTGCAAAGTTGGATCGTTATATGGTAACGCTGACTGCCCTGGACTGAAGAAAATCGAATAATTCGCTTGATCACCAGTTGCAAAGATATTTAAATGCTGTGAGTTTGCAACCGGGTATGAAGCAGGCCACTTGGCATTTGGAATCTGGTTAAATACAGCTTGTTTCAGTGTTGCCAATCTCTGGTCATTTGACGTTGTACCACTCGAGGCCGCTGTTGCAGCTTTTTGCCCAGTCTGACTGGTAGTTGAAGCAGCAATCTGACTACTCGATTGCGCGGAACTTTGACTTGCGCTAGTCTTCCCATTAGACTTTTTTGCTGATGCTTTTTTGGCCTTATGACTCGTCTGGCTAGTCTTAACAGATTCTTTTTGGCTGGTACTGCTTTGTTTACTTTGCCCGCAACCCGCAGCAAAGACCAGCAGCAACACCGGTAGTACTAACAGCGTCTTCTTCATTTAAAACGCCTCCCCCTTAATGTAACTTAAGTATATGCTTTAATTATAAATAGTTCACTTAATTGACGCACCTACTGGCAGGGAGAGCCAAGTTATTAAGAAAATCGTTAAACATTTAAACGTATGCAAAAATCGGCTCCTGAATAACAAACTTGTCTTTCCGGAACCGATTCATTCGAATATGCTATTAGTTCCACCGCCATTGACCAACTTAAACACCGGATTTAAGCCATTATGACAAGTGCGTGATGTCCTGCTGAACCACCAAGTCATGCAACTTCTGACGTTCCGGTTCCGTGTCTTCCTCAAGTCCCTGCGAGGAAACCTTGTCAAATAAGACCTTAATGGTTTGTAGCAAAATACGGGCATCTAGAAAAATGCTGTAAGTCTTGATATACAGCAGATCAAACTTCAATTTACTGTGGTAGTCGGAAGCGTATTTGCCATAAACCTGCGCGTAACCAGTAATCCCGGCGCGAACATTATGACGCAGATAGTAATGCGGTTCCTGTTGGTTAAACTGATTGACGAAATACGGACGTTCTGGACGCGGCCCAACGATGGACATGTCACCTTTTAAAACATTGAAAATCTGAGGCAACTCATCCAGGCGAAACTTCCGCAAATACTTGCCAACCGGTGTAATCCGCGAATCATGCGCTTTAGCCAACACCGGACCAGATTTCGCTTCGGCAGTTGCCGACATCGTGCGAAACTTCAAGATCTTAAACTCTCTTTGATTCAAGGTGATCCGCGTCTGTTTATAAATCACCGGACCTGGTGAAGTTAATTTCACCAATAAGGCCGTGATCAACATAAACGGCGATGCAACGACTAACATTAATAGGGCAACGACAATGTCAAAAATCCGTTTAAGGACGGCGCTTTCGGGCTTAATGCGAAATTGCGTGATGCCCATGACACTTTCATCTTCGAAATTCATTAGATTTGGCCGTAACATCATCAAGTTATCAAACGTTGATGGTAACAAGATGGTCTTTTCTTTTTTAATGATGATATCGATGATTTCCCGCCGTTGTTCATCGGGTAAGCTCTTGGTAAGATAGAAAATATCCACCTTATCAATAATCTTTTTGGCGTTCTCAACAAAGTGATCTGAGATAACGTAGGTTACTTTATGTTTGTTGTTCTTAGCAGAATGGAAGTTCTCCAAAACAGCAGGTAATTCATGTTCATACGAAAGCACGGCCACCTTGTAGTTACTCGTAAAGTGGATGTACATGTAATATATGAAAACGCGCCAAATACCAAGAATCAGAATACTAAGCACAAACGAATATGCAAGCACCAGTCTTGGAAATGCAAAGAACCGTCCCATGAACGTGATCATGGTTAATCCCAATATGGTAATCGTCTGGGCCAATACCGTATTGAAAATAATGTCACTGATTCGCCGATTATAGTAAACGTAGACGCCTAAGAAAAAGTTAACGAACAGAAAGAGCAGCGAAATGTAAATGGCTGAACCTTCATACATCTTAAAGTTCCATTCGGGAATCTCCGCACCAAACCGCCAGTAAAAGGCGAGCAATATACTTAAATTAAAAAGACCGACATCGCCGATCATCGTCAACAGTCGTTTAAGACCGTTCCATTCGGCACTTTGTTTCATACAGCAACCCTCTCAGTAAATATCTTTGGTTGAAAACAGCTCACTCATTATAGCATATGTTCGGTATTTGTCTGCTGCCACGAACAACTACTGGCAAGGCACTTGCGCCGAAACTAACGGGACAACATCATCGTTGATAAGGAATGCCATCTCGTTCAGCGCTTTTAATCCCACGCCGCGCAGAAATATCCGCCCACAAATAGGGAAACAGCACTTTGAAGAGATGCTTTAGCCGACCACGTAAGCCGACATTGGCGCTTCCCCATGAGTTATCGAAGAGATGTTCCATGTAGTTAGCATTTTGATTCCGACTTGCATATGTAAAATAGTCGCGTGGATAAACCACGATTCCCGGTTCCAACTCTTGACGCTGCCCATTCATTCGAAAATCAGGATAAAGTCGCATCAGGATTTTTGTCACAACCGGATTACTGGTCATCCTCTGCATATCATCCTGCAACTCAGGAAATTTCCGCCCAGCATAGACATCCAGGATTTCGGCTAACAGCGGCGTTTTGGCTTCGGCGCCGATAAACGATGTCAAAATACTATTATCGTATTGAAAACCCCAAACCATCTTATGGTTCAAAAATGGTTCAAGATCCTTCTTGATAATCATATCGGTGTCAAGATAAAATCCACCATACTGATACAAGACCGCGTACCGCAATTCGTCTGCAGCATAACCGAGCTTACCCGCTTGGTACATTTTTTCAGAAAATGCATATTTTTTCAAATCAAAGTTTTTGTCGTTCCAGAACTTGAATTCCCAGTCCGGCAGCTTCTCTTTCCACTCCTGAACCCGATCCTCGATAAACAATGGCGGTGTGCTGCCAAACCAGGCATAATGAATAATCTTAGGTATCATAGGCTTCCCCCTCTTTAAATGTCAGCGTTTGTCGGTAATACCCATCAGTGAATAATGCAAAAAGTAATATAAACTTTTAAAAATATTGAGATGTTCATGCTGCCGATAAATCGTCCATGTCCACTGAGCCGCCTGCAATTTGTTTGAACTCAGCGATGTCTGATGCTTCCGATATTGAGCCAAGATTCGGTCAGACGCAAGGTAGGCAAGCGTTCCGCCACGGGCAATCGACAACCAGCAAGCGTAATCTTCATGATTTATTTTAGAAAATGGATACTTTTGGGCAATTTCCCGAGTCAACATGACCGTCAATAATCCGATCCGATTGCCTTTTAGCATTTCGTGGTAATCCAGACGGGCTTCAGAAATCTTACGCTCGCCGATTTTAGTGCCATGATCGTCCACCACATCGTACGAGCAATAAGAGAAGGCTGCTTGATGCTGCTGCATAAATGCGACCTGAAGCTTTAATTTATCGGGAAGCCACAAATCATCGCTGTCCAAAAAAGCAACGTACTGCCCCTCAGCATTTGCCACACCAACGTTGCGGGCATTGGCAACACCCTGATTGTCATCGAGGTGAACAAACCGGATTCGACTGTCGCTAGCGGCCAACTGTTGACCGACTTCCGCTGTCTGATCAGTCGAATCATCGTCAATAATGAGCAATTCAAAATCTTTAAAAGTCTGGTCTAAAACTGACTGCACGGTCTTCGGAAGATACGCTGCAGCATTGTAAGCTGGCATCACAACGGAAACTACTGGTGTCTTAACCAAAATATCTCTCCTACAAGCATAAATTAAAGCAAACAACACGAAAAATGACCAGCCATCCGTTACGCGATGACCGATCAATCTTACTATTGAACCGACGCCACATACTTCGCCAGCCCTTCAGCAAGCGGCGTATGGGTCATGAAATCAAACTGATCTAGCTTAGCTGTTTGGGCATACGAATCGCGAATGTCACCTAAACGTGGCGCCTTGTGGGTGGCGTGGAGCGTTTTGCCGGTGAGCTTTTCGAGTTCCTTAGCCACTTGATTTAAGCTTGTTTGCTTGCCGTTTGCCACATTGAAGACATCATCGCGCGCGCTTGGCGTCTCTAACAAGCCGCGAATGGCATGCACCACATCGCCGACATAGATGAAGTCGCGTGTTTGTTCACCGTCACCGAAGAACGTGAAGGGTTTGTCCTCCTTCAAGGCGTCCATCATAATCGACAGAACACCGCTGTATGGCGATTTTGGATTTTGCTTTGGCCCGTAAACATTGAAAAAGCGGGTGCAGACCATTGGCATATCGTATAGGCGCCCGTAATTTAAGACCGCGCGTTCGGTCGCAAACTTGTCGACCGCATATTGGGTCAGCGGTTTGACCGCCATGTCCTCTTTCTTTGGCAGTTCAGGCGAATCGCCATAAACAGCGGCTGAACTGGCAAAGAAAAGTTTCTTGTAGGCGATCTTTTGTGTCCGCAAGGTTTCAATGATATTTAAATTGGCTTCCTGGTTAACCTGGTGGGTTGCGTATGGCCGTTCAACGGAATCGGCAACACTGGCAATGGCTGCCAACAGCACGATGTAATCGAACTGGCCTTCCATCAGAAGTTGGGACATGAAGGCATGATCGGTGATGCTATGTTCATAGAATGTAATCCGGCTGGAATCAGGAATATTGGTTCGCAAGCCCATCGATAAATCATCGACAATGGTGATCGTATTATCAGGATCCGTTAACAACAGCTCGGTTAAATTGGATCCGATAAACCCGGCGCCACCGGTCACTAAGTAACTACTCAAGATAATTTCCTCCGTCTTGCTGGTTTTATTTCTCTCCTATGGTATCACAGCCGCGCCCCAACCACCGCAGCTTATACCAAATGTTAGGAAAATGATAAGAACTGTTCCAAATGGCACCCTGCTTGCCAATACCGCACACGCAACATTGAATCCGTCCCCATATACTAAATCGACTCTGGCAGCACACATTGATGTGCTGTCAGAGTCGATTTTGGTGATGTTCACCTGCTTAAAAACCTAGTTCGACTGCACCAATCGCCGATCCAACCAGCGACTTGCCAACGACAAGGCATAGTTGACAACAAAATACATCACAGCTAACGCAACAAACATTGGAATCATGTAGTTAATGTTCTGCCCATATATGATTTGCGCATGGTACGTCGCTTCTGGCAACAGGATAATTGTAGCCAGTGAGGTGTCTTTGACCAGTGAGATAAACTGGCTGACAATCGGCGGAATCATTTTCTTCAGCGCCTGGGGCATGATGATGTAGCGCATGGCCTGATAAAACGTTAAGCCATTGCTGCGGGCTGCTTCCATTTGCCCGCGCGGGACGGCGTTGATGCCTGACCGGACGATTTCGGCCAACATCGCCGATTCGAAAATGCTCATTGCCACAATGGCCGCAATGATGACGTTCAGGCGAATGCCGATTTCCGGCAGCGCAAAGTACGTGAAGAACAAGATCAGTAGTAGCGGCAAGTTCCGAATCACATCAATAACAAAGCCGACAATCGCGGAAAAATATTTAATGTTCACATAACGCGCTAAGCCTAAAATCACCCCGAGAACGAAGCTGAAGAAGATGGAAGCGATAGAAACTTCCAAGGTCACGCCTAATCCCTGAAGCAGGTAGCGTAAGTTGATCCAAGAATACGCGTCGATAAAATTATGCATCAGTCCTGCTCCTTTCTATGCGATGACCCACTTTTTCTCAAGATAACGCATCAGATAACTTAGCGGCATGGTCAAGATGAGATAAAGGATCCCGACGATCAGGTAAGTATCGAACGTCGAAAAGGTCGTTGCCGCAATGAGTTTGCCTTGATACATCAGATCGAAGCCGGCAACGAAGGCCAGAACCGAACTGTTCTTCACCAAGTTAATAAACTGATTGCCCAGCGGCGGGATGACTATTTTGAATGCCTGCGGAAAAATGATCTGCGTCATCGCTTGCGTATAGCTCATCCCGATACTGCGGGCGCCTTCCATTTGACCGCTGGGAACGGCTTCAATCCCTGCGCGCACGGTTTCAGCGATAAACGCACTCGTATAGATCAACAGGCCAATCGTTCCGGCGGTGAAACCATCGATTTTGACGATAAACTGCGGCACAATCACGTAGAAAGCTAACGTGATGACCAGCAACGGAATGTTCCGCACCACCTCGACATAAATTCGGCCGATGATACGCAGCGCCTTGAACGGGGAAATTTCCATCAACGCAAACAAGGTGCCGATGATCAGACTGCCGATCAACGCAAGAATACTGGCTGCCAAGGTATAGCCAAGTCCGGAAAGAAAGGTGTTCCAGTTATTGGTAAGAATCGACCACATAATCACTCCACCTCCTTAAGATTGAACCCGGGCACATCGCCAAACCATTTTTTAATTAGCTTGGCATAAGTACCGTTTTGCTTGAGTTGTTTGATCGCCTTGTTGACTGCCTTGACAAACGGCCGCTGCCCTTTGTTAATGGCAATCCCATAAGGCTCCTTGGTAAAGGTGCCACCGGTGACAATGTAACGGTTGTCCTGTTCAGACATCCCGTACAAAATCCCGTTATCAGTAGTAAGCGCATCCCCTTGCCCGGACTTTAAAGCCGTAAACGCCTGCGCGTAATCTGCCAGCTGAAGCACGGTTGTCTCAGGGGCAGCCTTTTTAACGTTGTCGACAGAGTTGGAACCCTGCACACCAATGACCTTTGTCCCTTTCTTCAGGTCCTTCACGGTTTTAATGGGACTGCCTTTTTTAACCAAAAGACTCTGACCGGCATTAAAATAAACATCGGAAAAATCCAGAATCTTCTGACGCTCTGGAGTAATCGTCATGGTGGCGATCACCGCGTCAACGTTGCCGCCTTTGAGCATCGGTACCCGCGTGTCACTGGTCACTTGAACCAGCTGAGCGTTCCCTTTCTTGCCTAAAATCTGTTTGGTCACGGCTTTGGCCATGTCAACGTCAAAGCCTTCGATTTTATCGGTTTTAATATTCATCAAACCAAAAAGTCGGGTGTCAGCTTTAACGCCCCACACAATAGTATTGGTCGCCTTAGCATGGCTCAAAATATCCCGATCCGCGACACTTTTCCCGCAACTGCTAAGCAGTATCATCAGTAGCAACAACACCAGCGGCAGGAGCATGCGTTTCCACATCTTTTTCATTTAACACACCTGCTTTCATAAAGTATCCCATCCGTAACTGGTCTTGTTGGGCTAATGATTGATGATCTTACTGATGAATTCCTTGGCCCGCGGTTCTTGCGGATCATCGAAGAATTGGTTGACATCGCTGGAGTCGACCAGAATCTGGCCATCATCCATGAAAACAATCCGGTTGCCGACATGGCGGGCAAAGCCCATTTCATGGGTGACTACAACCATTGTCATCCCTTGCTCGGCGATTTTTTGCATAACATCCAGCACATCACCGATCATTTCCGGATCCAGCGCACTGGTCGGTTCGTCGAACAAAATGGCTTTCGGCTTCATGGCAAGACTACGGGCAATGGCAACCCGCTGCTGCTGCCCACCGGATAACTCGCCGGGAAAACTGTCCGCCTTGCTTTCCAGCCCGACCATCTTAAGCAAGTCACGGGCTTCCTGCTCCACTTCGGCTTTATCACGCTTGAGCACGAGATCCGGTCCCAGCGTGACATTTTGCAACACATTCTTGTTGGCATACAGGTTAAAATGTTGGAAAACCATACCGACATTTTTACGGATGCGGTTCATATCGGTTTTCTTGTCGGCTAAATCAAAGTCATTAACAATCAGCTGGCCGGACGTGATCCGCTCAAGCCCATTGATGCAGCGCAACAAGGTGCTTTTACCAGACCCTGAAGGCCCGATTATCGTGACCACCTCGCCGCGATCGACTGTTAGATTAATATTTTTTAATGCTTGGAATTTGCCAAAATACTTGTTAACGTCATGAAATTCAATCATTGACATTTTGGAGGACCTCCTTGGGTTCACTAGCTATTATCATGTATTTTACATAGAAAACTAATGATGCGCAAATATTTCTTTTAAAAATTGAGCATTTATTCGGTGGAAAAAACGAAAAATGCCGGTTTTTGGGACTTTTGCGGATGGGACCGCGATGTGGGAATTTGGTGTGCAGATATTGCAGAAACGGATGGCCTGTTTCTCGGCATGACGAAAAGGCTTTCGCACGCAAACTAATATTTTATCTGTAATCACAAACAAAGCCAAGCAAAAAGCCGCGGCATTTCACCTTGACTGCTTGTCAATGTGAAATGTCGTGACTTGCTGACACTATTTTCGTATGAAAAGTGACACCGTGTCACTTCTTATTTCTGATGCCTTCTACTTTCCCGGGTTAGAAATTGCTCGGACGCTTGTTGCTCCAGCTTGGTCGTCGCATCGTCATCAAGGGCGTGGCGTCCTTCTCTGGTCTCCTGTGGCGCTTCTGGCTGGCGACCCTCCACTGGATGCGTGTCAGTGTCTACCTTTTCTTGAGACGCAGCTGGCGACTTATCCTGATACGCCAGCTGCACTGTCAGGCTGTATGGCTGCGATTCTTTACGCAACCCACTGCGACCCAATAACTTCTGCTCGCCGCCAATCAGAAAGACGTTGGCGGCCACTAGATGATAGTCCTGCGCCGCTTTTTCAACCGGCAACAAGCCCACCCGCTCAACAGTTGCGATGGGTTTGGCCGTCAGCGCATTTAAGCCACCGGTAATAATCAGCTGATCGTTGACATGTTGCAAATCAAAAAACGGCAACGGATAGGGTGCGCCAATAGCGAGAACCGGTTGCTGCGTCTCCTGCGCAACCCGTTCAATCGCTTTGTCGTCCAAGCCCTGATAATTCAAGCTCAAAACGCCTTGCTTAACCAAACTGGCAACCAACGCATCAAGATTCGCTTGTTGGTCATCGGTTAACGCAACATCCGCTGTCAGCAGTTGTTCTTGGGAAAAAACACCGTTAGCTGGTGCAGCTCCCAATTGCGTTTTCAGCTCATTTTCAATAGCCGTTTTCTTTGCACCATTGCTGCCCAGCCATTTTTCAACGGTTGGCGAAATATCAAATCGGGTTGTCTTGTTCGTGAAGTAATACAGGAAGTTCAACCCAATAAAATACAAAAAGACAACAAACGCCAGCAGGAACAACGCCCCGCGGATCCGAAAATCCGGATAACGCAGGTTTTCAATCGCAACATAGAGCAAGTAAAAATTAGCGAAAAATGCCACCCACGTGAAGGCCTTGCCTTTGGGTTTATCAGCAATGTTAAAGTAGCCCAGCACGCGGTTGATAATATCAATAACAGTTAACATGATTTCATCCTTTCCGCGGCTTATTGGCCATTCGTGCCGGTTGTGTCGGTTCCTTGATCAGTACTTGTCTGGTTCTGATCAGTGGTTTGCCCATTATTGGTGGAAGCGGTGCTTGGTGTGGACGTCACAGAAGATGTTGACGCCTTTGAGGTCGAAGTTGCCGAACTTGGTGTCGACGTTGCACTCGCGGTACTGGTCGTTTCGTTATTGTTCTCCTCATGACTCGGCTGCGTCTGCGACTGGCTAGCAGCAGACGGCTGGGACGCCGAAGTTTGACTTGGTTCCGGCTTTGACGAGGCTGAACGCGCAGCCTTAGAAGCCGATTCGGATTTTATTTTGGATACCAACGAACTCTGATCGGTTGCCGATTTAGGCTGATTGACCGGGTTAATCGTATTAACAATGTTATACGCACTAATCAAAACAATCAGCGAAACAATCGCAGTCGGTGGTAATAATGGCGGTGTTCGATAAGCCATGAAGCCAGCTCCTTTCATTCATCGTTTCATTTTACCCCAAAAGTAGCAGGAAGCACCTTAAGTTACCGCTAAAATTATACGCTACTTATAGCGTTGGCCAAAGTGGTGCGCTTTTCAACAATCGTGAGATGGCTACCAATGCATGAGCCACATTTGAAACATGCAACACGACGCATAACTAAAAAAGACATCAGAGAATGGCTATCTCTGGTGCCGATACATCTACGGAGCACATCTGCGTCATTTACTTGCAACTGGTCGTTAGGCGTTAGCTTCTTTCAAGCTGTTCGCCCGCTTTTGGCATTCCGCGCACAAACCATAAAGTTCAAAATTGTGGCTTTGAATTTTAGCGCCCGGAACCTGATCTTCAAAGTAATTCAACGGACACATTTTAAGTTCAATCACTTTGCCGCAGTTCGTACAGATAAAATGGTGATGATGCGGATGCTGGAAATCACACTGCAGTTTAACCACGATTTGATCGTCTTGCATGCGACTTTCCAGGATGCCCATTTCGATGAATGATTTGACGTTGCGATAAATCGTATCATGCGACACCCCAGGGAATTGCGTGCGCATATATCGATCCAAAATCGTGACCGCCGTATACCGATGCTGGTTCCTGCCCAGATAGTCAACCATTGACTCACGTTGTTTGGTGACCCGGTAACCGTGTTGTTTTAACTGCTTTAATGCAATTGTTGTGTTGTCCATGGAATTAAACCCCTTTGGCTTGACACTTTAATTGAAGACGTGTAATGTATCAAATCGTACTGATTACGATTAGTACCATTTAGTGTAACACGCCTGACAGGAGGAAGCAATATGGCTGAAAAAACCGATTATGCATCTGCTGCACGTCTTTTAAAAAGTAAGAATCCCAAGACCCGTTCACGCGCTAAACGTGTGATTGAGGCCGTTAAGAAACCGACTAAATAACCATTGACAGATACCAAAATAGATTGAACGTGGCCTTTTGCTATCACATAGCGAAGGGTCACGTTTTATTTTTGTTCCGGATTCAGCGACATTAACCCGCAGCTTTTCAGCGCCAGGTCCTTCATGAACCGATCAACCTGTTCCCGCGCTTCATCCCAACTGTCATTTTTGATCACCGTGGCAAACGGTTTGAGTTCATCCGGCAAGGTTAAATCCCTCTTATATTCAGGACTTTTCAGCCGTGCTGCCACCATCGCTGGATCATCGCCGCGGCCCAGTAAGCGATCTTTCAAAACAGTCGGATCATCAATGGTGAGAAATAATACCACGACTTCTTTAGGGAGCTCCTGAACATAAGTGATTGCTCCTTTAGTATCCAAGACAATACTTAAAAAAGGATGCTTCGCCCAATTTTTCTCGAGAGATTCATGTGAGGAACCATATTCATAGCCAGCATAAGTGACCTTTTCGATAAAATGTTTCGTTGCAAAACTTGCCGGCGTTTCAAAATAATAATCGACGCCATTCTTTTCACCCTTACGAGCCGGACGAGTGGTGTGCGTCATAACGCGGTGAATTCGGTAGTTATCGCGCAGATATGCACTCACTGTTGTTTTGCCGGTACCTGTTGCCCCTGTGATCACAATCAACTTATGTGCCGCCTTCATGATCCGCCTCCTTGAATATTGCCTCGATTGTACCAAATCAGCGCCGATTCGTCAGCTGAAAATCAACATTGAGCGGTATTTAAAAATGAAATCAATTTAGTCTTTTTTACTCGAAGCTTCAGGACAAGTCCTGGTAAAAAGCGACCACCCCAAAATGATCACTCGACACAAACCCAATCTTCTCGTAAAAGGCGCGTGTGTCTGGTTGATCATCCGTCAACAAAACCCGCTGCCGCACTTCCGGATAGTGATCGACCAATGCCTTCACCAATTGGCGGCCAATCCCTTGACGTTGATAGTTGGGAAGCACCAGCAGATCCTGAATAAAAAGGATCGTTTCACCGTCGTCCACTGCCCGAATCAACCCGACTAACCGGTCCACATCAAAGGCACCCAGAACCTTGAGCGACTGTGCCAAGGCTCGTTTTAGTTTTACGGGATCGCGCATGTACATCACCCATCCAACGGCTTGATATAAGGCCAATACAGCTTCGTCATCAAGTTTGCGATTGTCAATCTTGATCATTCTTTGTCCCCTCCTAGTGAGCTTGAATCACTGCTTGACTCAAGCAAAAATTCATCCACAATTATCAGTTTGATCATATTGTTTGATCATATTGTCGCATAGATTGCGAATAATAGGCTTGCGACTCGTCCGATTATTTTGAATTTATTTTAAAGAAAAAGACCGGCCACCATGACCGATCTTTTAAATATATATTTTGCAGGATGTGAACAACTAATTAAAGACGACGGCCAAATTCAGGTGCAAAGTAAGCCATGCTTTGAACAGTGACACTCTGACCCGGTGCCGGCGCGTGGATGTACTGGCCATTGCCGATGTAAATACCAACGTGATAGGCACTGCCAACCCCGCCCCAGAAGACTAAGTCGCCGGCCTGAAGATCGGAAACCGCCACGTAAGAACCGAGCGTGCTTTGGGCTTGCGAAGTCCGTGGCAAGCTAACGCCGGCTTCTTTAGCTGCGTAGTAAATCAAGCCTGAGCAGTCAAAGCCCGAAGGTGAAGTACCACCATAAACATATGGCACACCGATGTACTTAGCAGCGTTACTTGCGATGCTGCCACCGGAAACAGAAACTGTGCTGCTGCCAGCTGAAGCGGGTGCCGTGGAGGAAGTTACGCTTGTGCTGGAAGCATTGTTGCTTGCAGAAGCAGTGCTGGTGCTTGATGCCGTTGAAGTCGAAGTGGTACTTGCTGCGTCACTAACAGCCTTTTGTGCAGCGGCAGTCTTGGCAGCTTCTTCAGCGGCCAATTCAGCTAACTTGTCTTTATTGGCATCAATCATCTTTTGTGCCTCGGCAGCCGCTTTATCAGCATCTGCCTTCAAGCCATCAATCTTGGCCTTATCGCTTTCAAGTTGCGCCTTGGTTGCAACCAAGCTCTTTTGCTTAGCTTCCTGGTTAGCTTTCAGATCCTTGACTTTCGCCTCTGAATCCTTGACTGCCTGCAAAGCTTCGGTGCTAGCCTGGCTCAACTTGCTAACGGTGAAGGAACGGCCTACCAAGTCGGTCAAACTACTTGAATTCAAAATGAAATCAAAATAGACATTGCCAGTAACCGAATTGCCGACCCGTTTTTGCAAGGAGATCAATTGATCTTTCAAATTGTTCTTGCGCTGGTTGACTTCTTGATTGGCTTTCGTCAGTTGGCCTTCAAAATCAGTGATTTTAGCTTGGCCATCTTTGATCTCAGCCTCGGCCTTTTGAATCGCCAAAACCTTGTTGGAAACGTCATTGCTCAGCTTCGCGCTTTTATCGTTAGTCGCCTGAAGCTGTTTCATCAAGTCGTCGTTCTTCGCTTGCAAACTTGATTTGTCGTCTGCCGCGCGAACGGTTGTTGCTGCTACACCCGAAACCCCAACACCAGCTAATGTTGCAACGGTGATAGCGCCCGTAACTAATTGCCGTAATCTCATCTTTATCGCCACTCCTGCTTTCATTTTGTTCACAATTGTCACATTAACACTGAACTATTACAGGCTTGTTACAAGGCCGTTACCATCAGAATACTTTCGCAATTAAATCAACATTATTTTATGATCATATTGATAATTAGTTTACGTCCTAGTTATATTTTCGCGTTTGCATGCAAAAAAACAGGGACAAAGCGCGGCTTCATCCCTGACTTTTTGCAGTACCTGTCATTTAATTTTTTCTGGTAAATTTTTTAGTTGGCAGCGTTTACTTAGTTGACCCAACCATCAACGACATCGTTTATTTGATCTTAACCAGGAAGTACCGCTTTTTCCCGCGCCGAACAATGACGTACTGACCGTCAAAATGGGTGCTTGGATCAACTTCAAAATCAAGTTCGCGTTGGCGTGTCCCGTTAATTGTGATCGCACCGTTCTGAATGTCCTCACGCGCCTGGCGACGACTCGGTTCGATTTTAGTGGTATCTACCAGCCAAGTAACGATATTCTCTGCAGTTTTCGGCGCTTCCACCGTTGGAAACTGCTTAAATCCCTGCTTGATTTCTTCCGCGCTTAAGTCCGCGACATCACCGGAGAAAAGGGCGGCACTGATGCTTTCGGCTTGATCCACCGCTTTTTGGCCGTGAACAAACTTCGTAACGGAACGGGCCAATTCCCGTTGTGCTTCGCGTTTTTCCGGATGCGTTTTAGTCGCTTCAACCAATTCCGCAATGGCATCCCGTGACAGGAACGTGAAGAACTTGAGGAACTTTTCAACATCGGCATCATCCTGGTTGAACCAGAATTGATAGAACTCATACGGCGAGGTCTTTTCCGGATCAAGCCAAACCGCTCCGCCTGCGGATTTACCAAACTTGGTGCCATCCGCCTTGAGCATCAGTGGATTCGTGAGGCCGTAAGCACGGGCATCCGGGCCTTCGATCCGATGAATCAGGTCAATCCCCGCTGTGATGTTGCCCCACTGATCGGCACCACCAATTTGCAGCTGAACGTCTTCGTGCTTGAACAGATGCAGAAAATCAACCGACTGCAGAATCTGGTAGGTGAACTCGGTGTATGAAATCCCGGTTTCCAAACGGCTGGCTACAACTTCCTTATTCAACATGTTATTGACGGAAAATAGCTTCCCGTAGTCCCGCAAAAAGTCCAGCATCGAGATTTTCGATAACCAATCATAATTATCGACAATCCGGAAATCTTCCGTGCCAAACAGATTCTCCATTTGGGCAGTCAATTTCTTTTTATTGGTGACGATGGTGTCCATCGTCTGCAAAACCCGCTCGGAATTACGTCCGGACGGATCACCAATCGAGCCGGTCCCACCGCCGATAACGATCACTGGACGGTGACCCATCAGCTGAAAACGCTTGAGAATCATAAACGGGATTAAATGGCCGACATGCAATGAATCGCCGGTCGGATCCGTGCCACAATAAACACTGACCGCTTTCTCTTGGGTCAGCTTGCGCAAGCCATCTTCATCTGTCAGTTGGTTCAGTGCTCCGCGCCATTTTAATTCGTCTAAAATCTTACCTCGTTGTATTTCTGTCATCAGTCGATTTCCTCCTATTTGTCATGTGCGCGAGCCGCAATGTTTACGCTTCTTCATAACGCGTTCGCTGGTGCAGAAGCCGGCTCACGCTCAAAAAAAGTCGTCCCTGATCTTATCAATAAGATCAGGGACGACTTTCACCGCGGTACCACCCAAATTATGCTATGCATCACTCTCATGGATATCGGCATGACCCGCGGCCAGTATTTTTTGAGTTGTAATTCATGCTGTTAAGCGCAACGGTTCGCAGCAACCACCGTTTTTCTGAAGCCTACTTAACACCACTACTGCGGCTCAACTGGTAAATGATATGTCAAATTTTACCACAGGTTCATGATTTGTACAGACCAGACATTCTAAGCTGAGCACGTTCCTCAATCTGCCTAATTTTTAAAAGACTCGTCTTTGAGCAATCCGTCTATAGCTTTTAGAACGCCCACATTTGATGCAGGATACCACTGATCAGGATGATCGATGCCTGCGCGCTTAGCAGTCAATAACGAACCGATCCAAACACTTATTTTAGCGTGCAGCAATAAAGCCTGGTCATTTGAGTCGTTACCAAATGCCACATAGTCACCAGGAAACAGTGATTGTGCAGTCGTATACTTATTTACGTCGCGAGTGGTTAAATCAAGGTTATGTTCACCAAGAGAAGCCACTATAGATAACGATGTCTCAGTTTGCAGACTGTCAAAAAGCTGCACCATCTGTTGGTCAGTTAGATTTAGGAGGATAATCTTGATCGGCTGTAGGATATCCTTTAAAGGGCGTCTATGCGCCAAGTGCCCTGGGTCTAACTGTTTAAAAATGGGACTACCCGAACTTAAGCATGCCGCATAATCCCATGACCCATCAACAATGTAATCTAGTTTTTCTTTTGCAATAAGCGTTTTCACGTATTGATAATCATCATTGTCGATTGTTCGACAAAAAGTGATTTTCCCATGTTGAGAGACAATGGAACCATTACCGCCAATTAATGAATCATTAGCGAAAGGCCCCACAATAGGAATGAGGTCCCAGATCGGTCGTGCAGATGCAAAAACGACTTCATGACGCCGTTCTTTGAGCCGTTCAAGCAACATTAGAATACGTTGGTCAATTTTTTGTCCGTCAAAACTGAGCGTTCCATCAACATCAAAAATAAACTTCACAGCAAATCTCCTATAGTCACTAGGCTCTCAAACATGATTCTTTAAATTTATTTTTCAACCCACTGGTATCGTTCTGATCGCCGTATTAATTTTGCGGATCTTGCGGCGCATCATTCGGCGGCAAGTCGGCCGGATACGTTTTGACATCAGCGTCGAGAATATCATACTTATCCATCAGCTTCCGCTCAACCTGCTCGCCTAACTCATAAGAATCGGCAACGGTCATCTTGGGATCAACCCGAATGCCAATCGTGAGCAAAACTGCATCGCCAGCGTACCGGGCTTCAATACTTTGAACGCCGAGGACGCCGGGTACTTGGGTAATCGTTTGCCGATACGCCGCAATTTTCTTGGTGTCAAAGCCATCTGTCAGTTCAAAAATGGCATCCCGCAAGATGGTCCAAGCTGCATACAAAATCAAAATCCCGACAGCAAGCGCAGCACCGCCATCAAGCCATAACCAACCGGCTTTGGCCCCCAATATGGCCAGCAAAGTACCTGTGCTGGTTGCAGCGTCTGAGAAGCTGTCCTTAGACGCCGTTCGCAAAACACTACTATTCAGCTGTTTGGCGCGAATATGATTCATTAACGAGATGGCGCCCATGGCTAATCCGGCCGCCAGACTCACGTAAACCGCCAGTATGCCCGGAACCTGGACTTTGCCCTGGGCCCAAGCCTGCAAGCCGTGGTAACCATCCAAGACAACATCCGCGCCCACCACCAGCATAATCAAGCCGGAGAACAAGGTCGCAATTGTTTGAAACCGCCAGTGGCCAAAACGGTGCTCGCTGTCCGGTCGCTGTTGGGAAATTTGTAAGCCCCAAAGCAAGATAAGTGCCGAGGCCACCCCCGTCAGGTTATTCAGCCCATCCGCGGTCAAGGCTCGAGAATGGGCCAGCTGGGCAATCCACAATTCAGCCACCGTCAAACCGCCATAAACAAATAAATTTAACGCGGCGGCATGCTGGGCGCTTTTAAGCCGCGCAAATCGGCGCTGTTCATCTTTTAAAATATTGCGGCCAGCATCCATGCTAATCCCCCTTGTTGAATAGACTATTTAATAACTATTATAAAGCATCAATGTGACCGTACCACCGTAAAATATTTGTTTTAAATTACGTAAGCGTTTTCTTGCAAAACTTTTACATTCATCACGCCAAATCGCGGATCAGCCTCTCAGCTATCCTGTGATTCACCTGTCTCATATTCTTCCGTCTGCCGCCTTAACGCACTGGCCAGACGTTCCAACCGCGCAATGGTGTCGTCTAACGTTAAGTAGTAATAAATCATATTCCCTTCATGCCGGGATGCGACCATACCGATGTCCTTCAGTCGTTTCAAATGATGTGACGTTGCCGGTTGTGACAACCCAATCGCATCGGCCAAATCACTGACCTTAACGCCTGAGTTATTCTTAGCGGCGCCAAGCATCATAATAAGCCTTTGACGATTCGTATTTGACAATGCGTTGAGATGACCGATGTCTTGCTTGAATTCTTTTAGCGCTTCCTGTTGTGCCGATCTGTACGCCATGATTTCCTCCTCGTGATGTCACTATGAACGTGAGCCAGCCCGGTTAGAAACCGGAATGTAAGTGAAGTGACTTAGGCCAATTGCGTCCAAGATACTTACACGCAGGTTTCCGGGCTGGTGAACGCATTATGGAACCCCAGATGAATCCGTTACCATTCACATCGAATATTACCTGAAACCGTAACGATTGCAACAAATATGCAAACCGTTCATACTGTAACCAAGAACAACCAACAACTTTGGAGGTGCACTATGACAACGACCACAACCTTTCGCGGCTTAGGGGCGGATAACACGCTGACCATTTACACAGACGGCGCCAATGAACTTCTGAATCAAAGTGTCAGCATGATTCGCGCTTATGCCCATTTACTGTCGCTTTATGACGAAGAATCCCTGCTCGTCATGATCAACAATCAGGCCGGTAAAACGCCGGTTCACATCCCTGTCCGTCCGGTCTTCAATCTCATTGCCCAAGCGATTGCCTGGAGCAAGCGGGCTTGGTTATAATGCGTTGATCGGTCCGATTGTTAAGCTGTGGCGCATCGGTTTTGCTGATGCCCGCATTCCATCGGCCAGTGAAGTCAGCGCTGCTTTAGCCTTAACCGATCCGAATCTGGTTGAACTGGATTCGGAAAATCAAACCGTTTTTCTACCTAAAGAAGGTATGGCGCTTGATCTGGGTGGGATTGCCAAAGGGTTTATTGTGGATCAGGTTTACGATTTGTGGGACAAAACCGGTGTCGAAGGCGGTCTGATTGACTTAGGCGGCAACCAACGACTGGTCGGCAAAGCAGCCAGCGGTATTCCGCTATGGCAGTGGCCAATCGCCGATCCGCGCTATCCTGAAAAGCGCAGCATCGCGACCCTGACAACCGAACCAAAAGCAGTGGTCACGACCGGCATTTTTGAACGCCAATCCAAAATTGCCGGCAAGGAGTATCACCACTTAATTGACCCTAACACAGGCTATCCGGTTGAATCCAACATGGCCAGCATCACGGTGATCGCCGATAATGGGCTCCTTGGCGATGTATTGTCCTCCATCGGCTTCTACGCCGGCATTCCAGCAGGGTACGACGCCATCGAGGCAGAAGGTCAGGAAGCCATTTTCGTCACCAAAGAAACCCGCGTTTATCAGACTAGCGGCCTACGCGAAACCCTAGCTATCACGGTATAGCGGGCTGATATAACACTAGAACACAAAAACAGCAACCAACTGCCGAAAACGCTGAGTTGCTGTTTTTTTTACGGCTTGTGTCAGTTATCAAAACCTAAACTGACTCCTAAAGTTCCTGCCAAATTACGCTGCACGGCGGCACCATGGTTCCCACCGGTAACAATGACCGCAGATTTGCCGGAACTAGCTTGGTATTGGCGTCTTGCAACGCTTGCGGCGAACAGGTTGGATTGGCCAACACCACCAGCGTCTGCTCTTCATTCTGACGGACAAAGCCGAAGCTGTCCTCAAAAGTAAACGGAAAGAACGCAGCATCAGCCGCCAATGCCGGTTGATCGATGCGGGTCTGGATCGCAATCTGATATAAATCCATAATCTCCTGATCTTCATGCCCCCAAGGATAAAAGGCACGGTTATCGGGATCCTTCCCTCCAGTCAGCCCGGCTTCGTCGCCGTAATACAGACACGGCACCCCTGGTAACCAATAGAAAAGCGAAACCAGTAATTTCAGCTTCTGACGGTCGCCATTCAAAACCGTTAAAATCCGCGGCGTATCGTGGGTACCAATGTTATTAAAGTTAAAATCAAACGCATTCGGCGGATAATTTTCTTTTAACGTCATCAATTGCCGAACAAAACCGGCCGCGTTGAGCTTGCCACCGACAAAATCGATCAGCATCGACCGCAACGGGTAGTTCATCACGGCATTCAGCTCACCGCCTTCAAAATACTGGCGGCGCTTCCCATAAGCCTGCTTATTAGACGCATCTTCCCACACCTCGCCAATCAAAACGCGGTCCGGGAACTGATCAAGTGTGCTTCGAATCTGCCGAATAAAGCCATCGGTCAGTTCGTCAGCAACATCCAACCGCCAGCCATCAACGCCCATATCCGTCCAATAACTGATCACGGAATCCTTTTTGGCGGCAATAAAGTTATGAAAATCCTGATTGTCTTTATTAATGGCCGGCAGATCCTTCACGCCCCACCAGCTATTGTAATCGTCCGGAAACCGCTTAAACGAAAACCACGATGCATACGGCGAATCCAAACTGTTGGCCGCCCCGACATCATTGTATTCATTCACCGCATTGAAATACCGACTATCCGCACCGACATGGTTAAAGACACCATCGAGAATAACATGCATCCCCTGCCGATGCGCCGCTGCCAAAAACTGTTTAAAATCATGCAACGTACCCAAGACTTCATCAATCGCGTAATAATCGCCGGTGTCATAACGATGATTGCTACGCGCCTGAAAAATCGGACTGAGATACAACGCGTTGATCCCACGCGCGGCCAACAGCGGCAACTTTTGCTGAATCCCGGCCAAATTGCCGCCATAAAAATCCCAGCGCAGAACTTCGCCGTTATTCCCACGAATATACATCGGCCGATCCGACTGCCGCCCATAGATAAATGAATTAGCTTTCGGAGCATTCACATGCCCATCGGCGTTGCCATTCTGAAACCGATCCACAAAAATATGGTAAAAGCGAGCATTCTTGTACCAAGCCGGCACGGGATCAAACGCATGCACCACCGTCAGCTGGTAACTAACCACATCCGCATTGTCCGAATAAGTCTGCCCCAAGCCACCATAACCGCCGTCAACCGCACCAAACCGCTGACGGCCTTCATCGGTTTGCAGTTCAAAATGATAAAACCACAACCCCGAAGACGGCGGGGTAAAAGTAACCGTATAACCATTCGGACTCTGCGTCATCGGCAACGACTGCGCCTGATCCCACTGACCATCCGCAGCAATCACCAACGACGCCTGCGTTACAACACCATCAGCCTTAGCCGAAAAATGCACCAGCGTCCCCTCCCGAACAGCCCCAAACGGCCGCCGCTCGGTAAATGAATCGAATTGAAACATGTGAACCTCCTGCTTTACAAAATATGGCAGTGCTATGACATTAGCCTTAGTTGATGAAGTTAAACGCAGCACCAACTCCAACTAAAGCAGAGTGCCAAGGCGGAGCTATCGGAGGCCAGAGGGGGCTCAGTGGTGAAATTGTACTAGCTGGGCGATCTTCCCAGCGTAGTACAAGGCCGAGCTTTGAGACTCTGCGCTTTTTGCAGAGGCTCAAAGTCGTGCCCACCACGTTCCAGCCCCCTCTGGCCGGAGATAGCGGAGTTTGGCGCGGAGTAGCAGACATCACTGTCACACACCAAGCCAAGTTGCCACTGCGATACTACTTATCCTTCAGTGTCACTACCATCATCCTCAGGCGTTTGCGGAACCACATGCCAAATCTCGCGGCCATACCGCTGAACCGTAAAGTCCGCCGAGAACCGGCCACTCTCCGCAATATTAACCAACGCCTTCTTCGCCCAAAGCTCCGGCTGCTGATAAAGCTTATCCAACCGCGCATTAGCCGCCAGATAACTCTCAAAATCCGCCAGCACAAAATACTCATCATTGTACATCAACAGAGCATTGTAAATATCGCGGCCTTCCGTCTCAATCCCCGGAATCTTCCCATTCACGAGCATATCCAACACGGCATGCAACCGCGGATCCTTTTCATAAAAGTCCCGCGACCGATAATCGCCGCGCTGATAGTACCCGGCAATCTCTTTTTCGGTTAACCCGAAGATCTCGATATTATCATCGCTAACCGCATTCTTAATCTCGATATTAGCCCCATCCAGCGTCGCCAAGGTCAACGCCCCGGCACTCATCAGCTTCATGTTACTCGTACCGCTGGCTTCCTTGCCGGCCGTCGAAATCTGCTCCGAAATATCCGCCGCCGGAATAATCTTTTCAGCCATCGACACGCCATAGTTCGGCAAAAAGACAACCTGCAAATAAGGACTGACATCCGGATCACTATCGACCATATCAGCCACCGCATTCATGACCTTAATGATTTCCTTGGCATACACATAACTAGGCGCAGCTTTTGCCCCAAAAATATGCAGCCGCTTCGGTCGCTTCTCGCCACGCTTAATTGCCAAGTATGCGTCCAGAATTCCTAAAAGATGCAGTAACTGGCGCTTGTAAGCATGCAGCCGTTTAATCTGCACATCAAAAATGGCATCGGGATCAACTTTCACATGAACAGTTTGGTCAATATATTTAGCCAGTTCCCGCTTATTCTCCGCCTTGGTCGCATTTAAATCGGCCAAAAAGCGCGTGTCGTCAATGTAATCATGTAATTTGCGCAGCGCCAATGGATTCTGCCGCCACGCCGTTCCGATTTTCTTGTCCAACAAGTGCGCCAGCGGCCGATCACCGATTTGAATCCAGCGCCGTGGCGTAATGCCGTTGGTTTTATTGTTAAACCGCTCCGGGAAAATCTGGAAAAGATCATGCAGCACATCTTTTTTCAACAATTCACTATGAATCGGCGCCACCCCATTCACCGCATGCGAGCCGATGGTTGCCAGATACGCCATGCGCACCTGCCCGTTACCCAGCGGCGCAATGCGATCGATCATGGCCTGGCCAAATTGCGGCACAAAGGCCAACCGGAAGCGGCGATCGATTTCCTGTACAATCTGGTAAATCCGCGGCAACAACCCGCTGAACATGTCAATCGGCCAGACTTCCAATGCTTCGGAAAGCAAGGTGTGATTCGTATAACTCATCACCTTGAGCGTAATGCGCCAGGCTTCATCCCAGCCCACATGCTCGTCGTCCATTAACACGCGCATCAACTCAGGAATTGCCATCGCCGGGTGGGTATCGTTAATATGAATCGCCACTCGATCGGCAAACCCGGCCATACTGTTGTGAGTCCGACGATAATGACGAACAATACTTTGAATGCCGGCACTCGTGAAGAAGTATTCCTGCCGCAACCGCAATTCCTTACCAGCATTATCCGAGTCATCCGGATACAGAATCTGAGTGATCTGATTAATCCGTTCGCGCTGCTCCAAGGTAAAATGCGGCCCGGCATTAATTGGGGCCTCAGCCGACCACAGCCGCAGATTATTGACAACACCATTGTGATACCCAACCATCGCCACATCATACGGCACGGCCAAGACATCATCGGTATTATGATAAATCACCCGCAAATGGCCGCTGCGACTCGGCCGCAACTCAACCCAGCCACCAAACTTTACGGTGACGGCGCGGTTTTCCTTACGGGTCTCCCAAGGAAAACCATTGCGCATCCAGTCATCCGGCAATTCGACCTGATAGCCATTCACAAACGCCTGCTTAAACAAGCCATATTGATAGCGAATACCATTCCCGTTGCCGGCCATACCAACACTGGCCATGGCATCCATAAACGCCGAAGCCAGCCGGCCAAGCCCGCCGTTACCTAAGCCGGGATCCGCTTCCGCAGCAAAGATCTTTTGCGGATGCAGATCCAATTCCTCCAAGCCAGCTTCAACTTCATCCAGAATCCCGAGATTCAGCAAATTTGATTGCAGTAGACGGCCCGGTAAAAATTCGATCGAGAAATAAAAGACCTGTTTGGTTTCTTCCTCGTCATAACGCTCCTTGGTGTTAGCCCAGGGCTGGGCGATATATGACCGCGTCAGTAACGCAAGCGCCTGATAAAGTTGCTGCGAAGACAGATCTTCAATCGGCGCCGCATACAATTTCAAGGCCATATCTTTGAATTCCGTGATGAATTGTTCCTTCGTTAATGACATCAAATATACACCTCATCAAAATAAACAACCGTAATCGTTCGCCTAAACATGAATAACGAGGTCCAATCAAATCTCCGCCACTTTTGGTTAGACGTTGATCGTCTTACCTGCTTTGCGTGCGATTCGACCCGACCTCGTTGATTGCCACCTCATGCTTTACCTAAAATTCGGTCATACCCCTTCAAATACGCAGCCGCCGAATGATGCCAGTCAAAATCCATGGCCATGGCTTGTTGCTGCAGTCGAGCATAAACCTTAGGCTGATCCGCGTAAACATTTTTGGCCATTCGTAAGATTTTCGCAAAGACACCAGCATTGTACTCCCAGAAACTAAAGCCATTACCGGCACCGGTTTCCGCGTTATACGGCGTCACCGAATCCCGCAGTCCACCGGTTTCATGCACGATTGGCAACGTTCCATACCGCATCGCCATCATTTGCGCTAAGCCGCTGGGTTCAAACGCACTCGGCATCATGAAGAAGTCGGCCCCAGCATAAATCCGCTGCGCCATCGCTTCGTCAAAATTAATCCGCACGGCTAACTGACCCGGGAAGCGATCCTGCATCGACAGTAAATCTTCTTCAAGATCGCGATCGCCGGTTCCCAAGATCACAACTTGGACATTATTCTGCACCAAGAAGTTCTCCAAGGCGTCAACCAGTAAATCGGCACCTTTTTGCCGGGTTAGCCGACTGACCATCGCAAACAACGGATCGGACCGCTTCGGCAAATGCATCTCTTCTTGCAAAACGCGTTTGTCCTTGTCTTTGCCCTTTAAATTCTTGGCGTTGTAATGATACGCCAGATGCGGATCGGTTTCCGGATCATATATTTCCGCATCGATCCCATTCAGGATCCCGACTAATTTACCACTTTGTTTGCGTAATGTGCCATCCAAATGCTCGCCAAACGCCGGTGATTGAATTTCCTGTGCATAACTAGGACTCACCGTTGACACTAAATCGGCAAAATTGATGCCGCCTTTAAGCCAGTTGACCGAACCATCCTGGGCAAACCCATCATCATTAAAACTCTGGCGGCCAATTTGAAAGACCGTGTCCAGAATTGATGGCGGGAACCATCCCTGAAACTGCAGATTATGGATGGTCAACTGAGTTTTAATATTTTGATACGGGCGAATCCAGCCATACTTCTCCTTCAACAGCACCGGAATAAACGCCGTGTGCCAGTCGTTGGCATGAATGATATCCGGAATCCACTCAATGACCTGCAGCATTTCGATCACGGCCATCTGGAAAAAACCGAACCGGCCGCCATCATCCCAGTAACCATACAGGCCATCGCGATCAAAATACTGGCGGTTATCGATCAGATAATACGTCACATCCCCCAGCTTAATCGTTTTAAGACCCACGTAAACCGGGCGACCACCCATTTCAATCGTAAAGTGCGTCAGGTTCTTAACCTTAGGCAGATACTTAGCCGGAAATTTCTTTTCGTAAAACGGAATGGCAACCCGAATGTCGACGCCTTGCTTTTTAATCGCTTTTGGCAAGGCATACGTGACATCACCTAAGCCCCCGGTTTTATAAAACGGAGCACTTTCTGCAGCAGTAAAAAGAACTTTAAGCACGAGCCGTCACTCCCTTACCATCTGGCTGAAAGACTTTCTGATTCTTGGCGAATACAAGCGGTTCTTCCGGGGTGCCTTCCAAAGCCAGATTCGGCCCGATGATCACGCCATTGTCCAGAATCGCATACTTCACGCTGGAGCCAGTGCCAACCTTGCTGCCTTGCATGACGATGCTGTGATCAACCAGCGCATCCCGATGAATGTGGACATTGCGGAAAAGGATCGAATGGTTAACGTCACCTTCAATGAAATCACCGGTGCCGAGCAAGCTGTTCGTCACTTTTGATTCGGTTGAGAAGTACGTCGGAATTTCGTTCTTATTCTTGGTTTCAATCGAGTTGGCACTGTAGAGCAACGCCTGATAATTCTGATCCTCCAGCATACTCATGTTGGCATCATAGTAACGCTGAAATGTATTGAGTTTGGCCAAAAAGCCGGTGTACTCAAACGCATTGGCATTATTTTGCAACACGGCTTCGCGCATGATCTGCGGCAGGCGCTTGAAGGTTGGTGCTTCGGATGCGTCGATCAGTAAATCAATCAAGTCAATGGTGCCGATGAGGTAAATGTCCATGAACGCCGGAATTTTACCTTCTTTAAGGTGACCGCGGTTTTCCGAGGCCGGCACAACTGAGCTGGCAGTCCCCAATTCGGTCATGTCCAACGTGAGATCCTCAGGCTGCATCGCCGTTTCGGGTAAATTTTTGTAAACGGCGGTGACGGGACTTTCACCGGCTTGATGGTACGCCACAATCGCGTCCACATCGACATTGGCAACATTTTGCGTGCCCATAATGATCGTGTATTGGACGCTGCTCTTACGCAGAAATTGCAGATAGTCGTCATAATAACGAGCCCGCAGTTGCGGATCTTCGTAATCGCGGCCGGCCATATACGGATACGTGAAAATGCCGCCCGTGATCTGATCCATGTTCCAGGTGGACCCGCTGCGGATGTGGTCGGTCACACTACGCCCGGATTTAGGCAGGAAAATCGCCACACTGCGAACATTCGCGTGATCCAGTGATGACAGCGGAAAATCAATGAGCCGGTAGCGTCCTGCAAATGGCAGGGTGCCGATCGGGCGGGCTGCCGTCAATGGCTGAATTTGGTCGTCTTTTTCATTCAGATCAATGATTGCTGCTAAATCGCCTTTTCTCATTCTTTTTCAGTCCTTCCTAAAACTTCCCCGTAACCGACAACACTAATTTCGTTTGGTTTTCCGACAACCTTGCCATTGTCGCCAATGATCGCATTTTCGCCGACAATCGCCTGATCGACGGTGACGTTCTTACCGATGACAGCGTTTGGCATGATCATACTATCCTTAATAACCGAACCTTCACCGATCTTGACATTTTGGCTCAAGATGCTGTGCTCAATGGCACCGGCAACATAGCAGCCGTCCACAATCATCGAGCCGGAAACTTTGGCGGTTTTGGTCAGGAACATCGGTGGCAGTGCTTCGTTTTGGCTGAAAATGCGCCAGTTGCGATTGCCGATGTTGAGTGGGTTGTTTGGATTCAGGAACTCCATGTTAGCTTCCCATAGACTTTGAATCGTCCCGACATCCTTCCAGTAACCCCGAAACGCATATGCATAACTGGCTTCATTATGGGTTAGATATGCCGGAATGACGTCATGACCGAAGTCTTCCATTGCCCCATCTGTGGCATAACTTTCGGTCAGGTATTGCTTGAGCGTTGGCCAGTTGAAGATGTAGATCCCCATGGACGCCAAGTTGCTCTTTGGCTTGGCCGGTTTTTCTTCAAATTCGATAATCCGGTCAGTGTCATCGGTGTTCATAATGCCAAAACGCTTTGCTTCGTCTTTGGCGACGGGCATGACGGCCACGGTCAGGGATGCTTTCTTGGCTTTGTGGTAGTCCAGCATGGCTTGGGCGGGCGGTGTATAAATGATTCAGCGTCTTCGTGAAGCCTTGCATCTTCTTATTCATCGGATCCTTCAAATCGACCCACTCGAGCTGGCTCCAGTCGCGCCATTCGAGAAACTGTCCCCATTCGCTGCCCATGAATAATAGCTTTTTCCCGGGGAATGTCGTTTGCCAGACGTACATGGTGCGTAAGTTAGCGAACTGATTGTACCGGTCGCCTGGCATTTTGTGCATCAGGCTCTTCTTCCCATGCACCACTTCATCATGTGAAAACGGTAAGACGAATTGTTCGTTGTACATATACATGAATGAGAACGTCAATAAATTCATATCACTGTGACGATACACCGGATCTTCTTCAAAGAACTTGAGCGTATCGTTCATCCAGCCCATGTTCCACTTGTAATTGAAGCCTAGGCCGCCGGTGTTGATCGGCGCCGATACCTTTGGATAAGCCGAGCTTTCTTCGGCCATCATGAGCACATCGGGATGCTTGGCGAACACTTTGGTATTCAATCGCTTTAAAAAGGCAATGCCCTCGAGGTTGTCACGGCCGCCAAATTGATTGCGGTCATTTTCCTTGCCGGCGTCATAATCCATGTACAGCATGTTGGAAACGGCATCGACACGTAGCCCATCAAGGTGACAATGATCCAGCCAGTACATGGCGCTGGAAATTAAAAAGCTTTGAACCTGTGCCTTGCCCAAATCAAAATTCCAGGTGCCCCACCGAACGTTTTCGGCGCGGTGCTGGTCGGTGTATTCAAAGGTCGGCGTCCCGTCGAATTGTGCCAGCATATCGGTATTTTTAATAAAATGCCCGGGCACCCAGTCCATGATGATGCCAAGCCCGGCTTCGTGCGCAGCGTCAACGAATCGCAGAAAGTCTTCGGGTTCGCCGAAACGGCTGGTCGGGGCAAAATAGCCCATCAACTGATAGCCCCATGAGGCATCTAGCGGGTGTTCCATTAATGGCAGAAACTCGATGTGGGTGTAGCCCAAATCCTTCACATACGGGATCAACTTATCAATGGCGTCCTGATACGTCATGTACCCGCCATCCGGGCCGGCATTGGTGTCGCGAATGAACGATCCTAGGTGCACTTCGTAAATCGTCAAGGGTTCGTCATACGGCCGCCACTTGCTGCGCTTGGCCAGCCAGGTATCGTCATGCCAAGTGATCCGGGGGATATCAACCAAACGTGCAGCACTGCCGGGTTTACGTTCAAAACCGAAGCCATAAGGATCGATCTTTTCGTGGGTCGCGCCGTCCGGACCAACAATCTGGTACTTATATAACTGATGTTTCTGGGCAGACAATTCACCGTACCAACAGCCGGTTTGCCCTTGGAGCTTCAGCGGGCTGCCATGCCAATCGTTAAAATCACCGACAACCTGGACCTGCTTGGCGTGCGGCGCCCAAACGAGGAATGACCATTTACCTGGTTCCACTTCATGGGCCCCAAACCGGTTGTAACTTTGAAAATCCTGTCCTGTGTTGAAAAGATATAACCAATCTTTTAATCCTTGGATCATGATCACTCCCCCAATCACGTGAGCGTGAGCCGGCGCGCTTAGAAACCGGAGTGAAAGCGGCCTCGTGCGCACTGGCCCGGGCTTAGGCCATTGTGCACGAGATCCTTACACACAGGTTCCTGCGCCGGTGAACGCGTTATGCTTCGGCCTGCTTCACCTTCATCACGTATCGCGAATATTCCCTATCGCCCCAAGTGTAACAGCAAGACATTCAAAAGGCTCAAGAAACGCTCACCTGAACACTTTTATAAATAAAACGATTAGCTACCGCCAAGAGGAATATAATCCCCTTACGCACCTAATTGTAACCGCTTACGCCAGATATTAACAGTAAATACAATTTTTTCGGTTGAGTTATTTGTGAGAATCTCCTAAGATGGAGCCTATATTATTTAATGGAATCGCAATGTTAACCAAACTGACCAAATTTGCTGGTCTAGTTAAGCACCCAACCACTGGAGGGATGACGATGAGCGTCGATATAGATTGGAACAACCTAGGATTTGATTACATGCAACTGCCGTATCGCTATGTTGCCCACTGGAAGGACGGTGCCTGGGATGAAGGCACCCTATCCACTGACCCAAATCTAAGTCTCAACGAAGGCTCCCCGATTCTGCATTATGGCCAAGGCGCCTTCGAAGGACTCAAAGCTTACCGTACCAAATCCGGAAAAATTCAACTTTTCCGGCCGGATCAAAATGCCCATCGGCTACATAACTCTGCGGAAAAGTTATTGATGCCACCGTTCCCTGAAGACCAGTTCGTGGACGCGGTCAAACAGGTTGTAGCTGCCAACCATGACTACGTGCCGCCATATGGTACCGGCGCCACACTTTACTTGCGGCCAATGCTCATTGGGGTTGGTCCCAATATCGGTGTCGCACCGGCAAAAGAATACATTTTTGACGTCTTTGCCATGCCAGTTGGTCCTTACTTTAAAGGCGGCATGGTACCGACCAAGTTTGTTGTTGCCGATCAGCATGACCGCGCTGCCCATTATGGTACTGGCCAGGCTAAAGTCGGCGGCAACTATGCGGCTTCCTTGCAGGCCGGCAAGTTTGCACATGAACACGGCTATGGCGATGCGATCTACTTGGATCCAATTGAGCATAAGTATATCGAAGAAGTCGGGTCGGCTAACTTTTTTGGTATTTCTAAAGACGGCAAAACCTTGAAAACGCCGAAGTCTCCTTCGATTTTGCCAAGTATCACGAAGTACTCCATCTTGACACTGGCGCACGACCGGTTCGGCATGAAGACCGAGGAAACCAAGATTGCCATTACAGACTTAGATCAATTTGGCGAAGCCGGCGCGTGTGGCACTGCCGCGGTCATTACACCAATTGCCAGCATCACGTACAATGGCCATGAGCATGTCTTCTATTCCGAAACCGAAGTCGGTCCTTACACCAAGAAAATTTACGATGAGCTGACCGGCATCCAGTTTGGGGATGTCCCGGCTCCGGAAGGTTGGATTGTGGACGTGCCGGTTGACTAGCTGAGTTTTTGACTTTCTCGTCACCATGCCGTGCCAAACTCTGCAATCTCCGGCCAGCTGGGTCTGGAACGCAGTGGGCACGACTTCGAGCCCGCAAAGTACGCGGTCTCGAAGATCGGCCTCATT
Organism: Lacticaseibacillus casei DSM 20011 = JCM 1134 = ATCC 393; assembly: GCF_000829055.1. Lineage (NCBI taxonomy): Bacteria > Bacillati > Bacillota > Bacilli > Lactobacillales > Lactobacillaceae > Lacticaseibacillus > Lacticaseibacillus casei. The sequence continues at coordinate 1,913,284 of NZ_AP012544.1, forward strand.
GTAGGCGGTAAACCGCCAACAATGACTTCACTGCTGAGCCCCATCTGGCCTACGATTGCTCCGCCTTGGCACTAGTATCTTAATAACCCTACTGAATTATCCTAAGAGACCAAACTGCGAATGTATTCCAATATCCAAAAGGTTTTGTTCGCTCAGTCCAAATTAAAAACCGCCGTCAAGCTTCTGACTTGACGGCGGCTTTTTAATTCATGAGTATCGCGATCTTTCTACTTGCTGAGGCTTAAAATAACTGCCTAAATTTCCTGTCATATTTTGATGCCGATGTCTGTGCAGCGCTTTTTATTAGCGTGCAAAGGCAATCAGGCGCCAGTAGTCACCGACACATGTTTGTAAGGTGATGCGTTGACCACCGCCAGTACCGGTGATGTCATCCCACAGATCCTGACCATCCGCGGTGACCGCGTTCGGGTTAACGGTTGCTAACCGATAAACGTGATACGTGCGGGCTTGGCCGGCTGCATCCGTGACGGTGATCGGCGAACCGATGCCTAACGACAGCATTGCGGCAAACGCTCCAGGGTTGTGCCCGATAAAGTGCGTATTTTCGCCGCTGTTATTGCTGTAGTTAGCTTGACCGCCCCAAGTAGCAGCGCCATTAGCCGGCGCAGCATCCATACTTTCGTTACCAATGATATACGGTACGGTGACCCCAGCAAACATCAAGACCCGACTCGCATAAGTTGGTGCGGGTTGAACTTGTGGTTTAACTGGTTGCGCTGGTGTAATGACTGGTGCTGGCTTTGCCTGTTGAACCGGTGCTGGTGTTGCCGCCGGTGCAGAGGCTTGCGTCGTCGACGGTGCGGCAGCTGGTTTAGCGGCTGGCGCTGGTGTGGAAGCAACTGAAGCTTTTGAAGCTACCGATGCTGGTGTCGAAGCCTTGACTGCAATTTGGGCAGCTGGCTGTTGACTAGCAACGGCACCTGAAGCAACTGACCAGCTCGGATGGGCAACCGATTGATTAGCCGGTTGTGAAGCTGCCGTGCTGTTGAGCAGATCAACCTTTGTCGATGAGCTCGTTGCGGCTTGTGTTGATGCTTTTGCTGCCGGCGCAGGAGCTTTCGTAGCTGGCGCTGTCGTCGTACTTGCGGCTGGTGCCGAGGTGGTTACCTTGGCTGGAGCTGCAGGAGCACCAGAAACCTGGGTCTCGGTTGCCGTCTTCGTCGTTGTCACAGCGACAGCGGAAGAAGTGGTTGCTTTGCTAGTCGAAACCTGCGTTGAAGTTGCAACAGGCTGCTTGGTCGTTGTTTTGCTAGTAACACTGGCGACAACGGACCACTTCGGATGGGCAACTGCCTGTCCAGCCGGTTAAACAGCCGCCGTCGCGTCAAGTAAATCAACGGCAACTGTCGTCTTCTTAGCCGCTGCGGTAGCTGTTTGTTTGACAGCTGCAGTTTTAACAGTCGATAGTGTCGATGGCGTTCTCCTGCCAGCGGCGACTGTAGATGCGGTCGTTGCGCTTGCCTTGGTGGTAACAGCAGCTGTTTTAACTGCCGTTGTCTTAGCTTCGGTTTGACTTGCCGCTGAATTTGAAACCTGTAAACCAAAATACTTGAGTGAACTTACCGGTGCGTTTTTAACAACGGATACATGATATTGCGGTGTCGCCTTAACTTGCGTCGGTGACGCCGTTTGACTCGTCGTAACGCCTGAACCACTTGCTCCGTGCGCCAGCGTCTCTGTCTGTCCAACAGGCAGCGCCGCCAGTTTAGCATTAAGCAAATCGCTTGAAGCACTTACAGCATTAGCTTTCTCCCTTGTTGTGATACGCGATCCGGCCACGTCTTGATGCTGAATGTGATAGCCGACAGCTGATGTTGCCACCAGTCCGCTTGCCACAAGAGCGAAAGTCAACAGACTCTTGCGTAACATATAGACTCCCCCAGTCCATATTATGAAACTGACTTACCACATAAATTCTTTTTTAGAGATGGCCATCTCTTGTTTTAGATTATGCACAAATTAATATAGCGGGTAAACAAATGTGCTTACCTTTAGAAAGTGTCTTTGTTATTTATAATCAAAATAATACTCGCTATTAAGCCATTTACGCTTTATTATGCCATATTATAAAAGAAATATTTTTAAAACTTGGTTACGGGCATTGACTAACGACCGTTGTTTTTCGAGTACAGGTGCGCTTTTGAGGCAGACAAAGGTTAGCGTGATCTGTCCATGAAAAAACTCCCAGATGACAATCAAGTTTGTCACTGGAAGTCCCGTTCACATGATATCATGCCTACAAATTGCTTGCTCAGATACTGCCGCCGTGCACTTCAGTCGCGGCGACGGTCAAAATAAATGCATGCGGATCGACTGCATGGACCAATTCAATCAGCTGCTTGAAGTTGCTCTGCTCGACAACCACCATCAGCATTTCTTTAGCTTCATCGGAAAAGCCGCCAACAACTTGCTGAACGGTTAAACCATGGGACGTTTCATCGCGAATCTGCTGTTTGATCAGCGGCAGTTGGTCGCTCATGACATAGACCGCCTTTTTACGATCAAAGCCGGTTTCAACATAGTTCATAACCAGGCTGGTAATCGTCAAGGCAAACACTGCCAAGATAAACGCTTCGACGCCAGAAACCGGGATGTTAAACAACGACACAACAATATCGGTGACTAACAACATCAGCGACGGTTTTAGCCCGAAGTATTTTTTAAAAATCAGCGGTGGCACCGTGGTTCCGCCGCTTGAGGCATCCATTTGGTACAGCAATCCAACGCCGAACGCGAAAACAACACTGCCAACAATGATGGCCAGTAACCGATCGCTCACTAGGTTGATCTCAGGCGTGAGCCACAACAACAGCGGCAACATAAAGCTGCCGAATAGAATCCGCTTAAGTGTGCTGCGATCAAGGAAGAACCACGCTAACGCCAACATACACAGGTTGACGCCCATGGTGGTGATTCCCACCTGAACACCGGCTACTTCCTGCACCAGAATGGCAATACCGGTTGCCCCGCCTGCTGCCACCGCATGCGGTGCGTAAAACATATTGATGCTCACCGCAATCAGCGCGAGCGCAAGTATGATCCACAGCCATTTCAGCACGGGATGCCGCATCGTTTTCTGCATCAAGCCACCCTTTCCGTTTGGGTTTCATCCGTTTCTTATCATATTAATAATATACGGGAAAAGTAACTTGTTGACAAACGCAATTGTTAAGAGCGCCAGCATGTGCGTTTTCTTAGCTGATAGACGAGTTTTGTTTAATCTCCGTTACGCAGTTCAGCCAACCGCCGTTTCAAAACTTCGACTTCTGCTTGAAGCGCCGTGCCAATATCGGTTTCTGCCACCGTGCGACGGCGCGCTTCAGTTTCAACAACCCGCCGTGTGGAAATAATGTCGGTCAGATTGGCAATGGCATCCGCCTTCGTAGTAAACGGTTGGTGCGTCACCAGCTGCATCCCATAGGAATTGTCCAGCAACGTATAGCCGCCGATCCCAGTCGTCTTTTGATAAGGTTTGGAAAAGCCACCATCGATGACAATCATTTTGTTATTCGCCATAATCGGATCGGTACCCTTTTTCACCGGGGTGTGGCCATTAATCACGTGCCCGACTTCCGGATCGAGGACGAACTCCTCCAAAATTTTCTTGATAAAATCCGGATCCTTGCGCAAATGATAATAAGGATTGCGGCCTTCCACATGGGTCGCAGGATCCTTGATAAAGTACCGTTCAAACGTCGTCATGTCGTGCTTGCCAAAAAGCGGTGAATTCGGTCCGGTCCACAAATACCATAACAAGTCAGTCGCCAAATCGGCCTTTTCATTCGGTTGACTGTACGCCAGGCGCAAGTTGGCTTCCAGCATGTCAAATAATTGACGGCCGGCATAAGTGGTGCCATCAATGGTTAAGCCGATAAAATTGCCATCTTCGTCCACAGGCACACACCCATGCAACAGCAGATTGCGATTGTAGCGCAAATACATACTGCCGCGATTGATCAGGAAATCCATGTGACGATGCAGCTTTTCGGAATGCGTGAACGACTCCACCAGCGAATCAATGACTTCCTTTTCCTCTGGCAATAAACGGTACGGATCGGCGGGATCGACCGTGGTGAAGCAGCCATTTTCAATCGGATAAGTATGGCCATTAAGCTCGATCGTAGCAAAATCCGGTGCGAGTTTATCCAGCAACAACCGGTGATCCATCTCAAACTCGGGCCGCCGTTTAATCGTTGGACCCTCAAGCTTGAACTGAATCATCGCGATTGCTTGATGAATTTGGGTGATCTGCAGGCGCTCCGCCTCGGTAATCGGGCGATCCGACCGCCCCAACTTTGGTGAAAATGCCGGATTATCCTGATAATATTGCTCCGCCAACCGCGCCAGGTGCCGCAAGTTAATCCCATAAACGTCTTCCAGAATGCTCAGGTTGTTATACCGCGCCGAAATCCGCACAAGATTGGCAATACACAACGCCGATCCCGCTGCGCCGCCAATCCATAAAATATCATGATTGCCCCATTGAATATCCACCGAATGCCGTTGGTCGCGCCGAATCAGACTTTCAACAACCTGATCCGGGGCCGGTCCCCGATCGTAGATATCCCCGACAATATGAAAATGGTCAACGGTCAGCCGCTGAATCGTTCGGCAGGTGGCCTCAATCCATTCATCTGCCTGCTCCAAAACAATCAGGTTATGAATGATCTGCCAGTAATAGGCCAACTTGTCCTGCATCGAAGCATCGTTATACAGCAGCTCTTCGGTAATATAAACAAACTCCGGCGCCATTGCCTTACGCACCTTCGAACGCGTATACTTCGTCGCCGTAAAAGCCAACAACCGGATCAAGCGCCGAAAAGTGGTCAGATACCACTGCTGCAGATCGTCACCATCCATCTCCTGATGAATCGCAGCCAACCGTTCAGACGGGTAATACACTAAAAAGGCAAAGCGCTGCAATGTCTTCTCAGTCATTTCATCCCGAAAACAGGATCGGATCTTGCTTTTGACATTGCCGCTGCCATTGCGCAAGACATGCTGAAACGCATTATATTCCCCGTGGATGTCACTCATAAACGCTTCTGTCGGCTTAGGTAGATTCAAAATTGCCTCTAGATTAATAATCTCGGTTGCAATGGCTGGAATCGTTTGATATTTTGCCGTCAGCTCACTGTACAAATCCATGAAATAGCTTCCTTTCACGTAGACCAATTTTTGGCTCATGGCAATATGATAGCATATTTCAGAATTTTGTATACGGTTTCACCACTTTTTGAAGGAAATTCATCATATGACGGTGGTAGCGCCATTAGCAACCGGAACATAACCACTGCTTTTTAATTGGAACTTTTCGAAAGATAAGCTGATTAAGGTAACCCGAAAACTATACCAACGATTTCAAGCTCAGTCGCTAAGTTTTGTTGATCCGCTATTTTCAAAAGCGTACGCAAACAAAAAAAGTCTCATCTGCCAATGTCACAGACGGGACTCTTTAATGCATAAACCTAACTTATCAAAATTGCTCGTTGCCGAACCCTTCACACACTCGAAGTGTTCAGCAACGCTGCCCACAACTTTTGCCGGCGAACTTCGCGCGGTAAGAAGACGCGGACTGAATCTTGGTTAAACCCGAACAATAAGCGCCGATCGTCTACAATGATCGGCCGACGGAGAATGGCTGGCTGCTTAGATAACAAATCAACCGCTTCTTTAAGTGACAATGCATCAAAATCAACATCAAGGGCCTGAAACGCCTTTGAACGCCGTGAGACTAAACTATCGATGCCATCTTCCGATCGGGCCAACAGTTCCAAAATCTGCGCTTTGCTGATGCCTTGTTTCGACAACGAAATCTCCTCAAACGGCAGTCCGTTGGCTTCTAACCACGCTCTAGCTTCGCGACTCGATTTTGACGAACCTGATGTATACAACTTGATCATCCAATCACCCCTCAACAAAACGATAATATATCTTATCGTTTCTCTGCTAATACCGCCCACGTGTTCAATGCTAACAACGTTCACAAGTCCTATGATGATTTACTTACGACACCATTTTATTATCCTAATAATAATTTAACACATTCAGGCACTTATGACAATAAAGACACTCTCATGCTATGTGACTGGGGTTTCAGCCGTTTAGCGACGTTGACCAACATGAATCTGGTCGTTAAAAAATGAACGGTTGAAGTCAAAGTCATGATCTACAATAATTAAATAACAACGATGGCGCCTAAATTAGGGCCTGCTCCCTTTGTGAATTTTTAGCATGAAATCTGATATTTCAGTTTCGTATCACCGGTTGGCTTACATCAAATTTAGCACAAGCTTATATCGCTTTCAATAACAATTTTTGAAAAAATAATTTGCGATTACTAACATTTAAATATTTTTGCCAAATATCAGTTCTTTAAAAGCCTTGTGCGCAAGGCTTTTGCACTACCTCAAGCAAGCAACAGGGAAGATTTTCGCTCGAAAAAGGACGTGCACAATTTATTTTAAATTTTATTATACAACTTTCTTGAGACCAAAAAAAGCCGCCAAGCGTTTTCGCACTTGACGGCTATGAAGCATACCCAATCTAACGGGCGGTTTTAATTTAAATGTTTTGGCGAGATACGATTACTTTGCGCCAACGGCTTCTTTCTGAGGCTTGCGCCAGTCGGCTGGGCTTCGCTGATGACGATGGTGTCGTCAACCAGATCCGCTTGCAACTTCTTCGCCTTGAGATGATCCAGATAGAAGTCGGTTACCTTATCACGAATATTACGTTCAATGACCCGCCGTAATGGTCGTGCACCCATCGCTTCATCGTAACCTTGGGCAATTAACCAATCCTTAGCTGCCGCAGTCACTGTTAAGGTGATGCCTTTCTTAGCTAAGGTCTTGTTGACGTCTTCAAGCATCAGGTCAACAATCTTGCCTAAGTCCTTCTTGGTTAAGTGACTGAATTCAACAATACCGTTGAACCGGTTCAGGAATTCAGGACGGAAGTAAGGCGCCAACCGCTTCATTAAGTCTTCGTCCTTTTCCTTCTTGCCAGTTAAGGTTTCGTTGCCGAAGCCAGCATTGGAAGTGGCAATGATGACAGTGTTCTTGAAGTCCACAACATTGCCTTGGCCATCGGTAAGCCGACCATCGTCTAAAACTTGTAACAACAACGTCAAGACTTGTGGATCAGCTTTTTCGATTTCATCGAGCAGAACGATCGAATATGGATTCCGGCGTACCTGCTCAGTCAGCGTGTTCTTGTTGTCGTTGTAGCCAACGTACCCGGCACTAGTACCAATCAACTTGGATACGGCGGTACGATCGCTGTACTCAGACATATCTAAGCGGATAATCGCATCTTTGCTGCCGAAAAGATCCAGTGCCAACTGCTTGGCTAATTCAGTCTTCCCGACACCGGTTGGCCCAACGAACAGGAAGCTGCCAATTGGCCGGTTGCCTTCATCGAAACCAGCCCGATTCCGGCGAATGGCCCGAGCCACCATATCGACGGCTTCATCTTGGCCAATGACCTTGCCCTTCAGGCGCTTGCCAATGCCATTCAGACGTTCAATGTCAGACGCCCCAAGCTTCGATACCGGAATGCCGGTCAACCGCTCAACCGCCGCAGCGACATCATTCGGGGTTGCCACAACAGGCTTCTCGTCGTTCGTTCCTTCAAGCTGATGTTGCTTGTCGGCAATCTCCTTCTTAAGGCTGGCGGCCTTTTCAAAGTCTTCAGCCTTCGCCGCTGCATCCTTTTGGGCGTTCAGATCCTTGATTTGCTTCTCCAGTTCAACCTTGTCGACAATCGGATGCTTGCTTGCCAGATGTGCCGCGGTCATATCGATCAGGTCAATCGCTTTGTCAGGCAAAGAACGCTGTGGAATATACTGAATGCTGTAATCCACCGCTGCCTTCAAAACATTTTCCGGCAACTGAACGTGATGGTGTTGTTCGTAAAGCTTCTTGACACCTTCCAAAATCTTGACCGTGTCCGCAGCGCTTGGCTCGTTGATGGTGACATCGTTGAATCGACGCGCCAATGCGCTATCCTTCATGATGGTATTGCGATACTCGTCTTGGGTGGTCGCGCCAATCACGGTAATCTCACCGCGAGACAATGCTGGCTTGATAATATCGGCCAAGCCCTTGCCACCCGATTCTTCGCCACCAGTTGCGCCGGCACCGAGAATTTGATGGATTTCATCAAAGAACAGAATGACATTGCCAGCAGCTTTCACTTCTTTGATCAGATTCTGAATCTTCTCTTCAAAGCTGCCACGATATTGTGTCCCAGCTTCCAGATTCGACAGATCAATCGACCAAATCTGCTTATCCTTAATCGCTTCTGGCACGTTACCCTTCACAATCGCCTGCGCTAAGCCTTCAACAACCGCCGTCTTGCCGACACCGGCATCTCCGACCAAAATCGGATTATTCTTCGTGCGCCGACTCAGAATCTCGGCAGTCTCTTGAATTTCGTGCTCCCGGCCAATAACCGGATCAAGCAAACCATCCTTGGCTTCCTGCGTCAGGTTGCGACCAAGCTTCTCAAGGATACCGCCCTTCTTGACGGCCTGTTCACCAGTGGTCGCAACCGGAATTTCATCGCCCTGCTTCGGCAACTGACCAGTCGCACGATACTGAGCAAATTCATCAGGCGTCATTTCGTGGCCGTTGACCACATACCGGGCTGATTCACCTTTACCCATTCCTTGAAGCATCTGATTAAAAATATCGTCCATATCATGATTGTTGAAAAACGGATCGTTAAAGTTTGTCATAGCTGAATTCCTCCTTGTTGGGAATGTGCGGGGAAAAGGCGGTGCGTTTGGTATGGTTCTGTGCAGAGAAGTTTGATACTTCTCTGAAAACGCGTTCACCAGCCCAGAGACCTCCGTGTAAGGGCCTCAGGCGCAATGGCCTGGGCTTAGGCCATTGCGCCTTTTCCTTGTTTACATAATGTATTATAGCACGAAATTAGCACTCTAACAAGGTTAGTGCTAATTATTTCAGAAATATTTTTTTTCAGGCAACTTAAAGTATCAATACCGCGACAGCAGCCGCTTTTCAATTTTCCGCTCATTAAACCGCATTAGCGGATCACCATTGACCAGCGCCCGGGCGTTGTCTTCGAAAATCTTAGCCTTCTTTTCGCCACGTTTACGCTCCAGGCGCTTGAACGCTGCGGACATCTCATAACTACGACCAGGCAAGTGATGCGCGTCAGAGGCAAATACATGTGCCAGGCCTGCGTCAATAATGTCCTCTGAAAATTGCTGAACCTTTTTGCCGAACGTTCCGACATAGCTGCTGGCGGTCACTTGTGCAAACGTACCACGCTCAATCATTTGATAGAGCAAACCCGGATGCTTCATCAGCCGAGTGTTCCGTTCCGGATGCACAATCACGGGCACCATCCCGCGTTGCATCACTTCAAACAACATATTCTGCGTATAAAGCGGCACATCATCAGACGGAAATTCGATCAAGACATAGTGGCCGGTTACGTCGCAAGTCAAAATGTCGTGGTGGTCAATCGCTTCTAACAGGTCGCCATTAATGCGGACCTCTTGGCATGGAAAAACCGTTAGCAGAATATCGCGTTTTTCCAGCTCATTTTGAAACTCGTCCGTTAACCGAATCACATCCGCTGCATGATTCGTATAATGCCCATTCATATGATGCGGCGTCATCAAAGCATGCGTAATCCCGTCGGCAACCGCCGCTTTCGCTAATTCCAGTGAAGTCGTCAAATCTTTTGAGCCATCATCAATTCCCGGTAACATATGGCAATGCACGTCAATCATCATTCAGTTCCCCTTCCAATACTACCTAGTATCTATTGAAGCGCTGCCAACGTCAAATTGTTTTTTATAACAGTTTGTTAACGATTCGCAATAGATCAGCGAGATAGCACACTTTGCGGTATAATATCAAAAGATTACGGAGGAAATGAGGTTTAGAAATGAAAAAGATCCTAGTACGCGTTCTGCTCGTCGTACTCGTTGCCGCTCTGGGGTTTGGCGGTTTCGTGTACTATATGGTTCATAATTCAACATCGCAAATTTATTCCTATAATAAGAAGACCAACAAATCTTCAGACGACAAAACCACCAGCGGAAAACCCGTTGCTTACTTACTACTCGGTACCGACACCGGTGAACTTGGCCGTTCCTATAAAGGCCGCACCGATACTATGATTGTGATGGTTCTAAACCCGAAGTCAAAGACAACCACCATGCTTTCGGTACCGCGTGACACCAAAGTTACTTTCGATGATGTCACCATCAAAATCAACGCCGCCTATTCCTACGGCTCCTCTGACACGGCCATGGAAGCCGTTGAGAAGCTCTTGAACATCAAACTAGACGGTTACCTACTTGTCAACATGAAAGGCCTAGAACAGATGGTAGATGCCGTTGGCGGCGTCACTGTCACCTCACCACTGAGTTTCGACTATGAAGGTAAGTCCTTTGTTAAAGGACAGTCTTATGACCTCTCAGGTAGCGATGCGCTGAAGTTCTCACGTATGCGTTATGACGATCCTCAAGGAGATTATGGGCGACAGATGCGACAACAGCTTATTCTCACTTCGGTTATTGGTAAGTTGAAGAAGAATCCGACAACCGTAATTAGTCAGAAATTCCTAAATGCTGTTGGTAAAAACGTCCGCTCTGATGTTTCTCTTGGATCAGTTAAAAACCTGGCAACTGCCTATCGGGACGCCGGTAATACGATCAAGAGTGACCAACTGCATGGTACCGGAAAGAATATCGATGGTCAGGATTATGAAGTAATGTCAGACACTGAACTAACACGCGGACACAACGTGATTCAGGATGCGTTGGACGCAAAGTAAACAAAAAGCAGTGATGCAAGGCGCATCACTGCTTTTTGTTTACCCTTCCGAATTGCGCATTCTATTTATTAATAGTCGCTATGAACTCCTTCAAAGCATCTTGCCACGTCGGTATCTTAAAACCAGTTGCCTTCGTCTTGCTTAAGTCTAAGATAGAGTGCCGCGGTCGCCATGCTTTTTGCGGGTATTCAGCTGATGAGACAGGTTTAACTGTCACATCTTTATCAGCTAAAATTGCACTGGCAAACTCGTACCAGTTACAACTGTTGTCGTTAGATAAATGGTAAATGCCGTAATCCAGGTGGTGATCAACTGCAAACGTCATAAACTCTGCTAACGTTTTGGTCCAAGACGGTCGGCCATACTGATCATCGACCACTGTCAACTCTTTGTGTGTCTTTGCAAGATTCAACATCGTGTAGACGAAGTTGTGTCCATATTCCCCAAAAACCCAAGACGTCCGAATAATATAGTACTTTTTCAGGTATTTTTGAACTTCCTGTTCGCCTTCGTATTTTGCCCGGCCATATTCATTACGTGGGGCAGGCTGATCATCAACAGTATAAATTTCCTTGCTGTCACCATCAAAAACGTAGTCCGTGCTAATATAAACCAACGTCGCGTCAACGGCCGCCGCAGCCTTTGCCAAGTTTCGAGTGCCATCAACGTTAACCAGTTGATTAAGCGCCTTAGCTTCATCCTCAGCTTTATCAACGACTGTATACGCAGCACAATGATAAATGACGTCCGGTTGGTATTCCTTAACATACTGATCAACAACAGCTTCGTCAGTAATGTCAAGATCTTTTGCATCAGTTGCCCGATAAGAAATCCCACGATTATCTAACAAGTGACGTAATTCAGTACCAAGCTGGCCTTGCGCACCAGTAATCAAAATCTTCATGTATCTTCTCCTCGACCTCTTACATGTCAATCAATTGATATCTCGCATCAATGATCTTGTTTAGGAACCATCATTGACCATTTTTTTGATATTTTTCTTCAACAGCGGACTTCTCATCTTGCCACCAGCTGCGATGATCGGTATACCACTTAATTGTGTCCGCCAAGCCTTCTTCAAAGTCTGTGTACTTTGGCTTCCAGCCCAGCTCTTCTCGAGTCTTGGACGCATCAATCGCATAGCGCATATCGTGACCTGGACGATCTTTAACTTGATCATAGTAATCGGTCGGTTTGCCCATTAACTTCAAGATCAATTCAAGAACCGTCTTGTTGTCCTTTTCGCCATTGACACCGATCAGGTAAGTTTCACCAATTTTGCCTTTGGTAAGAATATCCCAAATAGCTGATGAATGGTCATTCGTATGAATCCAGTCACGAACATTTTTCCCGGTTCCGTAAAGCTTTGGTTTGATACCGCTCAGAATATTGGTAATCTGTCGTGGAATGAACTTTTCAATATGTTGATACGGACCATAGTTATTCGAACAATTCGAGATCGTAGCGCGTACGCCAAAAGAGCGTGCCCACGCATGAACCAACATGTCGCTCGCTGCTTTAGTTGAAGAGTATGGACTTGACGGATTGTACCGACTGTTGACCGTGAATTTCTCACCAGGGCCTTCTCCGTGGCCAGGCAAGTCTTCGCGCAAAGGCAAATCACCATATACTTCGTCCGTTGAGATATGGTGAAAGCGCACATCGTATTTGCGGGCGGCCTCAAGCAATGTGTACGTTCCAATTACGTTGCTATGTAAAAATGGGTCTGGATTAATCAGTGAATTGTCGTTGTGGCTTTCAGCCGCGAAGTTAACAACAGTATCAACTTGACCCATCAGTTTATCAACCAGCTCTTTATCAGCAATATCGCCGACTACCAACTTCACCCGATCGCCTAAAACATCTTCAATGTTTGCCTTGTTTCCTGCATAAGTTAGTTTGTCCAAAACCATAATCTGAACATCCGGATGGTTATTATAAACAAAATGAACAAAGTTTGAGCCAATAAAGCCCGCACCGCCTGTAATCATTAGTTTCATTATCAAATCTCCCCATAAACGAAATTGTTTTCAGCATCCTTTAACTGTGGATGATGCTGATCTTTCTCCGACATAATAAGGTGGGCGGTTGACATCGGCCACTCGATACCGATATCAGGATCGTCAAACGCAATACCTCGATCAGCTTCAGGTGCATAGTAACCTTCAACCTTGTAAACAAAGTTAACATTTGGTGTCAAGGTAATAAAACCATGTGCAAAACCCTTAGGCACCAACAATTGTCGATGATTATATTGGCTTAAAATATAACCTTCCCATTGACCATAAGTAGGTGAACCTTTGCGGATATCAACCAAAACATCCTCTACGACACCAGTTACAACGCGTACGAGTTTAGTTTGAGCGTAAGGTGCCATCTGATAATGCATCCCTCGGAGAACCCCTGCCTCCGCCGATAGGGACTGATTATCCTGATTGAAATCATTCTTGATGCCGGCTTCCACAAACTTTTCACGTGTATAGGTTTCCGTGAAGAATCCACGATTGTCGCCAAATACATCAGTTTCAACTAACTTAACATCTGTTAACTTAGTAGGTAGTGTTTTCAAAGCCATTATTTAAGTTCCTCCTTAACGAGCCGCAGCAAATACTGACCGTAATCATTTTTTTTGAGCGGCTGTGCCAGTTTCTTGAGCTGATTAAGATCTATGTATCCCATACGATAAGCAATCTCTTCAAGGCAAGCCACTTTTAAATTTTGCTGTTTTTCGATAGTTGCCACAAAACTTGAAGCATCTAGAAGCGAATCATGAGTTCCTGTATCTAACCATGCGTATCCTCTACCCATGACTTTGACATCTAATTGTCCTCGTCGAAGATATTCTTCATTAATATCTGTAATTTCTAATTCACCACGAGCTGAAGGTTTGACATTCCTTGCAATGTTCACGACATCGTTATCATAGAAATATAATCCCGTGACCGCATAATTGCTACGCGGATGCTTAGGCTTTTCAACAATTGAAATGGCATGTTGTTGGTCGTCAAATTCAACTACCCCAAAACGTTCTGGGTCAGTGACTTGATAACCGAAGACAGTAGCGCCTGATTTTTTCGCAGCAGCATCCTGTAACAATTTAGAGAGACCTGCACCGTAAAAAACATTGTCCCCAAGAACCAATGCAACGGTGTCAGTACCAATGAAGTCTGCACCTAAGATGAATGCCTCAGCAAGCCCATTAGGCTCATTCTGAACTTTGTACTGGATGTTTAACCCAAGATCGCGTCCATCACCAAAGAGCTTTTCAAATTGTGGCAAAAATTCTGGTGTTGATATAATTAAGAATTCTTTGATTCCAGACAGCATTAAAACGGAAAAAGGGTAATACACCATCGGTTTATCGTAAATAGGTACTAATTGTTTACTGGTTGCCTTAGTTATTGGATAAAGCCTAGTCCCAGACCCACCCGCTAAAATAATTCCCTTCATTAAAATATCTCCCCTTTGTGTTGCGTGATTCAAAACTCAGTGGAACACAATCAAAATCCCGAAAAATTATACAGGTAGCCTTGAAATATATTCTTCCGACAATTAATAACTCCATTCTGAATAAACTGCAAGCCGTGTGCCTAAGCCTCACCAGTTATCTAGTAACAAAGAAAGTTCGATTTTGCTGCTTTAAAATGTATAGCTTCATTAAAATCTTTCATAAAGAATGGCTTCGGTATCCCCATCAGATTAAGGAATCGAAGCCCTCTTAATCAACTTTCTAAACTAGGATTTAATTCCAAATGGTCCGTCGCTTCAAAAAATAGGCGATTTTAAAATGCGCCATCTTTTTTTATTATTGAAACAATGTTCTTAGCTAAAATAAATAGATCATAGTGAAAAGACCGATGATTCACATAATAGAGTTCCAGTTCAGCGCGTTCCGGATAGCCTATATCACTCCGCCCACTTGCTTGCCAAAGCCCCATCGCCCCAGGCTTAGCAGTGAGAAGCAGACTCACACTTTCACCATACTCGGCCAATTCCTTTTCAACAACGGGGCGCGGGCCCACCATACTCATTTCGCCCTTAAGCACATTTATAAATTGTGGAAGTTCATCAAGAGAGGACTTCCTTATGAAAGCGCCCAACTTTGTAATTCGAGGATCCTCGTTCGCTGGAATTTTATAATTATTGTCAACGTACTTAGCATAAAGCACAGGATCTTCCTTAAGTTTAGCTTCAGCACCCACAACCATACTTCGAAATTTGTATATTTTAAATTTCTTCCCGCCTTGGCCAACTCGTACCTGTTTAAAAAATAATGGTCCCTTATTTTTTCCAAAGAGGCAAAACGGAAACAGAATGAGGCTCATAACCCCAACCAAAAATAACCCGCATAAACCACAGAAAAAGTCGAATATTCTTTTTTCTGCCAGGTAAGCTGCTGAAGCGACTATTTTATTTTCTGAGATTTTGGCTGCCTCATTTGCCGATTGAATTCGTTTCTCCAAAATACATTCCTCCCCAATTAATTACGTTTTGAGCCAGCTCCTCCAAAACTTATACAACCGTTAGTTTAAATCGTCCTTAATAAATGATCAAGAGAAACAAGGTGACAACGGCTATCAAATAGAGCAGTTCTGTTCTGCTTTCTTAAAATCAGTGCTCCATTATTGTTGAGCCAAAGTACGTCATGAACAATAATTGTCTGCATACTATATTGGCACACCATGAAACCAAACCGAATTAATTGAAATTTGAACAAAAGCACTGATGACATTAGGCAAATATAGTTAACGTCGAGCGATTCTTAACATGCCAGTAGGAAGGTGAGCGAAGTCCACATATTTCTTTTATATTTCCGTTCAATTTTATTTTGAACGCGCATTTTAGAATCAAGTTAGCCACTGTCTCAAAATTTTTTGGACAATAAAAAACATCAAGAACAGATATCCTGTATCATTGAAGTTCCTACACAAACAATGGAAGAGGATATTGTCTTGATGCAGAAACAGGATAGCACACACCGCCAAAAAGGTCAGCACTTAACATCACTCGAGCGCGGAAAAGTGGCCGGATTCCGCCAAGCTGGGAAGTCCAATCGTTGGATTGCTGCTGAAATTGGCGTCTGCCCGCAGACCATTAATAATGAAATGAAGCGAGGTACAGTAGATCAGGTCAAGAAGAGTAATGGCAAGCGCGTCTACCATCGACAATACCTGCCAGAGGCTGCTCAGGCACGTTACGAGACTGCACGCTTGAGCTGTCATCGTCCTGACAAGTTCGCCAGCGTACAGGTCTTCTTAGCCTGGTACGTACAGCGAGCTAAGCAGGACAAATGGTCGCCGGATGCTTCAATCGGCTATGCCAAGCGACACAAGCTGTTTACTCCTGAAGAGCTTGTTTGTGCCTCGACTTTGTACCAGTACATTGACGACCAACGCCTAGAGATTCGAAATATCGACCTGTTGGAGAAGACTAAGCGGAAGACCTCTCACCAGCACCACACCAAGGCTAAGCGCCTGGCTGGCCGCAGTATCGAGGAACGGCCTAAGGTCGTTGAACGACGCAGGCAGTTCGGTCACTGGGAGATGGATACCATTGTCGGTAAACGCAATGGCAAGGAGAGCGTCATCTTGACTCTGATTGAGCGCAAGACCCGTTGCCAACTTCTCCGCTTGATCGAAGGACGAGATGCAGACTCTGTGAGCTATGCATTGCGTGGAATCAAGCGCGAATGGGGAGCTTGCATCAAGACCATCACAGCCGACAACGGACCCGAGTTCACCGCCTTAAATACTGCTTTTGCTGGGACGGAAACTGAGATCTTCTACGCCCATCCTTACACGTCCTGCGACCGTGGCACCAACGAGGCACATAACCGGATGATCCGCCAGGACTTCCCTAAGGGCATGTCCCTAGATGACATTAGCCCTAGTCAAGTGCAGGCCACGCAAGACCGCTTGAATCAGTTGCCTCGCAAACAACAGGGCTACTGCACACCCCAGCAAAACTTTGAGGCCGAAGCTCGGCGCGTTCGCCGCATGGCCCAGTAGTCTCTCTAGCGCCACAACTTCTATTTGATAACGGCCTGTTCTGGGATTGTCCTCAACGACTGGCTAACTTGTTCTTGCAATTTACGATTTTATTTTGAAGGAAGATAAGCCACAAATTTAATTGCACTTGAAATGATCACGTCAAAAAAAAGGCGGGGAGACATGTTTCGCCAAGATTCTTTGAGCTCGAAGAGGACTAATTTCTTTCCTTTGCCGTAGTTTGTTCCAAAGTGATCTCCGATCCACTTTTGGCTGTGGTAAAACTTTGCAATGTATCGGTAACGAAGATAAAGATCCCTGTATCCAGACAAATTATTATGGATAACTTCGGCACGTGCATTATAGTAAACATCCCAACCAGTCAAAATCAACTTTGCAGACATATACGCATCTTCCGCAAAATTAATTTCTTCCGGGAAATTACCAATGTCAAATACAGCAGAGAGCCTATATATCGAAAAAGCGTCAGATGAAAAATACGTTGACGGGCCTAATTTGGGAATATCACTTTTTTTCTTGACACGCGATTTATCTGGATAATTAAAGTAACGATCATAATATTCAGCGCTGTTCTGCCGTGTACTTCTCTGCTTGCCGTACGAAACTCCTACATTTGGCTTTGATACAATCCCTTGAATTAGACTATCAATGGATTCTTTCGTAAAAATGACATCCTGTGTAAACATTAATAGAAAATCTACCTTGTTTCGAAAATAATTTGCAGCTTTCTTGCGAACAAGGCCATGCGAAAAGTCCTTTCGCGAAATCGTTTGGTACGTAATATGTTGATTTTGTAAAGCTTTTGTTGTCCCATCAGAGGACTCTGAGTCGATAACGAATAGATTGGACAATGGTACTGAGCTCTCCTCCACAGTCGCAATTATTCTATTGATTTGACCGGCTGCATTTAAGGTTGGTACAAAAATTCCAACTCGTTGTTTGTTTTCGTTTCCCACTAGTTAACCTCCTCCAAACTTTCTTGACGCGAATCTGTCACAGGTTTTAATCCAAGCTTGTTTACAGAAAATAGATAGGAGCTCACCATGAAGTAAAGTGGACTAAAGGTGACTAAGAAACCGTTTGTTTCAGTAAATCCACTTAGCACAATTGGTAGAATTATAATTGAAAGAATTCTCTTATCACTTAAATGACCTTTCTTGGTTGAAGTAAGTATAAAGAGGCAAAATATCAGAAAAATACTAGCAACTCCGAACGTCAATAAAAACTGGATAAATGCTCCATCAAAGGCACCAAATCCAACCACTCCCATTGTCTTCTGATTAATGGTCTGCAAATTACCTAACAACTTAATCGGCATGGCTTGATAATAGTACTGCCATATCTCTGCTCGTCCAGACAAGAGATCATTAACGCGATTCCAAAAATCATCCGTTGACGAAAAGTTGCTCGCTACATAAATTGATAAGAAACTAAAAAAAGGTACAAGCCAAGCTGACATCATTAGATAAAGATTCGGTATGCGAGTTGACCTTTTTTTTGTAGTTGCAAAAATAGTATAGCCAACTAAGCAAAAAACTGCTCCTGTCTCATAACCCATTTTAATTTCAAGCCAAGTTATCAAAAGCATTAGTAAAACGCGATAGATCTCACGAACTTTCAGCACTAGTAAAGATTCAATAAATAGAACCCCTATTTCAAACGCCAAAATATTTGTATAGGTAAAGCCATAACAAAAGATCGTAAAATGGAAATCCGAAATGTCCGCGCCATAACCGGACTTTGGCAAAATAGAGAACAGGCTCAAAATAACGACGAACAAAACAGAAAATAACCGACTGAAAAAGTCATATTTGAGTATAGATTTAAAGTCCAGCCCAGTTCCAACAATTAAAGCAAGGAGTATCGGTAACATGTAAGTCAGCTTAAATAGATAAAAGTATATCAACAGAAGTGTCCCAAAAATAAGAAGAACAACTATCCTTTTAACCGTCCAGTCACTAAGAAGCGAGATTATAGCCAGAGCTACTAGCATGACGGTGAGCATTGTTGCAGTAAAATTTATGCTTTTTGAATAAAAAAGGTTCCAGCTGCTCAAGGACATAATAGATGCAAATACAAAAGCCGCATATCCAAGTAACAAGGTTTTTTGACTTAATCTTTCCATGTCGTGCATCTCTTCCTTTCGCTCTATAACACAACTATGCTCTCAAAATCGTTTTAATCCAACTACTAAGTCCGATGTTGAGAGTTCTAACAAACGTAAAACCTTCTCGCTTATAAAAATACCGCAACCAATACCAATTATTAAAACAAGCCTGCGCAAGAATTTGAGCTACAATGACTAATGTCAGATTATTTGGGAAAAATTGCAAAGAGATAAAGATTAATACAACCGATATGACTGAACTCACGACAAAAGCTTTAGCATAAGGGATTTCATTAGCAGCTGCAATATAAGTCGCATAGCCAGATTGCTGATTAAACAAGAAATAATAGGTGATCATAAGCAAGAACGTTATGCCAGAGAAAGAAAATCCTGGCCTTAAAAATCCCACAATTGGCATGACTACAAAGTATACGCCCAACGAACCGCCAAGAAAGACTGAGATATAAGCTATTTGGCAACGTCCAATGATTATTTGAAGACTCTCTTTTGCTCGTGAAACCATACGATTTTGAATAGTTGGCAAATATGCGTTATTAATAGCGACGGCCACACTAGCCACAGCATTTATCAATTGTAAAACAAGCGAGTAATGTCCTACAACCGTTAACGATACCTTCAGTGAAATGATAAGCGAACTTCCTTGTGTCGCTGCATAATTGGCAATTGAAACGAAGCCATCTTTAACTGAGTTTGGCAATACTGTGCGAATTGTATCTAGAACCGCTTTGAGTTGAACATCACTTTTGGTCTGTCGGAATATTCGCTGTACTTCTACATTTTTAAAAAAAGTAGCTTTGCAATATTGTCTAAAAATGAGTCCTTGCGCTAAAAATCCGAGGACTGCGCCTAATACCCCAATACCCATCATTAGAAGTATTCCAGAAATTGAAATCTGAGACACTTTTGAAATGACAAGAGCGACGTTGATGGATTTGATTTCATTAATCCCACGTAAAATGCTAGCGTAATAATCAAAGTATAAATTAAGAAAAAAGGACAGACACATAACAATCCACGCAGTCAAGTAATGTTCACCAGAAAAATTGGCAGTTATATGAGCTATATACAAAGATCCGACACTTAACAACAAAACAAGTGCTATTACACTCAGGACCAAGTATAAAACTTTGCAAGACTGGTAGAGAAGCCTAAATAAATTCGAGTCGACTTCTCCCCCAGTTTGCTCAGCCATTCCTTGTCGCGACAGTTTTTTAGCTCCACTCCATATATAAGCAAAATTTCTAGCAAAGGTAGGTGCAAAGCCAAAGTCAAAAAGAACTAATAAACCGTTAATGCCCAGAAAAACATACCATAGTCCTAAATCGTTGCCAGAAAGCTTCAACAGGATAAATGGGAGCATAAGGAACCCACTTGATAGTGAAAAGAAGGTCCCTATATAACTCCATAGCACAGCTTGTGTAGAAGTTCCCATTTGTTTTGGCATAAATAATTAGTCCCCCGTGATTTAACTAAGATCCCTTTTTGTTTTTTGTAGTATTGTCATCAACTCATTTGTCGATTTCTCTAGAGAAAAGTTCTTAATATCATGAAGACCCGCACTAACAAGGTCAAGGCGTTTGTTTTCATCCTTGAAAAGCTTAATAATACTATCAACAAAGGCCGCTTCATCATCAACCGGTAGCAGCAATGCATTGGTTCCATTCTTTCCGTACTCTTTAATACCATTACTTTCAGTTGCAACAAGAGCTGCACCGCATGCCATCGCTTCCATACCAGTCAACCCCCACCCTTCCTTTTTAGCAGGCATGAGGTAAATCTTAGCTCTTCCATAAATCTGATCTCTTAATTGTTCAACGTTTGCTGCTCGAAAATAATGAAAATAACTGGGCAAATCACTTGGCCTTTGAGGAACACCAAACATAAGAACTTCCAAATCAGGTATCTCTTCCTTAACCTTTTTTAGAACCTCTACTCCGAATTTTGTGTTTTTATCGGGTAATATGTGGTTAAGTATCGCTACTTGATTTTTTCGATTTGTTAATGAATGAGAGGGGTAAAACTCGGTTGTATCAATGGAATTTGGTATAACATCACTGTGCTGACCCGTTTTTTTAAAAATCAATTTTTCCAGCCAATTTGCGACCACTATTTTATGTAGTGGTAACGTATACGTTGAAAATACCCTCTTTTCACCACCTTGTATCCAATCCTCCAGCGCTTGAATGAAATAATACTTTTGACCTTGGCGAGGACTTTGATCAACAACAAATTTTGCTGTCTCAGCTGCTGTGGCGATAATACAATCGTATGACTCGCTTATTGGCCCTAATTGATGGAAATGTTCAGAGACTCTAGGATCTAATTCAAACCAGTCCAATTTAAGCCTGTTTTTGTTGAAACGTTCAACAACTTTTTTTGTAACCATCTTAAAGTCTCCCCAAATTAGGGGCGTCACTACATACCTTTCTGCCAAATTATAAACATCAACGTGCCAGCCTCGGGATACCAAAGCATTAGCATACTTATAAACCATTTGATAACCACCAACTGGATGCCTAGAGAAGGTAGGTAATATAAACGCAATTCTCATTTTAAAGAATTCTCCTTGCAGAAACACCAGTAAACAGAATGATTAAAATTTTTAAAATAGGTGTGTGTTCCCAGCACACCCTGTTTTTTAGAACCAAAGCAATTCGAGTAAAGGGATTTTTCCTCATTGCAAAGTTGGCATAAATTTTAACTCTGCTTTGCACTGAAGTAGGAAGCTCTGATATTAGCTCTTGAAGAATCGCAATATCTTCTAATCGCTTTTGCAGAGATGATAGCCGTTTTAAAACGTTGATTTCTTGCCAAATCGTTCGCTTTGCACCAATCTGATTGCTCCCATGTTGCCGGTACCGAACTAAAGGTTTCGGCAAAAAAGCCAAGTTATTAAATGAACTTGTAAGTAAGGCAAGAAATGAATCATGCATTGTAACTTTCAGAAACTCCGATTTTGGCAATTGAAGTACTAGGTCTCTCGCTGCTCGATTAATCGAAAAAGCTGCACCAGTCACTCTTGGATTCAGAATTAGAAAAGAAAGATCTCGCTCTTCAT
Source organism: Lacticaseibacillus casei DSM 20011 = JCM 1134 = ATCC 393 (assembly GCF_000829055.1). NCBI lineage: Bacteria > Bacillati > Bacillota > Bacilli > Lactobacillales > Lactobacillaceae > Lacticaseibacillus > Lacticaseibacillus casei. The sequence goes on from NZ_AP012544.1 coordinate 1,935,317, forward strand.
CCGAACCCCATCCATTCGCGCTCATCATTGTTTTCCCCAAAGTGTGGTTTTGACCATCAACAAGTAAAAGATCCGAATATACGCCGCCAGGTTCCGTTTGCTTTAATTTTTTCCATGCCGACTGCATTTGAATCACCTTATCAGGTGCCCAAACATCATCTTGATCTGAAAAGTAATAAATATCCGCTTCAACTTGGTGTAAAAGCGAATAAATAGCACTCTTAATACCTTGATATTTTGGATCTTTTGGAATGATTCGAATGTCATCACCATATTTGCTTAAAATCTTGCCTGTGCCATCCTGTGAACCATCATCATAAACAAAAACTTGGTAATCGTAATTAGTGATGCCTTTTTGCTTAAGAATGCTATCAAGTTGCTGTTCGATAAACCTCTCACCATTGTATGTCGCAACCAATACAGCGATTCTTAACTTCCTGCTTTGTTTCATTACGAAGGTCACCCCAAAACCCAATTTTGTCAAAGTAATTCATATTTCTAAACTCATTCCAAACCACGCAAATAAGACCTATGTTTTTAAATGTTAACTAACTTAACTTTCCTTAAGGTTTAAAAATCAGATTAGCTATTGTCGTTTTCGTACCCGTAGCCATAACCATACCCATAACCACGATCACCATGCTTAGTTCTAACGCGTTCAACACAACCGAGAATTTTTGCCTTGGCAAGCTTTAAGACTTCAACTGTACGTTTTAAATCCCCTTTTGTGGTCTTTCCAATATTAGCAACTATAACCACCCCGTCGGTTCTTGGTACTAAAACTTGTACATCTGAAACCGCTAAAATTGGTGGAGCATCTAAGACAATGATATCGTACGCATCTCTAGCCCATTTTAAGATACCTCCCATTTTTCCAGAGTTTAACAGCTCGGAAGGATTTGGTGGTATAGGTCCTGAAGTTAGAACATCCAGGTTCTCAACGAATGTATCCTCAACCACATCCTCCGGGGCAGCTTTCCCCGTTAATATAGTCGTAACCCCATCAAGATTCAGCTTTCTAAACGTCGCATGTACGGTCGGACGACGTAAATCCGCATCTATTAACAACACTTTCTTCCCAGACTGTGCCCACGTCACAGCTACATTAGCAGATACTGTCGATTTACCTTCCAACATTGCTGAAGATGTAAACATTACAATCTGACAACGATTTAAGGCAGCTCCTGCAAATTCAATGTTGGTGCGGACAGTCCGAAATTGTTCCGAAACAACATGCTTTGGTTCGGCAAATGTTACCAACATCACACCATTTTTTTGAGTCTCATGATCTTCTCGATGAGGATGTAAAACATTTTTTAACGACCAGTTCATCTTTTCTTCTTCCCCCTTAGATTCGACGTCGACTACGTTGTGGAAAACTAGAAGAGCTCAGGCCCTCCGGTTCTGGATCATCTCTGTGACTTTGTTTTACATCCTCAATAGCTTGCCCCATATCTTTCATATGCCGAACATAATTGACAACGCCCAAATTAACTAATCCCAATTCATCAGTAATGAAATCGACATTTTTAATTGTTCTATCTGTCAACTCACGAATCAGTCCCCAAGCAAATGCAATAAGAACTCCTAAAAACAAGCCTACTAATGCAAAAATCTTTAATCGCGGCGAGACTGGATTAGAGTTAGCTGTCGCTTTTGAAACAACTGACACATTTGAAATGGTCATGATAGTGGCAATCTTTTTTTCGAACACCTTTGCAATTTCGTTAGCTATGTCTCGTGCCCTAACAGGATTTGCATCTCTCACACTCACAGTGAATACTTGTGAGTTTTGTTGGGTGGAAACCGAAACCATCTTTGCGAGATCATCTGCAGAAATGTTCGAATAACGAGCTGGTTCCAATTTATATTTGGCAGGTTGAGCTTTTTTTGTAACATATTGTTCTCTTAAACCTGTTGTGGCATTATATCGCGTACCATAAACTGCCTTCGTTGGTTTTTTTACCATAACCTTGCGAGGACTTGTTAAATCATCAGCAACAGCTTGTAGAACTACCGGACGTGTCAGAATATCCTTATAAGTATTGATTAGCTGGATATCAGCCTGTTGGGCATTCAATTGCATATTCGGATCATTATCTTGTTTGCGATTAACAAGCAAAGACGTATCTGATTCATATTTAGGCGCAATAAATGTCTGTGCTCCAAAATATGCAACTGCCATTCCAATAATCCCAAAGATGATCATTGGGATAAAGCTGCGTTTAAAAACGTTCCACAGTTGTGAAAAGTCAAATTGTTTGTTCATGAACTTCTTCCCCACCTAATTCAAAAATAGTTACCTTAATCAAAAAAAGACTGCCCACAGCGCAGCCACTTCTTTTCAAAGTTTTTAAAACTCCACTCCAAAGAATAATACCCTAGCATGGTCACTAAAGTCTACCCAATTTTTAGAGTAAGAAATCGTCTTGAAAATTTGTCTGTAAAAGGGCATGCCTTGAATAGACACAACTTTTAGCCCTGTGACAACATATAGTCGATTTTATTACAATCTCTTTACAATTTCCCCCAAACCCGTCAGAATGACCCTAACTTGTAACCAGACTCATCTGGATTTTAGTTTAAAATAAAAGCAACCTAACTTTTGGGGGCTTACTGATCATGAAAAAACATACGCTGCGTTTGCGGGACTGGATATTGTGTATCGCGTTAGGTTTGTTGATTGCCGGCGTTGGCGGCTTCTTTTATTTCCGCCATTACCAGTCCGAGCAGGCAATCGCTGTTAACCAGCAGACGCGTCAACGCATTCAAAACGATTCCAAAGCTAAAGTTAAAAAAGAAAAAGTGCTGAATCAGTACCGGCTTTTCGGGCTAACCGATAGCGATATCACGGCGGCTAAGGACTTACCTGTGACAGCCATTGGCGACTCGGTCATGCTAGGTAGTTCGGCTTACCTCAAGGTGTTGTTTCCAAAGATGTCGATTGATGCCGAAGTTGGCCGGCAAGTGCAGGCAGCGCCCGCGATTATCAGTCAGCTTAAGTCGGAAGGCAAGTTGGACGATACCGTCGTGATTAGCCTTGGTACGAATGGCCCGATGACGGAATCCGATATTAATGGCATTCTGGATCAGCTAGGCAGCAATCGCCAGGTCTTTTGGGTGACGGCGTATGCGCCGGGTAAAGCGTGGATTGATCCCGTGAATAAGTTGATTCATTCGGCGGCTAAGTCGCATAGCAATCTGCATGTGATTGACTGGTATTATCTGGCTGGCGGCAATGATGACTGGTTTGCCAATGATGGGGTTCACCCTAACGATGCCGGGCGTGTGCATTATTACACGTTGATCGCCAAGGATGTCATGCAGACGCTTAAGAAGTAGCGTGCCATCTGTTCTTGCCTACAGGCGTGTTTCACATAAGCCTCAATTTTAAAAATAACACCGAGATGACGGAAATCTTCTCGGTGTTATTTTTGATTGATTCTTAAATTTTGCTGGCGATCAGTGTGATCTTTTTGCTTCACATCGCTAGCCAGCTGTTTTCTGCTTAGTTTATTTGTCCAAATCCACATACCGTGTCAGCACCATCATCACAACGCCGCCGACTGCCATTGACACAGCCTCTCCCAAGGCAATGGTGGCGTAGGAGGCCCAGAATGGTACTCTGCTCATGATTGTGAGCTCGCCGGCAACTGTGAACATCGAAAAGGCGAAGAGGACGCCCATGATAGCGAATTTAGCCCATTTTTGATGGACAAATTTAGCTGCCCAGCGACTGATGACGATGAAGACGAGGGTGCCTAGTGTGCCGACTGGTACGTCGAGTAGTGCGGTTGGCGAGGCTAAATTGGCCAAAAAAACACCCAACGTAACCGCCCAGACGTACCGGCGATTGAAGAGCGCCGTGTAGTTGAGCATCTCGGAGAACCGGACCTGGACGACACCGAAGCTTAGCGGGCTGAGCATCAGGGTCATGACCACATAGATAGCGGCGACAATCGCGGTTTTGGTGAGACTGACGATTGAACGATGGGACATTGATGTTGTTTGCATATTGTTCTCCTTTGTGGCTTTGCCAGTAATAACGACGATCAAAGGAAATAAGTATCGTCGTGGAAGCGGTGTGCGCTTCCGATTCAATTAACATCATCTTAACAATGTTTCAAGTTTACTTTTCTAACCAACCGCCGTCAATAGGAATGACGGTGCCGTGAATGTAATCGGCGGCATCGCTGGCTAGGAAAAGGGATACCTGGGCGACTTCTTCTGGTTTGGCCCAGCGCTTGGCTGGCGTCTCCTCAGCTACCCACGTGGCCATTTTGCCATCACCGGCGAAGTCAGCGGCGTTCATGGGGGTATTGATGGCGCCTGGCGCTAAGGCATTGGCGCGAATGCCTCTTGCAGCGTAGTCGAGGTCTAACTGCTTGGTGAGCCCGATAACGGCGTGCTTGGCGGCTGTGTAGGCCACGCCTCCGCCGCCACCGACCAGTCCGGCGATGGAGCTCATGTTGATAAAAATGCCGTGGCCGCGCTTGAGCATTCCTGGTAACAGTGCCTTGATCATCAGGAACTGGCTGGTGAGATCAACATCAAGAATGTGCTGCCAGGTTGCCAGATCAGTGGCGGCGACGTCTTGATAACCATCCAGAATGCCCGCCGTGTTGCAGACAATGTCGGGCGCATAGTCACGAACGATGTTTTCTGCTGTCGCGGCCTTACTGACATCTGCCTGAATGGTGACGGCTAGCCCAGTCATCGGCTGAAGATCGACGCCAATAACCCGTGCACCAGCTGCTGTAAACGCCGCTGCCTGAGCCGCGCCGATTCCCGATGCCGCACCAGTCACAACAACCGTTTTGCCGCTAAAATCGAATGCTATCATGCGTCAACAAGTTGCCAATCTTCAGCGAGAATGTCACAGTCAGTCGGTGACCACAAGCTGAACGCTTCATCCGCGGTTTTGATCAGAAAATACGGATTTAACGTGTCACCTTCAAATTTGCCTTCCGGAACTAGCTGAACATACAACTCGGTGCCTTCCCAGCCAGTCCGAACGGCTTTCTTGCCTTTTTTCAGTGATGGTAAAACTGCTTCGAATGTCATGAAGTTATTTCCTCCTTTTTACTTGGCAGGCAGCCCACAGCCCATGTGTGGCTTAGCTAGCTACCTTGGATGTGAATTCAGTGCACTAAGTATACGCGATTTTTTGATTAGCGAACAGCCCCGAGCACAAAATGCCTGATTGGGGGAACGGCCATCAAGAGCGCTCATCCTTTTGACACTACCTGCACGCTGCCAATCAACAACAAAGAAAATCGGTGCTAGCAACAATTGCCGCTAGCACCGATTTTCTAATTACCCAGCCACTTAACCGCAACTGGCGTATTTTCAACCTATGACCGCACTCAAAGATTAATCACCTGCATGAGTACCTCGGAAACGCGTGCTCGCTCGGTTTCCGGCAAGCCAGTCAAGTACTTCACCAACGCTAACGTATTGATGTCGCTCATTTCCGGTGCGATGAAGAAATCACCGACTTCCATGTCTAAGGCTTGTGCAATGTCAGTCAACTTCTTAACGCTGATGTTGTTGACATCACCGCGTTCCATACGGGATATCAGACTTACTGAGACCCCCGAACGCTCGGCCAGCTTTTCAATCGTCAGGTTCAAACTGCGGCGTTGTTGATGTACTAATTTTCCGATATTATCTAACATCATGTCCCCCACCTTTAATGTACGGCGTTATGCTTTAACATTAAATGAAACGAGCGACCATCAAAAGATTTTCGTAAATTGCAAGAACAAGTTAGCCAGTCGTTGAGGACAATCCCAGAACAGGCCGTTATCAAATAGAAGTTGTGGCGCTAGAGAGACTACTGGGCCATGCGGCGAACGCGCCGAGCTTCGGCCTCAAAGTTTTGCTGGGGTGTGCAGTAGCCCTGTTGTTTGCGAGGCAACTGATTCCAAGCGGTCTTGCGTGGCCTGCACTTGACTAGGGCTAATGTCATCTAGGGACATGCCCTTAGGGAAGTCCTGGCGAATCATCCGGTTATGTGCCTCGTTGGTGCCACGGTCGCAGGACGTGTAAGGATGGGCGTAGAAGATCTCAGTTTCCGTCCCAGCAAAAGCAGTATTTAAGGCGGTGAACTCGGGTCCGTTGTCGGCTGTGATGGTCTTGATGCAAGCTCCCCATTCGCGCTTGATTCCACGCAATGCATAGCTCACAGAGTCTGCATCTCGTCCTTCGATCAAGCGGAGAAGTTGGCAACGGGTCTTGCGCTCAATCAGAGTCAAGATGACGCTCTCCTTGCCATTGCGTTTACCGACAATGGTATCCATCTCCCAGTGACCGAACTGCCTGCGTCGTTCAACGACCTTAGGCCGTTCCTCGATACTGCGGCCAGCCAGGCGCTTAGCCTTGGTGTGGTGCTGGTGAGAGGTCTTCCGCTTAGTCTTCTCCAACAGGTCGATATTTCGAATCTCTAGGCGTTGGTCGTCAATGTACTGGTACAAAGTCGAGGCACAAACAAGCTCTTCAGGAGTAAACAGCTTGTGTCGCTTGGCATAGCCGATTGAAGCATCCGGCGACCATTTGTCCTGCTTAGCTCGCTGTACGTACCAGGCTAAGAAGACCTGTACGCTGGCGAACTTGTCAGGACGATGACAGCTCAAGCGTGCAGTCTCGTAACGTGCCTGAGCAGCCTCTGGCAGGTATTGTCGATGGTAGACGCGCTTGCCATTACTCTTCTTGACCTGATCTACTGTACCTCGCTTGATTTCATTATTAATGGTCTGCGGGCAGACGCCAATTTCAGCAGCAATCCAACGATTGGACTTCCCAGCTTGGCGGAATCCGGCCACTTTTCCGCGCTCGAGTGATGTTAAGTGCTGACCTTTTTGGCGGTGTGTGCTATCCTGTTTCTGCATCAAGACAATATCCTCTTCCATTGTTTGTGTAGGAACTTCAATGATACAGGATATCTGTTCTTGATGTTTTTTATTGTCCAAAAAATTTTGAGACAGTGGCTAACTTGATTCTAAAATGCGCGATCAAAAGATTTTATATTATTATTTAATAATCTAAAGACGGCCTATTCTCACACAACGCTGGTGTACGAACCCCACATTAACGCGCCAATACATCTCCACTACTATTGTAAGCGCTCACGTGGGGGAAGCGCCAAATATTGGCTTAATAAGCGGGAAAAAAGAGCACATTCCGGCGGGGACAAATGGTTAACTGATCCTTCGTGTTCTATAACGCGCTCGGGACAAATGCCCACAAGGTGCCGCGGGTAAATTCTTCGCCGTCATCAGTATCGATTTCGCTGATACTATTATTCGGCGGCATGGCCATTTTATCGCGGGCATTGTTGAGGTCTGCGCCAAGATAAGTGCTCAGCAGAAGCATCCCTAGCAAGCCGTGGGCAACCACAAGCACCTTGCCATCCGGATGTTGATCATAAATTCGCGCGATCACACGCCGCCCGCGAGTCAACGCATGCTCAAACGACTCAGCGCCGATTCGTTTATAATCAAATGCCTGCAGGTTATGATAATAATTATCGATTTGGGGATCATCTTGGACCTTTGCCAAGGGGCGACCATCCCACTGACCCAAATCGACTTCACGTAAATCTTCTTCGGTGATGATCGCCGGTCGCGCCACCTTGCTTTGAGCCACAATCAACTTTGCGGTGGTTTGTGCCCGCGGCATTGGACTCGCATAGATGCCAGCAAAACCGGTTGTTTCAAAAAATCGTCCCACTGCCTTCGCCCCAGCGCGGCCAGACGGCGTTAGCGGTGTGTCAGTACGCCCACCGTTAAAGCGGCGTGCCAGATTCGTCTCGGTCTGTCCAAGCCGCACAAAATAAAACTTGGTCATTCCTTGCACACTTCCTTTGAGGATAGTGTAGCAGACCAGCGACCAGAAAGCGCCATCTTGAAGTCAAAATTCGATTCAGCCTTGGCAATATTTAGCGAATGTTAACAAGTTTCGGATTGATGCATCACAAGTTCACACAGTTGCAGAAGTCCTTGCTACAAGCGCTTTCATTCACAATCACGCCAAAAAGCCGGCAACACTTTTACGTGCTCCCGACTTTTATAAATCAAACGCTACTTTAATAAGACTTGCCACAAATGTTACTGGAGCAAGCGAATCTTCATTGTTAGTCCGCAGCTGTCCCAGCTGGCGTCTTATGATCCTCTTCAGCCTCAGCCTTATACGCTGCTACCTCATCGTCAGCAGCAAAAATGTAGTGATCAGGATAAACCTCGACCATTTTACGTTGCTTGTTGTCGCCTTCGACTTTGCTGGCATCGTAAGGGATCGGGATGCGCTTCCGCTCGACATCTGGATCAGGGACAGGAATGGCGGACAGCAGACTCTTCGTGTACGGATGCAGCGGATGGAAATAAACTTCGTCCGCACTGGCCAATTCGACTAGGCGGCCATAGTGCATGACCGCAATTCGATCGGAAATATACTTCACCATCGACAGATCATGGGCAATGAACAGATAGGTCAGCCCTTGGCGATCCTGAATGTCCTTCAGCAAATTAACCACCTGAGCCTGAATGGACACGTCCAGCGCACTGATCGGTTCGTCCGCGATAATAAACTTAGGCTGCACCGCAAGCGCCCGGGCAATCCCGATCCGCTGGCGTTGACCGCCGGAGAATTCATGGGGATAACGGGTCGCATGGTCGGCGTTCAAGCCAACTTCTTCTAGCAACTGTTCGACTTGGTGATCCAGATCCGCCTTGTCCTTGGCGAGATGGTGGATATCGATACCTTCCGCGATGATGTCTTTGACTTTCATCCGCGGGTTCAACGATGCATACGGATCCTGGAAAATCATCTGCGTATCGCGACGGAAAGCCAGCATCTGCTTGGAACCATTTTTGAGCTTGGCGATGTCCTGACCGTTGTACAGAATCTCGCCACTCGTTGGGTCATACAGTCGAATGATGGCGCGACCTGTCGTGGTTTTCCCGGAACCGGATTCGCCAACAAGGCCAAGGGTTTCTCCTTCGTAGATATCAAACGAAATATCCTGAATCGCTTTAACTTCGTCTTTCTTGCCGGCGTTAAACGTCTGAACCAGATGCTTAACGGAAACAAGGACTTTTTTCTTATCGTCGGCCATGTCAGTTCACCACCTTTTCGTTTGGATGCTTACTTGCCCACAGCGCATGCCGCCGCGCGATTTCCGGTGGCAGCTCCACTTTCGGCGCACCCGGCGCTAATAGCCAGGTCGCGGCTGAATGCGTTGGCGAGATCTTGAAGAAAGGCGGTTCCTGTTCAAGATCAATCGCCATCGCATACGGATTACGTGGAGCAAACGCGTCTCCTTTTGGTGGATCAAGCAAATCCGGTGGTGTGCCAGGGATCGCGTATAGCCGATCGCTCTTCGTCTCCAGTGTCGGCATCGCTTCCAGCAGGCCCCAAGTATACGGATGCTGGGCATTATAAAAGATTTCGTCAACGGTGCCGTATTCGACAATTTTACCAGCATACATAACCGCCACGCGATCAGCGATCCCGGCAACAACACCGAGGTCATGGGTGATGAAAATGATCGACGTATCGATTTTGGATTGGATTTCTTTTAACAGATGGATGATCTGTGCCTGAATCGTCACGTCCAGCGCCGTTGTCGGTTCATCGGCTAACAGGATTTGCGGGTGATTGATGATCGCAATCGCAATAACGATCCGTTGGCGTTGGCCGCCGGAGAATTGATGCGGGTAATCTTTCAATCGGCCACCTGCGTCCTTGATGCCGACCAGTTCCAGCACGCGTTCGGCTTCTTTCAAAGCGTCGGATTCACTAATCTTGTTGTGCAGCATTAACGGCTCGGCCACCTGTTTGCCGATCGTCATGGTCGGATCCAACGATGTCATCGGATCCTGGAAAATCATGGCAACATCATTGCCGCGCATGGCATTCAGCTGTTTCTCGGACTTTTTGAGAATATCGACGCCATCAAAGAGCACTTCGCCATGGGTGATCTTGGCATTGGGCGCCAACAACCCCATCACGGTACGCACGGTAACGGATTTCCCGGAACCGGACTCGCCAACAATCGCCAGCGTCTCGCCTTTGTTAAGGTCAAAACTGACATCCCGAATCGCGTGCACCGGTCCGGCATAAGTGGCAAAGTCGATTTCCAAATCTTTAACTTCCAGAATTTTAGTCATTTTGCCACCTCCTAATGTTCACTACGCGGATCAAACGCGTCACGCAAGCCATCAGCTAGCAAGTTGAACGCCAGCATCAGGACAACAATGACAATCGCCGGATACAGTAATTGATATGGTAGAACTTGCAGGTTCTTCTGCCCATCGGATAACAACGTCCCGAGACTGGCAGTTGGTGCCGGCAGCCCGATCCCGATGTAACTCAGGAAGGCTTCAAAGAAGATGGCCGTTGGAATCGTGAACATGGTCTGAATAATGATAATGGAGCTCAGGTTCGGGATCAAATGCTTGAAGGCGATTTTGACACTCGATTCGCCCAGCGTTCTAGCCGCCAAGACAAATTCCTGATCTTTTAACTGCAGTGTTTGCGCCCGAATCAGGCGGGCCATGGTGACCCACCCAGTCAACGCAATTGCCAAAATGATGGACGTCATCCCTGGCTTAAATACCTGCAGCATCAAGATAACAACAACCAGGTTTGGCACACTGGAGATGATTTCAATAACACGCTGCATCAAGGTATCGGTCATGCCGCCGCGCCATCCGGAGATGATGCCGTAGAAAACCCCGATAGTCAGATCGAAGAAGGTTGCGACAATCCCGATGAACAGCGAAACGCGGGTGCCGACCATGATCCGGGATAACAGATCGCGGCCGAGGTAATCCGTGCCGAGCAGGTAGTAAACATTTTTGCCCATGCCGGCGTATTTATTTTGGCCATTCAGGTAACCGTTTAATCCTGGCAAATCAACGCCTGGCCATTTTGGTGGCAAATTGGAATAGTTCAGGTTCTGCTTGTTAGGATTCGAAGGTGACAGCCACAAAGATAGAATCGAAATGACCGCAATAATAATCAAGATCCAAAGTGAGATGAGCGCGGCTTTGTTCTTCTTCAATCGCCGCATCGCATCTTGTGAGAACGTCAGCGCAGGCTTGGCAATGCGTTCCTGTTCAGCCGTATTCACTTTGACATGCTTGAATGCGTCTGGACTTAATTTTGTTGTTGCCATTAGTTTGCCTCCCCGCTCAGTCGGATTCGTGGATCAATGAAGCCGTAGAGAATATCAACGGTTAAGATGATGACGGTCAACATTGCACTGTAAAGAATTGCCAAGGCCATGATAACCGGATAGTCGTTGGTCGTGATCGACTTAACGAATTGTTCACCAATGCCGGGGATTGCAAAAATATTCTCGACAACCAGTGAGCCGACCATCAAGTCAACTGCCATCGGCCCGATGATGGTAACAATCGGAATCATGGAGTTACGCAGCGCATGCTTAGCAACGACCTGCCAGCGTGATTCGCCTTTGGACCGCGCAAGTTCGATATAGTCAGAACTCAGCACATCCACCATTTCGGTACGCATAAACCGCGCCGTCTGCGCCAGTGGGGCAATGGCAAGGGCGATCGTTGGTAAAATACTGTACGTAAACCCGCCCCACAATGCGACTGGGAAGGCGCCGGTTTTGTAAGCAAATAATTGCAACAACGCAGCGAACACGAAGTTAGGGATGGACCGACCGAGAATTGCGAAAATCGTCGCGGTGGCATCCACCCAGGTATTCTTCCGAATCGCTGCAATTGCACCAAGCACGATGCCGGCAAGCGTGCCTACAACCATGGCTTGCGCACCGATTTGCAGTGACGGTCCCATTCGCGAAACGATCAGGCCGGACACGGTTTGACCGGGATACTGGTACGACATCCCGAAGTCACCATGCGTGATCCCTGCCATATACGTGAGATATTGCATCCAAACCGGCTTATCCAGTCCATACTGTTTCTTTAAAATTGCCAGTTGATCTGCCGGAATTTTAGGATTATTAAACGGGGTCCCCGGCAGTAACTTCATTAGGAAGAAAGTAATGGTGGCAACAAGAAACAGCGTCAGGAGCAAGAAGCCGATCCGTTTTAAAATATATTTAGCCATGTTTCACTCCTGTTTTTTTGGCTTTTACTCAAACGGCGTTGTCCCGCCGCAAAACACGTGACAACGCCGTTCATGAGAACTAATGATTAAAGTGTTAAGCCTTTATTTTTATTTCAGCGAATTACTTAACCTTTGCATTGACAAAGTCATAAGAATTCGTCGGATTGTACTTCAAACCGGTAATGGTCTTACGTTGCAGTGTGGTTTGAACCCGTTGATACAGTGGCACAACCCCTTGTTCCTTTGTTAGAAGTTCTTGTGCCTTTAACAAAGTATTCCAACGAGCAGTCGGGTTAGTAGCGTCCGTCGTCTTGGACTGTTTAATCAAGGCATCATATTGGGCGTTTGACCACTTGCCATCGTTATAAGAGTTGTCGGAGGTGAACAGATCAAGGAAGGAAATAGCATCTGGGAAGTCGGCACCCCAAGCTGAAATAACCATATCGAATTGGCCATTTTGGGCACGGGACAAACGGGTCTTAAACGGTACGGTGGCAATTGTCACTTTCAATCCTGGCAAATTCTGCTGAAGGGTACTCTGGAAGTACTCAGCCGAATGCTTGGCATTGGTCGTATCATCCGTTAACAGTTCCAGCTTTGGTGCGGTCTGACCGGTTTCCTTTAATCCTTCTGTCCAAAGTTCCTTGGCCTTGGTAGGATTATACGTAACCGTTGACGATTCTGCTTTTGCCGCTGTCTCCGAGAAGTCTTTACCGTCCTTGGTAAATAGTCCTTCAGGTGTAACGTTCTTGGCCGCGATAGAAGAATCATTCAAAACTTTCTTGATGTACTCTTTCCGGTTAATCGCCATGGAAATTGCCTGCCGAACTTTGGTGTTCTTAAAGATCGGATCTTTTTGTTCGTTTAGTTCCAGGAAGAATGTAGAAGTTTGCTTCAAACCTTTGAAGTCAGGATTCGACTTTGCCTGGGCTGCTTGTTCACCAGTCAACTGCGCAATATCCAACTTCTTGGATTGATAAAGGTTCATCGCAGTTTGCGGATCCTTAACCACTTGACCATTCAACGTATCGATATGCACATTCTTGGCATTCCAATAAGTCTTATTCTTGGTTTCTTTCCAAGTGTTACCGGTGCCGTTCCAGTTCTTCAGCTCGTAAGGACCATTAGACAGAATGTACTTGGAGGTGGTACCAAACTTCTTGCCAGCTTTCTCAACAAACTTCTCATTTTGCGGGAAGAATGCCGGGTTAACTAGCATGGTCTTGAAGTAAGGAAGCGCATGATCCAAGCTTACCTTTAGCGTTGTCTTGTTAACCGCAGTGACACCCAACGTGCTGGCTGCTTTCTTGCCAGCGGTAATGTCATCGGCATTCTTCACGCCGGAAAAGAGATACGCATATTGTGACTTGGTCTTAGGTTCAACTGTGCGCCGCCAACCAAACACAAAATCTTGGGCCGTTACCGGATCACCATTGCTCCACTTGGCATTGCGTAGTTTGAAGGTGTATGTCTTACCATCTTTAGATACAGTTGGTTGACTCTTGGCCATTGCCAGTGTGAGATCCTTGCCGGAATACCGATACAAACCATCCATCGTATCCGTCAACGCCTGACCACTAATCGCATCAGTGTTCGTTGATGGATCCATTGTGGAGATAACATCGCCTTCCATGCGAGTAATGGAGGTGCCTTTACTGTTTGCTGAATTAGAACCACAGGCTGCTAACACCCCGGCGAGCGCAATTGTTGTGCCCGCAACCATTGTTTTTCTAAATTTCATCTTGTTCCCCCCTAAAATGATTGAACTTACCTTACATTAGAATCTCATTAATGTAAATAAGTAAACCCTCAATTTTGAATAAAAAAACCACTGTGCTAGAAAATGTCTCGCCAAAAAGTTAAGCATGATATCAAATAACAACTCATAAGCAGCTTTTCCGAACGCTTTAGATGGCGCATCAAATTAAGAATTAGCAAAGGCAATACCACTAGTAAGATATGGGGTCAGCAACTGTTTAATTTGCTAAAAGCGAAAATAGCGTCAATATTAAATAACGCAGCTTTTTGGTACAAATTCGCCCAATTTTCATGAAACGACTCGTTTAGCTCGAATAATTTTCGCTTCTGTCAAACAGCCCGCTAGCCATGTGCTCACTAAAAAAAGCAAGAACCGATGCGTTTGCTCAGTTCTTGCTAATTATTTTCAAAGTAATCACTTATTATTAGTGAGTGCCTTAGTCTGCTTACGGCTACGGATGCTTCGGAACACCACAATCACCAGACCGACGACGGAAACCAAAGTGGCTAACCAAAAGACTGTGGCTAGGGCGTGTAAAAATGGTTCGCCGGATTGTGGCGAGATGCGGGTCACGCCAGGCAGTTGGGCAAATAGCAAGGTAGCACCGAAGCTGATGCCGATGGTCAACCCGATCGTGCGGGCCACTGAGTTCATGGAACCGGCAACCCCGGAGAGGCTACTGTCCACGGCGCCCATGGTTAAGGCGTTATTCGGTGACAGGAACAAGGCCATACCCGCACCATTGGCAACAATCGGCCAGATGATCGGCGCCATGGTTATTTTAGCGGGATAACTGGCATACCCGATTTGCGAGATGATCAGGACGAACAAGCCGAGAATCGTCAGGTAATAGCGATTCCAGTGATCGGCTAGCCAACCGGCAAACGGCGTAATCATCAGCATCGTGACACTCTGCAACATCATCAACAGGCCGCTGGCGAACGCGGAAATGCCGCCATAACTCTGCAAGTAAAACGGGAGAAGAATATTCGATACCGAATTGACCAGCATCACAATCAACAACACGCTCACTGAAATCAAATAGTCTGGATTGTGCATAATGCTCGGCGCAATCCACGGCGAGCGCGAGCGTTGATCCTGAATAAATGCCAGAATCGTTAACAGGATGCCGCCTGCCAAAATGCCGGCCCCCAGCCAAAGCTGTTTTGGCTGCTGCAGCCAGTACCCACTGGCGAACATCAAAATCATCCCACCGGTGAACAGATTCTGCCCCGTCCAATTAGCCTGTTGCCAGACACGCTTGATTTCACCATGCGCCGGCCGTCGTAACGGCAACAAACGCATGCCCGCCAAAACGATCAAGATACCCACCGGCACATTGAACAAATAAATCCAGCGCCAACTCGCCCAAGTAATGAGAATGCCGCCGAATGCCGGGCCGGAAATCGATCCCAGCGACACGAACATAGAGATCACAGCAAGGGCTTCTGCGCGATTCGCATCCAGAAAATATTGGCTAATGATGCCCATCGAATTGGCCATAATCATTGCCGAACCAACCGCTTGAACCACCCGACCTGCCATAATAGTCAGATAGGTCGGAGCAATCCCCGTCAACAGCGAGCCAACGATAAACACGACTTCGCCAATCAGAAAGACCAAATTTTTGGAGACTAAATCGCCGATATGCCCGAACATCACCAACAAAACCGCCGTTGTAATGAGGCCAATGGACACAATCCAGGTCGCCGCACTACTGGAAATCATCAGGTCTTCGGAAATCCTGGGCATGGCCAGATTGGTACTCGATCCGGATAATGCCGTCAGTAACGACATCATCCCTAAAACAATCAGAATTTTAATGCGTTGCGCTCGTGACATCTCCATCGTCCCCACACCCTTTCGAGTGTATTCTATGCCCATCGTTTAATCGCTACAATTAATCAGCCCGGCGACGTTACCATGCGCACCACTCTTCCCATTTGCGAGCAAATCAACTGTTTCAGATCATCAAAAAAGCGTCCATTTTGATTGGACGCACTTTGTTATTTGAATCTATTTACTTCTGGGCACGACTCTTGTAAGTACCAGTGTCAGTGGTAACCAAAATCTTTTCCCCGGCTTTGACAAAATCGGGTACAGTAACGACCAAGCCAGTTTCAAGCGTGGCTGGCTTGCCGCCGCCTGCCACTGTGCCGCCTTTAACCGCTGGCTGCGTATCGGTGACTTCAAGCTCAACCGTTCCCGGCAGCTCAAGGCCAATCACTTCATCGCCATAGAATTCAATTTCGACCGGCACATTTGGCAACATGTACTTAAGCTCGCGCGCGATGCTGGCAGTTGGGACCTCATACTGTTCATAGGTATCACTGTCCATGAAATAAGCGGTGTCGTCTTGCGTATACAGATAAGTGGCCTTTTTACGATCCATGATCGCAATTTCGACCTTTTCACTCGGCCGCATCGTCGTGGTCACGTTGGCACCGGAACGCACATCATACAGCTTCATCTGCATCACGGTATTACCCTTGCCTGGCTTATGATGATTCGATTCCAAAACCTTAATCAACTTGCCGTCCTTAACAAAGACCATTCCGGCCTTCAAATCGATTGCTTCTGTCATTCTGCTATCTCCTTCATTATGAGCAAACCGGCGCTGGCAAAATGTGTGAACACGTTTACAACCTAAGCGTTCACTAAGCACCGGTACAAATCATTTCATCAGCAAGTATACCATATCTGTATGAACGGTCGCTTGACCGCGAAAAGTGGCCTAAACCCCGGCGCACCAAAAAACGGCCACAGAGGCAACTGCTGTCCCTAAGACCGTTTCATTCAGGCATCTTGCATTAACGAGCTACCTGCTACATATCTTCAACCACCAAATAAGTCATATCCAGCGGCCCGTGCACCCCAACAACCAACGTCATTTCAATATCGCCCGAGTTTGATGGCCCGGTGATGAAGTTAATATTGCTGGTTTGCAGCTCACCCGCTTTGATAGCGGCATCGTAACGACCCATCGCCTGCCGTGACCGCGGCAAAATGTTGCTTTTCTTAACAATGGCGAGATAATGCGTTGGCAAAAAGTGGAACCCGCGGCCCTGCCCCGGCGTTGTTGCGATGGTGATGGTGCCGGATTCGGCCAATAGATAATCCGCAAAGCCAATCGCAACATCAGCCGTAGCCGCCTGCTTCAAGTTGAAGTCGCGGCCCTTTCCCGGCGCCCAATACATCGGCTTCGGCGCAACGGTTTCCGTCCAGTCACGGAGGCCAAAATCCTCATACTGATCCGTTGTCGGCAGAATCAGCGTTTTCGGCGCGTCATGTTCGATGTAGGCATTCAACGCATCGGCCAGCCCCGCCTTGTCCGTCGTGGAAAAGGTCACATGCACGGCTTCGCTATTTTTCTTGGCGATCGCTTCCAACTCGTCTTGCGAATGGCCAGACAACGTGGTTTCCGGCAGGTCATTCAGCGGTTCAAACGGATGATCCTGTAGCTGGTGGCGCGGGCGACCGGCTTTTTCGGCAATAGCATTTAAAAAGTCTTCGCGATTACTGTGATCAATCATGTTTTTGCGCCTCCAATGCTGCTTTGTGTTGTTTGAACCAGTGGCGGAAGTTCTCGTTCTTCTTCGGCGGCCGTGGCAAGTCACGCACATCGGTCCAACCGCGCGCCAGCTTCGGCATCATGCCGGTTTGTTTGATCCGGCCGCTATTGTATTCATTTTCAACGCTGCCTTGGTCTTTGGTAGATAAAACGCCCATCATCGCATGATCCATATCAAGTGCCATGTTGAACAGAACCGGTGCACTGGTGCCGACACCGACCATTTTCATAATTTTGTCGCTAAAACTATGATCCGTCTTCAGCTTGTCCATCATGACTTCGCGATGCTTGATCAGCAGATGATGCAATGGAATGCGGACAGGGCAGGTTTCGGTGCAGGCAGCACAAAGGCTGGAGGCAAACGGCAAGTCGCCGAACTTTTCATAGCCGTCTAGCACTGGGGACAGCACCGCGCCGATCGGTCCGGGGTAAATCGAGCCGTAGCCGTGTCCGCCGATGTGACGATAAACCGGGCAGACATTGAGGCAGGCCCCGCAACGGATACACTGCAGCACCGGTTCAAACGGGGTGCCGAGCGCATTGCTGCGGCCGTTGTCGACAATGACTACGTGAAAGTCTTCGGGACCGTCTGCTTCGCCTTCAACTTGCTTGCCGGAGAAGGAGCAGTAACTGGTCAGCTTCTGGCCAACCGCTGACCGCGACAGCATATTGTCCAGCGTCTCGGCTTCTTTCAGGCTCGGCACAATCCGTTCCATCCCCATCACAACCACCTGTGTCTTCGGAATGGCCATGGTCAGATCGGCGTTACCTTCATTGGTGACCAAATTAATCAGCCCGGAATCGGCGATCGCAAAATTACAGCCGGTAATCCCGAAGTCTGCCTGTAAGAAGTAACGGCGCAGGTATTCCCGGGCAAACCGCGCCAGATGTTCCGGATCGTTGTCGCCTTCATAACCGAGTTTGTCAAAGATTTCTTTGACTTGATCGCGGTTTTTAGCTAACGCTGGAAAGACAATGTGCGTTGGCTCCGCCCAATCGTCTTCTTGCAAAATAAATTCCGCCAAATCGGTTTCCATCAACTGGGTGCCGGGAATCTTCAATAATTCCTTATCCAGGTTGATCTCCGTGGTGACCATCGACTTGGACTTCACAATTTTATGTGCCTGCTTTTCCTTGGCGAGGTTTGTAATGTACGCAGCCGCTTCTTTGTCGGTTTTGGCAAAATAAACGTGACCGCCACGCTTTTCGATGTTATCGCTAAATTCTTCCAGATAATCCGGTAAGTACTTAATAACATGTTGGCGAATCTGTTCGCCTAGATCCCGCCATTGCGGCCAGTTGCCGAGCTCCTTACGCGAAGCTTCCCGCTTGTCCCACTGGGCATCCTGGGACTTGGCGACACTGGCTTGCATGAATTTGTCTTGTTCTGATTCCTTAACCCGCTCCAAGAACGGCTTGTCACTGGTTGAAATAGTCATGGGCGCACCTCCTGTTCGACCCCAAGCGGCTCATGGAACTTGATCCGCTCCGGATTAACATTGTGGTTCAAAACTTCCGCGATATGCATGATCTTGATCTTTTCATTTCGCCGGGAAAAACGGCCGGCAATGTTCATCAGGCAAGACGGATCGGCTGAAATCAGAACCTGTGCGCCGGTGCTCAACACATCGTCAACTTTTTCATCGACCATTTGTTTGGAGATTTCCGGCTCCTTAGCAGAGAACATCCCGCCAAAGCCGCAACAGTTTTCGATGTGCGGCAACGGTTCCATCTGCAAATCCTTCACATGATCCAGCAGCTTAAACGGCGCCGTGCGCTCACCGAGCAACCGCGTCATGTGACAGGAACGGTGATAGGTAGCCTTGGCGTCCAATTCGGCTCCGGCATCGATGACATTCAGCACGCGATATAGAAATTGGGAAAACTCGTACGTTTTGTCCGCGACTTCCTTGGCTTTTTCCGCATATTCGGGATCATCCTTCAGCAAAATCCGGTATTCCCGCAACATGTTCACGCAAGAACCGGCTGGCCCGACAATATAATCGGCGTCCACCGACAACAACGCATCGATTTCGTTGCGGAATACCTTTTGACTGGCTTTCACATAGCCAGAGTTATAGGTTGGCTGACCGCAACAAATCTGTTTGACCGGCATAAACGTTTCACACCCAAACCGCTCAAGCACTTCGGTCATCGCCGCCCCAACATTGGGAAAGAAAAGATCCACGATACAGGTGGAGAAAATAACGACTCTCATAATGCACCTCCCATATTACAATGATTCCAATTTAACTATACATCAGTGGCGCTAAATGCAACACCGAAAACGCTTACAAAATGGCAAATTGTTATTTTGTGATTAAGTTTTCCCGCTAAGCCAGTAAGCAAACCCCTTGGTCATACCGCGTTATTGTGACATACGCCACTTAGCTTAAAGCCAGATTCAGCCTAGCCTTATGCCGTTTTTATCGTACAACGCTTATGCAACTATAAGCAATGATCGGTTGTGACCAATTCAATGATATAAAATGATAATCATTTAAATGGTGCTGGTCGCGCCTGCTGTTTCCCGAATGCATACAAAATCGCATCTAAAATTCGCTGCGATGCATGGCCATCGCCATATGGATTCTTGGCATTAGCCATGCGTTGATATTCAGTCTGGTCATCCAGCAACTGCAGCATCGCCGTGTTAACCGTCTGCGGATCGGTGCCGACCAACTTCAGGGTCCCAGCCTGAACCCCCTCCGGCCGCTCGGTAGTGTCGCGTAACACCAAAACCGGTTTGCCCAATGAAGGTGCTTCTTCCTGCACTCCACCGGAATCGGTCATGATGAAATAGCTGCGCGCGGCTAAGTTATGGAAGTCGACCACGTCCAGCGGTTCAATCAGATGAATCCGTTGGTGATGCCCTAAAATCGAATCAGCCGCCTCCTGAACCACTGGATTTAAATGCACTGGGTAGATGATCTCGATATCTGGATGACTTTCAACAACATCCCGCATCACTTTGAAGACGCGGCGCATTGGTTCGCCTTGATTTTCGCGACGATGCATCGTGACCAGAATCATTTTCTTGTTGGGATCGATTAAGTCCAAAACCTCGTGATGATAATTATCCTGAACCGTTTGATCGAGTGCATCAATCGCCGTGTTGCCAGTCACAAAGATCTGCTTGTCGGGATGATGTTCCTGCAACAGATTGGCGCGGCTCTGAGCTGTCGGCGCAAAATAAAGATCGCTTAAAACATCAGTTAACTGCCGATTCATTTCTTCCGGATACGGGCTGTACTTGTTCCAAGTACGCAGCCCCGCTTCGACGTGACCGACTTTGGTTTGTTGATAAAAGGCCGAAATGCTAGCCGCAAATGTCGTGGTCGTATCGCCATGAACTAGCACGATATCCGGCTGTTCTCTGGCGATGATCTGTCCAAGCTTTAACAAAACACTACTTGTAATGTCTGCCAGTGTCTGTTGCGATTTCATAATGTTTAAGTCGTAGCGCGGCTGAATATGGAAAATCGTCAACACCTGATCCAACATGCCGCGATGCTGGCCAGTGACCACAGTAACCTCATCAAACTCGTCATGCCGCTGTTTAAGCCCCAGAACGACCGGCGCCATTTTGATTGCTTCCGGCCGGGTCCCGAAGACTGTCATCACTTTAATTTTTGCCAAGATGATGACCTCTTTTCCCCATTAAATCCGTTATTTTCTCTCGCCCGTTTTTAAATTACGATGAGTATAGCAGGTTGTTCCGATCGAACCACGTGAAAACACTTGGGATGTTGGATGTTAACGTTCACTAACTTATTTGGTAGGTTATTCGTTTGTTTTTCGATAATCTCATCTTTGTCAGAAGATCTTCCGTATTCTCCCTGTTCCACATTGATATATCACTGTTTCTCGATGTTTCACTGCCTTGATTTTTTGGCTGAAAGGACTAACATTAGAAGTGAGTTAGGGTTCCCTAAAATAGCTCAAAATAAATGGAGGCGGGTTTATGCGTAAACGATATCGGGCAACGTTGCGGGCACTTAACTCGGATTGCATTGGCCGCCAAGCGCACGGATTTGCAAATTTTGAGGTCACCGATGATGACGCTTTGCAAATCCGAATCGAGATGTTCAATACGCCAGCGGATATGAACCATATGGCAGTATTGGAAAGTACCGGATCGGATGCGCCGGTAGTGCCGGCCACTAGCGCCCAGGACAAGAATCATGACGGCGTGGTTGACGAAGAAGAAGCCGAGCAAGTTTCCGGCAAGGTCTTTGTGCCGCTCGACAATGCACCGGATAAGCTGAAACTGGTCGGCAGCAAATACCCCGAAGCTGATGACAATGGCTTTTACATTTACCAACAGCGCGTCGTCGTATCCGCGCTGCGCGACCAATTGCGTAAGCGTTATGGCCGAGATGTGCTCAACCTCGACAACACGGTTATCTATGTCAACGGCGTGCAAAGTGATGTCATTCTGCCCAAGACCGTGGCAAGTGATCTGGATAAAAGCAAGCCATACCTTACTTTGCCAATTGCAGTTGGGAAGTTACGAAAAGTAATGGGTTAATTCCTTTTCTGACTAGCAATCGAGTTATCGTGTCCCACACGTTAATTTAAAAAGACTGGAACAACGCGCCTGATGAGTTCTCAGGTTCGCATTGCCCCAGCCTTTTGCTGAATTTCGATTCAAATTTTGTAAAGTGTAGGCAATGACCTTTGTGCCGTACCAAACTCCGCAATCTCCGGCGGTTTGGCACTAAGGTTTAAACATGCCTAACGCGCTATCTTCCTGGACATGAATGATACTTCACGTACCACTATTGTTAATCAGTCACCACGGTTACTTCCGCCAAGCGCTGATACACTGCCACGACTTCGCCAGCTAAATCGCGAAACGTGATTGCATTCATTAAGTGATCCTGCGCATGCACCATCAGCAACGAAATCGTCGCATGCTCGCCGCTTGCCTCGGCTGTCAACAACTCAGTCTGCACATTGTGAGCCGTCACCAATGCTTCATCAGCCAATTTTAAATGGTGATCCGCTTCGCTGAAGTTGCCGGTTTTCGCTGTCTGAATGGCTTCAAAGGCCTCACTTTTAGCGTTACCACCGGCCATAATCAAGCCCATAATCGTTTCTTCGTTTACTTCATGCATAACTTTAATTTCCCCTCGGATTAATCTTGAATAAGTTGCTAGTTGGCAACGCGTTTTAGCATAAACGTCCGCCATGGCTTTAACAATGACAACAACGCCAGATCTTCATCGGTCAGTTGGCCGATTTTATTGCGGCGCCCATCGTTGGGCAGATCACGCAACACGATTTGCAACTCGCCTGCGTAACGCTTGTAAGTTTCATTGACCACCACGACATCCCCGCGGTGCAAGATTCCGGTGGCATCATGTGCCGGCAACGGTTGTCCGGCGTAACGTACGCGCGGTTGGGTATCGCGAATCAGGTAATCAGACGCATCGCCGCGATACAGGTGAGCTTCACTGAATGCAATTTTGGCTTCGAGATCCGCAAGCGCCGGCTCAGTGGTCATCCACAATGTCGGATAAGGACAAAAGAATGCCAATGCGGCTGCTTTTAAATCAGCCTCACTTGCCAGTGCATTGCCAATGAGGACGTCATCAATCACCTCGGTTAAACGCAGATGATGTACTTGACTTGCAATCGAACGGTGACGATCGCTTTCCAATGTCGGCAAGCCTTCGCTGACCGGCCACGGCCCGTGATCCGCACTCGGCGCACTGATAAAAGCCGCTGTTCGGAGTCCATACTGCCGAAACTTCTGGGAATAAGCCACCATCCGTTCATCGCCTAAGCCAGTGTATTCTTGCGGATAAAAGTTGTGACAACCTAGTAAGTTCGACCGCCGCGGACCAAAGGACATGATCGCATCGATTGCATTCGTCCCGGCACTCATGTTGAGTTCGATTTTCAGACCATATTGGTTATGCGTCATCAAGGCTTCTTCCTGACCGGTGAAGCCTTCATCAAGACGCAGGCCCCAAACGCCTAAGTCATGGAAGAAACTCAGGTCATAATAGTCAATGCCCAGTTCTTTAAACAGCGGCGGCGCAATATCGACAATGGTTTGAAAACCAAGTTGATTGGCCTTGGCCACCACGGCTTTGAAAACCGCAAGCTGATCGCGACCGTGGTCTCCTGACAGTTGTAGCAGTGACGTGAAAAGCCGGCGGTAACCGAATTGCCGGGCAGCTTCCAAATAGGCAGTTGCCTGCGCGACCGTTGTTTGTTCCGGATAGAGGCTGATGCCAAGTTTGCCCATAGTTCCTCCTTTTAGCGTTTGTTGCGCGTGATCTTTCAGCGATTATGGCGCAAAAGATCACGCTTCATTCCTACAGTGTCTGTTTAGACCCTCAGGTAGCACACATCTGGCGGGCCATTTTTTTAAAGCGCCGTTTACGGAACCACCCGAGCAAAAAACCGCTGGCACGATTGTTGGCGGCACCACGCGCACTTTTGGCGACAAGTGACTCTTCATAGACGAGCCGACTTTTACCGTTTTCCAGTGGGGTTAATTGATAGCGGACTTTAAAATCATCCCGTGGCGTTGCCAATTCATACGCATAGACTGAGTTAGGTTCGAACTCGGTGATGGTCAGCAGCGCCGTGCGTCCATTCGGCCAATTTTTGGCGTAACTGAACCCGCGCAGACTTTTAGGCAGCGGTTCGCGCCCGGTGTGCTGGCGAATATCGGCTAAGGCAGATTGTTGCAATTGATTGAAAAAGACGTTCGGTGCCACGGGTAAATTCATAATAATCTTCATACTGGCCTCCTTTGGCACGATGCGGCGTGGTGGATCAACCCCGATCGTGACTGCGTTGGTTTATTTTGCTTTGACAAGACCGACGTACCAGCGGGTGCAGAAAATGGTGGCGATGACGCCTAGAAGACAGCCGGCAATGCGCCATGGTGTCGGCATCAACGCGCTGAAAACGATGATTGCCATACTAATGTTAATTAGAATTAGCGCGGTGGTTGCGGTTTTCAAATCGCATCACCTTCTAGGTTGCGATCGTCATCGGTTGCTTCTTTGGTTTTTTCTACTGGCGGTTCGGTCATGTGCAGTTCCGGATCCAGCTTATTGGCCGCCTTGACGAATGGTACATAAATCAGGAAGCCGATGACCATGTTCACGGCTTGCAGAATCGGTGCGCGCCAATCCATGGTGGCGATGATCGAGTTGACAAATGGCGGCATAGACCACACGATTTGGTTCTTGACTGGCGATACCCAGCCTAGCATGTGTGCGCCGTACGCGATCGAGACCATCACAACCGGTGCCGCGATGAATGGAATGAAGTAAATCGGATCGAGCACAATTGGCAGTCCGAACATCACCGGTTCGTTGACGTTAAAGCAGCCAGGCGCAATTGAGAGCTTCGCCACGGTACGCTGGTCGTCACGCTTGGAGAACATGAGGATGGCGATCAGTAACAGTAAAGTACTGCCGGCCCCACCGATCCATGCATACAGATCGAAGGCGTTACGGGTCCAAACAAACGGTAGTGCTTCGCCTTTCATGAATGCATTCATATTGGCGATTTGGGCGGTTAACCAGATCGAGTCCAAAACCGGGCCCAAGACGTTGGTGCCGTGGAGACCGAAGAACCAGAAAATCTGTACCAGCAGCGTCATCAGTAACACCGCCCAGAAGCCTTGGGACATGTTCAAAAGTGGTTCCTGAACAATCGTGGCGATGAACTCGATGACGGTGGTCTTGTTGACGCTGAACAGGTAATTCACGATGCCGGCCAGGTATAGCGCGGCGGTGGCGGGAATGATCCCGGTGAATGCCTTGGCGATGGCTGGCGGCACCGATTCTGGCATGCGAATCGTGACGTTTTTCTTCATTAACCAGATGTAGAGGGTCATGGCAAGGGCGCCCATGATCATGACGGTGAAGAAGCCATAGGAGCCGAAGAACTTGTTGAAGTTGAAGAAGCCCCACATGCTGACGTTTTTGCCGTCTACAACGCCACCGGCATCGGTGATGAGTTTAGTCGCGCCCTTACCGAGTGTGCCTTTTAACGCTAAGGTGAAGTTTTGCGGCAGGCTCATGATGAACGTGCCGAGCACAACAATCCCGCCGGTCACCGGTTCCACTTGGTACTGAACGGCTAGGTGGTAACCGAACGTAAAGGCGAAGAGCAGGCCTAAAATGGCTAGGGTTCCGGTCCACACCATGGCGTTGATGCCGATGAGCCATTGCATGCTGTTGACGATACCCATCCACTTGAACTGGGTCGGGATGTCCCGAATCAAAACGTTCAAGACGGTGGATACCGCGCCGGCCATCATCGCCGGCATGATCGCGATAAACGCGTCACGTAATGCGACTAACCAGCGAATCGATCCAATCTTTGCTGCGACCGGGACGATATGCCGGTTCAGCCAACCAATAAATGCATTCATACTATGCACTCCCTTCAAAAATTTTATAATGTCGTTATTAGTGCTTAACTACAATTAAAATTCTACGGGAGTGCCAGATGGCGGGTCAAAGATTATAGTAGTTATTGTTTATAATTTTTATAAGCAAAATGTTTGACTTTGACGAAGGCGTTTTTAGGCTTGTGTTCTTTGTCGTGCCAAACTCCGCAATCTCCGGCCAGCTGGGGTGGCGACGCGAAGCTCGCGAAGCTAGAGTGGAGACGGCGCTTTG
The DNA here is from genome assembly GCF_000829055.1 of Lacticaseibacillus casei DSM 20011 = JCM 1134 = ATCC 393. Classification (NCBI taxonomy): domain Bacteria; kingdom Bacillati; phylum Bacillota; class Bacilli; order Lactobacillales; family Lactobacillaceae; genus Lacticaseibacillus; species Lacticaseibacillus casei. Next base: position 1,961,409 of record NZ_AP012544.1, read on the forward strand.
AGCCAGAAAACCGCTGTCTCAAAGTCGCCTAACAACATCAGCGACAAAGACCGTCGCTGTGTTGTTTCCACAACTGAGCCCCATCTGGCCTACGATTGCTCCGCTTTGGCACTGGCTTATTTAAGTTCCAATGGACTGTGTAGCTGATCTTTCTTTTTCAAACAGGTCCGCCTTAGTTTATTGAAAGTAACCCTTCTTCGAATAGTTGAACATGTCCCCACCTAACATGTAGACCGAGCAAATCACCGGCCGTTTGCTTATAATAGATTAAAACCAGAGATTTTCCAGGAGGCGCACCATGGCAAATATTGAATATGATCCGCAACGCCAGCTTTTTCATCTGCATAACGCGACTTTTAGTTACATTATTCAGGTGATTCGCGGGTACCTTGTGAAGCGTTATTGCGGTCCGGCGCTGGAGCAGTTTTCCGGAACGGCGAAGCTGGAAGATTTCAGCCATGCGTTTAACATTCAAAATGATGCCGCGCCGTTTTCGCTGACCACCCTGCCGCTTGAATATAGTACGCTGATGGGTGGCGATTATCGCACGCCTGCTTATGCCGTGCGAAATGCTCATGGCCAGTTGATCGGTAATCTTAAGTTTCACGATTTTCAGATTTTGGCTGGTAATGAAAACTTCAACGGCACGCTGCCGACTGCGCGGACGCCGCATGGACAGACGCTGATTATTACCATGCATGATGAGACCGATACGTTGGCGGTTCACCTTAAGTACACGATTGTTGGCGATCTGCCGGTATTGCTTAAGCAAGTGGCTTACCGCAATTTGAGTGATAACACCCTGACGATTACCCATGCAGCCAGTATTCAGCTTGATTTTGACGATCATGCCTATGACCTCATTACCTTGACCGGGGCGCATCTGAGTGAAGCCAGTGTGACCCGTCAGCCGCTGACGCCCGGCAAAAAATCAATTGCCAGCAATTATGGCGCGAGTGGCCCACAAGGCGTGCCGGCGACGATTCTGGCAGCCCCCGCGACCGACGATTTTGCCGGCGAGGCGCTGGGCGTCACCCTTTTGTGGAGCGGCAATTTTAATTACACGGCACAGGTGGATCAGTTTGGTAATAGTCGATTGGTGATGGGGTTGAATCCGGAACTCTTTTCCTGGCAGCTTAAGCCCGGCAAGCCGTTTGTTACGCCCGAGGCTGCGGTCGCTTACACGACTAAGGGGCTGAATGATCTGAGTCATATTTTCCATCAGTTCTTCGCCAATCACGTCATGCCGGTGCCGCGGCGGAATCTGATTGAATATAATACGTGGGAATCGACTTATTTTGACGTGAGCGAAGCCAAGGTGCTGGCGGAGATTCCGAAAGCGGAAGCGCTGGGCGTCGAACTGATCGTGGTGGATGACGGCTGGTTTAAAAATCGCCCCAACGATGCTGGTCAGCTCGGCGATTGGGTGCCGGATCCGGTGAAGTTCCCGCGCGGCTTGCGGCCAGTTGCCGATGCCTTGCACGCGCGGGGACTGGCGTTCGGCTTATGGGTTGAGCCGGAAATGATCAGCGAAAATAGCGAACTGTACGCGGCACACCCAGATTGGGCCATGCAATATGTCGGGCAAAAGCCGTTGCGGTCGCGTAATCAATTGGTATTGGACCTCAGCCAGCGCATCGTGCAGGATCATTTGATTGCCGTGTTGACTGACTTGGTCCGCACGAATCACATCGACTATCTAAAATGGGATTACAATCGCCACTTCAGTCAGCCCGGCAGCCCGGTTTTGCCCCCGGATCAACAAGGTGAAGTGGGTTACCGGTACACGCGTGGCTTGTATCGCGTGTTGAAAACATTACGTGACACTTTTCCTAAGCTCATCATCGAAAATTGTTCTTCCGGTGGTGGCCGATTGGACGGTGGGATGCTGGCGTACACCGATCAGACGTGGACCAGCGATTTCACCGATCCGGTTTATCGCATGAAGATTATGAATGGTTTTTCGTTATTCTTCCCGCTTAAAACGTTCGTCTCCCACTTTACGATGTCGCCTAATCTGCAGGATTCACGGGTGACGCCGCTTCGAACGCGGGCGCTGCTGAGTCTGGTCGGCGTGACCGGCATTGAATGTCCGCCGAGCCAACTCAGTCCTGCCGAAGCCGCAGCGGTCAAGGCCAGCTTTGCCTTTTACAAAGCCAACCGCGCCGAATTGCAAAACGGCAGCCTTTATCGCCTCCATCCCAGCCATCCGAATCAGGATCAGGTCTGCTGGCTCATCACCGACGAGGCGAAAACCAAGGCGATCGTCCTGACGTCAGCCGGAGTCATTGCGCCGATTTCCCACTATCAGCATGTCCTGCTGCACTATCTGCGTCCGACCATGTCGTATCAGATTAACGACAAAAAGACCGCAACCGGTGCGGAGTTGAACTTTGCCGGCGTGACCTTGCCGCTGGCGCATGGTGACTTTTCCGCAACCTTGATGACATTGCAGGCCGTCAGCCATCTGCCGCAAACAACGACGCAAGCGAATGGCGATATCGCTAAGTTGCCGTTTTAGTAGTGTCAGCACTGCCATTTTTTTAAAAATGGCTCATCCTACTTAGAAAGTTTGGTTTTCTCTATGAAGTTCATCATTGCACCGGCCAAGAAAATGGTGATCGCCCAAGACGATTTTCCGGTTCAAAGCCAGCCGCAGTTCCGCGATCAGGCGGCGGCATTGCTTAAGCGGATGCAACAACTTTCCCAGACGGAAATGCAGGCGCTGTGGCAGACCAGTGACCGCCTGACGCAGGAGGCCTATCAGCAGTTGCAGACAAGTGACGTCACGCGCCAGCAGTCACCGGCCATTTTCAGCTACGTTGGCATTCAATACCAATACATGGCGCCTGATTTGTTAGACGATGCGGGTTTGGCCTACATTCAGCAACACCTGCGCATTTTGTCTGGCTTGTATGGCATTCTGCGACCATTCGATGGCATTGTTCCTTACCGTCTGGAAATGCAAACGCGCTTGGTCATGCCGCCTTACCATCATTTATACGATTTCTGGGGTGGGCGATTGTATCAAGCACTGGCAGCCATCCCCGGCCCGGTCATTAACTTAGCCTCCGATGAATACGCCAAAACCATCCGCCCTTATTTACAGCCAAACGACACCTTCATCGACGTCCGCTTTGCCCACCTAGTTAACGGCAAGCTCAAAACCCGCGCCACTTATGCCAAAATCGCGCGCGGCGAAATGGTCCGCTATGCGGCGATGCATCAAGTTTCGACCGTTGCTGAACTGACGCGGTTTGATTCGCCAACTTATCGGTTTGACCCTGAGCGATCGACGGAAACGGAATTGGTCTTTGTGGCGAAGTAGGTTGATGGCGTGCAGAAACGTACTGGAAAACTAAAGGACTGCCGTATATTGTCGGATAATTTGGCAATATGCGGCAGTCCTTACTTGCATCATTTACATTCTTGGGAGATGCGATTACATTCCCAGTGCCAAGGCGAAGCAATCGGAGGCCAGATGGGGATCAGCCGTGGAATTGTTGTTGGTGGGGCGGTCTTTGCCCCGCCTACAACAAGGCCGAGCTTTGAAACCGCGGTTTTTGCGGGTTCAAAGTCGTGCCCACAGCGTTCCATCCCCCTCTGGCCGTAGATTGCGGAGTTTGGCACAGTACATCTTAAATTAGTATCACTACTCCCCAGTCGCCTTTTTCATCGGCAACTTAGTAACTTCCCGAACAACCTGATTGAGAATATCCAACTGCTCGGCATACCGCACCGCAAATGGTTGAGTGGCTGCTTCTGGTTTGGCGGCGGTGACGGCGGCGCGGGGCTGAATGCCTTGGTGCCGCTGGTGATCCAGCCAGGCCAGGATCTGTTCGAACGTGAAGCGACTGAACGTGTCCACCGTTAACTGCCCGGAAAGCAGACTGCCGAGCAGGTCGTGGCGCGAGTCAATCGGGTATATTTTGGTGCGCGCCAATAAGACCCGGAAATCACCAAAGAAAATGAACTGCGACTGGGTCCGGGTTAACGCCGTATAAAAGCTCTGCGCATTTAGCATGCGATCCGCACCGTTGACGATCGCAATCACCGTATCAGCCTGGCCGCCTTGCGCTTTGTGCACCGTAATGGCATACGCCAGCGTCAAGGCACGCGGCACACTGCCAAAACTGTAATAGCAATATTGATCGCCGACCTGAACCACCAGAAAATGCCGCTTGGGATCGATATGAGCCACAACACCCGTATCGCCATTGGCCATGATCGTCTCACGCCAGCGCTTTGTTCCGAATTCATCGGTTTTCTGGAGGCCATTTTCACCTAACACAGCGCGGCGTTCCCAGGTTTTCGGATCAACCAAGGCCACATGTTTGTCATTTTTCAGAATCATCACCCGATCATTGAGGCGCAGGTAGTGTTTTTGATTGGTCACCGGATCGACGTAGCTGCTGACGTACTCGGGCTCGCCTGGCTTGGCAGGGTTAACTAGCGCCTGCAGTTCCGCATTAAACCGCAAACGCCCGGTCGCGCCGATGTTTTTGTTGACAATCAGCAACTGCGAATCCGGCTGGTGCCCATGCTTTGCAAGCGCCTCTTGATACGCCTTAATGCCGGCATCAAAAACCCGCCCTGCATCACGCTGATTGTACAGCGCCACATTACCGCTGACATAGCGATCATCATCCGGCCCAAAAGGCAACGCCAACCGATCACGAATGCGGTTAGCCAGTGCCAAAACGCCTGACTGGCTGTCTTGCCGATAAACCCGCGTCAGCGTTGTCGCCGCAACATGATCGTCTGCCAGACAATCCTTCAAAAAGTTTCCCGGACCAATCGGCGGCAACTGAAACACATCACCCACAAACAGAACGTGTGCCTTCTTGAAGTTCACATTTTTCAACACCGTATACGCAAGCGGCGTCGTCAGCATCGAACTCTCATCCACAATAATCAACCGTGCATCGCCAAACGTTTCCCAATCAGCTTCAGAATCAAACCGATCGAGTTCTTCGCCCGGTAAAAGATGCAGATACGCGTGAATCGTGGCAGCTGGTTCATGGGTATAGCGCGCCAGCACCTTTGCCGCACGACCAGTTGGCGCCAGCAGCACACTTTTCCCTTTAGCTTGCGCATTGAAAAAGTGCACCAGCAAGTTCGTCAACCACGTTTTCCCGGTGCCGGCACTGCCATTGAGCACGCTTAGCCCATGTTGGTTAACGTTTTGAAAAGCGGCTCGCTGCTGATCGTTGATGACCAGCTGGTGGCGATCCAAAAACTTATCCAATTTTTCATCCAGTTCAGTCGGCTTAATCAAGGGTTCGGCCGTTTTTTGCGCTACGGCCATGATTCTGGCCACCGAGCCTTCTGTCGCGAACATGTCGCAGCTGGTGACCAGATCATATTGCTCATTCAGCAAAAAGCCATACGCCAACGCTTGCTTAGGGTCAGCGAACATCGTTAAGTCATCCGTGCTAACGCCCAGTAGTGTGGCCGCCTGCTCTTTGAACCAAGTAATCGTAATGTAAGTCAGCCCTTGCGTCAGCACTGCCGTACGGAAAATATATTGCAACCCGGCCGCGAGTCGGTGCGGATCATTTGGCGCCACTCCCCGACTTTTCGCAAAGGCGTCGACCTTCTTGAAATCGAGTTGCGCCACCTGCATCAAAACATACGGATTGGCATCCACGTGTTGCATGGCCAACTCGGCATCTTTATAGGCTAACCAAATCTTTTCGTAAGTCATGGAGCTGAGCGCTTTACCCCAGTGGTTCGCTAACACCGCGACTTCAAGCTTGCCGCGAATGGCAGTAGCAATTTTTTGAATCGTCGCCGGCCCAACGCCGGGAATTTTCGCCGTCTTAATGTCATCTTTTGAAAAAATTGTCAAAATCGGCGCGTCATCCGCAAAATAATCGTGCAGCCGGCGCAAAACCGTGGGCTGATGGACCAACAGCGTGTCGATCAATTGCCACTGTCGTCGCGGTTCTTTGGGCAATCCAAAATGCAGCCGCGCCACCTTATAGGAAGGTTTGCGGTAGCGCAATGAATCTGCGTCATCATAAACCAAGTCAGCCGTAATAATGGCCCGGCGATTGTAATAGCCCATGTCGCCGGTCACGGTAATTTCCTGCGTCAGCGTCATTTTCAGCTTAGGATTCGGATTTAAAATTCGCACGGCATAAACTTTATAATCGCTGCTATCGCTGTTAAACAGTAACTTAATAATCTGCAGGTCGACATTTTCATAAACTTGGGCTTGCTCCACGGTACATCAGCCTCCTTTCAATTAGGTTTTGCACTGGCTCCTACAATTGCATTCGTAGCTTGGTCGTTTCATGAGTGGCGTCACGATCCAATTTGGTGGCAATGCGAAACCGAAAGTCAGGTGGCAGTTTCTGGAGTTGTTGCTGCGCCCATTGCTGGAGAAATGTGGCTTGATGGCGCGGTTGGTAGAACACTAAGTCACGCCGGTGGGTACTGTAAACCACCACATCTTGGCGTTCATGCTGCGCCGCCCATTGTAACGCCGCTACCAAAGCAATCAACCCAGCAGACGGCACGTAGAAATTGCGGGCCGGCTTGTAGTCATCCGGCGTCAGCTCAGCATTTGCCGGCGCATCGGCATACGCCAGCTCCTTAATCGCGTCATCCAAAAATTGCGTATGCCGCACTAGTACGTGGTCCGCTGCATCGGTTACCTTGATGCCAAACCGATTGCCGTTCAAATCATTCATCCACGCCAAATAAGCCTTCGTCTGGGCGGGAAAATCCGCCTGCTCGGCTTCTTTTTGAAGATTCGCCATTCCGCGCTGCAGCAAGACACCTTTTGCCGTCACACCATTCGGCAATTTGATCAACTGCTGGTGCTCAGGCGATGTTTGATCGTGTTGTTCATGCTTTTCTGTCATCATTGCCTCACTTCCCAATAAGCTTACCTGCGCAGGCGGTGGGATGCAAACTGGATCAAGGCAGTTTTTGAGTTAAAAGTTTGAAAGTATGTATTGATCTAAGAATCCTGAACAACTCGGGAGCTTAAAGTACTTCTTAGAAAAGAAGGATTATTAGTGTTCCGACGATATTATTAAGAACGTGAAGGGCAATGGTGTTCTGCAGCTTACCGGTTTTTGAATAGACAGTTGCAAATACAATGCCAGAGAAAGCGTATAGCAAGAAACCAAAGACGGTATCGGTCGCATGGACTGTAGCAAACAAGCTGGCACTTAACAATGTTCTTAGCACGATTCTATTTGGACTAAAAAACAAGTTGAAAAGAACGCCTCGGAAAATCAACTCTTCCTTGATCGGCGCGATTAGAATTATTTCAACAATAAGCAGAACTGTGACTATCCAGTTAGCGTCCATAAAAGATTCTCTAATCATTTGGTTGTTAGGCGTTTCTGACTGATGGTAAATCAGATCGTTTAAAGCCAATAGCACCTCGTCCGCGATTACAGTAATGACGTATCCACCAACAATGTACCAAATGTCGCGAAGCTCCACCTTTTGTATCATGCTTCTCTGCGTATATTTAAAAGCAGTCCGATACGCGACGTAAATAACGATCGCACTCGACAAAAAAAATGCAGCGGCTAGCATCATTGATGACGAGATTCTTAGTACGTTTGGCACGATCCCTAAGAAGATCGAAGGAACCTGCCAAAAAAAATAAAGCAATACAACGTACGCAATTCGTTTAACCAGAGAATCTTTGCTGCTATTCACAAATTATCACAGTCCTTCACTATTTTTTGAATAAGCTGTTGATCGTCAGAGTGAGCGATCCTTGAATCGATCCACGGACTTTTGCCAGCTTTCCATTTCTATCAACACTTCATGTGGTCAGTGCAACTCATCGTAAAATTCATTTTCAGAATCACCAAATTGATCGGCCATCAATATGCCGACATTTTCCCATGCATCATTAATTTCATTATCAGTCTCTACAAATTTAAGTCCTTGTTTGTCAGCCCACTCCCGTCGATTGATGGTCCCACCAAGATCAAGTATACGGGCAGCTCCGGTCAAAAAGTTCCGAAATCCGCTGCGATTAATTTTCAACATCTGAGTTCATCCCGTCTCCCTTTTCAACCGTAAAATCAGTCTACCATATGACGTTTTTAAATCTGCCTGTTTTGCCTGAACCAATTTCTAAACGTGTTTTTCCGGTGTACTTTTCTCAAACAGACCGACTTTTTGACCTAGCAGAATGCTTTTTGACCCGTTCACATGTAAACGCAATGTTTCTCAGCGTCAGGCTTTAGCTGTCCTTCAGTATTCCATCACTTTTTTAATAAATCCGTGAATTTGTTCTTGATTCTCACTGCAAGTCGCAATTTTTGGTAATTATTTTACCGAATTTGAGACAAATGACGGCTTTTTTGCGCTGCTTAGTTTTAATCCCAACCCCAGCTTGCGGCGAATTGTTGCTAGACCGGTTTTGGGTAATTATTCACAATATAAACTAAACAGATTAATTAACTTAACAAGTATCTTGCATACAATTAAAAGTGTTCCAAAAAGTTTTTCATTTTGACATTGTCTGGGGGGACTTTTATGTCAAAGAAACGTTGGATCGGCGGAATTGCTTTCGCTGGCCTTCTTGTAGGGAGTTTGACAACCGGCTCCGTCGTTTTAGCTGCAGACGAAGATACCGGAACGACTAATACGTCAGTCACAGTAACCGGTGGCACCATTGGGCTTTCCGCACCAAGCGCGCTCGCTTTTCCAGGTGTCACGGTTGAAAGTATTGTAAAAGGCAATTTGAATGACCCAGTTACCACTGCCGATAGTTCACTGCTGACGGTGAGCGATTTTCGCGGTACCGGTGCGGGCTATACGGTTTCGGCAAAGGAATCACCGATTACGAATGGTAGTGGTGCGACACTGAAAGGCGCCTTTGTTCAAATGGTGCCCGACACTTTGGTAACGCCTAACGCTGCGGCGCCAGCATGGACAAAGTCGGTTGATTTGACAACAAGCGATCAGCCGCTATTTGCGACCAGTACGGGCCAAGATGGTGGCGGGATCACGAGTTATGACCTCAACAAAGTCACATTGGACGTACCTGAGGATAATGATGTTAAAGCTGGCAACTACAGCGGCGTGATCACTTTTACACTGACACCCGGCCAGCCGGCACAAGCCGCAACGTCCAATCCAGTTCCGTAAAAACGCGACCGCAACGACTGATTAATGAAGGGATAGACGTTTAGACACGCCCATTCCCCCCGATGATCTGCCTTGAACAGAAGGGAGGTGGTCACCGGCGACCGCAATGCATCTATATTTTAAAGCAGGCGCGGGGCTGATCCTGATCACGTCAGCCAAACCCGCCTTTGAGACCGCAATCGACCTAACTGCTGGTAAAGGTTTAGGGTAAACTTTCTCACATTTCCTCTGGACCGCCGAATCGGCTTTGGGGAGCCGAGGATGGCCATGGGGTTTTAGGAACGTTATTAAAAATAGTTAAGTTAATGCTCAGCTTAAGGTTGGCCACCCGCCTTCCTCCGTGGCTGCCAAGTTGCGACAAAAGTTAGATCTAGACTAACGCGCCGTCAACAGAACTTGGTCAGGCCACGACTGAGACGCTCGCAGTCTATATTGATCAAATCTAAAAATGATCACAGACTAACCACGTCAAGCTACAAAGGAGCCGCCGATAACAAGTCGGCGGCTCTTTCGTGTTGAGCGCGAACAGGAGCGCTTAGAAGCTGGAGTGTAAGTGGCCGCATAACAAAATGGCTGGGCTTTGGCCATTTTGTTATGCGGTCCTTACACGCAAGCTTCTGCGACTGTGAGCGCGTTATAGAAGCTGAGCGTGAGCCAGCCTGGTTAGAAGCTGGAGCATAAGTGGCCTCGAGCCTGAATGGCTGGGCTTGGGCCATTCAGGCTCGAGGTTCTTATGCGCAGGTTTCTGGGCTGGCGAACGCGTTATAGACAGTAAAAAAGAACAACTACAACCAGACAAGTATGATCCATCCAAGCTGGAAGAATTATTCTAAGCCAACACCTCGCCTTGCTTCCTCAAGCAATCAACGCTGCCCCATGTCCAAACGACCCCGGCACACGCACCTGTGCCGACGAAAACTTCGTCGCATGACTCAACGACTCTGAAACTTTCGCATCAAGTGTCGGCTTTTTCGAGGAATATAGCGTAGCCGCAAACGAAGTAATATACGCATCCCCTGCCCCTAACGCATCCACCGCTTTAACGCCAAGCGCCTGCTGCCAAGACATCGTATCCTTGACCAGCGCCGCCGAGCCGCGGAGTCCCCGCGAGCAGACAACCTGATCGCAACCAGCTGCCGCAACCCGCCGGCACAGAGCCTCCACATCATCATCAGACTTGGCTTTCCCGGAAAGATACGCAAGGTCAATCTGCGGCGCAATCTTTTTGAACACCCGATCGTTGTCAATCGTTGAAAAGTCATAAATTTTAGGCGCCGTGATGGCTGACAAAAAGGCATCCGCACCACTTTCATTATTTAAGTAGACTAAATCAAAAGTGTTGATGTACGCGATATCATCAGGACTCAATTGAAGCTCCTGGACCGGTTCGCCAACCGTTTTCTGGCGTTTACCGTCACTGAGTCGCATGGTCGTGAAGGCATTGGGACCGTCGTACTGCAGCGAATGGCTGATATCGACACCCAGCTCGCTGAGCGTCCGCCGCGCAAAATCACCGCGGGCATCATTACCAAACGTGCCAAAATAAGCAGCCTCTAGCCCCATCATAGTCGCAAAAACCGCCGTATTGGCAGCATGGCCGCCAAGAAACATCTTCTTGTCTGCTGGATAAAGGTCAACGACATTGTCTCCGATCGCGATGATTTTCAAGAGTCTTTCCTTCTTTCCCACACGAAGCGACATCAGTTGTGTCAGCGCAAGGATAACTGGTAATGCACTACTGAATTTAGTTTACCACAGGTTGTTATGGGGTGCGGTCAGCTTCGGGGATAACAAAAACAATAGCTGGTAGACGACGTTTAAAATATGCAATTAAAAAGCAGCCCAGTAGCCAAAAGTAAGCGACTGTTCTGGTACGATTAATGAGGCTGCTGCCCCCAAGGGGGTGTCCTTATGACGTTGAAAGAATTCTTTGTTTTGGTTATCGCACCGCTGGTTACTAGCATCATAGCGGGAATAGCCACAACGCTATTCGCCCGTTAGTGGAACGGACGGCGATAGCCATGCAGTAGCCCATCCACCCACACGCCTGTCAGCCGTAACGGGCGAAAAAATAGCCGTATCCCCGACCCGGGATACGGCTATTGTGCTCTTATGACTACAAGAATTCTTTGTTTTGTCGCTACAGGTATAGTATCACGAGATTTCAAATAGATCAATTTTCGGGGATGTAAAAAAAGTGGACATTCTGTGAAGAACAAAAACAACGGCTCATTGGGTGCTTCTGAAGAACTCGATAAAATTCAAGTTGAGTAAGTTGCGTGGGCTTAAATCCCACTTTTCAGCATATATTGGCCATAAAGTGGAAAGCTAATCCCATATAAGCAGTATATATTAGTTTATTGTGGTGATCTATGATCCAAAAAAAGACTTTTCTAACAGTCTTTCTCGTTGCCATCCTTTTTAATAGTTTATCGAATTTTGTGGTAACCTACCTCGTCCGCCGATAACCACTGATGAGATAAGTGGCAGCGCTTACGACAACGAGGATGAGGCCGAGGATGCCAGTTGCTAGACTGTTCGCGACTTTGGCAGGCGTCAACCACCGAACAAGTATCAACGTTGCTATCAATAGCAGGCTTCCAGCTACTTTCCAATTTTTTCTAACCATCATCCACCGTCCTAACTGCCAGCCGCTGATTGTTGACTATCAGTTTATTTATACGCGCGGCTTGTAAAGGAACTATGGCGGTTTTGCAAAAATTGAATATCGATTGTGTAAATGAACTGCTTATTTTCTTGTCAGTATTATTAGCACCTTCATAAAGGCTAATGCCTTAAAAGCCCCATCATCGATCAATTGCAAATCAATCAACGACAAGGCTTATTGAGTCTCTAATACGAATTTTTGGCGCTACCATCGCAATAGCCTTTTTTACCGCGCCAAATTCCCCACCACTTTAATCTTCACCCGATTTGCATTTTCCGGATGGTAAGCCAGCGGCACCTCATCGACTTCGACCACTTCAATCGTGGCTTCATCTGCACCTGATTCGATGGCCGCAGCAATCGCCTTTTTCTTGGCGTCGGCCATGGCTTGATCGCGCGGAATCTGGTTGTATGGATAAATGCGGCCGTATTCGCCGGAGACCTGGCTGATCGAAGCGCCGATCGCGTTGGCCACGCCGCCGAGCGGATCGCGCACCAGCTTGCCGACGCCGTCCAGATGCCGCGGCGCAATGATCGCACCACCGCCAACCAAAATGACGGTGGCCGGCTCGGCGCTGGTTTTCATTTTATCAATGGCCACCGCAATCATCTCGCCGATGGTCTTTAACGCAGCTTGCGCAAACTTAAGCGGAATTTGCTTCACCAACTCGGGATCGCCGACATCGGACAAGCCGAGGCGCACGGCAATGTCGGTCGCTGTGATTATATTACCGCCAAACGTCAGCGCCTTGTCGGTAATTTGGTAGCCGACCGAATCCGGCCCGACCCTGACACTACCATCGCGCTGCTGGCGGACGATCGAACCGCCGCCTAAACCGATTGACATAATATCCGGCATCCGGAAGTTCGTCGCCACGCCGCCAACGGTCACCGCAATCGATGACTCGCGCGGGAATCCAGCTTGTAACACACCCAAGTCAGTCGTGGTCCCGCCGATATCGACCACAATCGCATTCTTCAAGTGCGACAGATACGCCGCGCCGCGAATACTGTTCGTCGGCCCAGAGCCAATCGTCAGAATCGGAAAATGCCGGGCATACGCCGCCGTCATCAAGGTGCCGTCATTTTGGGTCAGATATAACGACGCATGCTTAATCCCCGATGCCGCCAGCGCCTGCTCGAAGCCGTCCACAGTATTTTCGATGACGCGGAAAAGGCCGGCGTTCAGGATCGCGGCATTTTCGCGTTCGATTAAGCCGAGCGAGCCGACTTCATGCGACATCGTGACTGGAAAATCGGCGCCATAAGCTGCGTGCACCAGATCGGCGGCTTGCTGCTCCTGATCGACCCGCAAAGCAGCAAACACCCCGATGATGGCAACCGAGTCGACTTCCCCACGCCACTGCTCCAGCACCGCGTTGATTTCATCGGGATCAATTTCGTTCAAAATCTGGCCATCATATTCGTACCCGCCTTTGACAACCGCATACTTGCCTGACAACTTGTTCACCAAATCTTCCGGCCAGGCCGTGTACGGCGGAATCGCCTCAGTTGCCGGATACGCCAGACGCAACACCCCGACGCGCGCAATATGTTTACGCTCCACAATCGCATTGGTGATTTGGGTCGTTCCGAGCATGGCCTTGCTGATTTGATCGCGATCAAGCGGCTGATCAGCAAGCACCGCTTGAATGGCGTTGCCAATACCGGTTTGAATGTCTTTGGTCGTGTGGCGTTTAACCGAATTAATCACGTGATGCTGGTCGTCCAAAAGAATCGCATCCGTATTCGTGCCGCCAACGTCAATGCCTAATCGATACATGCTTACCCCTCCTTCACCAGTTCTTCAACTGGCCGATAATCGTAATCGAAGCCAAAGTAACGCGGCCCGGCCGTTTTAATGCCTGCCTCCGTTCGCCAGCGCGCATCTGCCGGGGTGGCCAACACTTTCACACGCTTGCCGTATTTAATGACCTCGGTCGTGACCGGCAATAAGGTGTCCGCATCGACAATTTCAATCAGATCAGGCGTCATGACCAGCGGCTTCCCATTGCGCAATGCCAAAAGATTCTCGTTTTGAATCAAAACGCTGAGATGCTGATCCTGAAAATCGTTGAAGCCATCAATTTTAATATCGCCAACGTTGAACCCGCGCTCGGTGCGCCGCTCGACATCGATGACTTTACCTTCAAAAATTAAATGCCCATTCGTGACTTCAAGAATTTCCGCCAACGCCTTAGCCGGATTCAGGTGGGCATCGCGGATCCGCAAGCCGACCTGTTCGCACAGCGTGACAATACCGCGAATCCCGTTTTGCTTAATCTGTGCACCGCTTGAAGGATACAGCGCCACTGTTGCACTGCCGCCCATTTCCACGGTCTGGACTCGTGCCAAGCGTTCCGCCCACTTCGCGTCAATCGTTTTGATCACGCCTGCGTTGCCTTTTTCATCCGTGATCACCATGGGCGTTGCTGCCACGCCGCCTAGATAGAACGTCACCATCTGTAACTCGGGAAACGCCCGTCCCATGCCGTCGCAGTCCACCAAGGGAATGCCTAGCGACGCCGCCAGTGCAATCGGCACCATCGAGTTCACCCCGCCGGCCTCCATGGGAAACGTGCCGACGAACCGGTGCCCAGTATACTGACTCAGCATGGTGAAAACCCGTTCGAACTCATCACCTTTGGGAATCTTCTCCATCATCACAGCCGGCGCCCCCATAATCGCCGCGGGACAAAAATAATCGTCATCGTTGATCTCAGAAACGTCTAACATCTTCACGGGACCATTTTTCTTAATGGCTTCCAACGCCATCAGCTTGCCTAAAAAGGGATTACCACCACCGCCAGCGCCAAAAAAAGCTGCGCCAGTCGCGATGTTTTCGATTGATTCTTCGTCTAATAACCGCATAATTGCCTCCTTAACATTCACCAGTACACGTCTTAGTCCAACTCAGAAGCTTTATCCCACTCCGGATGCAACTTCGCGCCGGCGTAATAAAGCACAAATGCGAGGATGATGCCCAACACCGGAATATTCGGGATGACGGGCCACACAACCGGCAAAACGCCAACAACCGCGCCTAACGCCCACGCGGACAAGCCAAGCCAGTTCACGCCAGGCACTGACTGCCAACTGTGCAAGTCACCACGATGAATCACCCAATAGGACGCCGCCATCGCACCGGCCACCGGCGGAATCATGGCAGAAAAGATGTTCATCACCGGCTCAAAATAGTTCAAAATGCCGATAATCGACAAAATCGTGCCGCCTACACCGACTAGAAACAGCGTCAACTTGCGGTATTTTTCCGGGATATTAAAAATATTCGCCACGGCAATCCCGCCAGAATACGCATTCACCACGTTGACTTTCCACGTGCCCAAAATCAGCGCCAGGCCACCGATGACCGGCGAGCCGATTTTCATGAAAAGACTGCTAATATCATTCGACTTAAACGCAATCGTCAACACCGCGCCAACCGCAATCATCAAGACACCCGCGGGAATGACGCCGAAAATCGCCGCCTTCACCACATCGCTGCGCTTTTTGGAAAACTGCGCGTAATCCCCGACAATGACGCCGGCCATCGCGAATGAGCCAACCGTCGACGAGAAGCCGTTGACAAACGACACGGTGCCACTCGGATGATAGGCTGCAATCGTCGCCGCCGCGTCCTGCTTAGCAAACGCGAACCACAGGCCATACAAAATGACAATCACCAAATACGGAACGGCGACGTAGGCAAGCAGGCGAATCAACTTCACGCCATACATCGCGGTCACCACCATCAACAACCCTGTCAACAGCGAAGCCAGCCAAGCGGGAATCGGCAAACCCAAATACTTCAGCAAGTTGTCCACCGCCAGACCGCCAACATTCGCCTGAATGCCAAACCATCCCAACGCCGCAATCGCGATGATAATCGAAATCACTTTCGACGACCCAACTTTTCCAAACACCTGTTGAGCCACCACGACCGCCGGCTTGCCTTGGTCAACACTCTGCATCCCTTGCGACACCATCATCAAGACGATGAACCCATACCCGGCCAACCCGGTCAAAATTGCGGCCGGAAGCGACATCCCCGTAACCAGGCTGCCACCAAGAATCAAGCTGGGAATCGAGACCAACGCCCCACAAAGAATCATGGCTAAACCGAACCAAGTTTGATCACGTTTATTTTCTTCCATACTCGGCACCTCACATATTTTTCTAATAATTGCGGACTTTTCAACTGAGTTCGCGGGATAATTTGGGAATTCAGCTGAAATGTAATGGTTTGATTATAGAATTATGAGATTAGTTGTCAATGGGTTCATTTGATTTTTAGGTTAAAACTTGGGTGAGGTTTTGACTTATGCGCGTGTGTTTAGGGTGTTCTGATGGTGATTGGAATCGCCGATAGATCTTGTGTGAGCCAAGGCTTTGCGGCGGAAAGGTTCTGCAGAAATTAAAAAAATCCGAATCTGCATATGATTTTTGCAAATTCGGACAGTTAAATTTTAATTTTGTTATGAAGATAACTGGAGTGACAGAATGTTAACTCATTCGCCACTGCAATGTTCAGAGTGAAAGTGCGTTTTTCGGATGGCAAATTAAAGGCAGGGCTACAGTTTAACAACTCACGGCCTTACCATTAACCATCAATCCCCAAAATCGCATTAATTTCCTGACTATACAAATCCGACTTACCGCCAAAGACCGCCTGGACACCGCCGCTGACTTCCAACACCGCAATCGCGCCTAGTTGTTTCATTTTCGCCTTATCGACTTTCGCGCTGTCAGCAACCGCCACGCGCAATCGGGTCGCGCAGGCTTCGACGGATTCGATATTCTGATGGCCGCCGAGCGCATGAATGATTTGCATTGACTGCTCCGCCAAACCTTGATCGGCCGATGCCGTTTTTGGCGAATCTGCCGTACCGCCAGCCAGTGAAGTCGCCGGTTCATCGTCCAAAGCCACTTCCGAATCGTCGCCCATACCCGGGATCATCACCCGAAAATGCGTGATGCAGAACCGGAAGACTGCGTAGTAAATCACTGCCCAAGCGAGACCGAATGGAATAATCAACATCCAGTGAGTTTTGTCTTGCCCTTGCAATACGCCAAACAACAGATAATCGATCAACCCGCCGGAGAATGAATTGCCGATTCGAATGTTCATAATATCGGCAAAGTAGAAGGACAGTCCATCGAGAAAAGCATGAATCACGTAAAGCCACGGCGCAACAAACAGGAACGTATACTCAAGCGGTTCCGTGATTCCGGTTAAAAACGACGTTAAGGCGCCGGAAAAATACAACCCGCCATTTTTCTTACGCCGCTTCTTTGGCAATGACCGATACATCGCGTAAGCAGCTGCTGGAAGCCCGAACATCATGGTCGCAAACCGGCCGGCAAAGAACCGCGTACCGTAAGTAAACAATCCAGTATGATTGGGATCCGCTAGTTGCGCGAAAAAGATGTTCTGGGCGCCGTTAACGGCATGCCCCGCAACCACTTCCGAGCCACCCAAAGAAGTGTACCAAAACATCGGATAGATAGTGTGATGCAACCCCACCGCGCCGGTCAGTCGAAGCAGAAAACCGTAAAAGAACGTCCCAATGCTCCCCATGGTGGCAATGCCTTTTCCCGCCGATGTCAAAACGCCTTGAATTGGCGGCCAAATCAGATAAAAAGTCACCCCCAGCAAAATCGCCGCAATCGACGAAATAATCGGAATAAACCGCGAACCGCCGAAGAATCCCAAAAACTGCGGCAATTCGATTTTCCGAAAATGATTGTGCAGATAAGCGACCACACCGCCGACCACGATCGATCTTAAGACGCCAGTATCAATCGTGGCATCCTTAGCCGAAAACATTTGCAGCAAGCCGCTAATTGTTGCGGTATAAACCAGAAATGCCACGGCACCAGACAGGCCTGCCGTGCCACGATCACCTTTCGCAAGACCAACCGCCACACCAATTGTAAAGATCAGCGCAATGTTAGCAAAGACAGCATTCCCGGCGAGGTTCATGACTTTTAAAATCGTTTGCAACCACGCCTGGTCCAGAAACGGATAAGCGGCCAACGCGCCTTTATTGGTTAATGCCCCACCCAACCCAAGCAGCAACCCTGCTGCCGGCAGAATCGCAATTGGCAGCATAAACGCTCTGCCGAGTTTCGAAAACTGCTTAAACATCTTACGTCCTCCGTTTGTTTAATTTTTAGTAGTTGCGTCCAGTGCCGCGACAAATCGCCGGGCTATTACCAGCGGACGGGTAATAGCACTCCCCACCACGATGCTCGTCACGCCCATCTGCTGAATCCGCTGTGCTTCCTCCGGCGTATTGATGTGCCCTTCCGCAATCACATCAACGCCTTCGTCGACCAACCTCTGAATCAGCGTAAAATCAGGGCCATCATGCTTGCCACTTTCCGGTGTGTAGCCGCTCAACGTTGTCCCCACAAAATCAATACCCGCATCCCAAGCGTTCACCCCTTCTTCAAACGTTGAAACATCAGCCATGAACAACTGCTGCGGATATTTTTCTTTAATCTGCCGAATAAATTCGTTAATCGTCAGGCGGTCATGCCGCGGCCGCAACGTGGCGTCTAACGCAATCACCGCCACACCAGTCGCAACAAGCTGATCCACCTCGGTCATTGTAGCCGTGATAAATGGCTGTTCCGGCAAGTAATCCTTTTTGATAATGCCAATAATCGGCAAATCAACCGCTGCCTGAATCTCTTTGATATCGCGGACCGAATTTGCCCGAATTCCGACCGCTCCCGCCTGTGCAGCGGCCTTGGCAAAAAGCGGCATCACCCCACCGTTCGGACTGTACATCGGCTCATCCGGTAATGCCTGGCAAGAAACAATCAATCCATGATGCACTTTTTGGATGAACGCTGTCTTCTCCATTCTCCGTTTTCCTCCAATTCTTGTATTTTTGGATTTTAATTCCAAAAGAATCGTAGCATCTCCGACAACCAATGTAAACGGTTAATTGGACATTTACTCCAAAAAGTGTCAAAATTTGGAAAGAAAATGGAGGAGGCTTCCGTCCCAATGGCATACGCAGACATCATGCACAAGCATTACAACGAGCTCACCAAATCGGAGAAAAAAGTGGCCGATTATGTCCTCTCGGTTGGGCAAAAAGTCATCTACGCCACGATGACAGACATAAAAAAAGCCACCCATGTAGGTGACGCAACCATTGTCAGATTCTGTCAAAAACTCGGCTATTCCGGCTTCACCGACTTCAAAATCGAAATCGCCAAAGAAGACTTCCCTAAAACCAAACCGGCGACATCCGTCCACTACTACGACCACATCGCCCAGCATTTAAGTGACGCCATCAAGGCAACCGCCGCTCTCATCAAACCGGAAACTCTCCAAACAGCCATTCAAATGATGACCAACGCCACCCGCATCTGGATCTTTGGCGTCGGCGGCAGCGGCGAAATCGCCCACTCGCTATCCTCGATCCTCCTCCGATCCGGACTAAAATGCACACCAGAAGCAGACCCCCACTTCCAAGCCCAAATCGCCTCGCTCCTCAGCCCCAACGATCTAGTCATCGGCATCTCCCTATCCGGCAAAACCAAAGACACCTACGATTCACTAAAAATCGCCCACGACAACGGCGCCAAAGTCATCGCCATCACCAACGCCACCGTCTCCCCAATTGCACAGTTAGCGGACGTAACACTACAAACCGCCATTGAAGAGTTTCTCAATGGCGGCTCGGTGGCTGGGCGCGTGTCCCAGTTGTATATTTGTAATGTTTTGGCGGAGGGGTATGAGCAGATGAATCATGTTGATGCGTTGGCGTTGAAGGAGAAGGTGCTTAGAGCGATTATTGATAAAAGTATTGGGTAAATCTTGTACTATAAATTGAAAAGTAAAAGTAAAAATATTGAAAACTATTTGCTTAGACAAATCGTTTTCAATCAAAACTTATCATCCATATGCGGACTATTCAAAATAATCTTCATCAAGCTTCAGCAACTCATCATGGTACCGAACTTGAACGCCCACGTGGTATTTAAGCATTAAGCCTGATAACCGTATGCCATCTATTAGCACAATTGAAAATCCCTTTGCGGTTTCTTGGGCCGATTTGCTAAAACTTGATGTTGTGATAAACACACCCCGATCAGCATGAACCCGAGAAAGTGCTCCATAAAACGTATCAATTGCTGGGCGTTGGACAATATTGCTTGCCTGATAACGTTTAGCCTGAAGATAGACGGTGCTAGTACCTAAAGGATCTTGATTGATGATAGCATCAATGCCACCATCATTGCTTTGTGGAGTTACAATCGTTGAACCATTTTGTCCTTGATAGCCCATCTTCGTCAATAAATCCGCGACAAGATGTTCAAAGAAAACTGGCTCGGATTCTCTGATTCTCTCTATAAGTTCGGTGGCAATACGATTATTGTAAGCAATGATTTGACCCCTAATTTGGTCTAATTCGTCAATATCGATTGTTCCCAAATCCTGGGCGTTTGAGAATCCATCTTCTCGGCTGCGCTGGGCAAGCTCTTTTTCGTGCGTTTGATATAGCGGCTGTTCATGCACTTTTTTGGAGGTCAGCTTCACTCCATACTCCTCTACTAAATTTCTGCCAAGCTTCGTCATTCGATAAACTGCACGTCTGGGACGCTGCAAGAGTCCCCCAATTACCAATTCGGACATTGCCCATGAAATACGATCTTCAATAATTGAAGTTTTATGTTCAGGGCTTAGTTTCTTTTGATAAAGCTCCTCAGGCAGATTAAGCAGTGAAACCGTTGCAGCAACCAATTCTTGACGATTCCACTGCTCTTTTGTACTTGCCGAAAGCATAACCGGTCCCAAGAGACCATCCCAACTTGGCAAGCCATGGTTACCTTGCTTTAGTTCAGCATAATTAATCATAGATTCTCCTCACAACGGTATCAGTGTCTCAGTTTGCGCCTAAAGCTTTAAACGCTGCGTCTTCAACCGAACTATAAAAATTCAAATTAAACGAACTCATTAGATCTGCAGGTACCGCGCTGATCTCAGAAGCAGACGATGTTGGAATCAAAACACGTTTTGCGCCGCTATCCTGTGCCACTTGTAAAACATCTGGCAAGTTGTCAATACGAGAAATCGTTCCTCCTATTGTAAAATCGCCCAAGATCACAAGTTGATCAAGCGTTGGCCGTCCCAAAGCAATCGAAACCAAAGCAACAAACGTAGCCAAAGAAATATGACTTGATGGCACTGTATTATTTAAGTTCGTTTCGCTGACTACGAAGTCGCGGGCTTCAGCTGCAATGCGTTGATCAATGGATTTATAGTTGGCCTTCAGGTACTTAAATGCTGTATCCATCGCTTCTTTAGCCTTCCCACTTGAACCAACACCAGTCTTACTAAGCTTGCCACTACCAGGAACCACTTGCGTTTCAAGTTTGATCAGGCTAAGTCGCTCACTATCATCATATGCCACAGTATAAACGTGCCCAGGATTTTCTTGTCCCACAGGAATTAGTGAACTCGACCCTGACTCAGGCACTGAAACGAATTTCTCCTCAAACGTCTCTTTGTCTATATACGAAAAATTGACGTCATAAAACTCCATGCCACCAATCCGCTTTAATTGCTCTTTAACTCGACGGCGCATTTCTAAAGCAAATTCAAGAACTTTGGCAACCTCGGCCTTATTAAATATACCATTCGGATAAAGTAACTTGATCATTCCAGATACTGTTTTGCGAACAGCGATCACATCACGTTGATTAAGCTGTTTGCCGAAGTTAAAGTATGGATCGATTGCATCTCCATACGAAGTCTTACGCAATTCGCGCATCACTTCGGAAAAGTAATCCGTTATAAATCCAAATCCCTTTGTAAAAAATTCTGGCCTGTACTTTGGGATCTCCCAACCGGGTAAATAGTTGTGAATCCGATCAAGAAAAGCCGTATCAGTACCCATCACTTCTGGAAATGGCTCAAACAAGTTTGACGTGCGCAGCAAGACATCCACACTTTGGTTAATATTTCCAACAAATACCATGCTTGCGGATGCTTGAATTTGATCGCGGCCACGCGCAAAAGACCCTGACGCCATATAGTCTTTCATAATCTGTACGCCATCGTTGTCTTTAAACTTAATCCCTGCCACTTCGTCAAAAGCGACAACATCCCACATGCCAACTAAGCCAACTTCACGGCGAGCCATATTGTAAAAAAGATTAGCAACCGTCGTTTGGCCTCCTGATACTAAAATCGAATCAGGTGATAGCTCTTTGTACACATGTGATTTACCAGTTCCGCGAGGTCCCAATTCAACAAAGTTATAGTTATTTTCGACAAACGGAATTAGTCGCGATAACAATAACCACTTTTCGCGTTCTGTAAATTGTGTCGGCTCCATGCCGGTAGTTCTCAACAATACATCCAGCCATTCATCGGTCGTAAATGCTTTGCGACCTTCATAAACCTCTTTCATATCGACAAACGGCACTTGAATTGGCGTCAATTTTTCAATTGTAAAGTGGTCTTCATTATCGTGCTGATACTCCACGCGCACAATTGACCAAATACCGCCAATTAAAAGCCGCTCATAATCCTGAACATAACGTTCATCAACGGGTACGTTCGTTAGTCCTAGGTTACTGAAGAAAGCTTCATAACGGTCTGCGCGTTCATTCAACTGCACTGTCAACTTGTCTATAACAGTGTATGCTCCGTTTTCACGAATCTTAGATTTAACCATCTCAGCTTCATCAGGGCGAACATAATTATGCGCCAAAGTTTTCTTAACCCGCTCAACACCATCTTCGATCAGTTGTGGATCTGACGAATTGGCGTATTGTCCCAGTAAAAACTCCAACACATAAATCGGAACATTAGCACCTTCTTTAATTCGTTGGGTAAGATCTTTTCGCACAAAACGTCCCGGAAAGCTTTGTTCTAACTTAGCAACAGTCGGATCAACTTGAGGGTCAGCCTGACTACGATCATTATGCTCATCAGATGTCAAAATCAAACCCTCCTCCGACCGTCAAATCCATTTGATATTGAATACGGTCTATTTCTCCAGAATCAACGTTTTCAACCACCAAGAAGTACTCTTGTGAACGATCAAATTCCTTGTCCATCAACGGGATTCGGCCTGTGATTCTACGTTCCTCAATATTTTTTTCCTTGTAATCGGCAACAACCTGTATTTCGCCCGAAATATGATTGCCTTTATCATCTTCAAAGAACATTTTAAAGGTTGCCGGTTTTACTAAATCACTGATCGCATCTTTTTGAACAAAATTGACGATAACTTCACGCGTTGTAATTCGACGCACCGGTGTAACCAGCGTTAATTCAGCATAACTAGCCTGGGAACGACCGCGTCTGGCACGGACATCAAGCACAGGAATAATCATCTCTTGCGGAGAACAACCGCCATGTACATAGTTTTGTCCTGCTCCTGGCACTGTGAACACGTTGCCGTTTTCAGGGTAAAAGACGGATCGAGTATCATCGGTGTCAAGAATGTCTCCTAGCTTGGCCTGCCCAACACCAATCTCATTTAGTTCACCTTGCCCGATTGCATATCGGAGATTCTTCACTTCAAAAACCATATCGGTTGGAAGATTAATCTTGTCCGTAGAATCAAGCGGCTTCCGTCGATAAATAAACCCGTGATCAGCCGTCACGATAATGTGGGCAACCGAAATGTTCCGTAGCCGATCAATACCGCGCTGCAGTTCCGAAATCGCATCGCTAACCGCTCGGAACACTTTCGCCTCTGATGCTGGCTTGTCACCAACTGCATCAATTGTGTTGTGATAGAAATAAATGACCTTTTTACCGGCAATAAACTGTTTTTGTGCCTCGGACGACCATGACAAGAATGTATCCAATCCCTCCGCGTCACTTGCTGGTTCAGCTTGCTGAAGAATAGCCCTGCGGAGCTTAAGATTGGTAGCTGGTTTCTCATCGACTAGTAGTTCCTGGCCAGTGGTATATCTCAATTGATGATTGGGCAATAACTGGGGCATACCAAAATAGGTCACTGAAGGCAACCCAGTAATCGCACTCTGCATTGAGGGGGTGTACAAATCTTGTTGATCAAGTCGACGTTGAAGTTCTTTCGCAGCCTCAAACCTAAATGCATCCGAAATGATAACCACAATGCGATCCTTTTGGTTTGAAACAAAATTCGAGTAGAAGTCCCTCTGCTGATACTGCGGTGGAACCAGTCGTGGTTCGTACACTTTTGTCCAGTTAGAAATGATTGGTACAAGTCGATTATTGTTATAAACGCGCTCAACTTGATCTGACAACTTGTCAAACATCGGTTGGAGATCCACTGGCAAATCATTTCTCGCCTTGTTGTAGCGTCGATATGCCATATCGATTTTATAACCATTCTCCGTATACTGGCTCAACTGTTCGAGCACACTTGCTGGTTCGGTATCAGGTGTAAACTGCTCGCTGAGAATTAAGCAAGCATCCCCTATCATGTCATCCGCGACCTGATACTGTTTGCCAAAATGCATGGTCGTCCGCTTCTGAGCGATATCGTTCAAGGACAGCTGCCCAAGCATTTCACCAGTATTTCCAGCAACTAGCTCTTTGTTAAGCCACTGCAAAATCCGTTTATCAATTTGCGGAAAAGCGTCCACTTTAATTAAACGAGTCGGGTCAATTTGTCCAAAGATTCGATCACCGTTCAACTTTTGCCAAACCATCTCAGCCGCCCAAGCATACTTTTCCTGCAAGTCAGCTCGTTGTCGCCAATTAAGCATAAATGAACTGACATTAGTGAGGTTCGCTAATTTATAATTTGCAAAATTCTTTGGCAAATCGGTATCCAGCTGAAAATAGGCAAAGTTCAAGAACATAGCCGCCAAGAGCTGATTTAACTGATGTTTACCAGTATACCCGTAGGCGGCACTAATAAACTGCCAGAACTCCTCTTGCAAGTCGTACTTATCAAACTCATCCAGTAAGACATTCTGGTTATCAGTTTGCGCGGCAATAACTGCCAGAAGAATGGAAGTCAACTGAATATCTGTTGTCTTTGCTAATGCCGCCATTGCAACTTGATAAGGATTCTTACCGGGCTGATTCAATTGTTTAAACCGTGCAACTCGCTCTTTATTGTTAAAGAACTTAGCCTGATCACGAACAAATTCACGCTGACTATCTGGTAAGCCAAGTTCCTTTTGCAACATCGCAGCAGCATCTGCCGTAAACTCCTGGTTATACAGTTCCATGTCGGTTAAGAAATCTAACGAAATCTCGGGTTTCGAATACGGTGAATAAACCAATGCGCGCTTCCCAGCTTTCTCAAGGTCAATCAAGTGCAGTTTTGTCTTCACCTGTTCACGATGATTTAACACGACAATTGGTTCACGAATCTTTTCCCTAAGTTCGTCCAAGTTGTCGGTAAAGTCCCCATTTGCGTCGTACCAGAACACAAAATGCGTCATGTCATTGAACAGTTTCTCAATACCAGCCACAACATCTTGCAAACCAACTTCAGCCATATTTCCTCCTGCTAAATACCAATCATTCTCAATGTTTACTTGCAATAAGTATAACGAAGCACATCACTAAATACCACAAGATGACTGTTCTTTTGTTCACTCCAAACTATAATCAGAGCGTCATCAAGAACCTGGTAACGATGATTTCTGAGGAGGATTTCGACGTATCCAAGGAGGGGCAGGTCGAAATTATTGGGTGGTTGTATCAGTATTACAATAGTGAACCAAAGGACGAGGCATTCAAAAAGAAGAAGTACGACTCTTCCGAGATTCCAGCCGTTACGCAACTTTTTACGCCTGACTGGATCGTTAAATATCTAGTTGAAAATTCTCTCGGACGATACTGGATCCGAGTCTTACATGCTCGAGGAGATAAGCGATCCGCTTCAGAAATAGCTTCTAATTTTGCCTGGAAATACTTCATGCCCGAAGCTAAGCAGGAACAAGACTTGGCACAACCAGAATTTGCCGAAAAAAAAGTCGAGGCTATTACGTTTGATGATCCAGCAATGGGATCAGGTCACATACTGATCTATGCCTTTGAAGTTTTCTTACAGATTTATGAATCGGAAGGTTACTCACGTCGAGACGCTGCCAAAAGCGTAGTAGAGAACAATCTTCATGGTTTTGACATTGATCGTCGGGCATTTCAGCTTACCTACTTTGCGGTCATGATGAAGTTCCGTGCTGAGAATCGTCGTGCTCTAAGATTAGATTTGCGACCAAACGTTTTTGAGGTGCCAACAACCGGTCTGACATTAGCCGACTTTGGTATTGAGAAAGATACAAACAAGCAAATAACTAAAAATCTAGCTGAGCTACTGGCAAATTTTAAAAATGCAAAAGAATTAGGCTCACTTCTAGATTTTTCGACAGTTCAACTAAACGACGAATTAATTAATTCGATTGTTAGTACTAAAAGAGTAGGACAATTATCTTTTGATGAGTCTCAGAGCTTGGAACATCACAATGAGCTTTCTAAGCTAATTGCTGTGGGCACAGCATTACAGAATCGCTACGTGATAAATGTTACGAATCCTCCCTATATGGGATCTGGAAAGATGCCATCCATATTATCAAGGTTTGTAAGTAAACACTATCCAGCAAGTAAATCAGATTTATTTGCAGCCTTTATTGAACGTCTTCATGGTATGACAGATGAAGATGGGCTGTTTGCGATGATCACACAACATCAATGGATGTTTCTCTCCAGCTTCAAGGCGCTTCGTGAACGCATGATGAATTGGCCAATTATTAACATGGCACACCTTGGCACACGAGCGTTTGAAGAAATTGGCGGTGAAGTGGTACAAACCACGGCATTTGTTATACAGAAGCATCCTGAAAGTGAATACGTTGGCACTTATGAACGCTTGGTCAACTTTGATTCTCAGTCAAAGAAACAAAAGGCGTATCTTGAAGCGGTCAAGACTCCTTCTCTTAACTATGTTTATCGTACTAATCAAACGAATTTTGAGAAGATTCCGGGAAGCCCTATTGCTTATTGGGCAAGTAAAAATCTAATTATTGATTTTGAAAAAGGTGTTAATTTAGATACGATTGTTGACCCTAAGGCGGGGCTTACGACGGGGGATAATGCTCTATTTCTTCGGCAGTGGTTTGAAGTTAGTTCTGAGAACATTTTTTTTAATGCTCACTCAAATGAAGAAGCCACTAAATCAAGTGCCAGGTGGTTCCCCTACAACAAAGGAGGTTCCTACAGAAAATGGAGCGGAAATTATGATTTCGTAGTTGATTGGAAAAACAATGGAGTTGCAATTAGAAACTTTACCAGAGGAACAACACAAATCAAGTCTCGCGTTATGAGTTCTGATACGTATTTTCATTCAGCAATTACCTGGTCTCTCATAACAAGTGGCGGATTCAGCATCCGTTACCGTCGTTCAGGGAGTATTCATGATAGTGCTGGCAAAGAGGCTTTTGGATCGGAATCTAACTTACTTTTAGTTTTAGGGTTACTTAATTCAAAACTCGGAGACTATATTTTTAAGTTATTGAACCCGACAATAAATATGCAGATTGGCGATTTTAGAAACTTTCCAGTATTGAAAATAAACTCTCAATTGAATATATGTGGAATCATAAAACAAAATATTGAATTATCTGATTTGGATTGGAATGTTGATGAAACTTCATGGGATTTTTTAACAAACCCGTTAAGTGCTTCTATCGCTGAGCATAATCGAGCATCTCCGACAAAATCCTTGCATTTCAAAGTCATTTGTGACAAATATGTGCCAACTATGCAAGGAGGTTGTGTTAATGGTTAGTTATCAGAAACGCGGAAAGGTTTGGCAGTACGAAATATCTTACAAAGATCTTGACGGTACATACAAGAAACTGCGCAAATCCGGTTTCGCGCTTAAGGCTGATGCAGAATTAGCTGCAAGCCAGATAAAGTCGTCTTATATTGACGTGAAGCAGTTTAAAGCAGGTAATATAACATTGGCGGATTATTTCGAACGCTGGATTCATCTGTATAAACAAGGAGCGGTCACTAAAGTTACGTATATCAAGTATGAGAACACACTCAACCACATCCATCGCTTATTCGGATCTCTCCTACTTCGAGACATCACGCGCTCTATATATCAAGAACGGCTAAACGCCTTTGCAAAAAGCCACGCTCCGAGGACTGTTGCCGCTCTTCATAAACAGATTAGATCAGCTATCCTTGATGCGATTGATGAGAAAGTTCTCCAGTTAGATCCAACAAGAAAGGCCATTATATCCGGAAGAATTATTCCACAACAAAGACGAGCACTGGATTATAAAGAATGGTTAACCCTGGTTCACCATTTAGACACAGCAGTCCCTAGTCAAATGATTATCTACCTCGCCGCGGTGACAGGTCTCCGCTTCGCAGAAATACTCGGCCTCACTCCACGAGATATAGTTTTTCAAAAAGGAGAATTGACAGTCAACAAAACGTGGGACTACAAATATCAGTCGGGTTTCAAGAAAACCAAAAATAGAGCCTCCAACCGAACAATCCTTTTAGATACAAAGTCACTGGAACATCTTCGTGACTTTATTACCACCAATTGGCAACCGTCTCCTGATACGCCACTTTTCATACACAACAACAAGGCCCCTGTTAGTGCGGAAATTAATAAAGAATTGTCCCATAAGCTAAAGTCTTTAAACCTTCCTCGAATCACCTTCCACGGTTTACGACACACCCACGCGTCTATTCTGCTTTACCAAGGTGTCAGCGTTCTCTCCGTTTCAAAGCGTTTAGGCCACAGCAACATCACAACTACACAGTCCACTTATCTACACGTAATCAAAGAACTAGAGAACAAGGACAATGATAAGATCCTATCAATTTTAGAAGAAATATAAATTGGCACATTTCTTGGCACAACAAAGGCGATCGCACACCACGCGATCGCCTTTGTTGGTCATTTAATTGGTGTCAGAATTTTAGTTCCTGCTTGAAGTTTCTCGTGGTTTACCAACACGCCATCATCTAGATCCAAATCTATATTTAGATTTGCTACGTGCTGAAGCTGCTCATCATACTTCACTAATTCTGTCATCTGTTTTGTCAGTTTACTGATTTGCTTCTTATAAGCATTTTTCTGGCGAGTCTCTTTTTCCTTCTCTGCAAAGTTTTGAAGCTGTTCGAGACGCTGCTTATATGCTTCTTGCAGCGGATGTAAATACTTCGTCCGAATCATCGCCATCGTCCCAGTATTATACCGATGCAGGTACATTAAGCCAACAAATCCGCCGTTTCTTCCAGAATTTAATTCCCAATAAATTGGTCGTTTCTGGTAAGTTGAAAGATGATCCTTTTTGTAGAAGTCATCTCGAATGTATGAACGGATTTGTTCTTCTGGTGTACTACCTCGCTTGCCCAAAGCATTAGCAATAAACTTCATGTTTTCAGCCAAATGCTCTTCGCCAAAAGTCGTGGTCAAGAACTCTTTGAATCTGTTAATAATGTCCCGCGAATCACCAAAGTAATCTTCATCAGTTAACAAAATAAAGTCATCGGCACTGGGCTTAAACGTTTCATACTTAGTAGAATCCCACGACCCTCCTGCAAAAGCGAGGCCTGGTGTGTCGATCGAATAACGCCCAAAGACACAGCCAATGAAGTAAGAAATAAATGCTTTAATATCCCGCGTCAAGTCTGCTTTGCGAACAGATACCTCTTTATCGTCTTCTTCAGGAGACAACTCGTCCTGCAAACCATAGAGATCGATAAAGATGCGATTTAGCTCCTCTTCGTTTGACTTCAGCTGGTTAAAACGATCTTCTGCTTCTCGCTTCCACTGATTGAACGCAGCTTCAACTGTCCAATTTCGATTATGCTCAGCGATACATGAAACTAACAGATCCCATTTAAATCCCCAAGATCTTTCATCTAAATTCCAATCGACATGGCAAAGAACAATATTTTGTCTAACCTTCTCGGTTATATTCGGTTCTTGTGCGGACCTTGAAACAGGTAGATTTAAAAAATATCCTGATTTCATATGGATCGTTGGGTTTAAGATTGACAGGAGATAATTTCCAACCGTAGAATTCGCAAACCCCATTAAATAGCGGTCGGATATATTCTTCTGCTTTGAAAAAGCGGATAAAGCATTGCTTTCGAATAGCATTCCTGGCAAGAGGAGTCGCATGCTGAATTTTCCGCTAGTAATGTCAGACCAAGTAAATCCAGAATGGAAATAGAATTGTTCATTTGGTACAATTGCTTTTTGTTTTGATGCCCCAAGATGTTGCTTGATCTCATTACCATTGTTTTCCCAATTAATGACATATTCTAAATTACCGAACCATTTTCTGTACGGTCCCCCCTTTGAAATAGGAGCCCACTTTTTTGAAGCGCGAGCGAAATCTATTGCATCGCATGCATTAAATTTTATATTTTGAAAAGAAACTTCATACCATCTTCTGAGAAAACGCAGGTTATTGCCAGTTTGAATACCAACTCCGGCAAAAAGAAAATCACTAATTGACGGAGAATTCTGAAATTTTTCAAATACATTTTCTGGCACCCAATAAGCAACTGGGCTTCCCGGAATCTTTTCAAAATTCGTTTGATTAGTACGATAAACATACGAAACTGACGGATCTTCAATGGCCTTTTTAACATACTGCCGTTGTATTTCCATGCCGCCCTTAAAATCTGAGAGTTTTAGGTAAGTCCCCGTAAAATTATGGCTCTGAGAATTTCTGACAACAAAAGTGTTGATCGGAACAGTCGCCTCTTCAAACGCAGAATACTCCATTTGTATTAAGCTTGATATTTGTTGATTTTCGAGAATGTTGCGACGCAAGGATTCATAAGTCTTTATAAACATCCAAACGAAAGGTGTCATGAATGCCGCATATCCGTTTTGTTTCGTCATGTTGATATTTTTCCAGATAAATACTGAAAAGAGATCACCTGAGTATGGCTTGTAGTACTTCTTCACAAACTTTTTGAGATCGCCATTCATTCGGTTCAAGTAAGGGGGATTAGTCGCAACTACGTCAAACTTAGTCTGAAGAACACTTGCTATGGAGACCATTTGACCTAGGGCCTTTTTTGCTTGATGAATACCAAAGACATCTAATCCAGTATTCTCTGGTAATGTATCAATAGCTTGCCGAATTGCTACAAGGTCATAATTCTTTTCGAAATGCATAATTGAACCTAACAACTTGCCCTCTTTGAAAGTCTGAATAAGATCACGAATATCGGCAATCGTTTCAGAGTTTCCTTTAAGCTCTGCAAATACATCTTCCGGTATTTCCTGCATATTCTCAAAGACGTTTAAATGATGTTGAATTGGTTTGCGCAATATTCGGCGGTTGTATTGCCGAGCTTTCATCATGAGCGCAAAGTAAGCCAACTGGTAAGCACGCTTGTCAATTTCCAGACCGTACAAGTTATGTGCCAAAATCATGGCTGCAGCTTCGCGATTACTGTAACCTTGCTCGTCATACATTTTGATCAGTAAATCAAAAGCATAGACCAAGATGTGTCCAGAACCCATCGCGTCATCAAGAACTTTCAAATCGGCTAAATCTAAGGGCTTATCAGTGCGTTCAATAGGTCCTGGCAAAAGATATTTCAAATCGTCCTTAATTGGCGAGTTTGGATAATGCTCTAAATAAAGCTTTCCCAGAGAATTATCAATCATGTAACGAACTACCCAATCAGTGGTAAATAATTGTGTTGCTGCTGGAATGTCACTAGTTTTGACCGGGCCGCCATTGATGTTCACAACCTGATCGTGTGGCTCACTATTGTAATACTGATACAACCACCCAATAATCTCGACCTGACCTTCCTTGGACACATCGAAATCCTCCTCAGAAATCATCGTTACCAGGTTCTTGATGACGCTCTGATTATAGTTTGGAGTGAACAATAATTGCATGAAGTCATCCGTTTTTTCGAACAACTCCGGCAAGTTTTTGTGTAAAGCATTCGCTTGCTTAGTGAACAGCATTGCATATGCACTGTCCATATCTTTAGGTAGCTCAGTTTCCTGTGCCTTTCTAATCAGGTTGCGTTCGTCAGGCGTATAGCCTCCGAGCGCGTCCTCAGCATCAAATGCGTCCCGAAGAATGTCTGGTTCATTGCGGTGTGTTTCTGAAGAAAGCACACGAACACCACTAGGTAAATACCCATTAACTTCCATGAATCGAATTGCAATAATCCGGTTAAACCATGTATAGGCAACCTCTTCGGTGAGATCTTTAATTGCATCTTTCAGACTCTTGTCTTTGGCCATCGCAGTTAGACGATTGACCAAAGCTTGGCGCCGTTTGATGTCTTCCCCAATAACGGGCGGCACATCCGGACCGTAGAATTCAATTTGGCTGGTTGATCTTTCTTCCTTCGCGGCAATACCAGACTCCGTAATGCCGAGATTGCGGAGACGCAGAGAAATGTCAGTGATTAATTCTCGACGAGCTTCAACCGCGAACTTGTTAATGGCTTTTTTATCCATTTGTATCCTCTCTGATTTAACAAAACGGCATCAATCTATTTCCAATTTAATAACTTGATTCTGCTCGCTTGATAGTTTTGCCTCTAATCTTTGTTTGAAAAGGGCTGCGATCTTCTCTATATCCTCGGAATCTTCAAGTTTATAGTCGCCCGGATCAAGTAACTGACGCATTTTAACAATTCTCTCTGCCTTTTTAACTTGGACTTTTGGCGTCACCAGTTCAGGATTTGTGCCTTCCCCAGAATCGTCCGACTTAGGCTTAACTACCGGTGGTTTAACAGCCAGTTTAGCTGTCATGTCGGCAATGCGGCCAGTAAGCTGTTCCAATTGTGATCGGGCCTGAGCAGGCTTTACCGCTAGTGCATTAATTGTAGTGGCATCTTGACCTTCCTTAGCAATTCGGTCAATGACCATC
The DNA here is from genome assembly GCF_000829055.1 of Lacticaseibacillus casei DSM 20011 = JCM 1134 = ATCC 393. NCBI lineage: Bacteria > Bacillati > Bacillota > Bacilli > Lactobacillales > Lactobacillaceae > Lacticaseibacillus > Lacticaseibacillus casei. Next base: position 1,994,085 of record NZ_AP012544.1, read on the forward strand.
ACGAATTCCTGTTTCAATTTTTCTTGGGTCGTAGCTTCTAAACCCGAATCTGACAACCGATCCAACCCGCGTTTCTTAAGTTCTTCGATCTCGGCCAAGTATTTAGCTGCTTCCTTATCAAATGCTTGAATAAACAATTCATTGAATTGAGCGCGCAGTTCTTTAATCGATGGAACCGTTTCCTTGCGCAACTTCTGCGATTTTAGGGCAGTTTCCAATTGCTTTGCTATTTCCTTCAAATCACCGTCACTCAAAAAGTCACGAGATTGTTGGTAATTACGAACTGCTTCTAGTCCCTGTTCCCAGATCTCTCTCTGGGGAATGGAAAAGTAAAAGTCTCGGATACCATCATCAATATAATCTTCATGCCAGTCTTCCAACCTGTCAGCATTTTTAAACACATAATCATAGAAAACACTGGCGTCATTAATCGTCACTAAGTCTTTTGACATCCGTATCCCAGTTTGTAACAAAACATGGCCTGGGAAGCGCTGATCAAGATTCTCAAAATCCTGAAGATTCTTTAGGTCACTCTGAATTTTAGCTTTTAGTTCGCTAACCATCTGTTCTTCATTGTCTGAGTCAAAGGTCTTCTTATCAAAAACCTCCGCAGCGACTTCACGCATCTTCTTAATCTTATTAGCTGGGATCTCCGGTCGAACTTGGAATGCAAGATTGGTTCGTTTCTGCTTTTTGGTAAAGAACTCGGTCATTGCTTTGGAAGAAATCCCATCGCTCAAAGTATTTATCGGCGATCCATTAAAGAACATCTTTAACTTGCCATCTGTCACCAGCTTTGCTAGCAACCATTCGATGTCTTCTTCGGTGTAACCATATGGGATGCCACGGAATTTAGCCAAGATACTCGTCATGGTTACATGGGTGTTATTCTGATTCTCTTGAATTAGCCAGTCAGTCAAAGCATCCAGCGCCTGACGGTTGTCGCCTTCATCGATTGATAAACGATCCGGATCAAATAAGTCTTGGATATCTTTTTCAGACTTGGCGGCGTTGATATAATCAAGCTTCCGATAGTTATTGTCAATCAGTAACTTCATCGCAGCGTCTAGCCGATTCTTGAAGCTGGCTTCGGATTCAATTTTTCGACCGCCAACATAAACGTCAGCATCATCTAAAGCGTTAGTCATTTGAATATTTGCCTGCTTAAGTAATTGCACGCGCTCACCTTGACGGGCATCGACCATGATCTTGTATCGTTCATCTCGTCCCGTTGGATTAGTGTTAACAAAATGTTCAATCTTCAGGGCACGGCGAACTTGGTCAATGTAATCTGATGTAGCTGGTAACGCAACCAAAACAGCATTGCTTTCTATTCCAGAAGAAGCTTGCAAAAAATCCGTTTCATTTTGAAAATCACCGTCTAAGGGTGTAACCACATGAACGGTTAAAGGATTGCGATGTTGCACACTATCAACATTGTCAATCTTCTTGTCAAAGTTGAAGATATACCGGCCGTTCAATTTGGGATACGAGTATGCTCCGTTTAGGGCTGATTTTCCCTCAAACAGATAGTCACTAATCTGTCTGGAAATGTCACCACTCTCAATTTGCTGATTCTTGATATCGCGCGTAATGTCCTGCTCAGCATCAGTCAAGAACTCATAGGTCTTATCGCTCAGATTATTTTCCACGAATTCTTGATTCACCAAAATGGTAAGCGCATCGGATACGCGCTTTTTCAACACGACTCGATCTACGTCTACTTTATCGATCATCAAGGTCGTAATGTTGTTCAAGGTTGCTTTGAATTTCTTGACATACTTCACCATAAACAAAACCTTGAGGATCTGTAGTGTAAATGGATTGTCCTCATGATCTGGGTTAACCTTCGCAGATTCACGGGCACGTTGAATCACGATCGCATGGGTATGATCAAGAAATTGATCTAGTCCTTCAAAGAAAAGACTGAATGGTGCCAAAACATTATCTTCAGATGTCATCATTGCTTCGGCGGATTCTTGGAACAACGACAACATTGAGCGTTCGCCTTCAGACAAATGCTTGCCTTCCGAGCCGTTTTCTCGAATAGCAGTTAACACGTCCTGCAATAAATCAAATTGATATGGAATAAATGGATAGTTTTGCGCAAAATCACGACCAGAATTGTACTTTGGCCGGCTAATGCCGTCGTCGAAATCAATGGCATTGTTGATAGATGCAGCATTCGCCTCGTATTTCGACTCTAACAGATTTTCTGCTGGTTCCGTCTTAGTTAAGAGCCGTTGCCGAATCACTTCGTCAACATTAGTTGAACTCATGGCAATTCTGGTTTTGAATCGCCCTTGAATTTTCGAGAAATCTTGTCCTGAAGCAATATCCGTTACTTTGTCGATCGCCTGTTGCGACGTGACAACGACCCACGCTTTACCATGTGTTTTTGTGCCAAGTTGTTCCACAATCGTTTGCAAGTTCAACATCCGCTGGACACTATCACCAATAAATTGGCCCACTTCATCAGCGAGGAAAATAACGCGATTACCAGTTTTTTTAGTATAAGCACTCACACGATCAGCAAACTCCTCGATACTGATTTCATAAGGTGTACTTAGCTGTTCAATGAAACCCTCTGCATTAGATTCACTTGCATAACCGCTAGCAACCATAGCCGCCTGAATAGTACCCTTATTAAAATAATAGGCATCGCGTAGTTCTTCCCAAGATTGATGTTTAGGATCAATAGAGCTTATCTGTTCCTTAAACGCATCAAATTTGCCCGCATCTGTTAGTTTTCGCTCCAACTCAGCGATCCAAAAATCAACATCAGTGAATCCCTGCATTTCGTTAAAGACCTGCATGAAGACTTTTAAAATGGACTGCTGATCAGTTCCGCTGTTGTCCTTAGCCTTAGCATCAATGTTGAACAAAATAACCTTATTTTTAGCAGCCGCTGCGGCATGCATATCGTTAAGCACCATCGGATCATTGATCTTGTCATCAAAAAAATCGACAGCTGGTTTTTGATTAACAGGACGATTCGACAAAATGTAAGAGATAATCTTTAAAAAATGTGATTTCCCAGAACCGAAGAAGCCTGAAATCCACACACCCATATCATCCGTTGGGCCATGCAAGCTCTCGTTGAAAGCACTGAAGAAATCAGCAAAATGGCGTTGTAACTCTTTTGTCACAACGTATTCTTCAAGCTCCTGTCTTACATTTGCGTCATCATCTTGATCAACTTTGATGACACCTTGAATATTTCGATCGATCGGTCGTTTGAACAATTCTTTAATTTCCATGCCCCATACCCCTTTTCTCTTTAACAATGTCCTTTTGATCTTTCAAGTTGACTTTAATTAACCAATTCGGAATGCTCGATAATAATTGTTATCTGACAATTTTTCAAAAATATTAAGATTTAAGCTGTTATATTTACCTGGAAAAAACATAACCACCGGTTGCTTATCAATGACCTGATTTAATGTGTTCAAAACGCGGTGAGATCTGATCAACGGGAAGACCTGACCCACCCCCGTTAAGAAAATAATGGTCGGAGAATCATTCCGAATCAAGTGCTCTTCTATATACTGAACGATCAGGTTATGTTCATGCCCCATCTTCAGAACATTATTTACTTGCCGAATGACCACGCTAATGCCGTCTTTTTTCTCCGCTTCTGACAGGCTATACCCCATCTGTTCAAATATAGTCATGACAATGTTTAACAAGTTGAAGACCTGGACGTTAGCTTTAATTGTCGCTGGTGTTGAGGTATTTGCAATGTTTTCCACCTCATTGCGGACTCGCAACTCATCTTTGGGATCATAGTCAAAAATATAAAAACCGACCTCGTTTGATAGTCCACGATTCTGTTGAAAAGCCGGATCCTTCAGCTTCTCACGAAATCGTTCAAATCGTTTATCCAATGCTGTCATACTTGTCTCCCTGTTAGTGCCTCGATATATTGCGTCATATCGTGTTGTTTTAGTAGCCGTTCGACTTGGGGATCTAAAACTGCTCGCTGCAACACAAGGTTTTCCTCCTTATGCTCCGCCAATCCACTGGCAACTAAATATTCACGTAACTTGTTCTTAAGCTTTTTTACTGTGACCGAACGCCAGTGGCTCGCTTCCGGATGCATCAAAGGTAAGTTTCTCATGTAAGTCCCGATCTCATATGGTTCCAGCTTTAAATCACCCATCACAAATTCTGTCTTAACCACAGTTAAAACGAAATCTTCAACTAACGCTGACATCTTCATGATGGCAACTAGATTAATTAACTTTTGATTGCTTAAGGTAAACTGGTCCAAATTCTTTGTGAAATCATCTGGTAATTCGTGGTAACGCCGGTGCATCGCAAGGCGCACATCGTTTTGTCGGTTTTTCGAAGACAGCTGGAACACGTTGTCTTCTATAATGGCCTGATCGACGTCATTCCAGGATTTCCCAGAGTTCAGCATTGATGCCGTTGCAACAAATTCCCTAAACCAAAAACCTTGAGACACAATACTAGCAGACAGTTTTTTCACAATGTGCCTCCTTTACCGTTAAAAGTAGAAACCGTTTCATTTCATATTATATCAAGAAAACCTGCTGCACGCTGGCTCTCCTAAAACTAGGCTGTGGATAACTATTTTTGCCTCCACTACCCCACAACCTGCCTAACCGCCACCCAAATCAACCCAGCAGCCATCAACCCCATGGAAACATTAACCACCCGCGACGCGATCCGCCGCTCGCGCTCGTCCATGTCTTCCAACATGCCAAGGGTGTAGTCGTTATACGGCCCGGCATCCCAATAACCGACATAGTAGCTCAAGATGCCTTTTTCGCGGAAGGTTAACGGCTCGCTGCCTTCGTGTAGGAGCAGCTTGTCGTCGAATAGCGCGTATAGATCGTCGCTGAACATGGCGGTGCGGCGGTTGTGTTGAGCCTCTGTCTTGACGCGTTCCAGGAGTTTGTGGAATCTGTCCCATTCGCGTTGGTCGGCGTCGTCTTGTGGGGTCCATTCGTCTAACTTTTTCTGGAAGATGTGGAGGACGTCGTCGAAGTGGCGGCGTTGGTAGTTGTTGGCGAAGGTTAAGTAACGGTTGTTTTCGTTGAGGTGTTTGGTTTGCCAGGTTTGAAACAGGAAAAGGCCTAGCAGTCCGAGGGTTGTTATGGCGTTCAGGAGGTTGCTGAAGTTCCATTGTGCCATGAGGTGTTGGAGGCTGCTGATGACCCAGAAGGTGGCGATGAGCAGCGTGACGGCGATGGAAAGTAGCTGCTTTTGGCGAATTTGTGGATTTTTTTGCATTTCTTCGTAGATGGTTTGCCGGTATTTTAAGTACATGATGATGTAGTCCAGTAGGTTCAGTGAGCGGACTTGCCGGTAAGTCTTGACGATTGCAAATAACAAAACGACCAGGCTAACGAGGTTGATGACCTGGTTGATCGCATCAATTTGCGCCATAGCGTAACTCCTTTGCAAAAAGTATCGGCACCCATTTTTCCAGCCAGAACCGTTGGCGACTGTGGCTTGTTGACTGGCCATTTTGCCCTATGCGCCAACATAATTTGATTTTAAACGGAATCCCATTAAATTGCGAGGTTAACGAAAAGGTTCTGCTCAACTGCAAAAGTTGGATAAGTTGGCTTTTCCCCTTCGCGCTGGATGTGCTACAGTTAGGTTCTGTATAGAAGTAACATCAAGCATCTTTGGGGAGCAGAAAAAATTGACCAAACAAGCACATCACATCGTCATCCCTGACGCCATCATGGAAGACCTGGATATTAAAGATGGCGAACAAGTCGAGGTGACGTTAAAAGATAAGGAAGCGGTGATTCGGCCGAAGCAGGCGGATACGGGGACGCAGACGATTTCGCTGCGGTTCTTTCTGATTCCATCAATTCTGTCAGGGATTATTTTTCTGGCGTATTTCTTCTACTTTAACATCATGCAAGTGCCGATGACGGGGAAAAACTCGATTGCGCAGATGGTGATTGTCCTTGGCGAGCTGAGTGGCATGAGTACGTTTGCGGTGGCGTATATTCGCAATCACCGGCAGATCCATGGACGTGATCATCGGCGTCGGTATTGGCGGATTTTCCCGACGTTGCTGCTGTCGTTTGCGATTATTCTAGCATTCGTGGCCTCGGTGTTTTTCTGGGCGATTGGTTATATGTTTGAAGGTGTCAGTTTTGATATTTACACGGCGACCGGGCTGTTCTTCATTTTTATCAGTATTGTGAACTACCTGATGATTTATTCGGCGCTGTCGATTTCGACGTCGTTTATTACCACGCTGTTTCTGTCAACATTTGTCGGCGGCGTGGTGGGCGCGATTGTGACCAACAGTTCGCGTCAGTGGTGGCAGCACAATGTCAGCTTTTTAGGCACCAGCAAAGCCCTGAACGCGTGGCAGTTTAACCTGACCATCGCGGTGTCGGCCTTGCTGTGGATCGCCTTGGTGGACTACTTATTCGTTCCGCTCATGGCGCATCGCAAAACCGACTGGCGGCTAATCGCGCTCCGCATCTTACTGACCGTCGCTGCCATCGCCTTGCTGGGGGTCGGCCTGTTCCCGAATAATCGCGGTATCCTGCATGTTCTGCACACCCAAAGCGCGTGGTTCCTGAACTACTTCCTGATCGGCATGATCATCGCCGTGCGCTGGCTGCTGCCGGGGGTATCGCGCGAATTTCTCAGCACCAGCTACACCATCGGCGGCATCATTATCTTAGCCGCCATCCTGTTCCAATTCGTGCACTACCTGTCGCTGACTGCGTTCGAGATGATCGCCTTCGCCTTAGCCATGTCATGGATCATGCTGCTGCTGCAAAACATCCACCGGCTTTATCAAAAAGATGAATCCACCTTCGTCGTGACGGTGACGAGTGGAAAAGAAAAGTCATCTGAAAAATCGGCATAGAAATTACATCAAATGGTGAGCCTCAGCGCATAAACTGAAGTTCGCCATTTTATTTTGCTCCAATCGCTGACACCTTGAACTGCTGTACCCTATCGTTGGCGCATTCAAACATACCGTAACCGGCCGTCTATGTAAAAAACAACCTCACCAGCAAATCGCCAGTCAGGTTGCCTTTTGTCGATCACCAAACGACCTAATTTCTGCATCAGTTATCTCCGACACTTCAAAATCATTCAATAATTTTCGATCGCCGCGTAATGGTGTGCATTTTCTCAATCCACGGGTGAATCGGTTCCTTCAAGAAGAGTCCCAACAAGAAGAAGCTAATGCCGAATACGGCCAGAACGGCGAGGTCAAGCCAGAGATTAGGCCAGTAGATACCACCGACCGTTTCCCGTAAGAGGTTGACGGCGTAGGTAAATGGCAGCCACGGATTGATCATCTGGAAGAATTTGCCTGACAGCACGACTGGGAAGTTCCCTCCGGCTCCGGAAATGGACAAGACCAGAATGATGATGCCGATGCCTTTCCCGATGTTGCCGAATAGCGAGATCAACATGTAGAGGATCGAAACGAAGACCACGCTCAGCATCATGGAAAATAGCAGGTAAAGTGGCTTGTCGACGACGTAAGTGCCAATCAGGAAAAGATTGCCAAGTGCCGCAATGAGGCCCTGCAACATCCCCAGTCCCACAAACGTCAGCCAGCGTGCAACGTACATTTGTTTGACCGTGGCATCGCTGAGTGTTGCCGGCAACTGGTATTCGGTGACCAAAATCGCCCCAAGTAACAATGCCCCGACCCAGATACACAAGGCCAGATAGAATGGCGCACTTTGCGATCCGTACGTCGGAATCGCGTAGAAGCTTTGTTGCTTGAGCTCGACCGGTTTAGCCAAGAACCCGGCCTCTTTCGTCGCATCCCGGCGCAAAAGCTTGATCAGTTGCGACAGGTCAACCGACTTTTCACCTTTTTTGATGGCAGCGGCGCCTTTTTGAATGGCATCTTTTAGGGTCGGCCAGTCGTTTTTGATGAAGGTATGCGCATCATCCAGCCCACTCTGCAGCTGCGGCATTTTTTCGTTTGCCAGCGCCAAGGTGTTGGTCAGATCCTTTTCAATGCCCGGCAGATCCTGGTTAATAAAGTCGGTCGCCTTCGTCAATTTGGCTTTAAGACTAGGAAAATCGTTTTGGTACAAATCGGCAACGGTCGTCACGCCACTCGTGATCAGGTTCATGTGTCCATTCAGTAAGGTGTTGGCATCGGTTAGTTCCTGCTTCAGCGCTGGCAATTGTTGTTGAGCCTTGACCAAAAAGCTATGCGCCTGCGTGAGCAAATCCTTGGTGCCACTGAGGAGCGATGGTAGTTCTGGCAAGATCTGATTGTTGATGGTGGCAAGCGTGGTGCTGGCGTCCTCAAGTGCGGCTTTAAAGTCGTTCAACACCTGTTTGACACTGGTGCCGATATCGAGTGCCTTGAGCGCATCAGCAGTGGCAGCAAACTGATCAGCCGTTTTGGCTAGCGCTCCCAAGCGTGCCTGGATCTCACTGGTACTCAGATTAGGCACGTCCTTGGCCAGCGCTTCGGCACCATCCTTCACTGCGGTTGCCGTTGCCGCAACTTCTTTCAGCTGGGCAATGGCGCCGGCCAAGATCTGGTCGTCTTTACCGGTATGTTTGTTAAGGCTGGCCTGCACCCGTTCAAGCATTTCGGCCAACCTAGTCGCGTTGTCCGCCACCTTGCCCTGCCGCTTCGCCAAGGCCGTCACCCGTTCGACCATCGCCTGCTTAACGGCGGCCTTATCCTGATTATTGTCAAGCTGCTGGAGTTGATTCTGCAAGGTCGTTAAATCCGCACTTAGGCTGGTGTTGGCTGCCGCAATCAGCGTCAAACCGGCATCGGTGGCATTTTGCACAACATCCAAAGCAGTACTGATTTTCGGCAGCACCTCATCTTTGGTGGTCCCCACTGCCGCCTGCGCTTTTTGGCCGAAATCCGTCAGCGCTGGTAAGGTGCCATCGACCTGATTAATCACCGTGATGCCTTGATCGGTCACTTTGACCGCTTGACTGACGCCGCTTTCCAGTTGATCAAAATTGGTGACCACCGTGTTCAGCTGCGCGCCGGCTTGCTGAACTTCCGGTAATTTGCTTTTCACCGCAGTTGGCAGTTCACCGGCATCTTGCACCATCGGCAAATAACCATTCGCGGCGGTTAGTTTCTGGGCCATTTGATTGACTTCTGGGAGATACCCGGCGATTTCATTTGCCATTTGTAACTTTGCCCGAATTGCCGGCATTTTTCCTTGTAAGTCGTCCACTTCAGCCAGGTACTTTTCAATGGTCGGTAACTGATCATTGGTATTCGTGACCAGACTGGCAAACCGCCGAATCATCGGCAGGTTTTGATCCAGCTTGATGCCGGCTTTATTAAACGTCTTGACCAGCGTTTTGGCGACGGTTGCGACGAATTCATCCGAAATGGTATTTTGCAGCGTGCTTGCGCCGGTGCTGGTAATTTTCGGAGCAATCGCATTGATTTTCTCGTTTACATAATAATCCAGCTTAGACTTATGGATCTTCCCGTCAACAAAGCTCAGCAGATCAGTGGAAAAATGCTTTGGCACCACGACACCGGCGTAATACTTGCCGCTTTTGACGCCTTCTTGGACGGCCTTTTTAGAATCCACAAACCGCCAGCCAAGCTGTTTATTGTGCTTCAGTTGATCCATCAGCTCGTCCCCGACCGCAATTTTCTGATCCCGAAAAGTCGCCGGCTGATCAGCCGAGTATACCGCGACCGTCAGATCCTGGGTATTGCTGTAAGGATCCCACAGCGCCCAAACGTTAAACCAGCAATAAAGGCTGGGAATGATGACCAGTGCCGCGATCAGCAGAAAAGCGAACGGACTTTTCACAATCCGTTTCCAGTCCAAAGCAACTAGTTTACCAATGTTACGCATAACTTCCTCCGAATGTCAGCTTGAAATATTGGTTGATTATATCACAGGTGTTTGCTCACGCCATTGGACAAAATGCGGGATGTGTTAGGTTTTGCAAGGACAGCGCTTGACGTTTCAGAATATCAAAAACATCATAAAAAGCCTTAACCCTACCTTATCAGGCATCCAAACACCCAAGGTAGCATTAAGGCTTATTTCAATGCAATTTTTCCTACAACGACGCCGGCGAAACCGACTCAACCTTCACATCTTCCCGTTGAACCGCAAGGAGATCCGCACCAGCTTGAACAGTTGTGTCCGCAACCGGCTCGATACGCGCGTATGATTTACTGTTCGTGATCAGCACGATGGTGGTTGGATCAAGTCCGGCCTTTTTGATCGCCGCTTGATCAAAGGTGCCGAGTAAGTCGCCCTTGTTGACATGCTGACCGGCTTTAACAGCCACCGTGAACGGCGCGCCTTTCAAATTGACGGTGTCGATGCCCAGATGGACCAGAATTTCCATGCCGTCATCGGTCGTCATGCCATACGCGTGGCCAGTGTCGGCAACCACCGACAATGTACCGGTTTGCGGGGCGTAGACGTTGTTGACGCCTTTTTCTGCTGGTTGGATCGCCAGTCCGTCGCCCATCATGCCGGAAGCGAAAACCGGATCGCTGACCTTGGCCAAGGCCACGGTTTCACCGCTGACCGGTGCGTAGACTTTGTCGTCGCTGACGGTGGAGGAAATCACGGCATTGGCCGTCTCGACGTTTTCGTCAGGCTTCAGAACTTCTTTAGGAATTGCGAATGCGTTGGTGGCAACGAAGGCAACCACCACCGTACCTAACGAAACCACTGTGTACCATAACAATGCGTGGCCGTTATAGATGTACATCAGGTAAGACGGCACCACCGCGAGTCCGTATGAGTTGGCTGCGACGTTGAGCATGCTGAGAATGGCCGCCCCGAGCCCGGACGTCAGCACCGTAACGATCAGTGGCCGGAAGTTGTAGCGAATTAAGACCCCGAATAACGTCGGTTCCGAAACCCCGAAGAGCTGCGACGTGAACGCGCCCATTGACGTGGCTTTTGCCTTATTGGAACGGGCCCGCAGGAAAATGGCGAGCGCCACGCCTAAGTTCGCGAATCCATACATAGCTTCCAACGTGATCAACGGGTTCAACCCGGTTGACGCCAGCAAAGATGTTTCGATGGCAATCATGGTCTGGTGGATCCCGATCAGGACCATCAGCGGATACGCTGCCCCGATCAGGAAGCCGCCAATCCCAAATGGCAAGTGGATCACCGCTTCAACGCCGACCAGCATCCCACTTTCAATCGCATGAACAATGGGACCGACCCCCAGAATCATGATGGCGAACGTGACCAGCATGGTGAGAAACGGCGTCAGAATCTGTTCCAACACATTGGGCATGTGCCGCCGGAAAAAGAGTTCCAATTTTGCCCCGATAAAGCCAGCCACCAGTGCGGTTAACACCGATCCCTGACTACCTTCAACCGGCAACCAGCCAAACAACATAATCGCCTTGGCACTGCCATCCGCCACAGAATAGGCATTCGGTAAAATCGGCGACACCAGCATCAAGCCGATGACGATCCCGATAATTGGCGTCCCTTTAAAATAGCGGAACGTTGACCAGACAATCAGCGCAGGTAGGAACGCGAACACCGTGTCGGTCAAAACGGAAATTACCGAGGTTAAACTCGCGGGAATATCACTGGGAACCGCACCGAAAAGTTTCAAGACCTGAGCGTTCGTGGCGGCACTTTTCAACCCTAAAAACAACCCGGTTGCGGCGATGACTGGAATAATCGGAATGAAAATACCAGACAACATCGCCATCAAGCGTTGCACGAGCGTTTTGTGCTCACCGGTTGCCGCCGCAGTCGTATCGGCGTCATCCTTGCCATAAATGGCATTCACCGTGCCTAGCTTGGCAATCGCCGCATACACATCGTTGACAACACCAGTGCCGATAATGACCTGATACTGGCCAGAGCCATAAAACACGCCTTTGACTTCCGGTAGTTTTTCCAGCGCCTTGTCGTCAATTGCCTTGCGATCCTTGACTACAAAGCGCAACCGGGTTTGGCAATGGGTCACGGAATCAATGTTGTTCTCCCCGACCAGCTTCAGAATTGCTTTTGCTTCTTGTTCATAATTTTTTGCCATCTTAATTCACCTCAATGAGAATTGCTTGATAAGGTTTCAACGTTGGTGCGGCATCCGGATAGTTATTAAGCCAGATCCGCCCAGCCGGTAATGCGACCGTTGCCGGCTGGGCGCTTAAATTGACGAAAATCTGCACATGCTGCCCGCGGGCATAGGCGATAACATGATCGTCTGCGACCTTGATCGGAGCAAAATCGCCCTCAATTAGATCCGTCCGCAATGACGAATCGTTGCGCAACCGGCAAAGCTTTTGGTAAAAGTGCCACACCGAGTTTGGATCTGCATGCTCATCCTGCCAGTTCACACCAGGGGCCTGCTGGGCGATTGGCAACCACGGCTGATGGGTGCTGAAGCCGCCATTGACCTGATCATTCCAAGGATACGGTGTGCGCGCATTGTCGCGTGACCGCCGATTGACACACGCCAGCGCCTCCGCTGGGGAATAGCCTTCCGCAAGCGCCCGCTGATAGTTATCGTGCGTCGGCAGATCGTCAAACTGGTCGATCCTGGTTCGCGTTGCATTGACCATCCCTAACTCCTGCCCTTGATAAATGAACGGACATCCCCGTAAGCAGAAGTACAACAATGCCAGTGCTTTGGCTCCGATAGCATTGCGATAAGCCGGATCCTTAATATACTTGCTCAAACTCCGCGGCTGGTCATGATTTTCCAAAAAGTTCGCGCCCCAACCAACCTTTTGAATCGCCAGCTGGCTTTTGGCAATCGCGTCACCTAACATTTTGGGTGTCCAGTCCGTTTGTTTGAACCATTCGGAACCGGAAGCCACATCGATATCGGCATAATGAAAATCAAAAATCATGGAAAAGTAGCCGTTGGGACCGATGAAATCAGCTAGCTGATCGTAACTTACCCCAGAAGCCTCGCCAATTGTGACGGCGTTGGCTGGACGAAAAGTCGCATCATTTAGCTCTTTAAGAAAACGACCCAGACCCGGACGATTTTCAGCCTTACGCTTGATCTTGCCAAGGCCATCACTGCCATCAGGGGTCAACGCCGCAAAGTCCTGATCCTTTTTAATAAACGTGATGGCATCAATGCGGAAGCCAGCCAAGCCTTTTGCCAGCCACCAATTAATCATTTGGTAAATGGCTTGCCGCAGTTTCGGATTTTCCCAATTGAGATCCGGTTGTTCCGGCGAAAAAACGTGCAGGTAGTATGTGTTCGGCTCACCCGGCACCACGGTCCAGGCCGAGCCGGCGCCGAAGTTCGAGCGCCAGTTATTCGGCGGCTGGCCGTCGTGACCCTGACGAAAAATATAAAACTGCCGATACGGCGAGTTTGGATCTTTTAACGCTGCCTGAAACCACGGGTGCTGATCCGATGTGTGATTCACCACCAAATCCATCACGACTTTAATGCCAAGCGTCTTAGCTGTTGCCATGAGCCGGTCAAAATCGGCCATGGTGCCAAACTGCGGATTGATGGCTTGATAATCCGAAATATCGTAGCCGTTGTCCACCATCGGACTTTTGTAAATCGGCGACAGCCAAATCGCCGTCACGCCTAATTCCTTAAGTTTTGGCAATTCCTCAATGATGGCAGGCAAGTCACCAATGCCATCGTCGTTACTGTCTTTGAATGACGCCGGATAAATTTGATAAAAGATTTCCTGTTGCCACCATGTGCGGCTGGTTGGATTGACCATGTTTGAATCCCCCTGCTAAATGACGCTTTGATATTTAAAGTGTGGTATCGATTCCATATTGGCTAAAAATAAAACTCAGGCGCTTTGCCTGATTTTTAACGATAACGCTAATGTTGCCGGATCCTTTTGGTGGTCGCCGCGGCCAAGTCCGCGCAACAACATATCCGTGGCAACCTGGGCCATCTCGGTCACCGGTTGATGAACGGTGGTCAGCGGCACGCGGGCGAACGGCGCAAATGGCTGATCATCATACCCCATCACCGCGATGTCATCCGGTACCTTCAGATCCGCCGCCAGCAAACTATCCAGCACGCCAACCGCCACTTCATCCGAGTTGGTAAAAATGGCGTCAGGCCGCTTGACTGGTGCTAATGCGGCTAATTGCTTGCCAATCGCTTGGCCTTCCGCGGCGGTATGCACTTGATCGAAAAGTAATGATGGCTCAACTGCCAGTTTATGTGCCGCCATAAAGTCAAAGAACGCTTGAGTACGGGTCTTCCCGTGCCGCGCGCTTTGAATGGCACCGCCTGTCACGTAGGCAAATCGGCGGTGCCCTTTTTCATACAGGTAATCAAGTGCATCCCGCGTTGCCTGATAATGCGGCAGCACCAAGGAAGTCGCATGTGGAATCTTCACATCGGCATTCACCACTACGACACGCCCGGGAAAAGCTTTGGCAACAGCCGCAACCCGCTCCGGTGCTTCAACCGAGGCCAAAATAATGCCATCCAGTTTCCGGCTTTTCAATTGATCCAAAAACCGCTCCTCGGCATCCGGATCGTCATAAGTCTGCGAAATCATCACTTGATAACCTTGCTCATGCAGCGTGCGCTCAATTGCATCAAACAACCCAGCGAAAAACGGATTCGTCACCCGCGAGACCAAAACCCCGATATTGCCAGTGGCTTGGGCCCGCAATGAGGTCGCTGCAGCACTCGGTGTATAGCCTAGCGTTTGAATCGCCGCTTCAATCCGCGCCTTCTTGTCCGCGGAAATATACGGATGATGATTTAAATATCGCGACACGGTTGTCACGCCGACCCCCGCTGCTGTCGCAATTTCCCGAATCGTCGCCATGGACTTGCTCTCCTTTTTATGGAATCGATTTCATAAAACGAGTATACAGCGCTTTCAGAGAATGTCAAGTTGTTATCCGGGAATTTTCCGCGCACTTTGCGCAGGACTGTCCTCACTAAACACCACGCCGAGGCAAACAAAAACTCCAGCCACATGACCAATTAAGGCCACATAACTGGAGCAAGGACATGACTTCTTTTAATCCTGCATTCGCCGGCCTCACAACCCGCCGTTATCCTTCCGCAAATTCCATGCCTGCACCGCGCTGACCGCAGCTGCCGGGGTGACGCGCACGGCACTGGGACAGGTGTCGCCAAAGAACCGGCCGGAAACCACGCGATAGCCATCGTCAATGAAAAGCTCGAAAACGGACACGTCAATGAACAACCGAATCGTCACGGTCTTACCTGCTGGAAAACCAAATTGCCGCAGACTACCGCCATTATTGCGGTTCTCCCGCTGCACCATACCCTGCCCGCTATCGGAATCAAGGTTAATCAGCAACTGATCATGATCGCCGTCAGGAATATGCAGCGTCGTCTTCTGTCCGGCCGCCAGCGTCATCGTGAGTTCGAAGGCACCGGTTAAGTCGGCCACTGACCAGTTGTCGGCCGTCTGTGTCACAGTCGGCAAGCTATCATCCGCAGTCTCGCGCAACGTCTCAACGTTTGGATGCGGCACCAGACAAACATGCCCATCGCGGAGATCCAGCTTCCGCACGTAACTCAATACGCCTTCCCAGCCATCGTCATCAGTTGGATAACTCGTGTCCGGCAAGCCTAACCACGAAATCGCAAGCGTGCCATCCTTTTCGGTATTGGCCAGCCGAGTCGCGTAAAAGTCAAAGCCTTTATCAATGTTCTGCAAGTGCTGATGCGTCAAGGCACCGGTTTCAGGATCAAAACTATCGGCCACAAGCGCAATGTTAGGGAAAACATTTTCATATTCGAAAAAGTCCTGATCCAACCCTTGCGGACAATAAACCAACACAACCTTACCGTTAATGAAGGCGATGTTAGGGCACTCAACCATGTAACCGCAAAACTCGTCCGGGATCCCGAGCGGCGCCACGAAACGCCAAGTCTTGTCCGGTTTTTTTTCGTATAACAAAATAGCGCCAGTGTGATCAGCACGCTGGCCGCCCACTAGGACATAGGTTTTGTCTTGATATTTGAAAAGAAACGGATCGCGAAACTCTTGGGTATACCCAGCTGGTGGCGCAGCAATCAACGGCTTAGGATCTTTAAACAGCCGACTATCCGCACCCAACACCGCACCCAGTTGAGTCGCATGCCGATGCCATTGTTCGTCACGCACATTCCCGGTGTACATGATCCGCAACGTGCCATGCGTCACCAGCGCAGAGCCAGTATAAGCCCCTTGCGCATCATGCTCGTCCTCCGGCAAAAGATCCCCCGGCACCCGCCGCCAGTTAAATAAATCTTTTGAGACGACATGCGCCCACGACTTCAGGCCATGAACGGGGCCAAATGGAAACTGCTGATAATAAAGATGCCATTTGCCGTTGAAAAAGTTCAGACTACACGGATCATTGATCAAGCCGGTGTCTGGTTGAACATGGGTTTTGGTCCGCCACTTACTTGCGGCGACTTGAGCTTTCAAGCTAGCCACGTATTCCGGTGTCCAAGCTGAATACGGCTGATAACGCTTTGCCATATGCTCAATTGAATCGGTCATGTACTTACCACCTTGTGTTTGAAATAATACCCTTATCTTATCTGAGTTAATGGCAATGTCAATGAAAGCGTGAACAAAATAACTTTAGTTTTTCCATTGTGCTTGATGTGCTGGGATTTAACGGCAAAAATGTGACGGCTTGGAACATCATGCCTAACCCTTTAAGAGTTCATTCGTAATATAACTCAATAATTCGCGCTCACCAAACAAAAACCCCGCAGCTGCTTGCTACGGGATTCGGGCTTGGCCGATCGGATGGAGGCCGATCGGCGACTTCACTTTGGAGGAGTAGAAATGAAAAAGTTGGTTGGGGTTTAGGAATGAGTGGGTGGCTCACTTCTATGCTGTTAATACTACCGACCATGTTTGAACATTTTGTGACGCTAAGTTGTTCTTTGTGTTAAGCATCTTACAAGCTTTCAGATCACCCATATCTGACCAAAAAGTCGTCACAACCGACTCACTAGTCGTACATGTAGTCACGGGTCGCCGGCAAGTCCTTGCCTGACGGGCCTTTACTAATCAAATACTGCATGACGTCGATATTGCCGGCCTCAAAACTGGCAGCTGCGGCCTGCAGGTAGACATCCCACATCCGGGTGAACTCATAACCGAACTTTTGCTGAATCGGATTCCGGTGATTGTTGAAATTCGTATCCCAGAGTTCGAGCGTGTGCTGATAATGACGCCGTAACGGTTCCAGATCATCCAGCTGCATCCCCGCATCGATAATATGACCCAGATTTTCCGTCATGCCCGGAATATAGCCATCCGGGAAAATGTACTTATCAATCCAGGCATTTGATGCTCCGCCTTGTTGCCGAGTAATACCATGGATCAAGGCAACACCATCATTTTTAAGTAGTTTAGCAACATCTTTGAAGTAGCCTTCAAGGTTTTCCTTGCCGACGTGTTCAAACATACCGACAGAGGTAATGTAATCAAACGGCTCGCGATCGAGTTCGCGATAATCCATATACAGCACTTCAGCTACATCCGTCAGATGCTCGGCTTCAATGCGATCGGAAACCAGCTTGAATTGTTCCTTGCTCAGGGTAATGCCGACAACATGCAGGTGGTAAATCTTAGCCGCCCGCAACATCAACGTTCCCCAGCCACAGCCGATATCCAGCAAGGTACGCCCGGGCTGCGGATTCAGTTTACGCAGAATATGATCGATTTTATTCAGCTGAGCGGTTTCCAGATCGTCATCCCAGTTTTCAAAATAGGCGCAGGAATACGTCAGCGTCGGATCCAGCCATAATTTATAAAAGTCATTGCCGAGATCGTAATGCGAATGAATATCTTCCTTCGACTTACGCTCGGTGTGGCTTTGTTTAGGCAGAAAGTGTCTGAGTTTGCTGCTGCGCATAAAACTGCCGGCATTGGCATAAGCCGACGCAATCAGGCGTTGCAATGGTCGATTGCTACCCAACACCTCAATGTCACCACGCATATAGCCTTCACCTAATGCCAGCGAAGCATTTTTGATCAGCTGACGTACAGGAATAGCTTTTTTCATTTTAATTGTGATCGTTGGTTCGCCGGTGCCAAAGGTCTCTTCGGTATGGTCCCAATATTCAACCCGGACCGGAATATTAAAAGATTGACTGAACATGGTATGGTAGAACTTTTTTTCGAGCATGATGGCCTCCGTTTCGAAAAGTTACAAAAGTAATTATAAAACTTTTTAACCAAAGAAAAAACACCGCCGTAAAAATGGACGGTGTGGTGCCGTTTTCATTAAAATTGCCGGAACCGCGCCTGGCGCTTGGCAACCAAGCTTTGCGGATCCATGGCCGTCAGCTCAGCCAGTTTGGGCTTCACTGCGGCTTTGAGCGCTGCCGGAAAATCCGCACCGGTATCGGGAACGATCCGGTCACAGACCCCTTTTGCCAACAGATCCTGCGGTGTCAGCTGCATCACTTCAGCTGCTTCTTTCGCGCGGCTGGCATCTTTCCACAAAATCGCGGCAAAGCCTTCCGGTGACAAAATGCTATACATACTCTTATCGGTCATCCAGACTTCATCCCCAAACGCCAAGGCAAGCGCACCGCCTGAGCCACCTTCACCGACTAAAATAGCCAGAATCGGCGTCGGCAGATCCGAACAGGTCACAAGTAAGTCAGCGATCGCTGCTCCTTGCCCGTTCGCTTCGGCTTCTTTACCTGGGTAAGCACCCGGTGTATTGATCAGCGTGACAATCGGCCGGTGAAACTTAGCAGCCTGTTTCATGAGGCGCAACGCTTTCCGGTATCCCCACGGTTCAGGACTGCCAAAATGGGTCTGCAGCCGCTCCGTCAAATCATTGCCCTTGTCAGTCGCAATGACGGTCACGGCTTGCTGATCTAGCCAGCCGATGCCGCCGATCACCGCCGGGTCATCATGGCTCTGCCGATCACCATGGAATTCATGAAAATTGGTGACCAGACCATTGATGAGCTCACGGGTTTGGTACGGCCGCGGTGCACGGGCCGCCTGAACGGTTGCGTAGGCTGAAGTTTCTTTTTTTGGCATGCGAAAATGGCCTCCTTGATTCGGTTAGTACTTGGGGAGATAGGGTGAGAATAGGTGTACGGGACGTTCTATGATGCAAACGCGTTCGCAGTCGCAGAAATCTACGTGTAAGGACCTCAAGCCTATATGGCCAAAACCAGCCTGTGGCTTTCTTGCACACAAACGCGTTCACTGGCGCAGGAGCCTGCGTGTAAGGGCCTTGGTCGCAATGGCCTAAACCCAGACTGTGGCTTTCTTGCGCACAAACGCGTTCGCAGTCGCAGAAATCTACGTGTAAGGACCTCAAGCCTAAATGGCCAAAACCCAGCCATTTAGGCTTGAGGCCACTTACACTCCGATCTCTAAGCGCTCCTGCTCACGCTCTATGCATTTTTAACAAATCCCCCACATAAGCTTCCTGCTCACTCCGCGGCACGATAGCGTCGATGAAGCCACTTTGCAGCAAAGTTTCGGCGCGTTGGAAGTTTTGGGGAAGTTTTTGGTTGATGGTCTGTTCGATGACGCGACGGCCAGCGAAACCGATTAAGCTGTGGGGTTCGGCCAAGGTGATGTCGCCTTGCATGGCAAAGCTGGCGGTCACACCGCCCATGGTTGGATCAGTGAGAATGCTGATGTAAAGCAGGCCGGCATTGCTGTGGTTTTTAACCGCCGCACTAACCTTAGCCATCTGCATCAGTGAATGAATGCCTTCCTGCATCCGGGCACCACCGCTTGCGCAATACAAGACAACCGGTAAGCTGGCTTCTGTGGCTTTTTCAAATAAACGCGTTAAGCGCTCGCCAGTCACGGTCCCCAGAGAGCCCATCATAAACTTAGGATCCATGATGCCTAGGCCACAGACTTGGCCGCCAATGTTAGCTTGGCCAGTCCAGACGCTATCTTTTAAGCCGGTCGCCTGCCGTCCCGCTGCGAGTTTCTTGTCGTAGCCGGGGAAGTCAAGCGGATCGGTTGTGACCAGATCGGCGTCCCATTCAGTTGTTTCGGTTGCCACCAGCGCTAACCGCTTCTTGGCCGTGATGCGAAAGCCGTAGTGGCAATGCGGACAGACTTGAGCATCGCCTAAACTTTCCCGATAGCTGCCTTGCTTACAGTATGGACATTGAATCCACAGGTTTTCGGGCAAGGCCGCTTCACGAGCAAGCGCTTCTTGGGTTAGTTGTGGTTGGAACATGCAGCATCCTTCCTTTCATCCTGCCATTGCGGCAAAAAGTCGCGGTTAAGATAAGCGGTATCGGCTTTACCGGCCAATACAACGGGTGCCTGGAAAAGTGCCAGCGCAAAGTCACGGTTGGTTTTAACGCCTTGAACATCCAATTCGGTCAAGGCGCGGTGCATTTTTGCCAATGCTTCTTGGCGGGTTTGCCCATGGACAATGATCTTAGCAATCATCGCATCATAGTAAGGGCTGATTTTATCGCCAGGCGCAACGCCGGTGTCAACCCGCAAACCTAAGCCGCCGGTCGGGAACCGCAACTGATTCAGGGTGCCGACATCGGGCATGAATTGATGGTCAGGATCTTCGGCATTGAGCCGACATTCAATTGCAACGCCAGATGGCTCGGGCGTCGTCAATTCGACGTCTTCGCCAGCAGCAATCTGCAACTGTGCGCGAACCAAATCGACACCGGTCACCATTTCGGTAATCGGATGTTCGACTTGAATCCGTGTGTTCATTTCCATGAAATAAAAATGATGTTGCTTGTCCATCAAGAATTCAATGGTGCCGGCATTGAGATAATCAACGCCATTGGCAATAGTTTCTGCCAACTGCAACAGCTTGGCTCGCTCAGCGGATGTTAACACTGGGCACGGACTTTCTTCGATCATTTTTTGACTGTGGCGTTGTAAGCTGCAATCACGTTCAGGGAAGACGCTCACATGGCCTTGCCGATCGCGCAGCACCTGCACTTCGACGTGTTTCGCTGGCACAATTACCTTTTCCAGATACATCGTTGGGTCGCCGAACGCTGCCTGGGCTTCTGCCTGGGCACCGGCAAACTCGGCGGTCAGCGCATCGGCGTCGGTCAGCTTACGGATCCCTTTACCGCCGCCACCAGCACTGGCTTTAAGCATCAAGGGATACCCGATTGCCTGAGCCGCTGCCAACGCCGTATCGACATCCTGCAACGGACGGCTCCCGGGAATCACTGGCACTCCAAGATCAATCATGGTCTGGCGGGCGACCGCTTTATCACCCATTTGCTCAATTGCGGTTGGCTTAGGGCCGATAAAAGCCAGGCCGGCATCGGTCACCAACTTGGCAAACTCGGCATTTTCGGATAAGAAACCGAAACCCGGATGCACAACTTCAGCCCCGCTTAAAATGGCGGCGCTGACAACATTGCGCATATTCAGATAAGAGTCGGTTGCCCGCGGACCGCCGATGCAAATCGCTTCATCTGCCAGCGAGACATGTAGGCTGTGGCGATCGGCATTCGAAAATACCGCCACCGAGGTGATGCCCATTTCCCGCAAGGTTTGGATGATGCGGACCGCAATCTCGCCACGGTTGGCAACGAGTACTTTTTTGAACACAGTTCCACT
Source organism: Lacticaseibacillus casei DSM 20011 = JCM 1134 = ATCC 393 (assembly GCF_000829055.1). Lineage (NCBI taxonomy): Bacteria > Bacillati > Bacillota > Bacilli > Lactobacillales > Lactobacillaceae > Lacticaseibacillus > Lacticaseibacillus casei. The sequence continues at coordinate 2,015,599 of NZ_AP012544.1, forward strand.
TCCTTACACGAGTCTGAATCCGGCGATGTTAGCCAATGGCAAAAACGAGTTCGGCACTGCAGGCCATGTCTTCGCCGACGTATACCTTGCCTTTGCCTAAGCCAGCATGGTCAATCAGTTTTTCCAAGGTGACTTCGATCCGCAAAACGTCGCCTGGACGAACCATGTGGCGGAACTTGGCTTTTTTAATGCCGCCAAGATAGGCGGTTTTGCCTTTGAAGTCTGGCATTGACAACAAGGCAATTGCCCCGGCCTGCGCCATGGCTTCAATTTGTAAGACGCCCGGGAAAATCGGGTTGCCAGGAAAATGACCTTGGAAAATCTGTTCGTTGATGGAAACATTCTTTTGGGCCACAACTGATTCGCCGGGTTTAAGATCCAGTACTCGGTCGATCATGAGCATCGGATAGCGATGCGGTAGAATTTGCTGAATTTCTTGTGCTTCAAGTGTTTTCTTGGTTTCGAGCATGGAATAAAATTCCTCCTTAAAACGCGTTTGTTAGGTTAGCAGCTGCGCTCAACGTTTTTCTAAGCGCAATCAAGGGAGGGGGATAGTTCTGCTTATACAGAGAATTTTAGGCAATTTGTTCCATGCCGTGCCAAGCTCCGCACTCTCCGGCCAGCTGGGGTGGCGACGCGAAGCTAGAGTGGTGGGCGCGACTTTGAGCCTCTGCAAAACCGGCAGAGTCTCAAAGCTCGGCCTTGTTGTAGGCGGGGCAAAAGACGCCCCACCAACAACAATTTCACCACTGAGCCCCATCTGGCCTACGATTGCTCCGTCTTGGCACTAGGATTATTAGATCCCTTACAATTTCTCTGTAATGAACTACGCCCTGCCTACGCCGCTTATTCTTCGACCGTAAACAACGGCTGATCATATTCGACCAAGCTCTCATTGTCGACTTCGACAGCCTTGAGCGTGCCGGTTACGGTGCTTTTGATTTCGTTCATCATTTTCATCGATTCGATGATGCAGACAACTTCGCCTTTTTTGACGTGGTCGCCGACTTTGACATACGGATCGGCGCCTGGTTTGGGTGCCAGGTAAACGATACCGACTAGCGGAGCCTTGATGGCGGTGCCGGCGGGTTGTTCAGGTTGGGCAGCCGGTGTCGGGTTGACCGGTGTGGCTGGCACCGGATTGGAAGCCGGAGCAGCCGGTGCCGGTGCGACCGGACCCGCTTTGACGAGATGCAGGGAATCCTCGCCGAGCGTCAGTTCCAGCTCGTTCAAAGAACTTTGCTCCAACTGCTTAATCAAGGATTCGATCATTTTGGTGTCCATGACACTCACCACCTTTTGAAGGCCAAGACCGCATTATGGCCGCCAAAGCCAAAGGAATTGCTCAAGGCATAATCAACTGTGGTATCACGATTGTCTTGGTTGACCAAGGTGATGGGGCAGTCTTCATCTTGTGCCGCGTCCACGACGTTCATCGGTAACCGACCATCCTGCAACGCGCTCAAAGTCATAATTGCTTCAATGGCACCGGCCGCACCTAACAGATGACCTGTCAGTGCTTTAGTCGAACTGACCAGCACGTTGTCGCCGAAAAGATCATGAATAGCTTTGCTTTCCATGGCATCATTGGCTTTGGTGGCCGTACCGTGCGCATTGATGTAACCCACGTCACTAGGCTGAATGCCGGCTTCTTCGACAGCCAGCTGCATTGCGCGGGCGGCTTGGGCACCACTCGGATCAGGAGCAGTCATGTGATACGCATCACTAGTTGCACCATAACCTACCACTTCGCCTAAAATCTTGGCGCCGCGTTTCTGGGCATGGTCAAGACTTTCAAGAATCAGCGTACCGCCGCCTTCACCAAGCACAAAACCGTTACGATCGGCCGCAAATGGCAAACTTGCTTGGGTCGGGTCTGCGGTTTTGGACAAAGCTGACAGCGCCGCAAATCCGGCAATTCCGATTTCGTTGACGGATGCTTCGGCGCCACCCGTAATCACAACATCGGCTTTGCCAGCTTGAATCCGCATCGCTGCTTCGCCAATGGCGTTCGTGGCAGAGGCACAAGCTGTGACCACCACATAACTAGGACCGTGGGCACCAAAATATTGGGAAATGGTCCCGGCAACCATGTTACTAATGGCTTCAGGCACAAACAGTGGACTCACCCGATCCGGGCCTTTTACATACATCTTCGTCACTTGTTCCTGAATGGTTGTCAAACCACCAATCCCTGATCCGAAAATAACGGCCATACGATCAGCATCAACGGCGTCTTTGGTCAGCCCGGATTGCTCGTAGGCTTCAATGGCGCTGTAAAGACCATATTGGGTAAACAGATCCAATCGCTTGCTGAGACGCTTTTGCATGCGTGCTTCAGGTTTGAAATCTTTGACTTCACCAGCGACTGTGATGCCGGTTTTTTCAGCATCAAATTTGGTGATAGGTTGAATACCGACTTTGCCAGCGTCCATCGTCGCTACGGTTTCAGCGACTGAATGACCCAGTGGATTCACGGTACCCATTCCGGTTACGACTACTCGTTGCAATGTCATTCCTCCGTTCATGTCCTTAACCTAACCCGCCGGCGACTGTCAAAGTCTGTCCGGTTATGTAGGCATTTTCGACCAGAAAGCGGGCCGTGTGCGCGATTTCTTCGGGTTGGCCGAAGCGCTTCAACGGAATTTCCGCTAAGATCTGGTCCTGACTGGATTGGCTCAATGCTGCGGTCATATCCGTGGCGATCATCCCCGGCGCAATCGCATTGACGCGCACGCCGCGCATCGCCCCTTCACGTGCCAGTGTTTTGGTCAGGCCGATAATGCCGGCCTTGCTGGCAGCGTAATTCGCCTGCCCGATGTTGCCGGTCAATCCGACCACACTGGCGAGGTTAATGATGACCCCGGCACGCGCCTTCATCATTTTCTTGAAGGCAGGTTGGGTCACATAAAAAGTGCCATCTAAGTTAACTTGGATGACCTTGGCAAAAGTGGCTGGTTTCATCCGCATCGCCAACATGTCATCATTGATACCGGCATTATTGACCAAAATATCCACACTGCCGAATTGATCCAAGGCTGCAGCTACCAGCTGTTCACCAGTGGCTGGATCATCGACACTGCCTAAGACGGTGACAACCCCGTGGCCAAAGCCTTCTAATTCTTTGATCAAAGTTTCCGGAAATTCGTGGCGTGCATTCAGCACCAAGTTGGCGCCTGCCTGCGCAAAATTTCTGGCAATCGCTTCACCGATGCCACGCGAGGCACCCGTGATGATCGCGGTTTTATCAGTTAATTTCAATCTGCCTTCACTCCGTTATTCAAATCGGCGACCTCATTGAGGCTCGCTGCATCACTAATCAGATGCGTTGTCATCTTACGGTCAATCCGCTTAATCATCTTGCTAAGCACCGGTTTGGGACCCAACTCAACGATCGTATCGAAGCCTTCAGCCTTCAGTTGCGCGATCACCGCCGCAAATTTGGTTGGTTCCGCAACCTGGGCGGCGAGCACGGAACGCATATTGCGCGCCGTAAACGGTTTGAGCGCGGTGGTGCTGATCACCGGAATCACTGGTTCAAACACATTGGCCTGTTTCAACGCTACCTGCAACTGCGGTTGGGCACTTGCCATTAAGGGACTGTGAAACCCGCCAGCCACATGCAACGGAATGGCGCGGACGCCTTGTGCTTTTAGCCATTTTTCAACGGCTGCCAAGGCTTCATGGGTGCCTGCCAAAACCGTTTGCTTGGGGCCGTTGTAGTTGGCCGGCCAAACATCCGGTGCCTGTTCGCAGGCTTCCTGAATGACCGCCTGATCACCGCTCATAACCGCCAACATACCACCTGGCCGATTCTGACAAGCCGTCGCCATCGCTTTACCGCGCGCCGCGACTAATTTAAGTCCGTCTTCCAGACTAAGACCGCCGCCAGCAATCAGCGCACTGTACTCGCCCAGACTCAATCCGGCCAAAGCCGTTTCCGGTGGTAATTCAGCGAATGCGACTTCATGCATGGCCACACTATAAGCCACCAACGCCGGCTGCAAGTCATCCGGATGCGCGGCAAAATCGCCATTGGCCAAAAACTCAGGCAAGTCAAAGTCCAAAACGGCGTCGGCACGGTCAATAATCTCTTTGAATATCAAAGTATTCTGGTAAAAATCGATCCCCATTCCGGGGACCTCGGCACCTTGGCCGTTAAACACATAAGCAAATTGCAACAGATGGAACCCTCCTTGTCATGTGTTTACTGACGTGGAAATGCATCCGCAGTCGTACTTGTGAGAAGGTCAGCCATTTTTGAGCCGGCCAAAATCTCTTTTGCCTGCTGCATGACTTCTTCAACGATGTCCTGACTGCTTTCTTCGCGCTTGACCAAACCGGAAATTTGACCGGCCATGAATGAACCATGATCGCGATCGCCTTCCAGAACAGCTTTACGCAAACTGCCATTACCTAATTCTTCAACAGCGGTAAAGTCAGTCGTACCGGACAAGGCGATTTCCTTTTCCAGTTTCAGGTAGTTACGACTCATCGGGTTTTTCAGCACGCGGGCTGCATGACCGACATACATACCGGTAACAAGCGTATCCACGTCTTTCGCCTTGATCACCGCATCTTTATAGTTTTGGTGAATCCGGCTTGAAGTTGATGTCAGGAAGCGGGTGCCCATTTGAACGCCGATCGCACCCAGGCTGAGTGCGGCCGCAACACCGCGACCATCGGCAATCCCACCGGCCGCAACAACCGGAATATCAACGGCATCAACGACTTGTGGCACCAAGGCCATGGTCGTGATACTGCCAATGTGACCGCCGGATTCCATGCCTTCAGCAATCACACCGTCCACGCCATCACGCGCCATGCGCTTGGCCATAGAAACAGACGGCACCACCGGCATCACAACGGTGCCATTTTGCTGGAGCCGTTCCAGATAGCGGCTAGGATCGCCGGCGCCTGTGGTTACCAAGGCAACCTTGGCATCAACAATGACATCAATAACCTGTTCGACAAAAGGCGATAACAGCATCACGTTCACACCGAACGCCTTGTCTGTCATTGATTTTGCAACTTCGATCTGTTCCTTAACCCACGAAGCAGGGGCATGACCGGAGCCAATGATACCAAGACCACCGGCTTCAGAAACCGACGCAGCTAATTTACCGTCAGCAACCCATGCCATGCCGCCTTGAAAAAGCGGATACTTAACGCCTAAGCGTTCCATTAATGGACTCATTGGCCCACTCCTCTCCAGTTGTCTTAAGCTTCGGTCTTTTCAGTGATGAAGTTTACCAGATCAGCAACCGTTTCGATGCTTTCATCGGTTTCGATCTTAACGTCGAATTCGTCTTCGATTTCGTTGATGATTTCGAAAATGTCCAAGCTATCTGCATCCAGATCATTCTTGAAGTTGGTTGTCAACGTAACATCTTCAGCGTTTTTGTCCAATTGGTCAGCAATGATGTTTTGTACCTTAGGCAATACTTCTTCGTTTGTCATGTTAAAATGTTCTCCTTTAAATTAAGTGGTTTGACCGTTTTTTCGGTCAGTCTACTGGGATATTCGAATTAATACGTCATAATCAGCGACCCGACTGATAAGCCGCCGCCAAAACCGCTGAGGACCAATTTCTGCCCCCGTTTCAGGCGACCGCTTTCAGCTAATTGTGCCAACAGAATCGGCACGCTGGCTGCGCTGGTGTTGCCATACTCATCAATGTTGATGGGAAACTTGTCGGCAGTAACTTTCAGTTTTTTGTTCACGGATTGAACAATGCGGGCATTTGCTTGATGAAGCAGGAACCAATCGATATCATCCGTGGTCATCGCCGCTTGATCCAGCGCTCGCTGAATCGACCGTGGGACTTCACTGATGGCAAATTGGTAAACCGCCCGGCCGTTCATTTTGAAATAAGCTGAAGGTTCTTCAGCCGCATCCGCAAACGGACTTTGATTGCCTTGAGCCCCAGCTGACAGTACCATCTCGGTATCGCCGAAGCTTTTGAGGTCAACTGCCTGCACCGGCGCGCCTTGATCACTGATCAAAACGCCACCAGCACCATCAGCGAACAACACTGCTGTGCGGCGATCATGCCAATCAACCAATCGGGAAAGCACTTCGCTTCCGATGACCAAACCTTGATGAACCGTCGGGCTGGTCATCAGTCGATCGGCAACGTGCAACGCATACTCAAAACCGGCGCAGGCAACGTTGAGATTAAATGCAAATGCATGATTTGCATTAAGTGCTGCTTGCAGGCGATTTGCCTCGGCCGGGGTTGCATAGTCCGGGCTCATGGTCGCCACGATGATGAAATCAAGCTGGTCGGCACTCGTCGTCGACTTCGTCAAAAGCTTCTGGGCAACATCATACGCTAGATCAAAGTTACGCTGATCGGTGACCACATGGCGGGTTTTAATCCCCGTACGTTCTCTGATCCAACTGTCAGATGTATCCATAAATTGACGTAACTGCTCATTTTCAACACGCGTGGCAGGTACCGAATAAGCACTGGCCAGAATCTCCAAGACGGGGCCTTCTTTCTAATGACGATATTCGTCAATAAATTCATTGAGATTATCCAGCGCGCGTTCGATCAACTCGATTTGCGGCTCGGTAAATCCTTTAACAAAACTTGCAACCATTTTCTGGTGAAAGGCAAGGTGGGCGCGATACATTAGGCGCCCTTTGCGGCTAAGTCGCAGATTCACGACCCGTTTGTCCGACTCAAGATGCAGTCGTTCGACATACCCTTTGCGTGCCAGATTGTTAATCGCCACACTTAGGGTTCCTTGCGTCACATGCAGCTTTTTGGCCACATCACTTGAGCTGGGTGTCGCATGAATACCAATCGCATCAATGGTGTGCATTTCTTTAATACCTAAATCCCGGAACTGACTTTTGCGCAGTTCCTCTTCTTCCATTCGTAGGATATCTGAATAAACGCGAATGAGTTTATCATTAATCCGCTTGACGCTTGGCTTTTGGGACATTGGTGTGCCTCCATGTACAACTGATTTGATATTCAAAGTATCAGTTGAAAAAAAAAGCCTGTCAAGTGAACTAAGCATTTGCTTCTACCACAAAATGCAATTCTGCGTGGCAGACGAGCTCATCACCGATACTGGCGGTCGTGGTGACCACCCCCATGTTCGCCCGAACCTTGCCCATTTTGACTGCCAGCGTCAAAACGCTACCAGTCGGGACAGGCTTCAGGAATTCTGTTTTGCCGATACTTGCCAGATAAGCGGTTTTACCGGCAAACTTTGGTGATTTCAAAATCAGGATTGATGCCGCTTGGGCCAGCGTCTCAATAATCAACGTCGGCGGCATGGTTAACTCGCCCGGCAGATAAGCAACCAGATGATCCTCTGCCACGCTGACATACTTCTCCGCGACAATGGATTCATCCGGTACTAGTTCGGAGACCCGATCGATATAGAACAAAGGATAACGATTCGGAATCAGCGTCTGTATGGTTGAGGTATCCAAAGTTGTCATAGCCTCGCCTCCTTTAACCACGATCGCAATTGAGCACTTGCAGAAAAGATTATCTTGTCGCCAAACAAAACAAAAACTTCCGCTTGGATCAGGCGCTCACATGCTTTCGCTCTTTTGTCCAACCAGATTAATTGGATGTTCAAAGCATATGCAGAACTGTTTTGATTGTCAAACCTTTTTCGCCTATATTCTTTTGTGAGAATATAGGCACAAGCGAATGAAGGCGGTCCCAGATAACTTTGTTGTGGGATTTAAGGCATGCCATAAACTGTGAACGGATACAAAAAATAATTTTTGAAAAATTGAGTTTTTGCGGCCCGCTTTTCTGACCAAAATAAAAAACGCGATGACCGTTGCAAGACATCCGATCACCGCTAAAAATATAATTTTTTTGGTTAGAATTCACTTGTACTGATCAATTACCGGCGGCTAAGTGCAGCGCGCAACCGACTATCCTTCAACTTCAAGCGAATAATGGTGCCCACTTTTTCGGGGTCGTCGATCCACGGCTCATGGCCAGCACCATTAATGGTCACCAGTTCGCCATGTTGCACCACTGCCGCAATTTCCTGACCTAACTCTGGCCTTGCAAGCGCGTCATTCGTGCCCCAAATAAGGGTGGTGGGTACGGAAAGGTGCCGTAGTTGGTCTTCGCCAAGGCCATTATGGTTTTTCTCTGAATTCATGCTGCGCAACAAGGACAAGGTCGATACCGCGTAATTCGGTAAGTGGTCAAAGGCGTAGACGCACGCGGCAAAGCTTTGCGGCAACTTGCTGACCGCCACTGGATCAGTGCCCATGCGGTGAAGCGGTCCCCATGCGCGCTTGGCAGATTTTGGGATCTGGCGCTTCATAAACCACTGCCCCAAGCCCGGCATCATCGCCATCTTGAGCACACCAGGCGTTTTGGTCATTAACATCCGCCCCGGATTGCCTAAAAGAATCAGCTGGTCAACGCGTTCTGGATGCACCAATGCAAACCAAGTTGCCCAATGTGCGCCCATGGAATGCGCAATAATCGGCGCCGATTTCAAGTCAAGCTTGTCCATGATTTGGCCGATTAAATCGACTGCAAATTGGTGTACATCCACCTGTTCATGATCAAATCCGTCACTTAAGCCCCCACCTGGCCGTGCCAGCACAAACAAGTGATAACCGGCCAGTTGCGGTAAAAGCGGCGCAAACGGGTAAGGATCGCCGGTATTGCCGGGAATGATAAGCACAGGATCCCCATGGCCGAATTCAAGCACTCTGACTCGCAAATCGTCTGGTGGCAATTTAAACCAACGCGCCTTGGGTTTCAGGTTAAAATCGGCCCATAGCTGGTTTTCGGCGTTGCGCGCTGCCTGAAAAGCGACTGAATCATGTTCAAGAATCGGTTGCGTCACAAACTTTCCCCCTCGTCAATCATCAAACAATCAACCAAAACCATCAGCTATGCCGTTAAGCCGTCAGTCATCGCGGCTTGATAAATGGCTTTGACATCTTCTTCCGACAACGGCACATACGCACGTGTCTCGAGTCTGGCATTGGCCACAGCAGCCGTCGCCATCGCATCAAAGTGGCGTTCATCGGCAATGCCGACTTCCGGCAGTGTCATCGGAAAGCCTAAATGCTGGATCCAGTCAAAGGTCTCGTCAATTGCCGCTTGCGCAACGGCATAAGTTTCGTCCCCTTCAAGATCCCAGACATGGCGACCAAAGCGGGCAAACATCTCGGCCGTTGTCGAATCCTTGGTCAACGCATATTCCATCCACCGCGGGGTTAAAATACCCAGACCGACACCATGCGTAATATCATAATAAGCCGACAACTCGTGTTCAAGGCTGTGCACGGTCCAACCATTTTCGTTGGCAACGCTCATGACACCATTAAGTGCCATCGTCGCACTCCACATCAAATTAGCGCGCGCATCGAAATTGTCCGGCTCTTTAACCGCAATCGGGGCCCACTTAATCACCGTTCGCATGAGGCCTTCCATCATACCTTTGCTAGCGTCATTGTTTTTAGAGCGATCAAAATACTGTTCAAGCAAATGACTGAAAATATCCATCGAACCGGCTGCGGTTTGGCGATGCGGAACGGTATAAGTCAGTGTTGGATCAAGAAACGACACCGCTGGGGTATTCGGTCCGTTGGTGCCAAGCTTTTCATGGGTTTCCGGATTGGAAATGACCGAACCACTATTCATTTCACTGCCGGTTGCGGCTAAGGTCAAAATGTCCACGACCGGTAACTGTGGCAACTTGTGCCGGGTCACACCGCGATCTTTGACCAAGTCCCATGGGTCGCCGTCATAAAACTTCGCGCTGGCGATGACCTTGGCTGCGTCAATTACCGAGCCGCCGCCGACTGCCAGCACCACTTCGACGTCGTTATCTTTAACCAATTTCTGGCCTTCGCGAATCGAAGCAATTTTAGGATTGGGTTCAATCCCCGGCAATTCGGTAAGTTGCAAATCTGCGAGCAAACCTTTTACCGTATCGTAAAGTCCGGATTTTTTGATTGAGTGTCCGCCATAAACAAAAAGAACCCGCGAACCAAATTGACTCACAGCATCGTGCAGTTCAACGTCAAGCCGCCCTGTCCCAAAGCGAATGTCAGTGGGATTTTTAAACCGAAAGTTCTTCACAGTGCCATCTCCATTTCTTTCACCTGTTATCAATTTAATTGTACCTTTATTGCGATTGAAATAGAAATGTTGTTGGTGCTTTAAAATTTCACTTTTATTGAACCGGTTCAACTGGCAAGTTCATCCCTCGCCATCCTTCTAGGGCACCTGCGAGTTCAAATGCTTTAAAGCCGTGCGTCAGTAAAATAAGCAGGGCTTGTTTGCCCAAAGTCGTCCCGGCTGTCCAGTCGTAAACGACATATGTTTTGTCATGATCGAGTTGATCAACCTGACTTGCGAGATCTTTTACAGGTAACGCATGTGCCCCTTTAATTTGAACTTTCTTTGCTTGAGCTGGAGCATTTCGAACATCCAAGATTTCATAGGTGTCGTCTCCCGCGTTCAAGGCTTTAAGGACGGTGAAATGGTCGATATAAAGACTTAGGTATGTTTTTAGCAAATCAATTTTAGCTTGTTCCATGGAGATGAGCCCCTTTCTGTCTGTTATTGCGTATCTGGCAATAACTTATCCAATAAATGATTGAGTTGAACCTGTTCATCGTGAGTCAAATGTCTGAATAGGTGATTGACAGCTTGATAATTCACCGGTAAAAACCGATCGAGCAATTCCGCACCTGCATGTGTCATCTGTATAAGCGTTGCGCGTTTGTCTGCAGCTGTTGATACTTTTTCAACCAAGCCGCTTTTGACCATTCCTCTGACCAGTTTGCTGGTCGTCGCCTTTGTTGCACCAAGTTTGGTTGCCAACGTTGTAATACCCAACGCCTGTGGCTGATTGTGATAAAGAAACATTAAAATCAAAAATCGCGACTCAGTCAAACCAAAGCGATCCAAAACCCGTTGGTAATCGGCAGCAACTGCACGAAAACAGGCACGAAAATTCAAAAAAGTTAAAACCGATTGCGTATCTACATCGGGATAAGCTTTGCGCATAAGCTCAAGCCGATGTGCATCCGGTCGGTCAGTAAAGTCAAAACTCACAAGTCATCCTCCTATATTGTTAGCCGGCTAACAATATGATTATCTGCTGTATTGTTCATCGTGTCAAGCACGAAGGAAAGTTTGTGTGCCATCTTTTTTAAATTTAACTTATTTGCCACGTGCAGTGACACAGAGTTTTGTGACTGCCAGAGCTAGACGATTTCGACTCGTTCTATTTTCGGCGGAAATTGGGCTGCCCTTCACTTTCTATGACGCGCTCACAACAAAAAAGCCCGACCAAATAGTCGGACTCAGAGGTAAAACTCGTTTTAATGGCTGACTTTGACGGCATAAACCACATGTATCGGCGTTGACCGAACACGTAATAGTCGAGCTGCCTCCTGGTTGCCATGCGCGGCACGAATACACAACATGCGCCGTGCCTGTTTGGCCACTAGCAGTGTCGGAAAGTCTTTAGGAAATAATAGTGCAAATAACGCTTCATTCGACGCGCCAATCAATGATAAGGGACACCTTTCTGCTTGCTGAATTTGTGCATAGTTTAGCATGTTTCTTTGCAAGCGCCAAGGGGGTATTTGATTTTTTTGTTATTTAAGTTAATTACATGATGCTAACAGTGGGTTTCTGTAAGTACATCCTGCAAATCTTCAGTATATTGAGCTTCTTAACTTTGTTCAAAGATTTAGAAACAGCTTCCATCATTCAAATTCGGTTAGCAACTGTGACGTCATTTTAACTGGGTATTTATCACAACACCGGTGGCCCAGTTGATTCTTATTGACGGTATACGCATCAACCTATAGACTATGTTTACGGCCTAGAAAAGGACTAATTACCCTTTTTCTTGGTCTAGCGGATTGGATGGCACCCACCCCTCAACATTTTTTGAGACGTGGAGGTGAGGGCCATGCCAAATTCAGGAGACGAAAGGGGTTCGCCGCGTTGGATGTGGCGTCGATTATCATCGCGCTAAGCATACTGATTACCAGTAGCGCTAAAGCGTACGCGATAATCAAAAAAGCTAACCGTCAAAGTTAGCTTCCACCCTTGTCATCTGAGCCGTGTCGAGGTCATCGGGGGCTCATCCCGGTGGCCTCTTTTCAACTCTTAAAATTATACGTTAAGACTTGCCAATTCGTCAACAAATCTCTTCCCAAACAAAGTGGACAAATAAACGTTAGTCCTTCTTTTAGCCCGTATCTGATAGTTGTAATTGGCCCTTTAATCGGTCTCACTGTAAAGCTACTAAAAGTTGCTTTAGCGTCTGCGTCAGTGCTTCAGGGTCCTTAACGTTCGTCGCAAAAGCTTTTTCGAGCACCTGAAATAGCTCGTGGACTTCTGTCGCCGTGGCTTTGCCCGCTTCGGTTAAAAAGAGTTGCCGCTCACGATCACTGTGCGGCGCCATTTGCTTTTCCAGCAAGCCTTGTTGGATCAATCGTTTCACCAAGTTAGACACGCTGGCTGGCCCGCGGCTCAAGTCGATACTGATTTGGCGTTGGTTCGTGCCAGGATGAGCGGCGACAAACGTCAATACCTTGGCTTGATCACTATTTAAGTCGAGATCGCTTAAGTGCTGGTTCAAAAAGTACTTCTGTAGCTTTGCCAGCTGATAAATTAGGCCGGAAATATTCGAATCGGTTTGCATACATGACCTCCATGTCTACTAACATACGCTTTTTGGTTTTAAATGCAACAGTTTCATCAGCGCCCCTTCAGCCGACTTTTTAGCCAATTTAAAATCTGCCTTATTTCAAAATAACAAAAAGGCATTTCACAAGTAGATTTTGCGAAACACCTCTTTAAAAATTAATCGTCATCGTCTTGAATCAGTTCCCACTTACCGGAATCATCGTCATACTTGCTCATCTGATCATGAATTTCGTCATAACGGTATTTGTTATGCAACTCACCATCATCTTTGTCGTAAACATCGACTTCTTTCATATTGGTCGCAGGTGACGTTACTTCCACCCGATACTCATCAAGGTCAAAATCGTCGAGATCCGCAGCCATTTTGGCAACTTGGCGATTACTCAAATCACTGCCGCCCGTTGTTGTAGTACTTTCGTAACTCTCCGCTGCTGCCGATTCACTCGCGTTGGCAAGTGATTCACTGGCTGCTTCTTGCGATGCCGCGAGTGAACTCGATGCCGCCGCCTGCAAAGATTCTGCAGACGCTGAGGCAAATGAAGCTGACGAAGCATTCGCCGCTGAGGCACTGGCTGAACTGGCAGCAGCTTCTTGCGTTTGCTGACTTTGATTCTGGAAAAATAATACTGCGATGACAACGATAACCGCCGCGGCCAGAACCAAACTGACCATCAGCCAAGGGCGGCGCGGCCCATTTGGCGCACTGCCATTACTACGCTGCCGTCTTGAGTTTGGCGGCACTGCCCCTTGCCCTGTTGGCTGTTGCGTTGGACCGGTTGAAGATGCATTGGATGAGCCATTTTCTGCGCCCGTTGTTCCCTGATGTTGCGCCCGATACTGGGCAAGATTAAACCCGCATTGATGACAAAATGTTTCGTCGGCGCTAACTTGCGCGCCGCAATTTGGACAAAACGCCATGACCATTCTCCCCCTTTTTCATTGATCGGTCTGCTGATGCGAAAATCGCTCGCAGCCCATGGCATCAGTCTCGCGGCAGTAACCGCGCTGTCACAAACATGACCAAAGCCGCCCCGATCCCAATCGAATAACCGATACCCGGACTCAATAATCCTTGGATTTGATTACTGCCACTACTCATCAACGGCGCGTACACAAAGTAAAGCGATGCATAGCCAAGCAAGCCCAACATGCCACCGAATCGCATCATGCCGCGTGACCGGAAGAAACCAAACAACAAGCCCAATGCCGGACCCAAACCTGCTAACACCAAAGCCAGATAAGGCAAATTAGCCTTCGCCGAACTGACGGTACCGGCAGCTGCGGCGGTTTCTGCTAATGTATTCGCACTGCGCACCAAATCATACAGACTCCCGCCAACTGCAGTGGTTCCCACGCCGCTGGCACCAAATGGCCACGCATAGGCAGCCATCAAGGCAACAAAAGCAGCCAGTAAATAAGCAATCCAAATCACGCCACCGCGTCGTCGCGGTTTTCCGGCAAGCCGCGTCCACCAGTGTTGCGGCCCGTTCGTCGTCATTCCCTGTGGCCACGGTGACGATGTCGATTGACCACCCGCTGACGCAGTATAATTTGCACCTTGCCCCGTCGCAGCAGATTGAGGCATCGTCCAAATGTCATCATCATCTGGCGACTCAGCACTGAACTTGCTTTGGTAAGGTGCTACCACTCGCCGATTAGCCACGACATAAACTCCGACCGTGCTAATGACCGCCAATAGCCAACCAATCCAAACAGAAAAACTGAAGACACAAAAAAGAACCAGTCCCCCGATCAAGGTGTACACGATATGCGTTGCCAACCAGTCGAGAAAATGTTGAAAGCTATCGTCCGTCAACACCAGGCTTTTCTTAACATGCCCCGTTTTCTCCTGCTGCCGCCGTGATCGGCCTGCCGTTTCTCGCTGCGCTGCATGCGTCGTATCGCTTGCCGTCTGCTGCATCGTCGGACAGCTTTGTGTTTGCTGCGTTGCTGATTGAGCGGCCAGGCGCGCATCAAATTGCACCAAGTCCATGCCGCAATTCGGGCAAAACTTCACCCCTGCCGGTATCCTAAAGCCGCAATTTGGACAGTACCGCATTTTTTCAGCCAAATCGGTGACCTCCATTCTAAAATGCTTAAATCCATCTTGCCTGCTTCCGGCAAAATAGTAAAGTTTTCGCCAAACTTTTAATGAAAATCAAGCGATTGGGAGCGTGTCTTAAGCCGTTCTGACCCTTTTGACGCCAACTCAAAAAAGATCTTCCGGGAACTGACCGAGAAGATCCTTTTCATCTAATAGCATTTCAGCAAAACCGTTGCACTTTTTATAAAACCCTGTTCGGTCTAGAACCGCCGATCAAAGCCCCGCGGACCGCCAGCGCTAAAACTCCCAGGATAGCCGCGGCGAGGGCCATGATGACCGTGATGGAACCGTTCTGCCCAAATCCGCATATCATCGAACTGTTTACCTTCCGGCCAGCTCAAATCATCGCGGTTGGCGAGATCTTCCGATAGTTTGTTGATTAGCTTCAATAATTCAGCCTGTTCTTCTTCAGACAAGCCGCTGAAGATTTGATCAGGCAAATCGGTTCGAAGCTTACCGGTGGTTTCAATAAACTTGCGACCGTCATCTGTGAGCCCGATCAGTTGCACCCGCTTGTCAGTTTCCGACTCGTGGCGACTGATCAGGCCAAGTTCCTCTAACTTCTGCACTAACGCAGAAACCGAGCTAGGACGAATATCCAAAGCCTCTACCAAGTCCGAGTTGGTCATCTCACCTTTTTGATCCAGCAAGCGCAACAATCGCAGCTGGTTCGGTTGCCGCTGACGATCGCCAAACCGTAAGCTGCTGGCAACGGCACCCATGAACGGCCGCTTTTGGATTAATTGGCCGAATGCTTTTAATAATGCTTCTGATGTTTGTGTCATGTTACGTGGTCTCCTTTGAAGGTTGAAATTTTAATAGTTAGTTTTTTAAATACAAAACTAACTGAGTAGATAATAGTCAACTTGTTAGTTCATGTCAATAAAAACTAACGAATGATCTGCCGCCCACAAAAAAAGGAGCCGGGAAACCATCCTCAGCTCGCTTTCTTGATAACAGCGTGTCAATCAAGAACAAATTATTATTTGGCCTGTGTTTTCAAGTAATCCCGGACGCAATCGATCATGTCACGCGTCTGCTGACTAAACAATGGCGGTAAATCATCAAAATCAAAATACCGTAGAGCCAAGGTTTCCTTAGGGTCGGCATCCTCCAAGCTTCCGCCAATCGGATTGACCAGATAAAACCGACAGACAATCTGCGCCTGATCGCCATTCGGGTAAGTCGTAAACCCGCGATCGAAGGTATGCAGGACCTTGATCGGCTCAACCAGCAGACCGGAATCTTCCTTCATCTCGCGTTTGAGCGTCTCAAGAAACGACTCGCCATATTCCATCATGCCGCCGGGGACGCTCCAATTACCGGCATCGGTCCGCTGTTGCAACAATAACTGCCCCTGATCGTTAACAACCGCACCAGCCACTGCATTGAGAAAAATAGGCATATGCCCGACCTTGCTGCGAATTTCTTTAATATAGTTTGCCACTTAACTGCCTCTTTTCATGAACCATTTAAACTGATTATCAGACAGTTGAGCTTCAGGTGCAAGATCACGCCACATACCTTCACTGACGCTTAAGCATTCTGACGCCATCTTAATGCGGACAAAATACCGATTAACGAAAGTCCGCCCGCGCCGATCATAGCCGCTTGAAACCCTCTGGAAAATTCGAGCGATGTGTCTGCACTGCCAATTGCATAGAAAATCAAAACTGAAATGGTGACCCCAATGGCACCGCCAAACAGTCGAAACATATTGTACAAACCTGAAGCTTTTCCCAGATTCTTTGGGCTGACAGCACCCAAGACTGCTTTTTGCAATGCTGGCCCTGCCATTGAAAGACCAATACCTGCCAGACCAAGCGGCACGATCGTTAGACTATATGTATAACCATCGTGAACGATTAACCCAATAAGCAAATAACCAAGCCCTTGCAGAAATAGCCCAACGATCGCAATGAGCTGTTCTCCAAAGCGATCCACGGCGCGACCCGCAAACGGGGCAACAAGAACCAGCATGCCCGTCCATGGCAGCATTTCCATTCCGGCAATCATCGCATTGACATGTCCAACCACCTGGAAAAATTGAGGAAGGAAGAACACGACCCCATACATTGCGGCATATAGAAGCGCCGTTGCAAGATTAGCACCGGTAAATTGCCACCGCTGGAAAAAACTTAAAGGAATCAAGGGAAAGTCTTCGCGTTTTTGTCGCCATACGAGTAACAACGCAAATAAAACACTCAAAACTGCCACAATGATAGCTGCTGTAGGGATTTTGACTGATTTACTTGCCGAAAGCGCCCAAATCAGACCTGCTGAAGTTAAAACCACTAAAAGTGAGTCAAGGACATTGATCTTTTGGGATCCGGCTTTGGTTTCAGGAAGCTTCTGTTGTGATAATAAGATGCAAATTAAGCCAATTGGCACATTAATCCAGAAGATCCACTGCCACGCAATCTTGGCGACGATAATTCCACCTAATGCCGGTCCGACAATAAGCGCCAGTCCGCCAATGCCGCTCCAAATACCTAACGCCTTGCCGCGGCTTTCCACTGGTACGTTTGCTGTTAAGATGGCCATTGACATCGGCGTGATAACCGATGCGCCAACACCTTCAACAACCCGGGCAACAATCAACGACATAATATTCCCGGACAAGGCGCAGAGAATCGATCCAATAACAAAGATGAGTAGCCCCAGTTCATAAACTTTGCGATGTCCGAGCCGATCGCCTATCGCCACACCGACCAGTAATACGGCAGCAATCGCAATATTATAGGCATTTAAAGCCCACTGCAACTGATCAACAGAAATAGAAAAGTCACTCCTAATAGCCGTTGAAGCAGTCGTCACAATCATTGAATCCATCATTGACATAAAAAAGCCAAGCGATGTCAAAAATAAGATCCAACCTGTCTTTGGTTTTGCCTTTTCAGCATTTAACATACGAGCACGCTCCTAAATATTTAATAGTTAAACGATCGTTCAACTATTAAACCTTAAAGCTTGCTTTCCGAAATTGCAATGCAAAGTTCAAATTTTTTTGAACTATTTTGTATAAAAATAGCCGATAGACATCTACCGGCCATCTACAAATTTTTGTAAAAATTTGTTACATAGAGATCAAAATTTTCAGCATTAAGCGAAACGTACTTCTCGCGTGAAGATTTTCGTGTCTTCGTCAATCCGGCTTCACGTAACAAGCGAAAATGATAGGATCCCGCCGACTTGCTCATTTTAATTGCCTCACCGACTTCGCCACAGGTGACCTCCTTGTTCACCTTTTTTAAATAGCGAATAATGGCCAGTCTAACTGGATCAGCCAATGCTTTAAAAACCTTAACCTGAATTTCATCAACTTGCGCGCTACTTAGTTCAATAATCATACAACTATTATAACCTGCCTTTGCCAAACTACAAACTTAATCAGCTTTAAACTCGGTTCGCTAAATATTAAACGACAAAAAGACAGGCACCTTCGCGCAAATTTAAAATCTGCACGAACAATGCCTGTCTTATACGAGTTCTTTAGCCAATCAAGACAGAATTAATTCAACTTGGTCTTGCTGTTAACGTTCAACTTTTCATCAAAGTCATAAACAACCGGTTCGCCAGTTGCCATTTCCAAGTTCATGATGTCAGCGTCGGAAATGTTTTCGATGTACTTGGTCAAAGCGCGCAGTGAGTTACCATGTGCGGCAATGACAACGTTCTTGCCATCTAACAGATCCGGTGCGATATGGTCTTCCCAGAATGGGATAACCCGTTCCAGCGTAACTTTCAGGTTTTCGCCGCCAGGAATGATCCGCGGATCAAGGTTAGCATAACGACGATCCTTAGCAGCGGAGCCTTCATCGGTTGCTTTCAACAATGGTGGCAAAACGTCGTACGAACGGCGCCAGATGTGAACTTGGTCGGCGCCATATTTATCAGCCGTTTCCTTCTTGTTCAAGCCTTGTAATGCGCCATAGTGACGTTCGTTCAGACGCCAGGTCTTCATTTCCGGAATCCACAATTGGCCGGATTCTTCCAAGACGTAGTGCAGGGTCTTGATCGCACGGGTTAAGACTGAGGTGTAAGCCTGATCGAATTCAAGCCCGGCTTGCTTGACCAATTGCCCAGCATGCTTTGCTTCTTCGACACCTTTTTCACTCAGATCAACATCCACCCAGCCGGTGAATTGGTTGGACAGGTTCCATTCACTTTGCCCGTGACGGATCAATACTAATTTCGCCATATCAGAGAATACCTCGCTTTTATGATTTGACAGTCTTCTGTCTGTTTACAGAATCTCATGTTACACCATTTTCAGTAAGTTCGCACCCGCTTTCTCTGGTATATTGGAAACATAAGCAAAAAGTAAATGATTGAGGTTACCTGAACGGCATATAAAAGTGGTTCGCGCTCCGGTGATGATGACCATTGTCCAGTGCGCCCACCACACCGCGACAATAACCCACTACTTGGAGGTTATCTTGAAAAAAATCTGGTTAACGATCGGCGGCTTCTGGCTGATCAGTGTGATTTATTTTTTGGTCTATGTAAGCACCGCTACCTTTCAAGCGGCCGTGAATGAAAACGGCTTCTTGTCCTTGGTACACGGGGTCATGGATTTGATTTTACTCGGTACCACCTTTGCTTTGGTTGCCGGTGGTCTTTATCGGCTCTTCCATCGCAGGTGATTTTCGGAGGTAGCTTAAGGCATTCGTCAATTAATTTGGTATGATTAGGTGACGGGTGTTTTCATAGCTGGGGATTCGGCTCAGTTCGTGAACTGGACCGGGCCATCACGCCCAAGGCCAAGGCCACGTACACTCCGGTTTCTAACCGGGCTGGTTCACGCTCACTTTAACGCGTTCACCGGCGCAGAAGCCTGCGTATAAGGACCTTGGGCGCAATGGCCTAAGCCCGGGCCATCACGCCCAAGGCCACTTATACTTCGGCTTCTAACCGCGCCGGTTCACGCTTATCTTAACGCGCTCGCCAGCCCAGAAACCTGCATGTAAGGACCTCAGGCGCAATGGCCAGACCCGGGCCATCACGCCTGAGGCCACTTACACTCCGGTTTCTAACCGCGCCGGTTCACGCTCACTTTTACTTTGGAGGTAATTGTATGTTCAAAATATGTCCTAATTGCGGTGCCCATAACCTGGTAACCGCCAACTTCTGTGTCAAATGTGGTACTAATTTAGCTGACGTTGCGGTAGCACAAGAACAAGCTGATACGGCATCTCATACTGCACCTGCTGAAAAGCCGGCCACAAGTTCAGCCAGTCAGTCTGCCGCACCAATTTCAGCTGCAAAAGAAGCGGTGAAGGATGAAACGGCCAATTCAGTCTCAACAACAGCAACACAAAGCACTGCTGCCAATCCTTCTCAGACACCGCACAAGCCGGCAACTTCAACGGCAACTGCATCAACCAATACAAATACGAATTCTGGCGCCGAGAACAGTCAAACGGTCGCACAGACACCAGCAGCACCCAAACAGCCGAATCCAACGGTTGAAGCAGGCAAACAGTACGCTGGCAGTTACTGGCGTTATCTAGTTGACAGCATCAAGCATCCGGCGCAGATTGATCAGTCTTATCACCCTTATTTTGGCTTCACCAGTTTGGCTATTACCATTATCAGTCTGGCCTTGACGATCGCGTTGCGGGTTAGCAGTACGCTATCGTCACTTCCGGGTGGCGTTGCCAATATCGTTTTGAGCACCTTCATCAAACTGTTTGTCATGGTCGCCATTCTTGCAGTTGCCATTATTGCGATTTATTATCTGGCGATCCGCGGCATTCTGGGCGATCGGCGCCGCAATTTTTTTGAGTTCACTACCGCCTATGCCTTCCACGCTAACTGGATGGTGTTCTTCTCGCTTTTCACGCTGCTGATGCAGATCGTGGGTCTTATCAACGTCGGATCGGCAATGCTGCTCACCTTGCTCGTTGCATTAAGCCTCGGGCTCTTCCTCTTGGCCGGCCCCTATATGCTATTCACCGCGCAACCAACAAATCAGTTCGATAAAATCTACGCATACTTAATTGCCAGCGCTCTGCTCTTCCTAGTCTTCATGGTGGTTGGCATGCTCGGACTCTCAAGTATCATTAGCAGCCTTTACCAAGGCATCAACGATATTGGCCGCTCATTCAACTACTAACAGTTTTATTTAACGTTGCAAAAAAGACGACACTGGATTTTTTCCTCTAGTGTCGTCTTTTTTCTTGCGCTATCGAACCAACACTTCCAGATTTTGGGCTAACGTCACGGTGTCCGTAGTCATGGTGTGATTGCCAAACAGCACAACGCCACTTGCGGCATTAGCGCGGAAATAAGCCAACGTGCTGAAGCTTTCCGGATTGTCGTTGTACATGCCTTGCAGCAACCGCTGATCATCTAGCCAGGCCACCCCGCTGGCATAACGATTACCATCAGCATAGTTGGCGGTGATCAGCTCACGATAAACTTTAGGCGGAATGACTTTTCCGGTTTCTGCGGCAATGATGACTTTCGCCAAGTCGGTCACACTCATGTACTCGCTGCCGCTGCCAAGTAGGCTCGACAAGAGTGCCGGGCTAAGATCATCTGGCTGGTAGTGGTCATCATCTTCGGTGAGATAGCCTTGTGCTACGGGCATTTTTGCAGTTAGTTCATCAAAATTGCGGGTATGTTGAAGATTTAACGGCGTCAGAATCGTTTCTCGCAGTGTCGTCTCGAAGCTTTTGCCAGTCACCTTGCGAATGATTCCGGCCAACAGCGCATAGTTCGCATTTGTATAGAAAAAGTCATGCTGACCGGTCGACCCTAGTTGCTTCAGATTCCAGTCCAACGACTTCGATTCCGATGTCAAAACATTGTCCGGCGTTAACTCGTCCATCTGAATCCCGGAACGGTGATCAAGCAGTTGGCGAATCGTGATGTCTTTACTATGGGCAATCTCGGGATAAAACTTCGCCAGCTTCGTCGTTAGCTTCAACTGGTGATTGGCCACTAACCGGCCGATCACCAAAGCGGTCAGGTACTTTTCGACCGATGCCAACGGAAACATGGTGTCGCCGGTATTGGCCAACTTGCGATCGTGATTCGCTTCGCCAACACCACCGGCATACACAATCCGCCCTTGCTTGATTAATGCAACACTACCTCTGAAATCAGTCTCGCGAATTAACTTACGGGCACTTTTGCCTAACTGTGCCTGGGGAACCGGATGCGCCGTAATCTTAGTGGCATCGCGTTGATGTTGTACCCACGTCATCGTCAAGCCACCTGCTGCCACTACCGCCACGAGCACCCCGATCACGATCAACCAACGTTTTTTATGCGCCATCCCCATCATGCTCCTTTGGCTGCGGGATGCTGGCATACGTTGAATGATTGGCCTTCGTTCCGGCAATCTTTTTGACTCCGAGCACATCAAGGAAGAACGTAAAGATCGGAATCCCGACGATTAAGCCCCAGGTACCAAAAAGGCGTTCCGCAACCAGCAAGACCACAAAGGTGAAAAATACCGGCAGCTGCGTCCGACTGCTCATAAACTTCGGATTCAACACGTATGCTTCCAGTACATGGATCACGGCAATCATGATCAAAATGGTAATCACATCCTGCCAGCCACCGACAGTATAGCCGATAATGGTCAGCGGAATCAACGATATGATCGCCCCGGCCACCGGAATCAGTGACAACAGAAAGACCATAATTGCCAGACTAGGAATGTTCGGCATTTTCAGGAATAACAAGGTAATCGTCGTAATGACCGTGTTGACCACCGCAATAAAAATCTGGGCTTCCATCACCACGCCAAAGGTATTGATGAACTTCATGGCAAAATAGCGCAAGTCTTTGAAATACCAGCCAAATGGTGAATCCAGGAATAGCTGACCGAACTCAGGCAGGCTGTCCAGCTCGATCGTAAAGAAGAAGCTTAAAATAAATGACAGAACCAGTGTCAACCCCATGGCGCCAATATTGCCAGCATATTCGAGAACCGTCGACAGCCCGGTTTTAAGCTGCTCGGTCAGATTCAGACTCTTGGTGCTTGACAGTATCCATTGCATGACCTGATTATTCGCAAACGCATCGCTGTTATAAAAGTCCTGCACCGAGTTGAACAGCGTGATGGTCTGGCGGACAATCGCCGGTACATAATGTACAGCCGCATAAACCAGCCCCAAAAGAACCAATATGTAAACCGGCACCACAATGATAAACGGGCGAATATGGACATGCCGTTGCACCGCGTGAACCAAGCGGCTGACCAAAAAGGCAAAAATAAATGTCAGCAAAATATCGCTCATAATACTGCGTGCGAACCATAAAACTATAAATACCGAGAATAAAACAACGGTACGCCGAACCGGCACGTTGTTGATAAATTTTTCGTAAGCTGACATAGTCTCCCCCATTTAACATTCTTTACTCATTAAACTTTAGCCTGCCGCAAAAAGAAAAAAAGTGCAAGCATTCGCTCACACTTGCTTAAATTATAAGAAAATTTTCAAATTCTGACTGTTGGCATCTTTAACCGATTGCAGTTCACCTTGAACAATGATCCGATCCACTTCGCCTTCAGTCGGTGACGCACATGTGACCAACGTGATCAGTTTCTTGCCCGCCACATCATCGATCCATTGGACTTGGGTCTCATTAACAATCTGTTTAGTCGTCACCTTATACGTGTAGATATGCTTCATATTCGTGATAACAACCGTATCGCCTTTTTTAACGTTCTTTAATGGCGAAAAGAGGATGCCTTGATTGGTCATATAATGGCCAGCCAACGCGTAATTGCCTTCGCCCATCTTTTGATCGGCCTTCATCGTCCCGGCCCCGGCACTCAGGTTATCATTGGAAAGACCTTTGAGAATCGGCAGCTTCAGGTTGACACTGCTAATAGCAATTTTGCCGATGGGATGCAGATTACGCGTGATCGCCGCATTGCCGACCGTATTGATGTCCAGCGCTTTGACGCCTTTAAAATCAAACGTCGCGTGCTTCTTTTCGTTTTTGTCAACCGTGTCCCGATCAATATGCGCCATCGTTGTCTGACTTAAATGATCGACCACAAATAACTTAATCGGTTCATTGAAGACCAACGCTAAGCCAAGAAGGATACCGAGCGTGAAAATCGTCCGCCAAAGCCAACGATGCCTGCGTGGCGGTTGTTGCTTACTAGATTTTGTCATCGTCACCCTCCTCGTATATTTAAATTACAACCAAGTTCTTGGATAGCTCCGTACTTGGATGTTGCGTGATATTCTCTAGTTGTTCATTGGATTTGGGTCCAACTGGTATAGGCTTTTCCCTCCTGTTGCTAGCTATTGCTAGACTTCACCCCGAGACTGCCGCCCAGATGAATCGAACAAGCACAAACCACAAGCTGCGGGGGCTGGAGATCAGTTCGGTGACTCGCGTTTCACCGAGCAGCTACTGATCCTCAGACAGACTGCTCATACTGCGAGGAAGTACTGTAGGTTCATAATTAGGGAATATCGCGCAGCGCCCAAGCCTATCCATAAATCAGAACAGAAAGGAGGTCCAATTCGATGAACTTGAATGTTGGTATTGATGTTTCAAAAGCAAAGCTTGATTACTGTGGCTTGGATTCTGCCAAGAAGGTTATTTTCCAGGACAAGACCACGAATACCCCTGACGGGGCCGGCCAAATTGAGAAATTAATCCTGGAATGGGCTAAACGCCAAGATGATTCACTAAAGATCGTGATTGGCATGGAAGCCACCTCGGTGTACAACATCCACCCCACACTTTACTTTGAACAAAGCTCAGCGCTCAGTGCGTTGGATGCCACTGTCGTCACGTTGAACCCCAAGATGACTCATCGTTACAGCCAATTGTTCGATGACGACAAGACTGATACCATTGATGCCTTCCACATCGCAGACTTTCTGCGCATTGGCCGGTATCAAGTGCCAGTGACCCGCGACGAGAAACACATTGCCTTACAGCGGCTCACCCGCGAACGGTATCACGTCGTCAAACAAATTACAGATGGCAAAAACCACTTCCTCAACAATCTGTACTTCCGATTGAACACACTGGAAGCTGAGCTACCGACTTCTGTGTTCGGAAACACGATGATGACGGTGCTTAGCGGTGAAAAGTACACACTGGACGAAATCGCTCAGATGCCCTTACAGACGCTTACTCAAGATCTTAACCAATTGTCCCACGGTCGCTTTGGTGACCCAGAGGCGATCGCTAAGGCCTTACAAAAAGCCATCCGTAGCTCTTATCGCTTGAGCAAGACGGTTGCCGATTCTGTTGACCAGGTCATGGCGATTTACATCAACCAGATCCGGATGTTACAAAAGCAACTAAAAGCCCTAGACAAGAGCATCACCGACCTGTGTGCCGTCATTGATGGCTCACAGTCAACGCAAAGTATTCCAGGCGTTGGCCCAGTCTACTCGGCTGGACTACTGGCTGAAATTGGTCAGATTGAACGGTTTCCGAGTGAAGCTAGTTTGGCAAGCTATGCCGGACTGGTTTGGCGCAGAAGTCAATCCGGAAACGGTGAGCGGCAACTAACGCCGCGCACGCATAACGGCGATCAGTACTTACGCTATTACCTAATTGAAGCTGCCAACTCGGTAAGAGCGCATGATCCCACATTTGCCAGATTTTACGACAAGAAATACCGGGAGGTGCCAAAATATCAACACCGACGTGCTTGTGTCATGACTGCAAGAAAGCTGGTACGCGTGATCTATGCATTACTTAAAAACCACGAGTTGTATAAACCAGCCAAAGCGGTCTAGCGCGCCAAGCGTCAAGTTAGGGCTTTAGATTCACCTAGAGAAATTACTAAATCCCTGGGCTGGGGGAAGTATACCCTCTGAAAAATGAAACAAGTCTAGATAATTTGAATCACTCCCTTGACTTCAGACCACAAGTCTTGGGAAAAGGATACCCTGAAATTTGCTGAGATTCAAGCGCGCTTACAGTACAAAAATAACGTTCGAATCTGCTTACTAATTGTAAGACAAAGGCGTGCAAAAGTGCAAGTCACTTGATCATTCGCCGGCTGACGCCCCACTGCGTTGCATGGTATACTGTGACGAGTTGCCATTATTCGGGCCGGCACGCGTGCCAAACTTAATACTAGAGGAGCACATTCCCTTGAAAACCCTGATTCAACTTTACCGCCGCTACGAAATGATCATCAACTACTTGTTCATTGGCGGCCTCACAACCCTCATCAACTTTGTCACTTTTTTCGTGATGCGCTATTTTGGCATCGGCTTGGTGTTAACCAATACCACCGCGAATATCGTGAGTGTTATCTTTGCGTTTTTTGCCAATAAAAGTGTCGTCTTCCACAGCGACTATTCAAGCAAGAAAAAATTTTGGTTCGAACTGACCAGCTTCCTGATTCTTCGCGGCGTGTCACTCCTGCTGGACAACTTCATCATGATCGTCGGCGTTGACTGGCTGCATGGCAATGAGATTCTGGTCAAAATTCTCGATCAGGTCATCATCGTGGTGGCCAATTATCTGTTCTCAAAATTAATTTTCGTGCGCAAGCGTTAATCGGCTGGCAAGCCCACGCCACCAGCGCCTTGAGCAAATCACAAGTCCCCATTAACAGTCTGAAACACGGCTGTCGACGGGGACTTTTTAGTTGGTCATTGGCAATAAGAACATCTGCGTGGTCTGTCGCAGGGTAACCGTGATTGGCGTCGTGTACTCTTCACCATCCATTTGAATCGGCACCGTAGCCTCCGTGACAAAGTCAAATTGATCGGCCTCAAGATGATGGATGGCACGATGAACCGATCGGCCGCTTAAAATGGCAACCGCGACTTGAAGCAAAGTGCCAAGCTTTTCGCGACGCACCTGAACCAGTGATAGCCGTTCCCGCTGATCCATCACGTCCGGAAAAAGGCGAATACCGCCGCCGAGAAACGGGTGGTTGGTAAAAACGTTCAGATAAGCGTTATTAGCGTGTTCCTCAGGGTGGCCAGCGACTTGCCAAGTGGCCGGGAAGCCTTTTTGCACCCGCAGCGCTTTTAAAATGCTGGCGCCGTACGCAAATTGGCCCAACTTGAGGGCATTTAGCGTCCCTTTATGCAGCGAATGATTGGTTTGGTAAACAATCTGGGCATCCATGCCAATCCCAAAATTATTGATAAAATACTGGGTTCCGTACTTGGCTGAATTCGCAACCCCGATCCGCACCGGCCGCGGCATGGCAGTGACCAATGCCGCCGCGGCCTTTTTCGGATCCAAGGGTATCTGCTGAGCACGCGCAAAATCATCGCCTGTGCCGGTCGGAACATAGCCAATAGCCACTTCGGGATGACCGCGGCGTTGTAACCCATTCACAACATCATGCAACGTGCCATCGCCACCGATAACAATCAGTTGCAGTTCGTCAAGGTGATCATGATAGGCTTTAAGCAATTTCTCGGTAACAATCTGCGCATCACCCGGCTGTTGGGTTCGGTTCACCCGCAACCGCGCAAAGTGCAACTTAAGCAGCGCCAACAACGCCGGCAACTCCTTCTTCCAGCGTGCATTACCCGCACTTGGATTCATAATAATTTCAGCAGCAAACATCCTGTTAGGCCATCCTGTCATTTAAGTCACGAGACAATTCATGCCATAGACGAATTGCCCGGTTAAGTCACATGATACCATTTTCGGGCTGCGCAACCATTGATTGTGCTTCATGAAAGTGGCAGGACAAAATCTGACAAACCTTCAGCCGTCGGAATATAAAAACGAACGCACACAATTGCAGCGCACGTTCGTTTAATGTCCACATACAAGTAATTTGTCAAACTGTTCAATCACTAGTGCCAAGGCGGAGCAATCGTAGGCCAGATGGGGCTCAGCCGTGGAATTGTTGTTGGTGGGGCGCTCTTTGCCCCGCCTACAACAAGGCCGAGCTTCGAAACCGCGGGCTTTGCGGGTTCGAAGTCGTGCCCACAGCGTTCCAGCCACATCTGGCCGGAGATTGCGGAGTTTGGCACAGCACGGAACTCATTGCCCGAGTTTTTTCCCCTACTCACACAATTATCCAACCGGAACGTGATGCGCCTTCAAAAATTCACTGAACGGCACCAGCTTATCCGCATAGTAACGTTTCTTGAATGCTGCAATGGTCGGCGCATCGAAGCGATCAGGATCCAGTTGCAGGTGCTCGACCGGAATTGGCCGTTCGTTGGTAATTTTGGCATCAATCAGCGTCGGTTTGCCGGCAATGCGATTAACTTCGGCTTCATCAAACGCGTCAGCAAGTTCCGATACCTGCGTCACCGTGATGCCTGTCATCCCCATGCCTTTCGCGACTGTCCCAAAATCAATCGGCGGCATGTCGATACCGAACCACTCATGGCCGTCATCTTCCTGCTCATCTTCGATATAACCTAACGCATTATTGGAAAACACAACGTTAATAATCGGCAAATGGTACCGCACTTCGGTATCGAGATCCTGCATGACCATTGCTGCCGCACCGTCGCCAGTCAGATTGAAGACCTGTCGTTTAGGGAAACTCAACTGTCCGGCCAAAGCGGCTGGCAAGCCAGCGCCCATGGTGGCAAACAAACCACTGGTCGTCCAAGCTTGACGGCCGGTGACTTTCAACAGCCGCACGGCATTTTGCGTTACATCGCCGACATCAATGGCAAAAATCGCATCGTCAGTCGCTAACCGATTAATTTGACCGAAGACTGGCTCAAACCGCATATCACCAGTGGTCCGCTGCATCATGTCATCGTTGTATTGATGCCAGTTTTTCACGTTGTCGACATTTGCCTGATACCAGCCGCTACTTGGTGCATCCTCGCTGCGGGCAATCATTTTCTCCAGCGTTGCCGGTGCGTCTGCCAAAATGGCCACATCGGTGTGGTGCCGCTTGCCAAGTGTCTTCGGATCCGCTTCAATCTGAATGAACTTCGCTTTAGGCGAGAACATGACTTCGGCAAATGGGTAGTTGGAGCCGACGAACATGATGAGATCCGCGACCCGTAACGCTTCATTGGCCGGTTTCGAGGCAACCCGGGCAGCCGAACCCAGTAATGCTTCGAACTCGTACGGAATGATCGGTTTACCAAGCGCGGTGGTAATGACCGGCATCTGTAACTTTTTGGCTAGTGTCATAACGGTATCGGCCGCACCACGGACCCCTTGGCCAACATACAACACTGGTCGGGAGGCCGCACCGATCAGCCGCAAAGCTGCATCGACCTGCTCATCGCTGCCAGCCGCCAAAACCGGCGTTGCATGCGTTTCAGCCGCGCTGTAATACCCGTCAGCCGGGATCGGTTCTGCCGGCAAGTCATTGGGGATGATCACCACGGCAGCACCACGAGCGGCATAAGCACGGCGAATGGCTTCATCGATCACATGGGGCAGACTGCGCGCGGTGGTCACCGTGCGGGCATAAACGGCGCCGTCTTGAAACATTGGATCCTCGTCCAATTCATGGAAGAAATCGGCATTCATAAACCGCTGTTCGACCTGCCCCACCAAGAATAGCGTTGGCACTTTATCCATTTTGGCATCATAGATTCCCTGGAAAAGGTGGGTTGCTCCGGGACCGGCTGATCCAAATGCCACACCAATGTGACCGGTAAGCTTACCATCGGCAACTGCTGCCAGTGCCCCGACCTCTTCATGCCGGACATGAATATATTTGATCCGCGCCTGCTCTTCATCCAGCGCATACATCATGTTATTAAACGTACCGCCGGGAATGCCGTAAAGATGGGTCACACCCCAACTTTCCAAAGTCCGCAAGGCAGCAATTCCTGCTTTAATCGTTTCAGCCATCAAAACTCTCCTCCTTTAGGTGAGCGTGAACACTTCATAAAAACCCGTTATAAACAAGTTAATCTTTTCATAGCATTAGATGCTTCTTCGCGGTTATCGTAGTCACTAAACGCCTAGAAGGCAAGCCATCTGCTCATTAACTCATCCAACAAAAAACCAAGGAAGCTATCCGCAATGTTGCGAACGACTTCCTTGGCGTTAATGATCTTCTATTTCTTCAAATCTTCAATACTGTTAATGTTCTTCATATACTTAGGCACAGCCAACCCAACGCGGGCACCGTCCATGTTGACGCCAAGATCAACGACTTGGTTCTTGTAATCGGCGTATAACTTAGCCGCCGTGTTCGGCAACCATGCGGAGACCTGCGCATCTGCGGCCTTGGTGGCAACCGATGCCCAGACCGGCTGTGGCTCCATCGCCCGAATCGTGACCTTGTAGCCGACTTGGCGCAAGACCGTTGCTACGACATTGGTGGAGGCAATTTCCGAATCCCAGGCAATGTACGTTAACGTCAACTTAGGATGCCCGCTGACATGGCTCGCACCTTTCGTCCATTCGGCAACTTGCTTAGGGTGTTTCTTAACGAAGTCTTTGGCAGCATCAGCCGGATCCTGGCCATTGTTGACGGCGAGCATCACGCTGGAAATTTCTTTTGGCGTCCAGTGAAACTGATCCAACACCCGATAGGCTTGCGGATCATCCTGCTTGAGTCCCTTCCGCACAATCGTATGGATCTGTTCGGTTTTACCATAAACATTTTTAGGATCCTTCAGAAACTTCAACGGAAACTTCGTGAACATCCAGTGTGGCGTCCACCCGGTGACCACAATCGGCCGTTTATCGGCAATCGCTTTTTTCAGCGTGCTGGTCATGGCCGCGGTTGAACTCGGCTGCAGTTGCCAATTTTTATCCGCCAGTCCGTATGCTTTCAGCGCCTTATCCGTGCTGGTCATAATCCCGGCACCGGCATCGATCCCCGTAATCGTGTAATTGATCTGCGGCCCTAGTGGCTTGTTGGCATCGTATTTCGGTTGGGTGCTACTGCATGCGGCCAGCAGCAAGACACTTGCCATCATCGCCACGGTTGCAATGATCTTTTTATAAAAACGCAAACGGCCACCTCCTAGCGTGTGCGGTTGAGGCTTTGGGTGATCCGGTCCAAAATGATCGCCAAAATGACAATCGCCAGGCCGGCAACAAAGCCACCGCCAGCATCGTTACGTCCAACGGCAAAATAGACTTTGGTTCCCAGGCCCATTGCCCCGATCATGGACGCGATGACAACCATCGACAGTGCCAGCATCATACTTTGGTTGATGCCGGCCATAATCGTGCCGCGGGCAAACGGCAGCTGCACCTTGATAAGCTGCTGCCAACTGGTCGCGCCAAATGCAACGGCTGCTTCGTTCAGATCAGCCGGTACCTGATCGATGCCAAGCTGGGTCATCCGAACGGTTGGCGGCATGGCAAAAATCACCGAGGCAACCACCCCGGGCACCATCCCGATACCGAAAAACGCAACCGCTGGAATCAAATAAACGAAGGCTGGCATGGTCTGCATGAAGTCCATCAGCGGTTTAACGATGGCGGACACGGTTTTGCTTTCTGCAGCCCAGATGCCCAGTGGAATGCCGATCACGATGGCTAACAGACTAGCCGTTAGCACAAGGGTTAAGGTTTGGGTCATGTCGCGCCAGAAACCGAGATTCCAGATCAGCAGTAAGCCCAGCAGTTCAAAAATCAACAGACTCCGATACTTCTGATCCCGTTTCAGATACCACGTCAACGCCATAATCAGCACGATGAACAGCCAAATCGGAATTAAATCGAACACGGCCTGAAAAGCGTTCACAATGCTGCCGATGAAGTTCGTCAGCACCCCGAAGAACCCGGAAAACTGGGTTAACCAGGCCACGAACGAATCGATCCAGTGGGCCAACGGTAAAGTCGGAATATTCATGAAAAGATTAAACATTGACATTGACCTCCTGTCCTGCCAGTGCCCCTAACACGGCACCGCGAATGATAATGCCGCGTAATCGGTCACGATCGTCGATAACGGCATACGGAACCGAAGTCGTGGAAACGGCGTCAAGCAGATCAGCCAGTGGCGTATCCATTTTGGTTGTCGGCACATCGGTTTTAACAATGTCCTTCAGATCCTTCTTGCCGGCATCAATGGCTGCCCGCACGTCATCCGCATCCAGAATGCCGACCAGTTTCCGTTGCGTATTCACCACATACAAACTGGAAATCTCGTTATCCCGCATGCGCCGTGCCGCCAACCGCGGACCATCCTTGTCAATGTTGACCGTATTGGCCCGAATCATGACATTAGCCGCCGTGTAAACCTGACTACGGTCCACGCCTTCGATAAATTTCTCAACGTAATCGTCAGCTGGCTGACTCAGGATTTCTTCAGGGGTACCGATCTGGACAATTTCGCCATCCTTCATGATCATGATGTGATCGCCAATCCGCAACGCCTCGTTCAGGTCGTGCGAAATAAACACAATCGTCTTATGCATGTCTTCCTGCAAATCCAGCAGTTCATCTTGCATATCCCGCCGATTCAACGGATCAAGCGCGGAAAAGGCTTCGTCCATCAGCAGGATCTCGGCATCACTGGCCAAGGCACGCGCCAAGCCAACCCGTTGCTGCATCCCACCGGAAAGTTGGTCCGGATACTGATCGGCAAACCCGTTCAAGCCAACCAAGTCGAGCGCTTTATTGGCCTTGGTTTCGCGTTCATCTTTATCCATACCCTGAATTTCCAAACCAAAGGCGGCATTTTGCAACACGGTTCGATTCGGCAAGAGCGCAAACCCTTGAAACACCATGCTGAGTTTCTTACGCCGAATCTCGCGAATGCCTTGTTTGTCCATTTTGGAAATATCGTCACCGTCAATCAGCACCTGGCCGGCAGTCGGTTCAATCAACCGATTCAGCATCCGCAAGGTCGTTGACTTCCCGGATCCGGAAAGTCCCATAATCACGAAGATTTCGCCGGTCTTGATCGAAAAGTCCGCCCGATCAACGCCGACTGTTGCGCCGGTTGCTTTTAAAATTTCCGGCTTGGTTTTGCCATTTTTCAGCATTTCCTTAGCGCGATTAATTCGTTTACCAAAAATCTTGGTCAACCCGCGGACTTCGATTTTGGTTTCTGCATCACTTTCAATTTTGTGTTGCATCCGTTCACTTCTCCTCTCGGGGTCACCGCTTTTTGACAAGCGTGCACCCAGTACTGTTTGCTTAAAGCTATTTGCTATGCATTGTGTTACTTGGCGTCTTATTTAAGAAACAGTTGTCATCGAATTGAAACAATGCTAACCATTGTAAAGATCATTTGTGTGTGATTCAAATCACGGAATCTCATTTTCATTTTTCGCCATGATCCTGACGTTTCCGAGCCCATGATTTTCCCGCCATCAAAAAAGCCCTCATCTGCATAGGATTGAGGGCTAGGGACGATTAACGACCCGGTAGCAATGCTTAAATAAAATTGTCAAGTCAAAATGAAATTTTTATGAACGAGTTTTCATTTTTCACAAACTCGCCAAGTCGATTTCTGTAAACGGAAGCTGTTCATCAAAGGCAATTTTGCGTCCTAACGTAATGGCATCGGGACCGGTTACCGTATCATATGCCAACACCCGAACGCCGGCTTGCTTAGCGTTGGTGATCGCGGTGACCAGCTCGGGAAAACGATCCCGATAAATGGTCATCTCCTGAATATCTGGCAACTGTACGATGAACACCAAAAACGCCTGGTAGCCTTCTGCCTGTGCCATCATCAAGGTATGGACATGCTTCAATGCGCGAGTCGTCGGGGCATCGGGAAATGCGGCTAACGAGCCATTCGCTAACGTCACGCCTTTGGTTTCGACAAACCATGGCTGCCCATCTGCAGCTGTGCCGGCAAAGTCCAGCCGAGAATCGCGCCAGGTTGTTTCCGGATGAACCGCATACGGCAACGTCAACCCCGGCAGTGTCAAGGTTCCTGTTTCCAAGCATTCCTTCGCAACATGGTTCGGCGCCAGACTGTCAATATTGATCCAACGATTTTGCCGCTGAACGGCTAAAAGATCGTAGTGCGTCTTGCGGTTGGTGTTGGCCACATGGCGGACACTGGCAAGCGAGCCCGGAATCAGAATTTCCTTATTGCGGCCGGTATTGTTCATGTGAACAGGCGTCGTCACGCCGTCTAATGCAACTTCGACCGTGAAACGGCTAACGCGGCGAATAAGTTTGCCGACGCTGACGTTTTGATAATGCATGGGATGCCTCGTTTCTGTTAGTTAAGGGGTGGTCTTCCAGCAATTGCGTCGAGCGTACGCTGGACTGTTTGCTTGCTATCCGTCGCCAGTCTGCGCTCAAAAAGCAGCCCCGAACTCTTTTTTGGAGTCGCGACGGCTGCTTGTTGTGATGCTTTTACAATATTAGCGAACGATAATGACAGATACCGACGCATCACGTGCCACTTCACTTGCCACGTGTCCGAGACGTAACCGACCACGGCGCACGTGCGAACCCATAATAACCAGGTCCGGCTTGAAAGCAGGAATCACTTCATCAAGGATAGCAGCAGCTGGACGACCTTCTGCCACAATTGGCTGCGCTTTTTGAACGCCGAAGTCGCGGGCCTTTTCAACATAAGTATTCAGGTTTTTGGCCATCTTTTCCCGTGCTGCATCAACATCGTCAGGTGTCAATGACTGGAAAATATTCAAATCGCCGGTTTCCAGAACCGAAACAATCCCCAGCGGAATATCGTAAATCTTGGCGACCGTGCAGGCGTAGTTCAATGCCTTGCGCGAGGAGTCGTCGTCATCATCATCGACCGCCAGTAGCAGTCGATTATAATGCACGGATTCAATCGTTAAATCATTTTCAGTAACCA
The DNA here is from genome assembly GCF_000829055.1 of Lacticaseibacillus casei DSM 20011 = JCM 1134 = ATCC 393. Taxonomy (NCBI): domain Bacteria; kingdom Bacillati; phylum Bacillota; class Bacilli; order Lactobacillales; family Lactobacillaceae; genus Lacticaseibacillus; species Lacticaseibacillus casei. The sequence goes on from NZ_AP012544.1 coordinate 2,050,048, forward strand.
ACAGAAATGCCCCCTTGCAAGTTTAGGTATCCCTAACAAAACTATTCTATCACACATTACCTTTGTTTTCCGAAAAATACTGCTTAAACCGGCCGACATAATTGTGAAACATGTACTTAAGCAATATCCAACGCTTGAAGGTCATATCCGGCTTGTAAAAGACCGTCGTCCCGTAACGCTTTTCTTTGATAAGCTGCAATGCTTCCCGCTTGGCTTCATTATCGGCGGAATATTGCTTGAAGACCCGCTCCGGCACGCCCAGCCATAGCTTGTATTTGCTGCGGTCAGCATTACCGAAAACTGTTGGAGCATCCTTGAGATCGCCGACGATATAATCACGAACCGGCCAGCTGGCAAGATTGTAGCCATTTAACGTGACAAAGAAACTGCTGCGTCCCTGGCGGATGTTGATTTCAAACAACTTAAAGGTGTTGTCGCGGTGATCATATTTCATATCGAAGTTGGCAAAACCGGTAAACTTGATGGCCTCCAAGAAATCCTTGATTTGATCGTACAGCTTCTGATCAAACGCCGGCATAATGGCGACATAATTACCGATTGAAGCCGGCGTCGGATCTTCCAGCAACGGGTGGCCCAAACACATCATTTTAACGTGATGATATTGATCCACATAACAGTTCATGGTGCGCATGTTGCTATCATCGCCGGGAACAAAATCCTGCAAGATCAGATCGGAAGTGTAGCCATTGTCGTAAATTTTGGCAATCGTATTGGTCAGCTCAACCTGTGAGTGAATCGTGAACGCCTTCTTGCGCCCTTCAAAATGGATATTCAACCATTCCACCGAATCAGTCGGTTTAAGCGCCACCGGAAATTCAAACGGTGCGGTGATGGTGGCGTTGCTTTCGTACATCGACTTGGTGACAATTTTGGTCGCCGGATATGGCAGATGGTATTCCTCACACATCTGATAGAAGCTTTCTTTGCTATTCAGACGCTTCAGCAAATCATAGTCAACATAAGGGCAGATGAACCACTGACTCAATTCATCTTTATGTTTGGATACCAGTTGCGCATATGTATCGCCGCATGCAATCAAGAGTAGTCGACCAGCCGAAGCCGCATGCAGATGGGCGATTTCACGCATTTTTTCGATGAACGTGGGATCAGAATCAAACTGCTTAATCAGATGGACATTCACGATACGCGAAAAACGCGTCGGCGCAAGCTGTTCACGGGCATAAACATCAATTGCGCCGCCGATCATCTCGTGGAACGAACGCGCCATCCCGTACACGTTCATATCACTGCCAAGCAGAATGGGGGTAAAACTGGGTGCATCTTTCATCTGGATGATATTCTCCTCGTTCGATAGGCTCAGGTTCGTTATACCTGCGCCTTGAAATTTTCATTGAAAATGCAGCGGCGATCAGTGACGTGGTTGGTGCCGGCTGCATATGACATTTCCGAAGCGATCGTTGAAGCGGTTCAACTTTTCGCTCGTCGCTCTCGAATTATACCATACTGGCAATATGCATTCATGAAGATACTGGTAGTGTGGTTCAAAACTATTTCAGCTGCGCCATATCGATCGTGATGTACACAATGCTCTGATTAGCTGCCAACGACCAATTCGACGGATCCTGAACTGGTGGATAAGGTTCACCATCCAGCATGGTTGCGATGGCATCCACAGCCTCTGTGGCCGCTTCTTCACGCGTTGTTCCTTCAGTCACCATTCCTTTAATATTTGGACTGGTGACTGTAAAGTAATGGCCGTCTTCATCATTAAATTCGGTGAAAATGGTTGGATAAACTAGAACCGGTGATTTGATAGGCTCTTTTTTCATGGCTGTACTCCTTTAATCGAAGATCTCTGCTTGACCCGCCTTCTCAGCCAGATACGCAGCGATCTCTTCTTCCGTGGGCGGATGCTTACTGACCCACCCCATATGAACGGCTAATTGTTCTTCCTTCGGGACAGTTGTTAATTCCGTGATACAGGCAAGCGCGCGCTGCCGATACGAGGCCCTTACGGCGATGATTTGCCCTACTTTCAATTCACCTCTAAGCCGCCCCGGAATACTAAAACGGTGCGGTTTGCCTTTTAGACCCACCGCAACCACTGTGTTATAAGGACTGATCATATTGAGTTTTTCTTCTTTTGGCAAACCGGTTGCAAACACTTCCAGGATAGTTCGGACCGAAAAGTCAAGCGCCCCGTCGCCGTGCCACAGTTGCAAAATTTCTGGCGTCGTCAGGCGTTTTATCACGCCCTCACCTAGCGCAGTGACAACAGCGGCCCCCGTTTCTTCCGTCGTTACCAGTTTAAGTTGGCTTAACTGATCCAGCAGCATAGACAGACGCTTCAGCGACAAGGTGATGACTTGGTCGCCAACCGCTATTTGAACGTTGTGCTGCTCGTCTTCCATCACCTCGGCATGCTTGACAAGCAAAAGCATGTAAGCGAGGCCACCCACTCGCAGCGTATTGTTAGGGCTGGCCAAGCAGTGCCGAATCATCTCGCGGAGTTCAGCGAAGTTAGCGGTATTTCGCAGATCAAAGTTGAAACCTTGGTAACCTGCTTGGCGATGATCGCTAATTCTCAAGTGCCAAAGCCGTTTGCCATCAGTAATCAGGCTGTACCGGCTGTTGGTGGTAAACGAATAGACGAATAACAATTCATGCTGATCAGGCCCCAACGCCGCTTTAATCGTGTCATGAATAACCTGCGACAGGCGACTCGCGGTCGTGTAATACCAGTGTTGGCCGATGTTGATCAGTACCCGTTCGTTAGACTTAATCCGCTCCATCCGTTCCGTCCTTTCTGGTCTGGATCATGACAGTTGTCTGCCTTTATATTACCAGAAAATAGCCGTCAAACGAGACGATATCTTGTTGCTCGCCCTCTGCCGATTTTCTCGATCTGCTGTTTATTTTGTAGTTCGAGAAGGGCCCGTTCGATTGAACGCTGACTGTATTCTGGCACAAGCGATAATAAATCACGCTTGCTCAGTGGCCGTAATTCTCTCTGCAACGCATTTAAAACCAATTCTGCTGCCGACTTAGCTTGAGGTTGTGTGATGTTGATGCGCTCATTCAAATCACGATAAGCCTGCAAAATAATGCTCAAGAAGTAATCAAGGAATGGTGCGTATGAATTACCATTCGTCATCCAATCGGTTGAACTTTGTTGGAGCCGCTCGTAATAAGCAGATTTTGTGTGTTCGATAAGTTGTTCAATACTAACGAATTTTCCTACCAAAAAGTTATTTTGGTATAACGTCAGCAGCATTAAAAGCCGCGACATGCGACCATTGCCATCTCTGAACGGGTGAATGGATACAAAGTCAAAAACAAATGCGCCGGTCAGCAATAATGGCGATAAAACGCCGGCATGGATCGCCTGATTGTAGGCATGGCACAACGAATCGACCAACTCAGGCGTCATGTGCGCCGGTGGTGGGGTGAATCTGACACCCTGACTTCCATCTTTATAGTGATTGACAATGGTGTTATTGATGTCTTTGTAATGACCACCCCATATACTTTCAGTGTAATTAAATAGCTGTTTGTGTAAGCCAAGGATTGAATTGCTAGTAATAGGAATGTCTTGATAGTGCTCATGGATCAACTCTAAAACATCACGATATCCGGAAATCTCCGCCTCACTACGATTGTGGGGCGTCGTCTTTTTGTTCACCAGTTCCCGTAAACGCGTGTCACTGGTATAAACTCCTTCAATTCGGTTGGACGCATCGGTGCTTTCAACTTTGGCAATGTTGACCAATCTTTCTAAAGCAACCCGACTCTTCTGTAAGCCGTCCTGTTGTTGTCCGCGCAACTCATAAATCTGATTCATTTTAGCCACGATGGCAGGGGTGACCACCAGTGCATTGAGGCTTTCATAGTCAAAATATTTCATCGCCAAGCGCTCCCTTTCCTCGCCATATTACACTATTTGGCGTAGAAAACTCAATTATGGCGCGTAAAAAAAAGCCAAGCTTCAATGCTCGACTTTTTTTGAAAGTTCCCCCGTTTTTACCACCTGTACACCTTGTTCACTTGGCGTCACGATCCGCACTTGCCATTCCGGCCACCGTTGTGCGGCTGCCTTTTGTAGTTGTTCGGCTCCGGCGGCATCGCCAACAATGGCCAGCATGGTCGATCCCGAACCGGAAATCAATAAGATCCCGTCGTGTGCGGCCGTTTCCTCGCGCGCTGCCTGATAATCCGGAATCAACGTCGCGCGATACGGCTCGTGCATCCGATCCTGAGCCACCTGGCGTAACAGCGATAAATCACCATCCACCAATGCACGGGTCATCAAAACGCAGCGGCCCATTTGATAAGCCGCATCCGCATAACTCATGGTTGCCGGCAAAATATTGCGTGCTTCTTCGGTGCTAACCGCGTATGGCGGAATCAAGGTAACAAAATGCAGCTGTTGGCTGACGGGGTACTGCCGGACAATCGGTTCATTACCCGCCAAAACAGTCGCACAGACCTGTCCATAAATGGCAGGCGCCGCATTATCCGGGTGTCCTTCCAGCTGAGTGGCCAACTTCAAAAGGGCGGCTTCATCCCAGTCGGCATGAAACCAGGCATTCGCCGCAGCGAGGCCACCGACCACACACGTCGCCGAACTACCCAATCCACGCGCACTGGGAACATCCGAGTCAACGGTGATGCGTAAGTTGGGAACCGGTTGACGAATCGCATTCGCAAACGTGACAAAGGCGCGATAAATTAAATTTTCCGGGTTAGCGAAAGCATCCCCGTCACCGATGATCTCAAGCTTTTGGGTGCTCGGCTCAAAAGTGAACCGAGATTTGAGATCAAGGGCCATGCCCAACACATCGTAACCAACGCCTAAATTAGCCGTTGTTGCCGGAACGGACACGCGAATCATCATCGAAAACCTCCTTTGCCGCATTGAGAATGGCGGCGCCCATTGCTGCTGGTGCAACCACGTGTTTCGGTTGAGGCGTCATCGTTGCCAGACGGGCCAGATTTGCTGGAATCGCAACGCCACTCACCTGTTGTAGTTGCGTCATCAACGAAAAATCGTCGCCTGAAATCGGCAAGTCAAGTGCCTTAGTTACCGCACGCGGGAACTTGTAAGGACTCGCTGTGGCCAACAAAACATTCGGCGTGGTATCACCCGTATCCCGATATTGTTGCATCACACTGTAACCGACTGCTGTGTGTGGATCCATTAAGTAGCCATCTTGCTGCCAGACTGTGGCAATCGCCTCTGCTACTTGTTCGTCAGTCGCAAAACCACCGGCAAAATCAGCTTGAATCGCCGCCAGCACATCAGAACGGACTCGATAGCGTCCTGTTTTCGCCAGATCTTTCATTAGCATGGCCACGTAGGCACTATCTTCGCCGCTCTTATAATATAGCAGGCGTTCCAGATTACTTGAAATCTGAATATCCATACTTGGGGCAACGGTTTTTAAAAACGGCCGATTGCGATCATAGATGCCAGTATCAAGAAAATCCGCGATCTCGCGATTTGCATTAGCCGCAGCAATCAGTTTATGAATCGGCAAGCCCAGTGCCTTGGCATAAAAACCAGCCAGTACATCGCCAAAGTTTCCGGTCGGCACCGTGAAATTAACCGGTTCCCCTAACTGGATTGCATGGCTGTTGACCAGTTGCAGATAAGCGGCAAAATAATAAACCACCTGTGGAATCAGCCGGCCAATGTTAATTGAATTCGCCGCCGACAGCGTAACCTGTTCTGCCTGCAAGCGTGCTGCAAAACCCGTATCGGTAAACAACGCTTTGACCGCACTCTGCGCTTGGTCAAAGTTACCGGCAATCGGGAACACCCGCGTATTCCTACCAGTTGTTGTCAGCATCTGCTGCTCCTGAATCGGGCTAACCCCATGATCGGGATAAAAAACCGAAATGCCGGTTTGCGGCACATTTTTGAATCCCTGCAGGGCCGCGGTGCCGGTATCGCCACTGGTCGCCGCCAGAATCATAATGCGATCTTCCGGATCCAGAGCTAACCGCATCAATTGCGGCAATAATTGCAGCCCCACGTCTTTGAAAGCACTGGTCGGACCGTGAAATAATTCAAGCACGTGAAAATCACCGACATTCCGAATCGGCGTGATGCGTTCATCGGAAAAATTTTGTCGATATGCTAAATGGATCGCTTTTTTCAATGAAGCAGTGTTAAAATCAGGCAACAGGGTCATGAGAACATGCTGAGCGATCGTTTCATAATCTGCTCCCAGTAAATCCTGAAGCGCAATCCGATAATCCGTTAAATGCGGCAAAACGAATAAGCCGCCTTCTTCGGAAATACCTTGCTTAATGGCTTGCTGGCTGGTTTTGGTTATTCGTTGATCCCGTGTGCTCGTGTATCGCATGTGAACGATTCTCCTATCTGATCCGACTTGTTTTTACGATATGGATATGATAATCTGTTCGCATTAGAAAAACAAGTGTCTATATTTTATAAACAAGGAGCTGAGAAATATGAATATTGCCATCTTAGGTTTTGGTACTGTCGGTAGCGGCGTTTACGATATTGTTGCGAATGGTGATCGCCGAATGCGGGTCACTGCGATTTTTATTCGCCCAACCCACCCTGCCACCATGCCTGAGATGACAACTGATTTCGATGCCATTCTTGCGGATCCTTCTATCGATGTGGTGGTGGAGGCAATCGGCGGGCTGCATCCCGCTCACGATTATATTCTCCGGGCCTTGCGCCATGGCAAGCATGTCGTCACCGCCAATAAAGCGGTTGTGGCCCGTTATCTGCCTGAATTTATTGCGACCGCGGAAGCACACAATGTTCGGTTTTATTTTGAAGCAACGACTGGCGGTGGCATTCCCTGGATCCGTAATCTGGAACGGGCCGCGCGGATTGATCAGGTCGATACAATCGAAGGCATCTTTAATGGCACCAGCAATTACATTTTAGACCAGATGCAACGTGCCCACCTGGATTTCGATCCTGTCCTGCTGGCGGCTAAGGATATGGGCTATGCCGAAGCCGACCCGAGTGCCGACATTGACGGCGATGACATTGTCAACAAGCTCAAAATCTCTGCGGCTTTGGCCTACAATATGGTACCGCCGCGTGATGTGCCTAAGTTTGGCATCCGGCACGTCATCAAAGCCGACATCGACTTTTTCGCCAAACACCACCAAGTGCTGCGCTTAATCGGTAAAAGCAAACGAATCGGTGATCATTACAGTATGGTCGTTGAGCCGCGGCTTTATCCAGCCACCGCTTTAGCTGCAAATACTTTTGAAAACTTCAACCTCATTCGCCTGCATGGCCAAACCATTGGCGATTTACAGTTCTATGGCCAAGGCGCCGGCAAATACCCGACGGCCAACGCGATTGTTCAGGATCTTTTCGATATTCTGGAAAAGGTCACCCATCTAAAACGCGACTTCAAGCAAACCTTACAATTTGATTCTGACCTCAGTGTTGCCGATTATCTGTTACGGGCTGATCCGCTAACCTTTGCGATGTTTAACGACAAGCAAACTGAAGTGATCGATCACCGGCTGCTGATTAAACAAATCCCGGTCGGCGAAATGCATCGACTCATGCGCGGCGTTTTGGCAATTGATGCCCATGCATTCATGGCGGCGATTGGCGACAGCGAACTCGTCGCGCGCGATGTCAAACAGCAATTGGATCAGGAGGTCATCGGATGAAAGTCGCAAAATTTGGCGGCAGTTCCGTTGCCACCGCCGATCAATTTCAAAAAGTCAAAGCCATTATCGATCAGGATCCCCAGCGTCAGCTTGTGGTCGTCAGCGCCGCCGGTAAATATGGCCCGGCCACCCAAAAACTCACAGACATCCTCTATCTCATTGCAGACGGCATCGAAGCCGGCCGCAATGTGACGCAGATGTTTGCTCAGGTAGAGGCCAGATTGGAAGCCATCAATCACGCATTACAGTTACACGTGCCTTTAATCAAGTTAATGAACACGATCCGTCATCGGCTTGCCACGCATTATTCGCGCGATTATCTGGTATCCCGCGGCGAATTTTTAACTGCTCGGCTGATGGCAGCGTATCTGGGCTACACCTTCGTGGATGCCGCCGACTTGTTCTTTTTTGATCAAAACGGCGCCATTGATGAGGCCAAAACCCAGGCAGCCTATCGCCAGCTTCCTAAGCATCACGGCTTGGTCATCCCCGGATTTTACGGACAGAATCAAGCCGGGCATGTTCAACTCATGCCCCGTGGCGGATCGGATATCTCCGGCGCATGGTTAGCACGGTTGGCTCAGGCAGATTTATATGAAAACTGGACTGATGTGTCTGGCATTAAAATGGCGGATCCGCGCATTATCAAGGATGCCGACAGTATTGACGTGATGAGCTATGATGAGTTGCGCGAATTGACCTATATGGGCTTTAGCGTGTTTCAGGAAGAAGCCGTCCAGCCGGTTCGTGAATGTAAAATTCCAACTCGCATTCTCAATACCAATGCACCCCAGGATCCGGGAACGTTGATCATTCATGATGACGACCCCAGCGACGAGCTGCGCATTATCACCGGCATTGCTGGGCGAAAACATTATCTCGTCATTACTATTCGTCAATACCAGCTTGCTTTACACTTGGAAGTCATTCAACGCGCATTGGGCGTCATTGCTGCCCATCATCTAGTCGTTGACTACCTGCCAACCGGCATCGACAGCTTCAGCTTGTTGATTCGAGAACCCCGCCACCAAATCTCGGTTCGTGAGTTAACGGCAGCAATTAAAACCACCTGTCAACCGGATAAACTGGAAGTCACTGAAAATGTCGCCTTAATTGCGATGGTTTCCCGTCAATTGCGAAAACGACCGGCGATTGCGGGCAAAGTGCTTGCGTATTTGGATGACAACCTGTTAAATGTCCAGTTGGTCAGTCAAACCAACGACGATATCAACTTACTGATCGGCGTCAACGACAAAGACTATGATAAAGCCGTTCGCGTCATTTACAGCAGTATTCACCAGAATTTCCACCGCCCAGCACCTTATATTGAAGGCATTGCTTGAGGTAGATGGTATTGACTAACCTATCAAAAAAGGCTCCTGCTTCCCAGTTCAATGACTGCGATAATCCCTTTATGGTTGTCAGATGAAATATCATAATTCATCTGATGATCATGGAGGGATTTTCTATGCCCAGATCTAAGCATACAGCTCAAGAAAAGTTACTCATATTGGAGGAGTTCAGACATTCGAATATAAGTATCAGTAGTTTCTCCCGTCAACACGGTCTTGGTGATCGCACATTACAACGTTGGCAGGCGCGCTATGAACGCGATGGGATTAAGGGATTAGAGGAAGCTCGAAAGAATCAACATTATACCAAGGAACAAAAGCTTGAAGCAGTACTTGCTTATCTCAGTGGTGAAGGGTCATTAGCCGAAGTCACGATGCAATTTGGTCTGCGCTCATCAACACAATTGCAAAGATGGATAGCCATGTATAATAGGGATCATCAATCTTTGACGGCTTCACCGTCTAGAAAGCAGGTCCCCACCATGAGTCGTACAACCACCTTCGAAGAACGCATTAAAGTCGTTGAATATGTCACTAAGGGTAAGCACTCCTATACTGAAGCGGCAGCCCATTTTGATGTGTCTTATCAACAGGCACGGTCTTGGGTGATCAAGGCTCGCGAAGGCGGTTATGAGACGCTGGTAGATAACCGTGGTCACCACAAAGACAAGCGTGATCTAACCGAATTAGACAAGGCCAAACTGCGCATTCGTCAACTAGAAGCTGAGCTCAAGGACAAAGAGCTAGTGGAGGCCTTTGTAAAAAAATTACTGGAAATCCAGCACAAGGAGTGATCAAACAACACCGACAAGCTTACCGTGCCATCGAAGAAGTTAGTCAAGGCCAACATGGCGCTGTCACAAAGTTATTGGACGTTATTGGCATCAGCCGTCAAGCTTATTACAAAGGCTTAAGGCGGGAGGAAACAGTGTGGGAGGTCCACGATCGGCGGCTTAAGGAGCGGACTCAATATTGGTTTGATTTTCATCGCCAAGGCATTGGTGCTGGGAATCTTCTGATCAACTTACAACAAGATGAGCTGATTGACTTTCCGATCACGATCAAACAAGTTCGTCGCGTCATGCGCGAGCTTGACATTCGATGTCAGATCCGCCAAAAACGGCATAGTCGCGTCAAGCAATCTGAACAGTACCTGCAAGACAATGTGCTCAATCAATGTTTCTACGTGGAACGCCCTAATCAAGTCTGGCTAGCCGACTCAACCGAGTTGAAATACGGTATCAACGGCGAGTACAAGATGCGCCTCAGTGGCGTTCTTGACCTCTATGGCCGCAATCTGTTGGCTTACAACCTGAGTGCAACCGAAACAACCGCTGCCGAGATTCAGGTCTTCCAGCGCGCTTTCACTCGCGCTGGCAACGTCCATCCGCTCATTCATACTGATCGTGGTTCCGCCTATACATCCAAGGCATTCAACCGCTACCTCAACCAATTTGAAGTCACACGAAGTATGTCACGGCCGGGAACGCCCTATGACAACGCACCGATAGAGCGCTGGTGGAACGAGTTTAAACTGCGGTGGATGGATCGTCATCCAATGGCAAAGACTTACAAGGAATTCGTCAAGCTCGTTGAAGACGGGATCCACTATTTCAATCACGACAACCGTTCAGGACAAAGAGACGGCCTTACCCCAGAAGAATACTGGAATAAGGCCATCTAAAGGCTACCAAAATTTTATATTATTTCATCTGTCAACTTGACAGGGCCGACCGCAGACTGAGAAGCGGGAGCCTTTTTTTACGTTACGCAGTTGCTAATGACATTGGCGCATCACTATTTCTTCCACGGCTTATCTGCCTCTTTTGTTGGTGCACTTGCTGCCGATTGACTGGTTGCGGCCGGCTTGGCGGCGGAGGTTGCCGGTGCTGCTGGTGCTGCCGGTTGCTTTTGCGGTGCTTCCGACTGTTTTTGCGGCGCCTTTTCGGCAGTGTCCGCGTGTCGACCCTTGATGGCATCGACCACTGGCTGATTGCCTGCTTGATGCATAAGAGCGCCATTTAACATCCCACGAATGTCAATGCCTGCCACTTCCTGAAGCATATCCAACTGCTTGACCAAACTGCCACTGGTTTGCTTGGTGAGGTCGCCGTCGCCATAGAGCTTAATCGAATCAACGTTGGCGTATGGACTCATGGCAGCTTCAATAATCTTCGGCATTGCCTCGATGGTCATCTTGAAGCGACCGGATTCATCCAATTGGCGAGCCGCTTCAGCTTGCTTCGCGATTGCTTCCGCCTGCGCCAGCCCGATTGCCCGGGTCTTGCCGGCTTCGGCTTCCCCGATCGCCTTAGTTGCATTAGCATTTGCTTCAGCAGCCAACTCAACTTGCTTGGCTGACGCTTCGGCTGCAGCAATCTGGGTTGCCTTCTGTGCTTCAGCCGCGCGCTGAGCCTTATACAAGTCAGCATCGGCCTGTTTACGCACGGTGGCATTCAGTTCCTGTTCCTGCAGTTCCGCGTTCTTCTGGGCCAGTTCAATATCTTTTTCCTTTTGAACCTGTTTGGCCTTCATCTGCTCAACAATCGCTGCCTGATCGGCTTGGGCCTGGGCAATTTCCTGTTGCTTCTTGAAGTCGGCCATTTTGACTTGTTGCTCGCGTTCGGCATCCGCCACCTGCGTCTGCCGCTCGATTTCCTGCTGTTTAGCTTCCTGATCGGCTTGAGCTTGCTGAATCCGCGTGTCACGGTTAGCGGCCGCTTCAGCAACTGCTGCGTTTTTCTTGACCTCGGCAATCTGCTTCTTACCTAATGAATCAAGATAGCCGTTCTTGTCGGCAATATCTTTGATCGTAAATGAGATAATCTGCAGGCCCATTTTGGCTAAATCGGAACTCGCCACGTCCTGAACTTTCTCGGCAAACGCATCCCGGTTTTGGTAAGTATCCTCAACCGTTAACGTGCCTAAAATAGCCCGCAAATGGCCTTCGAGAATTTCCGTCGCTTCGGCATTGATCTGCTCGTCATTTTTGCCTAAAAACTGTTCGGCAGCAGTTGCGACTTCTTCCTGGCTAGAACCGATTTTTAAAATAACCGTCCCATTGACGATGATCGGAACACCCTGCTGCGTGTAAACTTCCGGCGTTGCCACCTCGATTGTGCGGGTGTTCAGGCTTAAAACATCCCAGCGCTGTAAAATCGGTAGGATAAACGACCCGCCATTCGTGATCAGCTTCACCCGATTCCCGTTAATATCCCGAAAGCTATGCTTGCCGGATATCAAGGCACCGGAAATAATCAGAACCTCGTTGGGCAACGCTGTCTTGCGGTGCGTTGCCAAGAAAATAAAAAGCAACAGTAAGACAACGATCACAATGATCCATGGCATATAATCAGCTAAAATTTCCATTCGTCCCCTCCTCTTAGGGTTGGTTATGTGCGGCGACCTCATCAACATATGCGACGCCTTCTGTGAGTTCGATAATCACGACTTTGGTGCCCTGTTCAAGTGGACGATGCGTGCCTGACCACAATTTAGCCGGGTAAGTTTGCCGCGCCCGGCCGCCACCCGTCACCATGACTTCGCCCGTATGATCAGGGGCAACCGCCAGTGTCAACGTGCCCAGCAGATAATCCTGAGTGCTCATGGACGTTGTGTTCTCCACCGATGACAAAACGCGCTGTAAAACCGCCAATAGCGGCAACAACACCAACGAGAGCAACATCCATAAAAGACCGGCAACGATCACCAACGCAACCACGCCCACCACCAACTGTAAACCCAATCCTTGTTGGGTCCACCAAGTAACCATTCCGATCGCCTCGCTTTCAACAAGTACAAACGTCTCTTTTATTCTACCATGCAAACGATTCCCAGACTATACCAATCAAAACGAAACGAGCGTTTTATTTTGCACAATCGATTTTATCAAAATGATCAGTCATAATGCAGCGCATAATCTTCTGGCACTTGATACCGTAACGTTTTGGTGAACAATAAATAACTGATGTAAGCTAATCCAATTGGCAAGACAAAGAACAGCAGGGTCAATTCCAGAATATTGCCTACCGTTACGGCTTTCATCGCATCTAAGGCCGCCAATGGTCCCACCAGCCCGGAAAATCCAAATCCGGCACTGGCCGGGGTACCCTGAATGTTTAATGCTGCCCCAATACCACCAAGAATGCCGGCATTGATCGCCATCGGTAAGAACAGCTTGGGTTTAGACAAAATATTGGCCATCTGCATTTTAGGCGATCCCAGGAAATGGGCCAAAGACGGGCCAAGCGGATTCGCCTTCCAACCGTAAACTGCCAGCGCAAAGCTTGCCCCGACAATCCCCAGATTCGCTGAACCAGCACCGATCCCGCTTAACGAAATGGCTGTGGCAATTCCGACCGTGCTGATTGGAGTCACGATTAAAACCGCAAAAATGATCCCCATCAAAACGCCCATGACGATCGGTTGTAACGCGGTAATGTCATGCACGAGCACCCCGATGTACTTGGTAATCCCGGAAACCGGCCCCAGCGTCAACATTCCCACACCGCCGGCAATGAGTAAAACCAGCGACGGAATCAGCAGAATCGTATAGGCTTTCAACGCATTCCCCAGCAATAAAATCACCAAATAGCCAATCGCAAGCGTAATTGCCAGATTGATGACATCCCCGGTTCCGGCAACCGTTAAGCCGGTTTTGGTCAAATGGTAATTCCCGGCGCCAATAATCGCGGCCAACGCCAACGAACTCGTCTGAATCGGTGTAAATTTCGCGATCATCCCCACACAAACCGCCGACAATGCCGGCAACAGGGTCATGGCGGCGGTGGTCATATACGTCACCACCGCCAGTTGCGGAAAGCTCGGCAAAAGCAACTTCACAATGGCGTTCAAAATAGCGCCAGGCACCAGCGCCACGATGATCCCCACAGATAAACCATTCAAAATGTTCATCGTCACCGTTTTCGCGTCTTGTTTCATGCATTTTCCTCCAATCTAGTTAACTTGATGCGGTGAATGACCGCCTTCCAAAATGAGCTTGACATCGTCTAACGAAATATCAATCATGTTTTTCACCGCTGCATCGGTGTAAAAGCCGATATGTGGCGTAATCTCAACGTTCGGCATCGCCTTCAACGTCTCGAGTTCGGGATTGTCCACCAGAGTCTGACTACGATCCTCACCAAAAATACCGGCTTCCCCTTCAATCGTATCCAACGCCGCACCGGCAATGACATGATCCTTCAGCGCCTGAATCAAGGCACCGGTATCAACAATCGGGCCGCGGGCAGCATTAATGAGATAAGCGCTTGGCTTCATTTTTTTCAGTGCATCTGCATCAATCAGATGGGTGGTGATTGCATCCAGCGGTGTATGCACCGTCACGATATCAGCCGTCGTCAGTACCGTGTCCAAATCCACATAACTAACCGTATCCGCCAGCTCAGGCCGCTTCACTGGGTCACTCACAATCACCGTTGACCCCAACGCACGGAAAATCCGAGCCACCGCACTGCCGATTTTCCCGGCACCAATAATGCCGATGGTCAGATTGTGAATTTCCGCAGCTTCCAAGCCACCCCAGCTGTAGTCATCCTTCGCTTCGCGGGCACTTGCTTCTCCTAAGTGGCGAATCAGCCGCATCACTTGTGCCAGCACCAGTTCGGAAACCGACCGCGGCGAATACGCTGGCACGTTGGTCACAGCCAATCCGTTGGCGGTAGCGGCTTCAAGGTTCACAATGTCAAAGCCGGTAATCCGCAATGTCAGCTGCTTCAAGCCAAATGCCTTCAGCTTTTGATACACAACGTCATCAGGAATGGCCGCGTGTTGCTGAATCACAATGCCGTCATAACCCTTAGCCAAGTCAACCGTCTTGGGCCCAAGTTCAACCGTGTTCGTATCTACCTCAATGTGATTAGCGGCCACCCAGTCATCAATGGCAGCTTGCTCATCGGGACGAACGGAATACATCAGAATTTTTGTCATCTTTGCCTCCATGTTGTTTGTCGTTACTTTGCCTATTTAGCCATTAATGACTCGCCATGTACTTAGCAATGCGATCTGTCGCTAGTTCGAGATCTTCCATTGACGCCGCATAAGAAAGTCGCACATAACCTTCACCGCCAGGACCGAAACTCGCACCCGGAATAACCGCCACTTTTGCCTCGCGCGCCAACGCGTAAACAAATTTCCAGCTATCATGCATGCGCTCCGGTAATTTAGCAAAAATGTAGAAGGCCCCATCAGGATGCGGCACCGTCAATCCAGCATCGGTCAAGGCTTTGATCAAAAAGTCCCGCCGCTTCATGTAAGCTTCCTTCATCGGCTGCACATCGTTCATACCATTTTTCAGTGCTTCTTCAGCGGCTCGTTGCGCGTTCGTGGTCACGCTGGTCATCGTGAACTCGCTGACTTTTCCGACCTGGGCAATGACATCTGCCGGCCCGGCCGTGATACCCACGCGCCAACCGGTCATCGCATGGGACTTCGACACCCCATTTAAAACGATCGCCTGATCCGGCAAAACTCCGCCTAACGAAACGTGGGTGCCAGTGTAAGTTAATTCGGAATAAATCTCGTCACTAAGTACAAAAATCTCATACTGCTTAATCACCGCCGCCAACGCTTCGAGATCGGCGCGACTATAAGTTACCCCAGTTGGATTCGTGGGGTAATTCAACACCACGGCTTTCACAGTATCCTTATTTGCTTCAATCGCCGCCTGTAACTTTTCAGGTTTCAAAATGAAGCCGTCTGCCGATGTGTCAATAAAAATCGGCTTAGCACCATTCAACATCACAATCGGAATATACAACGGGAAAATCGGTGTCGGGATAATTACGGTATCGCCCTTGTTCAACATCGCCGTCAAACTCGAATAAATCCCGCCAGTCGCGCCCGCGGTGATTAAAATCTGGGTCTCCGGATCATAATGCGTCTGGTATTTTGTAGCCAGATAGTGACTGGCTGCAGCCCGCAATCCCGGCAACCCTTTACTCTGGGTATAGTGGCTTTCATTATTTTCAATCGAGCGAATTCCCGCTGCCTTAACGTGTTCCGGTGTGGGAAAATCCGGCTCGCCTAACGTCAGCTTGACAATGCCGTCGATTTTGCTGATTTCCGCATTAAACTGTAAAATATCGCTCGGCTTGAGCTGCCGAACTTCCTGATTCATGCGATCAACTAATGCCATATCTTTTCTACCTCCAATATTTTTTGCCAGTATTCTTAGCAATTAACCCGATAGACGCAAAAACCCGCAGTCGATGTGACTGCGGGCAAGGAATTGGGAATGATTCTCCTGATTTCAGCCACACAGTCAATTGCTTGATCTGTGTGACCGCTCACTCAAAGGTAACTGGTCTCACAGATCGCGTCTGAAAAACCAGAAATAAAATGATTGTGCGCTTTGAGTCAGCTTCATCGTCATCATGAGAACCTCCTAAGAATTGGATTAGCTAAAGATTACCGGTTACTTGTGCATTTGTCAACTAATTCGAGTTAAATTATTTGACTTTTGTCATGACATCTTGAAACGATTCCCCATTTGGCTTGGGTTCGGTCAAAGTAAGTTTATGCCCATCCAGGTCTTTTAGCGTCATCTCAACTGCTTGCCATGGCTTTTGGGCCGGTGGTGACACAATTGATTGTTCCTCAGTCTTCTCAGCAATCGCCGCAATACCTTTGACTAATAAGTTAATCACAACACTGCTGCCAGCTGAGGCGTGTTTATCTTGAATCAACATCAAATCCTGATACCTTTCGCGACGAATATGCATCATGATGGGTGATCCCGATTGATCATTAAACGTATAAAGCTTTTGAAAGCCTAATTTGTCTTGGTACCAATTGGCCGCCTTGACGATATCCTTGACCGGCAGTTTGACGAACATCGGCATTGGATAGTATTCTGGCAAAATTATCACGTCCTTTTTTAATTAAGCGAATCGCGATATTTCACAACGACGACCCATCTTGTCAGTTGAGACTGATCATCAATGCGATTTGCTTGCGGTTCAGCATAAAAATAGCCGATGACGTAGCGTCAGGGTCAAGCCCTCCTAACCTTTTCCGAGGAAAAATGCCGCATTTCAATGGCTGAATACGCTACAATTAGATTAATCAAGAAGGGAGTTTTCATCAATGAAATATACCATCACGGCCAACAACACTTTCCCGGTTGTGGATATTGCCATGGAACAGGATGAAACAATCCAGATCGAATCAGGCTCCATGATTTATCACAACGGATTAGTCGAGCTGAGTGGCCATATGAACAGCAACGGCAAGAAAGGTCTCGGCGGTCTCATGAGCGCGATTGGTCGATCGGTGACAAGCGGCGAAAGCTTTTTCATCACCACCGCTACTGGCACCGCCCCGAATGCCGAATTGGCCATTGCACCCGGCAATCCAGGGGTGATTAAGGAATTAACGCTTGATGACAGCCACCAATACCGTCTGAATACTGGTGCTTTTCTGGCCATGGACAGCTCGGCCAGCTATCACATGGCCAGTCAAAAGGTTGGCGGCGCTTTGTTCGGCGGCACTGGCGGTTTCTTCATTATGGAAACCGCCGGCACAGGCACCATGCTAGTTTCGGCGTATGGTGATATCATTCCGATCCAACTCGATGGAAGCCACGAATACGTTGTTGACAATAGCCATGTGGTTGCGTGGGATAGTCAGCTGGATTACCACATTCAGCCGGCCAGCGGCGTCATCGGCTTCACAACCGGCGAAGGCTTGGTCAACCGCTTCACCGGAACAGGAACGGTTTACATCCAGACGCGGAACATTCAAGCTTTGGCTAACCTGATCGAGCCATTTATCCCGACTAAGAGTGACTAATGTGTGATCAATCGTTTTAAAAAAACAAAAAGACGACTGACATTTCCTGTGCTGCAATGACTGGAAATGTCAGTCGTCTTATTTGTGATTGTGAATGTTCCCTATTTCATGATAGAACCAATCGCTTATCCTTCAAAAAGCTTGCCTGCCTTAGGACCGGGATCCAATGTCCAGATCTTATCAATGGTAATCACGCCGGCTCCTTTGGGCACTGGGAACTTGCCTTCAGCCCACTTTGCTGCTTGATCATAGTAAGGACCGTCCGTATAGAGCTTGGCAGTGCCGCCAAAGCGGAAGCCTTTCAAAGCCTTGGCATTAGCAACAGCGACAATCGCTTTCCCATTGTCGTTAATGTTGGCTTGGGTCTGACCACCTGTCATTTCGTTGTAAATAAGGTGCTCGTCGTCCAACACCCGCATTGAGATCTTAGGCCCAACATCCGGGTTGCCATCAGCATCAACGGTTGAAATATAGGACAACTCACCAGCAATCATGTCTTTCATTGCTTGATTCAATTTTGCCACTATGACACATCCCCTATTCATTTCAGTAAAACCATTTTAAGGCCGTGAAAGGTTTCAGGCAATTATTGTGTCTCGATGGGATGTCATGTTCATAGAGCGGAATACAGTTGAATATAACGTTCACTCAAACTTCTAGTAAGGAGTTTGATTCAATCCGCGGAATGTTTATGCTTTTTCTTCCGTTGTCCGAACCAGTAATCGGCTATCAGACTTCCAAACGCGCCAGCAACAAAGACCCACCATCTGAATGGGCCTCTCAGCCAGATAGAAGTAATAAAGGCCAGTAACATTGCAACGCCAAACGTTAAGATGAAACTCAGCCAATATTTCATGTCTTCCCTCCGTTCACCTGTATTGAACAACGCTTTTTATAGAATTTTAGAAGTTACCTAAACACCCCTGAAAAAATAAGCACAAGGCATCCACAGCATGATGCTGCGAGTTGCCTTGTGCTTATTATTCATTAAACCGGACTAAGCTTCAATCTTATCTTTATTCGAATCGGCAATGTAATGCGGAATCTCGGTGTCGATAAAGTAAACTTTGTACCAAACCAAGAAGGTGTAAATGGTCCAGACTTTCCGCCGATCATCCCGTTCTTTGCGATACGTCTTGTCGAGAATGTCCAGAATCGCATCCTGATTGAAGAATTCCTTGACCCAATCCTGTTCAAAGGTTTTGCGCACTTCTTTGTAGAATGGTTCGTCTTCAAGCCATTGTTTAACCGGAACCGGGAAGCCGAGCTTTTCACGGCTAGCCCATTCTTCTGGCAAGTGGCGGTTGGCCGCCTCGCGCAGGGCGTATTTGGAGTTATGGGAGTTGATCAGATACTTGGTTGGGATACCCGCAGCGACTTTGGCGACTTCTTTATCCAAGAACGGTACCCGCAATTCCATCGAGTTTGCCATCGAGAGCTTGTCAGCCTTCAACAGAATATCTTTAGGCATGAACTGATGGATATCGAGGTACTGCATCTTTTTCACTTCATCGTCGTAGTGGCGAACCTTCTTGTAGGATTCGGTGACAATGTCGCGTACGCTCTTACTTTGCCGGAATTCAGGCTGCAGAATTTTGTCGGCTTGACCTTCATGGAACACGAGTGCTTCACCAATGAAGAATTCTTCTGCCGGAGCCGTGGATTCATACAAATGCAGGCGACCATGGAAGTTAGGCATTTTCTTCAAGCCATGGGCGATTCGGTACTTCACGCCACGCGGCAACTTCCGTAAACCATCCGCAAACACGCGGATTGCATGGCTACGGGTGTGGAACCCATAGTTGGCGTAACCAGCAAACAGTTCGTCGGCACCTTCACCAGACAGGATAACAGTGACGTCTTTATGCGCCATCCGAGTCAGGAAATAGAGCGGCACGCAGGATGGGTTGGAATCCGGCTCGTCCAGATGATATTGGATGAGTGGGAAGTTGTCGAGCGCTTCTTTTTCGGTCACGATATCGCTGGTGTTGTCTAAGCCAAGTTTGTCGCTCAGCTCCTTGGCTGCCGTTCCTTCGTGATATTTCTTGTTGTCAAAACCAATCGAGAAAGTATGCTCCGGCCGCAACAGTGCCGTGATATACGAAGAGTCAACCCCGGAAGAAAGCAAGGACCCGACTTCAACATCAGAAATCCGGTGGGCTTCAACGGATTCGGAGACGCTCTTGTCAATCGCAGCCACGGTCTCGTCGAAACTGAGATGGTTGGCCTTAAAGTCCATATCCCAGTACTTCTTGATCGTGAGCTTGTTATCCTTCAACGTGAAGTAATGGCCCTCCGGAATGCGATAGACGCCCTTGAAGAACGTCTCATCCAAGGCGGAATATTGGAAGGTCAAATACGGCTTCAGTGCTTCTTTGTTTAATTGCTTTTTAAACTTGGGGTGCTTCAAAAATGCCTTGATTTCACTGCCAACGATAAACGTATCGCCATCGTGATAGTAATACATTGGCTTGATACCAAAGAAGTCGCGAGCACCGAACATTTCTTTTTTATTGTCATCCCAAATCAGGAAGGCAAACATGCCGCGAATCTTCTTGAGTAATTCTTCCATGCCATATTCTTCATAGCCATGGAGTAGAACTTCAGTGTCACTGTGGGTCTTAAATACATGTCCGGCAGCGATCAAGTCTTTGCGAATGCTTTGGAAGTTATAGATTTCACCATTGAAGATAATAGCAACCGTGCCATCTTCGTTTAAAATCGGTTGTGAGCCACCCTTTAAATCAATGATGGACAACCGGCGGAACCCTAAAGCGACATCATCATTGATATATTCACCGCTGGAATTCGGTCCCCGGTGCTTGATCATATCCATCATGCCATTAATAACTGGCTTTTTGTTCAAAATTGTCTTGTCCGCAAACGCGATGATTCCGCACATACAGTTAACCCCTTTTCACGTGAATGACCATCATTACTTGTTTCAGTATAAAGATTTGGCGGCGCAAGTCAATTGAAGCGCGCCGGTAAAAAGGAGCCTGTACGACGTTGTCAGGCCGACTTAATCGGGACATATAGACAGCCACTGTCTCGCAACCGCGGTCGCAAGTAAAATTCAGATCTTTCAGGCAATGTCTCTGGTCATTTCTGAAAATTAAGAAAAAGGCAAAAAAATAGAGACCCAGATTCCTACAGGTGAACCTGGATCTCCTAAGTTAAGGATTTGACCGATGCAGCAGTTTTGTTACATTTACTGGTGCTAATTGTAAAACCCTCTTCAATAAATCTAATACTGCGACACCTCTACAAAAAACTTATTCACTTGTACGGAACGACGAGTATTGAAATGATGTTGCCAGATAACTTGGCGTTGTTTGGTGGTCCTACGACACACCCGATTGAACATCTATGGGAAGCTCATTGTCCCGCTTGGATTACTGAATCTGTTTATAAGCCTCATACCTCCATGTGTGTTCATCTTTGGATCTTGTGGAACATGAATCTTACGATAAGTGGCGCAGATACTTACTGCACCAGTGCTCTATTCGCTTTTCTCGTGCTTTGCGACACACACTTTCGAGCCGGTTCGTCTTTGTGCTGCTAGACAAAGGATCGTGATTCTCGGTTCCTGCATCGACCTTTGGTTCTTCCTTAACTTCAAATACAGTATAACATGTAAGCGTTATCTTGACAACCGAAATGGCCAGATTTTTCGGCAAAATTTTCTAAAGATTTAGTAAACAAACCGCCGGACACGAGTCGCTGCCCCATAGCCATAAAGACTCAAAAGCCGCCGCTGACCATCAACGCTGACAACATACCCGGCATATTCACTCGGCATCCCGAAGCGCCGGTCGTAACGGCGATTGAATTTAGTGGTGAGCCCATGATGCCGTCCCATCAAGGCACTGGTATTCTGCAAGCTATAATGAATACCATTCACTTGATAATCGGCTTCAAGATGGTAATGCCCCGCCAGATAAGCAATGATTTTCCCAGTTGTTTGGGTAAAATCAAACCGTAATTGCCCGCCGAACTCAGGCGTTTTGCCTGTGTTCAGCAAGCCACTGGCATGTAAATTGAACGCCCGCAGCAACTCGTGCACCGCGCGGCCGTTGAACTTCAGGGCAGGCTGCCCATTTTGCTTCATGGCCGGCGCGTGGCTCATGATCAAGACGTCACGGCTTTGGGTACCTTTTAGCGCTAAGACAAAATCACGCAACTGCGCAAATGAGACAGCCAATGTCTTTTTAACGTCATAGATTTTACGACCGTCATGTAAAGGCACATCTGCCGTATTTAAAACGATGATGCGCAGTCCGGGAAAGTCTTGTACAAGCAAACCTTCACGCGAAACCGCAACCTGGCGCTGAGTCGCATCGGCAGCAAAAATCAGCTGCTGCGCCACATCCGGCAAAAAGCTGCCACGATGACCCGGCTGCTTTTCGGCAAACTTGTCATTGTCATCGTGATTGCCTTTGGTGACCAGAAACGGCACCTGGCCGCGGCGATAATCGGCCATGATATTGCGCAGCCGCAATTTTGTCAGCCACGGCGATTCCGACCCATCAACCAAATCGCCTAAGTGAACCCGCAGTGCAAGCGGCAACTGGGTACTCAGCCACCCCTGCTCGCGTACGTGCCAATAACCGGTTGGCCCATAATAAGTGGTTGCAAACTTAGCCTTATCGTGCGTATCCGTGATCAAAGCAAAATTTACCGCTGATGCCGGCAATAGTGGTGCTACAGCGTTAATAAAGCGACCGAGATCTTTTTTAACAAATGGACGAATCGTGATACTCATGACGGCCTCCCCTCAAGAACCGAGTGTGAGCTTCAAATATTTAAAAAGACACCTAATGCCAGGAAGATGACTTGGGCCAAGGTCGTTACAAATAAATTCTTGATCGCATTGGGGAAGGTCAGTTTTTTCACTGGATTAGCAGCAAAGCCCCGCGCATTTTTAATGACAAATGGGATGGTTATCAAGGTGAGCAACGTCAGCTCTGGCAATAGACCAAGCAGTACCGACGCAATGAGCATCAGGAAACCCACCGTGTACAAACCATAGAAGAAAATGATACTGCGGTCGAGGCCGAGGTAATGCACGATCGTTCGGCGTTTGAGCGTCTCGTCTTCTTCCCGATCCGCAATATTATTCGCCAGTAGCAGTGCCGAAATCGCACACTGCGCCAAACCGCTGGCCAGATAAACCGACAAAACCAAAGACCATGAAAAATCTGCAACATTAAAGACATTGACATAAACCGCGATCAGAAAAATCACAAAACCCATCGTAAATCCGGAGAAAAACTCGCCATAAGGTGTCGCCGAAATCGGCCGCGGCCCACCAGCATAGCCGTAACCAACCGCAAAGCTAAACAACCCCATCACCAGTAGCGGCCACCCGGTACGACTAACCATCCACAAACCCAGAACGGCACTGGTAGCCATCATGGCAACCACCATCCAGCCAATCATGCTAGGATTTAAATGATGCACCCCAATGATGTTGGTCTTTTCGCGAAAATGCAACGCTTCTGTCCGCTCCGCTCGCCGATAATCCTGATAATTGTCGTTGGCATCGACTGACATGTTGAATAAAAGCATCGCAACAAAGAAGACCAGCAACTCTGGAATATGTAACGTATGATAGTGATACCAGGCATACAACGTCCCTAAAAGAAACGGGAACACCGATGCCGTTTTCGCCTTAATCTCAACCAACTCAAGAAATACAGATAATGACATAACCCAACCTCCAATAATTGACTTTTAAGAATCAGGTACAGTAGAGTAAATATGTCTTTAAGGAAAGAGAGAAAATGCATGATTCATCCCCTGTGGCACCGATTCCCCACGGTCTATCACCAACTCGAACAAATCCAACAACGACTGGAGCAGGTCGCCGTTTTGCGCGAGCCGCAAGTACATACCCTCATTCAGCAACAAATCAACGCTGGCGGCAAAATGTTGCGCAGCGGGCTAATGCTTATGCTAGCGCGTTTCGGCCAACCTGACAACGGTGATCTTGTGACGGCTGGCGCGGCGATCGAGGCACTGCATCTGGCCACGCTTGTCCATGACGATGTTTTGGACCATGCCGATATTCGCCGGGGCATGGCAACTGTCTCAGCTGAATCCGGCAATCGCGAAGCCATCTATGCCGGCGACTTTTTGTTTGCCATTTATTTTCAACTGCTCAGCGAACAAAATCCGGAAGTTGTCGACCTTGGCGCCAATGCCCGCATTATGAAGCGCATTTTCATGGGCGAAGTGGATCAAAATGGGCCAAGCGCCCCGTTGATTCCTACCATTGATGCTTACCTCAGTGCCATTGCGGGCAAAACTGCTGCCTTATTTGCGTTATCAACTTACACAGGCGCCGTCATCGGCCATCTGTCGCTAGAGCAAAAAAAGGCCGCCTATCGCTTTGGCCGACAACTCGGCATGGCTTTTCAGATGATCGACGACTTGTTGGATTACACGCAGACAAGCTCAACGCTCAACAAACCGGCTCTTGAAGACCTACATAATGGTATCGTCACGCTGCCATTAATCTATGCCTACCAGATCGTTCCGGATCAACTGGCGCCGCTAACCCAAGATGCCGCCCACATTGCGGCCAATGCGGAGAAAATTGCCGCGATCGTGCGCACCCATGGCCTGCCGCACGCCCAACAAATGGCGGCTACTTATACCAATCGTGCTGTTGCGGCACTGGCACCTTTCCCGACATCAGCCACTAAATCGGCGTTAGTCAAACTGACCCAGCAAATGTTGAAGCGGAGTCATTAGTGGTTGCGGCAGCGACATCTCGCCGAGCACCGGACACCGTATCCAAGTTTTCAAAAAGCATTAAGTCTTCGCCGGCTGCGTTGTACTTTTGGATCGGCCATGCCAACATTGATGCCTAGCCAATTTTAAAAATTGACCATTAAAACAGAAAATGAGCTGTAACCCGCCAAGGTTGAGAGACACTTTTGGGATGGGTTGCAGCTCATTATTTAGTCTTTTTAAACATGTGATATGAAACTAAGATGTATCTAAAAAACAAATTTGCATAATATTTCACAAACATAACCCCCGTTCAGTGGTATGATACTGATATAGCAATCGTGAAAGAGTGATCAAACATGGTAAAAATCCTCTCTATCAATGCCGGCAGCTCATCCCTTAAATGGAAACTGTTTGACATGCCAAGTGAACGCCAACTTGCAGAAGGCGCGACTGATATTTTACGAAACTCTACTGTTAAAATTAAGTATGGCACTGATCAAGTATATGAAAGCACGACCCCTATCCACAATTACCGAGAAGCGGTCGCAAACACCCTTGCCGACCTTCAATTGCTTGGCCTCGTGCATCACCTTAATGAAATTACCGGCATCGGTCACCGAGTTGTGGCTGGTGGCGAACTATTTTCCGCACCAATTGTGATTGATAACCGGGTGCTGGCACAGATTCGGGCCTTGCGCGATTATGCGCCGTTGCATAACCCGGTCGAAGCGGATTGCATCGAGATTTTCCGCACCATGATGCCTTGGGCGCTTGAAGTGGCCGTTTTTGACACGTCCTTCCATCAAACCATGAAACCCGTTAATTATCTCTACAGCATTCCTTACGAATACTATCAAAAATTCGGCGTTCGCAAATACGGCGCGCATGGTACCAGTGTTCGCTATGTCAGTGCCCATGCAGCCAAAATGCTTGGCAAGCCGCTTGAATCAATGCGCATGATTGTCATGCACCTTGGCGCCGGTTCCAGCATTACCGCCATTGAAAATGGAAAATCCATCGATACGTCAATGGGCTTCACTCCGGTCTCCGGCGTCACGATGGGCACCCGCTCCGGCGACGTTGATGTTTCGCTGATCGCCTACCTGATGAAAAAATTGGTCATTACCGATGTTGATCAAATGATTGACATTCTGAATACCCAATCTGGCCTGCGTGGTATTTCCGGCATCAGCCATGACGTGCGCGATCTTGAAGAAGCGGCACCACAACATCCCCGCGCCAAACTTGCACTGGATATTTTTGTCAATCGCATCGTCAAATATGTCGGTGCTTATGCTGCTTTGATGGACGGCGTTGATACGCTGGTCTTCACTGCCGGCATTGGCGAACACAGCAGTGCCGTTCGCGCTCGGGTCATGCAATCACTCGATTATCTTGGCGCCCGCATTGACCTGCAACGCAATGAGCAAACTTGCCATCAGGCCGGCGACATCACTGCTTCAGGTGCCCGAGTTAAAACGCTGGTCATTCCGACTAATGAAGAACTGATGATTGTCCGTGATGTTATGTCACTATCGCATGCGGCACAGCAGGCTGAATAGTGATTCACGGCCTCCGCTAACCAAGTGTCAATGATTTTCGCCTAAATAAACCTGTCCCCAAAAGTTGAGTCTCAGCTTTTGGGGATATTTTTGTATCAAAACTAATAAGAGCTTGCATTTTATCACCCCACTGCCTATACTGTGCATATCATACATATACAGTATAGACACATTAAAGGAGATGCGCGCCATGCTCACTGTCACGAACTTAACCAAACATTTTGGCAAAACAACAGCCGTTCGCAACGTTTCACTGTCCGTTCGCCCAGGGGAAATCCTGGGTCTGATCGGTCAAAACGGAGCCGGCAAAACGACCACTTTTCGAATGCTGCTAAATTTATTGCAGCCAGATAGCGGCACGGTGACCTGGCAAGATCGGCCTCTGACGCAACTCAACAGGGAAATGATCGGCTATCTCCCTGAGGAACGCGGGCTTTATCCGAAAATGACAGTGGCTGATCAGATTAGCTTCTTCGCCGAACTGCACGGTATGAAGCGTGCCGAAGCAATGGCTAACCTCGATCAATGGCTAGATCAGTTTCAGGTCAAGGGTAAATCAAGCGATCTCATTAAAGACCTGTCCAAAGGTAACCAGCAAAAGGTCCAACTCATTGCTGCCATGATTCACATGCCGAAGTTCATCATTTTGGACGAACCATTCTCAGGATTGGACCCCGTGAACGCTAGCTTACTCGAAGCCGGGATTCGGCGGTTGCGGGATGCCGGGAGTGCCATTATTTATTCAAGTCATGATATGGGCAATGTTGAGGCCATTTCGGATCAACTAGTCATGTTAAAAAATGGTGAAGTCGTCTTATCCGGCAAACTTGACGCCATTCGCGAACAATTTGGCCAAACCCGACTACACATCCAGTCGCCTCTGACGCAGCAAGAACTCCAAGCATTCCCGGGCGTTGTGTCTGTCACCCCGCAATCGCGCGGCTTCTTGGTGAAGCTCAATGATCCGCAGGTTGGCCGCGATATTTTCGCCGCTGCAACCCATCAAGGTTACATTCCCGAGTTTAGCCAACAAGCACCTTCTCTAGACGAAATTTTCCGCATGAAAGTCGAGGCCTAAGCCATGAAAAAAATGGATGTTATTTTCCGTCAAGTTTTCTTCAAAAATCTCAAAAGTAAAACCTGGCTCTGGATCGTTCTTGGTCCGTTAGTTCTGGCAGCAGTTTTTGGCGGCGTTTTCTGGCTTATGAACCAAACCAACCAAACGACCCGTATCGGCGTGGTAACGTCCAGTCCTGCGCTGACACAGACTTTTAAAGCCAACAGCAATGACGATCAAAAATACATCAGTTACAAGACCCCCAGCGCAGCCAAAAGTGCCTTAGCCGCTGAAAAACTTGACGGGGTGTTAACCATCACCAACCATCCGACCTTGGAAGCTAGCCTAATGAAACGGACGGACGGGGAAAGTATTGATCGTAACCAGTTGCAAACGATCCTTGCCCAGGCAAACACCAAGGAAGTCGCAACGCAGCTGAACCTAGCACCTGCCCAGCTGCAGCAGCTTTTTGCCACACCGAAGTTCACCACCAACAATGTCACAGTTGATAACGGCAAGTTGGTGACCCGCTCCGCCAAGAGCCAGGCATCAGGCTCGGCAGCCGGATTTATTGTCGGTCTCTTGATTTATACGTTCGTGATTAGCTACGCTTCCATGATGGCCCAGGAAATCGGCACTGAAAAAGGCTCGCGAATTGAAGAGTCGATTTTAACGGCCATTACGCCGCAAGCGCAATTTTTCGGTAAGTTACTGGGAATCTTGGCGTTAATGGCAACGCAAATCGCAATTTACGCAGTGGTGGGACTCGCCAGCATGGTCATCTTGCGCCAGTTACCTTCAAACCCGCTGTCTTCACTGATCAGTCAAATGAACCTAAGTAGTATTACCCCGAACATGCTGATTTTCAGTCTTGCCTTCTTCTTTGTAGGCACGCTGACGTATACCGTCTTAGCTGCACTCACCGGTTCACTGGTCGCAAATCAGGAACAGATTGGCCAAGCAACAACGCCAATTGTGATGCTTGGTATGGTTGGTTACTTCGGTGCCTTAATTGTTAGTTCCGGCACCTCGCCTATCCTTAATATCGCCAGCTACGTCCCGTTTCTTTCTACCATGATGATGCCGGTACGCCTTGGCGCGGGTCAAGTCAGTGCGCTCGCTGCATGGTCGGCATTCGGCATTAATCTGATCTTTTTAATCATCTTCACCTGGCTGACGGTCAAGCTTTATCAGACGAATGTGTTAAGCTATTCAGATGGCGGCATTTTAAAAGCGTTCAAGCGCTCGCTGCAATTGCAACGGACCGCCCGCAAAAATAATCCGATCAAGTCATGAAACGAGGTCAGCCATGCGGATCGTCATCTCAAATCAATCGGGCAAACCGATCTATGAGCAAATCGAAGATCAGGTTAAAGCCGCGATCCTTTCTGGTCAGTTAAAAGTCAATGAGCAATTGCCATCCATTCGCAGCCTTGCACGGGATTTGCGTATCAGCGTCATCACCACCACGCGGGCTTATCACGAACTTGAGGCAGCCGGCTTTATCACCAATGTCCAAGGAAAAGGTGCTTATGTATTAGGCCAAGACAGTGCGCTGGTTCGGGAAAATGCCCTACGAGATATTGAAGCTTCACTCAATCAGGCAATTGATACTGCCAACATGGCGCATATTGCCCCCAGCGAGCTACACACCATGCTGGATACCTTATTACAAGCGGAGGAGAACGATCATGGGCGCTGATTTACTTACCGTCACAAATCTGAACAAACAATATGCAGAATTTCAGCTGGCCGATGTTAGCTTTCAGCTTCCTGCCGGTTATATCATGGGGTTCATCGGTCCCAATGGTGCGGGGAAAACAACGACCATCAAAGCCATTCTGGATATGATTCGTCCGGATACCGGCCAGATTGAATTACTTGGTCAGACAACACCGCAAGGCCGGGAATCCGTTCGGGATCAAATCGGGATCGTTTTAGACGGTCCGGTTTATCCTGATTCATGGCGCGCAGAAACCGTGAGTCGTTACGTCGGTCCTTTCTTTCCCAGTTGGGACCCAGACAAGTTTAAGGAACTCCTCCAAGATTTTGCGATTCCTACCAAACCCAAATATCGTGATTTATCCACGGGTGCCAAAATCAAACTCCAATTAGCAGCAGCCTTCGCTCATCATCCTCGCTTACTGATTCTGGATGAGCCGACTTCGGGCCTGGATCCGATTGCTCGCGATGAATTAATCGGCATTTTGCAGGATTTCATTAGTGATGGGCAACGAAGTGTTCTGATCTCAACTCACGATGTCCTTGAGCTTGCGAAAGTAGCGGATTATGTCACCTACTTATTAGCGGGTAAAGTCACCTTTACCGGTTCACTAGACGAACTACTCGACCGGTATGTCATGATTAAAGGCGGGCCTAATGACTTAACACCGGTCATTCAAGCCAATATTATCGGCCTTCAACGCAGCGCGGTTGGTTTTGCTGGTATCTGGCCTACCGATCAGATAGCTACTTTGCCAGCCAGCATCGTTCAGGAACCAGTTGACTTGGAGTCCTTGATGATTGCTTTTGGTAAAGGAGGTCGGCCGCATGCATGATCTTGTTAAACTTGTCAGCTTGGATTTGAGCTCGTTGTTTGCAGGTAACAGTCGATATCGGTGGGGGTCAATGCTCGCCCTAGTCATCACATTGGGACTGGTTTTTTTAAACGGTGACTTGTCCACGCCACTAGCTGGAGGCATTATTGGCGCCAGCATTGGTATTTTGATCTTGCCATTTATCAGCACTGACCGCAGTGGCTTGGAAAAGTTATATGCAATGCTGCCTATTCAGCGCCATACGATTGTCGCAAGTCATTATCTCTTTGGCTTAATCGTTACCATTCTGATTGATGGAATAGCCATGTTAATCATCGGCGTTGGCACCATAGCTCGATTCAATCCTGTTCGCGACGCTCAATCCTTTTGGGGGATACTACTTTTCGGGACCGGTCTCGTCTTGTTTCAAATAATGTTATCATTCCCGATCATGATCTTCTTAGGTTACCAACGAGCACCACTCGCCGCCTATTTGCCTGTCACATTAATTTTGGTCATCGTCATTTTCCTGGAAAGAAGCCTGAACCTCACCTTAACTTCGATGCGCCCATGGCTTGGGTTAATGGCCGTTGTTCTAATACTTCTGTTTGCATTCTCTTGGTGGATAAGCACTGTGCTGTACGACAAAAGAGAATTTTAATGTCTCAATATTATTGACAAACTGCCGCCTTTTCCAAAAGTACCGAGATCTCCGATTTCAGTGGAGACACCGGTACTTTTTTGATGCTTGCATTCACGCGGCATTTTAAACGGGGCTTTGTAGATGTGCACTTATAAAACCTAAAAACGAGTCAAAAGAACATTATGAGAATGGTTCAACATTTGCAAACAAGTGTCTTTTCAAGATTGAAAATAAAATCGGCACGTGATCGTTGTTTTCATTTATTCAAAAAATCACAATGTGTTGGAATTTCATATTTCCGTCTTCTTTCCGTTTTAAATGTCATCATATTGCTGTCTCATTTTGCCACCCTTGCCTCACTTTAAATTACTTCAATATCAATTAAAGTTATCAATCATCAAGGTCTCTTACTTTTCTGCTTAATATCAACACTGCATTTAGCAAACATTACCCTTATTTCCTGTTCTTTTATGAGCACTTCTCAAAATCCCAATTAAGTGATCCATGAGATTCTCCGCGGAAATTCGTAAGCGCTACCATTTGTTTTGTGAGAATTGTCACATAGCTGTTGTTTTGGCATCTGTGAAGTACTTAACATATGGGTGTAAGAGAAAGGAAGGATCAACATGCGTGTTGGGGTTGTTAAGGAACAAAAGGCTGGCGAAGGCCGTGTTGCCGTGACGCCTGCCAATGTGAAGAAATTGACTGCGGCCGGTGCAGAGGTTTGGGTTGAACATGCTGCGGGGATCGGGGCCGGATTTGCGGATGCGGATTATGAAGTCGCTGGCGGTAAGTTAGTCAGCCATGCGGCCAGCTGGGATGCCGACTTGGTGGTTAAGGTAAAAGAACCGGATGCTGAAGAGTATCAGTATTTCAAGTCCAGTCAGGTGATTTGGGGTTTTCAGCACTTAGCATCTGCGCCGGAAACCGTGCACGCCATGCAAGCTGCTGGCGTCACGGTGATTGGCGGCGAGACGATTGTCAAAAACGGTGAATTGGTTTTGCTAAAGCCGATGAGTGCGATTGCCGGGCGACGTTCAGTGATCATGGGGGCCTATTATCTTGAAGCACAACATGGCGGCGAAGGTATTTTGCTACCGGGCACGCCAGAAGTAGCAGCTGGTACTGTCGTGATTTTTGGCGGCGGCACGGCAGCGTTCAATGCGGCTACCCTAGCGTTGGCCATGGGTTGCCACGTCACCATTATCGAATTAAAGCCAGAGCGGCGCACATGGCTTGAGCAAAAGTTTGCGGGTCAAGACCTGACTGTATTGGCCTCCACCCCAGAAACCCTTGCCGCTGCGATTAAAACGGCCGATGTGTTCATTTCGACGATTTTGATTCCGGGCGCTAAACCACCCAAGCTTGTGACAACGGCAATGGTTCAGTCCATGAAACCGGGTAGCGTCTTGGTTGACGTTGCCATCGATCAGGGTGGCACGGTTGAAACTATTGATGCGCCGACAACGATTGAAGCACCAGTGTTTACCAAATACGGCGTCATCCATTACGCTGTTCCGAATCAGCCCGGTGCGG
Source organism: Lacticaseibacillus casei DSM 20011 = JCM 1134 = ATCC 393 (assembly GCF_000829055.1). Taxonomy (NCBI): domain Bacteria; kingdom Bacillati; phylum Bacillota; class Bacilli; order Lactobacillales; family Lactobacillaceae; genus Lacticaseibacillus; species Lacticaseibacillus casei. The sequence goes on from NZ_AP012544.1 coordinate 2,081,946, forward strand.
TGCCACGAACTGCAACGCTGGCGCTGGCAAGTGGGAACATCCCTTACCTATTGGCGATTGCGACTCAGGGTATTGACCAGGCAATTATGGCAGATCCTGCCTTGGCATCCGGCGTCAATCTTTACCATGGCAAGATCACGAATCAGAGTCTTGCCAACTCGTTGTCGCAGCCTTTCACACCGTTGACAGAAGTACTGGTCAGAAATTAGGAGGTGGTTTTGATGCTAACGATGACCCCACCCGTCACGATAAAAGATATTCAGGAGGCAAGTCAGCTCATTCACAAGGTCGGCCGCGTGACGCCGCTGATTCAATCTATGTTCCTCAGCCGCACTGTCACGCACGGCGATGTTTATCTCAAACTTGAGAATATGCAGTTGACCGGCTCATTCAAGTTTCGCGGCGCCTACAACAAGATCCACCACCTCACCGATAGCGAAAAACAGCGAGGCGTCATCACCGCCAGCGCTGGTAATCATGCCCAAGGTGTTGCATTAACCGCACATTTATTGGGGATCAACGCCACCGTCGTGATGCCGGAAACCGCACCGCTCGCCAAACAGCAGGCAACCAGCGGCTATGGTGCCCGCGTGATCCTGGCTGGCCAAACGTTTGATGAAGCGCGCGCTTTTATGGAAAAAAAGGCGACCACTGACGGCCTCACGATTGTCGATCCCTATAACGATCCGCTCGTCATTGCCGGCCAAGGCTCAATTGGTCTGGAGCTTTTGACGCAACTTCCTACCATCGATACCGTCATTGTGCCAGTCGGTGGCGGCGGATTAATCTCTGGCATCGCCGTGGCGCTCAAGCATGCCCATCCGCAGATTCACATCATCGGGGTGCAATCCGAAAACGTTCACGGCATGACTGCTTCCTTGCAAGCCGGTCACTTGACGCGGCAGTGCGCTGGCTCGACATTGGCCGATGGAACAGCCGTGGCAATGCCCGGTAATATCACTTTCGGCCTCGCAAGCGATCTCGTCGACGAGATGGTATTGGTTTCGGAAGAAGAAATTGCTGAAGCCATGAAGGATCTCTTGCAACGCGCTAAAACGGTTGCCGAGGGAGCGGGCGCGTTGCCAACCGCTGCGCTCGAAGCCCACAAAATCGCTGCCAAATGGCTCACCGACAAAAAAGTCGTCGCTTTGGTATCAGGCGGCAATGTTGATTTGGAACGGGTCGCCCAAAATATCGAACATTTCTTTGACCATGATCCAACCGGCCATTTTGTCGGCTAATGTTTTTGTCAAGGTGCCAGCAACCGTCTGTCAAAAATTAGCCTCGGACAGAAAGGGGAACTTTTCATCACGGCTAATGGGCAAATGTTGTGGCGCCAGAACACGCGTTAATTGGGGGTAACACAATGGAAAAGACGATCTCGAAGCGAACCGCGGCCAAGACGAAATATGTACCGTATGCCACGGAACGCACACAGGAAAATAGCGGCGGAAGCACGGCTATTTTCATCATCGGTGCCGTTTTGGCGACCATCTTTGCTGCTTCTACGGCTTATTCAGGCATGAAGGCTGGCTTGACCGTTGCCGCCGGAATTCCCGGATCAATTATCGGATCAGGATTGGTCGGCGTTTTCGCCAAGAAAAAAGGACTTTTTGGCAAGAATCTGCTCCAAGGGATGAGTTCCGGCGGTGAATCGATAGCCAGCGGGATGATTTATGTCTTGCCAGCCATTATCATCATTGGCGGCCGGGTCAACTTTTTTGCCGGCATTGCCGTCGGTGCGCTGGCCGTTTTATTCGCAGTCGGCATGGCCAGCCTTGTTGAGAATTATTTGTTAGTTGAAGAAGACGGTAAACTCATGTATCCGGAATCGACTGCCATTTCCGAAGCGCTGGATGCCAGTGAAGCCGGTGGCGACGCGCTGAAACATATGGGCATCGGTTTTGGTATCGGCGGTGTGATCACGCTGCTCACCACGCAGGTTTTCGGGTGGGTCAACAGTGTGATGACGTTTGTGGGTAGTGCATCCTACCGCTGGAAAATTTCGACCGAAGTCAATCCGATGTTGGCCGGCATTGGCTTTGTTGTTGGTTTGGATGTGTCCTTAACCATGTTTGCCGGTTCGATACTGGCTAACTTTGGGATCACGCCATTAATTGCTTACTTCACGCAGATGGCTGGCGGCCACGCCCATGTCTGGAACGACGCCAACATGTTGATGTCGCAGATGAACATCGATACCGTGGCCGGTTCCTATACTAAATACATTGGTGCCGGCATGATGCTCTGCGGCGGGATTATCGGCGCCATCAAGTTAATTCCGGTCATCGTAACATCCATCAAGAAAACGCTCAACGCCCGCAATAACAGTGGCGAAGAAAAGAATTCACTGGGCATCATGGCGCTTTTGGTTGCCACAATCGCAATCTTCATCGTCGGTGCTTTTCTGACCGGCAACATGGTGATTACCATCTTGGCTGGCATTATGTCGCTTGTCTTGGCCTTGCTGTTTGTCATCGTTTCGGCACGGCTCGCCGGTACGATCGGCTGCTCGAATGCGCCGGTTTCCGGTATGACCATCGCTAGTCTGGTTGTCATGACGCTGGTGTTTGCGCTGATGGGCTGGACGTCCAATACCCACAACGAAACTCTCCTGTTGTTCGGCGTCTTCATTGTCACCGCGATTTCTGTCGGTGGTGCCTATATGCAAACCCAAAAAGTCAATTATCTTGTCGGCGGTCGACGCTCCGAAATGATGAAGTATTTTCTTCTCGCCGCACTCATCGGTGTCGTCGTTGTTGTCGGCACTACGGTAATCCTCTCCCCGCAACTGGCCGTTAAAAGTGCCGATCCGCCATTCGGTCTGCCGCAAGCGAACCTCATTGCCACGCTGACCACGGGCATTTTATCGGGTAACCTGCCATGGATCATGATCATTGTCGGCATCATCATGGCCCTTGTTTGCTGGATGCTGAATCTGCCGATCATGACCGTTGCCCTAGGATTCTATCTACCGATTTCCACGACTTCGATTATTCTGGTCGGTGCGTTGCTAAAGCTTTTCATCCAAAAAACCACGCAAAACAAGGAACTTCGCGAAACGCGCCTATCAGCCGGAGTTTCTCTTTCTAGCGGCCTGATTGCCGGCGGTTCCATCATCGGTTTAATCGGCATCATTTTACACGTCACCGGTGTCTTGCAAAACCGGGTTCCTGCTGGTTTTGCCGGCAGCAACGCCATGGCCGTCGTGTTGCTGATCATCATGGCAGCAGCGATTATCGTGCCATTAATGGCCATCAAACACCCTGCAGCCAAGAAGCAAGCTGAGTAGGAGGCGTTTAGACAATGACACAGACTGACATGCTCACCACGGTCATTTACCGAAAAAATCCGCGGGTGCAGTACACCAAAAAGAATGGCCAAGTCACCATTATCCGACCGCAGAACCACCCCATTCAGCGATTTTGCCGGAAAGTGCTGCACATGAAAATTCCCGAAGTCAGCTATCTGCACCTCGATGCTTATGGCGGCTTCGTTTTTAGCAAAATCAATGGCCGCCGAACCGCCGCCATGATTGGCAAAGAACTCGCCCAGAAATTCCCAGAAGCCGACGATCAGCGTGACGCGCGGTTAGCCCTTTATCTCAATCAAATTGCTGAAAAGGACCATTTAATTCAACGACTGGATCACAACCCAAACTTTCTATAGCACATTCCCCGGCGCAAAACCCTGCGTATAAGGACCTTGGTCGCAATGGCCTAAGCCCGGGCCATCACGCCCAAGGCCACTTATACTCCGGCTTCTAACCGCGCCGGTTCACGCTCATCTTAACGCGTTCACCTGCGCAGGGGTCTGCGTGTAAGGACCTTGGTCGCAATGGCCTAAGTTCGGGCCATCACGCCCAAGGCCGCTTACACTCCGACCCCTAACCGCGCCGGTTCACGCTCACTCATAAAAATGGAGGAAAATAAAATGATTGATCGAATCGAAATGTCTGCTTGTACCTCAATGATGGTCGGCAAAAAAGCTTCACTTGACGGTGCCACTTATATCTCCCGCAACGAAGATCGGCTTGTTGCCATCTATCCCAAGCGCTTCATTGTCCAGCCAGCCGTCACTGGACGCAAAGAAACTTATGTCTCACCCTACAATCAATTAACGGTCCCTTTGCCGGAAACCGGCTACCGCTACACCGCAACGCCTGATGCCGATCAAAGTGCCGGCCCTAACGAAGAAGACGGCTTTAACGAGAAAAACGTCGGCGAAAGTGCCACCGAAAGTGTTTATGCCAATGAACGCGTTCTCGCCTATGATCCCTTTGTCAAAAATGGCTTAGCCGAGGATTCCATGACGACCCTAGTCCTGCCTTTTATCAACAGTGCGCGCGAAGGCGTCCGGTATCTCGGTGATCTCGTGAAACAATATGGATCGGCTGAAGGCAACGGCGTGCAGTTTAACGATCAAAACGAAGTCTGGTACATGGAAATCGTGACCGGCCATCAATGGGTCGCCGTCCGCATCCCTGACGATTGTTATGCGGTTGCGGCTAATCAGGTTGCCATTCAAACGATCGATTTCAACGATCCTGACAACTACATGTGGGCAGACGGCATCCAGGATTTTGTTGATCGTCATAACTTGAATCCTGATGCTGATCAATGGAACTTCCGCCACATCTTCGGCACCGATACCGAGAAAGATCATCATTACAACACGCCGCGGGTTTGGTTCGCCCAACGCTACCTCAATCCCGAAACTATCCAAGATCCGGAATCGCCGGAGTTGCCTTTTATCCGCAAAGCCAACCGCAAGATTTCGATTGAGGATATTCAATATGTACTCAAATCACACTTCAATGAAACCCAGTTCGACCCATTAGGAAGCGGCAGCGAACATGACCGCAAAACATATCGCGCCATTTCGCTATCCCGCACCGCCAACTCTCACATTCTGCAAATGCGTCCGGCCGATCAGCACACCGCTGCCGGTGTCCAGTGGGTCGGCTTTGGCATCCCCGCCTTCTGCCCACATGTTCCTTTCTTCACCAACGCCAATGACACCGATGAAAGTTACCGCGAGCTACCGGCTAAAATGGATCTCAACGCCGCATACTGGCTTTACGAAGCGCTAGCGATGGTCGTCGAGTCCCACTATGCCGACTTTATCGAAGACAACTTAGCCTACCAAAAAGAACTCAATGAATGGGCCCGCCGCAAAATCGCCGCGGTCGACGCCGCCACCGCCAAAATGAGCGGCTCGGATCTAACCCAATATCTCACCGAGCAAAACCATCTGATTGCGCAACATTACAACAACGCCACCCGCGAGTTGTTGTTTAAACTCATCACGATGGGAACCGGCTTATCGAAGCTAACTTTCAAAATGGATCCGAATCTCTAACGCTGCGGCCCTACGCCTAAGTTGCGATCCAGTATACTAGGAACCGAAAATATGATTTGTTGCGACCAAAAGTCTGAAACATAATTAACAGCCACAATATAAAAGTGAGCATACTTCCAAAAATGATAGACGGAGAGTATGCCCACTTTGTTTTCTCTAGAATAATTCGTTGGCGTTATTAAGATATGAGTGCCAAGGCGGAGCAATCGGAGGCCAGATGGGGCTCAGGGGTGGAATTGTTGTTGGTGGGGCGCCTTTTGCCCCGCCTACAACAAGGCCGATCTTAGAGACTCTGCCGCTTTTGCAGAGGCTCTAAGTCGTGCCCACCCCGTTCCAGCCCCAGATGGCCGGAGATTGCGGAGTTTGGCATGGCAAGAAACTATTTACATCACCGAATCTTATGCCATGCTGCTGCACCCTCAGCCGGGAAAATATGCGCCATTTGCCACATCTGATCGCGACTCAGATGGTAGACAATCGCCGGCAATAACGTGTTGATTGCGTCTTCGGCCTGAGCACTGTACTCCGTGGCGCCAACAAGATGATGTTCCTGATCGAACACCAAAAGACTATCACCTACCGTTTCCTGATCGGTTTGATGATACCAGTCATCAGGAATGTGGTTGTGCACGACTTTGTAAGTATCACCCTTGACCGCTTCCGGTGCCACACCGACTTTGGCAATTCTTGGCGAGGTGTAAACCGTCGACGGAATCGCCGGATAATCAATCGGCGCACTCGTTTGGCCACTCAACAACTTGTAAAGGTAATAGGACTCAAACGTGGCTGTTGGTGTTAATTTCGGTTGCGGTTTGTCTAAAACATCGCCCGATGCATAAATATTGGCCACATTGGTTCGCAGATAGTCGTCCACAAGAATCCCGTGCTGGTTAAACTTGACGCCGACGTTTTCTAATCCCAGTTGCTCAACATTCGGGATTCGGCCGGTTGCATCCAGCACCCAATCGACAACTAACTGTTCCTCATCGCCATAATGAATCACAATGCCATCAGCGGTCTTCTCAAGCGCCGTCACCGCCGCGTTCGGCGTGAATTGAATGCCCCGTTTCGTCATGTCGGCCATCACATCTTCGACAAACGGCTGGTGGAATTCCCGCAAAGCACGATCATGATGCATCAACACATGGACATCGGCGCCGGCCGCATTGGCAATCGTCGCAAATTCCATACTGATATAGCCAGATCCCAAAATACCGATTCGCTTCGGCAAGACGTCCAGGTCCATGAAGGCCCGACTGTCATGGGCTAAATCGGTCCCCGGAACATCGATGCGATGCGGGCGCTGGCCGGTCGCAATGACAATTTTGTCAGCGGTATAAGTCTTTTCACCCACAACAATCGTGTGCGCGTCCTGAAATTTTCCATAGCCATGGATGATCGTCACGCCGTTTTGGGTTAATCCCGTACCGATAGCATTCGGTAACGGCTTAATCACGGCTTGTTTATGGGCCACTAATGCCGACCAGTTGATCTTGATATTGCCAGACACAACACCCTGCATCCGTTCTGCCAACCGCTGCAAAACCACCGGCGTATCAAGCGTAATTTTCGCGTTACACCCATAATTCGGGCAGGTGCCGCCGATCATGTCACCTTCAACCACCGCAACTTTTTTTCCCGAAGCTGCCAATGGGCCGGCCCCGTCAAACGCGCCATGCCCACTACCTAAGTACAAGACATCAAAATCATATGGATTCTTCAAAACATCGACCTCCTTATGACACTGTCTACTAACAACGAAGTAAGCATAACAGATGGTATACAAATTAGTCACGGACAATGCTTAGCGGTGGACACATTTTTTGAAGCCTTTAGACATAGCACTCTTCACAACATGTTGACTTGATAGTAAAAAAGTTCCGGTAAGGGCGACTGTTTTCGCAATCACTTACCGGAACTCTTAAATGCTTTTATGAAACTAAAGATCGCGACTCACTTGGGGCTTTTTAACTTGGAATGCAACGATCAGACCAACCACCGCAAGGATTAAGACGAACACGAACCCATAGTGCGAGCCGATTGTCAGTCCTGATTGTCCGGCTGCTTGAGCGGAACCCAAGGCGAGCATGCTTGTGGCAACCGCCGTCGAAACCGCACCGACAATTTGCTGCAAGGTGTTCAGCAAGGCGCTGCCATCTGCACTTTCGGCGCCGCTCAAACTGTTCAACCCATACGTCTGCGCTGGGGACATCGCAAGCGGCGCCCCAATCATTAAGGTCACATGTCCCAAAATGATCCACCAAAGCCGACTTTGCGCCCCACTGCTGAGCAATATCAGGATCCCGAGAATGGCAATCACAAATCCGCCACGGGCTAACCACTTCGCCCCATGACTGTCATACATCCGGCCAGCAATCGCTGAAACCGCGGCGTTGACAATCCCGCCTGGCAACATCACGAGACCAGTCATCGCGACTGGTAGGCCAATAACGCGCTGCAGGTACATCGGCAACAAATACATCGAAGCCAGAATCACGCCAAAGTCCAGCATGACCAGTAAGGTACCAACCGTAAACTGTTTATTGGCGAAGACCCGCAAGTTCAATATCGGTTTTTTCAACGTCAACTGTCGCCGGGTATAAAACGCCAAACTGGCAATACCGATCAGCAGTGAAACCGCTACTGTGAGGGATAACCAACCCGAATCACTCGCCATGGTTGTGCCAACGACAATCCCGGCAAAACCGATCGAAGAGGCAACAATCGAGATCCAGTCAACCGGTGTTTTGGTTTGGTGATAGACATTTTCCATTGACGTTAAGGTGAAAATAAATGCCAATACCAAGAACGGGACAAATAACCAAAAAATATCATGCCAGGTAAACTTAGCCAGGATGAGTCCGGTAATGGTCGGGCCGATCGCAGGCGCAAACATGATCACCAGTGCTGCCAATCCCATCACTGTTCCCAGTTTATACGGCGGGAAAATCTGCATCGCTACCGAAAACATCAGCGGCAGAATCAAGCCGGTTCCAATGCCCTGAATAAGGCGACCGATTAAGACAACGGCAAAACTGGCGCCCATCGCAGAAACAACGGAGCCAAGAATAAAGGCGCCTAATGCGAATAAAATAATTCTTTTCGTATTAAACCATTTGGACAAAAGACTGGAAATCGGCATGCAGATCCCGATGACCAGCATATACCCGGTGACAAGCCATTGAATCGTGCCTTGTGACACATTCAGCGCCGTCATCAGACTAGGTAAGGCGATATTAAGCGATGTTTCTGAAAACATGCCGACAAATGCCCCGATCATCAGCCCAATCATGGCCAAGGCCGGATGCGCGATATGAACGCGTGCTTGTGGCATTGCTTTTGTTTGTGATAATTGCATGAATAACTTCCTTTTCTACTTTCGAATCAATCAACAATTGGCAGGCATTTTCAAGACGTCAGTGCCTGTTTAATCAGGTAAGACAGGTGAGCCGCGGTTTGCCGTAACAAGTCAGGATTCGCTTTGGTAGTCGCGATCATAATGGTGCCTTCGATCGTTGCCTGAACGAATTGTCCCAGTTGCCGCGCCGGGACCACTGACATCCCCGCTGAAACCAGTTTGTCGGTGTATAAATCTTCAAGTTGCGTATAAACCGCACTGCAAGCTGCCTGCAGTTTCGGATCATCGCGAGTTTCTAGTGCGATCAGGCTGATTGAATGGCTGCTAAGCCGACCATGCTGTTGCATCTCCTCCGCCATTTCCGCCAGCTGTCCGGTCAAGGCAATTTCCGGCGCCGCATCCCGTTCAAGTGCTTGTTTAACCCGTGCCAAAATTTGCGCACCCGCATACTCAATCGCGGCTTTAATTAGCTGCTCTTTGCCTTCTGGGAAATAATAATAAAGTGATCCTTTCGGGGTCCCGCTAACGGCTAGAATTTTTGATAATCCTGTTGCCCTGACCCCTTCCTCCTGAAAAAGATCCGCAGCTGTCGCGACTAACTTTTCACGTGTGTTCATTGCTAACCTCCAGATTATAACAACCGGTCTATATAATACTGCTGTTTTCTGGAAAAAGTCAATTTTATTTTTAGAAATATGAAAATGGGTTCCGCTTCGCATCTTGCAGCATAAGCTGTTTGCCGGTAGAGAAGCCCCAATGCGCACGAAAAAAGCTGCCCCCTGAATGAGCAGCTTAATGCAATCAGCACCAGTTTATTTGAAAAGAGATTATTTTTTCCCAGCCAATGCCAACCAAGCCTCTTTGATTCCCGAAAGTACAAGCGTAGGAATCGCCGGCAGTACAGTGACTAGCAAATATTGTTGCCATGTCAGCATTTGGGTACCCATTACCACGTTGAAAAACGGTAAAGTAGTGACCAATAGTGAACTCACGGCAGCAAAACTCACTGCAGCAAGCAACTTGATATTGCTAAATGGATTGCGTCGGTATAAAGTCGTCGTGCTTCGGGCATCAAAGACGTGCCACAATTGGCCAAACACCAGTGTCAGGAACGCGATCGTCTGGGCTGTAGCAGCTGGTAAACCGGCACTGGCTGCCCAGATAAACGCAACGTACACCGTGCCACCCATAACAGTCCCGCGAACGAAGATGCGGCCCACCATGCCTTTTAGAATCGAAATATTGGTATCACGCGGTTTTTGCTTCATTTGGTCTGCCTGTGGTTTGTCATACGCTAAGGCAAAGCTTGGCAACGCGTCCGAAATCATGTTCACCCACAAAACCATGAGTGCGGTCAGCGTTGGTGTGGTTACGCTGACGCGACCAATGGGACCGGTCATCAAGATGACGCCTAACAGTAACGCCAGCACTTCCGCAACGTTGGTCGTCAATTCATGGCGCATGAAGTTTTTAATGTTTCCGAAGATCGTCCGGCCAGCTGCCACTGACTTTTCGATGGTAGTGAATTTATCATCGAGCAAAATTAAATCAGCCGCGTCTTTGGTGACCTCAGTGCCATTAATGCCCATAGCGATGCCAATATCTGCGGCCCGCAACGCCGGTGCATCATTAATCCCGTCACCGGTCATGGCAACCACCTGGCCGCGCCGTTGCAAAGCTTTAACGATCCGTTGCTTGTGCTCCGGGGACACGCGCGCATAAACCCGCGCTTCCAAGACCACATCATCTAACTCTGCATCAGGCAGCTTGTCTAACATGGCGCCTTCAATAACTTGAGCATCTTTTTTCTGAACAATTCCCAGTTTATAGGCAATGGCACGCGCAGTTGCTGCGTGGTCGCCGGTAATCATGACGACATTTACCCCAGCCGCGTGTAACGACTGAATCGAGCGCTTCACTTCCGGGCGTGGTGGATCGATGATGCCGGCGATTCCAAGCAGTGTCAGATGTTGCTCCAGCTCGGCCGTTTCACCGTGCAAGGCCAGCGATTCATCAATGGCGCGTTCCGTGATCGCAATGGTTCGCAACGCATCATTGGCAAAGTCCAGAATCACTTTTCCCATGGTCGCCCGCGCGTCTGCAATCGGCACCAGCTGATCATGGTCCACCACCTGGTCCGTTTTCTGCAAAATAACATCCGGCGCGCCTTTGGTTAAGACTTTGAATTGACCGTTTTCTTTAATGACAACGCTCATCATTTTCCGCGTTGAATCAAACGGCAATACCCGAAAAATGTCAATGTCACGTTGATCGGTTTTTTCCAGCAAAGTCGCCCGGTCAATGTCGCCTTTTGCGCCAGCCACGACCAATGCCACGTCGGTCGGATTGCCAAACGGCTGGAAGCGACCATCTTCATCTTGCGTCACATTGGCTTCGTTGTTTAACACCGCTGCCTGCAAAAATCGTTGAAATGCAGGGGTGTCCTGGTCATTTACCGGCAAAAAGTCCCCGGTTGTGTCGTACCCATTGCCTTCAACTTCATAATGCGCACCGTTAGCAAAAAAGCGCGTCACCGTCATTTCGTTTTTCGTCAGCGTACCGGTTTTGTCGGACGCAATATAATTCGTGGCGCCTAAGGTTTCAACCGAGTTCAGCGACTTAATCAAGCCTTGATTCTTGGCCAACTTGGTTGCACCAATGGTTAAAACAATCGACAAAACAGCGGGCAAAGCATCAGGGATCGCCGCCACGGCAAGCGCAATCGCAGTGGACAGTGACGCTGCCAGTATTTCAAAGGAAAGGTTACCGGTTTGCTGATAGGCTTTAAACAAGGCCAATCCTAACGTCAGGAAAACAATCCCGATCGCAACGATCATCAGTTTTTTACTCAAACTGTGAACGACCCGCTCGATCGGCGTCTTTTGTGTTTGCACGTCATTCATTAACTTGGCGATTTTACCGAGTTCGGTTTCCATCCCGGTAGCGACCACAACGCCATATCCGTTCCCGGCAGTTATCATCGAACCGGAAAAACCCATGTTGGTCTGATCGCCTAATTCAACTTTTTCGGTCAAGGCATGCGATTGCTTGCTCACGGGTTCTGCTTCACCGGTTAAGTGCGCCTCGGATGTTTGCAGATTGGCCACCCGCAACCACCGCACATCGGCTTCCAAAAAGTCACCGGTCTGCACTCGAACAATATCGCCTGGTACCAACTCGGCAACCGGTACATCTTCCCAAACGCCATCGCGTATCACCCGCGCCTGATGATCGGCCATATTACGGAGCGCGTCCATCGACTTTTTAGCCGATTGCGCCTGCCAGTAGCCCAAGCCGGAATTAACGCCGATAAGAATTAAGATCGCAATACTTTCATAAATCGCCGCCATCCCGTGACTACGATTGCCGGTTACAAAAAAATCATAAGCCGCACTCAGCAATGCCAAGCCGACTGCAACAAATAAAATAATGACAAGTGGTTCCTTGAGTGTCAGTAGAAATTGACGCCACGCTGGAATCGTTGGCGCGGCTTTCAATGCGTTCGGGCCGAACTTTGCCAATCTCGCCTCAGCCTCTGAGCTGGTTAATCCATGTGTCCGATTCGTCGTCAGTGCGGTTAAAACTTCTTCTTTGTGCTTTAAATAAACTTTGTTCATGGTCATCCCTTTCTTGATATAAGTTCTCGAATTCGGTTGGCGGCGCTTTTTTGCTTACTTAGGCTGTTTGAAACGTGCCTCTCCATAACGCGTTCGCCGGCGCAGGAGTCTGCGTGTAAGGACCTTGGTCGCAATGACCAAGCCCGGGTCATCACGCCCAAGGCCACTTAAAACGTGCCTCTTTCCATAACGCGTTCGCAGTCGCAGAAATCTCCGTGTAAGGACCTTGAAGCCTAAATGGCCAAAGCCCAGCCATTTACGTCCGAAGCTGCTTTCATCCGGGGTTTAAAACACGCTTCGCTCCATAACGCGTTCGCCGGCGCAGGAGTCTGCGTGTAAGGACCTTGGTCGCAATGACCAAGCCCGGGTCATCACGCCCAAGGCCACTTACACTCCGACTCCTAAACGCGCCGGCTCACGCTCACAAAAAGAGCGCACGCCTCGACGCCCTTTCTTCCCCAGGAAAGGCATCTTGAAGCATACGCTCAACCGATTCGTTGCTATTCAATATAGCTAATATTAAAACATAACACCGTTAACCTTGTCAAGTTGAACTCAGGCACCCTAACACCAGCCGTCAGTTAGGAATCTAAATCAGCCCCGTTAGACGCAATCACCTGCCGATACCAGTCGAAGGATTTTTTCTTGGAACGTTTAAGCGTTCCTTGGCCAGCATCGTCGAGATCGACATAAATGAAACCATAACGCTTCGACATCTGGCCGGTTGACGCACTGACCAGATCGATGCATCCCCATGGCGTATAGCCCATGACATCAACGCCATCATGAATGGCCGCACCGATTTGTTCGATGTGCTGCTTCAGATAGTCAATCCGGTAATCGTCGTGAATCTCGCCGGTTGAATCCGGCTGGTCCACGGCGCCGAGGCCATTTTCAACGATGAATAACGGCTTGCGATAACGGTCGTATAACTGGTTTAAGGCAATGCGCAAGCCGGTTGGGTCGATCTGCCAGCCCCATTCACTTGCTTCCAGGAAAGGATTCTTAATGCCGCTTAACAAGTTCCCGCCGACCTCGGCATGATCCTTCTGAACCGTTTCAACAACAGCAGACATGTAATAACTGAAGCCAATATAATCAACCGGATACTGCTTCAACAGTGCCAACTCAGCAGCCGAAAAGTCTAGATCGGTCAACTTGATGCCATATTGGTCCAGCAAAGCATCCGTGTATGCCGGATACTCACCGCGCACCTGAACATCGCCGCAGAAGAAATTGAAGGCTTGATTTTGTTGCAGCGTCGCCAGCTGATTGACCGGATTCGCGTCATAACTGTAAGTGGTGGCGTATAACAACATACAACCGATCTGAAGATCCTGATTCAACTGGTGCCCGATTTTGACCGCCTCGGCCCCAGCCACAAATTGATTGTGCCAGGCTTGGAAAATGTTACGCTTATCAGCCGCACCGTTGCTGTTCACCAAGCCTTGGCTCATCACCGGAAATGCCAGCGCACTGTTGATTTCGTTAAAGGTCATCCAGTACTTCACCTGTTTGAAATAACGGGTCAAGACGGTTTCGGCAAATCGCTTGTAAAAGCCAATGAGCTGCTTGTTCTTCCAGCCGCCATACTTGGTAACCAGGTGCAGTGGCATCTCGTAATGGGAAATCGTGATAATCGGTTCAATCCCATATTTCAAACACTCCGCGATCACTGCATCATAGAACGCCAGGCCAGCCATGTTAGGTGTCTTTTCATCACCTTCCGGAAAAATTCGTGACCAGGCAATCGAAAAGCGATAACATTTAAAGCCCATTTCACTAAACAGCTTGATGTCTTCTTTAAAATGGTGGTAATGATCGATCCCTCGATGATTCGGGTACCGATAGTTGCTTTCATCGATGGTCCAATCAAAATCCGGCTCATTCACCAGATCAAACCGTGCTTTTCCTTGGGGCAGGACATCGGCAATCGATAAGCCTTTGCCATCTTCACGATAGGCGCCTTCCAGCTGATTGGCTGCGGTCGCACCGCCCCACATAAATTGTTTGGGAAAATTCAAATAAGTCATGGTCAAATGTCCATCCTTTCTAAGCTAGCGTCATTAACGCATCGTCTTCTGTTGCCCCGTCCGCTCGAGTTTCAACCTGATAACGATCGGAGTTCGTCACAATCATCAGCACGGTTGGCGCATACCCTGCAGCTTTAATCGCTTGATAATCAAATTCAACCAACGGCGTACCGACATCCACCTTCTGTCCTTGTTCAATCAAAGGTTTAAAATACTTGCCTTTTAAATTCACGGTGTCGACACCAATGTGAATCAGAATCTCTGCGCCTTTATCAGACGTGATGCCAATAGCATGCGCGGTTGGATACACCAGACTGATCGTCCCTGCGACTGGTGCCTTGACCAAGTTATCCTCCGGTTCAATCGCGATGCCTTGTCCCATGGTGCCCGAGGAAAAGACTTCATCCGGCACTTCGCTGAGCGGCACCAGGGTTCCTTTAACCGGCGCTGCCAATGTTTCTGCATGATCCGCTGTCACCTGTGTTGCTTGCGGTTTGTCTTCTTTGACGCCCGCATTAATCCCGCCAAACACCAAGGTGAGGGCAACGCCGAGAACAAAGGCTACAATATCGCCGATCACCGAAACGCCGAACCCTTTACCGAGATAAGTCGGCAACGATAAGATGCTGGCCAATGATGCCACATTCGAACCGGCGCCGGACATCGCCACGATAATCCCGCCAACTGCTCCGGCAACACACGCGCAATAAAACGGCTTTTTCAATTTTAAGGTGATCCCGTAAATAGTTGGTTCTGTGACCCCGAAAAGTGCCGTAATCGTGCTTGAACCAGCCAGACTTTTCATTTTAGCATCGCGGGTTTTAAGGAACACCGCAAACGCCGCGCCGGCCTGTGCCAAGACTGCCGGCAAAAGAATCGGCATCATCGGATCTGTCCCATACTGGGCAATGTTGTTCATCATGACCGGCACCAAGGCCCAATGAACGCCGAAAATCACAAACACCTGCCAGAAGCCGCCAAGAACCATCCCCGCTAAAGCCGGCACGCTCTTGTTCAATGACACAATCGCCGTAGCAAGACCATTACTGAGAATGGAGCTGACCGGCCCGACCACCAACATGGTCAGCGGCACGATGATCACTAACAGACATAACGGTGCCAAAATGTTCCGAACCGACGGATGCCAAATTTTGTTGAAAAATGGTTCCAGAAACTTCTGAACCACGACGACCAGCAAAATCGGCAAGACCGTGGCCGTGTAATTAGCCGCCACCACCGGAATACCAAAGAAATCAATACTCGGTTTGCCAACGAGTCCGACGATGTTGGGATAAACCATCGCGGCAGCAATCGCCATCGCCACAAATGGATTCACCTTCAGATGTTTCGCGGCCGTAAACGCTAAGGCAATTGGTAAAAAGTAGAAAATGCCGTCTGCTGCTGCCCACCAAATCTGATAGGCGCCACTTTTGGTCGTTAACCAGCCAACCGCCACGGCCAGCGACAGCAAGCCCTTTAGAATCCCGGCACCGGCCATCGCACCCAAAAATGGTGTGAAAACGCCGGAAATAAAAGTTAGTAAGCCATTGAAAGCGCGTTTGAATGTCATTTTCTCATGCGGTTGGTCATTGGCCGCCTGCGCACTGTCACCTAAACTCGGTTCAAGTTTGATAATTGCCTGATAAACATCACTCACGTTATTGCCAATGACCACTTGATACTGGCCGCTTGCTTCCACGACCGTGATGACCCCGTCCAACGCCTCGACTTTCTGTTTAGCCGCGGTCGCTTTTTGCGGATCCTTCAATGTGAAACGCAGCCGCGTCGCACAGTGCCAAACCTGTTCAATATTCTGCTTGCCGCCAACCAACTGCAACAGTTGCTTCGCCAGTGTTGCTTCTCCCATTTTCGTTTCCTCCAGACCTTGGGCAATAAAAAAACCAGAAAGACGAAACCTAGGGCGTGCCTAAGTCAAGTCTTTCTGGTTTTGCCTAATTCAATAGTAACAAGCCAGATGGTACTGTATTCGCTTTCAATAACCACATCTTATCTGATTCATTAGCCGTCGTCAACTACTTTTTAAATTTTGCGCATGACTGGCAGCTAATCGGGAAATATGCAAGGTTAAATAGATCTGCTCGTTTTTGGAAACGGGTACGTTGACCTTCTGCTCGATGAACTGAACAACATCCTCCATACACTGATAAGCCTGCACATAATCTTCTTGCAAATGTGCCAGCAGGGCCTGATCGTGAGTCGCTTCCTGTTTATCTGTGTGCGCGTAAACCCGTTGAAGGAAAAACTTGAGATGAATCGCCAGTCGCTGGTACTCCGGCGTTTTGGTGTTCATGTCCAATCCTAGCCGATAGAAAATGATTTTCGTGACATTCGCCAGCATCTGCGTAAACGCCAGCGAATCAACCGGTTGCTGATGATTGAGGTCATTGCTAACAAACTTCAATGCGATGAACCCAGCCTCGTCTTCCGGCAACGTTTCGTCTAACTGCTCAGCTACGGCTTCTAACGCCCACTTGCCCATTCGATATTCCTGTTCATAGGCCATCTGAATTTCCCACAACAGTCGGTTATGCAATAACAAATTGTCATGCAACCGCATTACCGCGAAGTGCAGATGATCAGCCAATTCAATCAGCAAATAACTGTTAAATGTTGTTTGCAACTGAACTTCTGCCTCTTGCACAATCCGCGCCGCCAGCGTCAAATACTCGCTCGGTAAGCTGGCAATCGTCTCCGCCGCAATTTTTAACTTGGTTTGGTCTTCCGGAACGTACACCTTCATGCTGTCTCGCAATGTCAGTGTTTCCCCTTTTTTGGCATGAAACCCGATACCGCGTTCAACGATAATCGTCTCGCGCTGCTCATGCCGAACCACAACCGCATTATTGTTAAGAATCGTTTCAATGATCATGGCGCGTGCCCTCCTCCAAGACGGTCAGACCATTTGCTGATCCGTGTTCAAATTCAGGCTATCAATCTTTGGGGAAAATGACAACGGAAACATCTTAATTCATTTTACTAAGGTCAACTTCTTCTTGGCCTAACTGATCAAGCCAGTTCAACATGGTTGTCAATGCAAGCCCGACATTGCCGAGCTGACAATGATTGCTGGCAAATTCTTTTGCCGTAAATCTCCTTGCCGTTAGCGAATGAACTTGGGTTAAGGTACTAATTTGCCGTGGCAACTGATCATTTGCGACATAATGATCATTAGCTCCAGCCAGCAATAAAACATCCTGCTTAACTAACGGCGAAATCTTATCGGTCGTATAATTGAGCGTTTTCTGGATAAAATCGAATGGCGTCTCAACTCCCATCACCTTCATACCCTGTTGGAATGCCCATTGAAGCATTAAACTTTTCGCCATTAGCTGGTCAGCCATTCCATTAATCTGATTTTTATTCTCTTCGGTTACCAGTGATCGACTGAATTTCTTTTTTAACTCGGGTGGTAACTGATTCATCAAGCAGTCAAAAAAGTCGGGGAAAATATCATAACAGATAACGCGGTTGATGCGCGGTTCAAACGCCGCTGCCCTTAAAGCAAGATTACCACCCAACGACATACCTATAGCAGTTGCCGTGTCAACATGAAAATAATCGAGCACCGCTTTTACCGGCTTTTCCCACTGGTGCGTCATCGGCAAATATTCCTCTTCCAAACAATAACCTTGGCCAGGACCGTCAAAATAAATGACATCATATCCCGCGTCACGCAAGACAAGCATGAGCCGGGTCACTTCCTCAATGTCACCATCAAAACCATTTAAAAATAAAAGGGTGGCCCGCGGATTTGAAGGTGTTATCCGATAGGCAGACATGTGCACATTTTCATAAGGAATCAAGAAGTGCTGTTTTTCAGTAATGCCGTAATAAGCATTGCTCAGTGAGATAAATTGATGACGCAGGTTGATTTTTCCTGAATCGGTTGAAGGTAGGTAAAATTCTGCCAGTCTAAAATACATCGCAGCGCGTAACTTTTCATCCTTTTTTAGTGCTGTTTTGCCAAGGCTTTCGAACGCTGTAACAAGTTCGGGATAAGTTTGCTTAGGATTGTCGAGACGCTTCATCTGCTGCAACATTTCGCGATCATTTGACCAGTTAAAGAACCGATTCATTTGGAAATTGACACTCTGATCATGGTTCACTTGATAAAGACCGACTGGAAAATCTGATACCGTCCATTTTTTTGGCATTATAAAGTTCCTTTCTTGATGCTGAATCCACTATACATGCCGTTATAAAACGGCTACAATGCTTAACAGACGGCCATTTGTTGCTTATACAACAAATGGTTTGTCAATGTCGTCCAAGTCAAGATTAATCAACAGAGGTGTCTTAAATGTCGCATCAAACTGATTTGCGTGTCACTAAAACCAACGATGCTATCCACACGGCCTTTCTTTCCCTTATCGATCAAAAAGGGTTTGAAAATATCACCATCAATGACATTGCCCAAACTGCCAAAATTAATCGCTCGACATTCTATCTTCACTATGTCGATAAATACGATTTGCTTAAACAAATGACAGCAGTCGGCATGACTAAAATCATTGCTGCGATGGCCCCCGAACTTTACTTTTCTAAAAACACCTTTAAAGAAGCCGCCTTTACCGACTACCTAGGACAAGCGCTAAAAGTTGTGGCAAATGAACCGCGTCTCTATGCATTTATCTTAAATGACCCCAACCATTTAGGTCTAAGACAACAGGCTGAAGACGCTTTACAACAACGTCTCATCGAATGTTTGCCGCAAAAGACCGCCGTTGAACGCGATCTGTTGTTAAACATTGTGCCCGCCGTCTATCTCAGTGTCATTCGCTGGTGGCTTGCCAATGATATGCGTTATTCTTCAACCTTTTTAGCACACGAATTAGCGAAGTTTTTCAAGCTTGGGTCAAGAAGTTTGATGAGTCCTGAATCTCATATGAATTTTTGAGAGTGTTCGAAATTATTCTAAAAATCCGGCATTCTAAAAAATCCTTTTGAATCATAAAAAATTCACCCCTGAGACAACTTATCTCAAGAGGGTGAATTTTTGTTTTCTATGAAAGACCATTGAAGCACGATGAGCATTCGATGCAAAACAGGTCACAAATTACTTTTCTTCCACAACCTGCCGATTACTGAAACGATAAATCCGATCCGCATAGGCTGCCGATTCTGCGCGGTGTGAAATTAAAATGACGATGCCGTGATAATAGGCTTTGATCGTATCCAGAATCAAGCGCTCATTTTCAGTGTCGAGATTGCTGGTGGGTTCATCTAAGACCAAGACGCTGCTAGGATGCAGTAAGGCGCGGGCCAATTCGAGCCGTTGCTGTTCGCCACTGGAAAAAGGCACGTGACCGGCAGCAATTTGCGTATCCAGTCCATTGGCAACCTGTTTTAACCGGTCACTTAGTTTAACTTGCGCCAATACCGTCCAAATTTGGTCATCCGTGATCGTTGGATCATGTAATGTCAGATTATCACGGACCGTTTCGGAGAAAAATATCGCGGTCTGCGGCAAATAATTAATTTGTGCCCGCAGCGATTGGGAACTGATCGTCGCAAGGTCCGTGTCATTGATCAGAATCTGACCGCTTGTGACCGGATACCATCCCATGATCAGTTTAGCTAACGTACTTTTGCCCGACCCACTGGCACCCACAAAACCGGTGATCTCGCCAGCCTTTAAGGTCAGCGTCACGTCGTTTAGAACTTCTTCAGGACGCGCTGGATAACTAAATGAAACCTGCTTCACCTGAATCTGCTTAATCGCATCGACTGTCTGACTTGCGGTTGCCGGCGCTGCCATTAACGGCTGCTCCTGCAGTAAGCTGAATAGATTTTTAGCCGCCGCAAACCCGTTAAGTAGGGATCCAGGAAGATTGTTTAATGCGAGCAATGGGCCAAACGTCAACGGGAAGACTGCAAGAACCGCTTGCTGTAAGGCGGTTGCCTGCTGCCAGCCACTTATCCAGACCATGAGCAGCCACGTTGCGACCATGGCAAACGTTGCAGCGACATTTTTTAATAATTGACTGAATTGCGCTTGTTGAAACGCAGTGGCTTCACGGTCAAACCCGACATTGCCTTGATCCATGCGTTCTTTTGCAATGCCCAGCTGGCGCACTGCCTCCATCCCGCGGACTGATTCTAGTAAGTACTGCTGGTTGGTCGCCTTCAGCTGGTCAGCAGCCTGAGTCTTAGCGGTCAATTGCCGATGCCGCGCATACGGAATCAACCCGCCCACTGCCGCATAACCGACCAGCGCAACCACTGCTGCCAAAATACTGACGCGACTATAAACTGCCGTCATCAAAAGACCGTATGTTAACCCGATTACGACTGGCACAATGGTATGGGCATAAAAGATTTCCATCGCTTCGATGTCGCTGCCAATTAACTTGAGTAACTTACCGCTCGATTGCGTATCCAGTTTTGCCGGTGCCAATCGTACCAGTTGCCGATAAACCGCGCCGCGTAAGTCAGCTAGGACATGAAAAGCTACAAAATGTCCGGCATATTGCTCGCCGAAACTTCCAAGACCCAAGAGAATGACCGCGATGACGCCTGGCAACAGCAACTCTGACGCGTGTTGCGGATCAAACAGCATCATCGCCGTAAGAATCAAGACAACTGCCTTGGCCAGTTCGGCGACCATGCCGATCAAAAAACTGATCACAATGGCGCTGGTTAAATGATGGGTGTACTTTAATAACCCTCTGATCATCAGCGTGCACCCTCTTTCTGCATCGTCTCCGGATTATCCACCAGTCGCCGATACGCCGGCTGCTCTTGATAAAGTTGCTCATGATTGGCAACGAGCAAATGTTGATCATGAATAAACCACACTACATCAGCCTGCGCCATGGCGGAGAGGTTGTGAGAAATGAACAAAACAATTTTCTCCTGGCTCAACTTTTTAACAGCCCGTAAATTGCAAGAACAAGTTAGCCAGTCGTTGAAGGACAATCCCAGAACAGGCCGTTATCAAATAGAAGTTGTGGCGCTAGAGAGACTACTGGGCCATGCGGCGAACGCGCCGAGCTTCGGCCTCAAAGTTTTGCTGGGGTGTGCAGTAGCCCTGTTGTTTGCGAGGCAACTGATTCAAGCGGTCTTGCGTGGCCTGCACTTGACTAGGGCTAATGTCATCTAGGGACATGCCCTTAGGGAAGTCCTGGCGGATCATCCGGTTATGTGCCTCGTTGGTGCCACGGTCGCAGGACGTGTAAGGATGGGCGTAGAAGATCTCAGTTTCCGTCCCAGCAAAAGCAGTATTTAAGGCGGTGAACTCGGGTCCGTTGTCGGCTGTGATGGTCTTGATGCAAGCTCCCCATTCGCGCTTGATTCCACGCAATGCATAGCTCACAGAGTCTGCATCTCGTCCTTCGATCAAGCGGAGAAGTTGGCAACGGGTCTTGCGCTCAATCAGAGTCAAGATGACGCTCTCCTTGCCATTGCGTTTACCGACAATGGTATCCATCTCCCAGTGACCGAACTGCCTGCGTCGTTCAACGACCTTAGGCCGTTCCTCGATACTGCGGCCAGCCAGGCGCTTAGCCTTGGTGTGGTGCTGGTGAGAGGTCTTCCGCTTAGTCTTCTCCAACAGGTCGATATTTCGAATCTCTAGGCGTTGGTCGTCAATGTACTGGTACAAAGTCGAGGCACAAACAAGCTCTTCAGGAGTAAACAGCTTGTGTCGCTTGGCATAGCCGATCGAAGCATCCGGCGACCATTTGTCCTGCTTAGCTCGCTGTACGTACCAGGCTAAGAAGACCTGTACGCTGGCGAACTTGTCAGGACGATGGCAGCTCAAGCGTGCAGTCTCGTAACGTGCCTGAGCAGCCTCTGGCAGGTATTGTCGATGGTAGACGCGCTTGCCATTACTCTTCTTGACCTGATCTACTGTACCTCGCTTGATTTCATTATTAATGGTCTGCGGGCAGACGCCAATTTCAGCAGCAATCCAACGATTGGACTTCCCAGCTTGGCGGAATCCGGCCACTTTTCCGCGCTCGAGTGATGTTAAGTGCTGACCTTTTTGGCGGTGTGTGCTATCCTGTTTCTGCATCAAGACAATATCCTCTTCCATTGTTTGTGTAGGAACTTCAATGATACAGGATATCTGTTCTTGATGTTTTTTATTGTCCAAAAAATTTTGAGACAGTGGCTAACTTGATTCTAAAATGCGCGCTTTTTAACAGCCGCCAAAATCGCCGCAGCGTTGACTTTATCAATGCTGGACGTAATTTCATCCAACAGGTAAACGGTCTTGTCCGCCAGTAACATACGCGCAAACGCCAACTGTTGCCGCTGCCCCGGCGACAACAGCCGACCGCCTTCGCCCACCTGCGTGTCGTACCTTTTTTCCAGCTTAGGGACAAACTGCATCAGTCCCAAATCATCAAGTTTCCGTTGCCATGTGTCGCCAAACCGATTCCCTAACAGCAGATTTTCTTGAACCGTGCCGGAAAAAAGGTATTCATCTGCCGTAACATACCCAAATACTGCAGCTTTCTGCGCGTTGCTCAACGCAGTGACAGCCGTGTTATCAGCCATAATCGTTCCGGATAAGGGTTCCAAGCGGCCTAAAATGGCTTGAATGAGCGTACTCTTACCGGTGCCATTTTCCCCTGCCAAGCCGTATAACTTGCCTGGTTCCAGCGTGGCATCGATGGACGTCACAAGTGGTTTGTCCGGCGCATAACCGATCGTCACCTGATCAAGGGTGATTTGTTTAAGCGGACGGTTATCGGTAATCCGAACTGTCGCCGGCGCCGCCTTGGCCTTGGCAATCGTTCCGAGGATCGCCGCCAGTGACGGGCCGTTTGATTTGACAACATGCACAAAATAGCCGAGTTGCCGGGCATTGACCATCATCATGGCCAACGTAAACCAAGTGGCAAACGCCCCGGCCGCTGGTAACTGGCCGCCAATGAGCTGAAGTACGGTCACAAAACCACCAACGAATACTGTCAGATAAACAAAACCGTTGATGACGAACAGCACTTGCAACTGGGTTTTCAAAAGATTCATCGTGGCCTGCCGAAAATATTCGCTATCGTCCGCGAACTTTTTCCCGTAACGGTCGGCAGCATTGTACATCACTAAAGTATTCATCCCGCGCAAATCGTTAATAAAGCGTCCGCCCATTTTTAAAAATCCGGCCAGATGGGTCTTATTTTGTGCTGACATTTGCTTGCCAAGAAACATCATCACAAAGCCAATCAACAAGACACAGGCAAGCGGCAGTAAGGCCAGCCATGAGCGATACCAAATCGACAGCCCGATTAACAGCAGGTAAGTCATCATGGCCTGCAAGGAAGTGGGAAACAACGTGCTATAAAACATATCCAAATTGTTAAGTCCACCCAAATCACGCTGAATCACCGCATTGTCTGCACCGGTTGCGGCCGCGGCATCATTGCGTTGGTAAAGCGCCTCGAAATAACGATCACGCAGCTCACGCTTGGCACTCATGGCCCAGTCATGACGGTGATGCCGTTCGTAAATCGTAATATAAAGAAGCCAGAATATCCCCAGTACCCCGGCCACCACGATTGCTTCCATCGCACGATTTGCCGCCAATTCAAGCGCAATGATGACCGGCAAGACTGTCGGTAACCAATCAAAAATTGCTTCAATAACCCCAGCCCCAAGTTTGTCACGTCCGTATTTCAGTAATCCCAGCATTAAAAGGCTTGCCTCTTTTCTTTCAATCAGTCTGCAGCATTGTGACTGCCATCGGTGTCGCAAACTGCCTGCGAAACGACAGATTGTTTTTCCAGTTTACCATGAGAAAAACATATTTAAGCAGCTATTTTTGAAATACTGCACTACATTTAGCAGCTTGTAAACGTTTAAGCGAACTGATTAAGGGTGTACCAGTCCGCCATCATCGCCGCTAGTGCCTTTATTTCCTTGCGCTGGCTTGATTTCAATCAGCAATTTATGCGGTAGGCAGATGCTTTGCTGCCCAATTTGGCTAATCCAGCCCGTATGCACCGCAATCTGATCCGGCGAATTATCTTCCTTATCGCGAATACGTGCACCATCAACTTCGATGACATTGTACTCCCCCTTTGCCGGATACAGCGTAAACTGCTGGTGACCTGCATGCGCATCCAGCTTAATGCGCCGTTTGACATGGCCATTAATCGAAATAACCGCCACTTTTTGATCCGTATTCACATGCGCCTCGGTCATCGAAAAAATCCCCAGTGGAATGAAGCATGCTATGAAGAGTATGAATACAATGACATAATCCAGCGGTCGTACATATTTTTTTAGCCAGTGTATGTTAGGTCACCTCGAATCGGTTTATCAGTTTCTTATTGTACGCGTTAACCACTAATAACTGGTAAAAAAACAGCCGTATCCCAAACCCGGGTTACGGCTGTTGTGTTCGCATGACTACTAGGTGAATTTATCTTATCCTGATGAAGTTTTTACACGAAATGCAAATTTCCCAAAATTTAAAGCATCATCACCGCAACCCCGCATCGAGCGCATACAGATTCTGATACCGCTGATTCTGCTCAGCCAAATGCTGCGGCGTGTCATTCATCGTCAACTTGCCATCTTCCAGGAAGACGACGCGATCGGTTTGGCTGACACCTTGCAGATGATGGGTGACCCAGAGAATGGTCTTCCCTTTTAGAACGGAGAACATCGTATCCAGCAGCGCCTGTTCGGTAATCGGGTCCAAGCCAACGGTAGGTTCGTCCAGCAGTATGATAGGCGCATCCTGTAAAAGAATCCGCGCTAACGATAACCGCTGACGCTCACCACCGGAAAAGGCAAAGCCAGCTTCTTCGACACTGCTGTCCATACCATTGGGCAGTTGGGCAATGAGTTTGTCCAGCTTGACGGCTTTCAACGCCGCAGCGACTTCTTCATCGCTGGCATTTTCATTGCCCAAACGGACGTTATTAATAATCGACGTACTGAACAGAAATGGACTTTGATCTAGCACCGCGAATAGATTCGTGCGGTTTTGCTGATAATTCAGTACGTCTTGCCCATCAATCAAAACTTGACCGGTCGTCGGTGTTAAGTCGCCCAGGACCAGTTGCAACAAGGTCGTTTTCCCCATGCCACTGGGACCGAGAATCGCCATTTTTTCGCCGGCGTGAACGGTCAAATCGATATCGGTGATCAATTCAGGATCGGTTGGCGTATAGCGGAAGCTAACCTGCTTCAGCTGAATGGTTTTAAAAGTAGTCGGTACCGGCTGTTGCTTGGGCAATGCCCGTGTCACCGGGTGCAGATCATTGAGGTGCCGGATCGCATCTCGATAAGTTGGCCACTCACCAACGCCTTGGGCAATGCCTGAAAAGGCTTGATCAAGCGGGAAAACAACCAGGACGAAGGCACCGACCCAGTTGGCACTTGCCTGACTGCCAGTCCATTCAAGGTTGGTCCAAATTAGCATACTGATGGTAATTAACACGAAGAGTAACTGGCCGACAAAGTCCCGTCCCCACTGGAAACGTTTGGATTTTGCCGTCGAGGCAGCCAGCTTTTTCGGTGCTGCCAAGCTCTGATCCAAAAACTCCTGTCCGCGATGGGTGATGACCCAATCGGATAGGCCAAGCACCGAATCCGTCAGTGATACATAGGCATCATGATTCAGCTGCTTTTGCTCAGCCTTGCGGAAGCGTTCAACCACCAGTCCCCACCAAGGGAGAATCAGGATCTGGAACAGTAATAACAAGCAGATCCATAACGCGAAGCCCCAGTTGAACCAGCCCAATAGTAACGTGGCAATCACAGTCAGACCAGCGCCAACCACGGTCGGAAAAATCATCCGCAAATAAAGGTTCTGAATGTGGCCGATGTCATCTGCCAGTAATCCCAAAATATCACCAGTTTGGTGGTGTTCCGAGACAAATGCCGCATCGGTTTCCAGCACTTTGTATAACTTACGGCGCATATGGCTGGTAATCCGCAGCACCCAGTTGTGACTGGTTAAACGCTCAACATATTGGAAGACCGGGCGGCCAACCCCAAAGGCACGGGTCAGGACAACAGTCACATAAATAGCCGCAAATAAGGGTTTAGTGGCACTTTTATCAATCAAAAAGCCTGAGGTGAACATCAACGCGCCGGCGAACACGAACATCATGACCCCAAGAACCAGCGACCAAAACAGTAGCCACCGGTAGCGTTTTAGATCAGGCCGGACCCAGTGTTCATTTTTCCACCAATGCATTGAATTCACCTCGCATTTCGTGTACCAGTGCCTGATATGGCTTAGAGTGGGCCGCTAGCTCGCTCGGTGTTCCTTCAGCAACGATCCGCCCGCCATCAACAACTATCACGCGATCCATTTGATTGAGCCAATGCAGTCGGTGCGTGGCAAAGATGACCAGGCGATTTTTAAATAGCGGCACCAAAGTCTCCTTTAGCTCGGCTTCGGTTTCAATATCCAAATGGGCAGTCGGCTCGTCGAATAACCAGATTGACCGGTTAGTATCAACCAAGGTCCGTGCCAATGCGATTCGCTGGGCCTGGCCGCCAGAAATGCCCCGGCCACCTTCACCGATGCGGGTCGCATAGCCATCCGGCAGTGTCTCGATCCAGTGACTCAAGCCTGCTGCCGCTGCTGCTTGCCGAACTTCGTCATCTGAAGCACTCGGGCGATAAAAGCGAATGTTAGCCGCAATGGTGTCCGCAAACAAATACGGATCCTGCGGAATATAACTCAAATGATCCTGCCAGGCGGCCTGCGTCAGATGCGGCACCTTGGTTCCCCGGACAGTGATCGTTGCGGATTGCGGTTGCAAAAAGCCGCCAATCAAATTTAACAATGTCGACTTGCCGGAACCGCTGGCGCCAATGATTGCTACCTTTTCCGGGCCGGTAAACTGCAGATTGGCGTCATGAATTCCTGCACGTTTATCGTCGTACATGAAATCAAGATGCTGCATGGTTAATGTATCTTGATTCTGCCAACCGTCAAACGCCGGCAACACCTTGGTGTCAGTCGGCAACGGCTGGTCGATCACCTTCCAGATCGCGGCCATCGCGTTTTTGCCATTTAACGTTGCGTGGTAATCCGTGCCGAAATCACGAATCGGCATAAAATACTCCGGCGCCAGAATCAGCGCGACCATCGCGGGGTATAAAGGAATGCCGCCATCCATCAGCTTAATCCCAAGAAAAACCGCGACAACCGCAATCGATAACGTCGTAAAGAAATCCAACGCAAAGGTCGACAACATGGCAATGCGTAAAACGCCCATGGTCTGCTTCCGGTAATCTTCCGAAACTTCATAAACGTTATTGGCGTACTGGCGACTAATGCCCATCAATTGCAGCGTTTTGAGTCCCCGCAGCGAATCAATGAAATGGTTGCTCATTTTCTGAAAACCGGCATACTGACTTTCCGACTTATCACGCGCTGCCAGTCCCAAAATCACCATGAACAAGATGATGATCGGAAACATAATCAGTAAGGTAAAGCCGGTCAACCAATTTTCATACCAGATATAGGCGACCAAAACCCATGGAATAATGCTCATGTTGAGAATTTTGTTTAAGATCAGTTCAATATAATTTTCGGCTTCGGGAATGCCGTCGAGCGCCATGGTGACCAGATTACCGGTGCCTTCTTTTGCCACTGCCGCTGGTCCTAATGCATACAAGTGCTTCAGCAATTGTTCTTGCAACCACGCAGATCCGTTCATGGCGAAGCGGGCACCGATGCGATTGCGCACCCACACAATGAGCTGCCGCACGGTAAATGCCAGTGCAAACAGCCCCAAAGGCATCCATAACCCGGCTAAACTTTGACGATTCCAGGAATGGACGATCCCTTCTGCAAGAAACTTTCCTTGCAATAAAATAACAAAAGCTTGCACGAGCGCAAACCCGGCAAGCATTGTCATTGTTTTCCTCATTCCCGATAAGCGCATGAGCGTCTTATCGATCATTCACTAACCGCCCCTTTTGCTTGAATACGTTTGTGGAAGACAACGTAACTCCAGATGAAGTAGATTAAGGCAATTGGCAACAGGATAACTGCCACGATGGTCATGATGGTCAGGGTCAACGAGCTGGCACTGGCATCTTTTGCAAGAATGGACATTGCTGCATCCTGCCCGATCATGACACGTGGGAATAAGCCATTGAAGATGACGCCAACGACGCCAACCAGTCCAATCGCACTTCCGACAAAGGAAAGCACTTCATTATCTTTCAAAACGCCGATATGGGCAGCAACAGTTGAACCGACAATCACAACCAAAATCAGTAACGTGCTGATAGGGCGTTCCTTGAAGAAGTCGGTCATAAAGAACAGCAGAACTGCGAATACAACTTCACCGGCATATAGCAGATAATACAGCTTGCTATTCCAATCGCGCGCACGCTTGCGTAAATCACCGGTTGTCTTCAGGCGAATGAAGTTCAACCCGTGCATCAGCATCATCAACGTCACCGCGACACCACCAACGATGGTCAGAAGATTAATCTGATTGCCCAACGTCGGATAAACGTCACCGGCCTTGGTAATTGGTAGCGGCTGGATAATCGCAGTGAAAATCATCCCTAAGACAAACGGCGGAATCAGGCTGCCGCAAGCCAGCGCCCAGCGCCAGATATTGCGACCGGTTTTGGTCTCGGCGTGTGCCGCAAATTCAAAGGACACACCACGAACAATCAGCCCAAACAAAACGATGAAGAACATGATATAAAAGCCGGAGAACAAGCTCGCGTACCACATTGGATAAGAAGCAAACATCGCACCGCCAGCGGTGATCAGCCAAACTTCATTACCATCCCAATGCGGACCGATCGTTGCCACCAACTGATCTTCTTCGCTCGTGTTGTGAACTAACAGTTTGGTTGACATGCCAACGCCAAAGTCGAAGCCTTCAAGTACGAAGAAACCGCTGAACAGGACGAACAATAAAAAGAACCATAAAATCTGTAACCAGCTCATTTTGCGAACGCCTCCTTAGCTAACGGATCGCTGTTGACCCCATAATCGGTGTTCAAATCGCCTTCTGGTCCTTTCTTCAAAACGCGGTGTGAATAGTAAATCATGACACCGCCGAGTAAGGTGAAGATCAGGAAGTAGCAAATGTTGGTGAACAGCAACTGACCGGCTGTCGTGGTTGGCGAAACCGCATCGGCGGTCGTGTACAATCCGTAAACAACCCACGGATAACGACCTAACTCAGTGATGAACCAGCCAGCCGTGTTAATGATAAATGGCAGCCATAGTGCAAAGCCGAGAATGTATAGCAGCCAACGTTGATTCAACAACGTATCCTTCTTCTTGCGACCGAACCAAAGACCTAAGACACCAAGCAGGAATAGCAGAACACCGCCACCGGCCATGACCCGGAAGCTCCAGAACAAGGTCTTAACCGGTACATAGTAGTCTTTGTCTTTACCATACTTAGCTTGAAGTTCTTTGTTAGCCGTCTCCATGCCTTTAACCGAACCGTTCATTTTGTGGTAGGACAACAGGCTCAGCAAATATGGCACTTCAATATTGCCACTCGTCGTGTGATCTTTGGTATTGATCAACTCAACCAACGTCCACGGTGCCGGATCACTGGTATCTTTGTAAATTCCTTCGGTAGCCGCAAACTTCATTGGCTGATCTTTAATAATGAATTGCGTCTGCAAATCACCAAAACCGATCGCGCACGCAGAAGCGATGGTGCCGACTACCAAACCGACTTTAAGTGACTTCTTGTAAAAGTCGACCTGATCCTTCTTCAGTAACCGCCAAGCAGCCATGCCCGCAACGGCAAACCCGGCTGTAGTGAAGGCACCAAAGATAACATGCGGAAATTCAACCCACAACTGCGGATTCGTGATCACGGCACCAAAGTCAACCAACTTGACCCGTCCTGTGGTTTGACTGATCGCAAAGCCAGTTGGGTGCTGCATAAAGGCATTCGCTGAAAGAATCCAAATTGCCGATAACGTGGTACCTAACCAGGTCATCCAAATAAAGATAGCATGTACAGCTGGCTTGAAGCGATCCCAAGTAAACATCCACAAACCGATGAACGTCGATTCCATAAAGAATGCCAGCAGCGCTTCAATCGCCAGTGGCACCCCGAAGATGTCCCCCATGAATCGTGAATAGTTCGACCAATTCATGCCGAACTGAAATTCTTGAATAATGCCGGTAACGACCCCTACGGCAAAGCTGAGCAAGAAGATCTTGCCCCAGAACTTGGCCATCTTCTTATATGTCTCATTCTTTTTGCGCACATATAGCGTTTCCATAATGGCGGTCACAAGGCCCATACCAATTGAAAACGGCACGAAAAAGAAATGGAAAACGGTCGTCATCGCAAACTGAAAACGTGCAAGCGATAATACGTCCATTGCCATTAGCATATGTTTCTCCTCCTTCAATAGATTCATTACAATCTAAGTATACCCCGATATTTATTTTTCGTAAATTGCAAGAACAAGTTAGCCAGTCGTTGAGGACAATCCCAGAACAGGCCGTTATCAAATAGAAGTTGTGGCGCTAGAGAGACTACTAGGCCATGCGGCGAACGCGCCGAGCTTCGGCCTCAAAGTTTTGCTGGGGTGTGCAGTAGCCCTGTTGTTTGCGAGGCAACTGATTCAAGCGGTCTTGCGTGGCCTGCACTTGACTAGGGCTAATGTCATCTAGGGACATGCCCTTAGGGAAGTCCTGGCGGATCATCCGGTTATGTGCCTCGTTGGTGCCACGGTCGCAGGACGTGTAAGGATGGGCGTAGAAGATCTCAGTTTCCGTCCCAGCAAAAGCAGTATTTAAGGCGGTGAACTCGGGTCCGTTGTCGGCTGTGATGGTCTTGATGCAAGCTCCCCATTCGCGCTTGATTCCACGCAATGCATAGCTCACAGAGTCTGCATCTCGTCCTTCGATCAAGCGGAGAAGTTGGCAACGGGTCTTGCGCTCAATCAGAGTCAAGATGACGCTCTCCTTGCCATTGCGTTTACCGACAATGGTATCCATCTCCCAGTGACCGAACTGCCTGCGTCGTTCAACGACCTTAGGCCGTTCCTCGATACTGCGGCCAGCCAGGCGCTTAGCCTTGGTGTGGTGCTGGTGAGAGGTCTTCCGCTTAGTCTTCTCCAACAGGTCGATATTTCGAATCTCTAGGCGTTGGTCGTCAATGTACTGGTACAAAGTCGAGGCACAAACAAGCTCTTCAGGAGTAAACAGCTTGTGTCGCTTGGCATAGCCGATTGAAGCATCCGGCGACCATTTGTCCTGCTTAGCTCGCTGTACGTACCAGGCTAAGAAGACCTGTACGCTGGCGAACTTGTCAGGACGATGACAGCTCAAGCGTGCAGTCTCGTAACGTACCTGAGCAGCCTCTGGCAGGTATTGTCGATGGTAGACGCGCTTGCCATTACTCTTCTTGACCTGATCTACTGTACCTCGCTTGATTTCATTATTAATGGTCTGCGGGCAGACGCCAATTTCAGCAGCAATCCAACGATTGGACTTCCCAGCTTGGCGGAATCCGGCCACTTTTCCGCGCTCGAGTGATGTTAAGTGCTGACCTTTTTGGCGGTGTGTGCTATCCTGTTTCTGCATCAAGACAATATCCTCTTCCATTGTTTGGGTAGGAACTTCAATGATACAGGATATCTGTTCTTGATGTTTTTTATTGTCCAAAAAATTTTGAGACAGTGGCTAACTTGATTCTAAAATGCGCGGATATTTATTTTTTAAAAACCAAAAACCCAAAAAACAGGATGGAAATCATGCTTCTCAAATTTTTTCAAATCACAATGGTGTTATGATATTGGCCGACACGCCCGTCCGCAAACGCTTCCCGGACGTTCTGTTTTCTATCTTTTTCACGATTGTAGCAATAATCCATTTGTTTGTGAAAATAAACGTCACGGGCGAATAATTTCATGAATGAGCGGTGACTTTTTCGGCGCTGAGGAGCCAATGTGATAGGCTTTTTGGACTAGTCCAACAATATCGGCGACATTTTTCGTATCCGTGTGCAACATCACAAGCGTATCGCCTTTCGACACCGGTGTTCCCAGTTTCTTGTGCAAAACCAATCCGACTGCTAAATCCAAAACGTCATCTTTTTTGGCCCGCCCACCACCGAGCTGCATCGCTGCTAGGCCAAGCGCATTCGTGTCAATTTGATCGACAACGCCGCTTTCATCTGCAGTCACGGGAATCCGATACTTGGCTTGCGGTAATTTTCGCGGATCGTCAACGACAGCGGGATCGCCGCCTTGTGCTTGAATTAATTGCTTAAATGCAGTCAAAGCGCGCCCGTCCCGCAAAGCGTCTTCGGCTAAACCGCTGGCAACTTCCAAACTGGGAGCCTTGCCGCCTAGTACCAGCATTTGCGCTGCTAAAGCGACGGTCAGATCATGCACATCACGCGGCCCGCGATTTTTCAGTACCGCAATGGATTCGGCAATTTCCAGACTATTCCCGATCGTAATCCCCAGTGGCTGATTCATGTCAGTCAATAAGGCGACGCTTTTGACGCCGGCGATCTGGCTAATGCTGACCAAAGCCTTGGCTAAGGCCCGTGCATCTTTGATGGTTTTCATAAACGCACCATTGCCGACTTTGACATCGAAGACTAAGGCATTGGTGCCGCTGGCCAGTTTTTTGCTCATGATGGAGCCGGCAATAAGTGGTATCGATTCCACAGTGCCCGTCACATCACGCAACGCATAAATCCGGCGATCCGCTGGGGCAACTTCGCGGCTGGCGCTGACAATCGCTTCGTGGATCGTCTGCACCTGCTTTTTAAACTCTGCCTCGGTTTCGGTGACGTTGAAACCGGGGATACTCTCGAGCTTATCAAGCGTCCCCCCTGTATGGCCAAGCCCGCGACCGGAAATCATCGGCACCGGCACGCCTAAGCACGCAACCAGCGGCGCCAACGGAATACTGATCTTGTCGCCTACCCCACCGGTGCTGTGCTTATCGACCTTAATACCGGGGATTTCGCTGAGATCAAGAACATCGCCGGAGTGTAACATTGCAAACGCAAAATGGTTGCGTTCGGCATCCGTCATACCATTGAAGTAAACCGCCATCAAAAAGGCACTCATCTGATAGTCAGGAATCTTGCCAGCGGTATATTGTTCAATCATCCAGGTCAGCTCTTCATTTGTCAGCTCACCTCGATCGCGTTTCTTCGTGATCAAATCGACCATGCGCATCTTTTATCACCCTTACCTTTAATTCTGTTCCTATAACTATTGTAACGCGTTAGCTGCTGCCTATGTTAAACTCAAGTCATTCTAGGCTTTAACAAAGGAGAAACCGATGGACTTCGACACGCTACA
Source organism: Lacticaseibacillus casei DSM 20011 = JCM 1134 = ATCC 393 (assembly GCF_000829055.1). Taxonomy (NCBI): domain Bacteria; kingdom Bacillati; phylum Bacillota; class Bacilli; order Lactobacillales; family Lactobacillaceae; genus Lacticaseibacillus; species Lacticaseibacillus casei. The sequence continues at coordinate 2,115,587 of NZ_AP012544.1, forward strand.
TGCTTTAGGTAAAACGGAACTGCACTGCCATCTTGACGGCTCATTATCGCTAAGCTGCATTCGCCAACTCGCCAAAATGATCAATCGCCCTTTGCCGGCCTCCGATGACGCCTTGCGCCAACTCGTTCAGGCGCCGACCGATTCTGAAAATCTGGCTGATTATCTCAAAACTTTTGACTTTGTTGCCCCACTGCTCCAGACCAAAAAAGCTTTACAATTGGCGGCTTTCGATGTTGTCGCCCAGGCGGCGGAAGAAAATGTTCGGTATATCGAAATCAGATTTGCCCCAGCGTTCTCAATCAGCGGCGGCTTGTCTTTAAGTGAAGCAACCGAGGCTGTCATCGAAGGTCTGCACCAGGCCATGACCAAGTTCGACATTGTTGCTAAAGCGCTTGTCTGCGGCATGCGTCAGTTACCTAATGCTGATAATCAAACAATGTTCCGTACCAATGCCGCGTTGCTAGGTAACGGGTTGGTCGGCGGCGATTTTGCCGGCAACGAGGCTGATTTTCCCACCAGCGTGTGCGCTCCTGCGATCAAAACTGCGCAAGCGCTCGGCGTTCCATTAACTTTTCACGCCGGCGAATGTCACTGTCCGCAAAATATTGCCGAAGCTATCTTCCTTGGCATTCCGCGAATTGGTCACGCCACTGCCTGCTTCGATCAACCAGACCTCATTCAAAAGATCGTCCAGACCCATACCACGATCGAACTGTGCCTGACCAGCAACCTGCAAACCAAAGCGGCCCGGTCGCTAGATGAGTTCCCGTATCAAGCGCTCAAAGCTGCCGGTGCTGCTATCACCATCAACACCGACAACCGCACTGTTTCCAATACGACTCTGACCCACGAGTACGAGCTGTATCAAACCTACTTTAAAACCACCGCTGCAGACTTCTTGGCCTTCAATTTAAACGCCATTAACGCCGCGTTCATTTCCGAACCGGCCAAGCAAACATTGCGCAATCGGTTGCAGCAGGATTATGCGGCTTTTCTGTAGGTTGATAGGCATTTGGGTTAAGACCGCAAACTCCGCCAGTCTGTTCCTTAAAGTCCTTAACCATTACTTAAGGGAAAAGCCACAACTTCATCATCAATTTTCCCCAGATTCATCCCGGTTGATTCGTGATATCACCACATGGTCTGGTTATGCTGGTTTTATCAACAAATGAAAGGATGATTCTTATGTTGATTAACCAAACTGACTTTATTGCAACCCAGTTGCAGCAAATTGTTTACCCTAACATTAACGCCATCACTGAAACCGGCGTCCCCATTACGATCACAACGAATAAAAAACAGCGCGACGACCCTGCATTTTGGCAAAGCATCAGCGCTATTTTAAGAGCCCATCTCTGGGTTCCGGTTTCGAAAAAATATCATGAGTTAACCGACCATGACTGGCTGGCAACGCCTGCGTAGTCTTAAGACTGGTGGTTAGCGAATGCGGTGGCTGCCAGCACAAGTGTGAGAACGGCGTCTGGGGATAAGGCCTTGCTGACCGTCTCAATGTGGCCGCTGGTTGCCACTGCTCCGATGACTTCCAGACCATACTTCACGATGTTGAGATCGCGTTGAGGTGCATAACCACCATCGAAAACCGGTTCGTGGTTATATGTAAAATTCAGTTGATCATCTTTAATGGAGCCATCAACGTGATTGACCATAATGCGATCGTGAGTAGCCGTCAGGGGTGCCTGATCGTCTGGTAGATTCAATTTGTGATCTGACTCAGTTGTGTAATAGTCGGTCTGTTTCATGTGCAGGTATTTCTCAGCCGGCTTTTTGAGCACTTTCAAATAATCCACAATGGCATATACCTTCGTGGGATCCAGTTGGGTGGTTTTGGCCATCAGCTCATCGTTATGCGCTTCAAGCCAGTCTGCTAAATTACTAATACTAAACTGATCCATACTGTGCCTCCATCTTCATTGCTGATTCATACGCCAGTATAGCATGGACGCGCCATCTAATGTAGGTGATTGTCATAAACCTGTGACATTTCAAGTTATATAATGGAGTCGGGAGATGAGCACGATGCTAAGCAATCAAAAACCGTATCCGATCATTGATTATTTAGGCCGCCCTATCCGACTGCAATTATTTGTCACGTACCGATTACGCATAAAAAATGGCTATATCCTGGCATTACGGCGTAACCAACACCAACAGGCACTGCCGAATCTCCTAGTCAAACACGCAAGTTAAAGTTGTCGACTGGCGATATCGATTCGTCCAATCGCCTTCAGATCAAACGACCCTAGAGGCAAAACAAGTCTCTAGGGTCGTTTACGTTTTAGCCGCTGTTGATCACCAACTGACTCTCAAATCAAAAATGGTTCATTCATCGGGTCGTTTTTCCAGCTTAGGTCCACGTGGTGTCACAATTGCCATCATGGCAACTGTCAAAATAATCAGCACCCCGCCCAGCACTTCGGCAAACCCTAGATGCATATGCAGGAAGGCTACCGATACAAGTGTTGCGCCCAACGGCTCGAACGCATCCAGTAAGGTTGCTGCTGTTGGCGAAATAAACTGTAGGCTGGCAAGGTACACCGAATAAGCGATAATCGTTCCGAAAATCACAATAAACCAGTAACCGGCCCAGCCAGCGGCATCAAGATGCGGTATTTGTTTCCAAAAGGGATCAAACGCATCAACCAGGAATCCGCCCAACAATTGCGCCCAGGCTGTCACCACAATTGGTGAGTGCCGTTTTAAAAGTCCTGCCGGCAATAACGTATACGCGGCTGCAGCCAAGGCGGCCATGATGCCCCAAAAGAAAGCTGACGGGGAAATCGCCAAATGTGTCAGCCTGCCTTTAGTCACAACTAGTGCTGTCCCCAGCATGGCCATGCCAATCGTCAGTAAATCAATCCGACGCGGTTTTTCCCGCAATCGAAGTGCAAGAAAAACCAAGACCACGACCGGTGAAAGATACTGTAAAATCGTCGCGGTTGCGGCATTCGCCACGGCAACGGCCTTAAAATAAATATACTGCATGCCGATCATGCCAAATAACACAAAAATAATCAGCTGCAACGCATCACGCCGATTGCGCCACGGTGCCATGATGGCCGACCGATCTTTCCAAAAGGCCACCGCCATCAACACAACACCGGCAATCAGCATTTTCGAGCTAATTAACCAAGACACCTTGATGCCTTTATCAAACAGGGACTCGCTTACCGGGCCGGAAATACCCCAAAAACTTGACCCCATGATGGCTAGAAAAATCCCCCACAAGCGGATGCGTTTCAACGCCCTTGCCCCTTCTTGCGCTGATTGGATCAGTCTTCCATAACAACATGATCGTCAATTAATCCTGCGCCTTGCAAATAATTATACACGATTACCGGGCCGACGAAGGCAAAGCCGTGTTTTTTCATATCTTTGGCAATCTTCACCGACAGTGCGCTTTTAGTCGGTATCTCCGCTAGTGATTTGGGGCGGTTAACCAATGGCTTGCCGTCAACAAAGGCCCACAAATAATCATTTAAGCTGCCATACTCGGCCTGAATTTTTAAAATAGCGCGCGCGTTGGTAATCGTCGCTTCAATTTTCATGCGGTTGCGAATGATGTCGGCACGTTTTAACAAAGCATCCACATCTGGTTCATCCATCGCTGCCACTTGTTTAATATCAAAATGATGGAAAGCATCCTTGAAGGCAGCCCGCTTGCGTAACACGAGTTCCCAGTTTAAACCTGCCTGAAAAATTTCCAACGATAACAACTCAAATAGTTTTTGATCATCGTGAACCGGCACGCCCCATTCATGATCATGATAAGCGCGTAATTCCGGTGACATTTTGGCAACCCAATCCGTATAGCGTTTGCGTTCCTGGTAGCGACGCAATGCTGCTTCCGTTTTAGCCTCTGCAGTTCGATCGCTTGTATCTGCTATTTCAAATGACCTCCAAATCTTTGCTAATTGGTTATAGATACATTACGCCGCGATCTGTCAGAATGCCAGCAGTCACCCTCAAGTTATTGGATTTGTTTGTAACGCTTGCAACTTTATGATTGGCATAACGCGTTCGCCAGCCCAGAAACCTGCGTGTAAGGACCTCGGTCGCAATGGCAAAGAACGCCATCACGCCCAAGGCCACTTACACTCCAGTTTCTAACCGGGCTGGTTCACGCTCACCAAAAAAAGGTAAGCATCAGCGATTCAACGTCGCCGATGCCTACCTTACCAAAAGCTTATTTAGTTTTAACGATGAGCACATCGCATGGCGCGGTGCGGTTCACGTATTCGGTTACCGAACCGACCAGCACCCGCTCGACTGCGTTCAGCCCAGTGGCGCCAATGACGATCAGATCGTTGTGGTGGTCATGTGGAAAGTCAGTGGCGATAACCGTCTTGGGATTGCCAAAACGAATGTGGATGTCAATATCGGTCAGTCCTGTACTTTTAGCTTCTTCTTTCAAATTCTCTAAGTATTCCTGCGCATCTTGCGTCAGCTGATAAACCGCATCACCGGATATCATACCGCCATAGCTGCCGATAAACTGCTTGGTGTCAAGCACATTCAAAACATCCAAGTGGGCTTGGTTGGCCATTGCAACTTTAACAGCCTTACTGAAAGCTAACTCGGCTTCCTTTGACCCATCTACGGGTACAAGTAAGCGATCATATTCTTGGTCCATTCCGCTCACATCCTAACTTTCTTATTAACTTAAGCATAGAACGGTGAGGAAACGAATACAAGAAATAAATTTGGTCTTAACATGGTAATCGATCACCATACCATGTAAAATATACATCAGTACCAACCTTGAGGCGTCAACGTGGCAGGTCAAAGAACCGTCAATCAAAATTTATTTAAATATATTTTGATTTTGCGGTTCAATGATTGATTTAATACGTAATGATGCTATATTATAGTGAGTAAGCTTGTATTCTTAATTTTTAAGAATTCGGCGTCACACAAGAAAAAAAGAAGCGTGGTGAAATTTATGATTACAAATGGTGTTGGCAGTGTCTTGCGGCAAATCCGTAAGAGTCGTGGCGAATCAATTGTTGAAGTTGCCAAGGCGACGCACACGTCCCCTGCAAGCTTTACCAAGTGGGAGAACGATCAGACAATTCCAAGCGAACGCAGTATTCGAAAGCTTGCTGAATACTATGATGTCGATCCGCTTGATTTGTTAGGCGTTGCATATCCTGACAAGTACGCGAAACAAAAAGAGCAGGAAAAAGCAGCTGCAGAGGGTTCGACCATTCGGATTGAAGACCTGATCGGTAATAATTCCGTTTTGACCTACAATGGTTCCCCGCTTAGTTCCGGAACCAAGTCCCTTGTGGCAGCCTTCATTACCGGTTTAATTATTTCTCAACCGGAAGAATAGTTGCTTTGCGTTACACTGGGAGTCGTCTGCGGGCGGCTCTTTTTATATAGTCATTATGAAAACGTTTCATCCCGTTGCCGGTCACCATCAATGTCGCGTATACTAGGGTCAAACGTTTTCACGATGGAGGAATTAAATTTGGCACCTTATGTTCTTAATATTAAACACGGCTTAAATTTTCGCGAGCTTGGCGGGTATCGGACCAAATCCGGCCAGGTGATTAAATCTCACAAAATTATCCGCTCGGCAAAACTAAGTGAATTATCTGATGCGGATTTGGATTATTTGGCCGATTATGGACTGATTTCCGATGTGGACTTTCGCTCGCCCGAGGAACAAGCGGCCGAGCCCGATCGCTATCCGAACGTCGCTGAATACCACTTCGTCCCTGTCTTCCCAACCGACGAAACCAAAAGCAGCGAACAGGCTGATGCCCTGCAAAAGAGTTTCTCCCGCGATCCGCACGCTGGTTTCGAGAATATGGTCAAAACTTACGCCGATATTGTCAAAATGCCGTCCGCCCAAAAAGCCTATCGTCAATTTTTCGATATTCTGTTAAGTAACGACAGCGAAAACGGCGCTGTGCTGTTCCACTGCACAGCAGGTAAAGACCGTACCGGTATGGGCGCCGTTTATCTGCTATCGGCTTTGGGGGTCGATGGTCATACGATTCGGCAAGATTATTTGGCAACCAACGACCTGATTCAGCCGATGGTCGAAAAGAATCTTGCTGCGGCACGCAAACGCGGCGCAACGGATGCATTGCTCGCTAACATTCGTGACCTCGGTACCGTTTCGGGTGCCTTTCTCGACAGTGCACTGGCGACCATCGACGAAGAGTACGGCGGCATGAAAAATTATCTTCAAGACGCTCTGCAACTCACGCCGGCGGAAAAGCGCGACCTCCGGGAACTCTATCTTCAGTAATTAGCGATAAATTCGTCACAATCTGTTCACATTTTTCCGATATGTTAGCAGCGTCGTGAAAAAGCGATGTTCCGCCTCCTGTTCTTTTAACGAAAAACGTTGTTTGGCAATGGCTGGATAACGTTTTTTTGTGAGCGCGAACAGGAGCGTTTAGAAATCGGAAGCAAACCCTTACAAGGTCCTCAATAGTACGAGTGGCAAAAGGTGGTGTTTGTCCATCACGCCCGAAGCCTCTACACGCAGGTTTCTGCGCCGGTAAACGTGTTAATGGGCTTTGGGGCGTTCTGCAATTTTGCTTTCCCGCCACCGTTTCGCTAAAATAATGACATCATCAATGTTAGGAGGTTGGCGGCATGGATCTTAAGGAAACGATCAAAAGCCACGCGAAGGATTTGGGGATCGATAAAATCGGCTTTACCACCGCCGATGATTTTGCTGCATTAAAACCCAGTTTGCTGGCTCAAAAAGCCGCTGGCCATACAACCGGATTCGAACACCAAAATCTGGATGAACGGTTATATCCTGACAAGATCTTTGACCAGCCGCAGAGTATCATTGCCATTGCGCTGGCTTATCCATCCAAAATTCATGACCGTCCACCTCGCACCGGTCCTAAACGCGGTCGCTTTGCGCGGGCTAGTTGGGGCATTGATTATCACACCGTTTTGGATCGCAAGATGGACGCATTAATGCAATTTATCAAAGACACGGCTGCGACGGATACAGCCATCCGCTTCAAACCCATGGTCGACACTGGAGAATTAATCGATGTCGCCGTCGCCCAGCGCGCCGGGCTTGGTTTTATCGGCAAAAATGGCCTGCTAATCACGCCTGAATTTGGTTCCTATGTCTATTTAGGCGAAATCATCACGAATATTAAATTCGCACCGGATGAACCGATGGCTTGTCAATGTGGGACGTGTACCCGCTGTATTGACTTTTGTCCGCCCAAGGCACTGCTAGGCGATGGACGGATGAACGGTCAGCGGTGCCTGTCTTACCAAACTCAAACAAAGGGTTACATGGATCCGGAATTTCGGCCGATGATTCGCAATGTCTTGTACGGCTGTGATATCTGCCAACAGGTCTGCCCGTTTAATAAAGGCAAAGATTTTCATATACATCCCGAAATGGAACCTGATCCAGACACCGTGATGCCGGAATTAATTCCAATGCTAACGTTAAGCAATAGAGGCTTTAAGACCCGCTTCGGTAAACTGGCCGGGGCATGGCGCGGGAAAAAGCCGCTGCAGCGTAACGCCATCATTGCATTAGTTAACCTTCATGATCGCAGTGCTGTTCCGCACCTACTTGAGGTCATTGAAAACGACCCCCGCCCCATGATCAGGGCAACGGCCGCGTGGGCTATTAGCGAACTGGCCGCTGCCCCCACAGCTGAACTCACGACATTTTTGAAAAATGCTCAGGCTAAGGAAACCACCGAAGAAGCTCGCACCGAGTTTCAAAACGCAATTGATCGAATCGTCCAACGCTGAGCATGTTATAATAAAGTATAAGGATGAGAGGTGCCCACATTGAAATTATATCAAGGACTGATACAGGTGCAGGTCAACGAAGAGATGGCCGATGATGCGCCAGACTTCAACATTACAACCGATCTGGTTAAACCGTTACACTATTCGCCATCGGAATTGTACCGTTATTTAGATGCTGTTCTAAAACCCGGCAGCCGTCACGATCAAAATAATCTTAAATATGTCACGGATGCCGCGTTCATCGGCGAAAACTTTGATTTCAATTCGGTGCCTTTTACGGCCAAGTTGAAGGATTTTGAATTCAAAATGGCGTTTGCTCGAAATCTCGTGAGTGACCTCAATCGCCACGTTTCGGTTAATATCAATACAAAAGATCATGCTTTTGAACTGTTGTTTGTTGATTAAAAGCCTGCAAAAACATAGCTCCGTTCAAAAAAAGTACCCTGATTCCCCACCATGCATTGACACGGTGGTAATCAAGGTACTTTTTTGTACTAGCTTACTTTGAATTCAAGGCAGGCATCACAGCCGTTAATTGTTGAACCACCAAAACGCTGAGCGCCATTTTAAGCAGATCACCTGGAATATAGATCAAAACACTCAAAAGCGCCGGAACAAATGTCATATTCGTCGTCGCAGCCAACCACGCGGCGCCCAACAATTCCGTCAGCAGCACGCCGCCCAACGTCATCCCAAGGGCTTTGGTCACCCAAGAATCTTGCTTAAGGTAATGGGTAATGCCGGCATAGGCCAGCGGTGTCAGCAACCAACCATACATGAAGCCGGCAGTCGGCCCCATGAAGACGGCGATACCGCCGCGACCACCAGTTAATACGGGCAAGCCAAGCGCAGCCAATGCCAGCAACATGCCAATTGTGACCGTTGCCGACCGTTTCGGTAACAACATGGCCACCAACATGACGCCCATGTTCTGCAAAACAATCGGCACACCTAGAAAACCAACTGTGATCGGTGGCGCAAATGCCAATCCGATTAAGACTGCCAATAATAGCCCCATACGTGTTAGAATTTTTGTTTGCATGAAGTCACCATTCCCGTTCTATATTTTACTTAGAATACCATACCGTAACGGCATGCAGCATCAAAATTCGTTCAGAGCATGTCTCTTTTGTGTTCTTTTTCAAGAAAAGCTGTTTTTTAGCTAAAATAATCCGTGCTACTTTTCATCGGCCAATTTGCCTTCATAAGCCAATTTCTCGTTTTCATAGCTAAGCATGTGATCTTCAAAGTGATCGATCTTGTAGTCTAGGTACCGAAGTGTCTTGTTAATATTGTCACGCTGCGCCATTAAATGATCGCGCTGTTCGATAAACAAAGACTTTCTAGCAGCAATCGTCTGGTCGCCTTCACGTAAAAGTTTAACAAATTCAGAAAGCGCCTCAATCGACATCCCTGCTTTACGAAGAATCATGATGTAATAAACCCAATTCAGCGCATGTTCATCATACTCACGATACCCACTTGCGTTACGCGCAATATCGGGCAATAACCCGATACGCTCCCAATAACGCAACGTGTCTTTCGTCAGGTCAAACTTCTTACTAACCTCATCAATCGTCATAACAAGCTCACCTCGTCTTATTTAATGCGCCTACCAACAATCTTCATTTGCGCCTCAGGGTCACGGTGATCGAAGAACTGACTTTCCTTCATGTCTAAGCCGGCAATTTTCCCCATATCATCATCGTTCAATTTAAAATCGAAAATGTTAAAGTTCTCGATCATCCGATTTTTATGAACGGATTTAGGGATTGCCACAATACCACGTTGAGTCAGCCATCGTAAAATGACTTGCCCAACTGACTTGTTGTATTTGGCGCCAATTGCCGCTAATGTCGGATTTTTGAAGATATCGTGCTTCCCCTCCGCAAAGGGTGCCCATGCCTCTGGTTGGATGTCGTTGTTTTGCATAAATTTGACAGGTTCAAGTTGCTGATCCCAAGGATTAACCTCAATTTGATTCAGCGCAGGCGTCACATCGTTGAAAATTGCAATATCAGTCAATTGATCCGGCTCAAAATTAGACACACCAATTGCTCGAATTTTGCCTTCTTTATACAACTCCTCCATGGCGCGCCACGATCCGTGAACGTCTCCCCAAGGTTGATGGATTAAATACAAGTCAAGATAATCCAGCTGCAGTCGATCGAGCGAGGCTTGAAACGCCTTCTTGGTTGCCGCGTATCCCGTATCAGTCAACCAAAGCTTGGTTGTAATAAAAAGATCCTGACGATCAACACCACTACGTTTGATCGCTCGGCCAACGGCTTCTTCATTACCGTATGCTTGAGCAGTGTCGATCAACCGATAACCTGATTCAATCGCATCCAAAACTGCCTGTTCAGCAACATTGAGATCTGTAACCTGAAAGACGCCGAAGCCGAGGATCGGCATATCGACACCGTTGTTTAATTTAACTGTTTCCATGAAAATTTGCTCCTTACTTTTTGGTAAACCGGTTGATTCGAACTTTCAGTTTCTGCCAACGACTCTAATGTTGACTGTTGTTGTGAACGTGCCAGATAAGTTCGGTCCTTTTCTACTGTTATAAACTACGATTTCCAAATGACCTACAGAAAAATGTCATGCATTCCGATTTGTATGTTTTACTAGGTATGCTTGAACTCATCATCAAGAACTTAAGAATTGTAAGAAATATCAATATTCAGACACTGTGCTTCAACAACACCTCTATGATAAACCTTTGTCTGAACTCCAATGCAACAACAGTTATCATATTTTCTTTCGAGCGAACGTCATTCTTAGTCACTCTCCAAAAATAGAACGCATTTCATTAAAACCGGATCCAGTCTGAATACAATCAGTAATGATTCATATTTATGAAAATCTGCAAAAAAATAGCTGTGAACTTTATATCGTTCACAGCTCAGTCCTGCCCAGGCTGGATTCGAACCAGCGACCCTTTGATTAACAGTCAAGCATTCTACCACTGAACTACTGGGCAATTAACATGTCTATTATATTCTCATGTTTCTTAGCAGAATGCAATACTTTTGTTTAACTTTTCCGAACTTTTTTCAGTGTTTCCTTAGACAAGCTCCCTGCTGTGTTAAATCAGGCCTCGTTAAGCTGTTAACTCATCGCCGACAAACCTGCAAGATCAACCGACATCTTGGGTCATTTTCCTCTATAATGAATGTGAAAGGTTGTGAACCTATGGACACGCCATATCCTAATATGCAAGATAATCCCAACATGCCATTCGAATCAGGTGACGATCAACCAGTGTGGCAGGCGCTCGTTAAGAAAATGCCGCCAGTAACGGATCTGCGTGTGCTTGTGATTCATTGTGGTGACGGCTGGTTTTGCCGCTATGCCTTGAACCATGGTGCGGCTGCCGTACTGGGCATTGATACCGATACCGCTGCCATCCAAAGTGCCCGTGCAGTGGCCAGTTCCGATCGGCTGCGCTATCGCATCATGCCTGATCATTGGTTAAAACTGCTGACCGGCCCTTACGATCTGATTGTCGGCGCGTTTAACCAATCCCCTGCCGAGTTGCGCACTATCACCCATGTACTTAGTCAATTACTTAGCGCTAAAGGGCAGCTCATTGCAGCGGTGGCGCCGCCTAAACAGCCAACTGGCGACCAGCTTGCCGTTGATGAACTGATTAGTTCCCAGCTGGTGATTAATCGCTGGTTTCAGGTCACCGATAAACGGTTAACCCAGACTGCGCAACTTTATTTACTGCTTAGTTCCCGCGTACGGTGACTCTTCGCAAAAACGTGACAGAGAATACCTTCACTGACCCAGATAGTCCATGAACGACCATAAACGCGTTCTCCGGCGCAGAAGCTTGCATGTAAGGACCTTGGTCGCAATGGCCTAAGCCCAGGCCATCACGCCAAGGCCGCTTACACTCCAGCTTCTAACCGCGCCAGTTCACGCTCTGGCTTAAACGCGTTCTCCGGCGCAGAAGTCTGCGTATAAGGACCTTGGTCGCGATGGCCTAAACCCGGGCCATCACGCCCAAGGCCACTTATACTCCGACTTCTAACCGCGCCAGTTCACGCTCTGCAAAAAAACGCACTCGTTGCTTCCCTGTATTGGGAAACTGCGAGTGCGTTTATTTTTGAATCAAGTTAATGGCAAATCGCTTTAGCCAATCACTTCAACCGTTGCAGAGAGAACCCCTGCTGAAGGAATCTGGTTGTTTGGCATTGCAACGTCAAGCTGACGTGGGTTGCCTGCTGCAAATGAACCTGTGTCATTGACGGTCCGTTCTAAGACCTGACCATTTGACATGGTGATGCGTAACTTGGTGCCTTTAGGGAAGACACTTAAGTTGGCGGCAACACCACCATAACCTAAGCTGCTACCTAAAACAGACGGATCATAGAAACTGATCTTGAAGGTGCCTTGGTTGCTAGTTGCTTGTTGTTGGGTTGCCTGTTGAGGTTGAGCTGTCTGAACCGCTGTCTGCGTTGTCTGAACGGTTGCCTGGCTGGCAGGTTGTTGTGCCTGCTGTTGTTGAGCGGCAGCCTTAGATGCAGCAGCTTGTTGTTGCTGGAGCGCAGCTTGCGAAGCAGCAGCTGCTTGTTGTGCTTGCTGTTGGGCAGCGGCCGATTGCTGAGCCTGTTGCTGAGCAGCGGCTTGCGAAGCGGCAGCAGCTTGCTGATCCTGTTGTTGTGCCTGTTGCTGGGCAGCTGCCTGAGCTGCACTTGATGCGGCCGCACTTGATGCTGCAGCATCTTGAGCAGCAGCACTCGATGACGCCTGAGCATTGTTAGAAGTTGACTGAGCTACCTGTTCTGCAGGTGAAGTTGTCTGCGTCGGTGCGGCACTTGCATCAGCCTGCTGGGTTAATGGTGCCAGTTGCTGCAAAGTATTGATGCTCAAGTAGCGTTCTGGAACCCAACCGTGATCGGCAGTTTCATACCAAATTTCCGAATAAACTTTTTTACTGTTAACAAATTGAAGATGTTCGCCAGTTGTAACGTAACGTTTTGCTTGTTGTCCCACTGTCGGTGAGGTCCAAACGGTTGTTGCGCCGCCATTATAGGTAACATTGGCTTCGGTTTTATCACTAGCTGGTGCACTGACGGTTGTCGAATCAGTATCTTTCGTTGCTGCGCTAACGTGACTAGGTTTGGACAAAGCAACGGCGGATAATGCAACGGCTGAGAATAATACTGTACTTAAGAGCTTTTTCATGTTCGTAGTTCCTCCTGATTTCATGTGGTGACTTAACTAACTGTGGCTTAGTATAGTCAGTCAGTATTACGAACATGTATTCGCGGTGTTGCGGTTACGTTAAGTTCTATGACAAAAGATTACATTAGGTTACATCCTTAACATTAAAAACCGCAACCCCCTGCTGTAGCGCGGTTTTTCTTTCAGCGTAACTTCAAAAAATCTTTGCGAATAACCTTGATTTTTCGCGTCAATCGTCAATAAAAAGTTGTTTTTACGCATTTTTAGCCAAAAAGTTGCTCAAGTAGCCCACTAAGAACCTTGTGTCCGGGTGCCAAAATGGCTTCATTAACCGGGCCTTGCGGTTTACCGGCAGCGGTCCCCATCGCTGTAATCATGGTCGGCGTCACTTCCAGATGAAACTGCAACCCGACGATCCGATCGTGATACTTAAACCCTTGAAGTGCCTGGTCATTTTCGTATAACACTTGGCTGCCCGGCAATCGGCTCATCGCTTCCCCATGCCAATGGAAAACGTTAAGCAGCGTCCCATCACTGGTCCTGACCGTGCCGATTCCTTCTTCCGGTTTTTCCATCGGGTAGACGTTGGCACCAAAAGCCTTGGTGATCTGCTGAGCTCCCAAGCATATGCCAAGGACCGGTCGATTCAGTTTATTCAAACTGCGAATCAAGATCCGTTCAGCTGCTAGCCAAGCGAGATCGTCATTGACGCTCATGGGGCCGCCAAGCACAATCAAGCCATCAATGTCTGCCGGATTCAGTTGCGCAATCGGATCGCCTTGATCAGGCCGGTAAGTGACAGTTTCGATTGAATGCTTATCGACCCAGTCTTGAATGACCCCTAAGCCTTCAGCATCTGCGTGTTGCATGACTGTGAGTTTCATCGGTTAATTCCTTTCTTCCTTTATTCGTCTTCACCTTTTAAAGCGGCCGCAAATGACTTAATCGTTCTCATTTGCGGATCGTAAATTGCAAAATAGACGCGTTTGAATGCGCCAGCAAACTCCGGTAACAGCAATGCCTTCCGAAAAACGCCAGCAACCGGCTTAACTGGGTTACCAAAAACGCCGGTACCGAATGCTCCCAGAATTAACTGGTCAACGTCATGCGCCTTAAACGCCCGCAGCGTCTGCAAAACCTTAAATGCAATATCTTTCATGGCTGTCGCATCATCTAATTGCGGATCGACGCGACGATCAGGCGCGGCAACGGTGACGACATCGACATATTTTTTTGGCAAACGGCGTCCCTGATCGTCAAAAACCTGCCGCACATGTTCTGCATAAATAAGTTTCGAGCTAAACAGGCCGCGATTAGGCTGCTTGCAGTTCTGATCATAATAATCCGCCATATGCTGTTCCAGCGCCGGCACCAAAAATGTTCCCTTCGCAATCGCTTCTTCCTGCGCCCGCGCGCCAAACGCCACACCACCGCCTGGATGAACCGGACTGGCAAAGTTCATCACGCCGACTTTGCCAGTCAACTCACTCATTAGTTGAAAAACATCCACGTTGCGAATCGCAATCTGCGGCATTTCCGTCCCTGTTGCCGGTGTCCGTGGCAGCGGTTTGCTAATCAGCTGGGTTTTGGGCATTTCTGGTTCGGCTTTAAAAACCTTCATCGTCTCCCAATACATTTTGACTTGTTCCATTTCGGCTTCTCCCCTCGAATCGCATACTCGTTGATACCAGCATAACGCATAATATAGAAGCAATCGATGAATTATCGTTCATTTGGCTCATTCAATGTTAAAATTAAGTTTGTAAAGCTACATGAAATGAGGAATGGAATACATGGAAAGTGGCCAAATCGTCCCCAATTTATTGGTGATGCTTGTCACCTTTTTCTTCGCAGCGTTTTTTGTTGCCTGTGAATTTGCACTGGTTCAAAGTCGTCCAAGTGCCTTGGAGGAAATGATCGACAAAGGCACTGGGCGCAAAGCGAAAATTGAGCGCGCCTTGCGCATGGTTCACAACTTAAATGAGTATCTGTCAACGACCCAGGTTGGTGTTTCACTGGCCGGCATCATTTTAGGGTGGATCGGGGAAACCACCGTTGAATTCTTGCTGGTTGATCTGTTTGGCCTGACCCACTTAAGTTTGCCAAATGGCAGCCTGCATGCGGTCGGCGCTATTTTGGGGGTTATTATTTTAACCTACCTGGAAGTGGTGCTCACCGAAATTGTTCCGAAAAACATTTCTATTGATTATCCAATTAAAACGTTAATGTTGGTTGTGACGCCGCTACATTACTTCCATATCTTGTTCTTCCCATTTGTCTGGTTGCTGAACGTCAGCGCCACCGGCATTGTCAAAATGATGGGCATGAAGCCAGCCGATGAAGGTAACGAGGCCTTCTCCCAAGCCGAAATTTTGAACCTTAGTAAGAATGCTGTTACTTCCGGCGACATGGAACAAAATGATGTCATTTATATGCAGCGGGCATTTGAGCTCAATGACAAAACGGCCAAAGACATCATGGTTGATCGTACCAGCCTGTTTGTGATCGATATTAATACCACCGTTAAGGAAGCCTTGCGCGACTATCTAACTCAAGGCTATAGCCGGTTCCCGGTTGTGGCAAACGGTGACAAAGATAAGATTCTGGGGTATGTCTACATCTATGATCTCGTCAAGCAAGGGCAAGTCGATCCATCCGTGAAAGTCTCCAAGCTGCTGCGTTCGATTATCAATGTGCCTGAAGTTACCCCGATTCACAATATTTTGACGCAAATGATCAAGAAACAAACGCCAATTGTTGTGGTCGTCGATGAATACGGTGGCACTAGCGGCATCGTCACTGATAAAGATATTTATGAAGAGCTGTTTGGTACGGTTAAAGATGAAATCGACGATGTCTCCGACGAGTACATTCGGAAAACCGACGATCCCAAAGTCTTTCGAGTCAGCGGCAAGACGACACTCTGGGACTTTGAACGTTTCTTCCACACTAATATCAAAGCGTTCACGGATTCCGAGATCATCACCATTGCCGGCTTTATCATGGAAACGCATCCCGATCTGAAGTTGCATGACAAAGTCAAAATCGATCACTTCAACTTCACCGTCGCTGATTTTTCCCGCGGCTTCGCCAACTGGTTTGACGTCACCCAGGATCCAAAGCCGGTCAAGCAAACCGTTGCTGAGGAAGTTAAAGAGGCAAAAGATAAGAAGCAGGAATAGTTGGCAGCGTTAAAGTCTTGCGGCTGAAAATTTTTTTGCCGTGCCAAACTCCGCAATCTCCGGCCAGCTGGTGCTGGAACGCTGTGGGCACGACTTCGAGCCCGCAAAGTACGCGGTCTCGAAGCTCGGCCTCATTGTAGGCGGTAAACCGCCAACAATGATTTCACAGCTGAGCCCCATCTGGCCTACGATTGCTCCGCTTTGGCACTCATATCATAAATAACCCAACTGAATCACCCATGGAAACAAAAGGTGACCATACTCAACCATTATCGCAGAGTATGGTCACCTTTTTATTGTAACTATGAATTATGACTCAGCAACATTTTGTAGCTCTGCTAAATCGCCGCAAAACCATTTTCCAAACTCACACTTCACGGCCAACCCTATTTTCCCCAGATAAACTGCAACATCGCGCGGTCGACCGTCACATTGTGTTCATGGAGCTGGCTGTGTTGGGCATGGGGGCCAGTGACTTCAAGTGTCTGATACTTGGTGAGGCCACGAAGCAGATAGCCTAAGCTCAAGGCAGAGTTGACGCTCACAACAGTATCGGTATCCGTACCGTCTTGAACATTGCCGTAAATATTCAACACCGACTTAGCGCGAAAATGTGTACGATTCTTCAATAGCCGCGCATACTCCGGGCGAATCAGGTTCGGCCGCCCATCTGCTGCAAGCTGTAACTGATGTGGCTGGTCATTCCAGCCGAGCAAGCCGTCGTACGGGCCGGCGATCGCAACGACTTTTTCCAATTCAATCGGTGTTTGCGCCATCGCCGCCGCAATGACGGCATAGGCACCCATACTATGACCCACGGCGTTTAACTTCACCACGCCATAGCGCTCATGCAGCATCGTAAAAATTTTAGCCAGCCACTGACTATCTACTTCCTCGCCAGCAGTGTTGTTTTGAAAAATCACTTGAATAATCGGCGCAGCAGTGGTGTGTAACGTACCACGAACATCTAACTGACCCGTTGGACTTACCGTAATCACCATACTGCGTTTAGCTACCCCCGCAGCTTCGGCGCCTTCAATCAGCTGATCGGTTGAAAAAGCCGTACCCCGATAACCATGAACGAAAATGGTCGGTGTCGTGTCCGCTTCCACCAATTGCGTGCCTGGCGCCAGCCCAACGAGTAAAATCACCACGACCAGCAATAACCGTTTAATTAAACGCATATAATCCCCCGCCTTGCCAACGTTCCCGAACGCAGCGGCCCGCATAAGCAAGGAAAAGAGGAATCGTGACACCGGCAATCACCAGCACAAGTATATTAGGATCACCGAACTTCTCCAAAACATAGCCGACCGCTTTATGACCATACATTATAGGTAGTGTACTACGGCCAATGCGATCTAACCAGTTTCCTGCAAAAGTTCCTGACACTATTTTGGCTCCAGCAAATAAACCACCGCAGATAATGACTGGCGCCCATCCCGCCAGAAGTGGATCAGTTAAGTGATGGGATTTCATATAAAGCAAAAAGTCGATTTGGCCACGCGACTGGGCAGTAAACAGCACTGCGAAAAGGCCGACAGCGACCACCATAAACCACGGCTTGGTGACAATTTGCCGGGCATAATGGAATAACCACCAGCCGACAAACATATACGGCAAAGCAACCAGTACTAAATCAAGGTTGCCTGGAATCGGAAATCCTAAAGCTGCCTCAGCGTTAGGATAACTGAACCCTAACCAGAAAAGTCCGGCCATTAAAACCGCCTCTTGCCAGACTTTTGGCATATAGCCACGTAATAGACTAAACAGCAAACTACTGAAGGCATAAACTGTCATAAACCAAAAGACCGATAAATAACCATTCAGTTCGGTTCCGCCATAAACCAGTCGCCGCAAATAATCCAGGGTAAATGCAGGCGTGCGTTGCTCAACCACAAATTCAGCAAAATCAGCCCCACGCCGTATCCAAAATACTGCTTGAACATTGGCCAGAACCGTCGCCTCAGATAATCTCTTAAAGTCGGCAACGTTGTCGGCTTGACGAAGAAACCGCCAATCATAAAGAACAATGGCATATGCCACCAATATAAGCTTTCATAAAACGTTGTATTGCGCGGATAGAAATGCCCCAACACAACTGCAATGATTCCGAGGCCTTTGGCAACATCAATCCATTCAATGCGTTGATGCGTCGATTGGACTTTCACGTTTTGAAACGCCCCTTCCGTATTCATTAACTTACTTTTAGGCTAACAAGTCGCAACGATGTTTTTTTGATACCTTTTTAAAGATTTTGTGAAGGCCATTCACCCAAACCTGCTGTTGACGTGCTAGACTGGATTATAACGTTTTTAGAAAGGACACGATTTTGTTGACACCAACTGATGTTAATGGGCATCCATATAATCGTTTGCTACTTGTCATCACCCTATTGATCGGCACGTTTACGACCTTCTTAACTCAAACCATTCTCACCACGGCTTATCCGACACTGATGGCTGATTTTCATATTAGCGCCAGCGCGGTTCAGTGGCTGACAACCGGCTTCATGTTAATTATGGGTATCATGATTCCGGTTTCCGCGTGGCTGTTGGACAAATTCAACGTCAAACACCTTTATTTGACGGCCATGACCATTTTCTTCTTAGGTTCGCTGATTTGCTGGCTTGCCGGCGATTTTCAGATGCTGCTGGCCGGCCGCCTCATCCAGGCGATTGGTGTCGGCATGTCCATGCCCACCTTTCAGACCGTGATGTTCACTATCTTCCCGCCGGAAAAACGCGGCAGCGCCATGGGCTTAGCGGGCATCGTCATTGGCTTGGCGCCGGCAATCGGTCCGACGCTTTCCGGCTGGATTTTGCTGCATCATACCTGGCGTGCGTTATTCGCCGTCATCATGCCAATTGCTGCCGGGGTTGTGTTACTGGCCACTTACAGCATGCGGAAAGTTTTGCCGACGTCACATCCCAAGATTGACGTGCCATCGATTATTGCTTCGACGCTTGGGTTTGGCGGCTTATTGTATGGCTTCTCAACAGTCGGCGATGCCGGCTGGACGGACACTCAGGTTCTGATCAGTCTCGCGATTGGCATTATCTTTGTCGCCTTGTTCTGCTGGCGGCAACTGCATCTCAAAACACCGCTACTGGAATTGCGAGTCTTTAAATCCAAGACCTTCACGTTAAGTGTCATTTTGACCGCGGTCGCCTTTATGTCGATGGTCGGGGTTGAAATGGTGCTGCCGATGTATATTCAGACAATTCGTGGCGAAAGTGCCTTTCATTCCGGGATGATTTTGTTCCCGGGGGCAATTATGATGGGGATCATGAGTCCGATCACCGGCCGGATTTTCGATCGAATTGGCGCCAAACGTTTGGCTGTCGCTGGCCTGTTTCTGCTGGTCACCGGCACCTTGCCGTTGATGACGTTAACTGAAACCACGCCGCTGATTTATATCACGACAGTTTATACCGTGCGGATGTTCGGGATCACCATGGTCACTATGCCGGTCACGACTGCCGGGATGAACGCCTTACCGACGCATTTAATAAACCACGGAACGGCCGTGAACAACACGATTCGGCAAGTGGCGGCATCAATTGGGACCGCGATCCTGGTCTCTGTTTTGTCGGTCGTCACCAAGGGCGCAACGCCGGCAGCTAGCGGCAAGGCCCTTGATCCAATTGATTACGCCAACGCGCTACATCAGGCCACCTTGGCTGGCTATCGGGCGGCTTTTGCCGTTTCGTTGGTCATGGCAGCGCTAGGCTTAATACTGAGCTTCTTCTTGAAAAATGACGCCATGGATCGGAGGGACGCCTCATGATTATCTTATTGTTGATCATCGGTGCCATCGCCTTTTTCTGGGCTGTCGTGTTAATGAAACCCAGCCGCCAGCGGCCATTAGCCATCATTGTGAGTGGCTTGCTGGTTTTAGGCCCGATTGCTTTGTTGAGTGTGAATGATCTTTACCATGTTGGGTTTACGATTGACGAAACCACCGAGTTGCAACCACTGGCACCCATGAATGACCAATTGCAGATTATCAGCCAGCCCATCGGTACGGCTAAAAAACATATTGCTTACCGCTACCGGATTTCCGGCGACGCCATCGATCACACAGTCAAGCCAAGTGCCACCATCAAGACGAAACTGAAACACGGCACCATTCCGCAAGTCGCTGTCACCGAGCAGAAACTCAAATACAGCAACGTCTTTGCCGCCATCATGTTTGCCGGCTCCGGGGAACAAGGCAAAACCATCGGCAAGGTCTACACCTTCACCCTACCAAGCAACTGGCAGGTTGTTAAATCACCTAAGAGTTAGAGATATTGAATAATCCATTAGTGACAGCATTCAAAAAAGACAAATGGCGCCCTATAACCCACACACGGGAGGAGCGTCATTTGTCTTTTGTTTTCGGATAGACAATTTATACAAGCCTAAGAATTGTAGTGCCAAAGCGGAGCAATCGTAGGCCAGATGGGGCTCAGGGGTGCAATTGTTGTTGGTGGGGCGACTTTTGCCCCGCCTACAACAAGGCCGAGCTTAGAGACTCTGCCGATTTTGCAGAGGCTCTAAGTCGTGCCCACCCCGTTCCAGCCCCAGCTGGCCGGAGATTGCGGAGTTTGGCACGGCAAAGAATTCTTTTTATAAGCTAAGCCAACAACATGCGATACAACGTGCTGATCGGTAGACCCATCACATTGTAAAAGTCGCCGTGAATGGACTTAACCAGCAAGGCTCCGGCATCTTGAATCCCGTAAGCACCGGCCTTGTCTTGATAAGCATCTTCCTGCAAATAGGACTCGATTTCTGCTTCCTCAAGTGGCCAGAAGGTGACGTCGGTGCCTACGACTTGTTGGCGCACCGTGCCATTATCCAAACGTACCCATAAGCCGGTATACACTTGATGGGTTTGGCCGCCAAGTGCGGTGATCATCTGCTTGGCTTCTTGCCGGCTATGCGGCTTGCCCAGCAATTTGCCCTGAAACGCCACCATAGTATCTGCCGCGATAATCGTAGAACCCGGATAGCTGGGCACCAGCGATTCGCCTTTTGCCTTCGCGAGACTCTGGACATATTCCGGCGGCGCTAAAACCGGCAGCGCCCGCTCATTAATCGCGGCCGGATGGCTCTCAAAACTGGGAATAATTCGCTTGAGCAATTCCTGCCGCCGCGGTGAGTGACTTGCCAATATGATCATGCCTGCATTTCCCCGCTTTCATGACTATCTTGAATCCGTTTGAACATTTTCTCCAGATCTGTATTGGAAAAGTGCACCAGAACCGGCCGGCCATGCGGGCAATTAAACGGATTCTCGCATTGCGGCAGCTTTTGAATCAGTGCGCGCGCCTGCTTGTCGTCCAAATGATGATTAGCCTTGATGGCCCGTTTACAGCTCATCATGATGGCGGTTTTTTCCCGAAACGCCGCCACCGTAATTTTACCGTCGCGCAGCACCCAATCCACCATTTCCTTGATCGTATCCTCTTCCTGGCCGGCTTTAAACCAAGTCGGGTGATGTTCAACTACAAAACTATTTTGGCCGAAGTCTTCCAGATACAGGCCGACTGATTCCAAAACATCGCGGTGCGTCCGAATATCAATCGCATCGGCGGCGGAATAATCCAGGACAATCGGCACTAATAAGTGTTGCTGATCGGTGCTGACTTTGCCGATTTCCTGACGATAAAATTCGTAGTTGACCCGCTCCTGCGCGGCATGCTGATCCAAAATATACAGACCGTCGCTGGACTCAGCTAGCAAGTAAGTGCCGTGAACCTGCGCCAAATACGTTAAATCCGGAAATCGCTCAGCTGGTTCGTTCCGCTTCAGATCTTGCGCTGGCAAGTCTTCCACCAGCGCTGGCGCTACATTGGCATCCAACTGCTGATAACGCTGATCCCACGCAGCCAGCCGTTGCGGTTCGCTAAAGATTGGCCGATCATCCAAATCATCCATGGTTAAGTCCGGCGCTGTCTCGGCAGACGGCGTTGATCCAGCTTGAGGCGTATTTACAGGCTGGTCATGGGTTTCTTCGCGTAGTTCAGTTCCCTGCGGCGGCGTTGGTGCAGCTGTTTTCGGGCTGATTTTATTCAGCGTTAATTCCAGCTGATCCAGGTCATAGTGCTCACGTTTAGGCAGGTTATCCAACGCGTCTGGAATGAGATTTTCTTTTGCTAACCGACTCCGAATCGCTTCACTCAGCAGATGGCTGAGCTGATCTTCCTTGCTCAGACGCACTTCCGCTTTCGTCGGATGCACGTTGACATCGACCAAGGCTGCATCCATCTGAATCGTGATGACACCCATCGGATACCGCCCGACCATGAGCTTGGAGCCGTAACCGGCAATCACGGCTTTGGTGAGCTGAAAATTCTTGATATAACGACCATTGACGACCAGGCTCAAGTAATTGCGCGAGGCCCGCGTGGTTTCTGGCAAACTGGTTAACCCACTCACTTGAAAATCAAGATCCTGCGCCTGAAAGTCAACCATCGACCGCGCTACTGGCAAGCCATAGATTCCCGCAAGCGTCTGCCGCAGATCGCCTTGACCCGCAGTCCGAACGACCATATTGCCATCGTGCGACACCGTAAAAGCAATGCTGGGATTAGCCAAGGCCAGCCGACTAACGATATCGACAATTTTCCCAAGCTCGGTCTGCTGTGACTTCATGTACTTCAGGCGCGCTGGTGTATTGAAGAACAGATCAGACACTTCAACATCCGTGCCCCGGCGATGCGCCGCCGTAGTTTGATCCTCGACTTTGCCACCCTTCACGTGAATCTTGGCGCCGATGCCAGAATCTGTCGCCGTCGTTAACGTGACATCGGCAACCGCCGCAATACTGGCCAAAGCTTCACCGCGAAACCCTAACGAATGCACATTAAACAAATCCCGCGTCGTCAGAATTTTGCTCGTCGCATGGCGCAAAAAGGCGGTCGCAACATCGTCAGGATCAATCCCGACCCCGTTGTCGCTGACCTGAATTTTCTGCAAGCCAGCTGCTGACACCTTCACGTCAATCTGGGTTGCCTGGGCATCGATGCTGTTTTCCACTAATTCTTTTACCACGCTGGCCGGGCGTTCAATGACTTCCCCGGCAGCAATCTGATTACTTAACGTGGCCGATAGCTGATGAATTTTTGGCATAAAATCACTTCTTCTTTAAACGTTTCTGAAGGTCGAAAATCAAATTCATGGCGTCCATTGGCGTCGCATCCATCAAATCAAACTTAGCTAGTTTCGCCAAAATCGGACTGTTCTTCGGTTGCGGTTTAGGCTCTTCAAAAAGCGACAATTGTTGGTCCGTCACCTGGCTTGGGGCTGCAGGCACGGTTTTCTCCGGCGTGGCGGCTTCAAGCTGCTTCAGAATCGCATCGGCACGATTCAATAAGTCTGACGGCAGGCCAGCCAATTTGGCCACATGAATCCCATAGCTTTTATCTGCCGGCCCCGGCATCATTTTGTGCAGGAAAACCAGGTTGCCATGCTCTTCGACCGCACCGACATGGACATTCTTGAGCTTCGCCAATGAATCCGACAGACTGGTCAGTTCATGATAATGGGTGGAAAATAGCGTCTTGGCATGCACGTGATCATGCAAATATTCGATAATCGCCTGTGCCAGCGCCATGCCATCATAAGTCGCCGTTCCGCGTCCGATTTCATCAAAGAGAATCAGACTCGAAGCCGTTGCATGACTCAGTGCCGCGTTGGCCTCTAGCATTTCGACCATAAACGTGCTTTCCCCATTCGCCAAGTCGTCCGCCGCGCCAATGCGGGTGAAGATTTGATCAAAAATCGGTAAATCCGCAGCATCAGCCGGGACGAATGATCCAGCTTGTGCCATGATCACAATTAACGCCAACTGCCGCATGTAGGTACTTTTCCCGGACATGTTAGGGCCGGTAATCAGCAGCATATCCGTATCCTGATCCATGATGACATCGTTAGGGATATAGCTGTCTTGCCCCAAAACGTGTTCGACAACCGGATGGCGGCCGCCTTTAACATTAATGTCGTGGGTGCCGGCATGCATCGTCGGCCGGACATAGTGATTGTTTTCAGCCACTGTCGCAAAACTTTGCAAGACATCCAATGCCGAAATCTGGGCGGCTAACGCTTGGAGTCGTTTAATCTGAGCTTTGACCTGATCGCGAATATCCTGAAAAAGATCATACTCCAGCGCGGTTGAACTTTCCTGTGCTTCAAGAATCAAGGTTTCTTTTTCCTTCAGCTCAGGCGTGATAAACCGTTCGGCATTTGTCAGCGTCTGTTTGCGCTCGTAGCGGCCTTCCGGTACCTTGTCCAAATTGGACTTAGTAACCTCGATAAAGTAGCCAAACACCTTGTTATAACGGATTTTCAAGTTGTGGATGCCGGTGGCCTTGCGTTCTGATGCTTCCAGTTCCGCAATCCACTGC
Source organism: Lacticaseibacillus casei DSM 20011 = JCM 1134 = ATCC 393 (assembly GCF_000829055.1). Taxonomy (NCBI): domain Bacteria; kingdom Bacillati; phylum Bacillota; class Bacilli; order Lactobacillales; family Lactobacillaceae; genus Lacticaseibacillus; species Lacticaseibacillus casei. Next base: position 2,140,140 of record NZ_AP012544.1, read on the forward strand.
TTGGAATTCTTCATGGCATCGCGGTACTCGTCTAACTTCTTATTGTAGCCGCGTAAAATCAGGCCGCCGTCGGTCACCGAAATCGGCGGCTCCGGCTCGATCGCCCGGCGAATCAACCCGGCAACATCACTGACTGGGTCGATTTTACCGCGAAGTGCCTTAAAACTGCCATCATCAAGCTTGCTTAAGACATCCTGAATCGCCGGCACCTGATCAAGTGAAGTTTGCAGCTGAATCAAGTCGCGCCCGTTAACCGTACCAAAAGCCACGCGACCGGCTAACCGCTCCAGATCATAAACCTTTGTCAGACGTTCCTGTAACTCGCTACGTTCAAAAAAGTGATCCAGCAAGTCCTGAACCTGATTTTGTCGTACGCTGATCGCGCCAATATCCAGCAGCGGCCGCTCTAACCACTGCTTCAGCAAACGCCCGCCCATCGCGGTTTTCGTTGCGTCCAGCAAAGACAATAACGTATCGCCTTTGCGCCCGGTACGACTGTTTTGCAGAATATCAAGATTGCTGCGGGCATCCTGATCCATTTCCAGATACGCTGACGGTTGGTAAGCCACGGCTTTTTGGATATGGGCCAAGCTCCGTTTCTGCGTGTTCAACAAATAAGCCATCAGCATTTGCACAACGGCGGCTTCGGCGGGATCGGTCAGATCTTGCGACACATAACTGCCTTCACTCGTTGGCTGACTGTCAGGCTGAACTGACAACAAACGCTCGCCTTTTTTCAACATGGCTGCGTCATCATCAGTCAGGTCTTCTGGCACCACGATTTCTTTGGTCGCGAGGGCACTCAATTCGTTTTCCAAGGCAAATTTACTTTTGAGATCGGTCACCTTCAGCTCGCCGGTGGAAACATCGCCATAAGCAAAGGCATAACCGCCAGCGTGTGGCAAAACAGCAGTAATGTAATTATTTGTCTTTGCGGCGCCGGCTTTGATGTCGACATTGGTCCCCGGGGTAATCAGCTGGATCACGGCGCGCTTGACCATCCCCACGGCTTTTTTAGGATCTTCCATTTGCTCACAGATAGCGACTTTATACCCATGATCAATCAGAATATCAACATAACTCTGCACCGCATGATGCGGCACCCCCGCCATCGGAATCGGATCATCCGCACTCTTATTTCGTGCCGTCAAGGTCAGCTCAAGCAACTGTGCGCCTTTAATGGCATCATCGTTGAACAATTCGTAAAAATCGCCAATTCGATAAAATAAAAATGCATCCGGATACTGCGCCTTAATCGCATTATACTGTTGCATCATTGGCGTATCACTGGTTTTTTGCGGCACAAACTTCACCCTTTGTCTTTGACTATCTCTGACGTTCTATAACCTATATTTTAACAGGTGCGTCAACTTCACGCCAAACCTGTTCAAAACTGTTTAGCAGAAAACAAAAAGCGAATGAACCCACACCTATGGAATTCATCCGCCTCTATTGCATGTCTCTCCAACCTGCCTAAACGGTCACTTCTTCAAATGATAACTGTAAGTGGCAATAATCACGTTTTCGCGGCTTGCAAACGCAGCGCGTAAACGGAAGTTGGTTTGGTTATGGAGAATATTTTGCCATTTTTTGCGCGGTACGAATTGCGGAATTAGCACCGTGGTCGTGAAGTTGCGTTTAGCAGCATTCCGCGCCACGATGTCGACGAAGCGAATTGTCGGTACCTCAATCGAACGATACGACGAGTGAATATCGACAAACCGGACATCCGGAAAATCAGCCCGAAATTCGCTTTGCGTTTCTTTTTCCTTATTCGGATTCTCATCCATCGAGACGTGCATCGCAATGACATAATCGCCGATGGACTGCGCATAATTCAGCGCGGCGCGGGTCACCCGCGTCACATTCCCGACAAGCACAATGACGGTGCTGCCATCGTACTCATGCTCCTCAACATCTGCCGGCAATCGTAACTGCGCGGCCACTTTACGATAATGATCATGAATCTTGTAAAACATAAAGATGGCGAGCGGCATGACGATGAAGAACGGCCAGATATCAAACAGCCGGTAAGCAAATAAGATGACCAGAATCGCGAACGAAATCAATGCACCAGAAAGGTTGGCGACCGTTTTGCCAATCCAGCCCTTGCCGCGGTGCCGGAACCAGTGAATGATCATCCCGGTTTGCGACAACGTAAACGGAATGAACACGCCTACCGCATACAACGGAATCAGGCGCTCCGTGGAGCCTTGGAAAATGGTGATCAACGCCGCCGAGCCCAGCGCCAAGGTCAAAATCCCATTGGAATAACCCAACCGATCGCCGCGATCCAGGTACATATGCGGCATAAACTTGTCCTTAGCCAAGTTAAACGCTAAGACCGGGAAAGCCGAAAACCCTGTGTTGGCAGCAACCGCCAAAATTAACGCGGTCGCAAATTGAACGACATAATACATGATGCCGGTGCCACCAAATGTTTCTTTGGCAACCTGTGAAAGTACCGTCACCTTCGCCATCGGCACTAAACCATACCAGTAGTTCAAGAACGTGATCCCGGCAAAGAAGAACCCCAGAATGCCAGCCATAATCGCTAACGTTTTGGCTGCATTCTTTTCCTTGGGCAACTTGAAAAACGGCACCGCATTACTGATCGCTTCAACCCCGGTCAGTGAACTGGATCCGCTGGAAAACGCCCGGAAAATCAACGCCATCGACACGCCGGGAATCGCTGCGCCGACCAGTGAAGTTGCCTTATACGGAATGGCACCACTGACAACCTGATAAAGTCCCCAGACGATCATCACGGTCATCACAAGCACAAATAGATAAACCGGAATCATCAGAAAATTAGCCGATTCGCTCATGCCACGTAAGTTCATGCCCATCAAGATAAAAATGATGATCAGCGAAATCGCCACCTGATGGCCATACAGCGCAGGAATCGCACTAGTGATCGCCTCGGCGCCGGCCGAAACCGAAACCGATACCGTCAGCATGTAATCAATCAGCAACGAAGCACCGGCCGTTAAACCGGCATTGCGGCCCAAATTCTCGCTGGCAACAACATAGGCTCCGCCACCACTAGGGTAAGCATGGATAATCTGCCGATATGAAAGTGTCAGCGAAATCAGCAAGACTAAAACGAACGCCGCAATCGGTAACGAATACCAAATTGCCGCAGCCGACAGTGTCGTGAGGACCAAGACAATCTGCTCGGTCCCATAAGCCACACTGGACAAAGCATCTGACGACAGCATCGCCAATGCTTTGAAGATGTTAAGCTGTTGACCACCTTCCTCGGAAGATTTCAAAGGCCGCCCAATGAACAGCCGTTTCAAGTGCATCATTTTCTAAACTCCTATTAACCCACACCGGTTCAAAAATTTTAATGAATCGTAAACAAACATGCATTAGTGTACTCTAAATTTCGGCTTACGCCCACCTTGTTTCATCTTAACTTATATGTGCCGCCAGAAACACCGGTTGGATTGATATTTGTCAGCGGGTATGGTTCGGAAAAAGCCGCGATCAGGCACTGCTCTATAAAGAAGCTAAGGGGTGCCGTTGACTGCTAAGTTCTGTAGCGCGTTTGGTAGCCCAGAAATTCAGGTGCAAGAACCTCAACCCCAATGGCAAAAACCGCCATTGGGGTTGAGACTACTTACGCTTTATTGAAGCATGCCGGTTCACGCTCGACCATAACGCGCTCACCGGCGCAGAAGTCTGCGTGTAAGGACCTTGGTCGCAATGGTCAAAGCCCGACCATCACGCCCAAGGCCACTTACACTCCGACTTCTAACCGCGCCGGTTCACGCTCACTTCTCGATAATAACAACATCATGCACTTTCAATTTACGATGAACTTCATGTTCGATCTCGCTTTTGGCGGCGTGGTCGATTTTTAGCTCGGTCTTTGGTGTGTCTGGCAATAGTTTCTCGAGGACAAAATCAATTTCGGCATCTTTGATGGTGCGCTTGTCATGAGTCAGGACAATATCGATTTGGTCGAATCCTTCCACATAATAAACATGTACCGATCCTAACGTGTAAAGTTCAAAATACTTGACCGGCTTGCGACTATATAAAAAGCGCATGGTGTGCGGAAGCATTTTGTGTAAACTGGCATTAAGCCGAATGGGATTTTGAACTAATTTCATATAAATCGTCCCTTCTGTCTGACATTGAAAAAGTGACTTTAACTGTTTACCAATTTTATTTTATCAGGGAAACGTGGTCAATGCCTATGATAACGCTTGGAACGTGCTCGTGAGGCACAATATACAGGTTACAACGCACTCCTGATCGCGGTGCACAAAAAAACACCAGCAAAGTTCGCTGGTGTTTTATTTGTGTTCTTCTTTTTAAGGATAGGACGAAATTACATCATGCCGCCCATACCACCGGCTGCCGGGTTTGCACCTGCAGCACCCGCGTTGTTATCCTTTGGTTCTGGCTTGTCAGCAACAACCGCTTCAGTGGTCAGCATCAAAGCAGCAACTGATGCAGCATTTTGCAATGCGGAACGGGTAACCTTGGTTGGGTCGATGATACCTGACTTAGCCATGTCTTCCCATTCACCGGTTGAAGCATTGTAACCAATGCCTTGCTTTTCCTTCTTCAATTGTTCAACGATGACAGAACCTTCGCGGCCAGCGTTTTCGGCAATCTGGCGAACAGGTTCTTCAAGGGCACGCAGAACGATGTTGATCCCGGTCTGAACATCGCCTTCTTCTTTCAAAGCAGCAACGGCAGGGATGACGTCAACCAAGGCAGTACCACCGCCGGCAACGTAACCTTCTTCAACGGCAGCACGGGTCGCGTTCAAAGCATCTTCGATCCGATACTTACGTTCCTTCAATTCGGTTTCGGTTGCAGCACCGACCTTGACAACCGCAACCCCGCCGGCTAACTTAGCCAGACGTTCTTGCAACTTCTCACGATCGAAGTCGCTGGTTGTGTCGTCAATTTGCTTCTTGATGATGTTAACCCGTTCAGCAATGGCATCCTTGGAACCTGCGCCATCAACAATCGTGGTGTTGTCCTTGGTAACGGTAACTTTGCCGGCACGACCCAATTGTTCAATCTTGGTATCCTTCAGATCCAAGCCAAGATCGGAACTGATCACGGTGCCACCGGTCAAGGTTGCAATGTCTTCCAGTTGTGCCTTGCGCCGATCGCCAAAGCCAGGGGCCTTAACTGCAACAACATTGAAGGTACCACGAATCTTGTTAAGAACCAGGGTTGGCAATGCTTCGCCGGCAACATCGTCAGCAATGATTAACAGTGCCTTACCTTGTTGAACGATTTCTTGTAATAGTGGAAGAATGTCCTGGATGTTGGAAATCTTCTTATCGGTAATCAGGATATATGGATCGTCCAGATCAGCTTCCATTTTATCATTGTCGGTTACCATGTATTGACTCAGATAGCCGCGATCAAACTGCATCCCTTCAACAACGGAAAGTTCAGTGTCGATCCCTTTGCTTTCTTCGATGGTAATAACACCATCATGGCCAACTTTTTCCATAGCGTCCGCAATCAGATTGCCGACTTCTTCATTGGAAGATGAAACCGAAGCAACCTGGGCGATTTCCTTCTTGCCGTTAACCTTGTGGCTGATCTTGTGCAGTTCATCAACCGCTGCCTTGGTCGCCTTTTCGATACCGGTCCGAATGCCAACTGGGTTAGCACCGGCAGTTACGTTCTTCATACCTTCACGAATGATGCTTTGTGCCAGAACCGTTGCGGTTGTGGTACCATCACCGGCGATATCGTTTGTCTTGGATGCAACTTCCGCTACCAACTTAGCGCCCATGTTTTCGTAATGGTCTTCTAAGTCAATTGACTTGGCGATCGTAACACCGTCGTTGGTGATTTCCGGTGCGCCATAGCTCTTATCCAAAACAACGTTGCGGCCTTTTGGTCCTAAAGTTGTTTTTACCGTGTTTGCTAACTGATCCACGCCACGCAGCATAGCGGTACGTGCATCCTCAGAGAATTTAATTTCTTTTGCCATTGTTTTTATTCACCTCAAAATTGATCGATTATTTTTTACGCAATTGCCATAATGTCTTTTTCGTGCAGTACGAGGTAGTCTTGACCTTCATACTTTACTTCAGAGCCGGCGTATTTGTCGTATAATACAGTATCACCAACTTTGACAGCCATTGGCAGACGCTTGCCTTCCGGTGTCAAGGCGCCTTCACCTACTGCGACAACTTTGCCGGTTTGCGGCTTTTGCTTGGCATTATTGGCTAAGACAATGCCGCCAACAGTCTGTTCCTCTTCTTCAACGACCTCGACAATCACGCGATCTCCTAATGGTTTTAACAAGGCAATCCCTCCACATTACATTTTTTGATTTAGCACTCGCTATGTCTAAGTGCTAACTACAAAAGTAACTATAACGAGTTTTCCGGGTGAATGCAACCCCAAAACCCGGGAATGTTATACTAATTTCAGATATTTTTTCAAAGGAGTCCCCTATATGTCACTGCAAAAACATGCCTTTTCCGTTATCGGTGCTTACCTCGTCACGTTTATCGCTAACCTTTTGATTTTCCAATTCATGCCGGTTGGGCGGCTCAGCCTTGGTATTGTGACCTTAATCAGTGTCATCGCAATGATTGCTGCGGCCTATAGCGAACGGCAACTGGTCATTGCCAACGCGATTGAAGCCCCTGGCGTCCTCGCACCACAACAGCGCGTTTTCTGGGGTGTCATCGGCATTGCTGGCGTCTTGGCTGCTCAGTTAGTCGGCTCATGGCTTGAAATGTTCCTTTTTAAAATGCCGCAAACCAATAGCCAGATTCATCAGCAGCTTCCCAGTATGACCACCAATCCCTGGTACTTTTTGGCAATCGGCCTCGCCATTCCCGTTCTGGAGGAGCTGGCTTTTCGTAAAGTATTGTTCGGTAATCTGGTTAATGTCACTGGCGTTTTCGGTGGCGCTTTGATCGCCAGTCTGTTATTTGCCGTGACTCAACCAGGCGGCCACTGGCTCAGCGCGACCTTGGTTGGATTGGTTCTGGCCTATGATTACCGTCACACCGGCGCCATCAGCACTGCCATCATCTCCCATGTCGGTGCACTATGGGTGGTTTGGCTATATTACATTGCCCACGCGCTGTAAACGTAATCGAATATTAATCTCGTTGGCGCATTCAATCTTCTATAATGGAAATAATGTTTTTATAAAGGAGCCGTTCAAAAATGGAGACCCGTTCAAATCACCGCCACCGTCAACCGCCTAAACGTTTTCGCTGGGGACGCCTCATCGGCTTAATCGTCATTGTCGGCCTGTTTACGGTTGGCGCCTATGCCCTGCGCCTCTATAGCCAGGCAAAATATGCCATCGATAATACATACCATGCCACCAAACACGTCAGCACGGACATCGCCCAAAAGAAGCCATTTGCAGTACTCCTGCTCGGGGTCGACACCGGTGCTGAAGGACGCGTTGAAAAGGGCAACTCCGATACCATGATTGTGGCCGTCGTCAATCCGAAGACCAACAAAACCACCATGGTCAGCATCCCCCGCGATACGGCTGCTGAATTGATTGGCACCAAAGAGTTCAATATGCAGAAAATCAACGCTGCATACAATGTCGGCGGTTCTGATATGGCCATCAACACAGTCTCTAAACTTGTGAATGTGCCGATTTCTTATTATCTGACGATCAACATGGGCGCGCTGGAAAAAGTCGTCAATGCGGTCGGTGGGATTGACGTTGATGTTCCGTTTTCATTCCAGGATCCATACACTGGCAACCAGAAATTCAAAAAGGGCCGCATGCATTTAAATGGCAACATGGCACTTGCCTACTCACGAATGCGCCACGCTGATCCGGAAGGCGACTATGGCCGGCAAAAGCGTCAACAGCAAGTGATCAAGGCCATTTTGAAAAAAGCCGTTTCTGTCGGATCGCTTGGTAACTTCACCAAACTCATGGACACGATTTCCAAAAACATTGCCACTAATCTGAGTTTTGCCGATATGCAAAGCATTTTCATGAACTATCGCGGCGCTGCCAAAACCATCACAACAGATCATCTCAAAGGGGTTAATGCATGGGTCGGTGACGGTGCTTATCAAATCGCCTCAGATGCCGAAATGCAGCGGGTTTCCGATAAGCTGCGCAAAGCACTGGGCCTGCAAACCGAAACCATCAGCAACGAAGAAACCAAACAAAATGCCAAGAACACCCAGTTTGATTTCAAGGCAACAACCGATCAGAATTACATTATCTTCACACCTTATGATCGTTAACATGCATGTAAGCAAAAACCGCCTACCGACTTATGACGTCGGCGGCGGTTTTTTAGTGGCATAGAACTCTGCTCAGAATTATCGAACCATCAGTTGTTCTTGCGCACGCTCGCGATGCAGCCACCAGAGACCGAGCGCGAGAACACCGATAATGGAGACACTGTAGGACAACAATTCATTTTGGAACAGCCAATCGCCAAAATTGAAAGGGACAACAATCAAGGCATAGACAAAAATGACCCAGCGGAGTTTTGGCAACAATAGGATGTCGCCCTCGTTTTCCAGTGAAATCCGGTCAAATAGCCAGCGGGTGAGCCAGTAACCAGCCACGCTAATCGTTAACGCCAGTATAAACAAGGGCAGGAATAACTGATCGCCACGCGGTAAAAGTGACCAATAAGAACGGTGGTTCACAGCGTTATAAACCATGAACCGTTGAATCGCACTGGCACCAAGCCACCCGCCAAAAAGCCCAAAGACAAACATGCCGAACAACGTGGAAAAAATACTGCCAACGCCAATGCCAACGGTGAACAAAAAGCTGTCAATGGCCAGATTCATCATCAATAAGCCCAAAATATTCAAGCCGCTAATGCCAACATACTCGGTCGGCACGCCAACGAAAATACCAAGCAGAAGAATGCCGATGCCAAGTGTTGTAGTTCCGAGTAAACACGTCAGCCCATACCAGTAACGGGCAGCAAAAAATTGTCTTCGCTTAAATCGGCTTTTAAACATGGCCACATTAAAACTGCTTGCCTGATCCATCCCAGCCATAGCTAATCCGAGCAGTAATGGGATTGCGTAATGGATGATCGTTATGATTTGTCCGACCACTAAAGACGAATAAAGCTTATCGCGTTGCGGCATAACAAAATAACGTTGTTCCTTAAGGTAAGTTGCATAACTTTCATTTACAAGGCTTGTATCATGATATTTAGCCGCTCTTTTTTTCTCCTCAATAAACTGTGTGAACGTCATAGTATTTTTTTGTTGCTCGTGATACGTGTTTAACGACTCACCCGTATTAAGCAGCGCCAGCAAAATGACAAAGATAAACATGACCCGGATCAGCACCTTATGCCTAATCCGAACAAGTTTCAACAACTGATGATCACCCATCTAGCCCACCTCCGCATGTTTTTTTCGAAATTCAACTTTAAACAAATCCGACAACGACAATGGCAGGCTTTCGTTCAAAACCGGCTGCTCAGCTTGCAGTGCCGCTTGCACATCTGGTGTGAAATCAGGAAAAACGACTTCAATGACGCGCCCACGGATATTCAAAATGCGGCCATGCTGTTTGATCACCGCCGGAATTTCCTTGGTTCGGAATACCAGCTGCAGTTTCACCGCTTGCTGACGGACATTTTCCAACGTAAGATCGCGGCTGATGCGGCCATCTTTGACGAATAAAACACGATCGGATAAACCGTCTAATTCGGCGAGATTGTGGGACGCAATCAGAAAAGTCCGCTGACCATCGGCTACCGCATCCACCACCAAATTGACAATGCGCTCACGAATCAAGACATCCAGCCCGTCGAATGGTTCATCGAGAAAAACATACGGGGATTGGCTCGCCAAAGCCATCGCCACCATGACCAGCGCCTGATACCCTTTGGATAGCCCCTGAAACCGTTGGCCACCGGTTAACCCGAATTTTTTAATCAGGTGCAGAAACGCTGCTTGATCGAATGAAGGGTAAAGCAAGGCATACGTTGTCGCAATTTTGGCCAATGCATACTTGCGAAAGAATAAATGTTGCTGATCTAAGTAAAAAATGGCTGCTTGTTGCGGCGATTCGTTTGTCAGATCATGCTGATCCAACGTGACCGTCCCGCCGTCAGCGATATACTGGCGGGTGACGGTACGAAAAATCGTGGTTTTGCCGATACCATTTGGGCCGACCAATCCAACAACCTGGCCGCGATCCAGCGAAAACGTGATATCGCGCAGGACTTCCTGATTGGCGATTCTTTTTTGCAATTTAGTCACGATTAAACTCATACACGATGCTCCTCCTTTTCAGCCAACCATGCTTGCAATGTCGCTAAACTGATGCCTAGGCTTTGTGCTTCCACGACAATTGCATCAAACTTTGGACGGAACGCCGCCACTGCTCTTGAATTCGCGTGTTTTAATGGCTCAGCCACAAATGTGCCGCGCCCAGGTTCAACGTAAATCACGCCGTCCGCCTCCAGTTGCTTGTAGGCTTTGGCGACGGTATTGGGATTCAGCTGTTCTTGCTTCGCCATTTCCCGCACCGATGGCAGTTTATCGCCCGGCTGCATAATGCCTTGTAGAATCCGGGTCTTAATCTGCAACACCAAGCGTTCATAGTACGCCAAATGAGTATATGAATCGGTTGCCATTCCGGCGCCCCCTTTCGTACTACGTGTACTATTATACATAGTACACTCAACAACGCAAGAAAAAAACGCCGTCCATCTGTCATGGACGACGCATTTTCTTTTTTCAGTTAAGCTTCCGGTTCGTTGAGCGTTGGCCCATAATGTTCCAGGAAGTAAATCAAGGTCTGTAGTTCCGTTGCCAAATCCACATTTTGTACCCGCACGTAGCTAGGCACCGAAATGCGAATCGGGGTGAAGTTCATGATCCCCTTAATCCCGGCTTTAACCAAATCATCGGTGATATGCTGGGCGGCATCAATTGGCACCGTCAAAATCACGATTTCAATCTGCTGATCTTTAATTTGCTTAATCATTTCATCCATGGGATAAATTGGTACCCCACTTTGAATGGTTCCGGCTAAATCAGGGTTGATATCGAATCCGGCACTAATCCGAATGTTGTTAGCCTGTCGAAAATTATAATTCAACAAGGCATGGCCAAGATTGCCGACACCAACCAGCCCGACATTAGTTAGCCGATCCTGATTCAGAATCTTTTTAAAGAATTTCAGCAAATCGTTGACGTCATAGCCGTAGCCGCGTTTGCCCAATGCACCGAAATAAGAAAAATCACGCCGAATCGTTGCCGAGTCAACTTTCACCGCGTCCGACAGTTCAGTTGAACTGATCTTGGTTGTCCCGGAATTCGCCAAGAAATTCAAATATCGGTAGTACACGGGTAGGCGTTTCGCCGTTGCTTTGGGGATGATTGTTTCCGCCATGTAAGCAAGCCTCCTGTAGAAGTATTCCCATGCAGAACATGTGAACTGTCCAACATAGTATCTTCTGCTAATATTAGCTGGTTTATGGCCTGAACGCAAGCGGATACATCTTCACAAGCATATTTTATTGTGCGAATGCATCATCAGGGAACGCACGCCCATGAACAAAACTATGGTATATTAGGTTTTAACGATTATTGTGAAAGAAGGTATTCCTGTGATCATTTTGCAGGCACAACAAGTTAGCCGCAGCTTCAATGGCAACGAATTATTTGCCAATGTGAATCTTGAAGTCCAAGATGGCGCGCGCATCGGCCTTGTTGGCCCCAACGGGATTGGTAAAACCACCCTGCTGGAAATCCTGACTGGGATCGCGCCACCGGATAGCGGTCAGGTGACGACCATGAAGAATCTATCCATTGGCTATTTGGCCCAAAACTCTGGCCTTGATTCGGATAAAACGATTTTCAAAGAAATGTTGACGGTCTTCGCCCCGCTGCAGGCAATGGCGCGACAAATCCATACTTTAGAGGCCAAACTCGGCGATCCTAAACTCATTGCGGACAAGCCGGCGTTTGCCGCAACCATGAAACAGTACGATCAGCTGCAACACGATTTTAATGAGCAAAACGGTTATGGCTATGAGGCCGAAATCCGTTCGGTCCTCCATGGCTTCCAGTTTGGTGAAGACACTTACGACAAGCCGGTCGGCACCTTGTCCGGCGGCGAACGTTCCCGTCTGGCTTTGGCCAAGCTCCTGCTGGAAAAGCATGACCTGATCATCCTCGACGAGCCAACCAACCACCTTGATATCGAAACACTCAGCTGGTTGGAAGGCTATCTCAAAACTTACCCCGGCGCCATTTTAACGGTCAGCCACGATCAATATTTTCTTGATCACGTGGTCACCGAAATTTACGAACTGGATCACCACCACGCGACCCATTACAAAACCAATTACAGCGGATATCTCAAGCAAAAGGCTGAGCGCCGGGCGCAGGCTTGGAAAGCGTACACCAAGCAGCAAGAAGAAATCGCCAAGCTCCAGGATTTCGTGGACAAGAATATTGTCCGCGCCAGCACCACCAAGCAGGCCCAAGCGCGCCGGAAACAATTGGAAAAAATGGATGTTCTGGAAAAACCGACTGGTGACGACAAAAGTGTGCATTTTAACTTCACGCCCAATCGTCCCAGCGGCAATGAAGTGCTCAAAGTCAACCAAGCAACGGTGGGGTACGTAGCTGATCACCCGATGGCCGGTCCTATCGATTTCCAAGTCAATAAATTCGATCGGATTGCCATTATCGGACCAAACGGGGTCGGTAAATCGACTTTACTCAAAAGTATTTTAGGCAAAATCCCGTTTCTGGCTGGATCGGCAAAATTCGGCGCTAACGTTGATGTCGGCTACTACGACCAGGAGATCCAACAACTCAATCCCAAAAATACCGTGATTGACGAAATCTGGGATGAGCACCCAATGATGCCGGAAAAAGATGTTCGTTCCGTTCTGGCTGCCTTTTTGTTCGGCCCAGACGATATTCAAAAGCCGGTCAGTGCCTTATCCGGCGGGCAAAAAGCGCGGCTGGAGTTGACCAAGTTAGCGCTCAAACATGATAATTTTCTGGTGCTTGATGAACCGACCAACCACTTGGACATCAACAGTAAGGAAGTCCTTGAACAGGCATTAAAAGATTTTAATGGCACCGTTTTGTTCGTGTCCCATGACCGTTACTTCATCAACGAACTGGCAACCAACGTCATTGCCATCGCCCCGACCGGCAGCACCACTTACCTCGGCAACTGGGACTATTATCAGGAAAAGCTGGCCGAGACCAAGGCAGAGGCCGAAGCTGCGGCTGCTGAACAGCCAACCGCCAAAACCGAAACCGCGGGCGCCACCTCGTATCAACAGTCCAAAGAAGATGCCCGCGCAACCCGTAAGTTACAGCGGGAAGTTGCTGACTTAGAGGCACAAATGCAGAAGCTTGGCGACCAAGCGACCACGATCCAAAAAGAAATGACTGCCCCCGATGTTTTGAGCGACTATGTTAAAATGCAAAAGCTGCAAACCAAGCTCGAAGAAGTTCAAAAACAAACCACGGACGTTGAGAATGCTTGGGAAGAAAAAAGCATTCAGCTTGAAGACATGGAAACTGCCGACAAGTAGGCTGCGAAAATTAGCCCCCGATCAAGATCAATTAACCGCAAAAAAGCTGGTACTGGAATACCCACTTGTTTCCGGTGCCAGCTTTTTTATATTTTTTAATTGCTACGTTTAAACTTTTTGATCCAGCAACCCGATTGCCTGCTGTAAAACTTTCTCGCCATCCATCATCCCATAGGCTTTCATGTCAATAACGGCCATCGGAATTTTTTTAGCGTCGGCTTTGGCTTTGAACTGACTTTCCATGAAACGGACTTGCGGGCCGAGCATCAGTACCGAAACTGGCTCGGATGCCAGTTTATTGTCGGCATCGGCGGCTGCGGTGGCAAAAACATCAACGTCCATACCGTCTGCTGCAGCTGCTTTTTTCATTCGCTGCACCAACATTGAGGTGGACATACCGGCGGAGCACACTAACATAATTGTTTTTTCAGCCATGGGAATCATCCTTTCGTTAACAAACTTATCGATAAGTTAAGTTTAACTAAATCAACGAACCCCCGTCAACGAAAGTGCTGATGATTCACTCATGGCCCTAAGCATGGGCAAAGCTCAGGCCCGGATTCGCATTGAGATTCTCGGAGGCAAGGTGGCGCTTCGCCAATTCAATGTGTGCGGCTGCGCCGATCATGGCACCGTTATCGCCGGTTAAGCGCAACGGCGGAACGATTACGTCCACATCCGGAAAATGCACGGCCAGCGCTTCGTTCATGGCTTCTTTGAGTCCTTGATTGGCTGCTACCCCGCCAGCGACAATCAGCTGTTTGACCGGATAGTTTGTCAGGGCTTTCTGGGTTTTGTGAACCAGCACATCCACCACCGCAGCCTGGAAACTGGCCGCAAGATCTTCGCGACTTAGCGTTTCACCGATTTGATCGGCATGATGCACCGTATTGATCACAGCGGACTTCAAGCCGCTGAAACTGAAGTCCAGGTTATCCTCTTTATCCATGGCACGCGGAAAATGGAAGGTATCGTGACCCAAGTGTGCCAAACGATCGACTTCTTTCCCTGCCGGATATGGGATGCCCAGAATCCGTCCCACTTTGTCATAGGCTTCACCAGCGGCATCATCCCGGGTATCACCAATAATCTCGAACTCACCAGCAGCTTTCATGTAAACCAGCTCGGTATGGCCACCAGAAACCGCCAGTGCCAATAATGGATAAATTAGCGGCTTAACAAAGCGGGCGGCGTAAATATGCCCAGCCATATGATTGACCGGAATGAGCGGTAAGTGATGGGCATAAGCAATCGTTTTGGCAGCTGTCACGCCGATCAGCAGTGCGCCAACCAGACCCGGGCCGTATGTGACTGCTACGGCCGTTAAGTCGGTATAGGTCACCCCAGCTTCTTTTAGTGCTGCGTCTGTTACCAGCGTAATCTGTTCGACATGGTGCCGACTGGCGACTTCCGGAACGACGCCGCCAAAACGCTGGTGGCTCTTGATTTGCGTCGCGATAATATTCGATAAAATTTTGTTACCATTTTCAACGACAGCCACACTGGTTTCGTCGCAGCTGCTTTCAAATGCTAAGATCAATTCCCTTGCTGCCACATTGTTCTCCTCTACAAACATGATGGTTCCAGATGTTACGGCAAAGGCCGATACATATCCAGTGCATCATCGTGATTGCTGACATAATAACCTTTTTTTACTTTGCCATCTTGAAAACCGAGCGAGTGATAAAGCCGCTTGGCAATGTCATTATTTGTTCTAACCTCAAGCGTGACCTTTTCACTGCCGTATTCAATGGCCCGGCCAATCATAAACTGCATCAAAAAGCGACCCAGCCCCATATGCTGGTAAGCTGGATCAACGGCAATATTGGTAACGTGAGCCTCACTCATTGTAAACCACGTGCCAATCAACGCAACCATCTGACCGGCGTCTTCAACGGCAAGATACAACGAATGGCGCACTTTGCGTAATTCAGAGAAAAACGCATAGCGATCCCACGGCGTATCATGATAAATCCGCCGCTCGATTGCCAACGCTGCGTCAACATCAGCCTCCGTCATGCGTCGTAATAAATATTCCTTATTCCGGACAGTGATCGTCCGCGGTTCAAACTGCAGTTCATCAGGCGTCGTGCGGTCAAACCACGACCTAAACTTTCTCAACATAAACATCATGTCCTTTGCCGGGATGCGCCTTAAGCCAGTTGTTTTCGGCTTCCGTTAAGCGTAAATAGCGCGGCACAAAATCATAGACAGAAACCGGTGGTAAATCTTTGCCTAGCTGACCCAGTCGTAACGCTTGCGGCAGATTTAACCAATCTGGGGCAAAATGAGCCAAACCGCCCAATGCCTCGATAATCTGTCCGCGAAACATCGCTGCATCGGATCCGACAAAGATGACCGGCTGCCGCAACGTTGTCAACTCGGTGAGTAAAAGCGTCAGCGGAACGTGACGATCCGTGACCACATTGATCAGTTGGCCTTTGTCCCACTGGTAAACACCTGTGAAGACATTGTTGCGCCGTGCATTCATAATCGGCACAATCATGGCTTTGGTGTCTGTGATATTCGCCGCTAACACTTCCAGGCTGGAGACACCGACCAATGCGATGTTCAGCGTATATGCCAGGGTTTTCCCGGTAGTCACGGCAATGCGGATGCCCGTGTAGGAACCCGGACCGTCCGCAACAATAATTTTATCAAGATCTTCAGGTTGCAAGCCACTTGCCGCAACCAAATCGTCAATCGTTGGTAATAACTGTTCACTATGAGTCCGCTCATGATTAATGGTCGTCTGCGCCAATAACCGATCATTGTCCAACACGGCAACCGACATCGCCTCATTTGAGGTATCAAGTGCTAATAATCGCATAATTCAGGCCTCCCTTCGGCGATACAATCATGGCAATAGTTTATCACAAATGGCCTTAGAGCGTGAGTGGTATATTCGTGCGGCTGCATACAGGCCGCTAGCAGCCCGCCTCTCACCGAACCAAACGAACCCCAAGCATGACCCTCAACTACAAGGATAACCACGCTTCGCCGGGATTAGGCAGTTCCCCGTTCAACGCCGCAAGCAAAATGAGAATGCTACCAATCATTAAAAGAATCTGTAATAGAATCTTAAGCCATAAGCGTTGATGAATGATATTTTCCGGCGTCCAGTACAAGTCCGCGGCACTCTGGATCCCGGTCGCCTCGTTGGCAGCCAGCAGCTGATCATGCAACCATTTTGCCAGCCACATCCAGGCAAACCCGGCAACGACCGCACTGATGGCCAGTACCCACAACGCTTGATTGCGCGTGGTTAAATAATCTGCCGTAAAAATATATAATCGCCTAATAAGCGGCAAGTGACTCAGTTCGTTGTAAAACTGATTCCCAATCGCAAAAGCGAACGCTAAGCCGCTGATCCAACTGCCTGTCAGTCCGACACGGCGGATCTGCTGCGCCAAAGCATTTTCACGATATAAGTTGCGGACATACGTTTTCCGGCCAGTACGTACCTGATTCGGGTACATCATCTTGTGCGTCGTCAGCTGCATAGCGACAATTTTACGCTCCAAGGACCACGCCCATAAACCGGTTCCGGCCAATGCGACCGCGATCAGACCAAGCAATAAAAGATCCATCGTCCGCCTTCCTTTCCAGAAACTTTGATTCGCCTATTTTAGCAATTAATCCAGTGAGTGACCAGTTAGACGAATCAGATGGCTCTCATAGAAAACGCGTTCTCTGGCGCAGAAGTCTGCGTGTAAGGACCTTGGTCGCAATGGCCAAAGCCCGGCCATTACGCCCAAGGCCACTTACACTCCGACTTCTAACCGCGCCAGTTCACGCTCTCAAAAAAGCAGCAGCAACCTTCTCAGTCACCTAGAAGATGACCGAGAAACTTGCCACTGCTTATCTAAACGTTTTTTAAAAGACAATCGTCAATTAAAGATGCGGCCGAATCCGTTCGACGGCTTTTAACGTCCCATAAGACAGTGCCGTCTGGATCGGTAACATGACCACGTTCTTAATCGTTCGTGGCCAGATAATTCCCTGCCAAGGCGTCCCCATCATGTTCAGCCACAGCGTTGTCAAAATGACATTACTGATCAGCAACACCAACCCGACACCAAGTAACGTCCGCATAACCGTTACCTTCTTGCCGTGGAAGAACATGCCGTAAATCATCGCAGCAATTGCGGCACTAAGCGTGAACCCGGGAAAATTGGCGCCCGGATTGAAGACCATAATCGACAACTGGTCATTCAAAGCAGCGGCACCCGCGGCCAGCCATGGTCCGAAATAATACCCCATCAAAATGGTGGCGAAAAATGCCGGACTGATCTTAAGCCATGGCGTACCAAAAGAAAAACGGCCCAAAACAATCTGCATCGCCATCAACATGGCCATATACACGATATTCCGGGTGGAAAGCTTGGGACTACTGAACGATAAAACTTGCATAAGCTGCAATCTCCTTTTTTGCGGAGACGCCTAAATATCAGGCGAATGCGGCATCTGCACCGCGACTTTCGTCTTCGTCTGCCGTTCACATTCCGTTCCAGCAGCACTTAACGCGCAGATTCCTACTCCTAGATTTTGGCACGAGTTCTATCGTACACCGAAAGTTAACCAAAAGAAACCCCTTGAACGTTCGCATCAGCACTTAAAGGCAGGCTCAACCATTGACGCCATCGTGAAAATTATCTCACGACTTTCTCGGTATTTTTTAGCGCTACACCAAGTCTGCTACCAGATTGGTCCGCTAAAATGATGCCTCGTAAGCAAATTTTTCTTAGTTGCTCAAAACTCCCTGACAAAGGGATTCCCTCAAAGGCGGTGTACTCAGAATTTTGGGTACGCCGCCAATTTTATGTGAGCGTGAGCCAGCGCGCTTAGGAGTCGGAGTGTAAGCGGCCTTGGGCGTGATGGCCCGGGCTTAGGCCATCACGCCCAAGGCCCTTACACGCAAACTCCTCCGCCGGCGAACGCGTCATGGTGAACGCGTTATGGGCGTAAGAACACCATAACCCACCAAATACTGCAACAATCTCACTTCCCGCATAGACTTGCACTCAAAACTCCGTATAATAAGTCTCGATAACCTTTGAAAGGAAGCTTTGACCGTGACTAAACATATTCTCGTTTTACATACTGGCGGCACCATCTCCATGACCGAAACCAGAGACGGCGACATCATGCCCAGCAAGCATAATCCATTGCTCGGCGCCGATAGTTTTGTGCCAGCCGGCGTCGAACTGACTAGTGAGGAGATTTTTAATCTACCATCGCCGCACATGACTCCGGAGCGGATGCTCACCTTAGTCAAACGCATCCGCCAAGCGGAAAAAGACGGCGCTGACGGGGTGGTCGTCACCCACGGTACGGATACTTTAGAAGAAACCGCCTATTTTTTGGATCTCACCCTGGATTCCGCCATGCCGGTCGTTGTCACCGGCGCCATGCGTTCCAGTAACGAAATTGGCAGCGATGGGCTAGAAAATCTGCAAAGCGCGATTAAAACCGCTGCCAGCGACGAGTCGCGGAACAAGGGCACCTTGGTCGTGATGAATGATGAAATCCATACCGCCCGTTTTGTGACCAAAACCCACACCACCAACGTCGCAACTTTTCGGACGCCGACATTCGGGCCGGTTGGGCTTGTCACCAAAGATGGTGTGCGTTTCTTCCAAGAGTTGATCAACCAGGAAGTCTGTGCCATTGACCACCTTGTCGACCACGTCTTCTTGATCAAGGCATACGCAGGAATGGACGGCACGTTGTTTGACGCGCTCCCGGAAAACATCCACGGTCTGACCATTGAAGCACTCGGCGCCGGTAATCTCCCACCAGCCACCTTGCCGGCTATCCAGCGGCTACTAGACCGGCACGTGCCGATCGTGCTGGTCTCCCGCTGCTTCAATGGGGTTGCTCAAGCCGTCTACAATTACGAAGGCGGCGGCGTCCAGCTCAAAAAAATGGGCATCATCTTCTGTCAGGGACTCAACGGCCAGAAAGCGCGCATCAAGCTGCAAGTTGGTCTGAGTGATGGCAAACGCGGCCAAGCGCTCGCTGACTTCGTTGATAATGCCGTGAGTTAATTGAGCTAATGAATGAAAAGCAGTTCTAGGCGACAGATTTTGTCCCTAGAACTGCTTTTTTGGCACTTTAGCATGAGTCATACAAAACTTACGCTTTAAAATCATCCCAAATCATCTGGGCCTCGGCGTTCACTTCACCATCGGTAATAACCCGATGTAAGGTTCGCATGGGGTCATCCGGATCAGCCTGAAATTGGGCTTTTGGACTCGTCCCATACGCCACTTCGCGCTCGTAACGAATGTCGGCACCTCGCAAGGTATGTGAACTCAAAAAGTCATAGCCAAGGCTATTTTCCATCCACTCCAGATAATGGGCATTGTTCACATGGCCATTGCTGTCAATGTCAAAATAGCGCACATGAAACGTCTCTTCGCCATCCGGTTGATCAACCTTCTTGAATCGCGGGAACCGTTTGATTTTGCGATCGGAAACCGCACCAACCCGTTCAACAAGCTCAGGAATAACGTCAACGATCTTACGCGTGCGCAAGTCCATAATGACCCAATTGCTGCTGACGGAAACAAGCCGGTTACCTTGCGCATCGTCAATCCAGTAATCACGGTAAGTAAAATATTTATTGTAAGTCGTAGCTTCGGTCCCGACCCGCAGCAGTTCTTCGATTTTTGGCATACGTTGGATTTCCATGTGATATTGGGTGATCACCCAACCTGCGTGGAATTCACTGATGGCATCAATGCCGGCATGCAGCTTCTCCAACTGACGTTCAGACACTTCTAGCATCACATTCATCGTATTGGCTAAGCCCGCACGGCCAAACCGATCACCCAGAAAGCCTGGAATGCGATAATCTTCTTCATAGACTTTTCCCATGAAAATCCCTTCTCTTTCGTTTCGACTTGTTTCTGTTAGTCGGTGCTCAAGCGCGCGTACTGGCGCTGGTTCACGCTCTCCCTTAAACGCGCTCACTGGCGCAGAAGTCTGCGTGTAAGGACCTCAGGCATAATGGCCTTAGCCCGGGCCATCACACCTGAGGCCACTTACACTCCGACTTCTAACCGCGCCGGTTCACGCTTCTCCCTAATTCGTGATAAGCATCATACACCACTTGTTTAGCAACCCCGTTTTGCTTGGCGACCAGCTTGATCGCTGCATTCGGTTTGGCGCCGGTGGCAACGATGGCGGCCACTTGGTCTTTGAACGGTGCCGCGCTTTTGACAACTGGCTTATCCGGTGCTCCTGCTACCATGATCACAAATTCGCCTTTCAACTCATTCTCGGCATACGTTTGCAGTTCCGTGATCGTCCCGCGGATAAAGGTTTCGAACTTTTTGGTCAATTCTCGCGCCAAAACGGCCTGGCGATCACCGAACGCTTCCAACATCGCAGCAAGGGTTTTCCCGACCCGATGTGGGCTTTCATAGAACAAAAGCGTTGCCGGTTCAGTCGCCAACTTGGCCAAAATGCGTTGCTTTTCGCCGGCTTTGCGCGGTAGAAACCCATAAAACAAAAATGGCTGTGGCGCCAATCCGGAGGCAATCAAGGCCGTTGTCGCAGCATTGGCCCCTGGTAGCGGAACCACCGGCACACCATGTTCAATCGCCGCATGGACCAATTCCTTACCGGGATCGGAAATCGACGGCATCCCCGCGTCACTCACCTGAGCAATCGTCTGCCCGGCCTCCAGTTTCGCCAACAACTCCGGAATGCGCATTTGGGTATTATGTTCGTGAAATGAAATGGTTTTGGTCGTAATCGCAAAATGATTCAACAACATCTGCGTATGGCGCGTATCTTCCGCGGCAATTAAATCAGCCGTTTTCAAAATTGCCACCGCCCGAAAAGTCATATCGTCCAGATTTCCGATCGGCGTCGGCACCAGATACAAAGTCCCGGTGGTATGCGACCCAAAGCTTCGTCGCTGCTCCAAATCAATTCTCCCCATAAATAATATCAAGACAAAAGGCGCATGGCTCGTCATTAACCCGGCGCTGGCCATAAAACATCGGGCAAACGTGGAATCCTTCATTGTAGAGGCTTTCCAGGTTCTGCTTCGACTTGGATAACTCGACGCCGCCATCGCTGGTTTTGTTGTCATCTTTTTCCAGCTCTGCCAGGTGCTGACGCAGATGCTTATTCTCGATTTCAAGTTCCGCGTTACATTCTAGCGTCTCCGCCATATCGTCTTTCATCGCCGCAATTTCCTTGAGCATCTGCTGGGCGTGTTTCTCAAGGACTAAGAAACCATCGTACAGTTCTTTCTTTTCCACAAGATCACCCTTCTAAGAGTTTAAGCATTAACTGTTCTGTTGCCGACTGAAACGTCACATTCTGGCTCAAGCGCACCTGCGCCGTTAAAATGGCCTGCAAATCATCGGTCAGTTGCCGACTCGATAACTTCGCCAACGCAGCAACCGCCGGGATATCCAGCTGTTGCGTCGCCGCAATTTCAAAATGGCGATTCAAGGCATCGGCATACGCCAAGCCGATCAGCGCTAAAATCTGACGTTGTGCCGCAGCATCCTTGGCAACCGGTAACAATTGGGTCTGCACCCGCACAAAGCTTTCAGGATCATGGTCAGCCAAACGGTCCAACAACTGAAACACGCGATTGACCCGATCCTGGAAGTCCTCGGCAGTCAATAATTCCTGAGCTTCGCTGACATTACCGGTTAACCGGCCAGCCACCCGCGCCAATTGCGGATTGGCACCGTCTTCTTCTAATTTGGCAATCACCGCTTGCCGATCAGGGCTTTGGAACGTAATCACCTGCGCCCGCGATAAAATCGTTGGCAAAAGTTGATTTTTCGATGATGCAGTGAGAATCACCGTCATGCCCGGCACTGGTTCTTCAAAAAACTTCAGCAGCGAATTAGCCGCTCCTGCCGTCATTTTATCAGCATCTTCAACGATAAACACGCGGCGGTTGCCTTCCACACCGGTTTTGCTCATTTCCTGTTTCAAGTTGCGAATATCATCCACCTTAATGCTTTGGGTACTGGTTTTGAGCACCATCACATCCGGGTGATTGTGATTCAAAATACGTTCACACTCAGGACATTCGCCACAAGGAGCACCGTCTTGGACATTTTGGCAAAATAGGCGCAAGGCAATCCATTCAGCCAGTTCCAACTTACCGGCACCTTTTGGCCCCACAAACAAATAGGATTGGGCCAGTTGCTTGCGGTCAATGATTCGGGCAAATTGGGCGACTAACTTAGGCTGCAACGAATCAATCAAAAACTTAGCCATTAGAAGCGGTGAAAAGATTCAATCGGCAAGACAAAGACGGTGGCGCCGCCGACTTGAACCTCAACTGGATAAGCCATGGAACTGTCTGATGTCGCATCAAGATTAACCGGCGGCGTCATAAACTGTTGCCGGGTCTGCGAGGTTTCCTTGATAATCTTCAACACGTCATCGACCCGTTCATCCGCAACCCCGATGATAAACGTCGTATTCCCCGCCTTCAGAAAGCCGCCCGTGGTGGACAACTTGGTCGCCTGAATGTTGGCATCAATAAATTGACTGCTGAGTAAGTTACTATCTTTATCTTGAACAATTGCGAGAATGAGTTTCATGTGTCTTTTGCCTCCTTGTGAGAGTGAGCGTGAGCCAGCCCGGTTAGAAACCGGAGTGTAAGCGGCCTTGAGCATGATGGCCCGGGCTTAGGCCATTGCGCTCAAGGTCCTTACACGCAGGTTTCTGGGCTGGCGAACGCGTTATGGTGAGCATGCAGCACCATCATCCAAACAACGATGGGAATCGCTTCGTAATCGCCGTCTCTGCTGCCGTGATGACGAACGCAAGCGGCTGAGTGGCATCAACCGTGACAATTCGCGTTGGATTATCCGCCACCAACTTCATATAAGCCGAATGAACGCGTTCGTGAAAGGCTAGGCTTTCCTGATCGAGTCGGTCATATTGGCGCTCATGTTGATGGGCCGCAATCCGATCCAAACCGATCTGCACCGGCACGTCTAAGTAAATCGTTAAATCCGGCTCAAGCCCGGCTGTTGCAAACTGATTCATTTGCAAAACCGCCTGTGTACCGATTTGCCGACCACCGCCTTGATAGGCAACGGAGCTATCGACAAACCGGTCACAGATAACAATATCACCTTGTGCAAGCGCCGGTTTGATCACCTCGACCAAATGCTGTCGTCTAGAAGCCGCATAGAGTAATGCTTCGGTACGCGCATCCATCTCTGTATTAGCTGGATCAAGGATCACGTCACGAATCTTTTCGGAAATCTTGGCGCCTCCGGGTTCTCTGGTGAGATGCAAAGCGGCCTGTGATTGCGACTTAAGCCTTGGAATTAATGCTTGCAAGACACTGGTTTTTCCTGCACCATCCGGGCCTTCAAATGTGATAAACGTCCCTGTCACGATATGCTGCTCCTTTTTTAGAATTAAGTCTATTTTACTTGATATGTTTCACAATTAAAAATTTATCTGCGCCGGTGAACATTCAAAACGCCCCAACGATGATACTGAAAAAAGAAAAACGGCCATGGTCGATCTTATCGTGCGATCATCACCATTTGCCGTCAATCGAAAAGCTATATTCAGTGAATCAGAATCATCTTATGGTCTATTTAACATGGTACGCGGTCCATAACTAAGTCGGCGCTTTTACAAATCCCTAAACTCCGCAATCTGCTCGGCAGCGACCTTAGCAACAACCTCACCTTTGATCTTACGAGTGCGCGCCTCGCGGTAGAGAAAATCAAACAAGGCAGCTTCAAGCGCCACCTGTGATTTCGTCTCTTCGTCGACTTCGCGGAAAGTCGCAACAAGTTTGCGCTGAGCTGCCATCTGGTCACGAACTCGGTAAACAAGCATCATGAGTTCTTCGTCTTTTTCCTCTTTGACCTTGATCCGCTTGCGTCCAAACATTACAGTTCAGTCCTTCCTTCAACGGCCTTCATTAACGTCATTTGATCGGCATATTCAATGTCACTGCCGACTGCCAGCCCGTGGGCAAGCCGGGTCACCTTGATGCCGGCCGGTTTGATGAGTCGCGCAAGGTATTGCGCGGTGGCTTCCCCTTCAGGCGTTGCGTTCGTCGCAATAATCACTTCTTTGACAGCCGTGTTCGTCTTCAAGCGCTTCAACAGACTTTCAATGTTCAGGTCTTCCGGTCCCCGGCCTTCAATCGGCGAAAGCACCCCATGAAGAACGTGGTAGAGGCCGTGATAATCCTGAGCCCGATCAATGCTCATCACATCTTTAGGCTGCTCAACGACCAGAATCGTACTTTGATCGCGGCTTTTATCCCGACAGATCGAACAAGGATCTTCATCGGTAATATTGCCGCAAATCGAGCAATAATGCAGGTCTTCTTTAGCTGCCACCAGACTTTTGGCAAAAGCCGTCACATCATCCTTGTCCATATCAATCGTGTAAAAAGCCAGTCGGGTGGCTGTCTTCGCTCCGATGCCGGGCAAACGCATGTAACTGTCAATCAATTTACTGATTGGTTCCGGATATTGCATAGTCATCCCTCTTGCTGAAAACGTTCAAAACATTATGTGGCTGCAGTCGTCATCCTACCAAGTTGGATAGACTGGCGCGGCACGCTACATCGGCAAGCCGCGGGTATATTTACCTAACTTGTCCTGAGTTTGCTTATCAATTTCACTCATCGCATGATTAACTGCCTCGAGGATCAAATCCTGCAACATATCAGGATCGTCAGGATCAATGGCTTCCGGCTTGATCTGAATATCTTTCATAACCTTTTCACCGGTGAATTTAACGATGACCATATCAGACGCTGACTTGCCCTCGAATTCCGTTGCATAAAGTTCCTTCTGTGCCGCCTGCATTTCCTTTTGCATCTTTTGCATTTGGCGCATCATACCTTGCATATTGCCCATTCCACGCATATTTGATCATCCTTTTCTAATCGTTTTTAATCGTCACATTAGGCGCATCTTTGCCAAAAAGTTCAGTCATCTTGTTAACAACCGGTGGCGTTTTTGGCTTGGTGTCGGCGCTTTTTCCTTTTGCCGCCGGTGCTTTAAGTTCCTGAATATAATCCTTACGAATCGTTGGCCAGACATCGCTTTGAACCAGCACGATCTTAGGCTGCTTGCCGGTCAGCTTCTGTAAGCCGTTTTCCAACTCGGTCATCAATGCGGCATCATTCATGGCGCGTTCAACCAAAATATCGTAATCAAAGCTGACAATCACGCCGTCAGGACTGGCGGCGACCGGCTCGCTGACTTTCATCATGGCGCGTTTGGTGATGCTCAACATCCCCAGTAAATCCGGCCAGACGTCCTTCAGATTAGTCAGATCCTGCTTCGTAGCCGCACCAAGAATCGGATAAATGGCCTTGCGGTTGACATGGCTGGCTTTGGCCTTCACATGCTTCCGCGTTCGGGTTGGCGGTGGTACTGTGCCGCCATTTGCCTCAACCCGTTTGAGTTGATCACTCAACTGTTTGACCTTAGCCGAAAGCTGGTCCAGTTTCGGCGAGTCGGCCGGCTCCGCAGCCACGGGGGCAGCAGCAGGCGCGGCGGTTTCACTTAGCCGAACTGTGGCCACTTCCAGATAAATTTCCGGATGATTGGTCATTCGTAGCTGTTGCTGCGTATTGTTCAACACATCAATCATGTGATAAATCTGCGCCGGCTTGAAATTTTCACTTAAAATTTTGAACTGATCGTCTAGCAGACTCTTTTCCAAGTCTCCTAGTAAGGATGGTGCCTGTTGATTGACCAGCAAGTCGCGTAAATATTCGATCAAGTCTTCAATGAGTCGGCCAGCATCTTTACCGGCCGCCAGCAAATCCTCGATCATTTTCAACGCCTGGGCATGATCTTTGGCGAGCACTGCTGCCAGATACTTGCCGAGAACCGCGGTTGTCACGCCACCGGTGACATCCAAGGCATCCTCGGTGGTGACATGATTATCGCCAAAACTCAGTACCTGATCCAAAATGGACAAGGCATCGCGCATCCCGCCTTCAGCCGCCTTGGCGATGACCTTGAGCGCGGCGTCATCATAGGTGATTTTTTTGTCATCCAGGATGAAGCGCATCCGTTTGACAATGTCTTCCGGCGTAATGCGGCGAAAATCAAAGCGTTGTGTTCGGGAAATAATCGTTGCCGGAATTTTATGCGGTTCGGTGGTCGCCAGAATGAAGACCACGTGTGCCGGTGGTTCCTCTAACGTTTTCAGCAAAGCATTGAAGGCACCGCTTGAAAGCATGTGCACTTCATCAATGATATAAACCTTAACGCGCGCACGGGTCGGCGCATACTTCGCTTTGTCCCGAATATCACGGATTTCATCGACCCCGTTATTAGAGGCCGCATCGATTTCAATCACATCAGTCAGACTGCCATCATTAATCGCCTGACAGATTTCACAGGTATTATCCGGCTCGCCATCTTTCAGGTTCAGACAGTTCAATGCCTTCGCCAAGATCTTGGCAACGGACGTTTTCCCAGTGCCGCGCGGGCCGGTAAAAAGATAGGCGTGACTTGTCTGTCCGGTGATCAACGCATTCTTCAGCGTCTTGGTAATCGCATCTTGGCCAATGACATGTTTAAACTGTTGCGGGCGCCAGACCCGATACAACGCTTGATAACTCACCTTAACGCCCCTTTCAACCTGTTGCAGATGCCACAGGTTCACTTAAACGATTTGTTGACTATTGACGTCTACCCTCATCGTGACAGACGTCAAAATCTCATTTTAGTTTACCATAGCTCGGAACAAATTTGCCTGACATGATGACAACAAAAACGGCCGCTTCGTGATGAAAGCGACCGGTCAATTTCTCAATAACAAAAGGCACATGACGAGCTTACCTTAGTGCTGCTTCCTTCCGGACCTGACACAATTTGGAAAGTCACCATTGCCTTAAGGCCTTGCGGCAAAAACCATTATACCTGATTTTCACGCGTTTGACCAGCCTGTTTAGCGGCTTTTCGTTTTGCGCGAATGGTTCGGAAAAAACTTTGCAGCAGTTCGGCGCTGGCCGCGGCTTTAATCCCGCCAACGACCGCAACTTGATGGTTAAACCGCGAATCTTCCAGCAGGTTGTAAAAAGTGCCGGCAACACCTGCCTTAGGATCGGTTGCGCCAAAATAGCACGTGGCAATCCGGGCATTGATCATCGCGCCGGCACACATGGGACAAGGCTCCAGTGTGACAAATAATTGGCAATCTTCCAGGCGCCAGGTGCCAAGTTTGCGACAGGCTGCCTGAATGGCGATGATCTCGGCGTGTTGCGTGGCATCTTGAGAAGTCTCGCGCAGGTTGTGACCCCGGCCGACAATCTGGCCTTCGTGAACAACCACAGCGCCAATCGGCACCTCGCCAATCGCAGCGGCTTTTCTGGCCTCGGCTAGTGCGGCCTCCATATATTGGTTGATGTTTGATTCTTCGATCGCTGTCACGCGAAACCTGCCTCCGTTTTTATCGAAGGCTCAAGCGCCGTGCCAAACTCCACGATTTCCGGCCAGCTGGGGCTGGAACGTGGTGGGCACGACTTTGAGCCTCAGCAAAACCGGCTGAGTCTCAAAGCTCGGCCTTGTTGTAGGCGGGGCAAAAACCGCCCCACCAACAACAATTTCACCACTGAGCCCCAGCTGGCCTCCAATCGTTCCGCTTTGGCACTATGTTCTTATTCCAAAGTCCAAAACTAACTGTTAAATCGAAAAGCGATCGCATATTCCAAAATATAAGTTGGAAACACGATCGTCTTCATTTCTTATTTTCTGATATACAATCCTAATTTGGCTACAACAACTGCCGGTTAGGCCAACTATCGATTCAAAGCGCTCTTCAACCGATCAAGCGCGGCCATGCCTTGTTCGCGTGCCGACCCGGCGTATTCGCTGGCGCTGTCTTTGAGGCTGCGTAGCTTGTCGCTGACCCGGAGCAGACTGGCAACGTCTTCGTCACTCAGTTTATCCAGAATGCCCTGAACCCGATCGCTGTCACCGAAAATCTTCTTCACAAAGCCTTCAACCTGCTTGCGTTGTTGCCTGCGTTCAAAATATTCCGTCAGATTTTTGGCACAAACAAACGCACCGGTTGCAAGGACAGCCGCCGCAATGGCACCTGCTGCTAAGTACTTCGATTTTGTCATCTAAATCTGCTCCTTTCTATCCTTACTACGAGTTTACCACGTCAAGTATTGAAACTGTTATTGACTCGCCTTGAGAATGTAATAACCATGCTCTTTTTTAATGACTTCCGCCGTTTTATAAGTCGCTTTCATTAGCTTCAAGGCTGATGGCGTACCTTGTTTCTTTTGGATCACCGCATATAACTGGCCACCAGGCAATAAATGCTCGGCTGCTCCGGCGAGAATCCCGGAAACAATTGCCTTACCGGCTCGAATCGGCGGATTGGTCACGATGACGCCGAACTGTCCGTCAATTTGGTCGTACATCGAACTTTCAACGATGCTCACATTGGTAATCCCATTATCGGCAGCATTTTTCTTGGCTAACGCAAGCGCCCGTTCATTCACATCGCTCATGGTAATCTGCCGCTCAGGAAAATATTTGGCCAAGGCAAGTCCGATCGGTCCGTAACCCGTTCCCACGTCCAGAATCGGCCCGTCAGGCAGAGATGCCGCTAAAACGCTAGCAATCAAAACCCGACTGCCAAAATCAACGGTGTGTTTTGAAAAAACGCCATTATCGGTCGTCAAGTGCAAAACGTGACCGCCGAGCTCAAAATCAAAGCTGTGTTCATCATGGGCTAAATCAGGATCGTTCGTATAATAATGCTGCATCGATAAGCCGCCTTCCTATTTGCCTGGCACTACCAGTATTTTACACGTTAATGGCGCTTTTTCGCACCTTTATTCGTATCATTCGGCTACTTATCAATCCCCTGACCAAGACGGCTGACCCAAGCCAATCGTTTTGGCCACCAACTGTCAGAAGTCGTCAAGGTCACCTTTTGGCTCACCACCATCATGATTTGCAACAGTGTAAAGAGTAATGACGTCCGCTTGCGATAAGCAACGTACTTTGGTACCCATTCCGTTACATATTTGTTTTTATAGGAGCGCAACCCTTGGAACCCGTAAAACCGATAGCCATACTCGTACACCAAATGGGCAATCTTTTCTTCGACAAAGGAATAATTCGATGTCCCGACGTTTGCCAGCGGGGCCATCCCCATATTGAAGTACTTGTAGCCGCGTTCCTTTGCCAATCGGAACAGATTGATAAAGACCTCGTCCATAATGCCAGACGGTGCATCGGTACTTGACCGCATCAAATCAATACTCGTGACTTCATGATTACCACTTGGCATATCTGACGCAAATGCCACAATTTTGCCTTCCGGGCTATGCACCACTGCAATTGGAGCCTCATTCAGATAATGCTCGTCAAAAAATCCCAGACTAAAGCCTTTCTCACTGCGCCCGTCTAACCAAGAGTCAGACACGGCCTTTAATTCGTGCATTAACGTGTCATCAAACGGTGGCTTAAGCAGCTCAACAGTATAGCCTTCACGCTCAAACTTATGCATCAAGGCCCGTTCACCTTTGCGCTTTGTGCCGGCCAGCGTGAAGGTTGTCACATCGACATAGCCTTCCTCGCCAAACTTCATAAAATCAAACCCGAACTCATGCAGCTTCATCGTCAGGTTTTCATTGATTTCATAGAACACCAGCGACATATCCTGCTTATCGGCTTCTTTCATGAAATCGCCGATCGCAGCGGCCATCTGGGTCTCATCCCCAATCGGTTCGCCCATGATAATCAGCTTGTCCGCCTTTTTCTTAAACTGGAAGAAAACCCGATCTTCACCATCGACTTGATAAAACCGCAATGATTTGTCGCGCATCAAGGCCAGGTGACTAACCTCATTGCCGCCGTATTTTTCAACCACTGCCTTCAACCGCTCCTCGTCATAAGGATCAGCCAAATCTTTGGTCGGCGCCGATAGATATCGAAAGATCAAATAAACCGTCAACGCTGCCAGCATGACACCAATCAGGGTTGTAAAGAACATGCGCTCTGATGGGAAAAGGAACACATCCGGCACCCGGCGATGATGAATTGCCGGCGCATTGTAAAACGCGGCAAACGCATAAAAGATAAACGTCATACCAAACACTGCGCCGTCGATCAACTTGTTGCCCCACGATAAGGCGAGTCGCTCGCGGGTCAGCTCACGACGCGTCAGTATCAACGCCAAGACAACGAGCACCAGGAAAATAATGAACCGCAGATGATTATCTTCACGCAAGGAGGCTACCATCGCAACGATCAAAACGATCACGGTTGGCCAATAAGCCCGCTTCACCCGGCTGGCAATGCCGCGTCCGAACCCAAGAATCAAAAAGGCGACAACCACATTGGTAACCCGATCCAAAAACAGGAAGGTATATGGATAAAGCCGTTGATAAAGCGTGTTACTGAAAGCAAGATCCGGCGCAACCCCGCGCAATAGCAACATAATCCCCGAAAAGTACAGGAAGACGACCAGAAAACCAAAGGCTGCCTTTCGAATCAGCTGAACCGGCAAACCTTCAAGATAAGCATTCAGTCGTTTCCCTGCATCCTGCGCGAACAAACCAGCGCCGATCAGAAAGGGAATCACATAATAAAACAACCGATAAAACAGCAGCCAAACAACCG
This sequence comes from Lacticaseibacillus casei DSM 20011 = JCM 1134 = ATCC 393, assembly GCF_000829055.1. Taxonomy (NCBI): domain Bacteria; kingdom Bacillati; phylum Bacillota; class Bacilli; order Lactobacillales; family Lactobacillaceae; genus Lacticaseibacillus; species Lacticaseibacillus casei. Next base: position 2,171,320 of record NZ_AP012544.1, read on the forward strand.
CAACATTACTATCGAGTCCCATTTGACCAAGCTCGACAATCATCAGGACATCAAACGAACCCAAGCCGCCGGGTACCATCGAAACGACCCCGATAACATTAGCCACCATGAACAATGGCAAAATCGACAGCAACGGCACATGCACTTCAAGAAAGTACCCGATCAACAAGAAGAATGCAGCACAACTGCCCCACTCAAGGAACGAGCCCAAGGTCAAGCGCAGTTGCCGCTTCAACGGCATATCCGCAAAAAATTCGCTATTTCGTAAATGGGTGACCAACATCAACAACGGAAAATAAGCGGCACCGCCAACCAGCCAAATCCAGTAATTCGAGAATTCCTGACCAATCCCGAACACGAAAATAACCACGATGCCAATCATCGACCACAATGACAGTCCCGCCAACAAAAACAATGCTATTTTCGAAATGGCAAATAGAACCTGCTTTTGGGTCGCCTTTTCGTGGTAGAAATTGGCGCGCAAGCTAGCACCCAACAAGCCGCCAAAACCGGCAATATTGGTAAAAGTATTGACGATCCAGCCGGACTTCACAACATACCTGCGTTTATAATGGCCCGGCAGCAGTTCCGTGATTACAAAATCATAAATCAGCATTGGTGTGACGGCGATTAAGCCCACCACCAACAAAATCAGTAACGAAACCGGACTTTGGGTTGCCAGGCTGGCTCGCATTTGCTCGCCACTGAGATCCTGACTGATCCGTCCGACTTGAACAATCACAAACACCAGGACTGCCAACACAAATAGCACCTTTAGCGTTGTGAGATGTTTTTTTAAAAACGTTCCGACTTCTCGAAAGAGTCTCTTCATTTTTTCTGCGTCCTCCGTGCCTGTATTCTCATTCATTATAGGGAAAACCCGCCTCGGCCGCACCCATTCTGACTTTTTTGTAAGACGGTGTAAGGTTGCGCTGACATCTGAAAGCACGCCAAAAATTTTTGAATAAAAACGCTTGACCTGAAACGCGTTACACAAATTACACTGTGTTTGCAGTTAGGAAATAACAAACATGTGTGATCACCATTAAGAAATCAATTGTTACATCAGTTGTTTTCGCGACTGTTCCACCGATACAAATCACACTTGTTAATGAAGGTCCCTGAACGTTTCACTAAAGGAGGATGCACCATGTTAATGCAAGCACACTTTTACCCAGAACTTTCCGTTTATCAAGACACACAAATCGGTGCTTTGAAAGGTATTGCACTGAAACTAACCAATGATTATGATTTTGACTATCAAGAAGTATTGAGTTCGTTGCTGGCCAGTGCCGCGGAGCCGACGCAAACGATGGGCGATCAAGTGGTACTGACGTATGGTCATGTCAGCAAGTTGACTGAACCGATTGTCATCGGCTTTGACTTTGGCAAGTCCTTACCATGGGCCGGTAACCATCAGATCAGCGGTGCTGTGGTCTTGCTCGTCCCAGTGGCAACCGATGATGTTACGATCCACGAGTGGCTGGCAACCATTGCAGCAGCTAATGATCCCGATCAAAGCCTAGAAAGCATGACCCAAAGTGCGACTACCGCGATTGCCTAAAATGTGTGCATTACCATAGGCCGACATGCCGGGTGGCGTTATCCACCACGCGCATGCCGGCTTTTGCCTGTTACAAAAACAGGCTCTGTTATACTGAATGGGGAGATGATAATGTGGCAAATATTCACGATATTGCGCGGCTTTCAGGCTATTCAACGGCAACGGTTTCCCGTGTCTTGAATCTCCATCCCTACGTCTCGGCTTCGGCACGCGCTAAAATCCAAGCCGTCATTGATCAGCTAGACTATGTGCCCAGCACCATGGCGCAAAACCTAAGCGCTGGCAAAACGCGCACAATCGGCGTTATTCTGCCGCACACCGACCATCCTTATTTCCAACAATTGGTCACAGGCATACTCAATGCCGCCATGGCTGGCAACTATCATGCCGTTATTTTGCCTTCGCGTTACGACCAGAAGCTCGAAGAAACCTATCTGGAAGCCTTACGCCGCCATGCTTTTGATGGACTTATTTTCACCTCCCATGGGCTCAGTTTGACAACGATTGCCGCTTACCAAAAATATGGTCCTATTGTCGTTTGTGAAAATCCCGGCCGTGTCAAATTGGCAGCTGCATACGCCGAGCGGACGCCCGCTTATCGAAAAGCGTTTAGATGGATGCAAGCGCAAGGTTATCTCAAAATTGCTTTGCTGCTAAGCCGTCCGTACGCGCAAAGTGCTACCAGTAAACTGACCATCAACAGCTACGTAGACGTTTTCGGGCAACGTCCCCCACATTCGCTGGTCGTTTATCAAATGCGGACCTTTCAGGATGGCTATCACGCCGGCGCTGAATTGGCGCCGCAGCATCCCGATTTTATTCTCGGCAATGGGGATGATATTGCCGCCGGCGTACGCCAATATTTTGTTGATCATCACCTTCCTGTTCCACCATTAATGGGTCAGGAAAATCAGCTCTCCAGCCATCTGCTGAACATGAGTACCATTGATCATCATGTCACAGCAATCGGTGCAGCGGCTCTAAAGCTGGCATTACGCGCAGAAGTCGCGCAAACGGTGATTCAGTCGGATTTAATTCTTCGAGATTAACCTTAACTCGTCAGCGCTCATCAGCATATAAAACAATTCAAAAACGGCACGCAATGACAGGGACCACCCTGATTGCGTGCCGCTTTTGTTGAAAATGGAACCACGAACCTGAACTTCGTGACGATCAGTTAATATCGAGAATCACTGAGCTCAGTGCCCGTCGTTAATGTTCTTTACGCCGACGATTAACCCCAAGAAACCCGACGATGCTTGTGATGAAAGCGCCGAGGAATGCCAACCCGGCTGTCTGAGTGACTTCAGCCGTTTTCGGCAAGGTGTCTTTCTTGGATGCTTGCTGATTTGTACCGTGTGAGGAAGTGCCACCACCTTGACCAGTTGATGTCGGTGGTTGCGGTGTCGTGTCATCTTTCCCAGCCGTTCCTAGTGGTTGCGTCCCGTCGCCGATTGGTGTCGATGGTTGTTGTTTTGTGTCAGATGGCGTGCCACCGCCATCACCTGGCGTTTGGCCCTTTCCGGTTCCTGGATTCGGCGTTTCGCCACCACCATTATTCGAATCGTTACCGGTGCCATCGTTAGTTGCGCCACCGTTGTTCGAATCGCCGTGGGTATCACCGCCACTTGAACCACCATTATTGGAGCTACTGCCGCTGCCTCCGTTAGTTGTGCCACCGTTATTCGAATTGCTACCGTTGTCACCAGCTTGTTTAGCAGCCTCAACCGCCGCAGCAATTTTGGTCTTTAAGCCAAACAAGCCTTGTAACTGAGCAATCTTCTGTGTGTCAGTGGTTGCTGTCGTCCCAGCTTTCAACGCGGAATCAATCTCTGCGTACCAAGTCAGACCAGTGGTAGTGTCCTTAGTATCGCCAACCGATGCCGGGGTGCCGTCTTTAACTGTTTTCGCCAATTGCGTCAGGGCCGCATCCAACATCTTATTGAAGTTGGCATCAAGTTGGTCGGCGGTGCTCGTGCCGGCCTTGGTTTCTGCAGTCAACGCGTCTAACTCGGCATTGAATGTCATTCCGGTTGCTGAATTTGTCTGACCACTAAACGTTGTTCCTAGAACATCTTTAGCCGACTGCAGTTTATTAAGCAGTGCGTCTTGCTGATCGGCTGGCAGTTTAAGCACCAGATGGTTGAGTGCCGTCGTTAACTGATTATTAGCAGCGGTCAATGAATCGACCGTTGCATCACTTTGATCCAGTGCCGCTTGTGCCGTCGTAACTGCGGAATTCAGCGCTGTAAGCGAAGCGTCGAGATACTTGCCGGTTGCGGCTGTTGTCTTTGCCTTGGCGATCAAATCCTGCAAGGCCGTTTTCGCCTGCTGTAACTGAGCCGGATCATCCGTCTTGATATTTTTAACAACATAGTCTACCGCCGGCGATTCATTGCCATACAAGTCAACGGCCTTAAACTTAAAGGTGCCATTAGCCGTCGCATTTAGACCATTTGCCGGAAGATCCTGATACGTCTTGCCGTCATCCGCACTGTATTGAACGGTTTCACCAGTTGCTGCGGCTTTGGCGGTCAACGTCACCTGCTTAGCCGGATCGGTCGTACTTGGCGTGACAGTTGGTTCAGCTAAGGTTTTCTTTGGTTCGTAATACACCGTCAGCTTCTTGGTGGTGACATTCTTGCCACTGTCAGTAACCGCAACGGTTAAAACATTTTTACCTTCGAGCAGTTTCACAGTCTGATCAATTGCCATATGTCCCGGTTTACCGCTGTTCATATCGACATCGGCGTACTGACTGGCAACATTGCTGCCGTTGATCGCAAGTTCCAGGTAATTCACATTGTCAGTCGCTGTTCCGGTAATCCCGAAATTAGGATCATTCGTGTAAACCGGTTTGTCGGTTGGCTGATCCAAGGACAACGTTGGTGCGATCGCGTCCAAAGTGAACGTTAAAGCCTCTTGGAAAGTCTTGTTTTGGGTCGTATCGCCGACAACAACGCCAAACGGTTTTTGTCCCGCGGTGCCTAAGTTCAGCGTGAAACTGAAGGTCAGATCATTCATAATCGGTACTTGCTTCTCATCAACCTGCAGTGTCGTGGTTGGATGCTTGACTTTACCGGTGATGGTCGCGATCCCGGTCTTCGCATCATAGTATTTGACCTGCTTAATGTTCGACAGATCGTTCGCCCCGAAGTGAACACCTTCATCGAAGGTCACTGCGTCCTTTAGCACGTCAGGGTCATAGGTCGAATTTACCTTTTGCTCTTTAACCGTGGTGTTGCCATCTTCATCTTCAGCTGTCACTTTCAGCGTGTTGTCACCATAGTTGACCGGCACGTCGACACTGAACTGATGCTTGTTATCCAACGTTACCGGTGTTTTGGTGCTGCCGTTCGTGATCGTGACTTGCTTCGCATCCGCACTGGCGGTTCCGGTGACTTTAACCGTGCTTTCAGAGGTCTGGTCTTGGTTATTGTTGATCTTCAAGTCGCGGAAAGTCGGAGCGGTCAGGCGAACATCGGTGTCAAAATGCTTTAGCAACTGTGTGTGCGCCTTGTCGGCATACAGATCAACCTTGGTGACATAATCATCCGCCGTCAATGCCATAGAGGCGGTGAAGCTATTAGTTGCAGCATCATACGAGGTCGTCAGGTCATGCTTTTTGCCTTGTGCATCGGTGTAGGTGCCATAAACCGGCGCAGGATACGTGCCACTAAAGGTATACTTACCGCCTTGCTTGCCCGCTTCATAGTTCTCGGTTGTGCTTGAAATCTTATCCGGTAACCCACCGCCATTGACAATCAGACTGAAGGTCGTTGATCCCGGTTTCTGAACCGCGGCCGATTGATACGTCGGGTTCGATGCGTTATCAGTGAGGTAAACTTCAACCTGATTATCACCTTCGCCTAAAGCCTGCGCCTGTTTATCCGTCAAAGGCACTTCGAGTTGTGTGTAACCGTCAGCAGTTGTGCCGGTCGTTGTGAACGTCCCGTCCAGATTGGTGACGTCATTAATGGATGTTTTGATATCCTTTGCTGCATCCAATCCACTGAGCTCATCCTTGGCTTCGACTTTAAGATAGTACGCCGTTTTCCCGTTTTCATTTTTGGAGGTTAACGACAGGTTGCGAACATCCGGCGCTTTGGAGTCAAGCTTGAACGGCACATCGTAAGTCTGCCGCTTGTTGCCGCCTTCAGGAACACCTGAAAGTCGATACGTGTAGCTTCCATCTTGAGCAGTCTTAATGTTGCCATCACGCTGATCGTAGTAAGTGCCATCCCAAGTCGGCGCCTGATAATAAATGTACATACCAGCATTCGCATCATAATAAGTCTTCGTCTGATTGGTCGAGCTGCTAAGCATTGTCAGCTTATTGCCTTGCCCATCTAACACGTCAACCTGAACATTGCTGATGTTGCGCAGTAGATAATACTGCATGCTAATTCCGTTATAAATAGCATCCTTGCTACTGGAGATAGCGATGGCCTTCTCATCAATCGTCGGGTTACCACTGGCATCGTTCACCAAACCGCCAATAAACTGATTCTTTGTTTTGCGACTGGTAATGACAGGCACGGTCCCGTAGTTACCACTGGCAGGCGCATAAGTCTGGCCGTTAATGCTATCGACAATCTTGCCGTCATTCCAATCACCAAAGAAGCCCATATATGGCAGATTCAATCGTGAACCGTCACTGCCTTTGAAATTCAGGAAACCTTCGACAAATTGCTGTTGGTCAAAAGATTTAGGCAACGATAACGTGAAGCCCACCTGAACTGACTGGCCTGCCGGTACCACGATTTCGCCATCTGGCTTAATCGCCGCACCATTGATCTTTTTATCATAAAGCACACCGGAATTTAGATCGGTCGCGGAAGTATAGACAGCATTGGTATCTTCGTTACTGTCCATTTGATAAGTCAGCTCATGCTTGGTGCGGTTAGTGAAGGTCAGCTTGAACGTCTTGTCGGTGCTGGTAAAATCTTTTAATTCAACTGCCGGATAGCCATTTTCGGAAACAACCGTCGACGGGTTCTTTTCCAGCGCATCGATGGCAGCCTTAACATCGACAAACCCTGCCCCTTGCCGCCGCGGCGAGACAATAACGTTGTTGTAATTGATGTCATTGACTGGCTGGGCGGTGTTCATTTCAATGGTTTTAAGGAAATCGGTCAAATCCGTACCTTTTAGCTTCTTGTAGTCAGCGTAGAACGGATTGTCCTTGTTATTGAGTGCTTGCTTCAACAAGGCTTGTGAGCCGGCGATGAACGGCGACGCCATCGAGGTGCCAGACAAGTTAGTGTAACCATTGTTATTTTGTGTGGACCAGATATTACCGCCTGGCGCCGTGATATCCGGCTTAAAGGCCAGATTGGAAACCGGACCATAAGACGTAAAATCTGACATCCGGTCGGCGTTGTATTTCTGGTTAGGTAACAAGGCCAACCCGATTTTGACACCCAATTCATCATTCGGGTGCGCCGTTACCCAATCAACCAGCTTCTGGCCGGTGACACTGGACAAACCAAATGTCGGGAAGGTCGCATCGAGTTTGATCGAGGTTAGCGCAGTAGCTGTCCCGTCATTATTGACAATGATCAAACCGGACGCGCCTGCTTCTTCGGCATACTTTTGCTTGTCGGTGAATGCAATGTCGCCGCGCTTGACAATGGCAATCTTTCCTTTGGCGTCGGCCGTGTAATCGCTGGCGCCGCCGATGCTGAGTTTACCAGTGGCATCTTTCACCACGTAGAACTTCTTCTTGTCAAAACTATCGATAAAATCGTTGCTTGAAAGTTGAATCGTCTCCGGCCCGAGTTTCAGCCCACTGCCGTCGGTAATTGTCGCGCTTTGACCGATCACGTCGGTATTCTCAGCCGACGCCACAGTGGTTGCGCCACGCGCCGTCCCGGGACTGCCCACTGTTTCGTTATCCTGCAAGCCATAATAATCTTTGTTGACGCCTTCGGTTGCCGAGCCGGATGTGCCGGAGTTCCCGGCAGAAATAACCGCTGCCGTGCCGGATTCATTGGCATTTTGGACCGCGGCAATTTCCGGATCTGCAAGCGTTTGGTTGCCGGAAACCGAACCAAGCGACATGTTCAGCACATCAGCTCCTAACTTGGCCGAATCTTCAATTGCCGAAACCAACGTCGATGATCCCGTCGTTGCGGAAGTGTCTGAATTGGTGAACACCTTCATCGCCAGCAATTGTGATTCCGGAGCGACGCCGACAACCGATTTGGTCGGGTCACTGCCGGTACCGTTTGCGCCGATGATCCCTGCCACATGCATCCCGTGTTGCTCGTCGACGGTATCATCGGTAATGGTGTCATTGTTATCCGCATAGTTAAACCCATACGGTACTTTGTCGGTAAAATACCGGCCATGCTTAGCGATTTTGGTAAATTGTTCGACATCCGCTCGCTTTAGCTTGGCCTTTTTGTCATCACTCAGCCGCATATCCTTGTGCGTCGGGTCAATGCCAGTATCGATGACTGAAACAACGGTTCCTTCACCTTTGTATTTGTAATTGGACCAAACTGCCTGGACATTCGCCATCGAATTGGCCTTGGCATCGGTCGGATAATAAACTTTGGCGAGTGTGACGGTTTTGACACCGGCAATTTGCTTCAACTGCGGAATGTCCGCCACTCTGACCTTCGTGGTAAAGCCATTGACCACATAGCCATAACTTTCCCCGGCTGCCTGGTGGGTCACCTGTTCGACCGCGGCTTTCACGCTTGCTTGCGCGGCAATGACCTTGTTCGTCTCTTGTTGAATCTCGGCGGTGCTGGAGTAATCCGTCTTCAAGGTGCCATTTTCAGATGCAGGTGCTGCACTCATCTGAACAATCACATCCACATAAGTATCCTGCTGTTGCACCTTGTTCAGCTTGTGATAATCAATGCCTTTTGCCGCTAACTGGGTTGCAATGGCCTGATTCGTGACGGCGCTTGTTGTATCGGTCGCCGTTTGTCCGGCCGCAACGGTCTTTGCAAGTGACTTTTCCTTGGTCTGTTGCGAGATAGCTGCCTTAGCCTGGACCTCGCCGACCGGTAAAACCGCCAGCGCGCCCAATGCAACAGTGCTGGCTAAGAGAATAGATAGCCCTTTCTTTTTCGTTTGCATCCAATACCCTCCAATTCCCGGTAGTTCCACAACCAATCAAAACCCTGCTCGATATAGTTAGGATTATATACGATTAAAAAAGACTTTCAACAATTTTCTTAATCTTAACTTAATTTTATTATCTGTAAATTTTCATCTATCTTTGTCACATCAAGGAATCAGAATTCATTTTTTCGATTCAAAAATTAGATTATGTGATTATGAGGAAATATATTGAGTTTTTTAATTTTAAACGTTAAAATGTAACCACGTTATGCCGTCAGCTTGTCATAGGGGGATCAATGAAATGAAAAATAAACTGCGCGTTCAAGGCTTGTTAGCCACGATGGCCGCATCACTCGTGCTACTAACCGGATGCCAAACCAAACAGGCGGATGATCCGACTGTTGCAACTTATTCAGGTGGCCAGGTTACCCAAGCGAGTTTATACAAAGAACTCAAACAATCACCCACAACCAAAACAGTTTTGGCTAATTTATTGATTTACCGCGCACTAGACCATGCATATGGCAAATCCGTCAGTGCCAAAGCCGTCAACACCACTTACGACAGCTATAAAAACCAATACGGTGAAAACTTCACCAGCTTCTTAACGCAAAACGGCTTCAGCAAAGCCACCTTTCGGCAAAGCATTCGTACCAACCTGTTAAGCGAAGTCGCACTTAAAAAGCTTAAGAAAGTCACCAACAGCCAACTTAAAGAAGCGTGGAAAACCTATCAACCCAAAGTCACCGTTCAACATATTTTGACCAGCGATGAAGCGACGGCCAAGCAAGTCATCAGCGATTTAGCAGCTGGTAAAGATTTCACAACATTAGCCAAAACATATTCAATTGATACCGCAACCAAAGACAACGGCGGGAAAGCCAGCTTTGAAGCCAGCAGCAAAAGTTTTGATTCGACCTTTAAAGATGCAGCATACAAGTTAAAAAATGGCGATTATACCCAGTCACCGGTCAAAGTAACCAACGGCTATGAGGTTATCAAGATGGTCAACCATCCGGCTAAAGGCTCTTTTGAAAGTAATAAAAAAGCGCTGACAGCTAGTGTTTACGCAAAATGGTCGCGCAATTCCAGCGTCATGCAACGGGTGATTAGTCAGGTGTTGAAAGACCAGCACGTGACGATCAAAGATAAAGATCTGTCAGACGCGCTGGATAGTTACAAGCAAAATGTCGCGAAGGATTAGTTTCATATGGATCCTGTCACCGCAGGGTTCTTTTGCGTTAAAACTTATGGTATCGATTCCATAAAACCAGTCGATTCACCATCGCCAAATTACAACCATCAAAAAAGCACCCCGCTCAACCACAGCCTTAACGACTGTACTGAGCGAGGTGCCTTTTCGAAAATGAAGCTTAATTATTTCAAAGTTATCGTTGCGCCAACTTCTTCAAGCTGTTCCTTGATCTTGTTAGCGTCGTCTTCGGACAAGCCTTCCTTGATAACCTTAGGAGCGGCGTCAACCAGACCCTTGGCATCCTTCAGACCTTGGCCTGTGATTTCACGAACAGCCTTGATAACCTTAACCTTTTCTTGGCCGGCTTCGGTCAATTCAACGTCATAGGTATCCTTGGTAGCTGCAGCGTCGCCACCAGCAGCGGCACCGGCAGCAACAGGAGCAGCTGCCTTAACACCGAATTCATCTTCGATTGACTTAACTAAGTCATTGAGTTCCAAAATGGAAGCATCTTTAAGTTGTGCAATGATGCCATCTACATCTAAAGCCATGTTTTGTTTCCTCCGTTTTTTAAATAGTTTGTAACGTCATATTATGCAGCAGGTTCTTCGTCTTTGGCTTCTGCAACTGCTTTAACAACAAGTGCAAAGTCGCGGACAGGTGCCTGCAAGACAGAAGCAAGTTGCGACAACAGACCTTCGCGATCTGGCATCTTGGCCATTTCCATAATGGTGTCCAAAGAAGCAACTTTATTTTCGATGATGCCGCCCTTGATCTGCAATGCATCAAATTGGTCAGCGTACTTGGCCATGATACGTGCCGGAGCAACAGGATCGTCATTGGAGAAGGCAACGGCTGTAGGGCCCTTGAAAACATCGTCCAATGCTTCGTAACCGTTGGCATCAGCGGCACGACGCAGGTAGGTGTTCTTCAGAACTTCCATCTTGACACCGGCCTCGCGCAGTTCCTTACGTAATGCGGTTACTTGCTCAACCGTTAAGCCCAGATAGTCAACAACGACAGCACTGGTAGCATTCTTGAATTGTTCAGAAATCGTCTTAACGAGTTCAGCTTTTTTTGCGATAGCTTGTTCACTCATGTTTTTCACCTCCATTAGTTTGGTTGAAGTTTTTAGCAATAAAAAAACTCCATGCCTACCAAGACATAGAGGTATCTTATGTTTCCGATACCACCTCGGCAGGATGATTAAGGCTTTTACGCCCCCTGAGTCTTAGGCAGAGTGACTAATCACAACGAGTAGAATACCATGGTAACCAAGGCATGTCAAAATTATTTGGTGTGTATTTTAAATCCGACTAAATTTTCAATTCTGTTTTTTCTGCAGTCGCGCCAATTGTATCCCTTTTTTGATTGCGTTATATTAGTTGGGTAACTATTTTTCTGAAAGGAAGTTGGCGATCTTGCCAAGTAAACTTAAAAGTCTCGAACCATGGCAGCAAAATCTGGCTGTCTTATGGCTTGGTACCTTCATCGCCGGCATGGGCTTCAGTGAGGTCTCGCCGTTTATCTCATTATATGTCGACCAACTCGGCAATTTTACGAAAGGCCAACTCAGTATTTATTCCGGGATTACCTTTGGGGTTACCTTCATGGTCGTTGCCATTGTCAGTCCGCTTTGGGGCCGATTGGCTGATCGCCGCGGCCGTAAGCTCATGTTATTGCGTTCCAGTTTTGGCATGGCAATTATCATTGGCGCCTGCGGATTCGTGCACAATGTCTACGCGTTAATCGCGCTGCGTTTTCTGCAAGGACTGGCGGCAGGCTATATTCCTAATGCCAGCGCGTTAATTGCGACCGAAACCCCGAAAGCCAAAAGCGGAACGGCGATTGGCATTCTCACAACCGGTTATGTTTCCGGTAATTTAATCGGTCCGATTCTCGGCGGTTTTCTCGCCCAGACATTCTCGATTCGGCTGACCTTCATCATCACCGGCGCGTTGCTGCTGATCGTGTTTGTTCTAAGTCTCACGATGGTTCACGAACACTATACGCCTGATCCGCGCCTGTTGAAAAAGGAAAAACGGCCGGGGCTGCTTACCCAAGTCAGCAACCCTAAAGCGATTATGGTGCTCCTCATCTCAACCGCGATCATTCAGCTGGGCAACATGTCGATCTACCCGATTATCAGTCTTTACGTCAAAGAGTTAATGCACAACGTCGGGCCAATCACAGTTGTCGCCGGCATTATCGCAGCACTGCCCGGGATCTCGAACTTAATGGCGGCCCCGCGTTTAGGTCAGTTAGGTGACCGGATCGGTTCCGGCAAAATTCTGGTCAGTGGCCTGATCTTTGCCGTCATCATGTACATCCCTCAAGGCATTGTCGGCAGCATCTGGGCACTAGGCTTTCTCCGGCTCATGATCGGCGTCTCGGATGGCGCACTTTTCCCAACCATCCAGACCCTGCTTTCCAAACTGACACCGGTGAGCTATACCGGAACGGTTTTCAGTTGGAATCAAAGCGCTCAGGCATTTGGTTCCATGGCCGGATCACTGGCTGGTGGTTTTATCTCCAATATTTTCGACTACAACGGCGTTTTCATTTTTACCGCTTTGTGCCTAGCGCTTGATCTTGTGATGGTCTGGACGTTCATTCCGCACATCTGGTCCAGCCGCCCGCAGCAGCAGGAATAATCGTCTGCTGTGATAAGTGGTAACAGAATATTTGTATTCAAAAAGGTTCCGCAGACGTTAAATTTGTCTGCGGAATCTTTTTGATGTCTGCGTACTTCGAATAACTCTGGAATTTGCTCCGGCCTCCGTCTATCTGGTCTCAGCCGTTATCCTCAGTATCCTTTTTGTGCTCCCAAGTGCCATGCAAATGCAGGTACCCATAACCAAACCGGCAAATGCCGTACGCGATTGGCAACATCACGCCGATCCAGAAATGATTTGTCAGGTAATATTGCGGTAGCGGGTTCATGTCCATCGCGGCTTCATAAGCCATTTCAATCGCAAAAATCGCCACCGCCAGCATCAGCGCAGACAAAACGCCGCGGGCAACTGCCAGCCAAACGTACTGGTGATAGGCTTCAGGCGTATCAACTTCAATCACCTGCAGTCGGTAGTAATGTAAGCTAACCGTGTTCATCAAGCCAATGATCATCGTCACCAGCAACAGAATCCATGTGCTTGCAGTGATCATTTTCAAACTATTGGCATCAATAAAAATGGCCGTCGCACTGGCAATCAGCAGCATTAACTCTGCCGTCAGCATGTTGCGGCCCATGATCGCGTCATAAGTTCGTTGCTTGAAGCGATCCTTAAGTGAAATGCCGTAATACCATTCTGTGATTTTCTTCATAAAACTTTGCCTTCCTCGCTTTTTTGCTATGTTGTTCCATCTTAACATGCAGCATCGTTCATTCCCCAAGGTTGATACAAGTTTTGAAAATTATTTTGCTTTCTAAACACTTGAAATCATTGAGGTCTTATCCGCTTGTGATGCATCTCATGAAAATTCTTATTGACAGAATCCCCCTTTTTTGATGAAATTAAGCTCATACAAGCGGGTGTCAAGACACCTAATTTGTGATGGTATTCATCAAGGGGGATAAAAATGACAAAAAAAGCACCGAGTCATGCGCGGTTGATCGTCGGCATTGGCATTGCCTGGCTGTTTGACGCGATGGATGTGGGCATGCTGAGTTTCGTTATCGCAGCCTTACATAAGGAATGGCAACTAAGTACTGTTGAAATGGGGTGGATCGGCAGCGTCAGTTCGATCGGCATGGCGTTTGGCGCCATTTTGTTCGGAATGATGGCCGATCGTTTTGGCCGCAAAGCTATCCTCATTCTCACACTATTGGTCTTTTCGATTGGAAGCGGCATTTCCGCTTTTGCAACGGGTTATGGTATTTTTCTTGTTTTACGCTTTATCATCGGCGCCGGGCTTGGCGGCGAGCTGCCAGTGGCTTCTACGCTGGTCTCCGAAAGTGTGCCGGTCGAGAAACGCGGCCGTAGCGTTGTATTGTTAGAAAGCTTCTGGGCGGCCGGCTGGTTACTAGCAGCCATTATCTCTTACTTCATCATGCCAGTCTGGGGCTGGCGCGTTGCCGTTTTCGCGACCGGTTTAGCCGGCCTATACGCCTTCTACTTCCGCGAAGGCATCAACGAATCACGCGCCTTCAAAAAGGTTGCCCGCCCAAGCTTGATCAAAACGCTCACGACACTCTGGCATCCGCCTTACGTGCGCTCAACCATCATGCTGTGGATTGTCTGGTTCATGGTCGTCTTCTCCTATTACGGCATGTTCCTTTGGCTGCCAAGTGTAATGGTGCTTAAAGGCTTCAGCCTCATTAATAGCTTCGGTTATGTGCTGATCATGACGTTAGCACAATTGCCCGGTTATTTTGTAGCCGCATGGTTAATCGAAAAATGGGGCCGTAAGCTCGTCTTAAGCCTGTTTCTCCTCGGCACTGCCGCCAGTGCACTGGCCTTCGGAATGGCAACGAGTCTGCCAATGCTATTAACTGCCGGTATGTTGCTCTCATTCTTCAACCTTGGTGCATGGGGTGCCCTCTACGCCTACTCACCGGAACAATACCCAACCATCGTCCGCAGCAGCGGCTCAGGCATGGCAGCCGGCATCGGCCGCATCGGCGGTATTGTCGGTCCCCTGCTTGTCGGCCACCTGTTAGGCGCCAACTGGTCAGTCACCAGCATCTTTGCCATTTTTACCGCATCCATCCTCATCGCTATCGTCGCCATTGTCTTTTTGGGACAGGAAACCATGGGGGTCAAGTTAGTTGATTCGATTGAGACAGCGCCGTCAAAGTCATAATAAACGCCTTTACGCATACCGGCATCTAGAATAATTAAAAAAAGAGGACAACCATTTCGGCTGCCCTCTTTTTAATGCCAAGCAAAAAGAGTGGTGCAAGAAACGTGTAAACGTTCCTCACACCACTCTCTATTTGTGTCAAAGCTTAGTCGCGTAACAGTGTTTAACGACCATCGTTACTCAGCTTTACTTTGATGCTTTGTCATCCTTGCGACGTCTGGTTCCTGCAAGGCCGAACAATCCCATCAGACTGACCATAAGCAGACCGAGAACAGGAGCATCTTGATCGCTTGCCTCACCGGTTTGCGGCAATGTGTGTTTGCCACTATTACCGTTTTCCGATGATGAACCTGTCTGACCCGTTGTACCACCGGTTGTTGGCAACGTGTTGCTGCTACCATTTCCGGTTTGCGATGATGAACCTCCACCATTAGCGGAGTTGCCACCATTGCCACCGTTGCCTGGCTGCGCGCCACTGCCGTTGCCACCGTTACCACCAGCTGCACTTGATGATGAGCTGCTGGACGATGAGCCGTTGCCACCGGTATCAGGTAAGACGTGGTGACTTGCGGCTGAGCTTGCTGCGGCGCTTGCGGCACTGCTTGCAGTACTTTCAGCACTGGAGGCTACCGAGTTATCTGAGCTTGCAGCACTTGCGGCACTGGAAGCTGTTGAGTCATCGGAAGCAGCAGCACTTGCAGCACTGCTTGCAGTACTTTCAGCGCTAGATGCAGTGCTTGCTGCGGAACTTGCGGCACTGGAATAGCTGCTTGCGGCACTGCTGTCACCAGAGTTAGCGGCACTGGATGCAGCACTCGCGGCGCTGTTTGCGGTACTTGCTGCACTGCTTGCAACTGAATCAGCGCTTGAAGCAATGCTTGCCTGATTGCTTGCATCACTTGCAGCTGACGAAGCAGTCGATGATTCGCTATTGGCGTGACTAGCCGCGCTGTTTGCGGTACTTGCGGCGCTGGAAGCCGTGCTTGCATCAGACTTGATCCCACTATCACTTGGGTAGTTAGAAGCAGCTGACGATGCGGCACTTGCTTGACTCGAAGCGCTGCTTGCATGGCTTGTTGCTTCACTAGCACTGGAACTAGCGTTGCTTGCATATGAGCTGGCTTCACTGGCGCTAGAGTTGGCGTTGCTTGCATAGCTCGAAGTTGCTGTCGATGAGCTATCAGCACCACTTGCACTGGAACTGGCACCACTAGCACTGGAACTGGCAGCAGACTTATCGGCAGCAGACTTTTCAGCTGCACTAGCCGCGCTGCTTGCAGTACTTGCAGCACTGGATGCTACCGAATTGTCAGTGCTTGCAGCGCTTGCGGCACTGGAAGCTACCGAATCATCAGAAGCTGCAGCACTTGCGGCATTGCTTGCTTGACTCTCGGCACTCTTGGCACTGCTCGAGGCAGCACTTGCGGCGCTAGAGAAGGCACTGGCAGCACTGCTGTTACCATCCTTCGCTGCACTGGATGCGGCACTGGATGCACTATCAGCATCTTTGGCTGCGCTACTTGCTTTAGCATCCGCACTCGAAGCGATGCTTGCTTGGTCACTGGCAGCTTTGTCATAACCAGCCGCAGCTTTAGCAGCAGATGATGCTAATGAATCATCGGAAGCTGCTTTGCCCGCGGCAGCACTGACAACGGACTCAGCACTCTTGGCAGTGTCTGCAGCAGCACGGGCAGCAGCAGAGTAACTAGCGGCAGCCTTACTGTCACCAGCCTTGGATGCGCTGCCCGCAGCACTGGCAGCACTGTTTGCAGTACTTGCAGCAGTACTTGCATCTGTATCAGCACTGGCAGCTGTCTTCGCTTGGTCACTGGCATCACTGGCAGCAGTTGATCCAGCTGTGGCAGCACTATTGGCCATGCTTGCATTACTATCTGCTTGAGCAGCAGCACTCTTGGCCGCATTCGCATACGACTGGATCCCGCTATCCTTTGGATACTCAGAAGCAGCTGAGGCAGCTGTACTTGCATGTTTGTCGGCTGTGCTTGACTGACCCGTGGCATCACTGGCACTGGACTTTGCATTGTCTGCATAGGAACCAGCTTCACTGGCGCTTGAACTTGCAGCACTCGCATATTCATGCGTTGTGGGTTGAAGCACTATCAGCTTGACTAGCGCTGGAACTGGCACCACTGGCGTCACTGTTTAATGCATCCTTGATCTTATTCAAATCATCGAGTGCCTGCTTGCTTGCAGCTGATGCAGCTGCCGCACTCTTGACGGCTTCGCTTTGAGCGGCTGCAGCTGCAACGGCTGCACTACTTGCAACGATTGCATCACTTGCGGCTACTTTTGCGGCTGTCTGGGCGTCAGACAATGCCCCATTCATTTGCGCAGCAGCAGCACTTGCGGCAGATGACGCTGTTGCAAGACCTGCCGAGTCATTGACTGCAGAAGCAGCACTGGCTTCGGCTGCGTATGAGTCATATGCAGCGGCGGCAGAACTTGCTAAGGCATCGTCACTGGCTACAGCAGCAGCCGCGGATGATGCTTCACTGGCGGCGTTTGCTGCAGATTTAGCTGCTGCAGCAGCGGCGGTCGAGTTCTTGCTTGCCACAGCTTCGGCGTCAGATGCTAAGCTTGCCTGCTTCTGGGCATCGCTTGCTAGTGACTGAATCGTCGCATTAGAAGCCTGACTCTTGGCAATCGTCTCCGCTTCACTTGCATAACTTGCTGCAGCACTTGCAAAACTGTTTGTTGCTGCTTCTTGCGAACTAGTTCCGTCAGCGGCAGTGCTCGTTGTCTTTGAACTATCAGCAGCACTAGAAGCCTGTTTTGGTGTTTCGGCATCATTAACAACCACCGTTGCGGTTTTAACGATGAAGGCATCGCTTGAAACCACTTTAAAGGATGTATTTGCTGTCAATGTGACACCGGCAGGCAGCTTATAACTCCAGTTCCCATTGTCATCAGCTTGTACTAAATACTTGGTCGAATCATATGGGTCTGCCATCAGAGTGCCAGCAGGAAGTCCCTTTAACCCGGTAATCGTTACATAACCATCCGCACCGGTTTTACCTGTGAGGGTTGTCGTTTCGTTGGTAACTGGATCAACGGTTACAAAATTGTCTGCGGCTGTTACGAATTCAAGGCTAGTATCAGTTGCAAAATCATCAGCAAGGTCCTCGCCTGAAGTTTCAGCGTCCGGAGTTAATCCTTGAACCGTCGCTTTCGTTGATGTAGAACCCTTACCACTTAATGCATATGAAACAGATTTATATGGGCCAAAAGGATTCTTACCATTGTCAGGGATAATCTTGACATATTGGCCAGTTAACGCACCACTGCCAGTAACATCGAAGATACTAGAAGCACTATTCGTATTACCTTCAATGCTGAAAAGAATTGACTTCGGCATATAAATATTGATCTTTGAGTTATTGCCGATGTTGAGTACATAGGCAATACCTGTGCCACCATTAATAGTCAGCTTAGCAGTTGCATCCTGGGCAAAACTCAATTGGCTACTACCCGTCGTCTTGATGACATTAATCGAAGCTGCATCTGTCCCTGTCACATTAATGGCAAGGGTGCTGCCGCTCGCAACATAAAAGCCGCCACTACCAGCGATATTAATGACACCATTAGTGCCGAACGTATCTCCGGTTTGGTTAATGGTCATTGATGAACCTTCATTGAGGTTGACAGTACCATTACCGACAATCTTAATCGGCGTGTTACCAGTCGCACCATCGATATTAACAACTGCATCTTTGTCGACTGTTAAATTGGCACCAGTGTCGATATAAATCGGTGAGAAGTTAGTTTCTTGAAGCTTATTCTTATTAAGAGTAACCTTCGATCCTTCTTTAAACTCCACTGAACCACTTGTATAGATCAGTGCATTAAAACCGTCTTCGTTGGCGCCAACCGCACTGGTTCTCTGTAGGTCAACGGTCGCACCTTTATCGACAATAAACGAGCCACCGTTGTGAACTTGAACAGCCGTGCCACTATAAGTAGTACCCGTATAAGTAGCACCGCTTTTGACTTCCATGTAGCTAACTTCAAAGTTTTGCTGGCCACCATCACCGGGCTGAGTTGATTGGTTCGATTGATCGAACGGTGAAATACGTAAATTGCAAGAACAAGTTAGCCAGTCGTTGAGGACAATCCCAGAACAGGCCGTTATCAAATAGAAGTTGTGGCGCTAGAGAGACTACTGGGCCATGCGGCGAACGCGCCGAGCTTCGGCCTCAAAGTTTTGCTGGGGTGTGCAGTAGCCCTGTTGTTTGCGAGGCAACTGATTCAAGCGGTCTTGCGTGGCCTGCACTTGACTAGGGCTAATGTCATCTAGGGACATGCCCTTAGGGAAGTCCTGGCGGATCATCCGGTTATGTGCCTCGTTGGTGCCACGGTCGCAGGACGTGTAAGGATGGGCGTAGAAGATCTCAGTTTCCGTCCCAGCAAAAGCAGTATTTAAGGCGGTGAACTCGGGTCCGTTGTCGGCTGTGATGGTCTTGATGCAAGCTCCCCATTCGCGCTTGATTCCACGCAATGCATAGCTCACAGAGTCTGCATCTCGTCCTTCGATCAAGCGGAGAAGTTGGCAACGGGTCTTGCGCTCAATCAGAGTCAAGATGACGCTCTCCTTGCCATTGCGTTTACCGACAATGGTATCCGTCTCCCAGTGACCGAACTGCCTGCGTCGTTCAACGACCTTAGGCCGTTCCTCGATACTGCGGCCAGCCAGGCGCTTAGCCTTGGTGTGGTGCTGGTGAGAGGTCTTCCGCTTAGTCTTCTCCAACAGGTCGATATTTCGAATCTCTAGGCGTTGGTCGTCAATGTACTGGTACAAAGTCGAGGCACAAACAAGCTCTTCAGGAGTAAACAGCTTGTGCCGCTTGGCATAGCCGATTGAAGCATCCGGCGACCATTTGTCCTGCTTAGCTCGCTGTACGTACCAGGCTAAGAAGACCTGTACGCTGGCGAACTTGTCAGGACGATGGCAGCTCAAGCGTGCAGTCTCGTAACGTGCCTGAGCAGCCTCTGGCAGGTATTGTCGATGGTAGACGCGCTTGCCATTACTCTTCTTGACCTGATCTACTGTACCTCGCTTGATTTCATTATTAATGGTCTGCGGGCAGACGCCAATTTCAGCAGCAATCCAACGATTGGACTTCCCAGCTTGGCGGAATCCGGCCACTTTTCCGCGCTCGAGTGATGTTAAGTGCTGACCTTTTTGGCGGTGTGTGCTATCCTGTTTCTGCATCAAGACAATATCCTCTTCCATTGTTTGTGTAGGAACTTCAATGATACAGGATATCTGTTCTTGATGTTTTTTATTGTCCAAAAAATTTTGAGACAGTGGCTAACTTGATTCTAAAATGCGCGGAACGGTGAAATATAGGATTTTACGGAATTAACCGTTGTCTTTCCGTCGATGTAAACCTTCGTAGTTCGCCCATACATTAATTGGGCACCAGTATAGGTGACGTTATTGAAGGTCACTGAATGATCATAGCCTGAGTTAGGGTTAACCCCCATGATGGTAACCGGGCCCCAGTAACTGTAGCCGTACATGGTTAAGTCATTGATCGTAAGACTTTCACTCTCATTGGCCTTTGCATCTAGCTCGTACCAGTGTTTGCGAAAATCAATCGTGTTTCCGTTACCATTGATGACAAGGTTCGGGCGATAAGCATATGACTGTCGATCAGCACCTGATACGTCATCAACGAAACTAGACTTAACATTGATCTCGCTGACAGCTGAGTTCGCCATAGCCGCATTAAAATCAGAAGCCGTGCTTACGTCAACGCTGGAGCCTGAATCAGTTGCATCTGAACTTGCTGCAGTGTGCTCTGTGCAGCTTTTGCAGCACTAGCACTGCTTGCGCTGGCGCTTGATGCACTGGCAGCACTCTCAGCGGCACTTGTCAGACTGGCACTGCTGCTGTTCGCGCTATTACTGCTCTTACCATCGCTGGCAGAACTGCTGCTACCTTGACTAGCACTGCCATCGCTGGCGTTGCTCTTGCTGCTGCTTGAAGCACTGGCGCTAGCATCGCTCTTACTGCCCTGGCTGGCGCTGGCTACGCTACTGCTACCTTGACTGGCGCTCGCAACGCTTGCACTGCCTTGGCTAGAACTTGCAACGCTGCTGGTTTGGCTGCTACTGGCGCTACTTTGGCCGCTACTAGCTCCCGATGAAGACGCTTCAGTATAGACGGAACTGCTGGGCGTTTGAACATCAGCTTTAACTTCGTTTGGTTCGAAGGCTGTTCCCAACCCGACGCCAAGGAAGAAGAGTGGTGCAATTAACCACTTTTTCTTCGACTTGAACATCTTGTATCGTTTCTTCTCGACCAAAACATTCGTTCTCTTTACCTTTTTCATACTCAAGATCCTCTCAAAAATAATTGAGCAAGCTAAAAAATGCTTAGTTTCCGACCCATTCTCCTCAAAGCAGTTCCCCCTTGGCACCATCTCCTTTCCGGAATATGCTGCTCACAACTACCTGAACATTGACTTAAAGAAATTCAGAAAGCCCTGATTTCCATTCATCAACAAATGCTTTTTCTGAGTGTTGGGCTGCGGTCTTCAACGCGCCAGCCTGTAACCGGTGATACAGCTGCTCATCTTGCAATACCGAAAGTGCCGCCTTGCCCAAATTGCTTGGCGTCATGTTGTCGACGGCCAATCCGTTCTGATCATTGATCAAAAGGTTGTTCTTCAGGAAGAGGCAGCCATACGCGACAACCGGTACTCCGGCCGCCATCGCTTCAAGACTGTTCATCCCAAAAGCCTCCGACTTTGCCGCTGAAACAAACACGGTGGTTTTCGCCAAAATGTCGTGATTGTCATTGCTGTAATTGACCAAGTGAACGGCATCATCGAGCTTTTTCTTGTGAATCTTATCGGTAATCTCGTGATGGTAATCATCATCGGAGAAATAACCTTTAAGGAACAATTCGGCGTCCGGACGGGCTTGGTGGACCTGTTCGAATGCATCAATCAACTCAGCAATGTGTTTGTCTGGGAAAAGCCGACCGATATAGGTTAAATGTGGATGCTCAGGCTCTGACTGATTATCGGCTTGTACTTCAGCAAATGTGTCCGGTGATGACTTAATCGTTAAATGCGGCCACTTAGAACTCAGGCTCTTAGCCTGTTCGCGGGTGGCGAAGAAGACGGCATTGAATGGCTTTTGTTCGTCCAGTGCTTCGTCGTAAATATGGTTAGGTACTTTCTTCTTGCCTTCACCTTCACTAAACAGATCACCTTCATGAATATAAGCAATGGTCCCTGTTGCATGCGCCACCTGCTTCACGGCTGCATCAAGTGTCCGCCGATCCGAAATCATGAGTCCCGGCGTTGTCTTGGTAATTTCGTTCATGAAGAACAGGAACAAGCTGTCTTCAGAATCAAACGCGTAGTCATGACCGTGATAGTTCATTAATTTCCAGAGCGTCGGCGCCAGCTTGCCATTCTTGTTCATGTGCACGATTTCCAGCACCACATGGCCCTGCCGATCGAAGAACTTCTGGGCAGCAACCGTTTCGTCAGGATTGTAATTCTGCTCCATCGATTTGAACCC
The DNA here is from genome assembly GCF_000829055.1 of Lacticaseibacillus casei DSM 20011 = JCM 1134 = ATCC 393. Lineage (NCBI taxonomy): Bacteria > Bacillati > Bacillota > Bacilli > Lactobacillales > Lactobacillaceae > Lacticaseibacillus > Lacticaseibacillus casei. Next base: position 2,193,519 of record NZ_AP012544.1, read on the forward strand.
GCGCCAATCCCAGAACTCAGTCAGTTCCTTATTACCAAATCGATCAAAATAATCGATGCTGCCAACCAAGCCCACGGTTTCCGGCATAACAGCAATCTTGGCAATGGTTCGACCCAGAAGATCAATCGTTGTCAAATTGTTATCGATGCCGACAACGTGGTATTTCGTCAACGGAATGGAATCCAGCAAGCGGAGCTCCTGCTTTTTGCGTTCAAGGCCAACAACTCCTTGAAAATAGTCATACATATTGATGTAGTCATCTTTGGCCAAGCCAGCTCGGGAAGCATCGCGATATAAGAATCGGTTATAGTTTCGCACCAACAACTTTGCTTCAATCCCGTTGCGTTTAAAAGCCTTGAGCCGCTGCATCTGGGAGAATTCAGTGCCGGAGTTAAAAGTGAAGACATTTTCGCCAACCATGTAAATCATTTCGCGACACCTCCTTCCGTCTTTTCTGCGTCTTGTAGGAGATTTTGCCATTTGTGCCAAACGTTTTCTTCCGAATAGCGTTTAGCCGACTCGTAAGCGTTGGTGCTCATTTGTTGCATTTTGTCCTTATCAGCGAATAACGACTGAATCTTCTCGGCTAATGCCTTGATATCGCCATACGGAGTGACATAGCCGTTCACACCGTCCTCGACAATTTCGTTCGGGCCGTAATTGACATCATAAGTGACACCAACAACGCCGTGCGAAATGGCTTCCAGCAGGGAGAGATCAAAGCCTTCCATGATCGAGGTCAAGCCAAAAATCTGTGCCGTGTTATAAGCGCTCTCCAGGTTCTCCGTATAACCCTTGAAGGTAACGACATCTTCTAGCGACAGTTCCTTAATCGTCTTTTCGATCTTCTTCTTCTCCGCATAGTTATTTGTTGCGTCGGGGTAACCATACAGGTCAAGCGTCACTTCTGGCGTTTGTTTATGCACAATCGCAATCGCCCGGACTAAGTTATCCAGATTCTTTTCCGGTGCAATTCTGGCAACCGCAATGACCTTGCCAAAAATACGATTCTTGGACAAAATGCGTTGCCGATTGAGAACATCATCCCGAACAATACCAACCGGAATATCGAAGGACTTGGTGATATATGGAAAACGTTTCGTAACATCAACGGCTTGTTTCTTAGTTGCCGATACAAAGGCCGAATACTTAGCACCATTGACTAAGGCGTATTCGTAGTTGTTATTCATAACTGAATCCATCGGCCGCTGGGCATCGCCGGCATGTGAATTGTGCAGATGCATGACTGTATATGCCGGCTTGTCTAAGTGAATGAGGGCTTCATCCGCAAGTAACGAGCGATCTAAAATAAAGACATTCTCGCCACTTTCATTGACGTCATTGATGAAGTGCTCAAAGAACGCATCAATCGTGTCAAACTGGAAACGTTTGCCTTTACGATCGGTCAGGATCCATCCGGTTTGCTTAATTTTGCCGTCCTCACCTTTCTTGTTAAATGCCTTAATCACCGGGCGGCCATCCAATGTCAGCCACTCTTCATTGCCTATCTTGTTGTCTGGCGTGTACCACTGAATTAATGACTTGAACCCGCGTGAATCATAAAATGCAACCTGATAAAGGTTTTCAACGCCATCAAAAAGTTCAGTTGAAACAACCTGTCTAGTTTCACGGACATAGTTAATTCGCGCAGCCAACCGACCATCAGCTCGAGAAACCAAAACGCGGTTACGTTTATACTCGTCGTCGTACTTAAGATCTTTAAGACCTAAGTCAACCTCTTCAGGCAAAAGCTGAGCCTGATCAACATGACAGGTGTCCTGGTAATAATCAAACATGTTAATCAGATGTTCGTCTGTAATCCCTGCGTTAGCTGTATTTGTATGTAAATCCCGCGACCAGTCCCGCAGCAAAAAGCAGTAGGCCTCCTTGTGCTTATCAAAAAGACTCTTGCGCTTAAGTTCAGCATGCTCAATCCCGGATTTACTAGCGGGCATACCGAAGTTGATGAAATAGTTCACTCACAACCACTCCTTATTTGAAAAGCTCCTCCGTCAGTAAAAGGGCAAATACGATCAAAAAAATCTAAAAACGTGATTATATGCTCTCCTGCCAAAGGCAACGAAAGTCCTATGAAAGCCACTGGACCAATCTTTCAAAGGACTTCTTTTCATAAATATTTAAATAGTGACACACATACTACATTTATATAATACTATTATTGTCAAAAATATTAACACACCACTGTCATGAAAACGGTTCCAATTTTTGACTTTTTAACTTTCATGCTGACTTTCGCGCGTTACGAACCCGAATTTCTCTCACGGTGACAAGCAAAAACGCCATCGCAACAAAATTGCGATGGCGTTTTCTGGAAATATTTAAAAGCTTCTTTGGCTCAACCTGCCACGGTGCAATGACCACCTAACACACATGGAAATAACGATTACTTGCGCAGTGCCCGCGTAACGGTTTGTTCATTAACAAATGTAAATAGCCCCAAATCGCCAAGTTCCCGACCGTAACCGGAATTCTTGACGCCGCCAAATGGCAATTCGGCATTGTAACTCTGGCTTTGATTAGCACCGACCATACCGGTTTCAATCTGCGCGGCAACTTCTGCGGCATGATTGGTATCGCCGGCAAAGACGGCACCGCCAAGGCCATAAGGTACATCATTGGCAAGCTCAATAGCTTCCTTTTCAGAATGTACCTTGTAGACACAGGCAACTGGGCCAAATAATTCGGTGTGGTAAGCAGGGTTATCCTTGTCGATGTCTGTCAAAATTGTCGGTTGGAAGAAGGCGCCCGGCAGATCGACTGGCGTATTGCCGTAAACGACCTTGGCACCGTGCTCGATCGCCGTGTCAACCTGACCTTGAAGCTTATCCTTGGCCTTTTGACTGTTCAATGGGCCAACGTCAACTGAAGGATCGCTTGGATCGCCGATTTTGACACTTTCAAAGCCCTTCTTCAACCCGGCTACAAAATCGTCATAGTACTTATCTAGCACAATAAACCGTTTGGAACTGGTGCAGACCTGGCCACAGTTCATCAGTCGCGTCTTGACCGCTTCCGGAATGACGCTGCTAAGATCGGCGCCGTCTAAAACCAGAAAGGCATCCATCCCGCCTAATTCCATCAACGATTTCTTTAAGTATTTGCCTGCAAGCGCCGCAACATGCGAACCGGCACCTTCAGAACCCGTCAGACAAACACCGGCAACCCGCGGATCCTTGATGAAGGTCTCGGTATCATCGTGCCCGATTAAGGCAATTTGGAAAGCGCCTTTATCTGCGCCGCCTGCCAGTACGGCCTTTTCAAATTCGAGCCCGCTGGCCGGTACGTTGCTTGCTGGTTTGATGATGACGGCATTGCCAACCATGAAGTTCGGTGCAAAAACCCGCATTAACTGATAATACGGGAAGTTCCAGGGTTCGACACCAAACACGATTCCGGTAGCAACGTGATTCGTCACTGCAGCGCCAGCCGTGCTGTCAATCGGCTGCGGCTTCAACAGTGCCGGCGCCCGGTCAGCGTACATGTCCGCAATTTCAGCACAAAGTTCGACTTCACCTAAAGCCTCTTCCGTGCGTTTGCCCATTTCTTTGGTGATAATCGCAGCCATTTCATCTGCATTATCCCGGAAATAAGCGGCAACTGCGTGTAATGTTGCAGCGCGCGTTGCCGGATCAAGATTACGCTGTTCCTTATAAAACGCATGCCCGGTTGTCAGCATCTCGCCGATTTGCACAGGCGTTGTGTTCGCATAAGTCTTCTCTAAAGTGTTCGTGTTCGGATCAACGGTTTGATAAGCCACTTTTGTAAACGCTCCCTTCGTGTCCTTACTTAATCATAGCGTATTCCCTTGATAGATGCCAACTACATACCGTTCCCGCGGCCGGCAAAATTGGCAAATCCCTTGCATCCCAAGGGCATACGCCGACTTTAATTTAACGCAAAAGAAAAAGACCCGCCAGTTTCAGCGAGTCTCAAAATAATCATTATTTTAGAAGTCAGTCGGGTTAACCTTGATACCAGGCGCCATGGTGGACGTCAGGGTCAGGCTCTTGATGTAGATACCCTTCGTACTTGCTGGGCGTGCCTTCAAAACGATGTCGTTCATGGCTTTGAAGTTTTCAAGCAGCTTGTCAGCATCGAAGCTCTTCTTGCCGATTGGGGCATGGATAATACCAGCCTTGTCAACACGATAAGCAACCTGGCCGGTTTTGATATCATTGACAGCTTTGGCAGTGTCCATGGTAACGGTGCCGGTCTTCGGGTTAGGCATCAAGCCTTTCGGGCCAAGTACCCGGCCTAAACGACCAACCTGAGCCATCATCGGTGGTGTTGCAACCGCAACATCAAAGTCCAACCAGCCGTCTTGAATCTTTTGTACCAAATCTTCGGCACCGACAATGTCAGCACCGGCGTCTTCGGCAGCCTTGGCTTGGTCGCCTTGGGCAAAAACGATGACCTTCGACGTCTTACCGGTTCCGTTTGGCAGCACAACTGCGCCACGGATCTGTTGGTCAGCCTGCTTTGGGTCAACGTTTAAACGATAGGCAACTTCAACGGTTTCGTCGAACTTGGCATAGTCGATTTTCTTCAGCAGATTAACCGCTTCTTCAGGGGTGTACTGCTTGTTTGAATCAACCGCTTTAGCAGCCTCTAAATACTTTTTACCTTTTTTAGCCATTCTGGGTTTTCCTCCTTGCAAATGTGGTCACTGGGAGATCAGTTTTCTCCCTTCCACCTGATTACCTCAGTTTTCACTGAGAATCCGAACAGTGCGTCTTAGTCCTCGACTTCGAAGCCCATCGAACGAGCCGTTCCTTCAACCATGCGCATAGCCGCTTCAACATCGGCAGCGTTAAGGTCTTGCATCTTTGTTTCGGCGATTTCCTTGACCTGAGCCTTGGTTACCTTAGCAACCTTCTTAGTATTCGGTTCGCCGGAACCATGTTCAACACCAGCAGCTTTCTTCAAAAGAATTGCAGCCGGCGGGGTCTTGGTTACGAAATCAAATGAACGATCTTCATAAACCGTGATGACAACCGGGATAATCATGCCGGCTTGATCAGCCGTACGTGCATTGAAATCCTTGGTGAACCCCATAATATTGATACCGGCTTGCCCAAGTGCAGGGCCAACCGGAGGAGCTGGGGTTGCTTTCCCAGCAGGAATTTGGAGTTTGACAATGTTTGCTACTTTTTTAGCCACGAGACATACCTCCTTAAGTCCGTGATGTGGTTATGATGGCCAGAAGTTTTGGCCTCCCACGCGTATGCTGAAAACATACTTATTTAGCGTAGCACGCCCATCTATAAAAGGCAAGAGCGTTGAAAAAGAATCCCTGCAGATCCTGAACCCTTTCCGACAAGCAAACCGTGTTCATAACCATGGCCAGCCGTGCTTTAAATATAACCGTTTAACGCATTCAACAACGATTAGGTAAGTCAATACGATGAGTGCCGCCCCCGGCCAATAGCTAAGTGGCAACACCGCAAAGTCAAAGGCACGATGCAGCGGCGAGAGGATGAGGAACAACCCCACCAACAAGGCCAACATGGTCGACAGAATGACCACTGCGGATGCCGGAGACCGCCAAAACGGGGTCACCCGTGTCCGCAAAACGTGCACGACTAATGATTGGGTGAACAGGCCGACAACAAACCAACCTGCCTGAAAAACATGTTGTGCCGGCAAACTGGCCGCATGGGCACCGATTCCGAGCCCAAACCATAAGAATAGGAACGTTGTGATGTCAAACAACAAACTTAACGGCCCAAATGTCAACGTATACCGCAACAGGCCCTTAGCGCGCCATGGCGTCGGCTCGGCTAACGTTGCATCATCCACATTGTCCCAGGGAATGGTCATTTGCGACGTATCATAAATCAGATTTTGAACCAGCAGCTGAATCGCCAGCATCGGCAAAAATGGCAGAAAAATGCTGGCAACCAAAACCGAAAAGGCATTCCCAAAATTCGAGGCGATCGTCATTTTAATGTACTTCATGGCGTTGGCATAGACCCGTCGTCCTTCAAGAATGCCATCTTCAAGCACCAGCAGACTTTTTTCCAGCAAAATAATGCCGCTTGCGTCTTTGGTGATATCTGCAGCCGTATCCACACTGATGCTGACGTCGGCTTCGCGCAGTGCGGCGGTGTCATTGATACCATCGCCCATGTACCCAACCGTATGTCCGGCAGCCCGCATGGTTTTAATAATCCGCGCTTTTTGCAGCGGGCTCAGCTTCACAAACAGATCCGTCGACTCGACAGCCTGCTGTAATGCCTTATCGTCCATGGCCTCGACATCATTTTCCGTGACAACAAGCTGATTGGCAATGCCCACTTCTTCGGCAACATGTTGCGTAATAATGGCGTTATCACCGGTCAAAACTTTCACCCGGACGCCGTGGTTCCGCAATAAGCCAACCGCCTCTTTGGCATCTGGCTTGGCTGGATCCAGAAAGCCCAGAAAACCGGCGATCACCATATGCTGTTCGTCAGCGGTTGTATAAATTTCCTGTTGATGGACGTCTTGCCGGTAAGCCACCACAATCATCCGCATCCCCTGACCTCTCATGGCCGCGTTCGTATGTTGAAGTTGCTTGAGCCGCTCCGGGGTGATCGGCAGCACTTCACCATGCAGCTCGACCCGATCACACACCGCCAGCATTTCCTCAAATGCCCCTTTGGTGATCATCCACTGGTGGTCCTCATTGGCGACGACGACCGTCAGCCGCCGCCGCTCAAAATCAAACGGAATTTCATCGATTTTGGTTAATCCCGCGGGCAAGTCCGCCAAAATTGCCTCGTGCTCGTGCGCGTAATTCACCACTGCCGTATCCATCAGGTTGTGCCAGCCGGTCTGATAATTGGCATTCATATACGCCATCCGCAGCACCGCCGGATCAGTGGCCCCAGTCGCGTCGACATACCGCATCACGACCACGCGATCTTCGGTGATTGCCCCGGTTTTGTCGGTGAAAAGGGTATCGATGGCCCCGAGATTTTGGATCGCATGCAGTCGTTTCACAATAACTTTTCGTTTCGACGTGGCAAGCGCGCCTTTTGCCAGGTTGCTATTGACGATCATCGGCAGCATTTCCGGCGTCAGCCCCACCGCGACCGCAATCGCAAAAAAGAACGCCTGGGACCAATCCTGCTTGGTGATACCGTTGATCACGAACACCACCGGCACCAACACCAGCATCATACTGATCAAAACCCGGCTGATGGCCCGCATCCCTTGTTCAAAACTTGTCGGCGCGGGTTTATGGCCGATTTGATTCGCCATATCGCCAAAATAAGTGGCATCCCCGGTTTTCAAAATCACCGCGGTACCGGAACCTGAAATCACGTCCGTTCCCATAAAGACCAGATTCGGCGCATCAAAAAGGCTTTGATCCGTTTCTAAAGTGGCTTTGCCGGCCGTTTTCTCCACCGGCATCGCTTCACCGGTAAAAGACGATTGATTGACGAACAAATCGTGCGTCGCAATCAAATAAGCATCAGCCGGAATCATATCTCCCGTCGCCAGTTGGACAATATCGCCCGGCACGACTTCATCCATCGGCCGCTCCTGCGTTTGCCCGTCACGCGTCACCGCTGTCGTATTGGCAATCAAGGCAGCCAGCGCATGGCTTTCTTTTTGCGACCGATACTCCTGCCAAAAGTGAATCGAAACAGAGAGCGTAATCATCAGCCCCATCATTCGAGCGCCGTCATAATCCGCTGTCATGATGGAAACGATGCATAATAAAAGCAGCACCCAGACAAACAGTTCATTAAATGCTGCAAATAAAATCAAATACCACGGCCGCGGATGTTGGGTCACGACGGTGTTGGATCCCGTTTCTTCCAGACGATCGGCGGCCTCGGCAGGCATCAGACCTGCTTCACGGGTTCTCAGTGTCGCCAGAACCTCATGTGGCTGATGCTGGCTATACTGCATCAGCGCCGCCGTTTTTTCCTGCGTGGAAGCGTTATGCCTTGTTATGGTTTTCTTGAACATCATCTCTTATTATATAAAATGTGGAAGTATGCCGCTTTGGCATCAATAAACTTTTATATAGTTCCTTTCTTGATTGAGTGGCTGTCTTCATTAAGCCTCGTGATGACGCAAGGCCGGCCAGCGGACAGATGGTTTCCAGAAAACATTTGTCAGCTAGTCATGAATACATTTCGCTATTTTCACGATGATAACCACATGAGCCCCTTCCACTTAATTATTGCGTTCATGTCTTCGTGGGTGCCTCGTCACTATTATCTTGTTCCATAAGCCGCTTGTTTTCACCCCTTTTTGTATACCTAGCAAAAAAATCATGAATCATTGCAGGCAATTAGCTTTACTCAAAGAATAACTTGACAGTAAGATGGTTGTCAAAGATAACTAAAGTAGCATTGTTGTCAGGAAGACCTTATTGGAGGAAAAATTAATGATTTCCTCAGCATTAGCCCAAGCTGCCGCGATTCGTGCCGGCGCCATTACAAGCGCTGACTTAATCGATACGGCGGCCAATAAAATTGCCAAGCTCAATCCCAAACTGAATGCCATCACCTGGACAAGGTTTGCGGCTGCCAAACACGATGCCGCGCAACTGAAAGACACCGGCCAACCATTCTTGGGTGTGCCGCTGGTCTTGAAAGGTCTGGGGCAAAACTTCGCCGGCGCACCGGCCACAGCCGGCAGTCGGCTATTCAAAGATGCCAAAGCTACCAGCACCAACAACTTTGTCAAGGCATTACAGGCACTGGGTTTTGTGATCATCGGTCAAAGTAATGTACCGGAGTTCGGCTTCAAAAATATCACTGATGCTACGCTTTACGGTCCGGCTCGGAATCCATGGAATCTGGACTATTCGCCAGGTGGCTCTTCCGGCGGCGCGGCGGCGTTGGTCTCGGCTGGCATCAGTTTGCTTGCTACCGGATCTGACGGTGGCGATTCGATTCGGATCCCCGCTTCTTTTTCCGGCTTAATCGGCTTAAAACCTACCCGTGGTCGCGTGCCGACCGGGCCTGGTGAGTGGCGCGGGTGGCAAGGTGCCTCCATTAACTTTGCCTTGACCCGCACCATGGCCGATACCGAAGCCTTGTTACGTGGACTTGCAACGACCCAGTTAGCCGCACCGTTTAACGCGCCACCGTTGCACCTCGAAGACGTTAATGATCCTCGGCCGTTAAAAATCGCCTACACCACGCAATCGCCTGTCGGTACGCCGGTTACCGCCACGGCAGTCAAGGCAGTCAAGTTAGCCGTGGATGACTTGCGCGCGGCTGGCCACACTGTTGTTGAAGCGCAGCCGGATGTGGATGGCACAGCCTTGATGAAGGCTTATTATTTGATGAACGGCGGCGAAACCGCGGCCATGTTCCAAGCCTATACCGAGCAATCCGGCCGCGCGGTCACTGCGGAAGACGTCGAACCCGTCACGTGGGCCATTTATCAAGCCGGATTGCACACAACGGCCGCTGATTACAGCCGTTCGCTGGGCGTCTGGGATCAGGCAGCCGAAGCTTACAGTCATTTCCACGACAGCTATGATCTGCTGTTAACGCCAACGACAGCCAAAACGACGCCGCGCATTGATGCCGAGTTACAATCACCTGCCATCGTCGACAAAATGAAACACGCAGCCGATCTTGCGCCGGATGAGCAAAAGCAGCTCGTCTGGGATTTATTTGAGCCCAGCCTCGCATACTCGCCGTTCACGCAACAAGCCAACTTAACCGGCGCCCCGGCCATTAGCCTCCCCACCGCTATATCATCGGATGGTCTACCACTGGGCATCCAGTTTGTGGCTGCTAAGGGTCGCGAAGATCAGTTACTGCGGCTTGGCTATTGGTTCGAGCAGCACAACCTGTTACAAATGTATCCACTAACCGAGTCCAACGACATTTCACACTCCGAATAAACCATTCTCAATGACAATTTGCGTGCAAACGAAAAGCCTTAGTCCAGCGAAAACCGGATTAAGGCCCTTTCTATCCCTTATGTGCTTTCTTACTCTTCACTTCAGGAACGCCTGCCTTGAAATTGACGTAACGAGCTAATGCGAAAAGGTAATCAGATAGCCGATTGCTGTATTGCAAAACCACCGCAGTGACCGTCTTGTCTCCCTCAGCCAGCAGATCCAGCGAACGTTCCGCTCGGCGTGCCACGGCGCGGCCATATTGCAACGCTGCTGCCAGCGGATGGCCGCCGGGTAACACAAAAGCGGTGATGCGCGGCACCTGTGCCATCATGTCATCAATCGCATCTTCCAGTGCCTTGACATGCGCTTCGGTAATCGTTTGATGCCGCGGCACCGCAACGTCTGTCAGTAACTCATAAAGCTCCCGCTGCCGGTCTTCCAACGCCTGCGCAAGCCAATCAAACCCCGGCGTCGCCGTTGCCTGCGAAGCGACATAGCCAAGCCATGAATCAAGCTCGTCCAAATCGCCCAGCGCGATAATCTGCGGATCATATTTCGGCACTTTCTTACCATTAATTTGTTTCGTGGCACCGTGATCGCCGACTTTTGTGTAAAGTTTCATGACTAGTCCTCTTTTCCGTAAGCGCGTTATCCGCGGTTAAACCGTTTCAACCCTTGCTGTAACACCACCAGAACGATTGGGTAAAAAACAAGATTCCCGATTGCGTGATAAGTGTCAAACAACAAACCACTGATATAATACGCCCAAAAGCCGAGTCCATTCAAACTGCCAATGACCGCCATCCCCAGACTGACAACAAACCCATAAAGATAGCCCAGCAACCCGGCCAAGCCGATTTGGAGCCAGAGCTGGCGCCGGACGACCGGCAACATCAGCACAATCGCCTGCAACACGAGCATGCAAATCATATAAGCCGCGATTTGCGGCAGCGTCCACAAGCCGAACCCTAAGACAAGGTTGGAGACCACCAGCGTACTGACAGTTAAACCGAGTCCCCAACGCAGTCCGAGTAACAACGTCACGACCATCAAAATATCCGTCACTGACTGAACGTTGGGAATCGGCACCTTAACGATTCGCAAAACCGTGCACAAAGCCGTCAATAGACCAAGCAAAGCCACCGCCCGAACAGGCGATGGCTTTTTGGCTGACGTTGGCAGCTTCATTTGGTAACACTCAGGTCAAAAACAACTTTATCGTGGTTCTTGACCGGTTGCGTTGTGGCACCTTTTTTCGCCATCTTGCCGTTGATGGTGTATAGCCAGTAAGTCTTCTTGGCAACATTTTGCTTCTTGCCGGCAATCTCAGTGATAAACCCTTTCGAAGCCTTGACCGACCAACCTTTTTTCAGACCGGTCATCACCACTGACTTTTTCGGTTGGGTAATTTTTTTCTTGGCAAACGCCTTGCCATTTTGCTTCAGCTGATAAGTGACCACAATCTGATTCGGCTTGCTGCTGGATTTGGCAGCGCTGCTCGAACTGTTGCTGCACCCAGCCAGCACAAACATTGCTGCAAAAAAGACAACCAGTGAACGTAAAGCTTTCTTCAACATAACCTTCAATTTCCTCCGCATTTTTACTTAATCGGGCAAGCGCCGCCAGCACAATCCGTCTGGTCAACTAATTCCAGATCCTTTTGATCATGATTGGCATTTTGGGCGGCAAAAACAGCTGCGACCGATCCGTGAATCTTGGCGCACTTTTGCGTATAGGTGTCAGCATCAATCGGCTCTTTTGGCGCCTGCTTGAAACCTGAACCAACGTACGGCAACATGGATGTTGACTTGATTACGTGCCGATACTGTGACAACAAGCCGGCAATCTGATCGGCTTCTTCCGGCTGGAAGGTGACCGTGCAGCTGACCGCATTATCAGACCAGTATGTCTGCAAGAATGCCTGGGTCGCAATCTGTTCGGCAATCGAAACCGTTCCGGCTGAAGCAAATGCCGGATCGTCAGCGTGCGCCGCGCGAATCGGGAACTCGACGACCATCGTGTTCTTGGTGTAAACATCCGGCTCAATATGATAACCGCATGCTTTCAAGGCAGGCAGCAACGGGTCGTTGGCCTGGAACCGAATGCGCTGAATCAGGTAGCCGGCATAATGGAAATGCATGCCTTCTGAAACACCTGCCAGCTTAGCGACGGTTCCCGATGGCTTAACGGTGGTGTGTTTGCGGGAAGGCTCACAGCCCAATGCATCGGAATAAGCCTGATCCGCATCAACAACCGCGTGATACAGGCCATCCACCGCTTGCTTGATTTCCGGATTATAAATCGGCTTCTCAAGCATTTTGCCCGTGTGCGGATCCACAACCGGTTCAAACCCGGACACGACACGATGACCGAAATCATCCAGGAACCAATCCTGAATTCCGGACATCGAAATGCCGATGCGGCGATTCTTCCTAATAATATCACGGGAAACCTGCCAGTCGTAATTGCTGAAGGTTACTCGCTTGGCATAACGCGTTGCCAACGCAAAGGCCTGCTTCAATTTCCAACCTTGTTGCACCGCAACGACCGGAAAGAGTTCAAACAAGTTGCATGGTTCACCATTGGCCAACGAAATCTCTCCACATGGGTTGGTGCCTTCCACATCCGGATCGTTAGCTGCATTTTCACCATCGACAATCCGGCCGAAGCGGCGTGATAAATCGAGGTTCACAACGCCCGGTTCACCGTTTTTGGCAATGGCTGTCGCAATCGGTGCGTAAGCGTCAAACTGCGTATCAATCGCGACACTGTTGTTAGATGCCCAGCGGTGATGATAAAGCTTTTTTTGATCCTGCTTCATCGTGATGAACGCGTCATCATCGGCCGAGCCTAACGACATTTCCGCGGAACGCCGCACATTGCCGGCCACCACTGTCTTGCCGATCAAGTTGCCGATATCCGTAGCGTCAACCGCGGTCAACCGCTGGCCAACCCGCGCATTGAGCACCTTGTTGATATCCAGCAACATCTCGACTAATGGCATCGGGCCGGAAGCCGTGCCGCCAAAGCCATGAATCCGGGCGCCTTTTGGCCGAATCCGACTGATATCCAGCACCAGTTTGGTCTGACCACTAGGATTAGTCGTCGCAAAATGATGATCAATCACCTTGGCGTTGGCTAAAACCCAGCCTTCACGGGTATCCGGCAAAACGTAGCGGTCATTGTGCTCGGCCGCATGCGCCTGTTCCCAGGCTTCCCGATCAACTGCGCCCATTTTCAGTGATTCCGCATAGCTGGCACTGCTGTGATCAATCACAATCGTCAAGTCAACGGCGTTTGCGACCGGCGGCAACTTGGCAATGTTGTCTTTGGTCACGGAAAAACCGACGCCACCGCCTTTCATCAATTCGTCAAACATAAAGGAATACGGCATCGAGACAGCAGGTTGGTCAGCCGAAAAATCCGTTGGCACGATATGCGACTCACCATAGGGTTGCGGGCGAATGGCAATAAACCAGCAATTATTCAAGGCATCGCCATTACGCTTTTGATAATCGGTTCCGGAAATCCACAGATTGCGGCCAGATGGCGTGCCGGCCAACCCGTAAATAAGCTTGAAAAGATTCCGTGCCTCTTTTTGCAGTTCGTCCACGACTTCTGAATCAGGATTGGCTGTATGTAACCGCGGATCAAGGTTAATATTTCCCTCAACCACTCGTTTGACGGTTTCATCCCAATTCTCGGTACGTTGTTGATCCGGCAACCACCGGGCATAAGTCCGCTTATACGTGACCCACCCCAGTCCGCCCCAGTGTGGCTTAATTTCTTTCTTGACCTCGGCAATAAAATCAGGTGCCAAGGTGATCGGTTTCATCATAACTTGCATAGCCGTCCCTCCCGTATACAAGATATGGTATAGCCAAACGAGCCCAATATCAAGATATAGATTAATCAATAACAAATTGTTAACGATGGCAACCGCCTGGCCAACGCGGGATGCACGGCTTTTTAAAAATAATGACGAAATTAAAAAATCGCCAGCGCAAGAAAACGCTGGCGACATCTGATCTATTCGTGGATTTAAAAGACCGGTCCGACATACGGCCGCACTAACACATGGTCCAAATCAATGCTTTTAAGCTCAGCCAGATCATTCACAAAGCAGGTAATCGACCCTGCCAGCATCAGATTCATTTTCATCTCGCCAAGCTGAAGCGCCACGATTGGCATGTGGTGCGCATAGGCGTACCCGATCTCAAACGCCGTTCCCGGGTCGGGATTCTCACCGACATAATCCAGAATGGCGACTAAGACCGTCGAGCGGTGCAGACCCTGAATGTCTTCACCAAACACCTGCCGCTGCCACCCTGGTGAGTTCGGCGTCAATCCCGCTTTGTTCGTGTCATCGCGCGGTGAAAAAATCGCGGTGACCGATTCATTTGCATGCAAAGCTGCTAAAACTTGATCAAGCCGCTCAACTTGAGCAGGATCAAAAAACGGTGCAGCCAAATATACTTCTGCCATATTCGTTTACTCCTTGAGCGGCTTCTGTCCGCAAAACTTTAACTCAGCAGCACCTAAAAATCGCGTTGGCGCTGCCATAAATATTCGGCGATATCATGATCCACTAACCGATTCTCGTGCAATAGACTATGGGCTGCCCGCGGTCCGCGAATCACAACCTCGGTATAGTCTTTGATCCGATCCTTCACCAAATACCGCACGGCAAAGCTGCTGCTGATCGCCATCTCACCATCGTGGCGCCCACCTAACATCAAATCGCCGGCAATATTCAACCACCGTAAGTCTGTCGGCAAGTTGGCAATCGAACGTTGAAAATATTGATAGATCGGCGCTGTATGCTCCGGTCCTTGACGGGTCAACGGCCAATTAAGAATCGGCGAACGCCGCGCAATCTCCACATCATTCATTGGTGCGGCAATCGTCACCAGATTCGCCACCGGAACAGCAGGTTGGCTCAAAAAATACAGTGCTGCTGTTACGCCGCCCATCGAATGCGCGACCAAATTAACCCGGGTAAACGCCTGCTGTTCCTGCAAAGCGACAATCACATGCTTTAACCCGCGCAACTGGGCAGCGGGCCGCACCGTTTTGTCCGTATACAACACCTGAACGGCAGCGTGATGATTTAAATTCAACTGCCCGCGCAAATGAACGCTGCTATCCGGGGCGACAATGGCCACGACATCTTTGCTCAAGCCATAACGTCGCTGCATACGCCACAACATATGGCCAAACGAATACCGTGTTCCCAGATGTCCGGGAATAAACAACGTCGGTGTCGGATCCATCACGAGCGGCACCGGCGCATAGCCAGTCCGCGCCAATAGAAAATAGTCGGTCATCACGCCAACAACGACAATCACGCCCAGCGTCACAAGAATCCAGAACCAGCCGCTCATAGGCGTTACCTACAGCTTATCGACTTGATCAAAGTCCAATTCGGCGGTCACTTCACGGTCAAACATTTCCGTAACAACTTTCAACTTCATCTTATCTTTATCAACCGCCGTCACCTTACCATGCATACCGGTAAAGGCACCGTCGATAATCGTCACCGGCTCGCCCACATCAAACTCAACGTTCTGATGGCGCGTGCTCATGCCCATCGAGTGCAGCACACTGGCAACTTCTTCCGGCAGCAAAGGCGCTGGTTTTGAACCGGCCCCATGCGAACCGACAAACCCCGTAACTCCCGGCGTATTCCGAACCACAAACCAAGACTGGTCAGTCATCACCATTTCAACCAACACATAGCCAGGAAAAGTCTTTTTCATCTCAACTTTATCCTTACCATTCTTTTGTTCATGTTCCTCTTCTTCAGGAACAACCACCCGAAAAATATAATCATCCATATTCATACTGGTCGTCCGCTGTTCAAGGTTCGTCTTCACCTTATTCTCATAACCGGAATAAGTGTGCAACACGTACCAATGCTTCTCTGCCGATGTTACTGTTTCAGCCATAATGCGTCTCCTTTTTGTGTTTTGAGTCAAAATAAAAAACCGTCATCGAAGGCGGTTTTGCGCTGCTCATAGTATAGCAAAGATGAAGCGGTTTGTCAGGCTTTAATACAAGAACGCCTGAAAGATCATGTTAATGACCCAATCAACCGCCGCAAAATAAATGGCAAAGATAATGGAAGTCATGATGACGGTAAACGTATCACGCCGTGTCTGTTTCGCGGTCGGCCACGTAACAGCCTTCATTTCCGCAAAAACACTTTTGATAAATTTCATCAGTCTGCTCCTTCCACTATTACTTGGTTTCTTGGTGAACCGTTACCCGACCACAATGTTTACAAAATTTTCTTAAAGTTAACCGTTCCGTTCGCTTCGGGTTTTCGGGAACAAAATAATTCCGTTGCCCACAAGCCGAACAAGCTAAAGCAACTTTCTTTACTGACATCTTGTTCCCTCCAGTCACGTCCAATATGATACCAAGGTTGTCCATGAATAGCAAGCGTCAGCAAACAAAGACGGCACTAGTGCCATTAATATTTCGTTATTATAAGCATCTGAGGTCATTTTTAAAAAAGTATCCCCAACCACAACGTCACCAACAACATCCCACCAAAGCTTAGGAGCGAACGAATAGTGAAAATAAAAGTTTTGTCTTTACTAGGTGAAGTGGTATATGTCCTTGTGTTGTGGAGCACCAGCGGCCATGTCGCCAGTACCAGCAAACTCCAAATCGGCAGGATGCCCGTCACGATGCCGATTAATAAGGTGACAAAGGTGGTAAACGGAATCAGCCGGTACCAACGCAAGGCGCGCTGTTTCCCGAGGTAATAGGGCAGTGTGTAGCGTTCATTTTTCACGTCTTGTTCCAGATCGGCGATGTTGTCGGCAAACATGACTGCCGCGTTCAGGATGACAATCGGGAGAACGGCGATGAATAACTGTAACAACCACCCGAGATTCAGTGAAAACGCAAATGTGCAGCGGCCCAAAGCGAGATCCAAAGGTTGCGGTGCCTGCATGTTGATCAGCACGGCAATCGTGAATGTGCCAAAGCCTTCGACTAACCCGGCCAGCAATTCGCCAAGTGGGAGCCGGGATAAGGGAATCGGACCAAACGTATATAGAATGGCGATCCCGACACCAATGGCACCGATGACCAGAAGGCTGAGATTCGTGCGCATCACAAGAAGCAGGCCGAGAACGACACTCACTAATAGCATCAGAATCGTCAACGCCAACATCCCCCAAGGAGAAAGATGCTCGCGGCCGATGATATTTTGTTGTTGCTGATAACTATGGTCCTTGGCTTTGAAGTAGTCTTGCACGTTGTTGAAGCCAGTGACAAAAAAAGCAATGGCGAGCTGGGCCAGACCATAAAGCAGGCTGTTGACCCAGGAAAATTGTTGAAAAGCCCATGCGGCGTAACTAATACCTAGCGCATACGGCAGCATGCTCGCTGCTTTTGCCGGTAAGCGAATAAATTCAAGGAACAGTGGCCAGGTTAGGTGTTTGTAAGGTTGCGTCATAACAAAACCCCCATTCCCAAGCCGAAGGTTAATAAACCATTTTCCAAAACCAGGTTCACGACGGCGGTGTGGAACGTTCGCGGCTTGCTTGGGTCGCGAATAAAACGATGGACGTTGCGAATGACCAGTGGCCACGCCAACTCAATCAGCAATGCCCAGCTCGGCAAAGCGCCAAACACAACTGCTAACAAGACCGCGAGGAAACCGACGTAGGCTAACAAGGCGTAAACCCGCGGCGCCCACCAGTGACCCAGGTACATGGGCAACGTATGCCGGTGGTTCCGCTCATCTTCCTCCAAGTCAGCCATGTTGTTGGCTAGCATGACGTTGGCAATGGTGGCCATTGGCGTAATGCAGGTCAAGCCTAAAGCGATGATGGCAATAAAATCGCCGCGCAAGACAATCGTCGGCCATCCCCAGTCCAGTGCGATCAATTTTCCAGAGACAATATTAATATAAGTGGCAATCACCGGAATGCCCAAGCCCATCACGACACCGGAAAAAATTTCTCCCAGTGGCAACCGCGACAATGGCAACGGCCCCCAAGTATATAAGATGCCGATTGCAAAACAGGCCATCCCCATCAACAACACAAGCCAATCAGTCCGCACAACCAAAATAATTCCAAGCACCGAGGCGCCTGCCAGCATCCCGATAATGATTCGGCTGACTAACTTCGGATTTAACTTTTCCCGCCCGATTACATTAACAGCTTGCTGGTAGTGTTCATCTTTGGCTTTGCGATAATCCATCAAGTTGTTCAGCGCGGTGGTCATCATGTCAAAAAGCAACATCGCCACCAGGAATAACCCCGTGTTCACAGCATTAAAGCCGTGAAAGTAACTCACTGCAAATAACGTACCAATCGCAAACGGCAAAATGCTTGCCAGCTTCGTGCGAATTTCCACCAATTCCAAGAAAATCGGCAGCGTCATCGACTTCCCCCTTTAAACGCGCTCGCGTGGCCAGAACCGGAGCCATCACGCCTAAGGCCACTTATACTCCGACTTCTAACCGCGCCAGTTCACGCTCTACTTTTTTATAGTCGCCAGCGTGTATCCGGAATTTTTGAACAGTTTGAAACTGTCTTTCAATCCCGAGCTGAGATAAACTTTTTTGTCTTTGGTGACAAAAATGGCATCGGCATATTTCAACTTTTCGATATATGCCATCCCATCAACTAGCCCCTTATCAAACGTCGCGGTTGACAGAGCATCGCCATCGACACTTTTGTTGGTGACGATCGACACGCCCATCAACTCATTGTCAAATGGGTAGCCTTTTTTGGGATTCATAAGGTGCATATAAACTTTACCATTAACTTTGAGATAGCGCTCGTAGATTCCGGAGGTTACAACCGTTTTGTTACTGGCAGGCAAGGTGCCAATGGCCGTCCCCCGTGGCTTTTTCGGATCCTGAATGCCGACATTCCAGTCTTTCTTCGCATCCTTGGGGCTCTTGCCCATGACGAAAATATTCCCGCCTAAGTCAATAATAGCCGTGGTAACATGTTGTTTCTTCAGCGTTTTGACGACTTCATCGGTGATGAACCCTTTCGCGATGCCGCCAAGATCAATGGCCATGCCTTTTTTTCTTCAGGTAAACGGTCTGTTGCTTCTTATTAAGAACGACATCTTGGTAATGTACCAACGGCAGCTTGGCATCAATTTCGCTTTGGGCCGGTTTGCGGGCATCGGCAAAGCCAATGTGCCACAGACTGGTGATCGGCCCAATTGCCAAATCAAACGAGCCATTGGAATTCTCGCTGTAGTGTTTGGCCGCCGCGATCACGCGATAAACACTCGGCGTCACGTGAACCGGCTTGATCCCGGCGTTTTGGTTAATCTTATCAACTTCCGACCCCTTTTGATTGACCGTCAGCTGATCGGCCAACTGTTGAACCCGGGAAAAAGCAGCATCTAACGCCCCTTGCTTGCCCTTGTCGTATATTTTAACCGTGACAACCGTACCCATCAAAAACTGGGTATCCGAATAAGGGTCGCCTTCGACCAACGTGCGTTTCGCTGCAGGCTTGCCGGAACAGGCAGTCGCTACCAATGCCAGCAACATCAGTAAAACGACGACAACTCTTTTCTTCATCTATATATTCCTCCAAAAGTGAGCGTAAACCGGCGCAATCATCCGGCTGCAGAGCCATTATACGGATTTTTGTAGGCATAAGAAAAGAACCTGCTCAGAAGAAGTATTCCGAACAAGTCCTTACTTAAGCTACTAGACTGACAATCAGCCCAACCGCTTCGATCGTGAAACCAACAAATTAGTTGTTGTAAACAATGTTGTCAACTTCGATCTTGTTCGTGTTGCCATTTTGTGCAGCATTGACCAGTTGATCAGCATATAAGATGAAGGTATCGGAACTGTGGGTCGCACCGGAAACCACATCAACCTTGGCTGGTGACTGCTTGGCAACCAACGACTTATTCAGTTCTGGAATGTATTCCTTCGGGCCGACTTTGTTGACTTTCTTCATATTAGCTTCGTACTTGGTGTCAAGCGTCTTGGACTTGCCATCTTTATTGACGTTGTCATAGTTACTTTGCGTAATCTTGCCGTCCTTAACGGTGATGGAGAAGGTAACCCGATAGCCATTGAAGTAGTTCTTTTCTTCAAGGGTGTAGGTCCCGTCTTTCATCTTGCCGGTATTGTTCACTTCAATCGGCTTGGTGTCACCGGCTTGGGCAGCCTGAATCAATTGTTGTGCATAGTTCTTAAAGGTCAGGCTGGAATCAGTCGCACCTGAGATGACATCAATTGCCCCAACGTTTGTTCCGTTCTTCTGGAACGACTTGTTCAACTCAGGAATATATTCTTTTGGCCCAACTTTGACCTTGGACTTCATTGACTTTTCATAAGCAGCGTCCTTGGTCTTGGATTTACCATTCTTGTCAACGTAGTCATACTTAGTAGAAGTAATCTTCCCGTCTTTGACTGTCATGGCCATTTCGACTTTATAGCCATGGTCATAGCCGGTTTCATTCAGCTTGTAAGTACCATCCTTCAGCGGACCGCCGGCAACTTGCTTTTGGGCTGATGACTTCTTCACCACTTTGCTGCTGGAAGCCTTACTGCTGGACGAATTTTTGCTGCTTGAACTACTGCTGCATGCACTTAAAACCAAAGTGGACAGTGCAACAACGGCTGTCCCCGTCACAACTTTACTTAACTTCATGACATTTACCCCTTTTGCAGTTCATTACTGTGATATTGTGTTCTCAATCACATATTTAGTTTAGCCAGTCAAGTCAAAAAAATCAACTAAACTCAGGTATTATAAGCGCTTTCTCATTTTCTTAGATTTGTTTCGAAAGCGTATTTTTGTGTCTTTTTACACAAAAATGTCCGGATTTGGAAAAAGAGAGCTAGAACGTTAGACATTAAGCGAAATTAAAGGCTATAATGACTTGGATACATACTTCACAAAAGTATGGATATTGCAAATGGTAAGGAGTGTTATGCATGGCGAAAACCAATATCGTCGTGGTTGGCGCGGGGTTTGCTGGGGTTTATGCGACAAAGCACCTGGCCAAGCACTACAAACGCAACAAAGACGTGACGATCACGCTGATCGATCGCCACTCGTACTTCACTTATGTCACCGAACTGCACGAAATCGCAGCGGATCGTGTTCCGGAAGATGCGATTCAATACGATTTGCAGCGTTTATTCAATCGACGTAAGAACGTCAAGATTGTCACCGATAACGTGACAGGTATTGACCGCGACAAGAAGGAAGTGGTTACGGAAAACGGTCGCTTCCCTTACGACTATGTGATCTTGGGGATCGGATCACAACCAAATGATTTCGGAACACCAGGCGTTGCCGAACACGGTTTCACTTTGGGTAAGTGGGAAGACGCGATTCGGTTGAAACGCCACATTGAAGACGTTGTGCGGCGTGGTTCCGAAGAACACGATCCGGCTAAGCGCAAAGCTCTTTTGTCAATCGTCATTGTCGGTTCCGGCTTTACCGGTACCGAAACGATTGGCGAGTTGCGTGACTGGCGCGATACCCTCGCCAAACAGTACAAGCTAGATCCGAACGAAATCCAGTTTAGCCTGATGGAAATGGCGCCGACGATCATGAATATGCTGGATCGTTCAGACGCGAACAAAGCCGAACGTTACATGGAAAAACGCGGCATCAAGGTCATGAAGAATACCGGCGTTGTCGGCGTTCATGAAGACCATGTCGATCTGAAAGACGGCTCCACTTTCCCAACCTGCACGCTGGTTTGGACAGCAGGGGTCAAGGCAACGGATCAAGCCAAAGACTTTGGCTTGAAACAAGGACGCGCTGGCCGAATCCTGGTTAAGAACAACATGGAATCGCAAGACGATCCAAGTATTTACGTTGTTGGTGATGTCTCACTGGTTGATCAAGACGGCACTGGCCGCGGCCAACCGCAAATCGTTCAAGGGGCCGAAGCAACCGCGCATACTGCCTTGACGAACATTGAAGCCAAGCTGGAAAACAAGGAACAGATTGAATATAAAGCCAACTATTCTGGCTTCATGGTCAGCTTGGGTTCCAAATATGGTGTTGCCAACATTATGGGCTGGCTGCATCTCTCCGGTTTCTTTGCGATGTTGATGAAGCACTTAGTCAACATGCTCTACTTCATCCAAATTTATTCCGGTTATTATTTATTCCAATACTTCATGCACGAATTCTTCCGGACCCGCAACGAACGTAATATGTTCCGCGGCCATCTTTCCCGTCAAGGCAACGTACTATGGACGGTGCCTGCCCGGCTCACGTTAGGCGCGATGTGGCTGATCGATTGCTGGCCGAAGATTCAAGGCAAGGAGTCATGGTTCATTGATAAGCTGCGCCTGCCATTTAGTTGGCTGCAGCCAGCCGCAACCAGCGGTGCTTCTGCCGCCGGTGCCGATGCTACCAGTGCCGCTTCCGGTGCGGCAGCCGGCGCGGCCAAGGCCACCAAGACTGTCTTTTCACTTTCCTATCAGTATGGGAATGATCCGATGATGGTCTTTGATAAGATGCCGAACTGGTATTACAGCATTACCAAGACCTTGATTCCTAACCAGCAAGTGGCGTTCTTCATGCAAAAAGCAATGACGATCATGGAAATCCTGATTGGCCTCGCTTTGATCGCAGGCTTGTTCACTTGGTTAACCTCGGCAGCCACCATTGCTTTTGTCGGCGTGTTCTGCCTGAGTGGCATGTTCTACTGGGTCAACATTTGGATGATTCCGATGGCCTTTGCCTGCATGAACGGCTCCGGCCGCGCGTTCGGGCTTGATAAATGGGTTGTCCCTTATCTCCAGAAAGTCTTTGGCAAATGGCGCTATGGAACACCGCAATCACTTTACGGTACCGATGCACTCAAATAATTGTCACGATAACGCGTTTACCGGCGCAGAAGACTCTGGGTGGATTTTGCCTAGAGTCTTTTTTCAAGAGCGGGAAGCTGCTGCGGCCATGTTCTGTGGCGCAACTGCTCCCCGTCCTTGACGTTCACGTCCATCTTTTCATTGACCGATGCGAACAATTGATTTTTGTTAGATTGGAGCTTGACTATGAAACGGCCGAATACGTTCAAACGCTATCTTAAAATGATTCGCCCTTTTGACTGGATCATTGTCGGCGGCCTGTTTCTTGCAGCCTTCATCCCCTACCTCATCTTTGGCATTCAGGAAAATCAGCAGCAACAAGAAGCCTCGCAGCGCGTTTTAACAGCCGTGGTCACTCATGATGGCCATGAGGTTTATCGAAAAAGGTTAACCGGCCACACCGGCACGACCCAATTCACTTATCGGGCCAAAGACGGTGACTGGAATAAGATCGAAGTTCAAGGCGCCGGCATTGCGATTACCGAAGCTAACTGTCAGGATCAGGTTTGCGTCCGCCGCGGCCGAATCACCAAACCCGGACAAACCATTGTCTGCCTGCCGCACAAGTTGTTGATTGAAATCAAATCCAACAAAGGCGGCAGTAACAACACGGGAGGTATGGTGACCGAATGAGCATTTATAAAGCCGACCGCACCCGGCAATATATTTATATTGCCTTGCTCTGTGCCCAAGGCGTCATTATCGGCTTACTGGAGCGCATGATTCCCTTCCCGCTTGCGTTTGCGCCCGGTGCCAAACTAGGCTTAGCCAACCTCATCACCATCATCTCACTGTTCACGATGTCCATTTCGGATAGCTTCGTCTTGCTGTGGCTGCGCCTTTTACTCACCACTTTGCTAGGCGGAACCCTGTCAACGTTCTTGTACAGCGGGGCCGGGGCACTCCTGTCTTGGCTGGGGATGCTGCTCATCAAACAACTGGGTGAAAAACGCGTCAGCATGATCGGCATCTCGGCCGCGGGTGGCATTTTGCACAATGTCGGCCAGCTGCTGGTGGCATCGTTGATCGCCCAAAGCTGGACGGTGATGCTCTACCTGCCGATCCTGGCATTTATGGGCATTCTCGCCGGCATCGCAGTCGGCATTGCGGCTAATTTCCTTTTTGAACACATTGATATCTTACGTCGCCTGCGCTACGACCGAAGCAAGCGACGTAAAAAAGGAGCGACTTCATGAAAATTCATCCCATGTGGCATGAATACCCGACGTTGGCGCCTGAATTATCCTCAGCACTAACGTTAATTGAAAAACAGATTACCACCAACAATACGCCAGTGGCTGAAGCTATCCTGGAAATGATCAACGGCGGCGGCAAGCTGTTGCGTCCAGCCTATTGTCTGCTCTTTTCGCGTTTTCAGGATACGGATCGGGAGAAAATGATCGCCTTGGCAGCAGCGATCGAGACCTTGCACACGGCAACGCTTATTCACGATGACATCATCGACAAATCGCCAACCCGCCGAAACCAGATCACGATTCAAAAACAATTTGGCCCGGAAACCGCGGTTTATGCCGGCGACTATCTCTTCGTAGTCTGCTTCAAGCTCCTGGCCCATTACGCCTCCAGCCTCCGCAGCATTCAACAAGACAGCGGTAGCATGGAGAAGATTCTCAAAGGCGAACTGGACCAAATGGCCACCCGCTACCAAACCGACATCACCATTGATGACTACCTCAAACAGGTTTCCGGCAAGACCGGTCAGCTTTTTGCCTTAAGCTGCTTTGTCGGGGCCTACGAAAGCGGCGGTAGTACCAACTTCGCCAAAGCTGCCGAAAAAATCGGCATGGACATCGGCATTGCCTTTCAATTGCTCGATGACATCCTCGACTACACAAGCAGCGGCGACACCCTTGGCAAGCCGGTTTGCGAGGACGTCCGCAGCGGGGTGTATTCTGCTCCGTTAATTCTAGCCATGCAGCGCGATCGCCAAGCCTTTTTGCCGTTGTTGGCCAAAAAGGACCAAATCGCCGATGCGGAAATGGATACGCTCCGCAATTTGGTCATCCAATATGAAGGTGTCAAGCAAGCCTATGCCATGGCCCGACAACATACCGATCAAGCCATCGCCGGTTTAAAGAAGTTGCCGGCCGGACCGGCGCAGGATGATCTGATCCGCTTGACAGGAAGCTTGCTGAACCGGAAAGCTTAGACATGTTTGATTGAACGCAAAAAAAGAAAACCCACGGTACTTTCTCACCATGCCAATTGGCAGATGAGGAAGCGCTGTGGGTTTTTGTTCGAAGCTTCGATCAATCTACTAGTAAGATTGTAACCGGTTAGAACGTTAGGCAATTGGTAACGCAGAGGTAGGCTATCAGGTAGAATTTCGTTTAGCTAGCAAAGCTTAAGAGACTAACAGCTTTTTCCATGGGAACATTTAAGGCCACAGACCCAAGATTTGACCGATGCCGCTTATGACACAAACAATTCCTAGACTAATAAGACCAAGCCTCCGTTGTTTGATCATCTCCGGGCGTCTCCGATACTTTAACCAAGCTGCGTCAATAACCCCGAGAATGGTAAACACAATCACCATAATTAAGGTGAAAAGGACAATTCTGACGGCGAGGGTAAGTTCATTAGTTTCTTCCTCCATGCAAGGCTTAACGTCTCTACAAGTAGGCTACTACATGAACTGCAAGAATAGCCAAGTTAAAAATTAATCGCGCATTTTAGAATCAAGTTAGCCACTGTCTCAAAATTTTTTGGACAATAAAAAACATCAAGAACAGATATCCTGTATCATTGAAGTTCCTACACAAACAATGGAAGAGGATATTGTCTTGATGCAGAAACAGGATAGCACACACCGCCAAAAAGGTCAGCACTTAACATCACTCGAGCGCGGAAAAGTGGCCGGATTCCACCAAGCTGGGAAGTCCAATCGTTGGATTGCTGCTGAAATTGGCGTCTGCCCGCAGACCATTAATAATGAAATCAAGCGAGGTACAGTAGATCAGGTCAAGAAGAGTAATGGCAAGCGCGTCTACCATCGACAATACCTGCCAGAGGCTGCTCAGGCACGTTACGAGACTGCACGCTTGAGCTGCCATCGTCCTGACAAGTTCGCCAGCGTACAGGTCTTCTTAGCCTGGTACGTACAGCGAGCTAAGCAGGACAAATGGTCGCCGGATGCTTCAATCGGCTATGCCAAGCGACACAAGCTGTTTACTCCTGAAGAGCTTGTTTGTGCCTCGACTTTGTACCAGTACATTGACGACCAACGCCTAGAGATTCGAAATATCGACCTGTTGGAGAAGACTAAGCGGAAGACCTCTCACCAGCACCACACCAAGGCTAAGCGCCTGGCTGGCCGCAGTATCGAGGAACGGCCTAAGGTCGTTGAACGACGCAGGCAGTTCGGTCACTGGGAGATGGATACCATTGTCGGTAAACGCAATGGCAAGGAGAGCGTCATCTTGACTCTGATTGAGCGCAAGACCCGTTGCCAACTTCTCCGCTTGATCGAAGGACGAGATGCAGACTCTGTGAGCTATGCATTGCGTGGAATCAAGCGCGAATGGGGAGCTTGCATCAAGACCATCACAGCCGACAACGGACCCGAGTTCACCGCCTTAAATACTGCTTTTGCTGGGACGGAAACTGAGATCTTCTACGCCCATCCTTACACGTCCTGCGACCGTGGCACCAACGAGGCACATAACCGGATGATCCGCCAGGACTTCCCTAAGGGCATGTCCCTAGATGACATTAGCCCTAGTCAAGTGCAGGCCACGCAAGACCGCTTGAATCAGTTGCCTCGCAAACAACAGGGCTACTGCACACCCCAGCAAAACTTTGAGGCCGAAGCTCGGCGCGTTCGCCGCATGGCCCAGTAGTCTCTCTAGCGCCACAACTTCTATTTGATAACGGCCTGTTCTGGGATTGTCCTCAACGACTGGCTAACTTGTTCTTGCAATTTACGGTTAACGTTGCTTATGTGCCATAAAACGTTTGTTATTCTACTCAGTACATTTGATGTTCTTTATACCAGCAATCGCAGATCAAAAAAGCACACAGGCTTATACCTATACTGAATTACTGCGATATAGGGATAAGACTGTGTACTTCTTATGAATATAAAATCGTTTACTTAAAAATTACCCGTAACAAATCTTGGATAATTGGTAAAGTTATCAAGCCAACAACAATACCGCCTAGGAAAAGCGAAATATAAACAGCCGTCTTATTGGTTGATCTCTTGTTTTTCATTCTTCCTCCTCCAACACAGTAGACACCCCAGACATCCAAAGATCTTGCTTGTTATTGTCAGTCTAACAATTGCATTTCATTTAAACATTCAGTTATAGAAGCAAAAAGCAAGGCATCTCAGCCTTCAAGAAGCTGCATGCCTTGCTTTTATACCAAACTCCCGTCACCTATTAATGACTATGAACTTTCGCCGCTATCCGCTTACCGAACTCGGTCTGATCAAAGTGATCGATAATGTTCTTAACCTCGGCGTAACGCAGGCTGGCGCCGAATAGAGGACTGCCCGGCTCGGTCATGATGCCATCTGCCAGATTGTTGTGGACAACCGTGTCGAAGCCCATTGTATCGACAAAAGCAGCCACTGTGGCGACAGCGTCAGGATCGTTGCCGGTGACGAAAAGTGCCTTCCGTCTCGGGTCGCCTTTTGGCCGCGCCTCTTCTTGCAGATTGTGGTAACCCATGTGATTGAACGTTTTGACAATTTTGGCATCTTTGAAATAAGCCTGAACCTGTTCGCTGGAAGTCGTGTCCGGATCTAAGACTTCTTCGCGAATGCCGTCCGTTTCCCACCAGTAGTTCATGGCATCGATGACCAGTTTACCCTTCAGTAAGTCAGCATCGATGTTCTTGTAGCGACTAAGTGGAATCGCCAGCAAAATGATATCGCTATTGGCAACGACATCCGCATTCTCTGACGCAATGGCGCCGGGAACTAAGGTTTTAATGGTTAAGGCGATTTTCTTGACGGATCCCGAACCGGAAAATCGCACTGTGTAGCCGGCATCCAGCGCCAAACCAGCCAGCACGATGCCGACTTTTCCTGCGCCAATAATACCTACGCGTTGAATGACCATTATTTCACCGCCGCCTTTTCTGCCAAAATTTCTTTAACCCGCGGAATGACTTTCGTACCATACAACTCAATCATCCGCTCGCGCTGCGCTGCCGTCTGGTTGCCGGCACCATAGACGAGGTCGAAGCGGCCGAGATCGAGCAGGTCAATTGTTTCGGCCATGCGCCGCGCAACGGTTTCGGGATTGCCGACGTAGAATGAACCCACCTTGGTTTCGCCGTCAAACTGTTCACGACTCATCGGTGCCCAGCCACGAGTCAACCCAATGCGATCAAAGTTGGCTTTGATATTTTTAAACGCTACCTCAACAGCTTCATTCTCGTCATCAGCAATGAACCCATGCGAGTGCACGGCAATTGGGAATTCCGGCTTGCCGAGTTCTTTAGCAGCTGCGTGATATAGCTCAATATACGGCTTGAACCGGCTGGCTTGCCCGCCAATGATCGCAATGATCACTTTGTAACCGAACTTAACCGCGCGAATCACAGATTCCGGCGAGCCGCCAATGCCAATATAAGTCTCAAGTTTACCGTTTTCGGTCTTCGGATAGACTTCCTGATTTTTCAAAGCCGCACGGAACTTGCCCGACCAGGTCACTGCCTTTTCATTGCGCAAGGCGTCGTATAACCCCAATTTCTCATTGAATAGGTCGTCATAATCGGTTAAGTCATAGCCGAATAAAGGAAAAGACTCGGTGAACGAGCCGCGTCCCAGCATGACCTGCGCCCGCCCATTGGACAACGCATCCAAAGTCGCGAACCGCTAATAAACGCGCACAGGATCATCGGAGCTGAGCACGGTGACCGCCGTTGCCAACTTGATCTGCTTGGTCACTGCTGAAATTGCCGCCAAAACCGTTTCCGGACTCGAAACACTATAGTCCGGCCGATGATGTTCGCCAACCCCGAAGACCTGAATGCCCAAGTCATCGGCCAGCTCACCTTCGCGCACAATCTGGCGAATGGATGCAGCAGCGGTCTGCAAGCTGCCGTCTTCATTTGCCACAATGTCACCAAAAGTTTCAAGCCCAAACTGTAAATGCTCAATGTCTACCATCGAAAATGCCTCCCATGCGTGTTACTTACTTTTTGTAAGCTAGTAACGACATCATAGAATATTTTGGGCGAGAAAGCAACCAAGAGATTTTATCAGGTCCCCCAATAGCAACTTTTGAAAAGTCAAAATATAGCATATCGAATGACACGCTAAATATTACAATTTGAGGCTAAGCTTTATCCCATTTCAAACAGAAAAGACGACGAAATTGCGGTTCCGCTGTCTTTTCTCCTTAAGTTATTGAAAGATTGTTGATACGACTTAGCTGCCCAGCGATTGGGCTGGCAACGCATTGCTAAACCGAAGAAGCACGGCATTAACTCCGCCAAGTTCGTAGTTTTAAACGCGTCCCTGGTGCAAACCAAGCAACTCACCGCGTGGACTACTTGGTTTTGGAAAAATAAATTCTTCCCAATATGACAGCAATGAGGAGCCATCCAGTCATCTTTAAATACTCGTCCCATATTAAATATCCGTATAGAACGCGATCCATGAGCATGTTGAAAAGAATGACGAGTGCCCAAACCGCGACGCCAAACAGAAAAGCCTTACCTTTTTTTGTGATACTTACCACCCCTAATGCGTCTAGCCAAGAGAAACATAACCAACTTGTCAATCGACCTTTACTCGCAGATTTGCACTGGATGATAATCTAATAAATCAGCATTCTGGTTAACATGAGTAACGAAGAGAATAACTGAGCCTTCTGTAGCCATTTCATTTATCAAGTCTACAATGCATCGCATGCCACTCGTATCAATTCCAGAAAAGAACTCATCAAGCATCAACATTTTGGGCTCTTGAAGCCAAAACAAAAGAAATGTTAATTTCATAACTGTGCCTAGCGACAGCGCCGACGTTAGTTCGTTGTAATATGCTTCAAGTTTCATCTTTTCCAGTAAATACGGTAATTTTGCCAGCCTTTGTCGATTGACTTTATTAAAGGAAATCAAAAAATCCACATGTTCTTTGGCGCTTAAGTTGGGATCCAGTATATTCCCGTCATGAAGATAAACGATCTCCTCTCGCATTAAATCAGTGTCGATTACCCCTTCGTTTGGCAATAGGTCAAACGCGAGTAACTTAAGGAGCGTTGTCTTCCCAACCCCGTTCGACCCCATGATTCTATATATGCTTCCCGAGGAAAAATGCAAAGAAAGGTCTCGAAATAGTACATTATCATCGTAAGAAAAGCTAACGTTCTTTACCCGAACCTGATTGCCCATATCTTCCCCTCTTTATACATAATGAGACTACTGTTAGCAGAATTAAGACACTCAGCGTTGCAATGAGCGACATTGCAGTTTCCAAAATGATGAATAGTTGTATATTGATTCTGTCGACAACAAGTAGCGTCAACGGCAAGGCGCAACAAAAGCCAAAGAGATACCCTCAATAATCGTTCTGAAAGATTTTACACGAAGCTGCTCTCTAATTTCAAAAGCATTGGTATCATGATTTCTCGTATATCCCAGTAAACCCGTCAATTGATAAACCACTGCCATTAAGTAAGAGATACTAAGGGTGGCCAGAATTTGTAATCCCACTTCCAAAAATGAAAGTCCTTTAATCCAGCTGAAAAGTAGGATCAAAAAGACTAAGGGCATTAATTTAACGGTAAGGTACACCAGGAAGGAACATAGACACCGACGTACAAGCATCTCTAAGTGATTATTCCAGATAAATATTTGTTTATGAACATTTATTTCAAAATAACCCGGAAGATTATTAATGGTCGTCTGATACAGAACCATGGTGCTGTAATAAATTGTGATAAACACGACCAACAACGAGTATCTTTCATCTACGCTGCTCATTAGAAGTGCAAGCCCACTACTGCTGATAAAGTAAAACCATGTGCCAATCTGTCCAGTATCTTTGATCGCTAAGAAAATGGCATTTTTCACTGGATCCTTCATGTAAGACCACTTGAAACTGATTGGCTTACGATATTTGTAAAGTCCAAAAAAGACTATCAAAATCAATACTAAAAATAGCACGTACTGCGGTTCAAAACTGAAAAAGGATGCAGCAGTTAAAATTTTTTCGTTTAAAAAAATTCTTATAAACTCGACGCATAAACTTTTCCCCACACTTGCTGTGAATACAAATGCAAAAATAAGTACAAGTATATTCTTTACAAGCTCGTTCCTCAGCCACTTCTCCAATGAAAAGTGCATAAAAGTAATGAGAGCAATGCCCAATCTCGCCAGAAAAAGACTGCAAGAAAGCCAACGAACGCCGCGAAGATTTTCTATAGTCAGCGTTATAAGAAAGAGCAAAAAAGGTATTCGCGTAATGGAGATAATCGCTCTTATACAAAATACAGCCTTCAACAGACTTAAGGAAATGCCCGAACGCATTCCGAATCTTATTATCGGTTGATTCAAGGACATAAGACAAAGTGACTTTAAATCCTGATAATAAATGACGGCATTGGCCGCGACAAGAACTCCAAGTATTTCAGGAACATTTAAAGTGAACCCAGACCACACCATCATAATTTTCTTGATATCGTCAAGAAGGACTCCTGATATCAAGATTTCTCTAAGAATAATTATTGAAGCGGCCAAGCCGGCTAAGTTGATCATTCCCCAAAACCAAACTGTCTTTCTAGCGGAGAGTGTATCAACAAAAGGAACACCAGAAAGACCTCTTTTTAACGAAACCGCCAATACTTCAATCATTTTAGGTCATCTCCAAAACAAGGGCGTTACAAACGTTTCTAGGCTGGCTGAAATAATGAGTAATATCAGTATGAGCACTATTGTATTTCTAAGTGCCAACCTCTGTGTCCGAGTCTTGAGATTAATTCGCTGAAATCCTATATTTGCCGCAATCATTAGCGCACCCAGTTCAACTAATCCGTGAATACTTATCAGACCAAGAAAGTACCAGACTTCACCAGTTGTATAGATATTCAGCGTTAGCAAGAAGGAAATGGACACTGCGTTTGCTAACAATACAATCACTGTTGATACCTTATACAAGAAGAACCCACTTATTAATAAGAGTGAAACGAAAATATTTTTTACGTAAATTGCAAGAACAAGTTAGCCAGTCGTTGAGGACAATCCCAGAACAGGCCGTTATCAAATAGAAGTTGTGGCGCTAGAGAGACTACTGGGCCATGCGGCGAACGCGCCGAGCTTCGGCCTCAAAGTTTTGCTGGGGTGTGCAGTAGCCCTGTTGTTTGCGAGGCAACTGATTCAAGCGGTCTTGCGTGGCCTGCACTTGACTAGGGCTAATGTCATCTAGGGACATGCCCTTAGGGAAGTCCTGGCGAATCATCCGGTTATGTGCCTCGTTGGTGCCACGGTCGCAGGACGTGTAAGGATGGGCGTAGAAGATCTCAGTTTCCGTCCCAGCAAAAGCAGTATTTAAGGCGGTGAACTCGGGTCCGTTGTCGGCTGTGATGGTCTTGATGCAAGCTCCCCATTCGCGCTTGATTCCACGCAATGCATAGCTCACAGAGTCTGCATCTCGTCCTTCGATCAAGCGGAGAAGTTGGCAACGGGTCTTGCGCTCAATCAGAGTCAAGATGACGCTCTCCTTGCCATTGCGTTTACCGACAATGGTATCCATCTCCCAGTGACCGAACTGCCTGCGTCGTTCAACGACCTTAGGCCGTTCCTCGATACTGCGGCCAGCCAGGCGCTTAGCCTTGGTGTGGTGCTGGTGAGAGGTCTTCCGCTTAGTCTTCTCCAACAGGTCGATATTTCGAATCTCTAGGCGTTGGTCGTCAATGTACTGGTACAAAGTCGAGGCACAAACAAGCTCTTCAGGAGTAAACAGCTTGTGTCGCTTGGCATAGCCGATTGAAGCATCCGGCGACCATTTGTCCTGCTTAGCTCGCTGTACGTACCAGGCTAAGAAGACCTGTACGCTGGCGAACTTGTCAGGACGATGACAGCTCAAGCGTGCAGTCTCGTAACGTGCCTGAGCAGCCTCTGGCAGGTA
Organism: Lacticaseibacillus casei DSM 20011 = JCM 1134 = ATCC 393; assembly: GCF_000829055.1. Lineage (NCBI taxonomy): Bacteria > Bacillati > Bacillota > Bacilli > Lactobacillales > Lactobacillaceae > Lacticaseibacillus > Lacticaseibacillus casei. The sequence goes on from NZ_AP012544.1 coordinate 2,226,351, forward strand.
TTGTCGATGGTAGACGCGCTTGCCATTACTCTTCTTGACCTGATCTACTGTACCTCGCTTCATTTCATTATTAATGGTCTGCGGGCAGACGCCAATTTCAGCAGCAATCCAACGATTGGACTTCCCAGCTTGGCGGAATCCGGCCACTTTTCCGCGCTCGAGTGATGTTAAGTGCTGACCTTTTTGGCGGTGTGTGCTATCCTGTTTCTGCATCAAGACAATATCCTCTTCCATTGTTTGTGTAGGAACTTCAATGATACAGGATATCTGTTCTTGATGTTTTTTATTGTCCAAAAAATTTTGAGACAGTGGCTAACTTGATTCTAAAATGCGCGATCTCATTTTCTGTCCTTTTCCTTGGCATGATTTTTCTTTATATGCAAAAAAGCTCCAAATTCGGAGCTTTTTTAGTAAACAGGTTGTGCCTAGTGACCCTTAAGACCAAATTGTCTTTGAACCCATGCATGCCTGTCAGCCCAATTTACGTGTGAATTGAATTAAAAGTATTATCATTAAAAATATTTTTAAGCTGTTCGCTTGCATTGTCTAAAGCCTGATTTAATTCAATACCACGCGCAAATTCCTTAGTTTCTTGGTATCCTTGCCAAGAGCGCACCATATCAGGTCTGGTCTTTAGCTGATCAATGATTTCTTTACCCTGTCTCAGACTAATGTCACTGATTCCTTTCGCTTTTGCCGTTTTTTTAAATGCCTCAACCAGCGTGCTTTGATCCAAATCTGCTAAAGTTGTCATGCCCAGCACCCAAATATCATAAAAGTCCTTTTCCCGAGTATTTCTAATGCTTTTTTGATAAATGGTTACCAACTTATCGGTCATAATTTGTTCTAGCGGAAATGCGTTCATCATAAATTTATCGGTGGAATCAATAAAATTTGTATGTGTCAATCTCATTGGCTTTGGATATACCACATCTCCTGTTGATACATCAATGTTCAACTTAGAACGTGTCTTCCCCATTGTACCGAGAACACCAACACGAAAACCCGGATATTCATGCTCATTCATTTCTGATTTAATGCGTGTCACGGTGAAATGAATAGGACTTTGTGCATGATCAAAAATAGTCGTCAACACTTTTTTGAGGTTGTCTGGATTTAAGTCTTGGTTATTCATTGTCGTATCAAGATCTATCGTAGTTCGTCTTGACACCCCAACAATCATGGCTACTTCAAACCCGCCTTTGAAAATGAAGTTATCTTGGTAAGCCGATTCGGAAATCTGCCGTAATAATTCTTGCAATCTGAAAAGCAGCTGCATATTTTGTCGCGGAACCCCAAGCGCATCAGCTGCTTCATTAATTCGATTGGCAATTTTGTGAGGCGAAAGATTTGCATAAGGGTTCATCAGACAAGTACCTCTAAAAGTTTTGTTAAGTCGCTGTGTGGATACAGTTGCTTTTTAAGCTTTAAAAGGCGCTCAAACGACGCATTGTTTTGCCCATATTCATCAAAGTAATTCTTAAACGCTTCATTACGAGTGTAAGGAGCAACATCAGGTCGTTCCCATACATCTAATAAAGTGCGTTCAACTGAATAGGTTCGTACAAAATTCATATTGGGCGTTTCGACTGTGGTAATGCCTGGAAAGTATCGATTAGGCACATAATAAATTGGCACAATCCAATGCTCTGATAACCGAGGATTACGATACCCACGCGGAAAAGCCATAATAAATCGATCTGGGATCTGGTCAGTTAGCCCATATAAGAATAAAGCGGTATCAAGTGCAAACACACCTCTGCTATAGCGTTGTGAAAGGATTGCAAAGTCGTCCCATGTGTAGCCATTTTCGACATAGACACCACGTGCTTCGCGTGAAATTCGCCCCTCTCTAATAGCATTGGTTAGCATTGAAGAAGAAACACCGTACTGAGCCGCTGTGCCGCTAACAAAGGTGTGATAGTCTGCCAGTAACGAATCGAGTCCCTTGTTTTTGCCCATAAAGATCCTCCCGTTTAATTTCGTTTGTAACTACGCCTTTAGTCTATTATACGTTGTACATAACAACATATCAACTTTTAAGATTAAACCGTATCAATGTCTCCACGAAGCTTTACGAAATACAAGAATAGTTAAATTCTGGCAAGCATTATTGGTCGCTATCTCCCCAAGCTCTTCAATAGATATCGCCATGGTTACGTGCAAGAAATATCATTTCGAAATATTGCTGGTTGTCGAAAACTGCAACTGGCTATTTTCTAACAGCTTAACCCAAGGGGAGCAGTCGCACGATTAATTTTTTAAAATGATTCCTCTTTGGCATTAAGATATCTTTCACTTTTTCAAACGCATTTGTCAGTTACTGGCAGAGTATAACAAAGACGGCTCTCAAGAGGAGAGCCGTCCAAGATGAAAGATTTATTCTTCAACACTACTTAACGCAAAACTATTTTTCAGGCTTTGTTATAACAGATTGCTGGGGGAGTTATTTCAGCAAAACCCAGTTTCTTGAACTCTTTTAAGCTCGTTGGGCTACAAACTTATTTTAAGCTGTTCTTCGTTTCCGATAGTCGTAAACTGTCATTGCAATCCCCATCATGAGCACGAGAACAGCAGTCTAAAGTAAACCTGGCACGGGAGTCAAAACATCCTACTCCTTCGGCTTCGGCCGCCGCTCCAAATGCCGGCGCATTTTATCCAACAGAAATAACTGGTCATTATTCCAAGGACTGTTGCGGCGGGCGAGATGAGCAGCATAGTTGGCTGTATCATGGTTAAATTCACGATCAGAACGCTGAACCTCTTTGAGGAAATCGCGCGAACTGATGCGGAGCGCGCCGCGGGAGAAAACGGTCCACTGTTCCGCCTGATCGCTGGTGACGACCACCAGCTGCACGAGAGGCGAGTTCATTTCCTGGGCTAACCGTTCGATGTAACTATCCGCAGTTTCGTCTTCTTTGGTGAAGACTACTTGCAGATCCCACTTCGCATAGCTTTTGCCGATACCAGGTACATACATGGCATCGAAGACAACAATGATTTTGGCGTTTTCGTGGCTGCGGTATTCTGCCAGGATGTCCAACAGTCGATCGCGGGCAACATCGAAGTGGTCTTCCGCTTTCAATTTGGCCAGCTCCGGCCAGTTTCCAATGACGTTATAGCCGTCGACAATCAAAATGTGTTCGCGCATGATTATTTGCCCTCGTGACGGCTAGCAAATGCTTGATACATCAAGATGCCGGCCGCAACACTGGCGTTTAAGCTTTGCACGTGGCCGACCATTGGAATGGCAATCGTGGCGTCCATGAGTTTGGCAATTCCGGGCGAAATTCCTTTGCCTTCGTTGCCAATCACAAGCGCCGTACTGCCTTTTGCATCCCACTGGCGATAATCCTGACCATCCATCGCGGTGCCAAAGACCCACATGCCGCGGTCTTTTAACTGTTTGATGGTCTGCGCCAGATTAGTGACCCGGGCAACCGGAACGTATTCGATTGCACCGGTGCTGACTTTGGCAACCGCACTGGTGAGACCCACGGCGCGATGTTTGGGAATGATAATCCCATGTACGCCGCTAGCATCAGCAGTTCGCAGAATCGAGCCCAGATTGTGCGGATCTTCTAAGTTGTCCAACAACAAGAAAAACGGATCTTCGCCTTTATCCGCTGCATGTTGAAAAAGATCATCCACACTCGCGTAAGCATAGGGCGTCATTGCCAGCAAAACGCCTTGATGATTGCCATGGTCACTCATGAGGTCGAGTTTTTGTTTCGGTGCGGTAGCGACCAGAATTTTCTTTTTTTGCGCGATGCCGATTAAATGCTGAATCGGCTCGCTTTTTAGATCGGTTTGAACAAAAAGTTTGTTAATAGTTGCGGCGGTGCCGGCTTTGAGTGCAGCTTCAACGGCATGGCGGCCAAAGACAAACTCATCCGGATCGTGTTCATTTGGTGCTGCTTGCGGCTGTTTTGCCATGACCCGTCTTCCCTTCTTCAACGTACTGAATACACCATGCGGCTAATTCGGCAACCCGCTTGTCGTGCTTTTCGAGATGCAGATAGCCAAATAAGGCCTCAAAGCCGGTCGAAACGCGATACGTGACGACATCGGTATTCTTGGCATGCGTGTAACTTTTGGCATTACGCCCATGTTTGAAAACCGCGACCTCTTCGTCGTTAAGCAAGTGCTCGTCTTCCATCCCCGCGATTAAGGCCGCCTGCGCTTTGGCAGAAACAAAATCTTTGGCGGCGCGCTGTAAGGCAGCCGGGCGCACCAACCCGCGTTTGAGAAGATGTTCCCGAACGTAGACCTCATAAACCGCATCGCCCATATAGGCCAATGCGATGCCGTTCAATTGTTTTGGATCAAATGTCATTTTCTGCGCCACCGCGTTCCTTGAGGAGTGTCTTCCAAAATAATACCTTGCGCTGCCAGCTGATCACGAATCTGATCACTTTTGGCAAAGTCTTTCGCTGCCCGGGCAACATCGCGCGCTTTCACTAACGCATCAATATCGGCATCGAGATTGGTCTGATCGGCAAAAACCACGCCGAAGATCTGCAGCCACGCATCATAAAGATTCAGTAAGTCGTCGAGGCTTTCACGATTAACCGTATTTTCGTTGGCATATTCGTTCAGTAATTTAGCCAAGTCAAAAAGGACGGTCAACCCGTTTTGGACGTTTACATCATCATCCATGGCGGTGATAAATTGGTCTTTCAACGTTTGTAATTGTTCAGTGATCTTGGGATCAACGCCTGGGACGGCATTATCGCGGCGATAAACCAGATTTTCACGGGCGATTTTTAGGCGATTAAGGCTGTTCGCTGCGTTCTTGAGGTTGGCATCGGAGTAACGTATTGGCATCCGGTATTGAGTGCCGGCCATGAAGAACCGCAGAACTTGCGGATCGACTGTTTTCAAAATGTCATGAACCGTAATGAAGTTACCAAGCGATTTGCTCATTTTTTCATCATCTTCGCCAATGGTCACAAAGCCATTGTGCATCCAATAGCGGACGAACTGCTTGCCGGTTTTGGCTTCACTCTGGGCGATTTCATTTTCGTGATGCGGGAACTCAAGATCCTGACCGCCGCCGTGAATGTCAAACGTATCGCCGAGAAGTTGGGTGCTCATGACCGAGCATTCGATGTGCCACCCTGGTCGGCCTTTGCCCCAAGGAGAGTCCCAGCTGATTTCACCGGGCTTGGCAGCTTTCCACAATGCAAAATCAATCGGATCTTCTTTTTTAGCCAGTTCTTCTTGCGTAATGTGCTGACTGGCGCCTTCTTCGAGTTCGTCGACATTTTGATGGCTTAACTCGCCATAATGTTTGAACTTGCGCGCCCGATAATACACGTCCCCATCGACGGCGTAAGCATAGCCTTTTGCGACCAAGTCCTGAACAAAATCAATAATGTCCGGAATCATTTGACTCGCGCGTGGATGGGCAGTCGCTGGTTCGATTCCCAACGCCGTGGTATCTTCCATGAAGGCATCAATAAACCGCTGCGCCAAATCGAGCGGTGCTTCGCCGGTTTTATGCGCGGCATTGATGATTTTATCGTCAACATCCGTGAAATTCGAAACATAAGTGACATGATAACCGCGGTATTCAAAATAGCGGCGAATCGTATCAAACGCAATCGCACTGCGCGTATTACCGATGTGGATATAATTATAGACAGTCGGTCCGCAGACGTACATCCGAATCTCTCCAGGGTGCAGTGGCGTGAACGGCTCTTTTTGCCGGGACATCGTATTATATAACGTTAACATCGGCTCATTTCCTTCCTGTAGCGTCTTAACTGCATTTTACAGGAAAAGCTTCCGTTTATAAAGGAAAGAGCGTGAGCAGGGCCGGTTAGAAACCGGAGCATAAGTGGCCTCAAGCTTAAATGGCCAAAGACCAGCCATTTAAGCTTGAGGTCCTTATGTGTAGGTTTCTGGCCCAGCGAACGCGTTTGGGAACCGGATTGCCTCCCAATCTTTACTGTTTCAACCTAACAAGTACCCAACCTTAGCCATCACGCTAAGGTCCTTACCCACCGACTTCCGGCCCCAGTTTACTCGCCGCATAGAACCAAAAAGACTCCTTACATACCAGCAAGGAAGCCGAAAATCTCCACTCGTTGTTAACGCGTCACGATCGATAAACGAATCCCTTTTCCAAGTCCCTTAGCATACCGTGACAATGTCGTCAGCGACGGAACAGAGTCTAAGCGCTCAATCTTTGCAAGCTGCGGCTGCTTCATGCCAATTGTTTCGGCGAATTGCTTTTGTGAGATCCCGCGGCGAATCCGTTCCGCTTCAAGTTCAGTTAATGCATCGATGATGGTCAATGCTTCGTCAGGAATAGAATCAATTTTACCCTTAACTTCATTCCAAGTGGACACAGAACTGCCCCCTTCTTTTTAACCCATCATCTCAATTTTTTAACCTTTAATCAATCTTCCGCTTCGGATTCAAGATATTCAGCGGATCAAACAAGTCCTTGATTTGATGCTGAATTTCATCAACATCAAAGCCGAGCTCCTCGTTGTTCCACTGATTCTTGCTCATCCCCACGGCGTGCTCGCCGGAAATCGTGCCGCCCAACGCCAGTGCTTTGCGGAACATCATGCGAATGGCTTGGAGCGCTTCTTTTGGCGGTTCCGTCTGGTCGGCTGGCCAGATAACCGTTGGATGCACATTGCCGTCACCGGCATGGCCGGCAGTGTAGATTTCAACGTTCAAATCTTTGGCAATCTCGGCAATGTAGTCCATCATCTCCGGCAGCTTGGATAGCGGCACGGCCATATCTTCCATAATGTGTTGACCATTCGCGAAGACCGCTGGTAACATATCCTGCCGCAGTTTGATGATGGCGCCTGCTTCATCAGGATCGCTGGTTACCTTGATATTCTTGGCGTGATCAGCCGTTAAAATCTGTTCTGCCATTTTCAGACTGGCTTCACCACCCGCATCCAGCCGGAAAATGAGCATTGCCTCGGCACCTTCTGCATAGTGTGTGCCTTTATACCGATCCAACGCCGCAACGGTCAAGCCGTCCAGTGCTTCGAGGGTCACCGGATAAATCCCCGACAACCGCAAATCTTCGACCCCTTTGGCCAAGGCCGTCATGTTATCAAAATAAGCCACCCCGACCACAGGCGTCCCGATCGGAATCGGATTCAACTTAACGGTGATTTCCGTAATAATGCCTAATGTGCCTTCAGATCCCACAAAAAAATGGGTCAAGTCATAGCTAAAGGCATGCTTATAAGTGCGACCGCCGAGTTTGATTTCTCTGCCATCTGCAAGCACGACTTTCAAGCCCAGCACATTGTCCGTTGTTGCGCCGTACTTGACCGTACTCATCCCACCGGCATTGGTCGCTGCGTTACCGCCGATACTGGAAATCGGCTTAGAACCCGGATCAGGCGCATAGAACAAGCCTTGCTTGCGGGCTTCTTTATCCAAGTCACCGTTAATCACGCCCGGTTCTACAACCGCCAACAAGTCACCTTTGCTGATTTCCTTAATCCGATTCATGCGCACCGTTGATATGATAATGCTGCCATTGAGGCCATCCGCCCCGATAACGGTACTGGTATCCGCGCCTTGAGGAACGACCGGAATGTGATATTGCCGCGCTATTTTCAAAACACCTTGAATATCCGCAACATCGCCAGCCGCGACATAGGCCAAAATTCTGCCGTCAATCTCCAGCTGAGCATTGCCATTGGCGCTATGTTTGCGCGCAACCTGATCATCTGTATGAATCTCCGCGTGCGGTGCGGCGGCACGTAAAGCTGCAAGGATCTCCGCATTGTCATAAGCAGTAAAAATTGCCATTATCCAGACCTCCATTGCTTTGATTGCTGGGTTCATTATAAAAATCCTTATCCTCATTATGAACCTATTTTCAAAAGGCTGGGTTGATTTAGTCTGGAAAACGCGATCTCTCCTCATTCAACGTGGCAGCACACAAAAAATCCGCGACATTGCGCGGATTTTTTCTGCTAATTAAAGTTGTGATGTGACCAAATCAACGTTCTTCAACACCTGATCGCGCCCCATGAGCTCAATCGTTTCAGCCAGTTGTGGGCCATGCATCCGCAGCGTTGCGGCAATGCGGATCGGCATGTACAACTTGCGGCCTTTAACCTGGGTTTCTTGCTTGACTTCGTTGACAATGCGGCCAACGGAATACGCGTCGAAGGTGTCCAATGCTCGGATTTTTTTAGCGAATGCTTCGATAACCGGCTTGGCATTGTCGTCAGCCAGCTCCTTACGCTCGTCATCCGTCAGATCGGTTGCCTTGTCGAAGAAAATATCGGCAAGTTTGCTAATCTGCGCGGTATAACTCATCTGATCGGTGTACAAGCTGATCAGTTGACGGGCCCACTCGATGGTTTTTGGATCCGGATCGCTATGAATCAAGCCATCTTCAATCAGGTTTGCCAGCGACATGCTCATTAACTCGTTCGGATTCGTCTTTTGCTTAGCTTTAATATACTGGTTGTTAACCCATTCCAGCTTCTTCTGGTCGAAGCGTGCCGGACTCTTGGATAAGCGCTTCGGATCGAACTGCTTGATGAATTCCTTTTTGGTGAAAATCTCATCTTCGCCAACCGGTGACCAGCCTAACAGCGTGATGAAGTTAAACATCGCTTCCGGCAAGTAGCCGAGTTCACGATATTGTTCGATGAACTGTAAGACAGTTTCATCACGTTTGGACAGCTTTTTGCCGGTTGCGCCATTGATGATCAAGGTCATATGGCCAAAAATCGGTGGTTTCCAGCCAAAAGCGTCATAAATCGCCAGCTGCTTAGGCGTGTTGGCAATGTGGTCATCGCCGCGCAGCACGTGGCTGATTTCCATGAGATGGTCATCAACCACCACCGCAAAGTTATACGTCGGCATGCCGTCGCGCTTCTGAATGACAAAATCGCCACCAAGCGTATTGGCATCAATCGAAATCTTGCCTTTGACAATGTCATCCCATTCGTAAGTCTTATCGGTCGGGATGTGGAACCGGATAACCGGCTGTAACCCCTTGGCTTTCGCCGCAGCAATGGCCTCTGCCTTTTCGGCTTCACTCATACCTTCATATTCGTATTCATAATGGGGCATTTCGTGACGGGCCTTTTGGGCTTCGCGATCGGCTTTCAGTTCCTCTTCGGTCCGATAAGATTCATAAGCAAAGCCCTTATCGACAAGTTGTTTGATCAGCTTGTCATAAATGTCTTTACGCTCAGACTGGCGGTAAGGGCCAAAGTCCCCACCTTTGTCAGGGCCTTCATCCCAATCAATCCCAAGCCAGTGGAGATTCTCCATTTGACTCTTCTCGCCATCTGCAACGTTCCGCTTTGTATCGGTATCTTCAATCCGCAGCACCAACGTTCCCTTGTTGTGCCGTGCGAACAAATAATTGAACAGTGCCGTCCGTGCATTGCCAATATGCAAATGCCCGGTCGGACTAGGTGCATAACGCACCCGAATTGGTCGATCTGCCAATGTCTTAGCCTCCATTTTCTGTAAACATGCAATGCTAGTGTACCACAGAAGGGCAAGCGGTGGACGGCAACGCCTCAAGGTCATCAGGTTTTTCGTTTCGACGGGAAAAGCCCCATCCTTAATGAACCAATCTGTTCATTGAGTCATTATGCGCTGACAGTGCTGCTCGGCTTTTCTCGCCGCCAGAGCCAGTAGACAAACGCCACAACGATCACTGTTTGCACCACCAACAGCAGCTCTGTCACAGTGAGGCTCAAAGCTCCTGCTTGACTCAATCCAGCCGGAAAATCAATAAAAGCATGCAAGCCAACTGGCAGTAACATCCAGAACCACTGCTTGCGGTTGACCACAATCAACCAAACAACCAGCGAAAGGGCAATCTGAATGGTCAAGGCTAACAGTCGCTCAAGCAAGCTTAGTGACACCGTCCAACCGTTCATCCCAGTCAACTGCTTCACCGCGGTGATAATGCCAGCACGCGCGCTTGCCGGGGTTTTGGTCATTAATTTAGCCAACGCGCCACTGTTGATGGTCGTTGCAAAAAGCACATTACTGAACATTGCCAAGCCACCACCCAGCATCATTTCAAGGCCGCCATGCCCTAAACCATACAAAAACGGGGTCTCGGGTGTCTTGGCTTTTTGGGGAATACGCTTTTGAATCCATTTGAAACCAAACCACCGACCGACTTCTTCAAAAACGCCTGCCAGCAGTGCGCCATAAAGTGCGTAAAGCCACGGCGTATGTTGAAATTGCCGAGCAATGCCGCGAAACGGTCCTTCTAGAATACCGGCAAAAAGAATGAAAATGGCCATACCGATAAAGAACACTGGCGTTGCTCCTTTTTTCGGATGACTTCGCCGTTGAATGATCCACACGGCTAAAGCCACCGGCAAAACCAAGCAAACAATGATCTCGATGACCATCATCACGATGGCTGCTTGACTGACAGTGCTGTTCACAATTTTTGACATACGCGCGACCTCACATTCGATTGTTCAGAAAACGATCTGTTGTGATCGTTTTCAATTCTTTAGGTATAAAAAGAGCATCATTTAAAGTGGATGATGCTCTTTTCCATTCCATTTTTCAACTCAATTTACACAATTGAAAATGGCGCGATTTAATTTTTATGACTTGCTTTTTTCGTTTGCCGGCGCCAACGAATACCCAGAAAGCCTGCCACAGCTAGGAGGATGACGCCAAGTGCGGTTAAGCCAATTTGTTGTGCTTCGTGCGTCCGCGGCAATGTGTGCTTAGCTTTATTAGTTGGCGTTATGATCGTTATTGTCGAGCCATTGTTACCACCTGTTGATGGCAAATTGCTTGGCGGATTTGGCGTGGATGGATTTGTCGGCGTGCTTGGTGTGACTGGCGTACTTGGCGTGACCGGCGTGCTTGTCTTTGCATAAACAAAGGTGACATTTAACGTTCCATTGGTGAATGTGCCTGAATCAGCCGCGCTGTTTAGCGCCATGCGCAGATACTGATATCCCGCAATAGTTGTTGGCGTTGTGGTATAAGGTGTTCCTGCGTTTCCAGTCAAAACTTTGTCTGGCGCAAGTGCGTTCCCATTTTCGTCAACATAATGAACGTTAACGGTTCCTTGGGCCGTTGGATTCTTGCTATAAACAAAGGTCACAGTCAAAGTGCCGGTACTAAAGGTCCCGTTTTCCGGTGCGCTGTCTGGCGCAAGACTGGTGAATTGGTAATTTGCAATATCAATCGGACGGGCTTCATAAGGATCGCCGGGCTGGCCGGTGAGCACTTTATCAGGTGCAAGCGTGTTGCCTGCATCATCGACGTACTTCACGTTAACGCTGCCTTGAGGAATTGGCGTCTTGGTGTAAACCATGGTGACAGTGACGGTGCCATCAGTGTACGTGCCGGTTGCCGGAGCGCTATTCGTAGCTAAATGGGCGTATTGGTAATCTTTGATGCTGATTGGCGAGATGGTATACGGATCGCCGACTTTGCCACTAAACGTCTGATCCGGGGCAAGTTGATTGCCTTGGTCATCGACAAATTTGATATCAACGGTTCTTTGTGTAGCAGGATCTTCAGCAGCTTTTCCTGTCTCTGTAATTGGTGAGACAACGGGATTACTCAAATACTTTTTTTGTTGACGAGTCAATGCTGCATTGACTCTCGATCGTTGTGCCAATTGAGAGGTCTCATTGATGGACTTGGCCGCCACTTTATGCACGGAACTCGTACCACCCATCAAGAAGAAGCCGATCAGCATCACCACCCACAACTTGCCATCTTTATACAGTTTGCTATGAACTTTTTCTTCTCCAATTGGTCTCAATGCAATTGCTCCCTTCAGAAACCAAGCCAAAAGCCCTTCAACCAAATCTTGTTAAAATAATTATTTTAATTTACACACAAATTATAACACGTGGTATTGGTATAAAAACTTTCGAATGGATTCTCAAGCTGAGAAAAGATCCACTTTGAAGCACTTGGATAAATGACTTGGACGCAGAAAATGACACCTAAACAGGCGTTTTATTTTTCGTGAATACCATCATCTACCGCAAATTGCGCCTGCGGAAGACAATCAGGCCAAGTATCAAGAAGATACTGCCATAAGCAATGTAGCCGATCATCATCTGGTTGATGCCTAGGTGAGTCAGACTCGAAAGTTTTGGTGAATTCAGTTGTGCTCCAAAGTTCAACATATTCACCGGGTTCCATTTGAGCCAATCGTGTTGATCAATCAGCACAAACATTAACTGGTTAAAAACCGAGACAACAAAGTAGGCACTAATGCCGACGATGATCGCAGGCGTTGAGTTGTCAAATAAGGTGGCCAGCAGCAACACAAAAGCAGCCAGAAAAAGTAAGGTCAAAAACTCGCTGACAGTATTCATCAACATGGCCTGCCAAATCGGCTGATGCGTGCTAACTTGCAAAGTCAGACTAAATTTATTTTGGAAAAAGATCACTTTTAAAAGAAAAGTCATCACGAAGCTGCTGCCATAGAAGCAAAGTGCACAGCCTAGCAGGGTTAACCACTTACTAACCAAAACTTTGCTACTTGAATACTGTCGATAAAGTAGTGCTTTTAAGGTGCCATACTGATTTTCTGATGACAGCTGCGTACTACCAACTGCAATAATATAAAAGACAATTAACACTGGTGCATAAAAATCGTTGAGGAACAAGTTCTCAGGCTGAAACGTCTGTGGATAAGCTTTTCCGAAAATCGCCATTGCCAGTTGAAACACAATGAGAAATAACCAGAAAATGGTGAACGATGGTCTTTTTAAGAGTTTGTAGGTTTCCTGTTTAAGTAGTATTAACAAAATAAAATCCTCCGTATCCTCGCGATCACTCAATGATGCCTAAAAGTGAGTTTTCTAAGTCATCCTGTTGTTCGTGAATGTCGTTGATCGCAATATTCTGATCCAGCACCGCACGCAACAAAACCGTCATATTTTGAATTGAGTTTCTGGCAATCTTAACGCTGCCTTCTTCAACCGCAGCTTGATAACCTTTTTGCGCTAAAAGTTGAGCCACGCGGTCGTTCTGATCCGTTCTCAGCAAGAGATAACTTTCATTTCTGGCTAACACCGCGTCCATGGTATTGTTTGTGACAAGATGGCCGTGATTGATGATCACAACATCGTCAGCGACTTTTTGCAACTCGCTCAAGATATGGCTTGAAATCAGGAATGAAGTGCCTTCTGCTTTTTTCTGAAGGATCAGTTCACGCAGTTCTCTTGTTGCCTTGGGATCAAGTCCATTCATCGGCTCGTCAAGGATCACCAGACTTGGCTGGTTCACCAGTGCAAGCGCAATTCCAAGTTTCTGCTTCATCCCTAACGAATAATGCTTGGCTTTTGCATCTGCATAGGCAGTCAAGTGCATCTCTTCAATCACTTTGTCCACTTTGGCTTGCCGATCAGCGCCTCTCGTAAAAAGGTGAAGCTGTTCCCGGCCGGTTAAATAAGGATACAAACCCGGATACTCAATCAAAGCACCCACATCTTTTAAAGCATCATGACTGTCAACGGTGATCTTCTGATCATTCAGCCGAATGTCGCCGGTAAAACTCGAAATGCCCAGAATGGTTTTCATAATGGTTGTTTTACCTGCCCCATTTGCCCCAATCAGGCCGACAATCCGTCCCGATTTGATTTCAAATGAAATTTGGTGCAAAGCTTGTTTCTTCCCGAACCATTTATCGAGGTTATTAACTGTTAGCATTAAGGCATACCACAACTTTCTTGATGAGATTGATGAGTGTCAGCTTCATTTGTTCTTTGTTTATTTTGTAGTACCAATAAAAAAATATATATGCATCAATTACAGCAATATCAAAAACTCTAGGTGATATCTGAACTCAATCGCAAGACCTGATTTTGATACTCTTTAAGTAGTACTAACTTACCAGACCAAACCGATCAATCCGTGTTTTTTGACAAAAGCGATATTTTCATCACATAATTGGGTCGTAAATTGCAAGAACAAGTTAGCCAGTCGTTGAGGACAATCCCAGAACAGGCCGTTATCAAATAGAAGTTGTGGCGCTAGAGAGACTACTGGGCCATGCGGCGAACGCGCCGAGCTTCGGCCTCAAAGTTTTGCTGGGGTGTGCAGTAGCCCTGTTGTTTGCGAGGCAACTGATTCAAGCGGTCTTGCGTGGCCTGCACTTGACTAGGGCTAATGTCATCTAGGGACATGCCCTTAGGGAAGTCCTGGCGGATCATCCGGTTATGTGCCTCGTTGGTGCCACGGTCGCAGGACGTGTAAGGATGGGCGTAGAAGATCTCAGTTTCCGTCCCAGCAAAAGCAGTATTTAAGGCGGTGAACTCGGGTCCGTTGTCGGCTGTGATGGTCTTGATGCAAGCTCCCCATTCGCGCTTGATTCCACGCAATGCATAGCTCACAGAGTCTGCATCTCGTCCTTCGATCAAGCGGAGAAGTTGGCAACGGGTCTTGCGCTCAATCAGAGTCAAGATGACGCTCTCCTTGCCATTGCGTTTACCGACAATGGTATCCATCTCCCAGTGACCGAACTGCCTGCGTCGTTCAACGACCTTAGGCCGTTCCTCGATACTGCGGCCAGCCAGGCGCTTAGCCTTGGTGTGGTGCTGGTGAGAGGTCTTCCGCTTAGTCTTCTCCAACAGGTCGATATTTCGAATCTCTAGGCGTTGGTCGTCAATGTACTGGTACAAAGTCGAGGCACAAACAAGCTCTTCAGGAGTAAACAGCTTGTGTCGCTTGGCATAGCCGATTGAAGCATCCGGCGACCATTTGTCCTGCTTAGCTCGCTGTACGTACCAGGCTAAGAAGACCTGTACGCTGGCGAACTTGTCAGGACGATGGCAGCTCAAGCGTGCAGTCTCGTAACGTGCCTGAGCAGCCTCTGGCAGGTATTGTCGATGGTAGACGCGCTTGCCATTACTCTTCTTGACCTGATCTACTGTACCTCGCTTGATTTCATTATTAATGGTCTGCGGGCAGACGCCAATTTCAGCAGCAATCCAACGATTGGACTTCCCAGCTTGGCGGAATCCGGCCACTTTTCCGCGCTCGAGTGATGTTAAGTGCTGACCTTTTTGGCGGTGTGTGCTATCCTGTTTCTGCATCAAGACAATATCCTCTTCCATTGTTTGTGTAGGAACTTCAATGATACAGGATATCTGTTCTTGATGTTTTTTATTGTCCAAAAAATTTTGAGACAGTGGCTAACTTGATTCTAAAATGCGCGCACATAATTGGGTTTAAGTTGCTTATAGGAAAATTGGAGGAGACCGCTTCATGCAATCACATAACATTGGTGCTTTGTTTAAAGAGCTGCGTGTAGAACGAGGTCTGAGAATCGCTGATGTAGCCGGTGAACTCAGCGTAAGCACTGTTTCAAAGTTCGAAAACGGATTATCGGATATTTCAGTTGAGAAACTCTGTTTGCTATTAAGCAACCTTGGCATGGATGCACCAGAGTTTTTTGAAATTCTCAATCAAGATCAGAACGGCGACTCAAATATTGTCGATTCCAGTTTAGACGCTCTGAATCAGCGCTTGTGGAAACTTTCGGTTTCACAGGATGCTTCTGGATTCAAAAAGTTGCACCATGATTTTCTTGAAAAGTTTAAAGCCACCCACGACAAATTTTATAAGTTGAAAGGCATTATGGTTTTGTCCATTTTCATCGACATCCAAGAAAGCCACGAGCTACTGTCCAAAGCTGATTCCAAGTATGTGGCCGACTACCTAATGGAGCGTGATGCTTGGTACAAATTTGAATACTCACTTTATGGCGACTGTGTAGCATTTTTACAACCCCAAGATTTTGATCGCTTGTACGCAAAGTTTCTCACGATCCATTTTGCGTTACATCAACGGCGAAATTACCTTGATCTCTTTTTCCAGACATTTTATAATATTGCCGCTTCGCTTTATTACCGTGGACAATATGCATCGGCTGTCCAAACGTTGGAGCATTTGCAGCAACAAAAAATCCCTGATAATTACTTTTTCATTCGTCTTCAATTGCATATGTTGAAACTGCTCTGCCAGTATAAAATTTCCAGTGATCAGGAGACCCTGGCTGATCTCGAATCGATTCTAAAGGTTATTACGAAGATCAGTCCGGTTTATAGTCGTAGATGGAAAGCGGACTTCAAGTTTAAAGAGTCACTCCTTCAGTAACCAAGACGTCGCTAAGTCCCTACCGCTGACGAAATTCACTGTTCCACTTCTTAAAAAAGGCGCTGCCCCAACTCGGGACAACGCCTTTTCACATCCACAATATTTACTTTTCCTTATCCCGGATCGCCTTTTGCTGGTGTGCCGGCTTCGCGAAGATCATGCGCCCCGCGGCCGTTTGCAGCGCACTGGTGACGATGACTTCCAGCGGTTTGTTCATGTAGAACTTACCGTCTTCGACCACCACCATCGTGCCATCGTCGAGATAAGCGACGCCTTGTTGCCGTTCGGAGCCGGATTTGATGACGGTGACCGTCATGTTTTCTCCGGGGATCACATCGGGCTTCAGGGCATTGGCTAGCGCGTTGATGTTGAGCACCGGGACATTTTGAAATTGTGCGACCTTGTTGAGGTTAAAGTCATTTGTCATGACGATGCCATCGAGCAATTTAGCGAGCTTTAGCAGCTTGCTGTCGACTTCGGTTAAATCGTCAAAATCGCCTTCGTACATCTCAATATGAATGTCTTTATCCTTTTGCATGGCATTCAAAATGTCCAATCCGCGGCGGCCGCGCATTCTTTTCATCGAATCCGCCGAGTCTGAAATCAGTTGCAGTTCATGCAAAACAAAGTTCGGAACCAGCATCGTGCCTTCGATAAAGCCGGTCTTGGCAATGGCCTGAACCCGGCCGTCAATGATGACACTGGTGTCGAGCAGCTTGTATTTGCGAAAATGATCGCCGACTTTACGCTCGAGGACCTGGTCGTTATCCGTATCTGCTGTCCGGCGGTTGCGGAAATTCAATAGCCGCCGCCATTCTTCGCTGCGTGTCGTACCCACCCGAAAACCCAAGTAACCGAATAATAGCATGATGATGAGTGGTAGGAAGATATTCAGCGGTGCGATGAACCGATACAACGGAATTGAAATAATCGCGGCCAGAATCAAGCTGATCGTGGTCGACAGGCTACCGAATAGTAAATAGCTTGGTGATTTGGTATTCAGCGTCTTTTCCAGCACTTTTAACCGTCCCAGAATCCAGTTGACGCTGAGACTGGCCAGTAGCAGGAAAATGATGGCGCCGATTAACCCGTTCGTCAGCAGGTTGTTGACAATCAGGTGATGCTGCCAACCAATGGCTTCCCAAAGCGCCGGTAATGCGCCCATGCCGACCCCGATGCCGATCAGGCCGAAAATCAAATAAACAATTCGTTTCTTCATGGTTTGCCTCCTCTCTTCTTCTAATTAAAAACCTTATGCAACGCTTCGGCAATGCTTGTAACCCCAATGACTTGAATATCTTTGGGTGCGTGCCAGCCTTGCAAGTTGTTGCGCGGTACGAAAATCCGCTTAAAACCCAGCTTGGCCGCCTCTTTGACCCGATCTTCAATGCGGTTCACCCGCCGCACTTCACCGGTTAAGCCGATTTCACCGACAAAACAATCAGTCGGTGGAATCTCTTTATCGCGATATGACGAGGCAATCGCAACCGCCATCGCTAAGTCAATCGCCGGCTCATCCAACTTAACGCCGCCAGTGGCTTTCAGGTAAGCGTCCTGATTCTGCAGCATGAGATTGGCGCGCTTTTCCAGCACCGCCATAATTAAGCTGACGCGATTATGATCCAATCCGCTGCTAGTACGTTTGGCATTGCCGTACATTGTGGGGCTGATCAGGGCCTGGATTTCCACCAAAATCGGTCGCGTGCCTTCCATCGATACCACCACCGCCGAACCGGTCGCCCCAGCCAGCCGTTCCTCTAAGAAGATTTCCGAGGGATTGGCGACTTCCTGCAGGCCATTTTGGTGCATCTCAAAAATGCCGATTTCATTGGTAGAGCCGAATCGATTCTTAACCGACCGTAAAATCCGGTAAGTGTGGTGCATGTCGCCTTCAAAATAAAGCACGGTGTCGACCATATGCTCAAGAATTTTAGGCCCGGCAATCGCGCCTTCCTTGGTGACGTGGCCAACGATGAAGATTGTCACGCCTTTAGATTTGGCAATACGCATCAGTTCGGCCGTGACTTCGCGAATCTGGGCAACCGAACCGACTGCCGAATTCATATCCGGCACATTCATGGTTTGAACCGAATCAATCACGACATAATCCGGCTGCATCTGATCAATAACGCCTTCAATGCTGGGCATGTCGGTTTCCGGATACAGGTACATCCCCGAATTGGCAACCCCTAAGCGGCCAGCACGCATTTTGATCTGACTGGCACTTTCTTCGCCTGACACGTATAAAACGGTGCCGCCAGTGCTCGCCAACTGCCCGGACACCTGCAATAGCAAGGTCGATTTACCGATGCCAGGATCCCCGCCAATCAAAACCAGCGATCCCGGCACCACGCCGCCACCAAGCACACGGTTTAATTCCGCCAAACCGGTCTTAACCCGCGTTTCCTTGGCAACCGTCACTTCATCCATCCGCATCGGCTTGACTTTACTGCCTGCCCGCGTCTGCCGCGGTGCCGACTTGGTTGAACTGACGGTTTCTTCAACCAACGTATTCCAACCACCGCAATTCGGACAGCGCCCTAAATAAGTGGCGGAAATATAACCACAATTTTGACATACGTACTGTGTTTTTGCTTTCGCCATATTATCCCTTCAATATTAATTAGTGATCGGTTGACCCAAAACCGCTCTGCCGCTGAGCCAGCCCGCCTTGATCACCATCGGCCAGTAAAAATGGCATGAAGATACCTTGGCCGATGCGGTCGCCTTTTTTAATCATCACGTCGCGGGGGAAGAAATTCAGTAGCTGAATATAGATTTCGCCTTCGTTGTCCGGATTGTCATAATAGTCGGCATCAATCACGCCAATCCCATTCGGCAACGTCAGGCCATGCTTGAGCGGGTTGCTGGAGCGATTAGCCAGAACCAGCACCTCATTAGGTTGCATATACGCCTTTATCCCAGTCGGCACCAAATACGGTTTCAAGATCTGCTCAGCCCGTTCGAAATCCTTGTTGGTCAGCGGACGTTCATTTTTAATCAGCCGGAAAAGCCGAATAAAATCATACCGCCAGATGCTTTTCAACAAGAAATCCTCACGCGCGTAAAAATCATACCCTGCCGCCTGCTTGGTTTGGCGCGTTGGCAAGGTCAGATCGTCATCCTGATACTTTGAAACAATTTCAAAACCACGGGTCTTCATAATGAACCTCCATATAAGTAGTGTCCAAGGTATCATAACACGCGGCACCAGCTGACAACCATGCTGAAAAGGCTTTCCTTCTTGTAATTATACCGTTTTCTTGCTAAATTTGGAGTGCGGACGCGGCTGGTCAATCGCATTAACAAAATTGACCCGAGCGTCACGGTGACTGGATTCGGTAAAAGCGGCGCTGACGGTGCGATGCGTTGGATGCTCAACCATAACACGCCAGTTCAGGCTCACGCACTTTTACCAAGGAGGTTAATATGGAATTTCAACACGAACCGGGCCGGATTTTCAATACCGACTGGGATGGCCGACTGCTGGCCGAATTAACGTATCAATCAATTGACGACGGCCAAGCATGGGCGGTCGATCATACTTTTGTTGACGAAAGCCTTCGCGGTCAAGGCATCGCCGGCCAACTCATCGAAGCGGTCGTTGCCGCCGCCCGTCAAGAAGGCAAAACCATTGAACCACTTTGCTCATACGCAGTGCATGCCTTTCACAATCATCCGGAATATGCTGATGTCTTGCGGCCGGTGAAGGATAACTGAATACTGAGTGAGACCAGAGCGTAACTCACGGCCAAAACTTATAGAAGCGAACGTACTACCGATTATCAAGTATTGGCAGTACGTTTTCTTTTCGTTTCGGGTGAATAGATGATTCAAGTTTTAAAAATCCTAGTGCCAAAGCGGAGCAATCGTAGGCCAGATGGGGCTCAGCTGTGCCCTCCGCTCTAGCTTCGCGTCGCCAGCCCCAAACCGCCGGAGACTGCGTAGTTTGGCACGGCAAGAAAACTCTCAGCCTAACTTTCCTGAGTACGGCAAATTTAATTACATCCCCCTTCCATCTTTAAATTCTAATTAAATTGAGGTAAGGTTTCTTTAATGCACTAAGGAAAGGGGCTCGCTATGTCAGAAATTACATTTGATCAGATTAAGGCGTTTCAAGAGCGGCTCGCGCATCATCCCGCCGCCGCTGCCCGCAGTCGCGCGGTCCAAAACGTTGGACCACAGGCGGCTAGTCGCGAAGCCATCGACGGCGAGGACATGAAGCCAGTATTCTCGCTCGACCTTGACACCGGCAGTGTTGCCAACCAGAAGAAAAGCGGCCGCTGCTGGCTATTTGCCACATTAAACACGGTTCGCCACGGCATTGCAGATGAATTCGGCCTGAAAGATTTCGAATTCTCGCAAAACTACAATGCCTTTTTCGACCGGTTGGAGAAAGCCAACTTATTCTATGAAAATATTTTAGCAACGGCCGACAAGCCACTCGACGATCGTGAAGTCGCTACCTACCTCAGCGAGCCGGATCAAGACGGCGGCCACTACGACCAGGCTGCCGCGCTCATCGAAAAGTATGGCTTGGTTCCAAAATCCGTCATGCCCGAAACATACAACAGCGACAAAACGGCAGAATTAAACAGTGTCTTGAACGAGAAATTGCGCAAAGACGCCAAAGTATTACGCACGCTGAAGCAGCAACATGCCAGTGAAGACGCGATTGCCGCTAAAAAACGTGAACTACTCAGTGTGGTTTATCGCATCCTGGCCTATACTTTCGGCAACCCACCGACGATGTTCGATTTCGAATATCGCGATGACAAGAAACAATATCACCGCGATACCGGCTTGACCCCGCAAACTTTCTTCAAAAAGTACGTCAAGTGGCATTTTGATGATTACATCGTGGTTGCCAGCGATCCTGAGCCAAGCAAAAAATATCAACAGCTCTATGCCATCAAAGCGGCCAATACCGTGGTTGAAGGGCATCCTTTAACGATCCTGAACCTCCCACCTGAACGCCTGGAGCAACTGGCATTGGCACAGCTGCAAGCCGGTGAAGTCGTGTGGTTCGGTAATGATGTCTTGGCCGATATGGACCGAAAATCCGGTACGCTCAAAGGTGGCCTTTTCAATTACAACGACTTGTTCGACGTTGATTTTCACGTGGACAAAGCAGATCGAATCGTGACCACCGAAGCCGAAATGTCGCACGCCATGACGTTCACCGGTGCAGATGTCGTTGATGGCAAGGTAACAAAATGGAAAGTCGAAAATTCGTGGGGCAAAGACAACGGCCATGACGGTTACTTTGTTGCCGATGCGAGTTGGTTTGACCAGTACGTCTATGAAGTCGTCGTTCGCAAGAGCCTCCTGACCGATGCGGAGCAAGCCGCCCTTCAAACCACGCCGATCAACCTGCCTGTGTGGGATTTTCTGAATTAAACACGGGTTATATGCTAGACTATGCTTGTCGCTTCATTCGGGCGGCAAGGGCAGCCAACTGGATATTGCAACCTTTTGACTGCCGACTGCCTCATCATCAAATGTTTAATAAAAAGGAGTGTCTATCTTAATGTCTGCAGAAATTACTTCTGGCGATCTGGATCAGTTCAAACAGGATCTGCAAGCCACACCCGGTGCCGCTGCCTTACAAAAAGCGGTTATGAACAATGGCATCAACGCCACGGCCGAAAACACCGACAGCAAAGTGGCCATGACGCCGACCTTCTCGATCGAACTTGAGACCGGCGCCGTTGCCAACCAAAAGCAAAGCGGCCGCTGCTGGATGTTTGCCGCGCTCAATACGATGCGCCACGGCATCCAGGCCCAGTTCAAGATCAAAGACTTTGAACTTTCCCAAAACTATACCAACTTCTGGGATAAATTTGAAAAGTCCAATTATTTTTATGAAAATGTTTTAAAAACCGCTGATCAACCACTGGACAGCCGTAAAGTCGCGTTCCTCTTGGCCACCCCGCAACAAGACGGCGGCCAATGGGACATGTTGTCCGCATTGATTGAAAAATACGGCATCGTGCCGAAGTCAGTGATGCCGGAAACATACAACTCAAACAAGAGTAACGAATTAAACGGCTTGCTCAACCTGAAGTTGCGCAAAGACGCGGTTAAACTGCGCAAGTTAGTGGCTGACAAAGCCAGCGATGCCGATATCGAAACAGCTAAGCAAAAGATGTTGGCAGAAGACTACCGGATTTTGGCTTACGCTTTAGGCAACCCGCCAACTAAATTCGACTTTGAATATCGCGACGATGATAAAAACTACCATATCGATCGCGAACTGACCCCACAAACTTTCTTCAAGAAGTATGTTGGCTGGAACCTTGACGACTATCAAAGTATTATCAATGCACCGACGGCAGACAAGCCATACAACCACCTTTATACCGTTGAGATGCTTGGTAACGTGGTCGGCGGTCGCGAAGTCCGCCATCTGAACCTCGACATCGATACTTTCAAGGCTTTGGCCATCAAGCAGCTCAAGGCTGGCGAGTCCGTCTGGTTTGGTTCCGACGTCGGGCAAAGTTCTAATCGTCAACTCGGTATTCTGGACACCAACATCTACAAGAAAGATGACCTCTTCAACACCGACTTCACCATGACAAAAGCAGAACGCCTCGACTATGGCGAAAGTCTCATGACCCACGCCATGGTTCTGACTGGCGTTGACATTGTTGATGGCAAGCCAACCAAATGGAAGGTCGAAAACTCTTGGGGTGACAAGGTCGGCGAAAAAGGTTACTTCGTGGCAAGCGACGACTGGTTCGATCAATTTGTCTATCAAGTCGTTATTTCCAAGAAGTACCTGCCAACCGAATTGCAGGACGTCATCAAAAACGAATACGCCAAGCCAACCGTTCTGGCACCATGGGATCCAATGGGTGCTTTGGCATCAAGATAGTGTCAGTGAATTGAACTGGCGGCGATAAAAATAGGGACAGAAGTTTTTCGGCATTGATGCTCGAAAGGCTTTTGTCCTTTTTTGTCTGGCACTGAAACGCGCTTACAGGCCCTTACATTCCGGTTTCTAAGCGGGCCCGTGCGCGCTCTGCCTGAATTGTGGTATTCTGATGGCAACCGAATTAAAGTCATTTTTCGAAATGGAGGTCGGGTATGGGGACACAATTGGGTTTTGATTGGCGTCAAATGGTTCATTCGCGGAAGAATCTTGCCTTGGCAGGGCTGTTTGTTGCGGCTTTTATCATTGGCTTTTTTGCTTTGATGTGGACGCATCGTTTGGATGTCGGACAGACGGCACAGGCGACAGCGAATGCGGCGGTGGCTAATTACGCCGAATATAATCTGGACACGTTGAGTAAGTCGCAGAAGCCGTTGTTGGCGAATCTGGACGCGCAGAATTCGGCAACCGGTGTGATTGGCTTGGGAATTAAGCTTGGTGAGCCCGATACAACGCGGAACGGCTTGCTGAGCTTACGCAATGCACAGCTGGCAATGCGGCAGCGGCATTTTAAAGCGATCAACACGATGCCATTGCCGCCGCTTCATCAGCTAAAAGGCGATGTTTTGACGCTCACAAGACTAAAGAATGATGACAAACCTGCCGTTACCGGGGTGACAACCAGCAGTGCTTACATAGTCACTATCTTGCCTTATCTCAGTTGGCTCACCGGCGCAGCGGCTATTTTGCTTGCCTGCGATAGTTGGGTCGAACGGCGGCGCCACCAAACACTGATGACCGCACGTCCGTTAACGGCTGGCGTGGCCGGCAGCAGTCGGCTCCTGACATTAACCGGATTTTATCTGCTTATTCTGGCGGTCGGCTTGCTGGTGATCGTTGCGTTGCCAGCAATGTTTAATGGCCTCGGCGATACTGCCTATCCGCTAGCGGCCATGGGTGAGACCTTACTGCCGCTTTGGCAATATCTTTTGCTGTTCGGTGGTCTGACTCTATTGGCAGGTATCTGGATCATTACTTGTTGCATGTTGATTAACACATGGGTAACAAATGCTTATCTGACAACCTTCATTGTGACCGCAGCTGCTTTATTGCCACTTATGCTGCCGCAAGTCTTCCGCTGGCTTTGGTTCCTCCCTTTGCCGTATCTCGATAGTTACGCCACTTTAAGCGGCACGCTGGTTGACCGGCTCAATCAGCCGCTTGCCAGCGTGGGCGTCGGTGCAGCCCTGTTACTTGGCTGGGCCATCGTCAATCTGGGAATTTTCGGCTATCGCGTTAAAAAGGAGGATGCCTGATGCGCTATTTTCGGTTTCAACTCCACCAACTGCTCACCAACCGCAAAAACTTAGCCGTCATCGGCATTACCTTGGTTGCGCTACTGTGTCAATTTGTCTTTTTTCCACCCAACAACGTGCCTGCCGAGCTGCCGACAAGAAATGCGCTGACTCGCGATCGCGATAAAAATGTGGCTTTTGTCAATGAGCCTCATGGTCCCCTGACAGCTAAGTGGGTACCAGCTACCCGTGAGTTTGCCAACATCGAAACGCGCATGTTAAACGCCCAAAAGCAACAGCACACTCAGGCGTATGTGAAGGCAACCCTGCATTATCTGGCATTTTTAGGTCAAAATGCCGCCAATCCCGATGCCCAATCCAGCCCGTTTCACTATCCGCTTTCCTATTATTTTGAGAATCGCCAGTACCCTGATGCCGACGCGGCCTTTGCCAATGCGACCATGTACCGTTCGCTGGAACCGCTAGCCAAACAAGCCCATCCCGACACGGCCACGGTTCAGCAACAGACTTTTTGGCAAACGCTGTTTCGCGGTGCGGCAGGCGGCTGGCTGACAGCTTTATTGATCGTCACGATTTTGTTTGCCAACGACTTGCTGACGAGCGAACAACGCCATCGCAGCATTGCCCGCTTATTGCCGGTCAGTCCCTGGCACGCTGTCAATACCAAAACATTCACGGTTTTCACAGCATTATCCGGCTTTTTAGTGCTGGCAGTCGCCATCATTGCGGCTTTTGTCATCCCCCAACACGGTCTGGGGTCATTGTCGGCCGCAATTGCGTATTATGCTAAAGATGGCATGTCGATTAAACTGGATCCCTTAGCGCTTGGCATTGCGTTGCCGACGATTCTTGGTCTAACCCTCTTGTTAATGTGGCTGTTCATTCGCCTGAACCTGTTGTGCCAGCTGCTTTTCCATAACGAGTTGGTCGGGCTGGTTGTCAGTGCCTTGTTACTATTTGGGGAGCCACTTTATTTCATGCACGGCATTGCCTTTTCGGTTCCACAAACAGCTTACTATCTGCCTGGTTACATGAATCCGGCGGCAATCGTCAGCGGTTTACAGAATTTTCGTTACGATACGAGTCGCATGAGTCCGCTGGCTGCCGTCGTCGTTATTGGCAGTATGATTCTCATGCTTGAACTCGTGCTGTTCATCGTCACGCATCGCCGGCGCGCCGCCATTATCAAGTAAACGGAGGTCTCACAATGGAACTGCAATTACAAAGTCTCGCTTTGAGTTTTAAAAATAAGCCGCATGTCATTGATAACATCAGTCTCACCATGAGCAGTGGCTCGATTGTGGGCATCGTGGCGCCTAATGGGACAGGTAAAACCACCTTGTTGCGCCTGATCTTGAATGACCTCAAGCCGCAATCCGGTAAGGTTGTCTTAGACGGGCAAACCTATGGCAGTCAAAAGCAAAGCCTTGCGATGCATCGCCAAATGTGTCTTTTCCCGGTTCAAGACGACCTTTATCCCGACTTGTCTGGCAAAGCACATTTGGAATATTATGCGCGGCTTTGGCATAACCGGAAAAAAAGCGTCAAGCAAATCATCACGGCTCTGGATATGCACGATTATGTCAATCAGCCGGTGCGTACCTATTCGATGGGGATGAAACAGCGGCTTTGCTTCGGCATGGTCATGGCCGCAAACACGCCGATCATGCTGCTGGATGAATTCATGAACGGTTTGGACACCATCAACGTCGCGCGCATGTCGCGAATTCTGCGCGGCTTGCGGGCGGAAGGTAAGCTGATCATCACTGTGTCGCACTTATTGAACAATCTGCAGGGCTATGCTGACCTGATCTACTTTATGCGTGATGGTAAAATCATCAAAACGATCGATCAGCACGAGCAGCAGCCGCTGTACATCCAAGTGGCGGCCGACAACGCCAACCGTCTGCCGCGAATGCCATGGCAACATTACCCGAATGGCCTATTGGTTTTGTCGGTTAATGAACTTCCCGGCCAACATTTCAATCAACTGTTGTTGGGACTTGCCGCACATCACATTGCTTTTAAATTGGCGCCGCTGGATCTTGACACTTACTTCAATGAATTTTACGAAGCCGAGCGTTAATTGACAGTTTGTCCTAATGACCCAAAACCGCTTACCCGCGGCTTTCGTTGCTTAATGACAATGATCACGCGGAATTTCGTAAAATGAATTAAGCATATCTGCCTTACATTGGCGCATGTTTCTGCTACAATGGCGTTATTACTTTTCAGGGGGTGCACGAATGGCGTCAGGCTTGGCTGCTAATAAGAAGCTGAAGCATAAAATTTCTGCCGCGGCTTTACTTGTAACACTCGGTGTTGTTTATGGAGATATCGGAACATCGCCGCTTTATGTTATGAAGTCAATCGTTGCCGGAAACGGTGGCATGGGACATTTTGATACCGATTTTTTGGTCGGCTCTGTTTCGTTAATCTTCTGGACCTTGCTCATCATCACGACGATCAAGTATGTTTTGATCGCATTGCGGGCTGACAACAACGGTGAAGGTGGTATTTTTGCCTTGTACACGCTGGTTAGTCCTGCCAGCCATGATCGGCGGGGCCGCTTTGTTGGCTGATGGCATGTTGACGCCGGCTGTGACGGTGACAACGGCGATTGAAGGGCTCAAAGGCGTCCACATCAATGGCAATATTCTGATTGACAATCAGCAACAAGTCATTTGGGTTACGATTTTCATCATCACCTTTTTGTTCTTCATTCAGCGCTTTGGTACTGATCTCATCGGTAAGGCGTTCGGCCCCATTATGTTTGTGTGGTTCACCTTTTTAGGCGTTGCCGGCTTTCTCGCATTGTCAAAAGACTGGTCAATGTTACGCGCCTTGAATCCATACTACGCACTGCGTTTGCTGGTTAGCCCGGATAATAAAATGGGTCTGTTTATTTTAGGCAGCATTTTCCTGGCGACCACCGGGGCTGAAGCGTTGTATTCGGACATGGGCCATGTGGGGCGTGGCAACATATACTTAAGCTGGCCTTATGTTAATATCTGTCTGGTGTTGAACTACTTTGGCCAGGCAGTGTGGCTGGACCGCAATTCGCACGTGACAGCGTTCAATAAAATCAGTGATTTCAACCCGTTCTTTCAGATGTTGCCGGAAAGTATCCGGCTGGGTGCGATTATTTTGGCAACCTTAGCTGCGATTATTGCGTCACAGGCTTTGATTTCCGGTTCTTACACGTTAGTCTCCGAAGCCATTAAACTGCGCTTCCTACCGCGGTTGCACATTGTTTATCCAACCCGGCTTAAAGGCCAGCTGTACATCCCGGTTGTTAACACCATTTTGTGGGTAGCGTGCCTGGCAATCATCGCCTACTTCAAGACCAGCGCCGAAATGGAAGGTGCCTACGGATTGGCCATCACGATTACCATGTTGATGACCACCTTGCTGCTTTATCAATACTTACGGGTCCACCACGCGCCAACTGTGATCGCATTAGGCACCTTGATTTTCTTCGGTGCCATTGAAACGGTATTCTTCATCTCCAGTGCCGTTAAGTTTCTCCATGGCGGCTATGTCACCGCAATGATTGCCTTTGTGATCCTAGCGATTATGTTTGTCTGGCAATACGGCGGTCGGATTCGCGACGACAACACGTACCGGGCAGAAATGGCTTCACTATTCGCTTATAAAAAACAGCTTTCCGAATTACGTAGCGATCCGAACTATCCGACTTATACCACCAATTTGGTGTATATGACCCAGATTGCCAATGACCACTACATCAAAAAAGAAATCCTGTACTCGATTCTGGATAAACGGCCAAAACGTGCCCAGGTTTATTGGTTTGTAACGGTCAACGTTACCGATGAACCTTACACAGCCGAATACACGACTGACACTTACGGCACCGACTACATGGTCAATGTCCAACTGTTCCTAGGCTTCCGGATGGAGCAACAGGTCAACGTTTTCCTGCGGCAGATTGTCAATGACATGATGCGCGAAGGCGAATTGCCAACCCAGCCGCAGAAATACACCACCATCCCAGATCGACAGGTCGGTGATTGGACGTTTGTACTTTTACACGAAGAGCTGTCACCACAGACTCAGATCAAAGGCTTCCAGAAAACCATCATTCAGGCGCGGTTATGGCTCCAGCGTGTGACCGTTTCGCCAGCTCAGTGGTTCGGCCTGGAATATGCCGATACACTCGATGAGACCGTACCGCTTGTGCTTGGGAAGATTCCGATTACCAAGTTAACGCGACTAAGCAGGTCGCAGGTTGATGCTCAGGCGGAAGACGAAGACGATTAAGTCGAAAATCAAATCAAAAAGGTGCACCACAAGTCATGAAGCAAGTTTTACTGCTGACTTGGGTGCACCTTTTTATATGGTCTGAATCGCGATCATTTGACTGCGATTATTTTTACATCGGTCATTACGGATTACGAACGGGCCTTTGCCTTTTTCGTGGCCCGCAACGTTGCCTGGGCTGCGGCCAGCCGCGCAACGGGGACGCGGTATGGTGAGCAGGAAACGTAGCTGACGCCGATGCTGTCAAAGAATGTGACTGAATCCGGATCGCCACCGACTTCGCCGCAGACACCGATTGGCAACTGCGATTTTGTCGCGCGGCCTTTGTCAATTGCCATCTTCATCAACGTGCCAACGCCTTCTGTATCAACCGTTTGGAATGGATCGGCTGGCAGGATTTTCTTTTCCAGGTAGGCTGGCAGGAATGAGCCGACATCGTCACGCGAGTAGCCGAAGGTCAACTGGGTGAGATCGTTGGTGCCGAAGCTGAAGAAATCGGCAGCGTTGGCGATAGCGTCAGCGGTGACACATGCGCGCGGTGTTTCGATCATCGTTCCGACTTCATACGTCACCTGAATGCCTTTAGCTGAGGCCATCTGTTCGATTTCGTTGCTAACCAGTCGGCGTACCCAACGCAATTCGGTTTCCGAGTTAGTGAGCGGAATCATGATATGCGGCGTCACCGTGACGCCTTCATCGGCTATCCGGAAGACCGCATGCATCATCGCCCGAACCTGCATGGCGTAGATGTCCGGGAAGGTAACGGCTAAGCGATCGCCGCGATGGCCTAGCATCGGATTGACTTCTTTCAGCGCCGCCATCCGCTCGCGTAACTGGTTCTGCTCTAGACCCAGCTCATTGGCCACTTCGTTAATTTTGCGTAAGTCATGCGGGAGAAATTCATGTAATGGCGGATCCAGTAAGCGAATTGTGACACTTTTACCTGCTGCCAGACGATATAAATCGTAGAAATCCTGTTCCTGCATTTTCTCTAAGGCAGCCAGCGGTGCTTTGCGGCCTTCCGCATCTTTTGCCAAAATCAGCCGCCGCATTTGCAACAACCGCTCCGGCTGGAAAAACATGTGCTCGGTCCGAGTTAGCCCGATGCCATCTGCACCAAAAGCCAGTGCCTGCTGCAGATCCTTTGGCGTGTCGGCATTGGTGTAAACACCCATCCGACTCGCTGCTTTGGCCCAGTCCAACAAGGTGGCCAGGCTTTCCTTAACCATGGCGGTGGTTGTGATGCGCCCGCGATAAAGGTGCCCGGTTGTGCCATCGACCGATACCCAATCGCCTTCATGAAGCACGATGTCACCAACCGTGGCTGTTTTGGCATGTTCATCGACACTCAGCGCGTGCATCCGCACGACGCCGGTGGCTCCCATGCCGCGGGCAACCACCGCTGCGTGTGAGGTCATGCCGCCGCGAGCGGTGACAATCGCCTGACTGACGATCATCCCTTCAATGTCCTCCGGTGAGGTGTCCTGCCGCATCAAAATAACCTGATGACCGGCTTCGTGCGCGGCTTTGGCCTCCGCAGCGGTGAAGTAAACTTCACCGGTGGCCGCACCGGGTGATGACGGCAACCCGGTGGCCAACACATCATGGGCGGCCAATGCCTGCGGATCAAACTCCGGATGCAACATGTCACTGAGCGATTTCGGCTCAATCCGCATTAAGGCTTCCTGCCGATCAATTAGCCCTTCATTGACCAAATCGACGGCAATTTTAACCGCAGCAGCCGGCGTCCGTTTTCCGTTACGCGCCTGCAAGAGATAGAGTTCGCCGTGTTCGATCGTGAATTCAAGATCCTGCATGTCGCGATAATGCTGCTCCAAAGTCGTGGCGATCGCAGCTAGCTGATCGTAGACTTCTGGCATTTGCTCATGCAAGACCGCAACGGGTTGCGGCGTCCGCACGCCGGAGACAACATCCTCACCTTGGGCATTTAAAAGATACTCACCAAACAAGGCGCGTTCGCCGGTCGCCGGATCACGGGTAAAGGCCACCCCGGTACCGGAATCTTCACCGGCGTTGCCGAAAACCATGGTCTGCACATTAACGGCTGTGCCCAAATCTTCAGGAATATGATTTTCGCGCCGATAAATCACTGCGCGCCGATTGTTCCACGATTCAAACACCGCAACAATCGCCGCTAAGATTTGGGCTTTGGGCGATTGCGGGAACGATTTGCCTGCGTCTGTGTAAAGCTGCTTGAATGCCTGGATAATCCGCTTCAGGTCATCTGTGGTTAAGGCCAGATCAGATGTGTACCCCTTTTCCTGTTTGATCGCGGTCAAAACATCATCAAACGCACTTTCTGATAGGCCGTAGACAACATTCCCGAACATGGCCAGCAGGCGGCGATAACTATCATAGGCGAAACGCGTATCCGCCGTCAGCGTTGCCAGCGCCTGCACGGTTTGGTCATTCAACCCGATATTCAAAATCGTGTCCATCATGCCCGGCATCGAGATCGGTGCGCCGGAACGAACCGAAACCAGCAGTGGCGCGGTCGGGTCGTCGAAACGTTTTCCGGTCGCCTGTTCCAATGCCTGCAAATGCTGATCCAGCTCGGCCAACAAGGCGTCTGACAGACCATGTTGTTGCTGATAGTCGTGGCAGGCCGCCGTTGTCATGGTGAATCCCGGAGGAACCGGTAATCCATGATTCGTCATTTCGGCAAGGTTAGCCCCTTTGCCGCGCAATAAAGCCCGCATCTCCATGTTGCCTTCCGCAAACGCATAGATTTGTTTCATCACAAATCCTCCCATTCGTTAAATATGACGTTATATATGTTCGATATATAATGTATTATTTAGTTCCGAAAAATGCAAGCGTTTACACTCGAAAATTGGCCTATTTCTTTTAATTTTTTTTAAAGCAAAAAAAAAGCTGCTGGTAGTATTCGCCAAACAGCTTATGGGGAAAGGGTTTCAATCAGATATTTAAAAATACGATTCTTGGTAATCTTTCCGATGACATGCGTGTCACCCCGGTTTTGGACTACTGGCAACGAATCAACGTTGTGTTTGAGCAGCAACTTGCTGGCGTCCATAATCGTGGTATCCGCCGTCACGGTGACAACATTGGGCATGCGCGTCATCACGATACTGGCAGGCAGCGTCGTGTCGCGACCAGTAAAGCTGGCCCGCAGCAAATCCTTACGCGAAATCAAACCAACCAAGGCGCCGTCATCATCCAGTACATACAAGGAACCGACATCGGCGATAAAAAGATTGGTCACCGCTTCTTCCATCGAGGTCGTGAGCTTGATTTCCGTTGGTGGAAGCAGGATTTTGGCAATGGCCGTTTTAAACAACGCCTCATTGCCGGCCGGTAAAATGCTGGCACCCTGGTAAGCGTAACCTACTTTAGGCCGGGCATCCAGAATGCCAATCGTTGTCAGCAGACGCAAATCGGCCCGAATCGTGGCCAAACTGATTTTTAACTTGGCCGCTAATGTTTCCCCGGTCATGGGGCTGTCAGCTTTCAACAGCTGAACAATTTTACGTTGACGTTTGGTAAGTTGCGTAGGTGCCCCCTCCTTTTTATAATTAACAGTATAACATTTTTAGGATCTATAAAATCAAACATCGTTGACAAAGATAGTTGCTGGCGATATCCTCATTTCAGGAAGAGGGTTCATTCAATCGCCACGGACTTATCACCCGTAACAAGCGGTAGCACGTGATTTGCAGCTAGCAAACAATGTTTGCTAGCTGTTTTTTCGCAAAAAAACAAGTTACATGGTGCATTGAGCATTGTAACTTGTTCTGCGATACTGATTTTTTAGACAACGCCTAAGCTGCCTTCAAAGCGTTTGTTTTTTAAGAATCTTCAAGTGATCATCAAGTGTATAGACAATCGGCTGCGCATTGCCGATCTCGACTTTGTTGATACCGGCGTCGCTGATGTCTTCCATGTACTTGACCAGCGCCCGCAATGTTGATCCATGGGCCACAATGAGCTGATTCTTACCAGCCATAAGCCGCGGCGCCAACTCGGCACTCCAGTACGGCAGCAAACGCTCACTCGCATCCGCAAGACTTTCACCCCGCGGAATAATGGTGGCCGGGTACTGGTGGTACCGGCGTGAACGACTGGGATGGGCCAGCAACGGCGGATGCGCGTAAAAGCTGCGCCGCCAGCTGGCAACCTGATCCGGGCCAAAAAGTTTGCGGGTCAGGTCTTTGTTGATCCCGCGCAGTGCCCCGTAATGCCGTTCATTCAGCCGCCAACTTTTGGTAATCGGCAGGTAATTCTGCCCGATCTTGTCCTGCACAATGTAGGCAGTCATGATGGCACGTGATAGCACACTAGTATGGACATGATCAAACAGGATCCCGGTTGTCGCGATCTTGCTGCCGGCCTCGGCTGCTTGAGCCTTACCATGCGCGGTTAACCCCACATCGGACCAGCCGGTATAAGTATTTTGTTGATTGGCAATGCTTTCGCCATGGCGTAAAAGGACTAGTTTGACCAAATCTCGACCTCCCTATCTAAACTAGTATAACAATCTCAGCTGAATTAGTGTAGCCTGGCTTGGCAGCAACTGCTTTGCCGCCAAGTCACGAAAATGATAGGCTACTATATATTGAGACAAGCAAGGCGAGCACTGCCTTAGCTTTTAGAAAGAAGGATGCTCATGGCCAAGTCGCTTCGATCGGTCACGATGGTCGAGCTTTTTTATGATTTGATTTTTGCCTATGCTGTTGGTCGCATGGCGCAAACCCTGGCTTTGCCGGTGCATGGCAGGATCGCACCGCAAATAATCGGGGAATTTTTATTGATGCTGCTGGTGTTTTGGGTGATTTGGACTTACCAGACCGTCTTAACCAATCAGTTTTCGCATCCCCAATGGCGCCACAACCTTTTTAGCCTGTTCAACATGTTCTGGATCATTGTTTTGAGCACCGCGATCACCAGCGACCTCGCCACAACCAAGTGGCCGTGTCAACTGAGCACAGCAGTTTTATTTTTGAGCCTAGCAAGCGAATATGGCTTGGTTTGGCGAAGAAATCATGCGACCCTCGCCAAAATATCCGGACTGACACTTGCGACCGGTAGCGTGATCGCCTTGATATCACTTTTTCTAAAACCTTATTCCCTCTCGTTCGCTATCTTTTTTGCGGGAATTATCGGCGCCGCCCTGATGCCATCCCTGGTTTGGCGACCAAATAGAGCCCCACTGACCGATCTCGCCCATTTAAGCGAACGGTACGCGTTACTGGTTTTGTTGATCTTCGGCGAATCGATTATTGGCGTGGCGGACACAGTCTATGCCGGTCTTCCCTTCCCGGCAGCACTTTTCTTCCTGGTCGTCATGCTGTTGTTTGTGGCCTATCAACTCGTCTATGATAACGGCCTCAATCGCCGGCAGAAAAATAGCGGGTTAGCGGTAATCCATCTGCATTATCCACTTATGGCGGCGATTCTCAGTCTCAGTACGCTGATCCACTTATGGTTGGCGCACTCACTTGATCCGCAGTGGTTTGCTTTTGCTATCACCCTCACTTTGGCTGTCTACTATTTTAGCCTCATCGGTTACCTAAGTGCTTACCCGGTCAAGCGGATTGACATTGGCTTCAAGCGCTGGTTCTACTTGGGTTTCTCACTTTTGATCTTCGGCGTTTACAGCTTGATGACATCGGTTATGCCGCTGCCCTTCCTGCTTGGCTTGACCGCCTACCTCCTCGCCGACACGCTTTATCTTTGGCAATTCATCTTACATCCCAATGGACCGACCTATTAGGATGTATAATTAAAGAGTGTAAACCAGTTCACTCTGAACTGATAAATGCATCCAAGAAAGGGGAGCTCCACATGACAACCTATGATGTCACCTTCAACACGGTTGATGGCAAATCACTGATCAAGCGTAACGTCGAAAGCGACCACGAAAATGCCCGAGTTTGGGAAGACGCGGTGGAACGGTTTGACGCTGTTCACCTTTACATCAAAATGAATGACAAGACAATGGTCAGCCTACTGCGGCGAGCCGTGGTCAGAATCGATATGACGGAACTGCCAAGTGATATCGAAAAACGCGCTAATCGACGCGATGAGTTCCGTAATGCCATGTACACACTGAGTCAAATCGGCCTGTAGATGGATTATCGAAACCCAATCATACAGTGACGCGGTTTCGATGATGAATGAACATATGGCTGACTTGCTTAATTCACAAGCACGCCAAAAAAGAATCCGCCTCGGCTCAAAGCCAAAGCGGATTCTTTTTTGCGTCTTAAAGATCTACTGACACCGAAACTAGTCAGCGTAGTTAAAATGGGTTAATGGTGCGTGCTTGACGTCCTCAATGGTCTTGGTTCCGGCAAGCTGCATGATGATTTCAAGTTCGTGGTCAATTTGTTCGAACACGCTTTGAACCCCTTGAGCACCGCCTAAAGCCAAGCCGTAAATAACCGGACGACCAAATGCAACCAGATCAGCACCGGCTGCTAACGCCTTAAAAGCGTGGCTGCCGCGGCGAATGCCGGAATCAAAGATAATCGGAACGCGCTTGTTGACAGCCTTGGCAATAGCCGGCAAAACATCAAAGGAAGCCGGGCCACCATTCAACTGCCGGCCGCCATGGTTAGAAACATAGACAGCAGCTGCACCTGCGCCAATTGCCCGCAAAGCATCTTCTGGTGACTGAATGCCCTTAACGATCACCGGCAAGTCCGTGTACTCCGCAATGCGGCGGACATCGTCTTCACCGATCTTTTGTGCGGCAGAGGCATAAATTTCGCCGATACCCTTACCTTTGCCGTCGCCTTCGGAATACTTTTCCAGGTTTGGCATTGGGATTGGGAATTGGAAGTTATTAATGATATCCTCTTCGCGATAGCCATCAACGGTCGCATCAACGGGGAGGATAATCCCCTTGACACCGGCCTTTTTGGCTTCATCAAGCAAGCTCTTGTTAAAGTCCCAATCCTTGCTCATGTATAGCTGGAACAATTGCGGCGCACCGTTGCCGGCTGCTGCTGTGTCAGCAATTGATGTTGAACTGTAGGTACTTTGGGCCATCAAGCCACCAACTGCAGCCACACCGCGGGCGGTATCTTTTTCACCTTGACTGTGTGCCAGTCCTTGAGCCGCTGTCGGCGCCATCATGACTGGTGTCTTCAAGTCAATGCCCAAGAAGCTGGTCGACAAGTCCGGTGAGTCAATATTCGACAACGCCTTCGGAACAATCTGTGCATGATTGAAAGCCTTGGTGTTCTCGGCTAAAGTCCATTCATCTTCGGATCCGCCAATGACGGCAAATTCAAAATATTCAGTTTTTTCTCTGCATCGCTCTGTTCGTAACCATTAACAACTGTCATGTGTCAAAAAGCCTCCCAAATTGCTTACTTATTAGAACACTTATTAGTGTAACACTTATAATTAGTAAGTAAAGGCGTTTTGCTGATTTTTTGTAAGCGCGAGTCCGCGCGGTTAGAAGCCGGAGTGTAAGCGGCCTTGGGCGTTATGGTCGGGCTTTGACCATTGCGACCAAGGTCCTTACATGCAGGCTTCTGCGCGGGCGAACGCGTTATAGAAAGCGAAAGTCAACAAACTAAGAACCAATAGCAGAACGAAACCCTTTAATTCCTTGAAAATATAAGCCCTTACAAAGAGATCACCCAACTACACCAAACGTCCTGCAAAGCAAAAAAGAAGAAGCCCGCTACTGCGTCTTCTCCTTAAGTAACTATCGGCCGTCTTGTTTCAGCCGTTAATCTTCTTTTTTCCCTTTAGCCTTATCAACCACGTCATTGAACTTTTCGGCAATCTTGTCCTTGGCATCGCTAAGCTTTTCTTTCGCTTCGCCTACCATTTGTTCGGTCTTGCCCTT
Organism: Lacticaseibacillus casei DSM 20011 = JCM 1134 = ATCC 393; assembly: GCF_000829055.1. Lineage (NCBI taxonomy): Bacteria > Bacillati > Bacillota > Bacilli > Lactobacillales > Lactobacillaceae > Lacticaseibacillus > Lacticaseibacillus casei. Next base: position 2,262,793 of record NZ_AP012544.1, read on the forward strand.
AGCCTCGGTTGATTCGTCACCAGTCACCTTGCCAGCAGTTTCCTTTACTTTACCGCTAACTTTGTCTTTTGCTGCATCAAAATCTGCCATATGATCAGTCCCTTCTTTTTTACTTACTTTAAGTGTACCAAGTTGACTGATTCGCTGGCTATTATTTTGCTCGTAAAGATATGAATTATTTTTCCGGGTTACCGCCATCCTGATTATCAAATTCGAGTGAAAAAAAGAACCCTCCATATTCATGGAGAGTCCCGCGATCATTTCAAACCTAGTGCCGTGCAGCCGGCCGTTTTTCTTCAGGCGCTGGCGGAATTACCGCCTTACCGCCTTTTTTAATATGCTTATAGTTCACAACCGTTTTGTTCTTTATATCTTCAACTAACGAAGCATCATCAGGTGAAAAACTGTCAATGGTCAGCATCGCTGCATTGGCGTATAGCTTTTCAACGGTTCCTTTGAAACTCAATGGCACATCCTTGGTCTTGCGCACTGAAACTTTGTCGCCTACAACGATATCTTGTGACACACAAAAACCTCCTCTTGAACGCGGTGTTTTGAAACCATCAGTTGGCTGAGAAACATCGCACTGGGACAAAAACTTAAATAAACTAAGTTAAGGTGGGGAGATTCACTTAGTTGCCTGCACCTTGACCTTAATTGGTGCGTTCAGATCAACCGAATCACTGTAATGCTGCAACAAGTAGCGTTGCATGGCTTCACGTGCTTCCTTCTTGGTCATCTGGTGACAGATTCGCGAAGAATCGTGCCGATGACCCCATTTGTCCGTGTATTGACCTACAACTGCATAATCACGAAGATGCGCTGCAAATAACATGATTCCCCTAACCACCTTTTCTAATTGTACCATGACTCGGTACGCGTATTTGTATCACAAGATGCATTTATACACCCTAATCGGTTCCGTTTCAACCACTTCAGCAAAAAAAGATGTTACAGTTGTCCGCAGTTCACGGGACCCCAGTAACATCAATGGTTTAGCGACTATGATTTTTTCTCTTTTAAGAGTCGATTGGCTACCCGACATCTCTTTGAAGCGGCTTGTCATATGTTGTTTCCAGACGATCGCTTTTACTCTGCTTCATTTTATTGAACGCGATAACGGTCCGGCCAATCAAATCCTGCACGTTGAAGCGATCGCGCCTGTCATAATCCAGAATCTTCACGAGCGCCGAGTTTTCGTAACATTTTTCGATTTGGCCGATGAAAGCATGTTCCATATTGCCATTGGCTTGGCACAAAACGGTCATTCCTGTTTTTGCGTGTTTCATCTTAATTGCCTCCTTGTGAGCGTGTGCTGGCTCCTGCGCCAGCGCACGCGTTAATGAATTTAGTTAAGATTATCAACACGAATATCTTATTGTCAACATAGTTATTATTTTATATATAAATATTCATGCTTTCGTCACAAATTGCCGCAGTAGCAGACGATTGTGACGTTGTTTTGACGTCAATTAGGCCCTTTTTTGTCCCGGATTTATCTTGACAACAAACCGTTTTTAAGAATGCCAAGCAAAAGATAGATCACCTAATCTGCAATTTTCAATATTGACATTCGCACTAAAAAAGCCAACGATGATGTGCAGTAAACTCTTGGCAAGGCGATGATTTTTGTGGACAGGCACGTTTTTGGAGCAACTTTTTCTTCACTACGTTCAACCAACTTCCGCCGATTTTGGATCGGTCAGTGTATTTCAGTCATGGGGACTTGGATTCAACGAACCACCCAGACATGGCTGGTTTACCAGATGACCAAGTCCGCCTTTCTGGTTGGCTTACTGGCAGCGGCCCAATTTGTCCCTATTATGGCACTCACTTTAGTCGCGGGTACGCTGATCGACCGCTATCCCAAACGCCAGATCCTTTTGCTGACACAGTTTGGTTTTTTGGTGCTGGGTGCTATCATGACGACTCTGACTTTTTTAAAAATCATTCAATACTGGCAGATTTTGGCGATCGCTTTAGGCTACGGAATTCTTCAGAGTTTTGACACGCCCACTAGGCAATCATATGTCATCGAACTTGTCGGCAGAAAAGATCTCATGAACGGCATCTCGCTGAATTCGTCTATTTTCAATCTGGCCAAAATTGCCGGTCCGTCTCTGGCGGGGATCCTCATGGTGACCATCGGCGTTGCGCCGTGTTTTCTGATCGACACCTTAAGCTATATTGCGATTATTATTGGCTTGTTCATGATTCACCAGGAGCACCCGGTTGCCCGGCACACACCGCGACATATTCTTGCTGATGTCAAAGAGGGCCTTGTTTATATTGTGCATCATGACAATGTCAAACTGAGCGCCGAACTCATGCTGATTATTTGCACGTTAAATTTCAACAATAACGTCATCATCCCCATTTATGCCCAGGAAGTTCTGGGCCGCGGTGCCCAAGGCTATGCCAACCTGTTGTCGGCCACTGGTATTGGTTCACTCATTGCAGCATTTCTCATGAGTTACCTCGCCCGATTCGGTCTTCGTCGCGATTTATATCTGTTAGTCGCACTAGGAACAGCTTTGATCCAAACGTTGATGATTTTTATCCACGTTTACTGGTTAGCCATGATTTTTATGATCGTCATTGGCTTTTGCAATATGGTTTTTCTGAATCAGTCCAATGCGGCGTTTCAGTTTTCGATTCCCAACGAGCTGCGCGGTCGCATCATGAGTGTCTATGTTTTACTCAACCAAGGCTCAACGCCAATTGGCAGTTTGTATGTCGGAGGCCTCATGGACGTTGCCGGTGGCTTATGGGGATTTCCTTCCTGCGGCTTGTTGGCACTGTTGTTACTCATTCCAACCTTGTTCGGCCATCGTGGGACCGTTAAACGCTGGTTGCACGCCAAAACCGCCGACTGATGCTGAATATATAAAAAGCAAATGAGCTTCCATCGTGCGGGAGCTCATTTACTTTTAAAAACGCCACTTGATGACGACATATTTATTGGTAAAACAATACGCTAATCTTCACGCACCTGGCCATTGCCCAGCACCTGATACTTAATCGTCGTCAACGCGGCCAAGCCCATCGGTCCGCGGGCGTGCAGCTTTTGGGTGCTGATGCCGATTTCGGCACCGAAACCGAACTCAAAGCCATCCGTGAACCGCGTTGAAGCATTCACATACACCACCGCAGCATCAACCTGTTGGAGAAATTGCTGACTGTTTTGATAATTATCCGTGATGATGGCTTCGCTGTGCTTCGTGTTGTGCGCGTTGATATGCGCGATGGCCGCTTCTTCGGAATCCACGACTCTGACTGCCATGATGAGGTCGTTATACTCCGTGTCCCAATCTTCGTCTGTTGCCGCGTGCATGCTTGGCACGATGGCGCGCGCTCGCTGATCGCCGCGCAGTTCAACGCCGTGTTCCTGCAACGCTTTGGCAATCACCGGTAGCTGCTCGTCAGCCACATCCGCATGAATCAAGAGCTTTTCGGCAGCATTGCAGACAGATGGCCGCTGAACCTTGGCGTTGACCACAATCGCCACTGCCATGTCCAGCTGTGCTTGGGCATCAACATAAATGTGGCAATTGCCAGCACCCGTCTCAATCACCGGAACCGTTGCCTGCTCCACAACCGCTTTAATCAGGCCGCGCCCGCCTCGCGGAATCAACACATCGAGGTAATCGTTGAGATGCATTAATTGATTGGCTACTTCATGCCGCGTATCCGTTACCAACTGAACTGCATCCCTCGGCAACCCGTGCGCCGCCAACGCGTCTTGCAAAACCGTTGCTAATGCCATATTGCTATGCAAGGCTTCCTTACCGCCACGTAAAATGACCGCATTGCCACTTTTAAATGTCAACGCCGCAGCATCAACCGTCACGTTCGGCCGCGCTTCATAAATCATGCCGACAACGCCCAAAGGTACTCGCTTCTGGGCAATAGTCAGCCCAGCATGATTCACCCAAGCACGATCCGTTTGGGCAGTAGGGTCGTCCAGAACCGCCACCTGCCGCACGCCCGCCGCCATGTCGGCAATCCGTGCTTCCGTCAACACCAGCCGATCCTTGAATTTGCTCGGCATCGTGCTGGCAGCTTTCAGATCTGCTTGATTAGCTGCCAAAATCGTTTCCGTTTGCGTCTCCAGCGCATCAGCCATCGCCAGTAAGCCGGCATTTTTCTGTGCCGTGGTTAATTGGCCAAGAATAGCCGCGGCCGCCTTAGCCGCTTTGCCCATTTGTTCAAGATCGATCGTCGTTGTATCCATTTAAAACGTCCCCTTTGCCGTTTATGAGCCGCAGTGGCTGACAAAATGGCTGACTTTTTCATCACGTCATCTTATATGTGCGCTTTTAAATTCAACTATTTGAAGCTTGGTTATCAGGTGACACTTGCTCCAAAACGTTGCCAAACCAAGTTCCGACTGGCTCACCAGCGACGATGCGCAGGATGATCCGCGGATCACGGCCGCTTGCCAGCACCATCTGTTTGCCGGCACGCATCATCGTTTGCGCGGCTTTTAGTTTGGTCACCATTCCGCCGGTTCCAAAACGCGTTGAACTGCCACCGGCGCCAGCTAAAACCTTGGCAGACAAATGGGTGATTTCCGGAATCAACGCCGCATCCGGATGCCGGTTAGGATCCTGATCATAAAGCCCGTCAATGTCGGAAAGTACCATCAGCAAATCCGCATCAATCTGCTTTGCGACCAAGGCCGAGAGCTGATCGTTATCGCCAAAGGTTGTCCGATGATCCAACTCGTCCACGGCCACACTATCATTCTCGTTAATGATCGGAATGACCTGCTGGGCAAGTAAGGCATCAATCGTATCAAGCACATGCTGGCGCGTTTGCGGATAATCAAACACATCATGTGTCAGCAACAACTGACCAATTTTGGCGCCGTAATCACTAAACCGTTGCGTATACAAGGTCATCAGCTCTGACTGGCCGATTGCCGCAAGTGCCTGTTGATGGGCGATCGTGGCAGGGCGCGTACTCACCCCAAGCTTCGCCATCCCGACCCCAATCGCCCCAGAAGTGACCAAAACCAATTCATAGCCTTGATTATTCAACGCAGTTAAGGCATACGCCAGCCGATCAATCGTCTGTAAGTTCACCTTGCCATTTTGGTGAATCAAACTGCTTGTCCCGATTTTGACCACAATCCGTTTACAATGCATTGCCCGTTTTACCATCGTTACCTCCGCACGCTACAACTTTCTCAGCATTCAAAAAAGCACCGTTTTAATCGAGACACCCGTTAAGGCGGTACCATTCTCGTTCAAAGCAGTGCTTTGCGCTTTTTCATGATTTAATTAGTTTGACACTAAACCCCAAGCTTGGATTCGCGAACCATTCAGAACTTTCAGCTAGTGTTCTGATCTCTGTGAGTCGCTACTTTGACTTGATGAAGTGAATTGTATGCGGCGGGAGGGTAAAAGTCAAGCGTGCCGTTTCCTCATTTTTTGACATAACGGCACTTACTGTCGTGTCACCGGCACGCGCAATGCATAAATTCGCGGTAATGAGTTGCGGCCACGCACCGGTTGGCCATTGACTGTTAACGCCCCCTGCTTCACGGATACTTTTACTGGTGAAGGTAGTCTCACTGCATAACGCTCCGGTAGTTTTAGTCTTTCAACGTAAAACCTACCATCATTCAGCTTCCGGGTAATACCGACAACACCTAATTGATCAGCCTGAGCTAGGTAAACTCCATTAGCCGTCAGCGGGTTGCCGACAAGCTGCCAATCGCCGTTTTTCATTCGGTACTGTTTGCGTCCTTTAATGTCGAAGCGGTAAAAAGCAAAAATTCCGCCGGCAAGCGGTCGCTGACACCCATCCGGAAAAACCGCCATTTGTTGGAATAGCGGCACCGACTTTTGCGACTGCTGCGCCACAACTGTTTGCTGTGCTGTGAGTGAGATTGGTTTGGTCTTGACGCCACCGCCTTGTAACCCCACGACGGCTAAAATGGCTGCCCCCGCAATCAAAATTTTAATGATGATGTGTTTCCCCCGCATTTCCCCGTCTCCATGTATTAATTTTTAAATATATTAACAATAAGTTTATCAGTTTGACTAGATGATTTGCTAACAATACACGTGTTATTAAAAATGAGTCTAAAACTCACAAAATACTGCAGCGCTGTAATTTCAAAACAGGCAGAATTACGCTACCAGAACCTCTTTCCCCCGAATTCGTCATCTTTTAACGACATAAAAAAATCCCAATCCGTCAATGCGCTTATGGCAAAGATGGATCAGGATTAAAATATGCTGTTTATTTATAAACCGCGCATTTTAGAATCAAGTTAGCCACTGTCTCAAAATTTTTTGGACAATAAAAAACATCAAGAACAGATATCCTGTATCATTGAAGTTCCTACACAAACAATGGAAGAGGATATTGTCTTGATGCAGAAACAGGATAGCACACACCGCCAAAAAGGTCAGCACTTAACATCACTCGAGCGCGGAAAAGTGGCCGGATTCCGCCAAGCTGGGAAGTCCAATCGTTGGATTGCTGCTGAAATTGGCGTCTGCCCGCAGACCATTAATAATGAAATCAAGCGAGGTACAGTAGATCAGGTCAAGAAGAGTAATGGCAAGCGCGTCTACCATCGACAATACCTGCCAGAGGCTGCTCAGGCACGTTACGAGACTGCACGCTTGAGCTGCCATCGTCCTGACAAGTTCGCCAGCGTACAGGTCTTCTTAGCCTGGTACGTACAGCGAGCTAAGCAGGACAAATGGTCGCCGGATGCTTCAATCGGCTATGCCAAGCGACACAAGCTGTTTACTCCTGAAGAGCTTGTTTGTGCCTCGACTTTGTACCAGTACATTGACGACCAACGCCTAGAGATTCGAAATATCGACCTGTTGGAGAAGACTAAGCGGAAGACCTCTCACCAGCACCACACCAAGGCTAAGCGCCTGGCTGGCCGCAGTATCGAGGAACGGCCTAAGGTCGTTGAACGACGCAGGCAGTTCGGTCACTGGGAGATGGATACCATTGTCGGTAAACGCAATGGCAAGGAGAGCGTCATCTTGACTCTGATTGAGCGCAAGACCCGTTGCCAACTTCTCCGCTTGATCGAAGGACGAGATGCAGACTCTGTGAGCTATGCATTGCGTGGAATCAAGCGCGAATGGGGAGCTTGCATCAAGACCATCACAGCCGACAACGGACCCGAGTTCACCGCCTTAAATACTGCTTTTGCTGGGACGGAAACTGAGATCTTCTACGCCCATCCTTACACGTCCTGCGACCGTGGCACCAACGAGGCACATAACCGGATGATCCGCCAGGACTTCCCTAAGGGCATGTCCCTAGATGACATTAGCCCTAGTCAAGTGCAGGCCACGCAAGACCGCTTGAATCAGTTGCCTCGCAAACAACAGGGCTACTGCACACCCCAGCAAAACTTTGAGGCCGAAGCTCGGCGCGTTCGCCGCATGGCCCAGTAGTCTCTCTAGCGCCACAACTTCTATTTGATAACGGCCTGTTCTGGGATTGTCCTCAACGACTGGCTAACTTGTTCTTGCAATTTACGTTTATTTATAAACTGCGACTAGGCGCGGACAATTTTACCAACCGCAATTGGCAGGGTCACGTGCGCATCGTAGTTCATGACCGTGCCCTTGACCGTATCAGGCAACTTCAGTGAATCCGGAACACCGTGAATATAAATCACACGTTTGTCGAGTTGCAAATCTTCGCTGCCAAATGCGGCTTTGAAAGCCTGTTGGAGTTCCTTCAAATCAACGAGCTTCTCATAGGCGTAATGCCCTTCCGCATCAGCAACCGGATAACTGTCATTTGGCACATGCATCTTGGCAGGCTCGGCATCAAACGGCACCATGGTCGTACCGGAAACTGGCTCTGTTTCTGGCAAATCAACGAAACCATCACCGTTAGCATCTTGCGCCGCCGTGGCAATTTCTGCCGGCTTCCCATCAGGAAAACCATGGAAGTGTTCCCAATGCTGGACGTTTGCCGGTGTATCAAACATCTCAATATGGATACGCAGTTGCGCACCATCAACCGTAAATTCAGCGGTGCCATGCGGCTTTGTACCGATTTTCTCTGCATTCAACGGTACAATCTCTGCCGTGTATTTCTCAGCCATATAAATCAGCTCCTGTTATGATTTTTGGAACACCCTTAGAATAACGTTTATTTTTTAATTGCTCAAATTTTAAAAGAAAATTTTTAAAGGCAGGTGCTCGTGGTATTCGTTTTGGACAACTAATTCAGCTGAAAATACTTTAGCCATGCGTTCTTGCCCATAAGTGGGTATACTGATTTTAAATTTACTCGCGACTGAACGAGGGGGGAGTCCAATGTTAGTTCACAAACCGAAATACTTTTTCTGGAAGGCAATTGGTGTTTGGCTGATAACGCTTGGTGTTATCACCTTAATCGATATTCTGGATGAACGGGCCAAGGTAGCTTATTTGCTTCAACCTATACTCCATGGAATAATCTTGTTCAGCCTTTCGTTGCTGGCCAACTGGTTATTGATCCATCAATAGGTCGGCTGGAAACCTGAGGTAACAATCCTCAAAGCTTTATTACTGGGCATTCCAATCTATCTCTTTGTTGGTTTTGGCTTATACACAGGGTCACAGCAGTTTCATCTGGACTACAATTGGCAAGCTGCCATTGCCGTAGGATTCGCTGCGGGCCTCTTTGAAGAATACTTTTGTCGCGGCTTACTCTTAGGGCTTTTATTGAAAGCCTTTAGTCGGCATTCCAAAACTTCTCAAATATGGTTGGCTGTTTTTGTCTCAAGTTTATTGTTTGGCTTGTCGCACGTCTTAAATCTTACCCACCAGTCAATGAGCGATACAATTCTGGAAATAATTTCCGCAAGCGTGGGCGGTGTGTTTTATGGCGCAGTTTATTTGCGAACCGGTACCATCTTGATGGCAATGTTGGTTCACGGACTATGGGATTTTATCGTAACACTTATAGTCAGTGGTCAAATAAACACCACTCAAACGGCTGAAGGGACGGCCAGGTCCATTCTGCTTTCATTAATTGTTCTTCTGATCAGTATTTTTTATCTACGAAAATCCAAGATACGCACCATTCAACTTGAAAAACTGACATAGCTTTACTTTTTTACCGCTTTGCAACCTCCAACAACCGTTCCCGCAGTGCCGGATCGGCCGCATATAGGTACAAGCCATGCTTTGCCCTTTTCAGCAAAATGTTAATGGCATTCATCATGATCGCGGCTTTGGCGTCCTGCGTGTCTGCCAGATCCGGCCGTTTTTTGAAGGCTTCTTTGTCTTGGTACTGTGCCAAGTTGACGGCCAGGCGATCGCGTTGCTTATCGTAGCCGAGACTTGGTCCCAAAATCACGCCAGCATAATTTAAGTCAAACCCCTGTATGGTATAAATCGAGCCAACCTCATGAAGTGTTTCGGGCCGCTGCGCCCATGGCCGGTCGGTAAAGTTGATTTTGTCCCATGGCAGACGCAAGGATCCGGCAGTGACATACCAGGTTTTGTTGTCCAATACCGTAAACGGATAGTCCGCGGTCGCGATCATGCGCGACAATCCCACCGCGGCATCGCGTTGCTGAATCAGTTGATACATTGGCTGGCCATCCGCGAAAATCCGGAAGTCAAAAGTTGCCGGTTGCGGAAGTGGCGCGATCCGGCCACGAACAAAATGATCAATCCAACGATTCACCGCCGCATCCCCTACCCGCATCTGCTCGGTTAGCCGATAATGTGTCACGGGATAATCGCGCGTAATTCGTTTGAGCAGCGCTGGGGTCCAAAAGCTTTTGAGTTTTACCAGTTGATGAAAATCAAAGACCAGCACCACCAGTTTCGCCAAGTGCAGGATATCTGTCAACTGATTGGTGTCCCGAAAATTGTTATATGGATCTGGCGCGGTTAAAAGTAAGTGGCCTTCGTCAATAAATACCACATCAGCCTTTTTGCCCGCTTTTCGATAAGCGTTGATAAAAGGCGTGGGCTTCATAAAGTCCTTTTTATGGAAATAGGCTTTGGTCCCGGCAATTTCTTTGTAAATCTTCAGCATCTCATTGTGATTGACCAACAGCTTATTGTCCGTTCCTGCAAGTGACCCACTATTTGCACGCGCGGCTTGTTGCAACTGGGTAAACGCCGCGTCCAGTACCACACTTTTACCGGATCCCGCGTCGCCTGAAATGATCAGCAGATGTGTCTGGCTTGTTGGATAATTGGTGATAATGAAGTCATGAATGTGTTGCTTCAAGGCAGCCTGTGCTGAAGTCAAAGCCGCATCCTGTGGCAAAATAAACGTTGACTGCGCTAAGTCCGGCATATGAGCACCTCCGAAATTAATATAGCATTTTCAAATTAAGTTGCCACACGTCTTCGCCAGTTAGTTAATTGGAATGACTTTTCAAAAAGAACACTAAAAGAAACCTATCTGTAAAGCAAATCACATACTTTATTCATATAAAGCGGTTAAACTATAAGTAATGAGTTTGAACTGTTATTCAAGAACTAGGAGTACTTCATATGTCTTCAATTGCTGATTACCCACAACGCCCGAGTTTGGCGTCATTTCAACAATCTCCATTGACTGAGCTGGACGCTGGTTTATTTGCGCAGCTTGGTTATTTGAATTTTAATTACCTCATTGGCCAGCCATATGCCCGGTTTGCCGATTTAAATGACAGCATGCGGCTGCATAAAGCGACCTTAACTACATGGGCCATCCCAACACACCAAGCCATGCTGCATGCGATGCATCAGAGTAAGCGATTTGCCCGCGTTGCATGGACCAACTGGCTCGAAACCTGCAGCCACCGCAATGAAGAAGATTTTGCGGCCATCACCTTTACGCTGGCACCGGATGTGTATTGCGTTAGTTTCCGCGGCACGACGAATAAACTGGTTGGTTGGAAAGAAGATCTCAATATGAGCTTCATGCCGATCATTCCGGCGCAGCGACGGGCGTTGAGCTATCTGACTAAGCAAATCAGCCGTCATCCTGGCACCTATTATCTGACTGGGCACTCCAAGGGCGGCAGCCTCGCCACGTACGCGTTCGACCATCTGCCAGAACCGCTCGCCGATCAAGTTGCGCATGTTTATAGTTTTGATGGGCCAAGTGGTGTCCCACTCGACCCCAGCCATCGTGACCGCGTGACCAAGCTTGTGCCGCAAAGTTCGCTCATCGGCGTCAGTTTGGATCCGGCAACCAACTTTGAAGTCGTTAAAAGCCGCGTCAAATTATTCGGTCAGCATGATGTGCTCACCTGGAGCATTGCAGACGATACCTTCACGCACTTGCCGACAACGACTTGGGTTTCGCGCTATTTTCAAAAAACCTTCGCCTGTGGTTAGCCGGCCTTGATGCTAAGGCAACTGCCATCACTGTCGACGCTTTGTACCGAATCCTGCGCAGCGGCAATGCCATTACACTTGATGATCTGGCAAAAACCAAAAATCACTGGCGCCACTATTTCCATGCCTTCCGTAGTTTGGACAAACATCATCGCAAACAGCTAGGCCGTTCATTCCGCGGTCTGCTCGGCGCAATGGCGGGATCGTTGGTGCAAACCCATTAAAAGTAGCAAATGGGTATGATTGTCCCACAAAATGTCTAAGAAAAAACGTTCCGCCAGACAAGCAACCGTCTTGCGGAACGTTTTTGTTTGTGTTGACATTTTTGGGACATGTGCGACTATCGACCGCTCATAAAAATCACACAAACCGCATCACACCAGTACTCTATGATTCTTAGACCCGTGCTGAGCAAAAAAGACTTGTGCAAAATCAAAAATGCTTTGACAATGTTCTCAAGGGGGTAAAGGTATGCAGTTCAGTGACAAACTCAAAATGGCACGCCAACAGCAGCACTATACGCAGACACAAGTCGCCGAACAATTACACGTGTCACCGAAAACCATTTCCAGTTGGGAGAACGCTCGCAGTTTTCCTGACATTAGCACACTCGTCAAAATCAGCGACTTCTATGATATCTCATTGGATCGCTTACTAAGGGAGGATCAGACCATGATGGAACACTATGAAGCTATCGACAAACAAACAATACGCGACAAACGGATTTTTCAGGTCACTTATTTCTTTAATCTTGTGCTTATTTTTGGGTTTGTGATTGTTCGTATACTCAGCTACACCCCACCCATTTTGCAGCAAATTGGCGGTTGGTTAATGTTGGCATTCTTCGTCAATCTGATTGTCTTGGCGACACATTATCCGGACTATCGGCTATGGACCCGCTCATGGCCACGGAGAATCTTGTTAATCGTTCTCACTATTGGCTTTGCGACAATCTTCTTCCTTATTAACCAGGAACCGATAACTATTCCCGCGGGAGACAGTTACTACCAAAACGGTTACGCGGCTGGCGCACAGCTTCGCATGGTAACGTTTCCTATCATCCAAACCTTGAGTACCATTTTTGCTGTCTTTGGTTTTGAAAGTGTTTTAGATAAGAACTAACTTTTAATCATAACCGTTTTGTTCGCTGCGCTGACCTTCAAGTTCGGTGTTTGACCGAGTTTTTGTTACTTCTCGATTTTAGAAGCCAACACAAACCATACCGTATCAACAACCCTACGACCCTTATACGCCCTAACTTGCAAAAATACTGTACATTTTTAGCTATACCTTAGCAATAAAACAGGTGGTGAAAAACTTGCAACTTAGCGACAAGCTGAAACTAGTACGACAGCAACAGCACTACACGCAGACACAAGTCACCGAGCAATTACACGTGTCACCAAAAACCATTTCCAGTTGGGAGAACGCGCGCAGTTTTCCTGACATCGGCACACTTGTCAAAATCAGCGATCTCTATGACATCTCATTGGATCGTCTATTACGGGAGGATCGAACCATGATGGATCATTATGAAGCTATCGACAAACATGCATTACGCGATAAGCGGATTTTTCAGGTCACTTACTTCGTTAACCTTATACTTCTTTTAGGTATCGTGAGTTTGAAAATGCTCACTGTTATGCTGCCTTGGGTGCGTCAATATACTATTGGGTTAAGCTTGATATTCATTGTGAACCTGATTGTATTAGCAACGCACTATCCTGTTTATCATCAGTGGGTTCGTTCACGACCGAGACTAGCCTTATTCCTCATACTTCTTGTGGGACTCACGACCGCCTTAATTTTTATTGGCTTATATGAACCAATTATAGTCCCCGGTGGCAATAACGCGTATGCTCAGGAAGCTTATATAGCCGGTTCAAAGATGGGCATTGTTTTACGCGGCATGGCAGTAACTTTCAGTACCATCTTCATCGTCTTCGGTTCTGAAGAGACCTTGGACAAAAATTAGTCTTTTATTCATAGCATACTTGGCGCACAAAAATCACAATTCTGTTTCTTGCTTGGTCTTGAACCAAGCTTTTTTAGTTGATTATCAATTGAGATGCTTTTTTGATGGGTGGCTCATAATCCGCGCCACACCAACAACTCTACGATTCTTAGAGTCACTATTTTGCAAAAAGACTTGTACATTTTTAGTCACACCTTAACAATAGCAACAGGTGGTGAAGAATATGCAGCTTAGCGACAAGCTGAAATTGGCTCGGCAACAACAGCACTTGACCCAAACACAAGTTGCCAAGCAACTACATGTTTCAGCAAAAACAATTTCCAGCTGGGAGAATGCGCGTAGCTTCCCCGACGTCGGAACTTTGGTCAGTATCAGCGACTTTTATAACATTTCTTTAGATCAATTACTTAGGGAGGACCGTACAATGATGGAGCATTACGAAACAATCAGCAAACAGGCACAAAGAGACAAATGGTATTTCAAAATTACATATTATCTAAATGTCATCTTTGTTTTAAGCACCTTGGCTTTAAAAACCGTTCCGAATAACCTAGAGACTGTATCAAGGTGGGTTCTACTCGCATCAATTATCAATTTAATGGTCTTAGCGACCCACTATCCAAACTACCACGCTTGGATCGAAGGCAAAAGTCATAGAATGTTGTTGGGAATCTTCCTCGCATTGGGCATCATTTCTTTAACGCGCATTTTAGAATCAAGTTAGCCACTGTCTCAAAATTTTTTGGACAATAAAAAACATCAAGAACAGATATCCTGTATCATTGAAGTTCCTACACAAACAATGGAAGAGGATATTGTCTTGATGCAGAAACAGGATAGCACACACCGCCAAAAAGGTCAGCACTTAACATCACTCGAGCGCGGAAAAGTGGCCGGATTCCGCCAAGCTGGGAAGTCCAATCGTTGGATTGCTGCTGAAATTGGCGTCTGCCCGCAGACCATTAATAATGAAATCAAGCGAGGTACAGTAGATCAGGTCAAGAAGAGTAATGGCAAGCGCGTCTACCATCGACAATACCTGCCAGAGGCTGCTCAGGCACGTTACGAGACTGCACGCTTGAGCTGCCATCGTCCTGACAAGTTCGCCAGCGTACAGGTCTTCTTAGCCTGGTACGTACAGCGAGCTAAGCAGGACAAATGGTCGCCGGATGCTTCAATCGGCTATGCCAAGCGACACAAGCTGTTTACTCCTGAAGAGCTTGTTTGTGCCTCGACTTTGTACCAGTACATTGACGACCAACGCCTAGAGATTCGAAATATCGACCTGTTGGAGAAGACTAAGCGGAAGACCTCTCACCAGCACCACACCAAGGCTAAGCGCCTGGCTGGCCGCAGTATCGAGGAACGGCCTAAGGTCGTTGAACGATGCAGGCAGTTCGGTCACTGGGAGATGGATACCATTGTCGGTAAACGCAATGGCAAGGAGAGCGTCATCTTGACTCTGATTGAGCGCAAGACCCGTTGCCAACTTCTCCGCTTGATCGAAGGACGAGATGCAGACTCTGTGAGCTATGCATTGCGTGGAATCAAGCGCGAATGGGGAGCTTGCATCAAGACCATCACAGCCGACAACGGACCCGAGTTCACCGCCTTAAATACTGCTTTTGCTGGGACGGAAACTGAGATCTTCTACGCCCATCCTTACACGTCCTGCGACCGTGGCACCAACGAGGCACATAACCGGATGATCCGCCAGGACTTCCCTAAGGGCATGTCCCTAGATGACATTAGCCCTAGTCAAGTGCAGGCCACGCAAGACCGCTTGAATCAGTTGCCTCGCAAACAACAGGGCTACTGCACACCCCAGCAAAACTTTGAGGCCGAAGCTCGGCGCGTTCGCCGCATGGCCCAGTAGTCTCTCTAGCGCCACAACTTCTATTTGATAACGGCCTGTTCTGGGATTGTCCTCAACGACTGGCTAACTTGTTCTTGCAATTTACGAATATCGTTTATTAGGCAAACCGGCTACAAAGTCAGTGAAGTTTCCCTCGGTACTTGGCAACTGGGCGGCAAGTGGGGGGCACCGTTTGATGCCAAAGTTGCCCGCGAAACTTTGGAAGAAGCATACGCTCATGGCGTCAACTTCTTTGATACTGCCGATGGTTATCAAGGCGGTGAAAGCGAAAAAATGGTCGGCGCTTTTGTCAAACAGCATCCCGACGTTCATTTCACGACCAAAATCGGCCGTAAAGAAGAACCGTTGACTGCCGAGCATTTTGATCCTGATCATGTACGCCGCTATGTCGATGAATCATTACAAAATATGGGCTTGGACAGCCTGGATATTGTCTTGTTGCACTGCCCGCCAATGCAGGTCTACTACCAACCCGAGACTTTCTTTGCACTGGATGTCTTGCAAAAAGCCGGCAAGATCAAGCATTACGGTGTCAGCATCGAGCGCGCAGAGGAAGGCATTAAAGCTTTGGACTATGACACGGCTGTCGTTGAAGTGATTTTCAACATGTTCCGTCTGCGCCCTGCCGAAACCTTCTTCCCGCTGGCCAAACAACATGATGTTGGCATTCTCGCTCGCGTCCCATTAGCAAGCGGCTTACTGACCGGCAAGTTCGATGAAAACACCAAATTTGCCCCGACCGATCAACGAGCCAACAATCGTCACGGCGAGCACTTCAGCAAAGGTGAAACTTTCTCCGGCGTTGATTATCTAACCGGCGTTAAAGCTGCCCGCGAACTTAAGGAACGTCTCGGTTCAGATAACCTCGCCGCAACCGCACTTCGGTTTATCCTAATGTATGATGCTGTTTCAGCCGTCATCCCCGGTGCCAGCAACCCTACCCAAATCGAACGCAACACCGATGCTGCGGATGTACCGCCGCTGACGCCTGAACAAATGGCAGTGGTTAAAGATGTGTATGACCGCCTGATCAAAAATCCGGTTGGATACGAATGGTAACAGCTTAATCACTGTTGTCAAAAGCTGCCGCTCACCGATTTATATCGATGTAAGGGTACTTTTACACGCCACCGGAGTGTGATCAAGGCCAGCTCACATGTTAGCTAGGTGGCATCAGGATTTATGCACCACTCATCGCTGCCGGCAGCTTTCTTTGGCAACAGCGCTGTTGCGACATAACGATTTGCTTCATTGCTGACAAATCAAATCATTCAAGCAATCAACGCAACAACCCCACTTTGCCAAGCAAAGTGGGGTTGTTTGTGTGCTTCGGATGACTAGAGGCTCAATCGCTTTCCCGCCACCGTGAATCCATAATCAGACGCGCGGTAAATAAGCCCAGTGGCAAAAACATGATAATGAGTGCCGCGCGGGTCATCCATTCCGCGCCAACGCCAATGTTGTTAAGACCGATATTATACACAGCCCGATAAATATAAAGGCCCGGAACCATGATCACAATTGATGGCACGGTCAGTGAAATTCGCGGATAGCCATCGACACGATTAATCGCCGAGGCAATCAAGCCTGCGACCAAGGCACCGATAAACGCTGCCGCAGCTGGCGGAATCGTATTTAAATCCACCAGTTCAAGCCGCAACGTGTTGGCGACGGACCCGATCAAACCAGCCTGAACTGCCATGCGCCGCGGACTGTTGAACATCACGGAGAAACCGAAAACGCCACAAAAACTAGCGATGAGCCGGAAAATCAGTAAAAGTGCCGGATTAAGGCCTAAATCGGCAAAATTCTCTGGGCGCAAGTGCACTACCATGGCCACTAACCACCCAACCAATGAAGCGACAATCGTGATCATCAAAGCATATAACAGCCGCTCCATGCCTGAGCGCATATCCTGCTTGGAAATATCCAACATACTGGTGATGAACGGAAAGCCCGGAATGACGAACAACATGGCGCCGATATAGCCGGCTTCATGCCGTGCAGCAATCCCCAAGCTCATTTCCAGGCCTTGGAACACAAGAAAGTAAACCAGACAGGCAACCGCAACACTGACCCCGATGCACGCCAACAACGTCCAATTGCGCCGAATCATAATCCCGCGCAGCCAGTTACCGATACCCGCACCGACAAAACAACAAATCATCTCAATCGGACCGCCACCAAGCAGGAAAACGAAGGCACAGCAGGCCAATGCCGCGGCAAGACCTGCACGAAGCGGATCATAGTTGCCGGACATTTTCTGAATCTGATCAAGCCGGTGATGAATATCTCGTACCGTCTCTTTGGCATACTGCGCATCAAACTCGCGCACAAATCGTTCCAGCGCATCCAACTTGTCCGTGTTCACACCACTTTGCGGCAACGATAACACTTCGGAATAAGCGTGGTTATTGCTGAAGCAGGTATACGACAATGAAATTAACCCAATATCAGCCGAACACGACATCCGCAAGGCTCGCGCCACCGTGTTCATGGCTTCCCGAACCCGCCACGCCCCTGTGCCACACGCCAGCAGCATAATGCCAACCCGGCCAACAAGCGATGCCCGTTCCTCAAGCGTTGCATGATCCGCCTGACGTTCTTCGCTAACGATGACGTCATACCAAGGAATCTGCATATGGTGTTTTTCTGAAAGCGGTGGATTCCCCTGCGCCGCCTGATTACTTTTTGACGTCATAACTTGTGCCAATCCTTCTTCTTATAGGAATATTCGTTTTGAAAAATGAAAAGAAACATTCACTATTTTAGCACAACTTTAGCTGGCTTATTTTAAAATATCGCCGCACTTGTTACTGGCGATTGAACATTTTATCAACAAAATACTGCCAATATGTCTTTGTTCCGGTAATGACGGTTGCTTCTCCAGCGATGCCATAGTAGACCGACTGTTGATGTGTTTTAGACAAGTGTACCCTAGCCTGGGCTTTAAAGTAGTTGCCGGTTTTGGGATTCACGGTCGGTGCAACGTCAACTGCATAAATCCGGCCGGTTATCGTCATAGGCATCGGAACGTTCCGGGCAATTCGTAAGCGAACGTTTTGACCGCGTTTCAGGCTCATGACCTCGGCCGGCGAAATTGCCATCTTCAAATCAGCTTCTTTTTGCTTAGCCAAGTCCGGTAAGATCTGTGCTAAGACAGTGCCGGTGGAAATGTACTTGTTGCCACTTAAAGCTGCTTCAAGATGCAAAATACCAGCGGCTGGTGCTTTAACTTGGTAATTGTTGCGCTGATCTTTGAGTGCCGTCTGTTTTGACTCGCCTTCCTGAATGGCCTGCTGCACCTTCAGTTGCTCTGCCGCGATGGTTTGCTGCATTTTATTTTGCAAAGAAGCTAACTTTGCCTCATTCTGACCCGTTTGTTGCGCAGAAAGATCAGCTTGTTTTTGGTTGGCGCGTTGGGTTTTCAGTGCAGCAAGCGCCTCTTTTTCACTTGTTAGCAGATTTTGCAGCTGTGACTGGTATTGACCTTTTAAATTGGCGAGATTTGCCTACTCAGTATTTTTGGCTTCGGCTTGATATTGCCCATAAAGATAACCGTAAGCATGGTCAGCTTTTAGCGGCTGATCGGTTCGGATGGCGTTTTGAGCTTTGCGAATCGCTGCTATTTTATCCTCGCTGGCTTGCATACTGGTCTGTAACAATTGAACAATTTCTTTATTCTTGGCATTCGCCACGTTTTGAGTCGCATTCACGGCCTCCGACTCTAGTTCGTAAACTCGGCGTTGATTGAAATAATCGCGCACTTGTTGTTGATAGCCGAACTTGTCGGCAGTGGTAAAAAGATCCTTATTGGCGGCAATACTCCGATTGAGTGTGTCCAATTGGTCTTTTTGATCTTTTAGCGTGGCCAACTGTTGGTTCAACACCTTTAATTGTGCAGGATTCGCTACATCGTGATACACCAGCAGCGTCTCGCCTTTTTTGACCCGCTTGCCTTCCTTCATATGATTCGTCACAATCCGATTCGCCGCTGTCCCCTGAATGGTCACGGCCGTTTTAACTGGGGCAATTTCCGCCGCCGTTGTCACGGTCACTTCGCGTTTAGCAAAAATGAAAAAGAGCAACAGGCCTATAAACAGAATCGTTGTCGGCAAGATAATCATGGTCGAAAAATTGCGGTAATGATGGTTATAAAACTCGGTGGTCTCTAGTTTCTTAAGATCAATCATCGTCAACCTCCTTATTCACTCACCAACCGCGCATAATATCCCTTCTTCGCCAGCAGTTCGGCATGATTGCCCTGCTCAACAATTTCTCCATGATCCATCACCACAATCTGTTCGGTTTTAGCCGCGATGGTGAGTCGGTGGGTGACAAAAATAATCGTTCGATCTTTCATTGCTAATAACCGATCCACAATCCGCCGCTCTGTGATGGTATCCAGACTGCTAGTCGACTCATCAAAAATCAGCACTTTGGCCGGCGACAACAACGCGCGCGCAATCGCCAAACGCTGCTTCTGCCCGCCTGATAAAATGCTCCCGCTTTCCGTGAGCTTGGTCTGCCACATTTGCGGCAGATTCATAATATCCGTGGCAATCTCCTCAACGGCACATGCGTCTTCAAGTTGCGCCTGCGTCAAATCGGCACGACTACCTAACGTTAAGTTTTCCATCACCGATCCGGAAAAAATAAATGGTTCTTGCGGCACATACTCGATATATTGCCGCAGCGTCGTGAGCGCCACATCATCGATCTGCGCGCCATTAAAAGTGATTTTCCCCCTGCCTGTTTCGACCGGGTAAAAACCGACCAATAATTTAGCCAAAGTTGATTTGCCTGACCCACTCATGCCGACAATCGTGTATTTAGCGTTTGCGGGCACTTCAAGATGGACATGCTTCAAAATATCCTGACCAAATCCATACTTAAAAGAAACGTCATTCACAATGATGGCGCCATCGATCAAGCTGCGATCGGTCAGATGGCGCTGTTCTTTAAACTCAGATTCAACCAAATAAACCTCATTCAGCCGATTATTCGCCACCTTAGCCATTTGCAATTTTGGTTGCAAGTTAATGATGCTTTCTAACGGATTGGTGAAGTATGACAGCAAGGCATTGAACGTCAGCATCTGCCCCAAGCTCATCTTGTTAGCCATCACCAGACTCGCCCCAATCCACAACACCACCACATTCAAGACGAGTTTCAGCAACCCTTTGATAGCTTGTTGAAGTTGGTCAGCTTTCGCGTAATTGAATGACTTTTTTAAATACGTAACGAATTCACGGTCAACCCGTTCATAACTGACTTTTTCGCCTGTCAGCGACTTAATGGTCTCAATACCGTTCAGATCCTCAATAATCGATGAGCTCAAAATGGCATTGCTTTCCATTGTCTCTTGATTCAGCCGATTGAAAGAACGTTGAAACGCGAAAACAATCACCAAGTAACAAGGCACCGCAATTAAGGACACCAGGAACAATGTGGTATTTTGAATGCCCAAAACAATGCCTAAAATAAGCACGATCCAAACGTCAAGAAACAGGGTCATAATCGTATTCGCCAAGGCATCGATAATTTTATTGGCATCCGAAAACCGCGACACAATCTCCCCTGTCCGACGCGTTGCAAAAAAAGACATGGGTAATTCATACAGATGCCGAACGTAACCCAAAATAACGTCAATCGACAACCGCTGGCCTAAAACCGCCATCAAAAAGTTCTGACCATACGTCAAAACGGATTGGAGGATGTAGGCGAGAATCAAACCAGTGGCAATCATTCCTAACGTCGTCCGCATGGCACTGGGAATATAGGTATCAATGATCGATTGCAGAAAATACGACCCAACAATGCTAATCACCGTGACGTAAATTGCAAGAACAAGTTAGCCAGTCGTTGAGGACAATCCCAGAACAGGCCGTTATCAAATAGAAGTTGTGGCGCTAGAGAGACTACTGGGCCATGCGGCGAACGCGCCGAGCTTCGGCCTCAAAGTTTTGCTGGGGTGTGCAGTAGCCCTGTTGTTTGCGAGGCAACTGATTCAAGCGGTCTTGCGTGGCCTGCACTTGACTAGGGCTAATGTCATCTAGGGACATGCCCTTAGGGAAGTCCTGGCGGATCATCCGGTTATGTGCCTCGTTGGTGCCACGGTCGCAGGACGTGTAAGGATGGGCGTAGAAGATCTCAGTTTCCGTCCCAGCAAAAGCAGTATTTAAGGCGGTGAACTCGGGTCCGTTGTCGGCTGTGATGGTCTTGATGCAAGCTCCCCATTCGCGCTTGATTCCACGCAATGCATAGCTCACAGAGTCTGCATCTCGTCCTTCGATCAAGCGGAGAAGTTGGCAACGGGTCTTGCGCTCAATCAGAGTCAAGATGACGCTCTCCTTGCCATTGCGTTTACCGACAATGGTATCCATCTCCCAGTGACCGAACTGCCTGCGTCGTTCAACGACCTTAGGCCGTTCCTCGATACTGCGGCCAGCCAGGCGCTTAGCCTTGGTGTGGTGCTGGTGAGAGGTCTTCCGCTTAGTCTTCTCCAACAGGTCGATATTTCGAATCTCTAGGCGTTGGTCGTCAATGTACTGGTACAAAGTCGAGGCACAAACAAGCTCTTCAGGAGTAAACAGCTTGTGTCGCTTGGCATAGCCGATTGAAGCATCCGGCGACCATTTGTCCTGCTTAGCTCGCTGTACGTACCAGGCTAAGAAGACCTGTACGCTGGCGAACTTGTCAGGACGATGGCAGCTCAAGCGTGCAGTCTCGTAACGTGCCTGAGCAGCCTCTGGCAGGTATTGTCGATGGTAGACGCGCTTGCCATTACTCTTCTTGACCTGATCTACTGTACCTCGCTTGATTTCATTATTAATGGTCTGCGGGCAGACGCCAATTTCAGCAGCAATCCAACGATTGGACTTCCCAGCTTGGCGGAATCCGGCCACTTTTCCGCGCTCGAGTGATGTTAAGTGCTGACCTTTTTGGCGGTGTGTGCTATCCTGTTTCTGCATCAAGACAATATCCTCTTCCATTGTTTGTGTAGGAACTTCAATGATACAGGATATCTGTTCTTGATGTTTTTTATTGTCCAAAAAATTTTGAGACAGTGGCTAACTTGATTCTAAAATGCGCGCTAATCACCGTGATCAACAAAGCCGCAACAATAATATTAGCAATGATCACCTTTTGCCGCGCAAGCAACGGCACAAAGGCAAACAAACTGCCTTTGTCCTCTTTGCGCGGTTGATATTGCGGTTCAGGAGCAATAAAGATAGCCACCCCCGACCACTCCTTGGCAAACTCATCTTTTGAAAGCCAGGTCATCGCGACTGAAGGGTCAGGATCACCAATTAAGATATGATCCTTCGTTGCCTTAAATACAACATAATAATGCAGCAATTCGCCGCGCTTCAAAACATGCACCAAGATCGGATATGAAACATCATCTAAATTAAACAACGTCATATCCGCCTTAACTGCCTTGGTTTCAAAATGAAGTTCCTGGGCAGCCCGAACAATGCCTAGTGCTGTTGTTCCTTCCTGATCCGTCTTGGCTAATTGCCGTAAATGCGCAAGGGAATAGTCGGACTTATGAAACTTCAGTAACATATTAAGCGCCGCAACGCCGCAATCACGCTCATCCACCTGAGGCGTGTAATAGCGTTTATAGTATGTTGCTTGACCTAGTTTGAATTTGTATTTGCCCATCAACAGCCTCCTCTTATTGGATTTCAGATTGTAAAACATGCAACGTCAACATTTCGCAGAAGCAGACGCAACAAGTTGGCCCGGAGCTTATCCTTTTATCATAGATATTAAGGTTAAGCATCTTAACTGCCGTGAAAACAAATCTATGGTAATATGACTCTGTTGAGAGTTAACAGCATCTTAAAATAGAGAATTTAATATTAAATAAAAGTTTAAGCTCACTTTTTATTTAATAAAGGTTTATTTATCCACTACCTAATTCACACATCTCTTCCAAGGATATTATGTCTTCACGCAATTCTCTTTCTTGCACTTCCTAATGTCTTCCTCGAAAAAGTTCGCCTATCCAGTTTTTTAAACCCTTAAATGGTTGGCTTATGACACGATTAGCACCTCCACGTACTTGTGAAAGGCTGTAATCCGATATGATTGCCTCTTTCTGACCACTCTTTTTGTCATTCATGGTAAGTTCCTCCTAGACAATTTATTTGATACCACCAGCCTAGCATGTATGGCACAATTGTTGTTCAACAAAAAATTAACGTCGTGTTTTGGCCAATTAACGTCGTGTTATAACACAAATGCAAGAAATAACTTGGCCTATCCTCAAGAAAGTGGGAGTTTTTGATATGGTTAGTCTGCCGAGTCATATATACTTTTTTATAAATTGGCCAATCTTCTTTTTTGGCGTTGGATTTCTTTCGTATATCTTCTTTGGCCTCATCCGTCCGCTGCACGTTGCTTCATGGTCAATTATTGGAACATCACTCTCTTTGTTCCTGTCGACTTACGGAGAAATTGGTTTTTGTTTAATATACGCTTGGTATATATCCAGAACCAATGCAAGTTCTGACAAGTTTTGGGTCTTTATTTTTATGGAAGTTAACCTTATCATCATCACGATTCAAACCTGTATCATAAGAATTTTTGCCGCGGCAGGTACGAAACAACTGACTTTAATTAGTGTAGGCACCACACTTATTCTCACTTCAACATTAGCAGCGATTGTAATCTCGCTACTAGTAAAAAAGCGAAGTCAACTCGATCAGCTGCGAACGCTCATCAAGGAGCAAAACCATCTCCAGAAATCAATTATTATCTATACAGGTGCGACCTGTGTCTCGCTATATTGTTTTGAGGCGATATCTAATCTAGTCAACATAGGCATCATGTTAGACTTGCTTATTCTTGGTATCTTTACACTGTCAGTCATCATCAACCTATATTCACTTTTCTTGATTTTGAAGTCGTTCAGTTACTATGTTGAACTCACCTGGATCAAGCGTGCCGAGGCTTCTCAACGGGCGTACTACACCACACTGAGCCAACAGCAAAAAACCACGAACAAGCTTCTACACGACTACAAAAATCTGTTAGCCTCGCTTCAACTATCTCTGCAGCAATCCTCTTCAACCATCTCTCCGGATACCCAAGCCATCCTTTCGCGGGCCCAGGCATCGCTAAACCAGGCAGAATTAAGCAAAAGTTCATTCACAGCAATTAAAAGTGATCCTTTAAAGAGCCTGCTTTATTTAAAGTGGGCTGAATCAATGAACCACAATATCATCATGAATGTTCAAACTAAAGGAATCATTCATCCTCTAGAAAGTGGTCTTGGCTTTGCCATTATCAGGGCGCTTGGCATCTTGATCGACAATGCGCTAGAGGAAACTGTCAGAATTAAACATCATCGCTTCGATGTCACGTTAATTGCCTTAAAGCAAGGTCTAGAAGTCAGCGTCATGAACGATGTCGGTCCTGACTTCAATCTGGCAGATCTTGAAAAGAAGGACTTTACGACTAAGGGCGACGGACATGGCAATGGCTTGTCCATCATCAATGAGCTCATGCAACAAAACAAAAATATTCTTATCAGAAAATCGGTTATTAGCCAACAGCTGAAAATCACTTTATTCATAGGAGATTCATGATATGATCACTAACCGTACGACCTTGAAAATCTTCATCTTGGAAGACGATGCTACCTTCCTGAGGTTCATCGAAAAAACGCTCAGAAACTACATTATGATTGAAGAATTGCATGCGGAAATTAAAATTGCTACCCAATCTGCTACGGATCTGTTAAACGCCATTGATCTGCAGCAAATTAATGACAGCTTCTTTCTGCTGGCCATTGATATTCCCGGATCCTCTATCAATGGTATTGATATTGCCAACATTGTCCGGAAACATTCGCTATATGCAGACATCATGTTCATTACCAGCCACACCGAACAAGCACTTGCCATTCTATCCCAGAAGATTCTACCTTTAGACTTAGTGGATAAAAGCGTGCCTGCAGAAGTTGAAACGCGGCTGCGTACCAATCTTGTTCAAGGGATAAAGCGATTACGGTCACGTCAACTCGAATCTCCACGGCTATTCAGCTACCAGATCGGAGCCAATCTCTTTTCACTTCCGCTAGACGACGTGCTGTACATTCAAACCGTGCTCGGTACACCTAGCACGCTCGAATTGCACGCTAAACATGAAACCACGACTTTCCCAGGGAACTTAAAGGAAGTTTCAACTCGATATCCAACCTTATTTCGATGCCATCGAAGTTTCCTGCTTAACCCCCTTCACGTTCACAAATTGAACGCCTCTGGTCGGTTTGTTTACATGGATAATCAGGATAAGCTTGACGTCAGCATTCGTAAAGTTTCAGCTTTACGTAAACTCATGGCAGCGGCTAATCGTTCACATGCTGAGGCTAACAATCTGGCGGATGACGCTTAAAAAAACGCCCGTCACCCTCGCGGCAAGTGCAAAAAAGGCCCAGAAATTCTTCCGTTTTCGAAGGAATATCTGGGCCTTTAGAAAGCTTGTCGATTGAGCTGACTTTTCGCCGATTCTCGGGCTATTGGTCGCTGATTCAAAGAACAGCTGAAAAAGCATATTAAGGAATACAACAGCCGCTCATTCACTTGCGATCCAATCATAGTTGCCTAATTGTTTGTACTCAAAGACAGCATCCCAAAATGTTTTTTCTGACTCACTGAAAGAAATACTGTCAGACAATTTGATAACCGGTGCGGTGTTAAAGAAGTATTGGAGCTTGTTGTGGAATGCAAGACCATCGCACGTTTTCAACACTTCTAATTCTCGGTCAACAAACAGTGCTGTTTCAGAGTTTTTATGACACATACTCAACTTAATGGCTAGCTTCTCCATTGCAACAATTATCTCATCTTTAGATGGCATTTTTCTGCTCCTACCCGCAGTTGCGTGATTCTTCTGCCTTTATAAACAAACTTTTAAATATGGTCATTCCTTGTTGTTTCGTTGTCGATCATACGCTCTTGTCATTGTGAACAGTTTTCTCAAAAAATCGTACGAATTGGATAGAATTGCAATGAGGATAATCGCATACACTTGCCAAATCGCATCATCAGAAATGATCCATAATAGTATGAACAAACAAAGCTGGACTATCCACATAGAGAGCGGTTGTTTAAGTCGCCTATGATCAAATACAGCCATTTTCTCCCATATAAGCGAATTCACTTCCGATTCCTCCGATAATTGCTCCTGCGATAGTACCCGCAGGACCTAAGAGAGACCCAAGAGATGCACCGGAAAGAAATCCAACAGCTCCTGCCCCTGCAGTACCATAGCCACATGTTCCTAGACGACTACCACCTGCAATTTTTGCTAAATCAGCGTTAGCCAATAATTGTACATTTTTCATAACTATTACTCCTTTACAAGCCTTTTAGTAAAATCATTTGGTTTTGATAGATCATAGGTGTTGTCAGCAAAAATCGTTAAACGTTTTTAACGACCGCCAACCTGTCTTTCCGAATAGCATTACCACGGCCTCTCCCAGCCTTGTTTAAAACCGTCAATCAGCTGGTCGGCATGATTAAATGCATCTGTCGCCAGAATGCCTAGAATCGTTGCTACCGGAATCGCGAATGGTAAGAAGCCACCTGTAATCTGGCAAAGTTCGGAATCTTTTAAATTGGTCATGACGCTCATCCTTTCTTTTGACTAATCCCTATGGCAAGTTTTCTTTTCGTTTGAGCTCATTGAGAACATCGATGCCAAGGCTCATTGCGGGTGTTGCAAAACCACCTTGAGCCCAGCTTCGTGCAATTGCTCCCAGTCCCATGCCGATGTAAGTCCAAAAATTATCAGTACCGCCACCACTGATCCGTTCCAGGCGGCTATCATCCAACGTCACGAATTGTTGCATGGCGTTTCCTCCATTTCTTCGACTTGTTCACAGCCGATATATTTAAACTTTTAGGGTGCTAGCTTCCCTAAACACAATATACGATAGGCTTGAGTTCATCTGATTAATTAATTTTAAACCGCGCATTTTAGAATCAAGTTAGCCACTGTCTCAAAATTTTTTGGACAATAAAAAACATCAAGAACAGATATCCTGTATCATTGAAGTTCCTACACAAACAATGGAAGAGGATATTGTCTTGATGCAGAAACAGGATAGCACACACCGCCAAAAAGGTCAGCACTTAACATCACTCGAGCGCGGAAAAGTGGCCGGATTCCACCAAGCTGGGAAGTCCAATCGTTGGATTGCTGCTGAAATTGGCGTCTGCCCGCAGACCATTAATAATGAAATCAAGCGAGGTACAGTAGATCAGGTCAAGAAGAGTAATGGCAAGCGCGTCTACCATCGACAATACCTGCCAGAGGCTGCTCAGGCACGTTACGAGACTGCACGCTTGAGCTGCCATCGTCCTGACAAGTTCGCCAGCGTACAGGTCTTCTTAGCCTGGTACGTACAGCGAGCTAAGCAGGACAAATGGTCGCCGGATGCTTCAATCGGCTATGCCAAGCGACACAAGCTGTTTACTCCTGAAGAGCTTGTTTGTGCCTCGACTTTGTACCAGTACATTGACGACCAACGCCTAGAGATTCGAAATATCGACCTGTTGGAGAAGACTAAGCGGAAGACCTCTCACCAGCACCACACCAAGGCTAAGCGCCTGGCTGGCCGCAGTATCGAGGAACGGCCTAAGGTCGTTGAACGACGCAGGCAGTTCGGTCACTGGGAGATGGATACCATTGTCGGTAAACGCAATGGCAAGGAGAGCGTCATCTTGACTCTGATTGAGCGCAAGACCCGTTGCCAACTTCTCCGCTTGATCGAAGGACGAGATGCAGACTCTGTGAGCTATGCATTGCGTGGAATCAAGCGCGAATGGGGAGCTTGCATCAAGACCATCACAGCCGACAACGGACCCGAGTTCACCGCCTTAAATACTGCTTTTGCTGGGACGGAAACTGAGATCTTCTACGCCCATCCTTACACGTCCTGCGACCGTGGCACCAACGAGGCACATAACCGGATGATCCGCCAGGACTTCCCTAAGGGCATGTCCTTAGATGACATTAGCCCTAGTCAAGTGCAGGCCACGCAAGACCGCTCGAATCAGTTGCCTCGCAAACAACAGGGCTACTGCACACCCCAGCAAAACTTTGAGGCCGAAGCTCGGCGCGTTCGCCGCATGGCCCAGTAGTCTCTCTAGCGCCACAACTTCTATTTGATAACGGCCTGTTCTGGGATTGTCCTCAACGACTGGCTAACTTGTTCTTGCAATTTACGATCGCGCATTTTAGAATCAAGTTAGCCACTGTCTCAAAATTTTTTGGACAATAAAAAACATCAAGAACAGATATCCTGTATCATTGAAGTTCCTACACAAACAATGGAAGAGGATATTGTCTTGATGCAGAAACAGGATAGCACACACCGCCAAAAAGGTCAGCACTTAACATCACTCGAGCGCGGAAAAGTGGCCGGATTCCGCCAAGCTGGGAAGTCCAATCGTTGGATTGCTGCTGAAATTGGCGTCTGCCCGCAGACCATTAATAATGAAATCAAGCGAGGTACAGTAGATCAGGTCAAGAAGAGTAATGGCAAGCGCGTCTACCATCGACAATACCTGCCAGAGGCTGCTCAGGCACGTTACGAGACTGCACGCTTGAGCTGTCATCGTCCTGACAAGTTCGCCAGCGTACAGGTCTTCTTAGCCTGGTACGTACAGCGAGCTAAGCAGGACAAATGGTCGCCGGATGCTTCAATCGGCTATGCCAAGCGACACAAGCTGTTTACTCCTGAAGAGCTTGTTTGTGCCTCGACTTTGTACCAGTACATTGACGACCAACGCCTAGAGATTCGAAATATCGACCTGTTGGAGAAGACTAAGCGGAAGACCTCTCACCAGCACCACACCAAGGCTAAGCGCCTGGCTGGCCGCAGTATCGAGGAACGGCCTAAGGTCGTTGAACGACGCAGGCAGTTCGGTCACTGGGAGATGGATACCATTGTCGGTAAACGCAATGGCAAGGAGAGCGTCATCTTGACTCTGATTGAGCGCAAGACCCGTTGCCAACTTCTCCGCTTGATCGAAGGACGAGATGCAGACTCTGTGAGCTATGCATTGCGTGGAATCAAGCGCGAATGGGGAGCTTGCATCAAGACCATCACAGCCGA
This sequence comes from Lacticaseibacillus casei DSM 20011 = JCM 1134 = ATCC 393, assembly GCF_000829055.1. Classification (NCBI taxonomy): domain Bacteria; kingdom Bacillati; phylum Bacillota; class Bacilli; order Lactobacillales; family Lactobacillaceae; genus Lacticaseibacillus; species Lacticaseibacillus casei. The sequence goes on from NZ_AP012544.1 coordinate 2,292,114, forward strand.
CAACGGACCCGAGTTCACCGCCTTAAATACTGCTTTTGCTGGGACGGAAACTGAGATCTTCTACGCCCATCCTTACACGTCCTGCGACCGTGGCACCAACGAGGCACATAACCGGATGATCCGCCAGGACTTCCCTAAGGGCATGTCCCTAGATGACATTAGCCCTAGTCAAGTGCAGGCCACGCAAGACCGCTTGAATCAGTTGCCTCGCAAACAACAGGGCTACTGCACACCCCAGCAAAACTTTGAGGCCGAAGCTCGGCGCGTTCGCCGCATGGCCCAGTAGTCTCTCTAGCGCCACAACTTCTATTTGATAACGGCCTGTTCTGGGATTGTCCTCAACGACTGGCTAACTTGTTCTTGCAATTTACGGATCCCAACGAACCAAAAAGTCCGACAAGATTTTGACATTTAGTCAAATCTTGTCGGACTTTTTAACGAGCCACATAAAATTAAAATGCTTTATTTGCGTGCCTTAACACGCTAGCTGATGTTTACGGCAAATCATTGCCTGCCGCAAAGTAAATGTTGTACCACTCTTGCCGCGTCAGCGTGATGTCCGCGCCGGCTGCACTTTCCTTAATATGCTCAGGGTTCATGGAGCCGAGGATAACCTGGACACCGACTGGATGGCGCAAGAGCCAAGCAACGGCGATGGCATTTTTATTAGTGTGATAGTGCTCGGCGACTTTTTGCAGCTCATCGTTCAGATCCTTGAACTTCGGACTGTCGATGAAGGTACCCTCAAACATCCCGTATTGGAACGGTGACCATGCCTGCAAGGTCATTTGTTTGCGCTGGAGATAAGGCAACAGACTGCCATCATGGTCGATGGACCGGTCGTCTTCCATGTTCGTGTGCATGCCTGCATTGACCATACCAGTATGGGCGACCGAGAATTGCACTTGATCGATTAATAGATGCTGGTGAATGCCGCTTTGTAGCAAGGCAATTTGCTCGGGATTAAAGTTTGAAACGCCGAAATGACGAACTTTGCCGCTTTGCTGCAACTCGTCAAATGCCGCCGCGACATCGTCCACTTCCATTAATGGATCCGGCCGGTGCAATAACACTGAATCGAGATAGTCGATTTGCAGGCGCTCCAAGATCTTATCAACTGCGCCCAGCAAGTGTTCCTTTGAAAAGTCATAGCGCCGTCCAAAAACAAGACTGCCGTGTGAACGATCTGGGTCAACCACGATACCGATCTTCGACTGAATATAGAGTTGATCGCGGTTAACACCGGATTGCTTCAAGGCTTCACCGAAAACTTCTTCCGACTTGCCTTGACCATAAATATCCGCGGAATCAATAAAGTTAATGCCGTCATTATACGCACTGTCTAAAACGATCGCAGCTTTTTCCGGCGAAAGTACATTCATGCGCATGATGCCCAGTGCCACGCTTGAAGCCTGCCAGTTAGAACCGCCTAATCGCACTTGTTTCATGTCTTAAAAACCCCTTTCAATGCAAACTTAACCATCGTGATATCATCTATCACAACCGTAACCGCCTCTAGTTTAGCCCCTAAAGTCCACTTGAGGTCAAGCCATTATTAGAATTTCAATATAACGACTTGTCATCATCTTTTTCGCGCGGTAATTTAAATATATAGTCACTTATTTTTTATCAGCAAAAGTTCCTTATTAGGAGGTTAATTTCATGACTGTTAAAGATAAAGTCGTTGTTATTACCGGTGCATCCAGCGGCATTGGTGCCGCGACCACGCAAGTATTGGCGCAAGCCGGTGCCAAATTGGTGATTGGGGCACGGCGCACGGAGCGGCTCGCCGAATTGGCTAAGCCTTTTGGCGATCAGGTTCATTATCAAGCAACCGATGTCACCGATCAGCAACAAGTTAAAGCCTTAGTTGATTTGGCCATTAACACCTTCGGCCACGTTGATGTGCTGTATAACAACGCCGGCCTCATGCCGCTGTCGGAACTTTCTGAGTTGAAGGTCAACGAATGGGAGCGGATGATCGACGTCAACATCAAAGGCGTCCTTTACGGGATCGCCGCCGTCTTGCCACATATGATCGCTCAGCATAGCGGGCAGATTATTACGACTGATTCGGTTGCCGGCCACATCGTTCATCCCGGCACCGCAGTTTATTCCGGAACCAAGTGGGCCATTCAGGCAATTATGGATGGCTTGCGGCAAGAACAGGCTGCCAACCATATCAAAACCACGATGATCTCCCCAGGTGCTGTTAACACCGAGCTGTTCAGCACCATCAGTGACCCCAAACGACGCGAAGCAGTCGAGTCCGACGAAAAGAATAACGGCCTCAGTCCAACCGATGTCGCCAAAGCGGTCTTATACGCCATTGATCAGCCGGCCAACGTTGCTGTTAACGAAGTTCTGATGCGTCCGGTTACCCAACAGCGTTAACCCGTGCCATTGTCTTTTGCAAAAGGAGTTTCACATGTCAGAGTATTCTTTTTTGAAACCATTCACTTTTAAACATCAAGCAATCCAGTTGAAAAATCGGGTTGTGATCCCGCCGATGACCACACGTTTATCTTTTGAAGATGGCATAGTCACCAGCGATGAAATTCGCTATTACCAAGAGCGTGCTGGCGGCGTCGGGCTTTTTATTACCGGAACTGCCAATGTTAATCCACTGGGTAAAGGCTTTGAAGGCGAATTAAGCGTTGCGGACGATCGGTTCATTCCCGGTCTCAGTAAACTGGCGGCTGCCATGAAAACCGGTGGCACCAAGGCGATTCTGCAGATTTTCAGTGCCGGTCGCATGAGCAGCAGCAAGATTTTGCGCGGTGAACAGCCGGTCAGCGCCCGTGCCGTCGCCGCCCCGCGTCCCGGTTATGAACCCCCGCGCGCACTCACGACTGCCGAGATCGAAGCAACGATTCATGATTTTGGTCAGGCGGTGCGGCGCGCGATTCTCGCCGGATTTGATGGCGTGGAATTGCATGGTGCCAACACGTATCTGATTCAGCAATTCTTTTCCCCGCACTCTAACCGGCGAACCGATGAATGGGGCGGCAATCGGGACAAGCGGATGCGCTTCCCGTTGGCTGTTGTTCATGAAGCCGAAAAAGTGATTGCGGCAACCGCTGATCGGCCATTTTTGCTGGGCTACCGGATTTCACCTGAGGAATTGGAAGAGCCGGGCATTACGTTGGATGATACGCTCGCCCTTATTGACGCCTTGAAAACCACCAAGATTGATTATCTGCATGTTTCACAATCCGATGTCTGGCGAACTTCGCTGCGGCAACCGAATAACCCGGCAATTGTGAACGAAGTAATTCGGGATCACGTTGCCGGTGCCTTCCCGATCATCGTGGTCGGCGATGTCAAAACCCCTGCTGATACCGAAAAAGCTGCGCAGGCATTTGACCTTGTCGCTATCGGCCACGAGCTGATCCGCGAGCCACATTGGGTTCAAAAAGTGTTAACCCACGACGAAAAGGCGATCCGTTACCAGATCGCCCCCGAAGATCTTGATGAGTTAGGGATTGCCCCGACTTTCCTTGACTTCATCGAAAGTATTTCCGGCGGCGCCAAGGGTGTTCCTTTGACTACCGCACTAGCTGACGACCGTTAAGCCGTTGCAATTTAAAATTTAAGTTCATCATGCGAGTCGAGCCGTAATAGCTCGGCTTTTTTCTTGTTGTATTCGTCTTGCGTAATCGCCCCAGTGTCGAGCAGGTCCTTATACGCTTTCAGCTTAGCGATCGTTGCCTGCTCATCCGCTTGTTCCTGAGCCGTTTTGGCTGCCTGGGCTGCCGCTTCCTGCTGCTTGCGGTGGTAGTACGAGTAAAGCGCGACGCCTAAAACAACGATGGCCAAAACAATGTACCAAAATTGAATCAGAATGGCGATGACGACCAGAATGGCAAAAAGGCCTGCGCAACCCATTTTTTGATTTTTCATATTGTCCTCCATATGTGCCGCTAGTAATCGTTGCAATCGTCATGATGCGGATCAGATACCGGTCATTTTTGCGGGATCCACCCAATCGTCAAACTGGGCGCTGGTGACATAACCGGATTTAAGCGCGGCAGTTTTGAGATCGGTTCCTTCGCGTTCTGCCAGTTGCGAAATTTCAGCGCTTTTTTCATACCCAATGTGCGGCGCGAGGGCCGTTACTGTCATCAGCGAGTGCGCAACCAGTGCTTTCATCCGTGGCGCATTCACGGTTAGCGAATCTACCAGCTTGGTCGTAAAACTCGACACGGTTTGGGTGAGCAGCGTGGTTGATTCAAGGAAGGTGCTGATGATCACCGGTTTATAAACATTCAGTTCAAAGTTACCTTGGGAAGCCGCAACGGCAATGGTGGTGTCGTTGCCCAACACGCGCACAGCCGCCATGGTCAACGCCTCGGCCTGGGTTGGATTCACCTTGCCTGGCATGATCGAGCTGCCAGGTTCATTGGCCGGAATGGTCAGCTCCCCATAGCCTGCACGCGGACCACTGGCCAGAAACCGAATGTCGTTAGCAATTTTCAATAGATCAGCAGCCAAGGTTCTAATACCGCCATGAACCAGACTGATTTCGGAATGCGCCGCCAAAGCCGCGAATTTATTGGTTTGAGCGGTCAATGGCAACCCATAAACATCGCTCAACCGGCCAGCAACGATTTGCCCGAAGTTTGGCGCTGCATTTAGTCCGGTCCCCACTGCGGTGCCGCCAATGGCTAACCGAAAAAGTGCCGGCTGGAGTTGCTTGATTGCCGCCTGATCATGAGCAAGCATGGCCGCCCACCCACTGACTTCCTGACCAAACGTCATTGGCGTTGCGTCTTGCAGGTGGGTGCGACCGATTTTAACTGTCTTGGCATATTCGGTTGCCTTAGTTTGTAAAGCCGTGTGCAATTCTGCCACCGCCACCAGTAATTCATTGACAGCTACTGCGGCCGTGATGTTCATGGCCGTTGGAAAGGTGTCATTCGAACTTTGGCTGCGATTCACATCGTCGTTAGGCAAAATCGGCAAATCAGGATTGAGTTTCGCCGCCTGGTGACTGACGACCTCATTCACATTCATATTCGTCTGCGTGCCGGAACCGGTTTGGTAAACGTGCAACGGAAAGTCCTGGCGTAACTGGCTATCCGGCAAGGCCAGTAGCGTATCCACCGCGCGGGTAATGAGTTGACCCTTAGGCGCAGGCAAAACGTCGGCTGCCACATTGGCGCGCGCTGCCGCTTTTTTGATTTGCAGCAACGCTTTGATTACCGCCAGCGGCATCAGCGGCCCTGCCTGAAAATTGTGCCGGCTGCGCTCGGTTTGCGGCCCCCACAATGCAGTCTCCGGAATTTCAACTGGTCCTAATGTATCTGATTCGGTACGTGTCTTTGTCATCCTTGCCCCCGTCTGCGGCGTTACCATGCCTGTCGCCAGATTGATAGTCTTATTTTACACGATCCACCAGCCAAGCGAACCCTAGGAAGCAAAAAAGTACGCCGCAGAAGATGATTTTTCCAAACTTCAGGCGTACTTTTCTAAATAATTTCAGTGTAATAGTGCCGCAACGAGCTGGGCGGCATCTTTTTTCAATTCAACGGAAGACGAGGATAAAACCGATAAGTAATAGTGAAGCGGATCAGCTTGCGGCGTTGGCATTCCGGCGTGCAACCAGCGGCTGACCAAGGCTGGGTCGGTTGACCAGGTTTGGATGCTGACCAAGCGGCGATCAGGATGATCCGGCATCGAACCCGCAATTTTGAGCGCTAATTCGGCTTTCAACAGGCGGTCATAAGCTAATTGCGAAACGGCGTAAATGAGCGGCTGGTCACTGCCGAATGTTGCGGCTTGCAACATGACCACACCTTCTGTATGAAGCGGAAAATTCTTGCGATCAACGCCGCTAAGCTTCAATAATTCGGCAAACGTGCCAGCATCATAGGTTCGGCTGGCCCGCACCGGCGACGCCATGATGCTGTTAAATTGCTTAAAAATCTGCCAAGGCGTTTGCGCTAAGTGGTAGTGCTTGTGAGTTTGTTGTTGATCCGAAAGCAATGCCCCACAAGCCTGAAGTTCCCACCGTGCTCTTTTTAAGGTCGTACGATTTTTGATCGCTGTCAGTGGCGCAAAGGTGGCAAAGAAATCCTTGCCACCGCGAAAAATCGTGCGCTGTTCGTGACTACTTTCCACGTCGAGATGATCAGCATACATCAACCCAATCAGCAAATCCGTTGCGTGTTGCGACAACATGGCTGTCCCTTTGTCTGTTTCAACATCATTCCCTAATTCTTTCGACGATTCCATTCCATCCCCACTTTCATCCTGCATCATTCAAAAAGCCGCCCTGATCACGTTGAGCTGATCAAGGCGGCTTTTTGAATATACAACAATGCTTAACAACTATCTCAACGATCTTTTGATGTCACCGTGTCCACTCACCCGATTAGAATTCGGAGTGTGCGGAGCTTGGACGAGATGGCCGGGCTTTAACCATGACTACCAAGTTCCGTTATCGGGTCAGTCAAGTACGTTCATGCGAAGGGACTTGGGTTCGCGTATGTTCCAATCCGAGAATAGCAAATAGCCACGGATCGTAACCTACTGACTCTTCAATTCCATCGCAACTCATCACCAAAGATGCAACGAGATTATTGTACGTCATTACTTGCTTTCGCCTCTTTTGCATCGGCTACAGCTTCCAGATGCGCTTCGTAGCGCTTGTTACCTTTATAGAGATCCCAGACAGTCCAGGCTAGCAACGCAAGCACCGCAACAATTAACGCATACGCGATGTCGTTCGCAATGGCAGTTTGTGCAGCCGTTGGATGGTCCCCGAAGAACCCGGCGATTGAATCTGGTAGGCCTTTAAGGTTCAGATAGGTCAAGCCGAGAACGGAGATCCAGCCAAGCACTTTGACCCAGCCGGTGTTCTTAAACCGATCTCCCATTTCGACCTTACTATTGGTAAACATTAACAGTGGCAACATTGAGAACGGTAGCGCGAAGGCCAAGAAGACCTGCGAGTTATTCATCAATGTGTTCAGCGCCTCATGTTGCTGAATCGGTGTTTCTCTGGCAGTCAACATAACGCAGACAATAACCGGAATGACGGAGATAATCCGGGTAACCAGACGGCGTGCCCACAACGGCATCTTCATGTGAATGAAGCCTTCCATGATAACCTGCCCAGTTAACGTACCGGTAATGGTTGAATTTTGACCTGATGCCAACAGTGCAACCGCAAACAGGATGGACAAAATACCGGACTTGGCAACGGCAATCAGAACCCCATTGCTAAGGGTTGAGGAATCTGACAATGCTTCAAACAAACCGAAGAAGGAAGGGTCTTTAACCGCGCCACTCTTGAAGACCGCAACCCCCATGACCAGCAGCAAGCAGTTAACAACGAACGCAAATGATAACTGGATATTGGAATCCCATGCGGAGAACTTAACCGCTTGGGCCACATCATCTGGGTCGTGGTGATCGATTTTCCGTGTCTGGGAAATCGCGCTATGCAGATACAGGTTATGCGGCATAACCGTCGCACCAATAATGCCCAACGCCCCTTGAATTGGACTCATGCCATTCACTGAAGGTGAGTTGGCGAAAGTTTTGCTTGTCGGAATGAAACCTTTTAGCAGTGCCCCCATGTTCGGATCCGATAAGGCAACTTGATAGATGAACACGAACAGGATGACAAGAATAAGTGCAACAACAATGGCTTCGATTTTGCGGAACCCGATCTTGGTCAGTAACAGTAATACCAAGACATCAAGCACCGTGATCAGTACCGAAATGACTAGCGGAATGTGGAACAAAAGATAAAGCGCGATGGCGGCACCGATAACTTCAGCAATATCAGTCGCCATGATCGCTAACTCTGTCAGAATCCATAAGACAATCCCTAATGTCTTCGATGTTCTTGCCCGAATCGCCTGGGCAAGATCCATTTGACTCACAATGCCAAGTTTAGCTGCCATGTATTGCAGCAACATCGCAATCAAACTTGACATTAGGATAACGGAAATCAATAGGTACTGGAAGTTTTGTCCCCCGGTAATGGAAGTGGACCAATTACCTGGATCCATGTAACCAACGGCAACCAGCGCCCCTGGCCCGGAATAAGCAAATAGCGTGCGCCAAAAGCCTTTCCCGTGCGGTACCTCGACAGTACCGTTAATTTCTTCCAATGATGGCCCATTCGCGTATTGGATGAGCTTCATGGAATGTTTCTTCTTGTTATCATCACTCACAATATGTCTCCCCCTGTTGAAGTCGCTTGCTGGTGCAGGAGATTGCGCCGGTAAGTGCTTTTTGTAGACGCGTTTACTGGTGTAGAAACCTCCGTGTAAGAGCCTTGGTCGCGATGGCCTAAGCCCCGGGTCATTGCGGTTGAGGACACTTACACTCCAGCTTCTAACCGCGCCAGTTCACGCTCTCTTCTTTAAAACGCGTTCACTGGGCCAGAAACCTCCGCATAAGGACCTCGACCGTAATGGCCAAAGCCCAGCCATTACGGTCGAGGCCACTTATGCTCCGGTTTCTAACCGGCCCAGTTCACGCTCTGAAAAAAGTTAAGTCCCTGGGGAACAAGGCCTTTTAGGTCTCCCTAACTTAATCCTCTAATAGAATATGCCTTGAAGCTGATATCGTCAACCGTTTCATGAAAATAATTTGTATTTTCAGTGAACAAATTGTGATTAGTTAATTTAATAATGCTGGTGCAAGAATGCCGGCTCATGGGCATTTCGCAGTTTTTTTTGTCCAGCTTGCTTTCAGAAAACTTTTTTCAGTTTCATCATGACCTTTTTTTAAAACTTGGAAAATGTGAAAATTTTCCTGCGTATTAAATCAGTTATACAAATTTATTGCATCAGGTTTAGGCATCCCATATGATAAGGATAGTAACAGAAAATTTATATCACGAAATGAGGAATTACGTATGGAAGAAGTTCCTGACGCGCAACCGCCCGCCACGGCGCACAGTATCAAGGATCTGCAGCAGCAGTTGCAGGTCCCATCCCTTGACCACGGTCTCTCCAAAGCTGAGGCCGCTGAACGTTTAAAAGTTAATGGCCCGAACGCCATTGAATCGCATCCGACGCCAAAATGGCTGATTTTTCTGCGACAGTTTAACAACCTGATCATTTATATTCTGATGATTGCCGCAATTTTGACCACGATTATTGGTGATGTCACCGATACTTCAGTCATTGTTTTGGTGATTATCGTCAACGCGATCATCGGCTACTATCAGGAAAGCAACGCCAGCGACTCGCTTGAGAAAATCAAAAAAATGCTGGCGCCTGAAGCCACTGTCTATCGGGACGGTGAGCGTCTCGACATCCCCAGTGCGGATTTAGTGGTTGGCGATGTTGTGTTCTTAGAAGCCGGCGACAATGTACCTGCCGACTTGCGCCTCGTTGATATCGACAACCTCACCATTCAAGAAGCCGTCTTGACCGGTGAGGCTAATTCTGTCATTAAGACCACTGCCACGCTGCCGGCTGATACGCCGCTTGCCGATCAAAGCAATATGGCTTTTGCTTCGACAGCCGTTGCAGGTGGTAGCGGCATCGGGATCGTGGTCGCCACTGGCCACGACACGGAATTCGGTAAAATTTCCCAAGCCGTCTCCGATGTTCGAAAGGGCCGCTCCCCGATGATGCGTGAAATTGATGGCATCGGGAAAGGCATTTCATATGCGATCATCGCCGCGGCGGTTCTGCTCTTCATTTTTGGCCTGATCATCGGCAAGTACAGTCTGCCTGTATTGGCACTCGCCATTGTCACGATGGTCGTCGGCTCGATGCCAGAAGGCTTGCCGGCCACCACCTCCGTCATCTTGGCTATGGGCGTTTCCAACATGGCCAAAAAGCAGCACGTCATCGTCAAAACCTTACCAGCCGCCGAGACTTTGGGTTCCGTTGATGTCATCTGTACCGATAAGACCGGCACGCTGACCAAAAACGAAATGACCATTACCACCATTGTCACGCCAAAGGCCACCTATGAGGTCAGCGGTTCGGGTTACACGCCGAAAGGAACCTTTACCCTTGCAGGCAAACCGATTGAGCCAACCGCCCATCCAGATTTAATTGCTTTGCTGACGGCCGGTTTTGAAGCGAACGACACCGAGCTGCATCAAGAAGACGGCCGGTATGTGATCAACGGCGAGCCCACTGATGGCGCTTTTCTCACTGCCTATTACAAAGTCTTTAAAAAGGATCCGGACAACACCGAACGCGATTTAATGCCGTTTGATTCCAACAATCGCTATATGGCCAAGTTGGCAAAGTGTGCTGACGGGAAAACCCGCTTATTCGTCAAAGGATCGCCGGAGAGGCTACTGCCCTTAGTGGTAACTGCTCATCCGGATTTCGACACCGACTATTATTTAAAGTTAACCAGTCAATTCAGTGTTCAAGGCCAGCGCGTGATTGCCGTAGCCGAAAGCATCGTCGAGCCTGACACCACCGAGATCACTCCGGCTCTTTTAGAACAAGGGCTTGATTTTCTGGGGCTCACCGCGATCATTGATCCGCCGCGTGAATCGGTCACCTCCGCGATCAAACAAATGCGGCGCGCGGGCGTTAAAGTCAAAATGATTACCGGTGATCATCCAGAAACTGCGCTGGCAATTGCACAGAAACTGGACATGGCCGATTCTCCGAAAGCCATCACCGGCGCCCAGTTAGCCGCACTATCAGATGACCAACGGCAACGGGCCATTCTGGACACCGATGTTTTTGCGCGAACCACGCCAAAAGATAAACTAACGATTGTGACCGCCTTACAGGATGCCGGCAACGTCACTGCCATGGTTGGCGACGGCGTCAATGATGCACCGGCTCTTAAAAAGTCCGATGTCGGCGTTGCTATGGGCCAATCCGGAACCGATGTCGCCAAAGATGCGGCCGACATGGTTCTGACCGACGATCGCTTTGCCCGCATGGAAACGGCGATTGCCCAAGGCCGCCGTATTTACCAAAATATCAAGAAAAGTATTCTGTTCCTGCTGCCGACATCGTTTGCGGAAGGCTTGGTGATCGTGTTCACCATTCTGACGCAACAAGCCATGCCTTTGCGTGCCAGCCAACTATTGTGGATTAACATGGTCAGCGCGATTACCATCCAATTTGTCTTCATCTTCGAACCCGCCGAAGCCGGCACGATGGATCGTCCGCCGCGAAAGAAGAATGCTTCGATGATGCACAAGCACGATGTTTTCCAGATTGCGTATGTCGCCATGATGATCGCCGGTATCGGACTGTGGGCGTTTGATTGGTTGACTGCCAACCATTTGACCGACCGCGTAACTGCCAGCACCATGATGGTCAACATGATTGTCTTGGGTAAAATCTTTTACCTCTTCAACATCCGCACAAACACCTTGGCGCTTTCCAAGAACTTCTTCAGTAACCCTATGGCGTTTGTCATCATCGCGGTCATGTTGGCTCTCCAATGCTTCTTGACTTACGTACCGTTTATGCAGGATATTTTCCAGACCGCACCTATGTCTTGGCGCGAATGGGGGTTGGCAGTTGCGGCCGGGTCTATCATCCTGATCGTCACGGAAATTGACAAAATCATTCGCATCCGTTGGGACCGGCTACATGGCCACGGTGCCTTTCCTTCTGTTTCCAAAACCAATGAATAATGTTCGGTTGACCTAAACTTTTTCTTTTCTTTTTGCGATAACAATGGTAATAATATAAGTAAGGCTTCCCTAACAAACCTTATGCGTATTCAGAAAACCCGACAAGTTGGTTCCTTATCCCCCGACTTAGCGGGTTTTTTGAGCGCTTTTTTCTTTTCAGTACCAGTGACGAGGTTGAGCACATCCGCATCGTGTCACCAAAAAATATTTCAGGCAATCCTAAATTCGGTCTTTTAAATAAAAATACAGCTGGTATACTGTAGGTGAAAAGAAGAGGAGCTGATCGTTTTGAAATTGTACCAAGGTCTCACGCAAGTCCAAATTAACGAAGAATTTGCTGGTGAAGCAAGTGGCTATAAGATTACCACGACCCTTGATAAACCGCTGAACTACGAGCCAACGATTTTGTATCAGTATTTGGATACCGTTTTAAGGCCAGGCAGCCGGCATGACCAAAATAATTTGCGTTATGTGACTGACCCAGCGTTCATCGGGGAAAATTTCGATTATCAAAGCGTTCCTTTCACCTCGCATATGACTGATTTCGATGAAAAAATGGCATTTGCACGCAAACTGGTTGCCGACCTCAACCGTCATTTGTCAGTCAACATTAAACCGGCCGACGCGGAAATCGAGTTGGTTTTTGTTGACTGAAGCAACCGCGTTACCTCCTTTCCTAGTCGCATCACGGCTTCTCTCCTGATCACTGCGGCTAAGTCATTAAGTCAAGCAGCTTAGTTGCAACAAAACACCGCCTAACTTTTTTCGTAAATTGCAAGAACAAGTTAGCCAGTCGTTGAAGGACAATCCCAGAACAGGCCGTTATCAAATAGAAGTTGTGGCGCTAGAGAGACTACTGGGCCATGCGGCGAACGCGCCGAGCTTCGGCCTCAAAGTTTTGCTGGGGTGTGCAGTAGCCCTGTTGTTTGCGAGGCAACTGATTCAAGCGGTCTTGCGTGGCCTGCACTTGACTAGGGCTAATGTCATCTAGGGACATGCCCTTAGGGAAGTCCTGGCGGATCATCCGGTTATGTGCCTCGTTGGTGCCACGGTCGCAGGACGTGTAAGGATGGGCGTAGAAGATCTCAGTTTCCGTCCCAGCAAAAGCAGTATTTAAGGCGGTGAACTCGGGTCCGTTGTCGGCTGTGATGGTCTTGATGCAAGCTCCCCATTCGCGCTTGATTCCACGCAATGCATAGCTCACAGAGTCTGCATCTCGTCCTTCGATCAAGCGGAGAAGTTGGCAACGGGTCTTGCGCTCAATCAGAGTCAAGATGACGCTCTCCTTGCCATTGCGTTTACCGACAATGGTATCCATCTCCCAGTGACCGAACTGCCTGCGTCGTTCAACGACCTTAGGCCGTTCCTCGATACTGCGGCCAGCCAGGCGCTTAGCCTTGGTGTGGTGCTGGTGAGAGGTCTTCCGCTTAGTCTTCTCCAACAGGTCGATATTTCGAATCTCTAGGCGTTGGTCGTCAATGTACTGGTACAAAGTCGAGGCACAAACAAGCTCTTCAGGAGTAAACAGCTTGTGTCGCTTGGCATAGCCGATTGAAGCATCCGGCGACCATTTGTCCTGCTTAGCTCGCTGTACGTACCAGGCTAAGAAGACCTGTACGCTGGCGAACTTGTCAGGACGATGGCAGCTCAAGCGTGCAGTCTCGTAACGTGCCTGAGCAGCCTCTGGCAGGTATTGTCGATGGTAGACGCGCTTGCCATTACTCTTCTTGACCTGATCTACTGTACCTCGCTTGATTTCATTATTAATGGTCTGCGGGCAGACGCCAATTTCAGCAGCAATCCAACGATTGGACTTCCCAGCTTGGCGGAATCCGGCCACTTTTCCGCGCTCGAGTGATGTTAAGTGCTGACCTTTTTGGCGGTGTGTGCTATCCTGTTTCTGCATCAAGACAATATCCTCTTCCATTGTTTGTGTAGGAACTTCAATGATACAGGATATCTGTTCTTGATGTTTTTTATTGTCCAAAAAATTTTGAGACAGTGGCTAACTTGATTCTAAAATGCGCGGCCTAACTTTTTCGGGTTAGGCGGCGTTTTGTTCATACAGGTATGAAAATGTTTTTAAATCTAGGTTCTACAATACGTAAAGACGGCCTTCTTGCGCAGGGATGTTACCCTCGTGAAAGGAAGCCGTCTTTGTCGTCTTATTGCGCTTTTGCGACCGTTTTCGGCAACGTCAACGCCAGTAACAAGCCGATGAGTCCCACACCGGCAAAGACAGCAAAGGTGACAACGAACCCGCCAGCATTGCTGTGCAGCGCGGTTTGCATGTTAGACAGAAGAACCGTTGCAAACATGACGCCCGCCGAACCGAACAGTTGCCGGGCGGTCGTGGTGACGGCGGTGCCATCCGCCACCAAGTCATTCGGCAAGGCGTTTGCACCAGCTGTCACTGATGGCATCATCACAAACGCATTACCGGCTTCCGTCGCCATCGCCAGCACGATAGCGCCGATTAACGGTAGGTGGTGGGCAAAAATAGCCAGCAAGCCAAAGCCGCCGGTAATCAGAACCATCCCGATCATCGCAACCAGGCGCGGCCCAAAGCGATCAAGTAGCCGACCGCTAACCGGGTTAAGCAGACTCAGTAAAACCGCTGCCGGAACCAAGGACAGTCCCGAAACCAGTGGCGACAAACCTAACAGCGTCTGAAAATACAGCGGCATTAGAATCGTCGTGACAATTAACCCGATATAGGAAATGCCGGTTAAGAACACCGCTTTGGTAAACATTCCGGTCGCAAACACGCGCATTTGCAGCATCGGTGGCTGCCGGTTTAACTGTCGGACCACGAAAATGCCTGCCGCTAAAACGCCTAGAATCAACAGGCCAACAACTCCGGCATGTAAGCCTTGTTTTGACCAAGCGCTCAAAGCGTACAACAGGATTGGAAAACTAGCAGACAAAATAAACGAAACCCAGTCCAATCGGGTTGGCGCCATCGGCATCACCGAAGCAATCGTCACCGTCGAAACTGCCAGTACCAACAGTGACACGATCAGGAAGAACAAAAACAGTGCCTGCCACGGGAACCACGTCAACAAGACGCCGGAAATAATCGGACCGACTGCCAACGCTGAGCCCATTACCAAGCCGGCGGTGCCCATCACTTTGCCACGCTCCGAATGCGGCGTAATCGTTAGCAAGACGGTCTGGAAACTGGGGAAAATTATCCCGACAGCAACTGCCTCAAGCAACCGCCCGATCATCAAAACGGTAAAATTCGGCGCCCAGATACATAGCCCGGTCCCGATCGCAAAAATCAGTTCAATCGCCTGAAATAACCGTTGAAACGGAACGTTATGCAAAAGCCACGGGCTAACCGGAATCATTAACGTCATCACCAGCATAAAACCGGTTGTCAGCCACGCGACCGTATCCGCGCCTAGGCCAAATGCCTTCATAAACGCCGGATACGCGGTACTCAAAGAAGACTGCGAAATTGACATCGAGAACGTTCCTGTCAGCAAAGTTGCCACAAACGCACCGCGATGTCTTATCGTTGAAACACTCATAACATCATCGATTTCTATTTAGTATGGTTGGAGCCTCACATTTTCATGCCCATTTTTTCATAGGACTGCATACCGCCCATCCATAATTCAGATGGCTTGACGCCGCGCTCTTTTGCCAACGCCTTCATCAACGTATCCATGTCCATCAACTTATATTCCTGTTTTGGCTTATTCGGATCAAACGTTTCGATTTGCGCCATCATGCCGCCATCTTCATGCTCGAGGATGTGGCAGTGATACATGTAAACGCCGGGCAAATCAAACCGAACCAGTAGCCGAACCGTTTCACCTGGGTTAACGCCAATGGTATCTTTGTAGCCATGCTCATTCGGATAAGGTGCGTGACCGTTACGTGACAGAACCAAAAATTGTGTGCCATGCACATGGAACGGGTGAACCATACCCGGTGCCTCATTGCTGTTAGTGACATCCCAATACTGGGCCTTGCCAATCGGTTGAGTAGCGTCAATTCGCTGCATTTCAAATTTCTTGCCGTCAATGGCGACACTTTCATCCATGCCCTGCATGACCACATGCCGAATTGGCAAAGCAGGATCCACTGCCAGCGCATTCACGGTGAATAACTTATCCGGCAACTGGGTGTGATCCGGCTCAAATGCATGAATCCGGAACTTTAAGATTGGCACGTCATCCGTGAACAGAGTCACCTCGTCGCCTTCATGATACTGACCAAAATCAACGATGACTTCATCCCGTTCAGCACAGGTCATCATCAAATGGGTCAATGAAACTGGCTCAGGCAATAATGAACCATCCCCGCCAATCTGGGTAAATGGCAGATCATCGGAAAAATGCAGACGCCATTCACGACGATTGGCACCGTTCAAAAAGCGTAACCGAACTTTTTGCGTCGTGACGTCAAAATAAGGATTAACTGTCCCGTTGATCATAACAGTCGGGCCGGCAATCCCATCAGGATCATAATCAGCGCGGTAATCCCACTGATTGTTCTCATGAAAGCGCCGATCCTGCAAAATGACCGGAATGTCATCCACGCCATAATTCCGTGGCAATGGCAGACGCTCCTCATGGTCATCTTTGACAATGACCATCGCCGCTAGTCCATGCCATACCTGCTCCGCCGTTTCCGGGCACGGATGGGCGTGCAGCCACAGCGTCGTAGCCGGTTGATCCAGCGTGAAATCAATTTGCTTACTTTCACCAGGATAAACCGGCGCGTGACAGCCGCCGTCCACATAAGGGCCACTCACATCGGCCCCATGCCAATGAAACGTTGTTACTTCAGGCAACGCATTTTTCAACGTCACGTGAACGTGCTGACCACGACGATAAACAATGGTCTGCCCCAACAAGCTGGCATTGTATCCCCAAGTTTTGGTCTTGGGTCCCGGCAGCAGTTGCGTCTCACCCGCTTCTGCCGTGACTGTGTAATAAACATCAGTTGCCGTCTCTTTGTCAGGCTTCAACAAAGGCGGTACGTTCAAGGGTTTGGCTGGCGCATCGCTTACCTCAAGCGGCACATAGCCGCCATCATGCAAGTCAAACGCCGGCTCATCAAAGAAATAGTCGGTATAGGTTTTCATCATCGGTCCCCCCTTAATTTGAATTTTAGCACTTTTTAGGGTTGCCATAAATACAATTTAGAATTAATCTAAACTAGGCGCGTATCCATCAGCGCCGTTTGGGGAACTTTTTTGAAAAAGGAGGAAATGAACATGCAAACAATGTCAAAGTCAATGGGCTGGTTCATGCTGGCCCTCAATGTCGTGTTGCTGGTGCTAATTGCTACCATGCACAACATGGCTGCGATGTGGTTAATGGGTATTATCATGTCGCTTGATGCCATCTCGGGGTTAATCTCAGCCTATCACGCTGACCGCGAAACGCATCATCAAGGCCACGCTCCGCAACATTAATGTGCCCAACCAGCTGTCCGATTTCGACCATCGATGAACCCCTCAATCAGTTATATATGTTGACACATACATATGTTAAATGCATCATGTGTTAGCAATCAAGATGAACCAGGGGGGATGAGCATGCAGCCACTTTCCATTACGAAAAAGCATGATATGACCGCAGCCCTTCGGGTTGAATACTTCTCGACGGCTTGGATGGCTTTTGAATTCATCATCGGTTTATGGTCAGGTCTTCAAGCCGGTTCGATTCTATTAATCGCGTTTGGGCTAGATAGTTTTCTTGAAATCATTTCAGGAGCAACCTTAATCTGGCGACTTAAAAAAGAAAACAGCGGCGCACCCGCAGCCGTTGTAGCCGAGGCTGAACGGCGCTCGAGTCTTGTGGTCGGCAGCGTTTTGCTACTGCTGAGTCTTTATGTGATCGGTGTTTCCGGCTTCAACCTTGTGACCCATGCTGCGGCCGAAAGCAGCTTTAGCGGGATTGGAATTGCCATTGCCTCTGTGTTGTTGATGCCGATTCTGACGTTGAAAAAACGCCATCTTGGCCAAAAGCTGGCTTCTGCAGCATTAGTCGAAGACGGCATGTGCAACATCACCTGTGCGTATATGGCCGCTACGGTTTTGCTTGGCAGTTTGTTAACCTGGCTGCTTAATTGGTGGTGGGCTGATTCAGTGGCTGCCTTGATTCTGGTTTACTTTGTTGCGAGTGAAGGTTGGGAAAGCCTACAAACGGGATTAGACCGTGATTGAATTCATGGTTCATTACCACCTCGAATCAAAATGACCTTAAAGTAACATGCCTTGAATGTTAAGACATCTTGCTTTAAGGTCGTTTTATATTCAAAAAACAATCCGCCAAACCCATTTCAGAAAAGAGCGATGACATTTATGACTGCCAACTCGTTAAAATTAGTCGAATCAGCTAAGCTTGCTGAAGCCGAACGCATTTTTAAGCTGCTGAGCAACCCGATCCGACTACAGATGTTGAAGTTACTCGAACAGCGGGAACTCAACGTCAGCAAGCTCGGCGACTTATTGGGGCTCGAACAATCGGTTGTCTCCCATCAGCTGGCACTCCTGCGTAAGCATCAGCTGGTCAGCGCCAAGCGAGTGGGCAAGGCGAATTACTACCGCTTGGACGATCCTCACATTATCACGGTGATCGACGCCATGCTCGCCCACGCCGACCACGTCGCCCGTGGTAAACGACATGGTGAGTAACAACACGCGTAGCAAGGCCCCCTTATGCCAACTAAACAGCGCCACCCGCAGATTCCTTTACGAAAATCCGCGAGCAGCGCTGTTTTTGATGCGAATCCGGCCAATTACTAGCCGACTTCACACATGAGCATGTCTCTGTACTTTATCAAAGGCTTCGAGCACTACCCCGCCAAGTCATCGTGGATCTTGTCGAGATTCCACTTCATCATCATATAATACGTGTCGCCTTGCTTGCCTTTTGCCGCAAGGGAGTCGGTGAAGATCTTGGAATAGATCGAAAGTCCGGTTTCTTTAGCTACTTTGTTCATCGACTTCGGTGAGACCGATATTTCGACGAATAAGTGTTTAACCTCTGACGCCCGGATCTTAGCCAAAACCGTTTGCATTTGCTCTGGCGTCCCTTGAGCTTCGGTGTTGATTTCCCAAATGTAGGCCGGAGTCACGTGATAAGCCTTGGAGAAGTACTTAAAAGCACCTTCTGATGTTACCAAAACGCGTTGTTTTTCCGGAATGTCCAGGAACCGTGATTGCGCCGTTTTATGCAGCTTTTGTAACTTGGCAACATACTGATCACTGTTCTTCTGATAATAATCGGCATTCTTGGCATCTTTTTCCTTAAGCACCTTGGTGATGGTCTTAACGTATTGAATCCCGTTAGCCAAATCCAGCCACGCATGCGGATCTTCTTCCTTGACGTTGGTTGTCAAATGTTCTGGTGTAACCCCGGCAATTGCGGAAAAGACGTCCT
Organism: Lacticaseibacillus casei DSM 20011 = JCM 1134 = ATCC 393; assembly: GCF_000829055.1. Classification (NCBI taxonomy): domain Bacteria; kingdom Bacillati; phylum Bacillota; class Bacilli; order Lactobacillales; family Lactobacillaceae; genus Lacticaseibacillus; species Lacticaseibacillus casei. The sequence goes on from NZ_AP012544.1 coordinate 2,311,116, forward strand.
TACCAAAAGCTTTGTGTGATGTTTTTACCAGTTTTTTGAACCAGCCATTGCCACCGGTTTCGAGATTCAAGCCATTGTGGAAAACAAGATTGGCTTCGCTTGTCGCCGCCACATCGGTCGGTCGCGGTTCGTATTCATGCGGATCGGTACCGCGCTTCACAATACTATAAAGTTTGATCCGCTCACCACCGACATTTTGCACCATATCTTCGAGAATCGAGTTGGTTGTCACAACCCGTAACTTTTGGCCGGTGCTGGCAGCGTCTTTTTGCGCATTACTGCGGCTATTGACGAACCAAAATACGCCACCGATCATAACAATTAACGCGCCAACTGTGATTAAAATCTTTTTCATCGAACAATCTCCTCCGCTGTCTGAGTCGTCGCGGCTTCCTTGGTCCGCTGACGCTTGCTAAAACTAAAGAATGCCTGCTTCGGCGAGAAAATAAATGAGATAGCGAATAGGACGGCGGCTACGAGCACGATGGCCGGACCGGATGCCCAGTTTAAGGTAAAGCTGAAGTACAGGCCGGTGATAGATGAGATCACACCCACACTAGCTGCCATGATAAGCATGGTTTCGAGACGGTCAGTCCACAGAAAGGCCGTTGCTGCTGGAGTGATCAGCATCGCAACCACCAGAATGATCCCGACTGTCTGCAAGGCTGAAACTGTCACCAAAGTCAAAACAAGCATCAAGGCATAGTGAATGGCCGTGGTGTTTAACCCATACGTCTTGGCGAAGGTATTATCGAAGGACGTGATCAACAGTTCCTTATAGAACAGAACCACGAACAGGACGACGATGCCTAAGACGATCGCGGTGGTCATGATGTCGCTATCGCTAACCGCCAAAATGTTACCGAACAGAATGTGGTGTAAATTCGTGGCGCTTTCTGCCATTGAAATCAAAATGAATCCTAAGGCATAAAACGCACTGAACACAACGCCGATCGGGGTGTCGGTTTTAATCTTGCTGTTAGCGGCTACAAAACCGATTAATAAGGCGGCAATAATCCCAAACACCGACGCGCCGATCATCACGTTGACGCCCAGCATATAGGCAACCGCCACACCCGGCAGCACCGCATGGGAGATCGCATCGCCCATCAACGACATGCCGCGCAAAATAATGAAGCTACCGATCAATCCGGACATGATACCGACCATAATCGCGGTCACTAATGCGTTTTGCAGAAAGTCATACTTGCCTAACGCGTTAAAAAATTCAATCAATGAGTTCATGCGCTCGCCCCCTCCTTAGTTGCAAACAATACATTGGAAAGGTCCGCCGAGAATGCCCGTTCAATATTTCGGGCCGTATAAACTTCTTCAACCGGTCCTTCAGCAATAATGCCGTGGTTCATGACGACAAGTTCGTCAAAATAATTCGATACCTTATTCAAATCGTGATGCACGACGATTAATGTTTTACCGGCATCCCGCCACTGGTTCAGAATCGTCATGATCTCTTGCTCACTTTTCATGTCAATACCGACAAATGGTTCGTCGAGAATCATGATGTCAGCTTGCTGGACGATCGCCCGTGCAACAAAGACCCGCTGTAGCTGGCCACCGGACAACTGACTGATTTGACGTTTGGTAAATTCCTCCAATCCCACTTGTTCAAGCGCATCATAGGCTGCCTGACGTTCTTTTTTCCCGGGACTTTTCAATAAGCCCAAGCGCCCATACGTCCCGGTCAGCACCAGATCCAGAACATTAATCGGAAATGTCAGATCCAGATCTTTACGCTGTTCAACATAAGCAATGGCTTGCTGGACTTCTTTGAGTGTTTTGCCAGAAAAGTCCACTGTTCCTGATTGGACCTTGATCAAGCCCAGTATGGCTTTGATCAAGGTCGATTTACCTGCTCCGTTAGGCCCAATGATCCCGGTGATTTTGCCTGCGTTAAAATGAACGGCAACATCAGCAAACACCGGTGTGTCAGCGTAGGCAACGGTCAGGTTCTTGACTGTTAACATAAGAACCTCCAATTTTAGGGTGACCTAATTTGCTTTCATCCTTAGCTTACAGAAAGCCGCGCCTACTGACAAGTGTTTTTAAGGCATACTTAAAAAATATTGGTAACCCATTTAAAGTTATAACTCATTAACCAAATTTCTTCGTGATGACCGCTAATTAAGCTAAATTAATAAGCAATGAAATCGAATACATAAATTCATCACTATTAGCCATAAAAAAAGGCCCATGAGCAATCTCATTGATTGTTCATAGGACTATGTTTATCTCTTTGTTATTTTAAGCATTTTCACGGCTCAATGTCTCGCTAAAAGCAATGAATCTTTTCAGCGGTAAGCCACTACTACCAACTGGCTTTGCGGACACCCGGAATCTGTCCTTTGTGTGCCAACTCGCGAAAGTTGAGTCGGGAAAGGCCGAATTTACGCATATACGCATGTGGTCGGCCATCCAATGCATCACGATGGTGTAGTCGAACCGGACTCGAATCACGCGGCAATTTGCTAAGTCCGATGTAATCACCTTTTGCTTTGAGTTCCGCACGCTTCGCCGCATACTGTTGAACTAATTTTTCCTGGCGCTCGGCCTTGGCGATCTTTGATTTTTTTGCCATTCGCTTACCTCTTTCTGTTATGAAGTGACCACACTGTCATTGTTGGTTTCGCAAATTGACAGGCGTATACTTCCTTTTATCGATTCTTTTGTTGTTTGCGTTTTGCCTCATGTAAAATCTTCAAGGCGCGCTTACGGGTTTTAATGTTTGGGCTTTTCATACGCCGCCGTGCACTCGCCAAATCGGTTTTTTCCAAAATTTTTCAGCTCCTTTTAATCGTAATCATTACGCTTAAACGACGGATTTAACCTTATCATGCCGGCCTTTTTGTTGTCAATGAAATTTTGGCAGCAATTGTTTTCGGATTAGAATTTAAAAATTTTGCTTGTCAATTTGCTCAGCTTACTTTATGGTTTAAAGCGTAATTATTACGTTTTGGAAGGAAGCGGGTATTTCTGATGAAGCGATTACTTGCAGGTATCAGTGTCGTACTGCTAGCCATTTTCGGCGTAGCGTGCGGTAACAATGGTGCCGCAAAGCAATCCAGCACTAGCAACAGCAAAATTCAGGTTGTTGCCAGCGTCGATTTTTATGGTGAGGTCGCCAAAGCGGTTGGCGGTAATAAAGTTTCGGTTCAGTCGATTATCGACAATCCGGCCGTGGATCCGCATGATTATGAACCAACTACTAAAGTCGGCAAGTCAGTTGCAAAATCTGACTTAGTGGTTGCCAGCGGTATCGGCTATGACGGTTGGATGGACAAAGTCGTCAAGTCAGAAAACAAGTCGAAAAATTACTTAAAAGTTGCTGACGATCTGATGGGCAAAAAGGAAGGCGACAACGAACATATCTGGTATGATCCGCGAACCATGCCGAAGTTGGCTAATGCCTTAGCCAACAAGTTCGCCAAGAAGGACCCGGCTGACAAGGCTAAGTTCAAAGCCAACGCGAAGAAGTATATCGCTTCCTTGGATGATCTCAACGCTTTAATCAACAAACTAAAAGCTAATGCAAATGGCAAACTCGTTGACGTTTCCGAACCAGTCTTCGGCTATGCCTTGGATTACATGGGTTATAAAGTCAACGATGAACACTTCTCCAAGTCTACTGAAGACGGTACCGATTACAGTGCCAAGGATATCCACGGTATCGAAACCGACATTAAAGAAAAGAAGATTGCCTTCTTCGTTAATAACATCCAGGCATCTTCCAAGACTGTAACACGTTTGGTTAAATTAGCCGAACAGAACAATGTTCCGGTCTTAAAGGTTACCGAAACGCTGCCAAAAGGTAAAAACTACCGCACTTGGATGACAAGCCAATATGAGCAGCTTGAAAAAATCCAGGATCAGTCATCATCCAGCGCCACTTCGGTAAGCAAATAACCTCTTTCTGGCCACGAGGGTTTGCCACACTTTTTCTCCTTTACTTTTAATTTCGGCAAGACACATCCCCTGTCGAATTCGTCAATCGCTTAGCTTTGATTACATGACAAACCATAGCTCCGGGTCAAAAGCACCGGACAACCCCGGCCAGAAGGAAAGCACGCATCGTAAACGGTGCGTGCTTTTTTTGTGTGAGCGTGAGTCGGCGCGTTTAGGGGTCGGAGTGTAAGCGGCCTCAGGCGCGATGACCCGGGCTTGCTCATTGCGACTGAGGTCCTTACACGCAGACTCCTGCGCCAGCGAACGCGTTATAGAAGCCAACACCTCCCTTCCGCCGCCTTCCACCCAAAATCGACAGTGTTACAATAAAATTGACTTACGAACAAGAAAGGAAGATGACCATGGCAAATGTCATGATTCTAGGCGCCCACGGACAAATTGCAACATTGGTACGCCAGCGCCTGTTGAAAGAAACTCAGCATCATCTTAACTTGTTTCTGCGTCACGCTGAGCGGCTGCAAAACGTTAATGACCAGCGGGAAACCGTTGTTGACGGAGATGTCACCGACACTCCCCTTCTGACAAAAGCCATGAACGGCAGTGATCTTGTCTATGCCAATCTAGGCAACAAAGGCATTGAAAACCAAGCCAAGTCAGTGGTCCAAGCCATGGATGCCAACAACATTAAACGGTTAATCTGGATTTCAACGCTGGGCATTTATGATGAAGTTCCCGGTGCATTTGGCCGCTGGAATCACAAAATGTTAGACGGTGGCTATCTGGAAACTTATGCGGCGGCCGCTAAAGTCATTGAGACGTCTGATTTAGCTTATACGATTATCCGTCCGGCATGGCTGTCCAACAAAAATATCGTGAGCTACGAGATCACCCAAAAAGGTGAGCCGTTCAAGGGAACAGAGGTTTCACGCCGCAGCATCGCGGATCTAGTCGTCAATTTAATCAACGATCCTAGCCAGCACATTGGTCAATCACTTGGGGTTGACCAACCGAATACGCAAGGCGACAAACCTTCCTTCTATTGAAACCCGTTCTTTGCCAATTAAAAAAGATTTCACCGGAAGCCTGCTCAGTAGGTAGCAACTTTTTAAGAGGACTCGGCGAATTTTTTTATATTATTAATTCCATAAACCGCGATCTGATATAAATAAATTGGAATCTAATTTTTAAGAGGGAATGTATCTATGCAAATTCAAAACCGCATCCGAAAATATACGTCGAGTTGGTTACTGTTAACGCTGCTGCTTGCAAGTCTAACGTTCTTGTTCAGCCCGCTAATCAGCCCGCCGACCGTCGTTGATGCGGGAAAGAATGTCCCGGTTTCTGGTTTAAATCGCAATGATGCAACGATTACCGACATTAATCAAAAAGATGTGACCCATACAGCGCGTCTTTCACGAGGCCAGCTTTATTACTTAACGTACCATTGGCAAATTTCCGATGGGGTCACCGTTAATGCCGGCGACACTGCCGAATTTTCACTGCCATCATCGGTGTTGCCGCAATCCGACATTAGCTTCAAAATATTAAACCCCGGCACCCAGGAAACGATTGGCAATGTTTTTGTTAAAGCAGGCAGCTCCCAAGGGCTCATCACCTTTACCGACTTTTTCAGCCAAAAGACGGTTAAACGCGAAGGCACCTTAAAACTCCAAGTCAATGGCCGCTTTAACGATCCCGATCACCAGCAGGTTAGCTGGTATATCAATAAAGCCGGCTGGGTGGTGACGCCGCCTAAGGGTAATCATGCAGCGGATTCGAACCAATATGTCGATTCACTGGGCAGACCAAAACTCTTTCAATGGCAAATCACGTTAAACCCTCAAGGCAAAACTATCCACGATGTTGTCCTGCATGATACTTTGGATGCAGGTCAGACATTTGATGCTTCGCATGCATTGACCGTAGCCACTGGCACATACAGTCAGAACGCCTTTCATCAAAATGGTACGATTAAAGTTACTCCTCAAGTAAACGATCGGGAAATGACGATCCCCTTAGGCACCATTACCACAGCCGTTGAAGTCAGCTTATGGACCAATCCGCTTTCAACCAGTTTTGGAAGTTTTAGCGGTGACAAGAACACCTGGAACAATCAGGTCACGGCAACAGGCTCGCAAGATAGCGGGCTGAATCCAACCGCCAAGGGTAAAATCACTTGGAATAACACTGGTGTTGGTATTGGCTCAGTCAGTCAGGTGAAGCTAACTAAAGTAGGTGCGACAAGACCGCAGCAACCATTAAAAGGGGAAACTTTTGCACTTTACCGCAATGATGGCAAACTTGTTAAAAACGGGCTGACGACTGACAAGAATGGCAGCTTATCAATTTCTCAGCTACTGGCTGGTCAGTATCAGTTTGTCGAAACCAAAGCACTCGCTGGCTACCGACTCAACCGACAGCCAATTAAATTCACTTTGACCAAAGATCATCCGCGGGTGGCCATCAAGTCAGCGGATATGCCGATAACACCTGCTTCATCATCAAATTCATCGAGCACTTCCAATTCGTCTGCATCATCGGCTAAGCCATCTTCTAAAGTATCGAGCAGCTCTAAGCCATCAAAACCTTCGTCTAAAGCCTCAAGAAGTTCAAAACCATCAGAGCCCTCGTCTAAGGCATCCAGCAGTTCAGAAACTTCATCTAAATCACCGAGCAGCAGCCCCAAGCCATCTGAGTCGTCATCTCAGGCATCGAGCAGCGTCAAACCGTCGAAACCATCCTCAAGCACCAAGCCGTCTAACCCGCCGTCAACGTCATCAAGCGCGCAGTCGTCTGCATCTTCCTCAAGCCATCAGGTTGCCTCTTCTAAATCGAGTTCGTCAGTTCCTGAATCAGCTTCCAGTACTGGGTCAAGTGATTCATCAGCAAGTCTTAAGCCATCAATGGGCGCTTCTTCATCAGCCCCTACTAGAGAATCCGCCAGTTCGACCTCTGAAAGTCATACGTCTCAGCCAGCCAAATCTGCAGTAACTTCTTCGGTAGCCAGTTCCGATACAGCTTTGCCAACGGACTCAGACACGAACACGCAATCCGGGCAAGACGATCCCTCAACTGAAACAATTAATCCCCACAGCAAGCACGCCTCCAAGCGATGGATGATCCTACCCAAGACAGGTGAACGCCTTGTAAGCGCCCTGTCCACTGCGATCGGCATCGTGTTAACTGTAGTCGGTAGCGTTCTGTTCTTTAAGAATCATCGATAAACATCAATTCAAACGCTTTTACTGAAAAGAATAGGCCAAATCAAGGGCTTATTCTTTTTCTCGTCTTTAGAACAAAACCGCGGTCATCCTTGATTCGATTATGGATCCCTCAAGACTGACAGCTGATCAAACGAATATTTTACTTGCGTCTATAGCCCTCAATACGCTACGCTTATGCTCGTAACGATTACGGTTAAAGGGGTTTTACGAATGATGAAACGAGTATTGACAGTCATCAGTCTACTATTATTGTCGGTTGTGGCGGGCGCTTGTGGCACAACCGCTAAGCAGTCCGGTGACAATGATAAAATTCAAGTCGTCGCTTCTGTTGATTTTTATGGTGAAGTTGCCAAAGCTGTCGGCGGCAAAGAGGTGCAAGTCACTTCGATTATTGACAACCCGGCAATTGATCCCCACGATTATGAACCAACCACCCAAGTTGGCAAGCAGATAGCGACTGCCAATGTGGTGATTGCTAATGGCATCGGCTACGACGGCTGGATGACCAAATTGATCAAGTCCGAGAACAAGTCTAAACAGTCTTTACGGGTCGCGGAAGATATCATGGGTAAACATGAAGGCGACAATGAGCACATCTGGTACGATCCGCGAACCATGCCGAAACTCGCAAACGCGCTAGCTGCCAGATTTGCAAAACAGAATCCAGACAAAAAGGCGACGTTTAAAGCTAACGCCAAGCACTATATTGCTTCACTCGGTAAACTCAATGACCTGATCGGAAAACTTAGGCAAAACGCCAAAGGCAAGAAAGTAGATGTTTCCGAACCGGTCTTCGGTTATGCGCTCGATTACCTCGGCTATCAGATTAACAACCGCCACTTTGCCCAGGCGACTGAAGAAGGTACCGATTATAGCGCTAAAGATATTCATAGCGTCGAAGAAGACATTAAGACAAAGAAAATTGCCTTTTTCGTTAACAATAGTCAAGCCAGTTCTAAAGTTGTCGATAGTTTCATTAAACTCGCAAAAGAAAATAAGGTTCCGGTTCTTAATGTCACCGAAACCTTACCTAAAGGCAAAAACTATCGCAGCTGGATGCTCAGTCAGTATCAGCAGTTAGAAAAGATTCAAAACCAAATAGCTGCTAAGTAATTTTGACCACCAATCGCTCCGATTTCGCTGTTTATTTTAGGAACTTTTCTTGGTCGCTTGTGAAACATTGTAACATCTGCAATCTTTTCGTAAACTTTTTGCAATGAATTCGTTTTCATTTGCCCTAGACCGATTGAATTTCTTTGACGTAGCTCCTACAATGTAGTTGTAAACAGGAGCAACCAAAGGGGAGATGTTTCTAATGTCATTGATCAAGCATACTTTTAAACGCGTTGAGCATCTGATCGCCACACCACGCGATCCCCACGAAGAAGAACAAGCCCGTTTGCAGGCTGACTTGTTCTACACAAATCTCAGTAGCCTACAACCAAAAACAAATGCAAGATTTTGATTGATGGTTACCACGGTTCTGGCTGTCTCGACGTTGGTTGAGGCGGCTTTTTTATGCGCAAAAGTTGCACACTTAAGCTCCGGACAATGTCAATCCTGTTACCATTGCCAGTATCCCTAACAGCACACTACTCAGACCATAAAGTGCTGCCAATCGCCATTGACGGTTCCTCAGCAAAATAAACGTGTCCGTCGTGAAAGTTGAGAATGTCGTAAATCCACCACAAAAGCCAGTTAACAAAAGTGGCCGTAAATTCGAAAGTACTGGCAATCCGGCCAGAAGACCAGCTAAAAATGCACCCAAAACATTAATCAACAGCGTAGCAAATGGCTTACCTGGCCATAAAGTTCGTCCCAACACGGTCACCCCGTAGCGACACACTGCTCCAAATCCTGTTCCAATCCCTATCAGTATTACCATAAAGCGCCATGATCCTTTCCAACCGTGAATTTGGCGACTAGTACGCCTACCACTACAGCTAGCATCCCTCCCAAAAGATTCACACTTAGCATCAAGATAGCCGCAAGCATATTCGTTCTGATCAGACTTACGAAGTTCAACATAAGCGTGGAAAATGTTGTGAACCCCCCGATCAAGCCTGTTCCAATCGCTAACAGTAACCATTCAGGCAAATCAAACTTCAAGTCCAATCCATAAGTGGTTACTGCCAACAAAAAGCTTCCTAGCAAATTCACGATCGTTGTTCCCATCATAGTTGCTTGATCTGCTGTTACTGCACTAATCAAGTAACGCAAAACACCACCGAAAAAACCGCCAACAAAAATACCTACCAGCCAGCCAAACCGTACTTGTTCTCGCTGTATCATAACTGTTCATTCTCCTTTTCGTGCGTCTCCTGCCAGCCATACATAAAAAGACACCTACCCTGTCATATATCCCAAGGTAGGTGTCATCAACTAAACGTATAGGCGAACACCATCGCCATTCATTTCAAAAAATTATAGCAAACTTTTCTCCACGAAAAAACCCGCATTCACCTGAACACGGGTTTTTCATTTTGCCATGTACATCGGATTTATGTTTCCGGTGGCCATGGTTTACGTTGTGCGTTGTTCCGCTCGTTGCGGCAGAAATTGATTGAATTGGGAGTAAATCAAATGACAACGCTCTCTAAAGCCTTTTTTGAGTAGCTGCGTGAACACCTCAGACGATGTTGTTGTGACCCCAAAGATGATCATACTTAAATCCGGTTAGGTTTTCAACTTGCGCTTTAACCTTCGGATCAACATCGGACATCTTACCACCGGCCTTCAGACGATCGATTTCGTCACGCAGAGCCTTGTGACTTTCACGATCCAATTTGAAGAAGTAAGAAGTGACAAATGCCAAGAGCAGCATGAGGGCGGTACCAAGCAGCATCCATAAGATCAAACCGTTTAACGCACCTGCACTTTGGCTTTTGGCTGATTCATTGAAGCCAAATGCTGATAGCACAATCCCGGTTAAGAACGGTGCCAGTGCAGAAGTGGTCTTGCGAGCAAACGTCATGATGCCGGCAAAAATACCTTCGCGCCGTTGTTTGGTGACCATTTCATCCACATCAGGAATGAAGGTGTAAACCGTCCACGGAACATAACCGGTACCAGAGTTTGAAATGCCCCACGTAACCTGAAGTGCGTACAAGGTCATGATGCCCCAGCTGGTACCTGCAGCCGAACCATAATAAAGACCGGCATAGCAAGCAACCGTAAAGAACATCATTAAGTACATAATCCGCAATAACTTAGACGGGCCAAGTTTGCTCATGATCTTCGGCCAGAACAGGTTACATGGAATACCAATGATTGAACCAACTGTCAGGATGTTCGAAGCTTCGGTTGGGTTACTCTGCATCGCATAAACAATGTAGAAGACATACGTCGCACCCACAATATCGCGGGCGGTAAATGAACTAAGATAAATAACTAAGTGAAGTGCAAAGGACTTGATTCGGAAAACCGAACCCATATCCTTAATCATGTTCCAAAGCGTTACCAAAGGATTTTCGCCTTTGTTGCGGCTTTCTTCGATGATCGCTTTACGTTCTTCAGGCGTACCGTCAGTTTCCCGCTCGAAAGTGGAGAAGTAGGTTAAGCCGATCGCAAGAATAAAGATGATGGCTAGGACAATACCAAGCGTTAAGAACGCGTTGGGATTGTTTTTACCCATAATAGCAAAGATCCGACCTGGCAACCATGATGCAAGGAACGTTGCAAGCGCTGACCAAAGCATCCGGGAACTGGACAAACGAGCTTTCATATCGTAATCATCTGTCATTTCAGCAGCTAAGGTCTCATAAGGAATCATGACCAGCGCCGTGAATGCTTCCATGAGCAGATAGGTAAACAGATAATACCAGAAGCCCATATGTGAAACCCAGATGACAACGTAGATAAACATTAACGGAATGGAGATCAGCAGGAAGAATCGTCTGCGTCCAAATCTCCGTCCCATTTTAGTTGCGCCAAAATGATCGGTTAAATACCCCATCAATGGACTAATTAATGAGTCAGCTACACGAGCAATGGCAAGAATCGTACCACCAAGGACTGGTGACAAGCCACCAAAGGATGTGTAGAAGAAAAGCATCCACGTTGAGGCAACCGTTAGCGCCCCATTACCAAATAAATCTGCGGCACCGTAACCAATAACATTACGCCACCGGACTTTCCTCTTCACGATGAAAGACCTCCCTGTTTGATTAACAACAAATATGAATCCGAATCCGCTTTTCGTAAACGTTTACAAAAATGAGATTAACATCGTTTTCGTAAAACCACTACCAAAATTAGGAGATTTTAGTAAAAGAAACGCGATTGCTATTGATATGTCCCAAAACCGGAACAAATCTACAGAGTCCGTTCATTTTGAGCCATCTGTCCAATCGGCAGGGTTTATAATCCCTGCCGCGAAAACTTGTGAAACATGCGGCAAGCGCTTCTTAAAACGTAGACCTTTTTACTAGAATGACCCGGAATTTACCGGTATCGACCATTGTTTCGAAGTTTCTCTTCACGCTGTTCGTCAAAAAAAGCGCCTGTTTTGGTCGCGTATTTTCACTTTGGGACAATGAAATACTAAGTTTGGAACAAATACACATTTCGCCAATCCTACTATTCTCGAGAATAGGTGATATTACGCAATTTATGCTCGCCTAGTCGCTTTGATTTTTAGTAAACGCTTAAACGCCATATTGATTTTTCAATATTTACAACGTACGCTAAGAAAAAGCGTTCTTTACTTATAAAGGAGTAAGTTAAATCATGTCAAACATAACAGCAGCATTGTACGCGCCAGATCATTTAAGCGTTAACTTGCAGCACTTTGCCTATAACGTTCAGCAACATCCCCGCTTCAGTTGGTGGAATCATAGTAGTTTCTCTGATGCCTCCCAAGCGGCGTATCAGCTAGTTGTCTTCAAGCGGCTTCAGGATCGCGATCACCAAACCTACCTATACGACAGCGGCTGGGTCCATTCAGCACAAAACTCAGCCGTCACTGCCGCAAACTTAGCAGACAGCTTGCATCCTGGCGATCTCTATTACTGGCAGGTCCGGATTAAAGACAATCTTGGCCACACCAGTGATTTCTCACAGCCAGCGAAATTCATTTGTGCTGACCCCGCACTGCCCGTTCAGCAAGGCATCTGGCGGCAATCGCAACCAAAATCTGGTGAAGAACTAGCCCATATCGGCAACGTCGTCTTTCTTCGCAGTCCGCAGTTGACCATTGACACGAACGATGTCGACACGGCAGTTGTGGTTGCCTTCGCGCGCGGCAATGAACCGATTTTTGCCCAAAGCTTTGACCTATACGTTAATGGCCACTGCCTCGGGGTCGGTTCCGCGCGTCAGCAAGAACACGATCACGGCACGGACCGCACGGCAGTTTACTATAATGTCTACGATGCCACTGATTACCTGGAAAGTGGCACCAATACGGTAGCAGCGCTGGCAACCGGCAGTTCAGACCGACGCGCTTTTTGGTGCCAGTTGATTGTGTACAAACATGACGGTACCAAAGAAGTCGTCACCACAGCTGATCCTAGCTGGCGGGCGCTGGACGGCAGCAGTGCTTTTGGCGACTTCGGGGTCAAAATCCGCTCCCAATATTTTGGCATGGTCAGTGAAAATATCGATATGCGCTACTACCCACAAAACTGGGCAAGCAAGACCTTCGATGACCATGATTGGCCAGCTGCTTGGCGCAACCCGCAACCGATGATCGCTGATGACGAAGTTCTGGTTCCCTATCGCAGTGAAAATACCGAGCGCATTGAGGTCCATGACGCCAATAAACGTATCGTCACTTTTTCACCGCAAAATCGGTTAATCGATCTAGGTAAAGAAATTATCGGCGGCCTGACCGTTGATCTTGCCAGTGATACGGATCAACGCGTGACTGTGCTGATGGGTGAACAACTCGAAGACAACGGCCACGTCCGCCACAACATGGCTTGCGGCCCTGACTACGTTGAAAATTGGACGCTGGTCAAGGGTGAAAATCATTTCACCACTTTGCAAATGAAAAATTTCCGCTATGTTGAACTACTTGGTTTCGAAGGTGACCTACACCTCGATGCCATTAATGGTTGGGCCATGCAGCAGCGTTTCCCGGACAACGAAGGCAACTTCCAAAGCGATAGCGACCTGCTAAACCGTGAATACGAGCTATCTAAGTACACGATTAAGGCCACTAATCAGGATGTTTTTGTTGACTCGCAGGCCCGTGAACGGCGGCCGTATGAAGGCGACTTGTTGGTTAACGCGAATACAAGCTACACAGTATCCGCGAATTATTCACTGGCCCGCCACTCCTTGGATTATTTAATCGACAACCCGACCTGGCCGGAAGATTACAAGCTGTTCGCAATTGAAATGGCTTGGCTTGATTTTCTTTACACCGGCGACGATACGCTACTCAAGACCCGTTACACGGCCTTGCAGTACAAGTTGAACCGCGGCAAATCCGCCGAAAGTTTTGACGGCGCATCGCAGAGTTTCAAAGGTTCACTAAAAAATAGCAAAGGTGTCGACAATTTCGATGAAAAAGTCGGATTGGTGACTAACGACGGCTTGGTCGATTGGCCAATTTCGGAACGCGATGGCTTTGTGGAAGGCACCTATAATACACCGTTCAACGCCATTTTCTACGGTGCTTACTCGACCATGGCCAAAATCGCCAAGGTTCTGCATCATGACGACGACGCGGCGCACTATCAAGATCGGGCAGCAACGATTAAAAAGAATCTGATCGACAAGTTGTACGATGACCAGACAGGCCGATTCTTTGATTCACTGAATGCCGACCAACCCTCAACCGCCATACCTCACACCATGCTTCAGCCTATGCGCTTTGCTATGGCGTGTATACTGACCAGGCAATGGCTGATCGTTTGAGCCAGTTTGTCGCTAACAACGGCCAATTCGTCGGCAGCATTTACTTTATCTACTTCATGCTCAAAGGCCTGTTCGAATCCGGTCACGCGGCAGACGCGATTACGTTGCTGACAGACCCGAACGATCAAAAGGATCACAAATCATTCGCCGCGATTCTCGACAGTCTGAAAGCCACCATCGCCCCGGAAGCTTGGAGCAATCACTACAAGCCGAACTTGACGCTGTCCCATCCGTGGGGTGCCACCCCGGGATTAACCATCGTTCAGGGCATTGCGGGCATCATGCCAATCGAACCCGGATTTTCTACATTCAGAATCAAAGTTCGTGCGGGCAACCTGACCCACCTGAACCTCACCACCCCGTCCGTGAAGGGCCTCATCACCGTTCATTATCAGCAAGACGCAGGCAACCAAACTCTAGAAGTTGCCGTACCGATGAATGCAAAAGCACAAGTCGAACTCCCCGCCCAAGCACACCAAGTGGCCGTGCAGGATCAATTCGGCAAAGATTGGACAACTGCCGTCCAGCACGATGATCAGACCTTGACCATTCCGGCCGGCAGCTACCGGATTACTTATCAACAAGGTACTGCGGGTAAGTAATGCGCATGCGTTTGAAAAAGGGAACGTAATCAAAAAAGAAGATGCGGAGTCCCTTGAGTTTGGTATGTAATTTCTTTGTCTGCAAAAAATGCCCTGAAATTCCAAACAAAATGGAATCTCAGGGCATTTTAGTTTGAAGTTAGTGTTACGAGAGTGAGTCATAGTTCTGCTGACTTGGTTTTAATTTGTTTTCGGATATTTTGATTTCCTCGGTTGAATAACTAGGCGGCGTTGGGATTTTCCAGATGTGGTATTCAAAACCGGGATCATTTCCATCCAGTAGTGCATCAAGCTCGTTAATTCCCCGCTGAACCTTGCTGATTGATTTTATATTGTCACTCATTCTAAACGCCCCTCAGCTTTTTGCTTTCCGGTACTTAGACAAACAGAGCGCACCGAAGAAACTCGAAACGACCAACAAGTGATGGCTAATGTGTTTATCTCGTTGAGCTAAGACCGATTAACGATTGGACCGCTTCTCTTGAGCTTCTTTGAAGCGCGTATTGAAACGGTCTAGGTCGATTTGATCACGCGGCGTTAAATGTCCGATTTCTTTAAAATGCAAGCCGTGTTTAGGAAAACTATAAAGACGGCCAATATCAATCCACGAGGGTTGTCTAAGACCGACGACCTGCCAGTCTTGAATCTGATAATACTGTCGTCGAATAAAAGCTGACTTATTTGCATACTTAGTCGTGATCTTGAAACCTGTGACGCGCGTTTCTGTCACACTTCGAACTAACACCGGCCGCTTTTTACCTCCGCTACCTTCGACAAAAGCAACATAAAGACTCACGAGATCATTCGTCTTCATTGAGCCACTCATCGACTTCTTTCGCGTCCTTGAAAACTGTTACTGGTGTATCTTCAGTGCTTTTAAGGAAATGTAAAGTCGCTTTCTCATTCTCGGTTAAAGCCGGCTTAAACGGTAGCGCACCAGTAGCAACAATTCGCTTATACAACATTGTGATTGCTGTCGTTTGCGTCAATCCGAGCCGCTCCAAGACCTGCTCAGTATCGTCGGCTAGTTCCTTATCAACTTGAACCTGTATCCGCTTCTTCTCTTGAACCGCCATGGTAAACATCACCTTCTTGTGGTTTGTACTCATTATATACTACTTTCTGAGTATAAAACAGGATCAACTCTGCATCTGCATAAAAACACCTTGAAATTCCAAATTGCTAGGAGTTTCAGGGCATTTTAGTTTGAAGCCGGAATATGTCACCGAGCCTTTTTCCCGGGCTCATAGAAATTCATATTTCGCTCTATTTCAAGAAAGTCAGATGAACGTTCTTGCCTCTTTGGGATTCTGTGCAATTATCTGAATAAGTTTACGTGTGGGCCCCTTTGAACGACGCCTACCGGATTCCCATGCGTCAGCAGTTTTCGGTGAAACTGCGATAATTCGTGCAAAAACACGTTGCATAGTTGGGGTTGGTTACCAGATTTTTTTGATTTCATCAGCCGAGCAATTGAGCGGTGTTGGGATTTTTCGAACGCGAAATACAAAACCTAACTCTTTCCCGTTTCAGTAGTACATCAAGCTCGTTGATTCATTGCTGAACCTTACTGGCTGATTTTACATTGTCGCCCTTAGCAAATGCTGACAAAAACTCGCTTGGCCTTTTTAGCATTATGGTATCTTCTTGTGTCCGGACGAAAATTAATGAAATATAGCTCAAGGGTGACTACTGAAAGTAACTGTAGGCTCTTGCACAAACTCTTTAGAAGTTCTGCGCAAAATACCAAAGTACGACAAGTTGAATAAAGGTGAAAGTAAGATCATAGGTCAACGCCCATTTGCTGTTTTCCGCTGTAAGAAAATACGCAGCAAAATTTGCAGTGATCAACAGGACATTGATAATCCAGATTAAGCCCTTTGTCCTTTTATCAAGTTTACCTTTGGATGTCTTAAGAATCCAAATGATGACAATCGTAGTAAAAACAATTTGAGTTGCATCACCAATATTCATTCGCCCACCCCTAACCTCTAAGTGATGCCGTTCACCGCGCGTCTTCCGAAAGTGACTTCAGACTTTTAAAATGAACCTTTAGAAGTTTCGCGCAAACGACCACATGATGACTAACTGGATAAAGGCAAATGTGTAGTTATAGGCAATTGCCCAATGGCTTCGTTCAGTCGCAATGATATAACCTGCGACATTCCCGACAATCACTAAGAGAACAACAATCCAAATTAGTTCCTTAGTTCTGCGATCAATTTTGCCCTTCGACGTGGCAATAATCCAGATAATCACGACTGGGGCGAACATAATTTGAACGATATCCCAGACAGTCATTTACGTCAGCTCCCTGCCTATTAGTCGTGTCAGACACCGGTCTTCAAAGTAAAAGGTCTTGTATAAGCGTAATTTATACCCATTCATTCATATCGGTCAACAAATTATACTCAGTCTTCTATTGCCGAACTATCAACATCCAAGTACCGTATATTAAAAAGAGCGTCTATAAATTATTTGTTATTTATATCCTGAGATTCTCACTAGGTTGATGCCCTGACTTTAAACTTTTCGAATTCAGGGAATTTTAAAAATACCGAGGTCAAATAACTTTCAATTTCATCCGGAAAACGCTATCATAAAGTTACCGGAGCATAGACTCCGTGTAAATTTAGTGGACCTCGAGTCCGTAGTATCGGCAACGATACTTGATGCCTGCCATAATGATGGCGAAAGGCATTTCTGTGGCTTGATAAACAAGCCACAGTGGCAACCTTATCCTTTTGGATGGGGTTGCTTTTTTGTGAGCGTGAACAGGAGCGCCTAGAAATCGGAGTGTAAGTGGCCTCAGACCTAAATGGCTGGTCTTTGGCCATTTAGGTCTGAGGCCCTTACACGTAGATTTCTGCGACTGTGAGCGCGTTATAGAAAGCGGAAGTCTGGTCTCACATTTGCCTAAAATAGAACCATCTTCCACTGAAACTATTTGGCGATTGCGACCAAGCTCCTTACACACAGACTCCTGCGCGGGGGAGCGCGGTGAGCGTGAGCCGGCGCGGTTAAAAGTCGGCCTGAAGATAGCTTTGGGTGAGAGGACTTCCACCTTGCAAGCACATCATATTAGGCATTCACCACTTCCCAATATTCACACCATCAAGCCAAACCTCGCCGACGGTTCGCAAGCTCCGTCAAAGCCAAGCCAACAATGAACAACCCTGCAAAGACAATACAAACGATCAAGGAGAAGTGCGTTGGGCTGATCATCCCGGTAAGACCATTCATGTAGAAAAACCAGAATAGCGCCATCAGCAACGCCAACAAATGCCCTGAGTTCAGTAAGCTTCCCATCCCTTGCGCCAATGCAACTGTCGCCACAGCCACAAATAGTAGCTGAAGCGCAGCACTAGGCGTCCGGACGATGAAAGGTACCATGATGACCAGTGCCAATCCGCCGCTGACCAACAATTCGGCCCATTTTTGGTGTTGATTCGCTGCCGGAACCGTATTCAGCCATGACTGCCAGCCGCGTGGTGATGAGCCTAACGCACTCAGCCATGGCAAGGCCAAAAGCCATACGATCGGCAAACCCGCTTCTTGTTGTGCTGCGGTGGGAACAAACCAGACAATCAACCAACTTCCCAGCAAAAGCGCGCGATAACGCCACGAACCGATGTGCCACTGACGTTTTGCTTCCACTTGCAGGAGTTGCGGCCACTGAAAATGTCCAGCCTGAATGGGAACATAGTCCGCTGGTACTGAAGCGCTAGACGTTGGCACTTGGGCTTGATGCCTTACTTTTAATCCACCGGTTTGCCGCGCCTTGTGCATCAGTAATGCCGCCACCAGTGCAATGCCTACCGCAATCAACATCTCACCGAGCATATAGGCCAGTGTTGTCCGGTCAAACGCCACGGGGCCAAAATGTAGCGACAGCTTGCCTTGCTGTCCTGCATAACTGCTGAACATTTGAATCCCATCGATTGGGCGACCGATGACACGTTCACTAGCGCGACTGACCGTATCTTGCAGTGACGTCAAGCCGCTGAGACTCAACAAGCGATGCCAAAATGCGTGCGGCTCCGATAGCTGCGTGGCATACACATACAGGAGACCGAACATAAAGACTGTGACCAATCCACTGCGGCGTTTAGCTGTGATACTTTCGACCAGTAACGCCAGCGCCGCAATCAAGGCCATACTCGGCAACAAGGCCAGAAACGGCGACAAAAGGGTGGCCAACCCTATGCTTTGTCCGGGAAACCGGATCACCACCATCAAACCGGTAGCAAACAGTGTTACGAACCACATTGACAGCAACACCAAAAAGTTACCGACAAATAAAGCCAGTCCATACGATAGCCGCGCAAACCGCGTTGCTGCAATCCATGGCCATACGCCACTAGTGCGATCGGTTTGCAGCGCATTTTCAACCGCGCCTATGCCAAAAAATGGCAACGTGAAGCCGAAAATCAGCGCAGCACAGATTGGCAACCAAGTCGGATTATCCGCCTGCCGAAAAATCTTAGGATCTAACGATAGGACTTTAATACCGGTGTTAAACCGCGGGGTACACAGAATCGCTAACACGACCACTGTTCCGATCATCAGCCAGAATGAGTGCTGGCGGGCTCTTTCTTTGAACGATGTTTTGATCATGGTTAACATGCTGATCACCGGCTTTCCAAAGCACTTAACGTTGCATCTTCCAACGTAGGCGTCACCGCCACTGCCTGAGGTGTTGGTGATTGCTTGGCAACGGTCCGAATATGAATGCCATCAGTGGCTTGCCGCATTTCGCTCATCGCCTGATCGGTCTGCGGTTCCGTCCCTTGCGGTAGCACATACTCCCACACGTGACCCGTCGCGGCTTGAATCAGTGCCGGCGCAGTGCCTTGGAAGACCAACTGCCCGCCTTTTAGCAACAACAATTGACTGGCAACGGCTTCGACATCTGAAACAATGTGCGTTGACAACAAGACAATCCGTGTTTGGGCCAGTTCACTTAACAAATTACGCATCATAATCCGCTCAATTGGATCAAGTCCGGCAGACGGCTCATCGACAATAATGATCTGCGGATCGCCTAACAATGCGGCTGCCAAGCCCACACGTTGCCGCATACCACCGGAAAAACCACCTAAACGTGCATGGGCGGCACCTTGCAAATGCATTTGCTGCAACAATGCCTTGATTTGGCGATTAGCCTTGGTCGTTGGCACCCCTTTGAGTGCGGACAAGTATTGCAAATACTCCGTTGCGGTCAACTGCGGAATAATCGGTACGGTTTGCGGCATATAACCCAATACCCGCCGCATTTTGCCAGGATGCCGTAAGATGCTTTGCCCGTTCAGCAAAACATCTCCAGCCGTGGGGCGCATTAACGTCGCCAAAATTTTCATAAACGTCGACTTTCCGGCCCCATTTGGCCCAATCAAACCAACTAAGCCACCGCTTTCAATCGTCACTGAAACATGATTCAAGGCCATTTTATTGTGAAATTGCATGGTCAAATTTTTCGTTGTTAGTTTCATAAAAATCAACCTCCGAACGCGTTATTTCACCTGATTGTCGCCATTGTGCGTCACTAGGCGAAGCTGCGTATCAGCCGGCCGGTTATAAGTGACGTTGTTTTCAGTTGTGGCACGTGTAAATATCTTGTTATCGCCAGAACCGGTGCGTAATTCATAGCCGCTTTGCTTATCTGCGCCGGTGACGACATTATCGCCATACGTATTGTTAACCTGATTCTTCCCTTTCAGCTCACTGTGCTTCATGTGAAAATCGCCACTGCTCAAGGTAAATTGTCCTTGGGTGATTGCGCTGTCGGTGACAAACAGATCACCGTATTTCGTCGTGACTTTTGGTTCACGCAATGTTGCGTTCGTCACGCGAACATTGCCGGAATCTGACTGCAACTGCAGCTCTGCCTGCTGAACATCGCTGACCGTCATATCGCCGCTGCTTGCGCTGAGCTTGAGCTGGCCGGTTTTGGCAACGGCGTAAGTTAAGTTACCGGAGTCAGTGTGGATCATCGCCGCCGTAATGGTTTGATCGCGTGGCACCGTAATCGTAATTTGCGGTGAACGTGTCTGACCGAGCATCATGCCAAAAATCGGCTTTCCTTTTTGCGTCAACTTGAGCTGACCGGAATGAACCGTTTGCTTAACGTGTCCTGATCCCACTGATCTGACTTGAACTTGATACCGCGCGCCGGTTTTCACAACCACGTCCATATCATTGGCAGTCACCGAGAGTCGCGAGAACGGTTTGACTTGCTGCGTTTTGGTTGTCGGGTTGGCGATAATGGGCTGTCCATGTACCACCGCAATCGGCTGCAACCCGTCATGAGCGGCACCGATGCCCAGCATGGTCAAACCAAGCACGATTAGCAGTCCACCAATTGCCAGGAATCTTTTCATCATAACCGGGTCACCTCCAAATGTTGCTTGCGGACACGCCGATAGATCCACCGGAAGAAGCGGGCCACCACGTTAAACATGCCTTGGGTCGTCCATTTCAGTAACGGTATCAGGAAAAGTCCCACGCCAATGGCTGCGATTCCTAAGCCCACGTAGCTCAACGCCACCATGGGATGGGCCAGCAGGAACAGTCCGGCGAAGATCGAAAAGGCACCGACGCCTAAGCCAAGGCCAGTGGCACCGGCGAGCACCAGCAGAATCGCCAAGCTAACTGCCGCAATCACAATCAGCAGTGCCAAAACGATGACAAACAACGCAATGGCAACCGGAACTGTCATCGGCGCCGACAAAATCGCCAATACAATGGTCTTGATCTGTCGAGCGTTGGCTTTAGGCGATGCCGCGGAGCCAGAAGCCGTGCTGCTTTTAATCGCATAATCTGCCAAAATCTGGCGACCAAGCTGCTGCGGTGTGCCGAGCGCCTTGGTAATTGCATCACCGTCCGTCAAGCCGCCATCTTCGGCATAATCCTGAAAAAAGGCAACGGCTTCTGCCCGTTCATCGCTGGTTAGCGGCGACAGTATTTGCGTTAGTGCCTGAAAATAAGCTTCACTACTCATGACCGTTTCTCCTCCTTCGCTTGGTTACCTGCGTCGGGCAGAAAATGCTCAATCTGCTGCTTGAAAGTTTGCCAATTGGTTTCGGTTTCCTGTAACAACTTGGTTCCGGCAGGCGTAATCCGATAATAGCGACGATTGCGCCCTTCGTATGGCTGATCGTAAGTCGTTAACGCACCTTGAGCTTTTAGGCGGCGCAACACTGGGTACAACGTGGAAGGGGAAATGCTAATCACCGCTTGAATTTGTTGGGTCAGTGCGTATCCGTATGCATCGGATTGTTGCAACACGGCGAGCACAATGCCATCTAATAGTTCCGCACTGAGCGGCATACTCATGAACCCAACCTCCTTCCTTATTACATCGTCGCCTATATTATACGTCATATAATATCATATGCAAGAAAGCTAAGCGAAAAAGGCTCAAACTCTTTGACAGTTATAAGCACGAAAAAACGGCCAACTCCTTCATACCAAAGGGATTGACCGCTTAGTGATACTTAGCGATTTATCGTAAACTTTCACTTATTAGGTCTATTCGTCGACTAACGTTGTTTTCATATCCACTTCTTTAGTGACAACGCCAGCTTGATACAGCGCCTTAGCAATGGCGTTTTCTTCAGCCACAATCGTGCTGTTGCCGTTAATCAGGGTCATGGAATAGGTTCGCCGTTCGACCATCTTTTGGATCACCGCATCTGAAAGCTTGAGGGTCTTGCTTAGCATGGCAATCAGTTGGGTATGGTGCGCATTCGCCCACGTCATGTCGTCATTCAACGCTGTGGTCAGCAACTTGCTTAATGACGTGTGATTCTTGGCATAGCTTTGCGTCGAAATCAGGAAGTCCCGGTTTTTGGACAGGCCGGTGCCGTTGGTCAGCAACTTGGCATTGTTGTTTACTTGCGCGGTTGCCGTGTACGGATCCCAGGTGACCCAGGCATCCACACTGCCTTTAGCAAAAGCAACCGACGCCGAACTCTGATCCATATTCACCAACTTGACATCGCTGGTTGATAGTCCGGCTTTCTTGAGCGCCTGGATGATCAGGTACTGGGCAGCAGTGCCTTTTTGATAAGCAATCGTCTTGCCTTTGAGTTGCTTGAGACTGGTGATGCCGCTATTTTTGCCAACCAGAATGCCGCTGCCGTATTCTTTCGTGGCCCCTGCGGCAATCAAAGCGATGTCGGTACCGGATGCCTTAGCCGTGACCGGTGGCGTATCGCCGACTCGCGCGTAGTCAATGGCGCCGCTTTTAAGAGCGGTCATCAGTGCCGCGCCATCCGAGAATTCCTTGAAGACCACTTGATAGTCTTTTGCCTTCAATTTCTTGGCTAGTTCGCCGCGCTGACGGGAGATGTCCACCGGGTCGGCTTTTTGGTAGCCAATCGTGACGGTTTCCTGATTGGTCGAAGCCGTGGTAGTTTGGGTATAGCCATACACGGCAACGCTGAACCACGCAAAGAGACTGACTAACAGTAAAATGAATCGAAATTTACGCTTCATAAAGTTTCCCGCCTCGCATGAGTTGGTCGCGTAGTTTCGGTCGCAAAACCTTGCCAGTAGTATTCACTGGAAAAGCTTTAACAAACACGACTTCGGTCGGACATTCGTAAGCAGCAAGGTGGTGGCGGGCAAAATCGAGTAAGTCAGCCTTGGCTTTTTGCGGATCAGCAGTTGGATCCTGCCGAATGACCACAGCCGTGACGGCCTCTCCGTACAGATTGTCCGGTAATCCAATGACCGCCACTTGTGCGATCCAGTCCAGTTCGTTAAGCACATTCTCGACTTTGGCTGGTGCCACCTTTTCACCGCCGCGATTGATCATCTCTTTGCGGCGGCCTTTGACAAAGAGGTAACCGTCTTGATCCAGATAGCCAATATCGCCGGTCAAGAACCAGCCATCGGCAAATGAATCAGGATGCGGCTCGAGATAATCGTGAATCACGTGGTCGCCGCGAAGGACAATCTCACCTTCGACAAATGGTTTTTTGGTCAACGTGCCGTCTGCCAATCTGATACGAAGATCCGTACCAACCGGTTTGCCTGCTGACCCGATTTTGGGTGCCTGAATCGGATTCAGGGTGCTTTGACTGGCCGTTTCCGTCATGCCGTAACCTTCCAAAACCTGCGTGTGAAACCGCGATTGAAACGCCACGAGTTTGTCTTCTGGCAAGGCGAAAGAAGAACTGCGGACAAACCGCAAATGGATATTGTCGTGATACGCTTTTAAGGCATTTTGGTTCATCAGCAGAATCGAAATGATCGTCGGAACCACCGACACCCAGGTCACGTGATTGTCTTCAATGGTTGGCCAAAAGGCACTTGCCGAAAACTTAGGCGCAATGACCAACTTACCACCGGATAGTCGGGTGGCCAAAACCGAAATCACCTGCGCATTGATATGAAACATCGGCATCACGACCATTGCCGTGTCATCCGGCGTTAGTGCGTGGCTC
The DNA here is from genome assembly GCF_000829055.1 of Lacticaseibacillus casei DSM 20011 = JCM 1134 = ATCC 393. Lineage (NCBI taxonomy): Bacteria > Bacillati > Bacillota > Bacilli > Lactobacillales > Lactobacillaceae > Lacticaseibacillus > Lacticaseibacillus casei. The sequence goes on from NZ_AP012544.1 coordinate 2,335,179, forward strand.
ATAATGTCATAGTGGGCGGCGTTAACCAGCATTCGGTGCGTCAGGCCGACCCGTTTCGGTTTTCCCGTGGTGCCTGAGGTGTTCAGAATTAAAGCCAGATCATCTTCACGCGGCGCCATTTGTGGGGCGTTGATGCGATAAGCCAGCTGGCCTGCATCGGTTAGAATCGCCAATTCCGGCATGGTATGCAAGCGAACCCGCGCCCATGGGATCAAGGGTGCTTCCATGGCTTCTCCCAGGGCTGGCAGGGTGATGACCGCTTGATAGTGATAAGTGGTCCACTCGTTAAGCAATTCCGGTACCGGCGTTTTAGCCGCGATCGGATGGGCGACCGCACCAATTTCCCAAAGCGCCTGATTAAGCGGCAGGAAGACCGGTGAATTCGGCAAGACGATCAAAACCTGGTCCCCAGCGCCGATTTTCCGTTCGGCAAATTGCTCGCGTAAGGCAGCAACATCTTCTTCTAAGTCGCGCCCCGTGTACCACGTATTGGCAGCAACGGACTTAACTAAGGGATAATCACGATGATTGATGAGATTCTGAGATAACTGATCGGTGAGCTTGCTCATGATGCAGGACTCCTTTCGCAGATAACGACAACGATTGCGGACGGCCTATTAACCATCCAAACGGTGAAACTTTGTAACAGAACCAGGCGATCCCAAAAGAGACGCCGAGAATACCTAGATAACCAAGCGGCAACAGTAACAGCAGGGTCAGATTGCTAAGATGCATCAATCCCAGCACCCCGCTTAATAACGACAGTGCGATCGTTTGGCAAAGATAGACCCCAAAAGAAACTTGGGCACCATTACCAACTAAGCAAGCGAACCAGTGGGTAGGTTGCTTGGCGTGCCAGGTAGCATACTTTTGGCCAAGCAGTGCCACAAAAGCAATCATCACCACGTCATAGACCAACATATAAGGTTGATGCGGTGAAACGGCGGCGCTATGGGTCATGCCCAAAATCTGTTTATTAAAGACATAAAGCCCAATTGTGCCAAAACTGAGTATCAATGTGCTGATGCCGATGAGCAGTTGATGATCCAGCAACCAATCCTTGACTGCCTTAGCATGTAAGCTGAAAAGGCCACCGGCAATGAAGAAGAATTGATACGTGAAGACATTGACGCCATAAGCACGGAACCACCATAGCCAACCACTGGTATCGATGTGGGGCAGTCCGTATTTAATCCCGGCCACAATCAGCAGTTGTAAGCCAAAACTGGCCAGTGCCAAAGCACCGTGATGCCCTTCTGTCTTTTTAAACAGCCAAAGCATCGCCGGAAACAACAGATACAGTTGCAACGTGACTAAGACGTAATATAGGTAGAACTGATCGCCATGCAGGATAGCGCTGAGATAGTCCGGCCAGAAATTGGCAATGGTAAAACCGCCAATACCAAGCAAGATGGATCCGATCATCAGCAACGTATTCCACAAAACATAGGGAATGCCGACAGTTGTGAACCGTTTTTTGAAAAACAACGGCCAATTACGTTTCCGCGAATAGTAAACCATGGTCAGAACCAGTCCGGTCATGAACATGAAGCCCATCCGCGTGAAGTGGATCATCAAGTGCGTAGCAAGTAAGGCGGTGCTTGCGAATCCGGATGACAGCTGATGCTCAAACGCGGTTGTCGTATGATTCAACAAGACCCCGGCAATGAAAATCAGTCGCATCAAGTCAATTTCATATAGGTAACGATGTTTCTTAGCAGGCTTGGCAGCAGTAGCGGTTAATACTGGCTCTTTCATGAGGTCACCGGCTCTTCTGACAAGATCGCTTGCAACACCCGGGCAGCGGTTTGGGCCACTACTTCAGGCGACTGCCCCCGGGCTCCGGTCGTTTCGGCAACCAACTGGCCATCCCTGACGACAATAATCCGATCCGCCATCCGGGCTGCTTCGTTGACATCATGCGTGATAAGCAACGTACTCAGCTTTTGCTCGGTAAAAATTTTCAAAATGAGATCCTGCATCCGTTGCCGCGTCAACGCATCTAACGCGCCCAGCGGTTCATCAAGGAGCAACAATTGCGGCTTAGCCAGTAACGCCCGGGCCAACGCCAGCCGTTGCTTCTGCCCGCCGGAAAGTTGCGCCGGATAACCGGTGCTTTTATCGGTTAAGCCAACTGCATGCAAGAGACTTTTCGCCTCGCTGATGACCTCCGGATCCCGATTCTTAAACGAGACATTATCCAGATTGGTCAGCCACGGTAACAGACGGTCATTTTGAAACATCACCCGCATCACTAAGCCTTTTTCACGACTTAGGTGACCGGCTGTCGGCGCTTCAAGCCCAGCGATCAAGCGTAAAATCGTGCTTTTTCCGCCGCCGCTCATCCCAACCAAGGCCAGGAACTCACCTGGGTACAAGTTGAGCTGAATATCGTTCAGGACGGTTTTGTCACCGTATACTTTTTCCACATGTTGCAGTTTCACAATTGGGTTGGTCATGCGTCAACGCCTCCTTGTCGCCAGCTGAGGAAAAGTCGTTCCAGATTCTTAGCAATTACATCAGAAAGTTTTCCTAGCAAGGCGTAAATCAAAATACAAAGTAGAACCGTATCCATGCGCATAAATTCTTGGGCGTTGGTGGCCATGTATCCTAAACCGGAAGTGGCCGAAATCGTCTCGGCAACAATCAGAGTCGTCCACATGACACCAAGTGCGTAGCGAACACCCATCAGAATGTTGGCCAAGGCGCCCGGGAAAATCACGCGGGTGAACAATGCCCGTCTGGAAAGTCCATAAGCCCGGCCCATTTCCAGTAGCTCCGGGTCAGCGCCCGTAATCCCTTGATACGTATTGATATACATCGGGAACATGACCCCGATCGCCACCAACGCGATCTTAGCGGGTTCGCCAATCCCCATCAGAATAATCATCAAAGGAATCAATGACAGATGCGGGATATTGCGCAACATCTGAATGGGACTATCCAGCAGCGCGCGGATCGGTTTGACCAAGCCGTTGATGAGGCCAAGCACAAAGCCGACACTGCCGCCGATGGCAAAACCGGCCGTGGCCCGATATAGGCTAATCGCAATGTTCTTTGGCAATTCACCGTTTTGCCACAACGTGATGCCATCTTGGATAACGGTCGTCGGAGCCGGGATCAATGAACTGGTGACCCAGTTAAAACTGACTACAGCCTGCCAGCCAATCAGCACCGCCAGTGGCACGATCCATGGCAGTACCTTCAACCAATTCACGGATCGTCTCGTCCGCTTTTTTGGCTGTTGCGTCAGTGTCGTTACTTCTTGCATCAGCGCCATCTCCTTTAAGTTGATGGTGTTCATACTACGGGCAGCGACTTAAAGCTGACTTAAGTCAATTTGAAGAGTTTATGACCAAACCGTCATGAAAAAATGTCTTTTCGGGCGGGAAACGGCGTTGGGCCAGTAAATGAGCGGGTTGAGGGAAACGAAAATAACGGTTTTATCCCTTAAAAGCCGTTTTGCTAAATCACGAAGAGCCAAAAGATTTTTGACAGTTCGTTTTTGTAGACGCTTTCATAAAACCTGAAGTACACTAAGGAAAATGTCTTGCTGTTGGGGTAACCAAGGCGGTGATCATATCTCATGCTTACTATTTATGCCAATACTTAGGGGAAATATTGTCATGGCTGGTGTTAAACTATTTACCTCCGAATCCACCACTTTTTCACTTAACAAGGACAGTGACAATCATAAGAGTCCTCTATAAAGGCAAACCAGCCTCTGTTTGGGAGATCAGCCAAACTAGTGAGCGTCCTGATTGGGTAAAGGATGCTTTAGCCAAAAATCAAATCTACTGGCTAGACGACCGCGTTCGCATTCTAATGGCAGCACTGAGACCGCCAATTTCTGAAAAACCAAACATGGTTGCGGGTGACACTGATGCTGGATTTGGCGTCTACGCATATGGGTATGCAGGCGATTTTCTGGATGCCACTAATCAACGTGTGGTGTCGCGAAGAAGATTTTTGAAGGAATATGAAGTCCTGGAGTAGAAGAGAAAAGCTGAATAGTGACAGAAAGCCCCGGTCATGCGAGACTTTTTGCCACTGTTCAGCTTTTTGAAATTTATTCGATCATTTTAAACGAGCGATTCCGCCAGCAAACCGGCCATTGCCACAATTAATTCAGCAACTTCCCCTGCCCACCAAGATACTTGGTCGTCAAAGCGATAACCTGTTCAGCCGTTTGATCCACAAACTCTTGGCTAGTCTGCTGATTGCCTTGCACAATGTAGTACAGATGATTTGTTTCTGCCGTCACCTTTGTCTTTTCCACCTGGCGCGTCTCCAAGTGGCAGATGATTTCGTTGCTGTCATCAATGTAAGCATATTCGCCTGCTTTGACAGGCTCGGGTTGACCATTTGCACCGATGGGGATGAATTTCTCGGTGCCAGTCGTGAGTCGCAAATTGACATTGCCATCTATGCGGTCAACATCGTGGGCGCCAAGCGCTAAATGACTTTGAATCGAAATCAAATTATATAAGTCAACGACCGGATTAATCGGGGCCAACTCACCACGTTTCAGGATGAGCTTCAGCAACGTTGCCGGTGCCGGCGTGTTATTGCGTTTTGGCAAATGCACCGCGCGATGCAAATCCCAAAAGCCTTGAATGACCGGATCCGTTTTAATTTGGTCTCGATCCAACGTCGTCAGGACTTGTCTAATCTCGTTAGCAATCATTTCTTTTAGCGCCTGCGGATACGCGTGGTTATCCACGCCAGTTAATTCAGCGCCGCGGATTTTGACACCAAGTGCTAGTACTCTGGGGTCTACGATAAAGTTCATGTGAATGGCCTCTTTCTTTTTGCGTTGTGGGGATATTTGCGCAGATTGGGAGGACGGTTAAATGCTACTTTTGTGTTCTATAACGCGCTCCCCGGCGCAGAAGTCTGCGTGTAAGGACCTTGGTCGCAATGGCCTAAACCCGGGCCATCACGCCCAAGGCCACTTACACTCCGACTTCTAACCGCGCCGGCTCACGCTCACACCAAAAAAGCACCCATCCCCTATCATCAAAGGGACGAGTGCTGTCACGTGGTACCACCCAAATTTACATTACCTTCACAAGCAATGCCTCAACGACGCCGCAACAGCGTGCCGTTGCAGCGCCCATTGCGAGGTCCGGAAAGTTAACGGTTCCGACCGGCTAGCCTGCGTCAACAAACTAACAATATCGCAGGGCTCATCTTCACGGCTCGCTTGGTTATCCTTTCCCATCTTCCGGACTCGCTGCATACCTGCATCGCCGCTACTCTTCTCTGCATTTTTGAAGGATTAAATTGCTTTTATACTAGTGTCAAAGTTGCGGAAAGTCAATGACCCAAGTAGGAACTTTTTGAACGGCACCATTTTCCAATCAAGCACAAACTAACCTTTGATCATGTCTCATAGAAGGACTTTATTTGCTTGGAATCGTTGTAACGGCCTGGCGATTCTGGGAAAAGTTTTGAATGGAGACCGGCAATTGGCCGTTAAAGTACTGCTTGCCGATGCTGGCAGCTTGACTGAAGAAGTTCTTGACGTCCGACTGAAAAGCATTGGAATCATTTCCTTGCAGGCTCTTCAAGGCATCGGTGGCGGTTTGGCTGTATGTAATCAGCGCTTTGGTTAAGTCACCATTGGTATTTTTTGTGCCGATTCCGGATGCTGGCTGATTGTTCTGCAATTCCAAGGTAATTTTATCTAAATCGTCAACGCCTTTTTTAGCTGAAGCCATAATGTCTTTTTGGTCGTCTTTCACCGTGATCTTGGTTAAGGTTTGGATCACAGTATCCGAGATCTTGGTGTAGCGTTTCTGAAGCGCCTTTTGGTCAAACTTATTGGTCGTCACCATCGTCGAAGATTTTTTTGCCGACGAATCTGACGATTTTGACTGACAGCCAGCAATGCCGACAATCGTCACCATTAAGACCAATAAGCTCATTAATTTTCGCACGTTCCATTCCTCCAATGCGTTGTCATTCCTGTATGCCTGATAATTTCACCATGTCAATGGCTACAATACCATTTTCCATAGCTCCCAGCCAGTCAAGCCCTGCAATGGTTTGGCCGCTGCAAGCGCATGATCACTGACTTCCTGCCACCAAGTTTGATCCGTCAATAATTTCAATATATCAGTCGCCGCGTCAAGCACTTGCTCACTCGGCTTGACAATTCCCAGCTCGCCATTGGTTGCGCCATTCAGCATCTGATCGGCAATTTTTGCAAACGTGATGACCGGCGTGCCATAAGTGAGCGAGCTCAACAAATCAGCATCCCCCAAGTTGCCTAGATCTGCCACGATAAATGCCATTACCTGCCCCAAGTCGCCTGACTCCGCTAATGATTGGGTTTGAATATCCAAAAGTGAAGACAATCCGAGCGGCTCAATTCTTTTTAGCAATTGCTGAGCCAACGCTTGATCTTGATGCTTGACGAAAAGATCCAACTTCACTTGATTTTCTTTGACCTTAACCATTGCTAACGTGCTCAATAGCTGTTCAAAAATCGCCAAATTTTGATTGTCCAGCTCCATCGCCACTCGGCCTGGCAAGCGCTGTGCCCATGGCTTCACCCCAGGAACGGCGGACTGCTGGCTCACTGCTGCCGCAATGGGCACAACTTTTGCATATTGGGTTAAAGACGACGTAAAGGTCGCCTGAGGATCAGCAATTAATTGTCCAAAAGTAGCACGACCGCCGTTTGACTGCTCGGCTTGCTTGACGACGCTAACATCATCTTCGGTTCTGACAACTGGCACAGAATCAGTCATCATTTCTTGTCCCAACATGGGCAAAACGCGGCTTGGTTGATCCACCAATAGTTTACCCGGATGTTGCTTCATCACATGTGCTAAGCAGTATTTGGCAAACGACGTCCAATCCGTAAACTCAGCTGATTGTCCAGCCAAGTCCAACACGGTCAGATGTTGCAAAATGCCGTTACCATCATATTGACAAAACAAAAGTGGCATTCCATTCGCATAAAAATACACGGCTAGCCGCAATTGCCCATCCGCTTGAAAATACACGGTTTTCACCTTATTGCCTTGACGATCATAAACCTCGGCATAACTCTTACGGTTGTTATCGCCAAAGAACGTAATGGTATGTATCCGCTGTGCGGTCAACTCAGCTTCATCGTCAAAAGCTGTAACAGCATACATCAAATGGTCACCATTCAAAAATTGTAAATGGTGATCAACCGTCTTGGTTTGATAATCGTTCAGCTTCATAATGTCGCCAATCGTGTAAAGTGGTTTTCCCTCACTGGTGTCAGTGCCACGTAAAACATCGATAAGTGACATGACCTGATCCGACCGTAAATGAGCCTTTTGAACCTGCTCATCCAGATCTTCTTGCGCGCTCAAGACAATGATACTTGCCGGCACTTGGTGATCCGCAAATAATTGAAGTCGTTGTACCTGCTCTTTACCACTAGGTGTATCGCCTTCAAATCGATATGTTAAAAAATAAACCATGATTCTCCTCCGCATTCATTCTACCGATACCAACCCGCTCAATGAGGCATATATTCATGCCAACTCAAGATCGGCAACACCTCGCCTGCCAACCTCTTAACATCCGGTTGATTGACAAATTGCTGACTGATTAAATACGCCTGTGCCTTCACATTCGCCAGCAACGCAGTGTCAGGTTTGTCATAAACAATTGGCACCAAATGCGGATGCATGGCCGGCTCGTCAATAAGTTGCGCAAACAGGTCACTATCAGCATCGATATAAAGTTTGCGCTTAGTATGTTGAAAGTTTTGTAACAACCACCAAACCATTAGCTCATTTTCATCATCTAAGGCCTTAATCGGTTCCCCCCTCTCCGACTCTACCCAAAACTGATTAAAAGTCGGCAATGCCACAATGACTGGACGCCCGCTCATGTCAACCAGCATACGGTGCACCGAAGTCGTCACAAAAAACGGATCTGTTGCATTTTGCCGATGGATATTCGGCATTTCAGCGAAACGTTCAGTCATCATCAAGCGCCCTTGATGATCGTAACTATCCTCGCGACGCAACTTACCATCGCGAAAATAACTCACAACCTGCACCCGCTCCTGGTCATCACGTTCGACTTTAATCGCAGTTTGTCCATCTTGATCGACATAACGCGTCACGTGACTCCCCAAAGTTTGCTTAGGTGTCAGTTCCTTGGTGAACTCACTACCAAATGTGGCCGTTGCGCGACTAACACTGCCGCGTTGGTGTAAGGATGTATAAAAATTATGGTACGACGTTGGTGGTAAAAATAGCTTTTCTTTGTCACGATAACGCATGAACCGGGAAACTTTGCCAAAACCGAACCCGCCATCAATGATCGCTGGGGCCAACCCTTTATTTTTAAAATAATTCATCACCGTTGCAATCTTTGCCCACAGCTGCTGTGACATATCTTCTGGCAAAGTCTCTAAGTAAAAAAAGTCTTGCTTATCATCGCTTATTACGAAATCATTCGTTTTTTCAGTCGCATTCGTTGTTTCCTGTTTCTTTTTTGATCTATTCGACAACCAGCCCATGACTACACCCTACCTTCATTTAATGAGTGTTCTTTGGTGAAACAAACCAGACGCGCATGGCCAAAACAATGTCACTGTCACAAACAAAAACGCCAAAAGTCACTTATGTACTCATTATTTGGCAACCTTTTAATGCTTATGAACAAAGAAATATTTTGCATCTTCCATAGTAAATGACAAAAGTCAACGACACTAATAATTATAACATGGTCGTGATTCAGAACGCACTTCTACACCCACTTTTGGATTGGATATCTCTTGAAACGTCAGTCAAGATCAAAAAGTCGAAAAGAATTTTCAACTTTAGAGTAATTAATATTCAACAATAAAATTCTTTTTTAAATCGGCTCTTTGCTGTAAAATAGGCACATGGGATTTTGCCTGTTTCTCATTATTTAATTGTACTTAAATGAACGGTTTTATTTGGCTGATCGTCATCACGTCGGTTAGTCAGACAATGTTGTTGCTTGATGCTAATGTTTCGCCAGAACCTCTGGAGATTAAAGACAACAAGTTTAATAATACGTGCATCGGTCATGCGATTATGCCTTATAATACGATTGAGATTAGGTAATGTGTCAACTGGAATCAGCAATCTGGGCGAAAACGATGCCGGACTGGCACAAAGAACAAGACAATTAGCAGGTGAGAAATAATGCTTCAATTGTTTAGTAGAAATAGAAAACTTAATTTATGGGGTGGTTTAAAAATGAGTATCTTTGGGAAAAAAGGGCGGATCCAGTTTTTGCGCAATCAGCCAAACAAGCTCCAACAGGAAAGCGAACAAAACTTGAGCGCGGCGACAGGAGATAGCTATACTGGTCTGTTTTCGTCTGAATCATCTGTTAAGTCCAAACCAGAAGCTGCCTCCAAACCGCGTGTGCTTCCGGAAACCGGGACGAAAACCGCAGTGACAGATCGTCCGGTTGCCAATTTGCGTTCTGCGACTGCGTCTACCACAACGACGGCTACTGCCAAGTCGACATCTTCGTCACTAACGCAATCTGCCTCAACATCAACCTCTAACATGCACACAGGCTCGCAATCATCGTCAGCCGCTTCACGCACCAGTGTGGCAACTTCTGCAAAGTCAACGATGTCAGCTAAGTCACCAGAGGCTAGCAAACCGGCGATGGCAAAACCAACACAGAGCGAGCGCAAATCAGGAGAGGTACCAAGTTCGGCTCCAAAAACCGAAGCAACAAACATCACCGCCAGTTCGGCTAAAATTGACAATGCCAAGAACACCTTGAAACAAGCGATTTCTACATACAATGAGGCACGGCGAACGCTTCAAGCGAATATGTTTGCTAAACGTGCCGATTTGCAGGCAGCCCTAACCCAAAACAAGTTGACGTTGGCCCAAACACAACGCGACATCAAAGTCATGCAAAAACGCATGGCCCAAAATGATGGTAGTGAGTTAGTTCCTGCGCAAAATACAATTAGCGATTTGCAAAACCAAGCCAATAAAATTGCGAGCCAACTCAAGTCCAAGCAAGGCATCCTTGACGATCTCAACCGCCAACGCCGATCTCTAGAAAAGCAAGCGCAAATGACCCTTGAGCAGGGTAAGAAATTCAAGCAGGATGAAGAGGCAATCATGGCCGCTTTTTCCGGCATCAAAGATCCGGAAAAAGTTCTCGCCTTTGCCGATGCTCATCGTAAGCAAATCGATGACATTAAGGCCGGTGAAAAAAAAGCTAACCGCAACGCAGCTCAGCTTGAAGAAGCAGCTTGAAGATATTATCAATGAAATTAACCAAGCTAAAGATGAAATCACCAAAATCAATAGCGAACAAAATGCCAATGGCCAAGCCATCACCAATGCGCAACGCAAGCTTGATACATTAAAGGCTAAAGTGGCCAGTGATCAGGCTGACGACAAAGCCCAATTAGACAAGCTTCAGCATCAACAGGCCGATTTAACAGACGAGTCTAAACGTTTGCATGACCAGTTGCATACGCTCAGTGACGGCATCACCGCATGGCTGAACTTCTCGGAGCCGGTTCATGCTTTGGGTGAAGCTGATTATGCACCATTAATTCTGGATATTGATTCGTTCTCTGCACATGATTTTGAAGCGCTGGCCCCATTAAGTGACATGTTACAATCAATGCCAAAGAAACAGGTCGGTATTTTCACGACCTATTTCAACATCGATTTGGTTCCGACCATCGATGCCTGGTCAACGGCTAACAACTTCAATCCAGATGAAATCCAAATCATCAACTGCCTTTATCAATTGCAAAATGCTGGCGAGGGCGCCGAGAATGCCGCAACGTTACCTGCTAATATCAAAAATCGCCAATGGAATGAAAACCACACGGCCGAAACCATCACCATGCCGGATGGTCAAACCAACATGCTTGTCACCTATCAACTCGACGCCCAAAAGAAGCCGACCAAGCTCATTGCAAAGATTGCCTATCGCCAAGGTGACAAACTCACGAAAGAAAGTTTCTTCCGTAAGAATGGTGTGCTATCGGCCAACATATTCTATGACGTTGCCAACGGGATCACACGCAAAGAGTTCTACCGTCGTGACGGTTTGCTCGTCGTTTCAGCAACTTATGAAGGTCAGAAGTTAAGCGACATCAGCGTCTTCAACGAAGCCGGTCTGCAAATCAACTCTTTCGACTCCCTTACGGCTCTCAACGTTTGGTGGCTACAAAAGTCATTCCCACAGGAAGGCGCTATGATCGGCAACTTCAAGTCCAAAGCCTACCGTGATTTGACCGCCAAATCCGGCGTCAAGTTAGTGCCATTTGTCGATGAAGCCGTTGTCGACACAGACGACTTTACTCGCTGGATGGCCGATCACAAGCAACAGGCCTTTATCACCAACAACGTCACGACACAAAGCGCCTTAGCCAAAAAGGCCAAGCTGCCACTTTATGTTAATGTGCTCAATCAGGCACCATTACCGGTTCAACTTTCGATGCCCGCTGATTGATCATTAAACAAAATTTCCATAGAAAAAGGACTAGGCTGCAAGCCGGTCGTAATAAGAACCCAGCGCGGCGAGCTCATCCAAGTGAGCGCCAGCGCTGGGTTCTTATTGTTGTCTCTTCTGGTACTGACCGAAAAGATCGTTTATTCAGCTTGAATCATTTTACTGTCCTCAATCTGATGTTGTAACTGCAAATTTTCAAAACGCAGATTGTTGACCTTATCTTGCAGTGTCTTTGTTTGCTCTTGACTTTCTGCATACTTGTCGGTTAATCCCTTGATCGACTTTTGTGCCTCTTGGAGTTTGGCCTGCAATTCAGTCACAAACGCTTGTTGGCTTTCGCTTTGAACTTTTTGGCGATCAAGCACCTCTTCATGGGTTTGTCTGACCTGCTCGCGAATCTTGCCAAGCGCTTCATTCGTATCATTTAAATCCTTTTTGGTGTTTTCCAGCTCGTTCTTAGTCACAATCAGGTTGATTAAAATCTCACTGAGTTTATTGATCGTCTTGCTATGTGTGCGCTCGAATTCAGCGGAAGCATCCAAGTGTTGCGTAAGTTTTGTGGATAGAGCCGCCACTTGTTCTTGGTTCATTTGGCTTTGTTGCTGAAGTGCTTTGATGGCGACCATCACAGCGGTCTCTGTCTCTGAGCTGCGACCTGTAGCACTATGCACTTCAGTTGAGTCGGAAGTTTGGTCTGATACCTTTGGCTTTTCAGTAGTGACATGCTCAACACTCGATTGATTCTCCGAAACTTGTGTCATCTGTTGGTTAGGTACAGATGCGCCAGCGTCACCCTCAGTTGGAGCCTGTGAATGGGTTGAGTTTGCTGTAGAACTCAATTCTTCATTCTTTTCTGATGAGACTTCGATAACTTTTTCAACTGCGGCTTGTGAAGCTGACTTGGCTACATTCATTTCCGGCGTCGAGCCATTCTCCCCATCCTGAAGTTGTTGTGTTGTTTTTGCCGGATCCGATGAGGCGGTTGCAGCTATCTCGGTACGAGTATCACCTGCTGATGCAATGGCCGCAGCATCGGAAGCTTGCGCATCAGCTTCAGAGAGACTTTTATGATTGAAATGATCAATGTCAATCACATTGTCCGGTTTAAAGGCCATGCCTGCTGCCGGAGTTGACGCTTCGCCTTCTTTTTTCTCTTTTTCAGTAGCAGTTACTTTCAAATCCGCAGCATCATTAGCATCAGCCGCTGAAGCCGAAGATGCCGATTGACTGCTCGCAGATTGTTCAGAATCAACATAAAGTGTTAACTGATCGTTAGCAAAGCTCAGCTGCGCACCTTTGGAAATGCTCATTGTCCAGTTTTTGCTTTTCACTACTTCAGACTTTTCAGGAACGTCATCCGCCTGAGCTTGTTCCGCGTTACCGGATGGCTCTGATTCACTGGCTGTCGCTGTCCCTGCGATCCCTGTCTGTAAACCGTTGGCGTCCGTTCGGGGCAACAACTCCGCAAGGCCTGCGAGACCGTCATCCCCAGCCCTACGCAATTGCTTCTCCAACGCACCGAGAAGATCATCCTGATCTGACGTTTTTTTCTTAGCAAATAGGCCCATCTTCATCTTCCTTTCTAAAATCGGTTCACACGTTTCATTGTCAGTAATTTTTAAAGCAATGACGTGTGAGATTATCTCGCAACGTCAATTTTTTGCAGCAAATAGCCAAATTACGCGACCGCCACGGTTTTAATCGCAGGGTCAGCATTCGGCGTGGTCGCTTTTTGGTCAGCTTGCAACTGCTTCAATTGTGCTTGAAGGCTTGCAAATTTCGGCGAGTCAACATAAACAAAAGTTGTGTCTGGAAGCGGCACCGTCTGGGGATTAGTTTTCACATTGGCCATTGCCAAAGCTTTATCATACAGACTTTTATCACTGTAGGTTGGGGCTTCAAAAGCGTAATAATAGCTGTACTGATTTTTTTCGCTCGGCGATTGGGTAAATGCTAACCCCATCGTCGGACCGCCATACAGCAAATTTGCCCGATGTCCATAATGCCCATCGCCAATTGGCTCCGGATTATCCGATTCATCATATCAATCCATGACCAGATAATAGGCAATTTCCTGATTAAAGTGCATGCCCTCGATAATCCCCTTGCTGGCACCAATATCTTCAGTCGATCCGTGAGAACCATCGTGACTAAAGTTCGTCATAATCTCTTGAACCCGCTTAGTGGCAAAAGCCTCTTCACTGGCTGAATAACTCAGCGGTTTCTGGCCATTTGACGTGCGCAACTGATTCACATATTGTAGAAATTCACCAGCGATTTCTTTGGCGTCCGGCTTAAAGTCCGGATTAACGGCAAGATAAACTGCTTCTTTGCTCGGATAGTTAGTGGTGGAAGTGAATCTGGAGGCAGGGTTGCTGTCAGAGTGCGGTAAGGATTGGATAGCATTCTTTATACTAGCAAGTGTGGCACTGTCAGAAGGGATGGTGTACGATTCTTTACCTCCCACTCTTACTTTTCCCATTTTGGTAACGATAGTGCCGTTGGGATCGGTAAATTCGAAACGTTGAAAATAAATTCCTGGTAATGTTACCGGAACCGTACCATCAATTCTGATGTCTGACAAGCTAACCGCTTTCCCGGTGGAATTGACAGCAGATATTAACATTTTAGTTGGATTCCAACGCGTGCCCAAGGGAATGCTCATATCGAAAAGATTAATGTATGGTGTTAGCGTGGTGCTCTTCGATGTGTCTGTACTGTCACTATCGGTGGCGTCAGGGGTTTTAGGGGCAGGCGTCTTTGAGTCACCATTTTGATGGTCCTTGCCATTATTGTTATTTGTCGTTGCACCGGTACTGGATGAACCCGGAAACAATCCTTGGATCGTTGTTTTCACTTGGTTAATCACCCATTGAATCGGTGCCATGATGCCGCCAAGAACATCTTTAAACATCGTCATTGCCGATCCGGCAAACGAAGCAATCCCATTGACCACTGACACACTGATATTCAAAACGCCTTGCAGTGCGTTAATGATTGTTGGTGCAACTGTGGCCGTGATGTTTGAAACGCCGGTCAAAACACCTGAAAGTCCAACAACCCCCGCCACCGCCTTGACGATCGAAGCTGGTCCTAGATTCGTCGCAGTATCTAAAAGTGGGTTAATGGAGTTTGCCAGATTCTGACCAATAAATGGAATGGTTTTTAATACCGGTGAGATCACACCTTGAATCGCTTTACCAATCGTGTTAATGCCAAGGTTTAGCGCGCCGGAAACCAAACCGGTTGGGTCAATGCCAAGTGAATTAGCAACAGTAACTGCATCTTGAGCAGCTTTGATTGCACCACTGGCAAGTGGCAAAATCACATTAACAATTGGCAGCGATCCTGCTACGGACCGCAACCCGGAAACGATTGCGGAAAGCCCATCTAGAGCACCGTTAACGCCATTTTTGATGGCCCACTTAACCGCATCTCCAAGTGTCAAATTGTAGACGTCACTAATTTGCTTAACCAGTTGACTCAGGTCCGGAGCCGTAAGCCACGGTTGCGCCGCTGACGTACTCGTTGCGCCCAGTATGATTGCTGACGCGTGATCAGCTGCTGCTGCTGATGTGATTTCTTCCAGCTTTGCCTCATTTTGACTCTGTTTGACATTGGATACGTACTGATCAATGTGAAGACTGGCATTGATGGCTTGACGAACCCTAGCTTCTTGATTTTTTTCTACTTCATCGCTGGTTGCGTTAGAAGTGATTGATATAGGATCTTGGCTGCCACTAGAACTAGTCTTGATCTCACTTTCAGCGATACTTTGACGTTCAGGACTCATCGAAGGTCCCTCTTCACCATATTTATCGCTTTTGGTTAATCCAAGTGTGGTAGCAGGTTGCGAAACGTTTTGTGCGTTGCGACTTGGGCTGTTCTCGGAAGCTGTGGATGCCGAGTGTACAACCGGCTGTTCTGTCGTTGTTGCGGCCGTGTCATTTTTTTGGTGCGAGACAGCTTCATTTGCCAACGATTCCTCGTTGGCTGACGAGATTTTTTGCGCCTCCTGCTGCGGTGATATTGTTGGTTTTTCTTGAGCATCAACAGTTGCCCGATTATTTTGGTCCGGAGTCGCTTGCAAATCAGCCTTAATACCCTCTGGTGCTTCCGAATTCTGTGAATTAGCAGCTTGAGTTGTCTCCTTCTGAACCTGATCCGTCACTTTAATAGCAGTTTCTATATCCGATTGTGTATCTGCATTGACGTGATTTGTCATGACTGCATCCGCCAAAAACGCCGCGCTTGCAAAAGTTACAATCACACTTGAAGCATACAACCACTTTTTCCCAGATTTCCATCTTCTAAACCGGGTGATCTTAGTTTGTTGATTAAGCCACCTTTGCCCACTATGGTTCCCCATTATCTAATCTCCTTCTCCATAATTGCCAGCGTCAACGTTTAAGCAGTTCGCTCATAACCGCAAAAACAGTCTCCTTGTTCGTTTCATGATCTTTTGCACTGAAACTTAAAAAAGAAGTCAACCCAAAAGCTCGGATTAACTTCTTTCCCGCTTTCAGTGAACAAACGTGACTGTTCACATAAAAACTTTCTTACTCAACTTCGTGGACTGTGACAATTGTCTTTTCTTCAACTCTCTTACCAGATACCTCGTCATAAAATGCAACTTTAACAGGATAGAAACCTGGATTAGTAGGCCAAACTTGACCTTCGTATTCAAGCTTAGCTGATGGCACGTTAGCACCATCTGAATACGTAGCGTTTACAACGACATCGCTTGGATCAAAACGCAATCCAACTGGCAGCGAGATTGGTTTTAGTTTCAATTCTTCTTGCATAAATATCACCTAGGCGACCGTGACTGTCGCGTAACCGGTAACAACCTCGTTATCGTTCATTTCATTAACGAAGGAGTGCTTAACATAAAACTTACCTGGCAAATTAGTATAGATATTTCCTTCAACCTTGATGTTAGATTTTGAAATATCCTTACCATTACCATCCTGAGCGCTGACAATCGCATCAAAAGGATTAAAGCGTGCACCACGGAACAACTTAATGTCCTTCGTTTTCAACTTGCCAGCCTTAGAAGCAAGACTTTGGACCGTGTTGATCAAATCAGAGATTCCTGGCAATGAGCCGACATCTTTGATCAACAACTGAAGGTTTGGCAAATGAAGATTCAAACCAAGTAGGCTTGCGACCGCACCGATTCCACACCAATGGCACCGCCTATAACTGATCCGATTGGTGTCCCAACCAGCGTTGCAATCGTATCCGTCAAGGCAGTGATCCAACCAACTACAAATAACATGATTGGATCAACAATAATCCCAAGGCCGATAACACCGATAACACCACCGATGAAACCTGCAATCCCATCAACAAGCGTGCCAATAGGGAATGAGATAATCCAGTCGCCTAAAGTTTCACCGACAAGTGCACCGATGGCAGATCCTAAGGCTGTCCCGCTGACAATAGTATCAAGATTGCCATCTTTATCAGCTAATCCTGGCCCTGAGGTGGCCCCATAATAAGCACCAAGTGGAGCACCAATCAACCCGGTTAGCCAGCCCGTGATGCCAGGAGCCCAACCAAGGTCACCGGCCGTACTTGGATTGGCAACCATCCCAACGATCGGAATTAATCCAAGGATTGAGTTCAGAATGGTTCGGGGAATCCCCGCAACCAGATAAGCACCAAAGCCCCCTACAGCCGTTGCGATTGTGCCATAGAACGTACTACCAATGGCACCGCCAACCAACGATTCAACAAACTTACCGATTTCACCAAGTCCCGTCAGATCCGGAACAAGTCGCACTGGGTTGATATTCGTCGCCAGCCATGAAACGACATTCCAGATCGTTCCGGTAATGCCACTCACAATCCCGCCCAAGTCAAACCCAGCGAGTGAAGTTGACATGCTTGCCTTCGAGATGGACGACTTCAGCTCATTGGCAACGGCATCCTGTGCATCATTAATTTGCTTGGTCATCGCCTTATAAGAATCCTTGGCTTCGTATTTCTGCAAATCATCGGCAAAAGCCTTACCGATATCTGTTGCAAAGAACGATGCAGCTAAGGATTGAATGGCTGTCGCATCGGAAGCCTTTTCTGCTGCCGTCATGGCTTTGCTGAACGCGGCAAACTCAGGAATATCTGCATACGACTTCAAGGTTTCCAATAATGCCTTACCATCAGCAGTCTGCAGATATGCCGTCACAGCCGCAGAACTCTGAGCAGCACCCGAATCGGCTGCCAGCTTAGCTTCATCAAGAAGTTTCTTGCCGGCATCGGTTTTCATGAACTCAGCGACAGCAGCAGAATTAGCGGCTGCTTTTTTAGTAGCGTTAGCTGATGCCGCTGAAATACTCGATGACAGCGAGTTCAGCATTGCTTTTGCTTCGGGCTTACTTGCCAATGATTCTAACGATGCTTTGACGGCTGCTAACGAATTTAACGCCTTGCCTTGTGACGTTGTGTTAAATTCCGCAATCAATGCCCGTTGCTTGGCAGGATCAGCAGCTGCATCTGATAGCTGTTTCTTAAAAGCCAAAACAGCAGGATCATTCGCCAACGAGCCAGCTTCACTCAAAAGACTTGCTGCACTCTGGAGCTTATCGCCAAGCTGGGCAAAAGCAGCACTGCCAGCCGGCGTTTTCGCGTAAGATGCCGCGGATGATAAGAGATCAGCAAATTGTTGCGATGTTGGTGCACTGGAACTTGCTGTTGTGGCATCAATTGATGCTGCAAAGTCCATTCCTGCCTTTGTAGCGGCAACCGCAGCAGCGGAGGATGCCGCATTGGTCGTAGTTGCTGCGCCACTGTTTGCAGGTGCAGGTGTTGCAGCCGTTGCAACAGTAGCTTGTGAAGCTGCTGCACTCGGCGCCTGTGTCGAAGTTGCGACTGGCGCTGCTGCAGAACTTTCCACTGCTTTGACTGTCTCTGTTGCCACTGATGGCGCAGAAGGCTGCTCAACGTTTTTAGTTGTCTCCGCTGAAGCCTCACTTTGGACAGCCGCCGATGAAGCAGCTTTAGCACTTGCTGCAGCCTGGTCAACTTGCTGTGCCACTTGAATCGTGTCGGTTGTGACGTCGGCCTTAACTGTTTTCCCTGATTCTAAGGCACCCGCACCGATAATTGAAACCACCAGCGAAGAAGCGAATAACCACTTCTTGCCTTTCTTCCAAGAACGAAAATGCGTATTTTTAATCTGCGCTTTTTCGTTCCCCCTTTGTCTTTGTAAATTTTTCTTCATATGATTCGGCCCCACTTTTTCATTGTTTGCCCTTAGTTCATTCAAGCAAATTCAGACCACATTACGCTTCATGACGACGGTGACGTGTTGCACCGTAAAGAGATAATGCAGCCATCAAGCTAACGCCGGCTAACGCAATAGCGCCTGTAGCTTCGTCTTCGCCTGTTTGTGGTAGTGAATGGTCGCCACTAGTAGAACCATTGCCAAACTGATTTCCATTGTTTGCGGTTGATCCATTCGTAACACCGGTTGCTGACAATTTACCCACACTGTTGGCACCGGTTGTTGAACCACTACCATTCGTGCCATTGCCATTCAGACCAGTTCCAGTACCATTGGTTCCACTACCACCATTGTTGGTCGTATTAGCACCCGTACCATTAGTACCGGTTCCTTGACCGTTGCTACCATTACTGTTCGAACCGTTGCCACTATTGGTACCATTGTGATTAGCATCAGCGCCAGTACCCGTACCATTAGCGCCGGTTCCTTGGCCGTTGTTCCCATTACCGTTCGAACCATTTTCGTTATTAGTGCCATTGCTACCATTGTGATTAGCATCAGTGCCAGTACCCGTACCGTTATTACCGGTTCCTTGTCCGTTGTCACTACTACCGTTCGAACCGTTGCCATTATTAGCAGCATTGCTATTAGTACCGGAACCATTTGTACCATTCCCGTTACCACTGGCATTGTTACCGCTATTGGTACCATTACCATTGCCATTAGTATCAGGAAGTGCGCCATTGTTAGCTTGAGTAGCAAGATCCTTAGCAAGATCGCGATCAGCTTCAGCACGACTTGCCGCATTTGCAGCATTGTTAGCATCAGCAATCGCAGCATCGGCGTATCGCTTAGCAGCTGCTGTGTACTTAGCAGCTTCATCAGCTTTGCCAGCTTCTTTAAAGACGCCAGCTAAGGACTGAGCAATTTTGGCTGAATTTGCATTGGTCGCGGCATCTGTTGCATAAGATGCAGCATTTGAACTAGCCGTCGATGCATCAGTATTCAAGTATGCGATTTGCTTATTATTCGGATCATTCTTTGCAATAGCGGCAGTGGATGCTGCTGCATCAGAGGCCAAGGCCGCGGACTGTTTAGCAGTTTCTGCAGCCTTGGCTGCTGCGCCAGCATAATCTTGCGCCGCAGCAGCATTGCTAGCAGCTTTAGAGGCGGCGTCATTCGCCGCGTCGGTTGCTGTACTTGTTGCCTGAGCTGCGTCACTTGCTGCTTGAGAGGCTGCAGATGCGTCACCCTTAGATGCTGCATCACTCGCTTTAGCGGCGTCACTATTGATGGCCGCATCAGAAGGGTTGTTCTTCGCATCATTTGCAGCATTCTTCGCGGCATCGCTTGCTTTCGCGGCATCGTTGGCGGCAGCTTTGGCAGCATTGTTAGCTGCCTCCTGAGCAGCTGTCCGTGCCGCATCACTTGCCGTCTTGGCATCACTAGCTGCTACATTCGCTGCATCACTAGCCTTGCTTGCATCGCCTGCTTTAGCTGCTTGTTCAGCAGTTTTGGCAGCATCAGCCGCATGACTGGCAGCATCGGAAGCAGTCTTGTTTGCGTCCGCAATCGTCTTGTCATTTGGATATTCATTTGCATATGAACCAGTTTGCTTAGCAGAATCAGCTGCATCTTTAGCAGACTTATTTGCAGCATCGGCATAACCATTTGCGGCTGTGCTTGTGCCAGTATCGCCGGCTGACGAAGCGGCCTTCGCGGCATCCTTTGCCGCATTGGCCGCTTTCACAGCATCGGCTTCAGCACGACTTGCTGCGTTTGAGGCAGCTGATACATCGCCAGTCTTGGCAGCTGTATCAGCATCTTGTGCCGCTTTGGCAGCATCAGCGGCGGCAGCGGACGCCTGCTTGAGCGCATCAGCAATAACTGCATTATCACGGTACTTATTAGCGTAATCACTTGTCTGATTTGCTGAATCAGATGCCTGATTTGCAAAACTGTGGGCGTTAGCTGCGTAATCCTTAGCCGCGTTCAATGCAGCTTGAGAGGCCTTGGCTGCTGCCTTGGCCGCATCATTTGCTGCATTAGAAGCCCTTACAGCATCATCTGCTGCACGACTTGCCGCGTTCGACGCATCAGCAACGTTGCCACTCTTAGCAGCCACGTCAGCATCTTGAGCAGCTTTGGCGGCTGCCTTGGCTGCATCATTTGCCGCATTAGAAGCCTTCAAAGCATCATCCGCGGCACGACTTGCTGCATCGGATGCTTCCGCCACATTGCCACTCTTGGCAGCTGTGTCAGCGGCTTGAGCAGCCTTGGCCGCATCAGCTGCAGCGTCAGATGCTTTCTTGGCAGCATTTGAAACAGCAGAATCGTCAGGATACTTGCTTGCATAATCATTAGCCTGAGTTGCTGAGTCGGAAGCATCATTCGCTGAACTGTGTGCATTATCTGCGTAACCTTTTGCAGCATTCAATGCTGCTTCAGAGGCTTTTGCGCCAGCCTTGGCCGCGTCGTTTGCGGCATTGGATGCTTTCAACGCATCGTCCGCTGCACGACTTGCTGCATCAGATGCGTCTGAAACATTACCACTCTTAGCTGCCTTGTCAGCTGCTTGAGCAGCTTTGGCGGCATCGGTCGCAGCATCAGAAGCTTTCTTGTAAGCAGTTGAAACAGCCGCATCATCAGGATACTTGTTGGCGTAATCGCTTGCCTGGCTTGCAGCGGCTGCGGCATCGTTTGCTGAACTATGCGCATCATCAGCATATTCTGTAGCTGCCTGAGAAGCTGCTTCAGAAGCTCGTTGTGCTGCTTTTGCTGCGTCGTTTGCAGCATTTGCTGCTTTCGCGGCAGCATTTGCTGCGCGTTTGGCCGCTTCAGAAGCACTAGCTGCATCATGGTTCTTGGCAGCACTGTCAGCATCTTTGGCTGCTTTTGCAGCATCGGCTGCGGCATCAGCCGCTTTCTTGGCAGCATTTGAAACAGCAGCATTGTCAGGATAATTATTTGCAAAGTCGCTTGCCTGACTCGCTGAATCAGAGGCTGCGTCAGCCGATTTGTGAGCATCGGATGCGGCATTGTTTGCCGCACGCGATGCAGCGTCACTCGCAGCCTTCACTGAGCATTAGCTGCGTTTGAAGCGTCCGTGGCCGCTTTAGCAGCTGTCGAACTATCGCCATTACGAGCGGCATCACTCGCTTTGGCAGCAGCTGAACTTGCTGTGCTTGCTGCAGCGCTTGCGTTATTTGCATCGTTTTGGATATTGGCATCTGACGGATTATCAAAAGCATTTGAAGCGGCACTGGCAGCAGCATCACTCGCTTTGGCTGCGTCATCGGCTGCAGCTTTAGCGGCATTGCTTGCTGCACGTGATGCAGCATCACTAGCCGCGTCAGTCGCTGCCTTGGCAGCATTCGAAGCATCCGTGGCCGCTTTTGAAGCCGTAGAACTATCGCCTTTGCTTGCAGCGTCACTCGCCTTGGCAGCTGCTGTACTTGCCTGGCTTGCCGCGGCATTTGCCTTGTCCGCGTCACTTTGGATATTGGCATCAGACGGGTTGTTCGCAGCGTCACTCGCAGCCTTCTTGGCCGCATCGCTAGCTTTGGCTGCATCATCTGCCGCTGCTTTTGCTGCATTGTTCGCTGCGCGTGATGCAGCATCACTTGCGGCTTCATTCGCTGTCTTTGCAGCGTTTAAAGCGTCATTGGCTGCTTTGCCAGCCGTGGAACTGTCACCTTTGCTTGCAGCGTCACTTGCCTTGGCTGCTGCTGTACTTGCCTGGCTTGCTGCTGCATTTGCTTTGTCCGCGTCACTTTGGATATTGGCATCAGACGGGTTGTTCGCAGCGTCACTCGCAGCTTTCTTAGCTGCATCGCTAGCTTTGGCTGCATCATCTGCCGCTGCTTTTGCTGCATTGTTTGCCGCGCGTGATGCAGCATCGCTAGCTGCGTCGTTTGCTGTCTTGGCAGCGTTCGAAGCGTCCGTAGCCGCTTTTGAAGCCGTAGAACTATCGCCCTTGCTTTGTCTGCATCACTTTGGATATTGGCATCAGACTTGTTGCCTGCAGCGTCACTCGCAGCCTTCTTAGCCGCGTCGCTAGCTTTGGCAGCATCATCTGCCGCTGCTTTCGCCGCATTGGCTGCTGCGCGTGATGCAGCGTCACTGGCTGCGTCACGTGCCGTCTTGGCGGCGTTTGAAGCATCCGCGGCCGCTTTTGAGGCAGTTGCACTGTCACCCTTGCTTGCGGCATCACTTGCCTTTGCAGCTGCTGAATTTGCGGCACTAGCTGCTGTGCTTGCCGTATCCGCATCACTTTGGATATTGGCATCAGACTTATTGTTGGCAGCATCACTGGCTGCGTCGTTTGCTGTCTTGGCAGCGTTCGAAGCGTCCGCAGCCGCTTTTGAAGCCGTAGAACTATCGCCTTTGCTTGCGGCATCACTTGCTTTGGCTGCTGCAGTGCTTGCTTGGCTTGCTGCCGCGCTTGCTTTGTCTGCATCACTTTGGATACTGGCATCAGACTTGTTGTTAGCGGCATCGTTTGCAGCATTCTTGGCTGCGTCACTGGCCTTGGCAGCATCATTTGCCGCTGCTTTGGCAGCATCACTGGCAGCCTTAGAAGCAGCCTGACTTGCAGCTTCTGCAGCTTTAGCCGCTGTGTTAGCAGCATCGGAAGCAATGCGCGCATCACTTTCTGCTGTACTTGCGGCATTACTTGCTTTTGCAACATCCCCCGTTTTGGCAGCATCACTTGCAGCATCAGCTGCTTTTGCAGCGTCGGCAGCCGCTGAACTTGCTGTGCTTGCTGCAGTAGAGACAGCGCTATCAGAAGGGTACTTGTTGTGATTTGCTTCCGCCTGTTTTGCAGAATCAGATGCGGCATTGGCAGCTTTTCGAGCAGCATCGGCATAGATACCTGCCTGCGAATTAGAAGTGCTGCCGCCATTATCATTGCCACCGTCACCGTATGCAGCAGCTGCCTTCGCAGCGTCACTGGCAGCTGCACTAGCTACCTGAGCAGCGTTGGCAGCCTCATAAGCCTTCTCAAGTGCGGTTGGCACATCACCACTCTTTGCGGCGGTTGCTGCATCACTTGCTGCAGTGGATGCAACAGCGGCGGCAGAGGTCGCAGTACTTGTGGCTTTAGAAATTGCAGCATCGGAAGGATATTGTTTTGCATAACCTTCTGCTTTAGTCGCAGAGGCCGCGGCTTGGTCAGCAGAATTCTTTGCCTGACCAGCCAGTTCTTTTGCTCGCACCACATTAGCTTCACTTGTAGCCAAGCTTGCAGCATCGGAAGCATCCTTTGCAAATCCAGCAGCCTGATTAGCCGCGTCAGATGCTCCAGAAACGTTGCCGTTCTTGGCGGCGGTTGCGGCCGCTGTAGCAGCATCGGAAGCTTTAGCTGCAGCACTGCTTGCGGTATCCGCAGCATGAACAATCAGTGGATCGCTTGGATACTTATCTTTCGTTGATCCTGCCTGCTTAGCGGAGGTAGCAGCATCATCTGCAGACTTCTTAGCTGCATCTGCAAATTTTCCGGCATCGCTAACGGCAGCACTGCTGTTCGCATCTGATGCTGCAGACGCTGCTTTTGCCGCTTCAGCCGCTGCATCAGATGCAGTTGCGGCCGCTTGGAAAGCAATAGCAGCCTGACTGAATGCAGTATGCCGATCGGTCTTTGAAGCGGCTTCATCAGCAGCCTTAGCTGCATCAGAAGCTACCTTGGCAGCGGTGTCTGCTTTGGCAGCAGCCGCGGAAACCTTCGCATCAGAAGGATACTTTTTGGCAAAATCATCTGCCTGACTTGCAGATGTCGAGGCTTGATTTGCAGAAGCTTTAGCATTGTCAGCATAGCCTCGCGCCTCATTGGCATTTGCCTGGCTATGAGCCGTGGCAGCTGCATCAGAAGCAATTTTTGCGTCGCTCGCCGCGTCACTCGCTGCATTGGAAGCAGCAGATTCATTGCCATTCTTTGCAGCATCAGACGCTTGAGTTGCAGCATCAGACGCTTTAGCCGTCGCAGAAGAGGCGGTACTTGCAGCATTAGAAATCAAAGTGTCAGAAGGATACTTCTTAGCGTCAGTGCTTGCTTGGCTTGCTGAATCAGAGGCCGCATCTGCGGATTTCTTAGCATCACTCGCAAAGTCTTTTGCATCCGCTGCTGCGCCAATTGTCTTAGCTTTGTTCATGGCATCGGTCGCAACCTTGGCGGCGTCAGCTGCATCATTGGCTTCCTGCAAGGCTTTCGCAGCTTGTTCATTTGCTTTGGCAGCAAGTGACGAGGCGTTACTTGCTGCTTTTGCTGCTTCGTTAGCATACGAACCAGCAGCATCATAGTCGCCGGCTTTATTGGCCGCGTCTACTTGAGCAACTGCACTCTCAACCGCCTTATTTGCATCCGCAACCGAAGTAGCCAGTCCCTTAGCGCCTGCAGCGTCACTAGCTGCTGCTGACGCAAGTCCTGCTGTCTTAGTGTTAGCAGCAGACGCAACACTATTGAGATCTGCTAGGTCCTTGTTATCTGGATGTCTTGATGTAGCGCCAGAGGTATAGACGTACGCAGAACTGGCAGCTGTACTTGCCGTGTTTGCAATATCAGCGGCCGAATTTGCCGTCACCGTTGCTTGGCTTGCTGAAGTGCTTGCTGTAGAAGCATCAGAAGTTGGTTTCGTTGTATCTGTAGCTGGGATAACCCGAATAAAGAAATACCCTGTAAAGGCTCCGACAAATTCTGTTGCACCGGTTGCTTGTGCAGCTTGAACGGTATAAACAACTGCATACGTCCCCGGCTTGTTATAGTCTTCAACACTGTTCCATACGGGAATATTGGCATCCGTCTCCGGACGGCCAACTTGCTTGGCAAGCTCTGTGCTGATCTTAGGTAAAGGCGTGATTGCCGCAAATGGCCCATGAAACTGGCCATCCCCGACATCGGTTGTCTGTGAATAGTCAATGACACCTTCCGCTAAGCTTGCACTGAGCGTCACCCCATTACCTAAGTCAAAGGTTACAAGTTGTTCGCCTTGTGTTGCAGCACTCGCGACCGCATTGTCAGGAAAGGCGCTCTTGAAAGCTGCGTCCCCCGCATGAATCGTCAAGTTGTTGGCAGTCATCAAAACAGACTTATCGCCATTTTGATCCATGGTCAGCGATTTGGGAAAATCACCGCTATCACTCGCGACAGACCCCGAAGCCAGCGTAACCGAGCTTGCGGCTACTGGGTTTGCAGTTGCTGAACTTGCAGCTGCTGATGAAGCCGACGCAGATGCCGGAGTCGTTGCTGTTTGCACCTGTGACGCCGTACTTTGTGTCTGCACATTGGTAGCAGCTGCTGAACTTGGTGCAGCAGCTTGTGCCTGGGAAGCTACCTGAACGCTTGCCTGAATTGCAGCATCATTAGCCTGACTCTGTTGGGCAACCGCACTTTGCGGCGCACGACTCTGCGCGCTGGAAGCTGCTGATTGTTGTGCAACAGATGATGTTGGCGTCGAAGTATTGCTGAGTGCCGCCGCTGCCGCAATGGACTGCTCAACATTCGAGTCCGCATGAACCGGCGCCGATTCAGAAATAGCGACGCCAGCACCGCCGGCTAAGAACGCAAGGATACTATAAGCAAATACCCAACGCTTCCCCGCCTTATACATTTTGAAGTTCGTATTTTTCTTTACGAGCTTCTGCTTTTTATTGAACTTTTCCATTTGCTCGCCCCACTTAATTAAAAAATTGGGACACCATTGACCACATTCTTGATTAAAAATGTGAAAACGATGTCGCATAAATCTGTGGTCCAGTGGCAAAATCGAGTCTCAAGTTCGATTTACCATTTTTTCGCGCATTTTAGAATCAAGTTAGCCACTGTCTCAAAATTTTTTGGACAATAAAAAACATCAAGAACAGATATCCTGTATCATTGAAGTTCCTACACAAACAATGGAAGAGGATATTGTCTTGATGCAGAAACAGGATAGCACACACCGCCAAAAAGGTCAGCACTTAACATCACTCGAGCGCGGAAAAGTGGCCGGATTCCGCCAAGCTGGGAAGTCCAATCGTTGGATTGCTGCTGAAATTGGCGTCTGCCCGCAGACCATTAATAATGAAATCAAGCGAGGTACAGTAGATCAGGTCAAGAAGAGTAATGGCAAGCGCGTCTACCATCGACAATACCTGCCAGAGGCTGCTCAGGCACGTTACGAGACTGCACGCTTGAGCTGCCATCGTCCTGACAAGTTCGCCAGCGTACAGGTCTTCTTAGCCTGGTACGTACAGCGAGCTAAGCAGGACAAATGGTCGCCGGATGCTTCAATCGGCTATGCCAAGCGACACAAGCTGTTTACTCCTGAAGAGCTTGTTTGTGCCTCGACTTTGTACCAGCACATTGACGACCAACGCCTAGAGATTCGAAATATCGACCTGTTGGAGAAGACTAAGCGGAAGACCTCTCACCAGCACCACACCAAGGCTAAGCGCCTGGCTGGCCGCAGTATCGAGGAACGGCCTAAGGTCGTTGAACGATGCAGGCAGTTCGGTCACTGGGAGATGGATACCATTGTCGGTAAACGCAATGGCAAGGAGAGCGTCATCTTGACTCTGATTGAGCGCAAGACCCGTTGCCAACTTCTCCGCTTGATCGAAGGACGAGATGCAGACTCTGTGAGCTATGCATTGCGTGGAATCAAGCGCGAATGGGGAGCTTGCATCAAGACCATCACAGCCGACAACGGACCCGAGTTCACCGCCTTAAATACTGCTTTTGCTGGGACGGAAACTGAGATCTTCTACGCCCATCCTTACACGTCCTGCGACCGTGGCACCAACGAGGCACATAACCGGATGATCCGCCAGGACTTCCCTAAGGGCATGTCCCTAGATGACATTAGCCCTAGTCAAGTGCAGGCCACGCAAGACCGCTTGAATCAGTTGCCTCGCAAACAACAGGGCTACTGCACACCCCAGCAAAACTTTGAGGCCGAAGCTCGGCGCGTTCGCCGCATGGCCCAGTAGTCTCTCTAGCGCCACAACTTCTATTTGATAACGGCCTGTTCTGGGATTGTCCTCAACGACTGGCTAACTTGTTCTTGCAATTTACGTTTACCATTTTTTACAAAAGCTGCTGAAATACCGACTTAAGCCGGCCGACCACCATTAGTCTTACGTGATGTTTTAAAATCCGAAAAAGGCTAGTCAGGTATTGGCGTTCTAGCATGACCAATATTGCTAGCATTTGGCGATCAGCAAGCCCACAGCAACCCACCCAAGAGCTGGTATACGTCAGACAGCTTGATGATTGCATTTGTGGTTTCGCTTAAAATTTGATGACAGGCAAGTCACTATTCATTTGCCTGTAATTACGATCACCCCCAGATATTATGCCTGTTATTTTGACACATTCACATGTTATAACATTTCTCATACCATCACAACTCCAATGTTATAAAAAGATTTTTCAGTATTTTGACAACGTGTTATTTACTTTAAAAAATATTGTCAAAAGTTGACAATGTCAGCCTTTTATTGGCTATTTATGAACCTTTTACGATTTTTTGAGTTCTCAAAGATTCTTAAAAAGTCCACTAACGCCACTATTTTATAATTATTAATATTTTAAAATCTAAAATATCAGAATCTTAGTTGAATGTTATTTTTTCAATTTTTTGACTATCTGGAATTCTTGATGCATTCAATCTAGCTGCTTTCGAATTCTAGTTGCTTACTCATTCGCCTCAAATTTTAAGGTAAAAAAAGAGATGGTCATCGCCATCTCTTCCATACGTTAACAATTCAATTCTAAGGGTTCTAAATTTTGAAATTATAGTGCTTCTGCTGCCAACACTTTTGCACGCTTTTTCGCGGCGTAGTCGAACAGCGTCTGCCATTGTTCAAACGTATTATCGTCCGTAAAGCGCAACGCATTTTGATAAGCTTCCTCACTGAAGGCTGCCAGCTTGTCCTTATGCGTAAGCAAATCAATGATGGCGTCTGCCAAGCCATCATTATCGCCGTTTTTAGTCAGAATGCCGCTTTTACCATCTTCGAGAATGTCTGCCGGCCCATAGTGAATATCGTTTGCGATCATGGGTAATCCATGCGACTGAGCTTCGATTAAGGTTAGTGGAAAACCCTCAGCCCTTGATGGCAATAGCCCGACTTGGGCACGATTGTAAACCTCTGCGATGTTGCTGGTGTACCCTTTAAATAAAACACTATCTTCTAAGTGCATTTCTCTGACTAAGGCGCGCATCTTATCACCCACATCACCGTTAGCGTAACCCCACAATTCAAGCTTAGCATCAGGAATAACTTTGAGTACTTTTTCGAAGGCTTTAATTGAACTGTCCTGTTGCTTCTCTGGTGCTAGGCGGGCGACATGGACGACGAGATTATTTTCCCGTTGTGCAAACGGCACTTTACTGGCTTCAACATCCGCAGCCTTAACAAATGCAACCCTAATATTGAAGACTGGCGGCTTGGTTCCCCATCGTGCCTCCACGTCCTTTTTCTGCTGCGAAGATGGCGCAATAATACCGTCCCACTTATCAAGATTGTTCAGTGAGCTGGCATAGAAATTGTTCAATCGGTCATGCATGATATCTTTGTCATCAGCCAAATGGTTGTTGTGTAAATGCAACACTTTAAATGCTGTCGTCTCCATATATCGTAGTCCCCAGCCAGTCTCCGTAGTCCGATCGCTAATAAACACATTGTACCCACCATCGACTTTATTCAGCTGATCGTAGAAAAACCGTGTCAAATCATGTAGGCCATCGAACAAATAGTCCACACCTTCAAAATCATCTAACTTGTAAGAAAACTTCTCCTTGTTTGCCCGATTGAGATAATGCAGTTTTTCAAGCTTAACGTTCCCTTCCAAGTCCAGATAATGTTCTTGGAAGATATTACCGGCATTGTCAAAATACTGGTTCAGGCAAAGAAAGCCACGAGAATTCCACCAGCTCATCTTTGTTGTGCGACCGGTTGTATCAAAGTATTGAACATTACTGATTTCTCGTGGATTGGTGGCGCCTTGACGCAAATAGGCAATCCGATAGAGTTTATTGTCTTTTAAATACGTGATTTTGTTGTCTTCGGCTTTCTGCGTGATGTCATCCCCAACGGCAATGACATCATCAACCGTGGTTACGGTTTTTTCGACATGTGTGGTGCCGCAAAAATAATCGAACAGATTCACAAAATGATCGTCGCTGATCTTGGCATCAGTGGTCACATCATGCAGATTCATGGCAAAAACTCGCGTCACGATTTTCGCCGGAACTTGATGCTGATTGAATAAGTTCAGTCGCTGAATTTCTGCGCCTTCAATGCCTGATTTAGCAAACTGCATATTCTCATTTAAAAAATAATACATAACCCAACCTCCATTACAGACCTAAGACTTGCTGCCACTGCTTGTATACGCTGGCTTCATCCAAACGTTGGCTGACATTTTCCAACGCTTTTTGCCCAAACGCCGCGCGCTTTTCCGGATGTTGCAATAAATCAACAATGAGCTTTGCCATGATTGCCAAATCATTTTGCGGAACCAAATACCCGTCTTCTTTGTTGGCAATTTCATCGCTTGGGCCGTAATGGAACCGATAGCTGATAACCGGAAGGCCATGCGTCTGTGCTTCCAAGATTGCCAGCGGCCCACCGTCAGTTGCCGCTGTATTCAGCAGCATCGTGTACTGCTCATATCGCTGAGCCAAATCAGTCACGTAATCTTTAAAATGAACCTGCTTATCAAGTTTTAAGTCTTTGGTTAACGCTTCAAGCTTCTTTTGGTAATCAGCATCCCCATAACCGTACAAGTCCAATTCAACGCCAGGAATCTTATTGTTGACTAAACCCAACGCCCGGATCATCTGGTCAAGCTGCCGTTCTTCAGCAATTCGGCCGACGTACATTAACTTTTTATTGTCGACAGCAGTTGTAGCTTCAGTAGGTTTTTGCGGTAACGCCTTGGGATCGACCGTGACTGCTGGAATAGCTGTCACTTTTGCTGCCGGGAACCGCTTTACGATAGCATCACGTTGACTTGGTGTTTGAACGATGAAACCATCGATTTTGGCTGGATCGGCAAAAGCGGGTTTCAAATAACCATCTACGGGATTCGTTTGTGGATTGCCATTATTCACGACATGATTAATCGGAATGTAAATGAACTTTTTAGCCGCCTGCTGCATATTCCTTAATGGCAAAACGCCAACACCCGGGCGGTCGCTAATAAAGATGGTTTCACCCGGATCTGCATCTGCCAATTCATCTAGGAAATGTGTAAACAAGCCGTCCAGATCATCAAACTCCCGATCATCAAGAATCGTTTTGCCCTTCAAGACAACCCGAGTGAGCTGCATTTGATCGGCCTGATTACCGGCATAATAAGTTTCAATGACCGGCTTGCCATCCAAATCATAGTAGCGCTCAAATGTCAGCAGCCCATCACGACCAAAATATTGTGTAGCAGACCGAAAGCCGCGTGCATCCCATAAATCGCGTTCGACTTCATTGCCTTGATCATCCAAATAATTCTGGTAAAAAACGTGCCCAAAGGTTTCCGGTATGTACCCTACTTGCCGACGAAGCCGATCGCCATCAGTCACTTGACTCTGATTAGCATCAACTGATACCTCGTCAAGTGTTGGCAGATTCATTTCATCGTTTAGCACCGTTTTTTCCGGCATATCACTAGGAATGTGCTGAAAATAATCAAACATGTTCAACACATCCGTTTGCGCGAGCTTCATTTTTTCCAACGTTCGCACGCTTAGCCGATCAAAATCCCGGGTCAAAATGACAGCCGGTTGGTTGAATCGCTTGAACAAAGCCAAGCGTTTGGCCGCCGCGTGTTCAACACTCGAATTCTTTTGTAATAAATACTCATCCAAGAAAAAAATCATTTTTCTCCTCCACCATCCCAAATCAATATTGGCAAAGCATCATCTGTTCAACAACCTGCGATCATCACCTGCTGATCTGTATTTTGAAATTGAACATGGCTATATAACAATAGCTATTCTCATATAGCGCAAACTTAATATAACATACCCATCCTGATGACAAAATTATGAAGACTCGATATTATAAATAAATTTGTCATCAGGTCGTTTGAAAAACCGCCACGTCGATCTCTAGACTACTTTTGTGGCGTATCTGTCGGGAACTTAATCCCAACCATTTGGCGCAAATGATACACCACATTGTTGACATCTTCTGCTAACTGCAACCATTCCCGATACTTTTTACGATTTTCCGCCGTATACGAGTGTTCCAGCACTTCAGTAAAAGCCAATAACTCGCCAGTAAAGTGATACGTATAATCGGCTGACATCAGCGGCGTAACCTTCTTTTGGGCATCATAATGCTGAACCAGATGCATTTCGGTTAAATCATCAACCTGAATCAGTTCATGGTGGCCATTAACTTCCGTGGGCATATATGAATCCGTGGTAAACCCAAAGTGAAGCGTCACATAAAAATGGTCATATTGCAGGAAAGCTACTCCGGTACCGTCAACACCGGTTTCAACAGCAGTCGCAAAGTATGTTGCCGAGTTTAGCCGGCCAAATAGCTTCAAAGCTGCATAAATGGCGTAAACGCCTTTTTGCTGCAACGCGCCACCACAGGATGCCAAAGTAAATCCTTCAGGTTGGGCTCCTTCCAAAATGGCATCATATTCCGGTTGTTCCCGCATCGCAACCAAAGTAGCCCCTTGAATCATGGTCATTTTTTCAACTGCCGTTTCAATATTTTTAAAGTTTGGCATGTGAATCGGATAAGCCCCTTCAAAAAATAAAGCTCGGGGATGATCGGTCAACAACTGTTCCACCTCGGCAAACTCAGTGGGATTTGTCAAAGCTGGCGGCTGCACAATGACATGCTTATCAGCCTGAATTGCCTGCTTAATATGGCTAAAATGATCGCCATTAGGGGAGGCAATGAAAACTGTGTCAAAATTGCCGTTTTTAAAAAAATCAGCAATGTCAAAAAAGGTCTGATTCGTGCCATATTTTTTGGCATATTGATCTGCTTGATCAACATTACTGGCATACAAAGCGCCGAGCTCCCATTTGTTCGTCACACTTGCTGCCTGCACGAAATCGTCTGTTGCTTGGTTCGTGCCAATAAGACCGTAATGTATCATTTGAATTCTCCTCCAAAAATACGTCGTATAAGCGTACAGCATAACCTAAAGATAACATTTAATAAAGCTATTATATTCGGCATTTTATAATGAGTGTCAAGTGTTCGATATGCACCTCCTGATCATTTGATTCATAAATGAGGTTGCCGCACCAACCAGATAAATTGTTGAGCCTATCAACTAAAGCTCATATGTTAATAGGCAATGAAATATTTATTGATAGTACAATATCAAGATTTCGATGCCTAATTTTACCGTCCTTGTACAGACTTGTGCTACCATTTATACCAACAACAACAGGAGGTATTTAATCACATGAAAGCATACAGCTCTCCCTGGTTTTGGTGGTACTTTGTCCAGGGACTTATATTAACAGCCGGTTATTTACTAGCGGCCCAAGGCGCACAGTTCTGGTTATGGGCGCTTGTCTTAACCATTATCGAAGGTGGCTTGTTACTGGTCAGCGCCATTTCGGCACCCAAGCATTTGATCAGTCGCTTATTCAAGCTGCTAGCCGTTTTAATTCAGCTTATTGTGTATCCGCTTATTGTTTTCTACAGCGGTCAGCAATTCTTGCGTGTTTTGCCAGGCAATTTAAGTTTGATTCTGATAACGGTGCTGATTTTACTGGCTCATGTTCCATTTGCAAAAGTTCTATTCACGCCGGACCAGCACTATTTGACGCGGGTTATCACAACACTGGTGGTTGCGTTTATGGTGATTTACGCAGGAACCACTTTTACTGAAGGTTTGACTAAATCGGCGTTTGCTTCGCCTCTTTGGAGCTTTGCCGAAGCAGGCGTTTTGGCGGCAATTGTTTCAGTGCTAGTCGGCGCTATCGCCATGCGTCAGTGGGGGCTACCCCTCCCTAGCTGGCGTTTCAACCCGAATATGCAAGCCGGGGTCTTGATTGTTCTGGTTGTCTTTATCATTTACTTTACGCTCTGGAATGCTTTTAGCACGAACGATTCGTTTCAAAGCCTGTTCATCTGGTCATGGCATTCAAATCCCCTAACCTTTAACTGGTTTACTCAAGGACTTGAGCCGGGTATTGCCGAGGAATGGGAGTACCGTTATATGGTCTTAACTTTGCTGCTAGTCTGGTTGGGCCGGCATCGGTTGGCATTATCGGGCAGCATCTTCATAAGTGGTCTATTGTTTGGTGCTTCCCACCTGATCAATGTTTTGGGGGAACAAAATTGGTTTGATACACTTTCGCAGATTCAGTTTGCCGTTGTCTTCGGCTGGTTTATAGCCGCCGTTCATCTTTACGTTGGCTCCTTTAGTATCCCGATGCTTGTCCACGCGGCGGTCGATATTCTTAGCATGGTTGTCAGCAACACTGAGGCTTCAATCACCGGATCAATAACGGTTTATTTGTTCCAAGCCATCGTGGAAGTTGTCATGATTGGGCTGACCGTTTGGCTGTTGACTGGACCGCGGCGCCAAACCATGCAATAGACCCTAGATCGGATTATGCCGAAACAGAGCTCACTAGCCATTTGAACCCAATGTTAAACGCCGGCATACCTTCCACAATAAACGTGTGAAAAGTATGCCGGCGTTTTTATGTTGTCATCATCAAAAGCCGTTATGGCAAACTAATCATCTAACGGGCCTTTCCCAAGGTACGCGTTTAACATCCAAATATTTTTGTCCGTTTCTTCTTTGTACCCGTTGATCATGTCTTGAGTTGGAAAGTCGCGCTCTTGATCGGTGATTTCAATGGCTTTCTGATACTGGTCAGCCAAATACTTAAACTGCTTAACGAGACGTTGCATTAACTCCACCAGCGTGTACTGGCCAAACGCCACCTTTTCATCAGGCAACCCAGTATGTTCGATAAACTCATGGGTGGTCGCATACGGTGAGCCGCCTAAAGCAATGAGCCGCTCTGCAATTGCATCCAACGCTTCGGCTAGTTGATCTTTGTAATCATCCATCAATGGGTGAAGACGAAAGAAGTTATGCCCGCGCATATACCAGTGAATCTGTTGCACATTTGTTTGAAGCTGCATCAAATCCGCAATCAATTGGTTAAGCTGGTCAATGGTTTGCGGGTACTTAACATCAGACATCAATCATTCCTCCTTGTGTTTGGCACATAGTTTGCAACAACAACTTCATTATGGCACAGAGGAATTGTGAGGTTCTAGCAAAAAGCTCGGAGACATTAATTAATCATCAATCAATGACAAACCATCTGCTACCATTGAATGGCCGGAGACTGAACTGTACATTATTTGGCTGGCCAACGTAAGTCCATCCTAGACTTCGAATGAATTTAATCGCATCAACCATCGTCTTTGGAATTGTGTTGTAATTATCACTCCTGCCATCTGAGGCTATATACATCAAGTTAGATGGGGTCGTATAAAATGACCATGCAGCGCCGTCCGCGCCAGAATGACCTAACCCAAGCGCATGTCCGATTTCATGTTCGATGATGTTAGCAGTACCTTCGCTATCAATATATTTATTGACTGTAAGACTTGCCGAACCTGTGGTATTAAGCTCTATGGTGACAATATTTGCCGCGCCATAATGTACCGTTGATGCCCAAGAATTAGGGTTGTCCAAACTTTTTTCTTCAAAATTAATATTTACATTCGATGGGGAGTCGGCCTTTTCAAAGAGACCTGGAATCTCTGAATTCCATTTATCAATGGCGATTTGAATCTCATTAGCTAACGGATCATCATTACCAATCCAGTATTTGATTGCCCCATTCAAACCGTTTCCAGTGACCCCCTCATAAGCAGTTTTGTAACCATCCTGCCCCAAACTCAACGCATTTTTGTCAACCCAGTACCAATTTACGTTGTCATTCGAAATATGAACAGCTGTAATTTTTTTGCCACTTGGATTTAAGACGATTGCTTCTTCATTGGCCAAATAATATGTTCCGACCAAGTTGCTTGAATCATCCAAAACATGCCCGCTTCCAAATGTGTCCTGATATATTGGATAGTCGGTTGCTGTTGGTTTTATTGTATATATTCTACTACCATCACTTCGAAAATCCTGCCAATACGTTGGATTCGACTTGTCAACTTGGTACTTTTCTACGGATAAGACTTGATAATCAACCGCTAATGAGTTTTTATCCACCCAATACGAGAAATTGTCCGGCAATGTAACCAAAGCAGCTATTACACCATCACCTCGATCAATTTCACGAGTTACTGTTACAGTTTGTCCAACATAATTTTTGCCATTCACGTTAGAAAAATAAGCTAACGTATGCCATGGTTCTGAACATAAATTCCAGTCAGAAGCGACTTTTGCTTTATAGAAAACAATTTCCGCATTAGGTAGATTTAATGCTGGGCCGTTTTGATAAATATCTGAGGTGATAGCTAAGCTCTTCTTATCTACCCAGTATGAATAACCATCAGGCAATGTAACCAAAACAGCTATTACACCATTACCGAGATTAATTTCACGAGTTACTCTAACTGCTTGTCCAACATAATTTTTGCCATTCACGCTAGAAAATAAGCTAACGTATGCCATGGTTCTGAACATAAATTCCAGTCAGAAATTACTTTGGCATTATAGTCAACAGCTCTTGAGTTGGGTAGATTCACCGCAGGACCGTTTTGGTAAACATCTGAGGTGATAGTTAGACTACGTTCATCCACCCAGTAAGATTTTCCTGATGGCAAAGTAATAAGATCCGCGTACGCTATTACCCCCTTAACACGCTCGCTAATTGTCACCTTTGTCCCAATGTAACTGGCACCAATTATTGAACTGTAATAGCCAACCGTTTGATACCCAGGTGCTGTAAAGGACTTATTGAGCAAATTCCAGTCACTCTTAACAACTGCCTGATAGTTAACCTTTGTTGCTGTTGGCATATCATAAGCGGGGCCGCCTTTAAAAATGTCTGCTTTATTCTCTTCAGCTTGAACTGGCTGAGGTGCCAATGTCGGCACATTTAACAAAGTACCGGAAAATGCCATTAACATGATTACAATAACATTAACAATTTGATTAGTGATTTTCGAATGATTTCCAGCCATCATTATCACTCCTTAAAAATTTTTACAAATTACATAATTACACATTTCTTTCGTCTCCATACTCATCTAATTGGTTATTAAGCCAATATTCATTATTTCTTATTTTACAATAGATCTTTACAAAGAATATCGATTATCATTACGAATTAATTATTCGAAAATTCAATCAAGCAATCAACGTCCGCTACTCAACAACACTCAAGAAACTAGCGAGGAATAAATGAGATAACAACCATCAGCAATACGAAGGACCTCCGTTTTTAAGGTTATTAAAAAGAGCCAAACCGTTTTTAAAACAATGTCTCTTCTTGCATTATTCGCTTCTTTCTTCTTTTGTTAGTTTGAGCCGAATCATAACCGTTAAAAAATCTATTTATTCCCCACTACTGAACCGTGACATAGGTATAGCTAACAACATCAGTCTCGTTGGCTAGTGTATATTCAGCAAACCAAGACTTAATTCGATAGGTACCCGATTTTGCCACATCAACGTTCCCATCAACATTAATCTTGGATAGTGAAACAGGACTGATATCCCTGTAAAACGCCGCCACGATATTTTTTGGCGGATCGTAGTTTTGATCAGTATGAATTTCCAAGTTTTTAATGCTTAATTGCCCAATACCTTTTGCCACTTGTGCCGTCGTTGGATTTTAACGGAGGCTGTTAGAACCTACGACTCCTGGTGTATTTACAGCGGCCCGGATTGGTTGTTGTGCGAATGATAGGTCATCGAATAACAAGATGGCTGCAACTCCTGTATACACCCATTTTGGGATCTTATTCTAAAGGGTTCCCCTCCTTGCTTAGTGGCTCCTCCAACTTGGTTCCTAGGATTTTCCCCATGTTAACCACTTTATTTTTTCCATGTAGTGCATTTTTTAGTAACAATGTTAAACGCACGCACTATTTGTAAAATTAAACAGCGTCTTTCATCTGATTAATTTAATGTCAAGCGTTCTTCTTACGAATCAACATTATTACCGCGACATAAATATACGCTTTTGCCACATATATTCAAGAAATCGGTTTTTAAAAGTTGCATTTAAAGAGAAAATGAACCGCTCGTGATGTTCTAGAATCATTTAACGATAAAATAATTAAACGTATTCGATTATCAAATTTGGTTGAAGACCGATCCGCACTGTGGGCCATAGCAAAAGATTTGACTTACTTTTCCCACTATGGCATCAATAAATAAAGATGTTTATTAGCAATC
The DNA here is from genome assembly GCF_000829055.1 of Lacticaseibacillus casei DSM 20011 = JCM 1134 = ATCC 393. Lineage (NCBI taxonomy): Bacteria > Bacillati > Bacillota > Bacilli > Lactobacillales > Lactobacillaceae > Lacticaseibacillus > Lacticaseibacillus casei. Next base: position 2,373,233 of record NZ_AP012544.1, read on the forward strand.
TTAAAGCTGAGGAGCAGAGTATTTTGAAAAAATGGATTTGGGTGACAATCGGAACCCTTGTAAGTGTGGCAGTGCTTGGTATTGGCGGATGGTGGCTAATTGACCATTATCATTATCAGCAGCTGGTTGATCAGCCTACCGACGTCAAAAAATGGCAGGCAGATCCACGGCCTTTGCAGTCTGAAAGTGAAGCACAAAAACGAATTACCGAAATTCGGCAACCGTCGTCTAGTGTGCACCTGGCAAAGAAGACGAAGATGGCGGTGATCCCGGGGTTGCGAGGCACGTGGTCAATGGACAACAAAACCCGGCAAGCGGCCTTTGGAACTAACTGGGTGCCACAAGGGGTTACGCAATCTAAAAAAGCGCTCTATGTCAGCATGTACGATGGTGATCATCGGTTAAACTCCATTATTATCGAAATTGATGCCAAAACCGGTCGTTACAATAAGACGCTTATTTTGCGCTCCAAGGCGCATGTTGGCGGCATTACCTACGATCTCGACAAGCAGCGTTTGCTTTGGTCGGATGACAATTCGAAAGCAGGCGGTGCCGGGATCAGTTATGCCGCACAACGCGAAATTGACGCCTATCAGCCGCAAGTCAACCAGGCACCGCTGGCTTCGACACGGATTCCATTCCACCTGGCTAACCGCACCTCGGCCATGACCCTTTACAACCATCAATTGGTCTTGGTGAAGTACGGCAAAAAGACCACCGGCCGCTCGCTGATTGCCTTGCCTTTAAATGACGAGAACCTGCCAAATGCGATCACGCAAAAACAGTTTGACAAGATCGTCACCGACCTCGCCCCGCAGACGCAACATAAAAGCACGACCCAAATGTTAGACATTCTTTTCAAAACCCTCATCAAAAAGAAAATCATCAACTCTTACAATCCGGCGTGGGATCGACTTCAAGGCGTTGCGATTGCCAAAGATGGCGTGACGTTGTTCAGCCAGTCAAATGGCAGTGCGCCAGGCAAAATCTGGATCCGCATGGCCGTGGATAAAGGGTGGGAAAAGTTAGATTTTAAATCGCCAAAAGCTGGCGATAAAATGATCAATGTACCGAACTCAGTTGAGGAAATCAGCTTTAACCCTGATCAAAATGAGTTGCTCCTTATCTTCGAAAGTGGCGCAAAGGCTTATCGTGAAGAAGGCTGGTTCTTCCATCGGCCGCATTACATGGATCGGATCATGTACCTGCCTTTAACCGTTTAGAGCATTTTGCCTGAACATTAGTGATTGGAAATCATAAAACAGCCGTAACCTACTCGTCAGTTCAATGACTGCGAGAGGTTACGACTGTTTATTTTTAAGTCGGATAATTTTAACGGCATCATCTGCGTCACGGAAATCGATCGGCGAACAAAAACACAACGATCCTAAGATCATTGTGCCTGATCAACTATCCACCGCCTAACTTGATGTCTCACGTTTACCGCTCACGCTGGATCAACCTATACATAACTTGATCACCACCAACTTGGCTTGATTGTCTTGAGGTGGCAGTAATCGGATAATGCCGCGCGTCAAATAGTTTTCCTATGGATAGCGTTCTAAAGCGGACCAATATGTTAACTCGGTAAGTCGTTTGGCTTTCTTTTTGAAAACGTTTACGATAATATTCAAGCTATACATAACGCTCTATGGACGAAGCCATAAATGAAGAACATGAATGTTTCGTTAAACGACTTGCCGCGGAGGCTTTGGTTTCGGATGGCGTACAGTTGCCGCTAAGGGAAATCATTGCGATTCTTCCCTTGCCAGCCAATTTTCTGTCCGGGAAAATGCTGGCGCTAACAGCAACTGCCAACTATCTGTTGCCGAATACCTCTTTAAGCTTTGTCCGTTATCACGAAGACGAATCTATTTATTCGCAATCGGTACATCAAGTTATCGTGACGAAATTATATCATGGTAACGCTGAAAAGTTGCCGAAGATGCTTGCCGGTCCCGGCTATGCGTTTATTCCGTTATCTGCGCCTGATCATCGCAGTGTCATTTGGGTTGCTTCCCATCACCTAGTTGACCATGCTATTCAGCGTCGCGGAGGCAAGCAGATCATTACCGTCAAATTTTGCGGGAATATGAAAATGACTTTACCGACGTCTTATCATGCCGCGCATTTTTCGGAAATTTTGGCAGGCAGTCGGCTTTTGATGGATGTGACGGAACAACTGGCGCGGATCAGCGCAGGTCACGCACCGTTAGCTGACGATCCGCAGCATGAACACACAGTGCTGGTGGATCATCAGACTGCCAAGATATTGATGCATCACGTCAATGGGCGGCTTTGGCAACAAGGCGCTAAGCAGGCCGTTGGGGAAGATAGGTATATGTTGCAGTCGGTTAAGGAAAAAGGGCGCAATCCAGACGGCGTTTAGTTTTGCCTGTGCCTATCTAATTTGAATATAGTCTATTACAAATTTGCAAATTTTATTTAGTTGAAAAAGTGGTTAATGAATAATGCGATTGTTTATCAGCGCCTTTCCGAGTTAAGTCGGCTCTAGCTTAATCATCGGCAAATAAGGTACTATTGTCATAGAAGTATCAACGCAGAACTACAGCAACTTTCAATGATAAATGGCTGGTTAACAACGTTGATAACGGTCACCTGCCGGAATCAACGCACAAGACTGACGGAGGATTGATGATGATTAAACTAATCGCAACCGACATGGATGGCACTTTCTTGCGGAATGACATGAGCTACGATCGCAACTGGTTCGACCGACTCTATCACCAGCTGCAAGCACACCACATTTATTGGGTCATCGCAAGCGGCAATCAGTACTTTCAGCTACGGTCTTTCTTTGAGGACTATCCCGAAACCATTTTTGTCGCGGAAAATGGGGCCTACATTCGCGATGTCAACCACATCTATGCCCTAAATGCCTTTGCTCCCTCGATTATCCATCCGATCCTAACCCACCTTGAACAGATTCCTGATTTAAAAGTCTCCGTCAGTGGTCAAGCCGGCGCCTACACACTGGACACCATGGATCCAGATCATTTGGCGATCATGCGAAAATATTATCCTAAGCTGACGTTACTACATGACTACCATGAACTCGACGACAAAATCCTTAAGTTCTCCATCGGCTGTCCCCCAGAGCGTACAGATGCGATTGTTGCTGAATTGCGCAGTGCGCTGGCTGGCGTTGCGACTCCGACTAGCAGCGGTCACGGCGACATTGATTTGATTCGTCCAAACGTGAACAAAGCGCAAGGGCTTGCGCTGCTTGGGCAAAAGCTTGGGATTGACTTGTCCGAAATGTGTGCCTTCGGTGACGGCGGTAATGACTTGGAGATGCTGCAAGAAGTCGGTTTAGGTGTGGCCATGGCCAATGCCGATCCGCGTGTGGCCGCTATCGCTGATGCCACGACGACAAGTAACGAAGAACAAGGCGTTTTGAAGTTTATGGAAACACTGATAACAACCGATCAACGGCATGCCGTCAAAAGTCGCTGAACATCAACGCAACGCTTGCGATAAAGCTATCATTAAGTGAAAGACACCGCGAAAAGGGCGCTAGTTTTCCTAAGTCGAAAACTAACGCCCTTAATAGTTGATCTGCCTGATTGGGACCAAGTCTCAGTTTTAACCTTTAGTAGCCAGATCCTTGTTGATCACGATACTCTGATACATCCAAGTGGTGATCAGATAGTATAAACCATAAAGTACGATGAATACGCCGAACGGCACGATTAGGTTGTCATAAGGTGCCTGCAGAATCATTTTGAACAATTGTAATCCGAACAAAACGTGGATCATGCCGACGATACCTGGTAGAAGGAAGAGCACGCCGATTTCTTGCCGAATGGAGCGACGTAGCACCTGGGGACGTGCGCCGATTTTCTGCAACATCAGGTAGCGGCGCTTGTCGTAGTTAGCGCCGGATAAAATCTTAAACATCAAGGTCGAAGCCAACATTGCCAAGAACGACAGCCCTAAGAAGAAGCCCATAAAGGCAAGGCCAGAGTACATACCATTGAGAATGGAATACGACACGAATTTCTGATCGCTTTCATGTCCCCACAGCTTGGGATACTGTTTATTTTGCAAGTTTATAATCTTTTCAATGGTGTCATAATTTTGGTTGAAGTTTTTGACTCTAAAGGTCGTCAATGTTTCGGCATTCCCGAGTTTGGCAAAGGTCGCGTCATCTGCAACCCGCATTTGTTTTCCGCGGTTATTACCAATAAAGATCCCAATAGCGCCTGAGTATTGCGTTGCGATTTTGTTAAAGTTGCGGCTTGTTAACGTGACCGAGCGCAACTTGCCACTCCTACTCTGATCACGGATCTGGACCTTTAGCGGATGAGCGTCAAGTGCACGCTGGCTGATATAAACCGTTTTGGCATCTGACTTGAGCGTATACTGCTGCTTCTCAGTGACGCCTTGCAACTTTTTGATCTCAGCTTGCGTTTGGGCATTTGGTGATGCAACCGTCAAATCATAAGCAGTGTACTGACTGGCCAGCACGGGAATATCATGAGTAAACCCTAATCCAACCGTAATCGCCCCTAGTGCCAAGGCTACCAAAATGGACACAACGGACAGAATCCGCGTATAGTCGCGAATCCGGAAACTCAATTGCGACAATGTGAAAGTGTGCAGCTGTTTGGAAGCAAAGGAATGGTTGCGCTTCAACAAGGCAATCAAGGCCACAAAGACAGCGTTGAATAAGAAATATGTCCCCATCACGATGGTAACCAATGCAGTCGGGATGGCTTTAATGCCAATATGAAGCGCATTACCCATACAGTAATAGCCAATCGCCAGTAAAATTAAACCCAATACGATTTGCAAAGCGAAAAAGATTTTTTTCTGCTTAACCCGATTCGGCGTTTGCGCCTGCCGCAATAGCCGCATCATCGGCATTTTTAGCAACTTAGCCGTATTGTAAATCGCCGATAAAATGAACAAAACAACGAAGAACCCGAAAGTCCATAAAATCGCCGGTACCCAGATAGCGGAGAAGCCGGTTGCTTGGGCGTGCAAGGCATTAATCAACCATTTACCAATAAAATTGGTGCCGACTAACCCAATCAAAACGCCCGCAAACGTTGCGAAAATCCCAATCGCAACTGTTTCAAGAAAAATGAGCTGTCCGATCTTCCGCCCTTTTGCTCCGAGCATCATAAACATCGCATAATCACGTTGCCGCATACTCAGCAGGAAACTGTTGGCGTAAACAATATAGACAAACGTAATGATTGCCAGCAGTACCGCCCCAAAGCCAAAAATAAACGGCGTGTAGCTAATCGGCGAATTTTGTTTTAAGAAGCTGGTGTTCGTTGCCAGCGCCATGAACATATAAAAGACGGCACTGGCAATCACCAGACCAGAAAATAACACCGCATAGTCGCGGAAGCGGTTCTTTAAGCCGCCAAGTGCAAGTTTGCTTAACATAGATGCCGCTCCTTATTTTTGAAATGTGCCAAGCGTTTCCAGAATTTCCTGGTAGAACGCTTCCTGGCTCTTATCCCCATGCACCAACTCAGATTCAATTTGACCGTCTTTAATGAAAAGAATCCGACTTGCATAACTCGCTGAAAACGGATCATGCGTCACGAGTAAAATCGAAACCCCGTGATTCTTATTTAAATCATCCATCGTATCCAGCAACTCGCGCGCCGCTTTGGAGTCCAAGGCGCCGGTCGGTTCATCCCCAAACAAAATGTCCGGTTGCTGAACCAAGGCCCGTGCCGCGGCCACCCGTTGCTTTTGGCCGCCGGATAACTCGGTCGGATAATGATCCAACACCGCGGCAATGCCAAGCGTTGCCGCAATTTGATCAACCGCTGCCTGTTGCTTTTTGGCACTGACATTCTGTAGCGCCAGCGGCAAGGCGATGTTTTCACGCCCGGTTAAGTTCTCCAATAAATTGAAGTCCTGGAAAATGAAGCCGATTTTCTTGGCCCGAAAATCCGAAAGTGCATTGCCTTTTAACTTGGTCACATCTTCGCCTTTAATGCGAACAGCACCAGAAGTCGGGCGATCAAGTGTACTGAGAATGTTCAACAAGGTTGTCTTCCCTGAGCCAGACGCCCCCATGATGCCAACGAATTCACCGGGTTCAACCTGGAAACTAACACCTTTCAATGCTGGCGTCTGCTTTTCACCGCGTTTGCCATAAGTTTTGGTCACATTTTCAACCGTTACAACTGGTTGTTTGTCCATGATAATCCTCCATTTGCCTGTTTGCTTTTTTGAATAATGTCATCATACCAGCTCTAGACCGGCATTTCCTGATAATGGGCTAACAAACAGCCTTTTCAAGCTAACGTCTTTGTAAGCCACTTTAACTTTTCTTTACTTCTGGTTTTTCACAGCTGCGACTGTTTCGACAGCTGCGAAAAGAAAGTTGCTGGTGTACCGCCTGTTAATGAAGAGGCGGTCGTGTATCAGTGAGCATATCGTGGCAAAAGAAAAACAAGGCTTTGATCTTTTAAATCCCATCAACCGAAACCTTGTCGCTTCTTAATACTCACGCTATTGACCAAAGAGCAGTCGCTTAATCTAATTTCTGTCTTGCCGCTTTTGGCACATCTTTAGACGGAACACTTTGCCAGCGGGTAACGCCGCGATTTTTGTTGTAAGTCATTTTTAGGTACGCATTCATCTTCAAATGCCGGTCACGATAAACTTTAAACTTGAGTTGCTTGGCTTGACCCTTTTCATCATAACCGGTCAACTTATAGTCATACTGCTTGTTGCCTTCACTATCATTTGATTCTTTACCTTTTTCCGTAATCTTCGTATAGTAGCTCGGACCGCCGTAGCTAAAATGTTGATAAGCTTTCATGGCACCGAATCCCAGCACAATCAGGACAACCAATCCTATTAGCATTTTTTTCAATGTCGTTTCGCCCCTTTTTTAATTTCCAGCCGCCAGCTATTCAAAGAGAGGTTTGTTCCCATAGCTCTCAGGCTTTCAGTTAGTTTATCAAGCGTGCGTCCCTATTGAAAATAGAATTGTCTAACAAATCACAAGACGTAACTAACGGGTTTGTAAGCAAGTTCACTGTTACGACTTTTCGACGGGAAAAAAGTTGTGCAGCTCAATAGCGCGGCGCACCAGCGGGGATATGCTGACCACTTGAATGCTCATTGACCGCCAGCAAAGCACAACTAAACTTCACTCACTCGTCGTGCAAAACTATCTGGCTGGCACTTACCTCCAAGCTAGCCAAGACATCTTGCTGTTCGATGAAAGTGATCCAAGCCTGCCGCGAATCTTGATCTTCCTCTTTAATATAGCGTTTCAAGTTGCAATAAGCGCTGCACACAAATCGCTCCACCATTGCGTCAACAGCTTTATCTGCCATTTTAGCGTCGCACTGACTTGTCGCCTGTTTAAGCCGTTGGTAGACAACCGCGCGCCGCCGAAAATCACGTACAGCATGGCAATGGGACATCACATATTCTTTAAATGTATCATGATTCAAACTTCCGCCTTCTTTGGTTAATTGAGAGACCTAACTTGTTATCATTTTAACATGGTCTTTGGAAATTCAGAATATGAAGTGCGATGGCGGCTTTTTGTTTGTGATTGTCACGTTATAGGGAACGTTTTACGGCAGTGCATGAGGCAGATGATTCATGATCTCATTGTAGTATCTCAAACTGAAAGACACCTCCATAATGACGTTAAACACATAAAAATGTGAACTGCTGAATACCATAACGAAGGTAGTTCTCATAAATATCTGGTTGTATCAGACAATAAAGGCCACACGTAAAGGGTCACGAATTACAGTTCACACTTTTTATGCATTTGCTAAGGCTTTTCGGTCTAGCCATGATATACTGCCTATATAAAGCACAAAGGAGGGGCCCCATCATGCTTATTGAATTTTCCGTCCAGAATGCTACTTCTATCAAAGACGAAATGATCCTTTCAGCTGAAACAGGTGAACGTCTCAGCCGCCTCAAGGAAACTAATACCATCAGGGAAAACAACAGTTCACTGCTAAAAAATCTCATGATTATTGGTCCAAACGGCTCTGGCAAGGCAAATATCATCAATGCACTCAAATTGATGCGATCCATGGTCTTAAACGACCCTGATAAAATCACTACATCATTGCCGTATAATCCATTTAGGTTAAATACGCTTAATGCCAAAGCACCGACCAAATTTCAAGTTAAATTCAATTATGGAAATCAAACCTTTCAATATTCCTTCTCTTATGTTTCCAAAGCAATCGTTGCCGAGAAACTAACCCAGGTTCTCAAAACAACTGAACGGACGATTTTTGCTAGGGAGGGTCAAAATTATCCGGTGCTGGATGAGGAGCTTAAGAAAGTTGCCGCAAATACCAAAAAGAACTCACTTTTTCTTTTCAATGCACAAAAGGCAAATATCTCCGCGGCAATTACCGTTCTCGAATGGTTTCAAAAGGATCTTGTTTTCGTCAATAGCAAGAACATTATTCCTGACCAGCTAACCGAGTTAATGGATGACAAACGAATCAAAGATGAATTTCTACGCTTTCTTCGCTTTGCTGACTTCAATATTATTGATGTTAAAGTCAGAGATATTCCTTTGAGCCTCCCGGAAGAGATCAAAAAAATCATGGCGACTTTGCAACCAGAGATTGACCTTCCTGATACTCGAAAAGAACTCTATGCTTCCCACAAACAATACGATGGTAACGGCAACGTTATTGGTACTGAGGAAATCCCACTTACTCAAGAATCACGGGGCACCCAAAAAATTTTCCTGATTGCACTCTCTATCATCAATGCCCATCTTAACGGCAATGGTAAGACAATTCTCTTCGACGAATTTGATGATTCCTTACATTTCGAATTATCAAAAGCGTTAGTCGAAATCTTCAACTCTAAGCAAAATAGAAACCAGTTCATTCTGACCACCCACGAACTGCAACTGCTCAATTCGGAATTGCGAACGGATCAAATTTATCTGGTCGAGAAAGATTTTCAAGGCAGAAGTTCGCTTTACTCTGTTTTTGATTTCAAGGACAGCAAGAACACGGCTCGCCATGACGTTCAATATATGAAGCGCTATATTGAAGGCCGATTCGGCTCCCTGCCGCAAATTGATGTCGACGAGATGCTCAGCGCATTGAATGCCAGCAATCCACCAGCGAGGAAGTAATGATGCCCCGAAAATCACGGAAGATGCCTTATAAAAAGATCATCGCAATTTACTGCGAAGGCGAGTCAGAAAAAGCTTATTTCAAAATGTTAAAAAGAAAGTATCATGCAGCCAATGTACACGTCCACTCACCTAAATTGGTCATCACTTCCGTTGGCCTGAGTGGCATGTCGCTACTTAAAAAAGCCTTCCAAAAAGTTCAGCGACTAAAAAGCAATGAGCAGGCAGAAGAAGTCTATGTCGTATTTGATAGAGACAGCTTGGGACCAAGTGAAATTGCGGATTGTCGCAGGTTCGCCATGCAACACAACATGTCTATCATTTCTCAAATGTCAATCTTGAAATCTGGATCTTGATGCATTTTCAATCCGTCCGGCGCCCATACACACCAACTGAGTTAAACAGTATTCTGTCAGGTCCTGCTTTCTTCAACACCAATTACGAACGTTTTAAGGGAAAGCCTTACGATGACCTTCTTTATGACAAGGTGAAAACAGCTAAAATGAATGCTGATGCTCTAGAAAATGGATATTCTGAACCGCTTTTCCTAAATGATCCTTTCACAAATATGAACCATGCGATTCAAGAAATATTTGACGTCACCGAATTTTAAAAGCCACGCACTAAATGGCCGTTTGTCATGCAACAACCGATATGAAAGGCATTAAGCCATAACTTCTCCCAGCCCTATCACAATTAAGACAAGCGAAGTAGGTACCAAAACAATGCCACCCACTAACGAAGCGCGACGGTAAGGATCGTTTACGCCAAGGAGTTTAGCAACTTTCCCTGCCAATAAGACAAACAGGATGATGTTGGATGGTGAATCTTCAAGTGTCTCGCGAGCATCGTTTTCACGAAGCTTCAAGAAGACAGTGATAAACACGCAGCCGTTGAAAGCCAAGAGGAGCCCGAGTAAAAGTGTGAACATATCAGCATCCCTTTTTTCTAAATTGGGCTACATATCAAAAATCAATTTTGTTAAGTTTAAGATATTCCCACCACCTTGGCTGGTCAAGAGCCCTCTTTACTTTTTCAAGTTATATACCGCCGTTTTACACACACTCCGATAACAGCTGTGTAAAATGGCGGCATATGTCCGTGGTCAGAGGAATTATTGAAGGTTTAAGCTTATTTTAAAATAACACTCTGCACCTTAAACATTCACCGAGGCTTCCTGAAATCACTATGATATACTTGTCCTATAAAAAAGCGAGGACTAATCATGACCATTAAAAAGGGTGTTTATCTAATCAAGACACTTTCAGGCTCAGTTTATAAATTGGTCAACACCGACAATCAAAAATGGCTTGAAAGGGTTCCTTCTCAGGAATCCAGTTCATTGCGGCGGGACAATGAACGAATAATTGTTTATGAAGTTCTGAATCTTGCCGTTGGAAAACCAGCATTATTTGCGATAGAACCTCTCGGGTTAGGAAATGTAACTTTACGAGAAACTACTACGGTTCTCGAAATGATAGTCGTAGATCAAGCGGAGTGCTAAAGCAGACAGGGAGCTGTCAGTCCGCTTGGCAGTCTTAAACAAAGTGCCAAAAATGGCTGATGTCAGAATATGCTCCCTTAGCAATTGAGACCTGCTGAACTGCATCAACAAACGAACCTGTAAAAGGTTGAGATAATGGTCAACAACTGAATCGACACTGTCACTGCAAAGCTTGCAATGACAGCGTCGATTTTTTTTCAACAAAAAAACACCTTCCCAGATTTCGGGAAAGTGTCGATGCTCCAAATATTGATCGAATGATTAACGCTTGGAGAATTGTGAAGCTTTACGAGCCTTCTTCAGACCGTACTTTACGTTCCTCGGTTTTATACGGTTTAACCGAGTTTCAAAATCCCTTTATATCAACGTTTCTATTCACTCACTTTTATGGAATTTCAACGAGTTTTGAGCGTGACGCCCTAATTTGGTACAAAATGGGCATTTCGTAAAGCTACGATTAACGCAAAGCAAACGTACAAATGAACGTAAAGCAGGTTGCTCCCAGACCTGCTTTTTTCGTCCCTCAAAGTTCGCTTTATTCAAGAACAAATCAATAAATATGGAGGAAATTACATTGATGAAAGCAGCCCGGCGAACCCCCATTTTCGCCGCATTGATTATGCTATTCGCCCAACTCTTTGTCCCCGCCTCAATCGCCTTCGCCGCCAGTATGACCAACATCAAGGTTGCTGACTGGCATAACACTTGGCATCTATATTTGTTCAACGGTCTACATTGGACAGATAACGGTATGCATATGAAGAAAGTGGACGGCAAGGTTTCCTTCTGTGTGGAGCACGGGGTTAATCTCGATGCGAGTGGCTCCGGCTACAATCCCAGCGCCTACTCCGACAGTAAGAAGGATCAACTAGCCAAGATCGCGTACTATGGCTACTACCAGAACCCAACCAACCGTAACTACGCTGTGACCCAGATGATTATTTGGGAAACTCTTGGTGACACGCTACTAACGACACCGAACAAGACCTACCAGGCTGAAAAGAATGCAATTCTTGATAAGGTCTCCGCGCATGATCGCAAGCCATCGTTCAACGGCAAACAGATCACGCTCGCAGTTGGCGATTCAATCACGCTGACGGATACCAACGGACGGCTCGCGGCTTTCGCCCAGCAAACGTCGAACACCGCGAACCTCAAGATTGCAAAATCTGGCAACAAGCTCACGCTAACGGCCACTTCCCAGTCTAAGGAATCCGGTAAGGTGGCTTATGCAATCGCCAAGGCCGCTGATGTAGGTACCTCTTTCGTCTACACGAAAGGCTCACAACAGAAACTGGTCAACTTCAAGTTGTCCAGCAATGGTGAGTTCAGCCTGCCAATCAAGGTCAACTTGAATGGTAACGTGAAAGCCAAAAAAGTTGACGCCGACACCAACAAGGCGCTGCCGGGTGCCACGCTCCAATTTGAATACAATGGCACCACCAAGGCAGTCACAACTGGCACTGACGGCTATGCTGCTCTGAACGGGATCAAGGCTGGTACCAAAATCAAGATCAGCGAAGTTACCGCCCCGAACGGCTACGTAAATAAGGGTGAACTCAAGGAAGTCACCATCGAACCCGGCAAGACCGTTGAAGTTGTCCTCGGCAACAAGGAACAGCTCGGTAACGTGACCCTCACCAAGATTGGGCGTGAGTTCGGTAGTGACATGTTCAATGCCTACTACTCACTGAACGGCGCCGTCTATGGAATCTATACCAGCACCGGAACACGGGTTGGCGCAATCACAACTGATGGTAACGGCAAAGGCACCTTGCAAAATCTCAAGCTCGGTAGCTACTACGCACTGGAAGAAAAAGCCCCTGCTGGCTATGTTCTGAACACGACCAAGCTGCCGTTTGAATTGAAGTATGCTGGTCAAGCTGTCGCGGTCACTACGGCTCACGTCGATACGACCGATCAAGAACAACGCGGCACTGCCACCATCATCAAGGAAGACACCGTTACGGGTAAGCAGCCACAAGGCGCTGCCAGTCTTAACGGTGCTGTCTACGAACTCCACCGCGCAGCCGATGACAAGCTCGTGAAGTCGGTGACGATTGCCAACAACGCTGCATCTGTTTCCGGATTGGAACTGGACGATTACTACTGGCAAGAAGTGAAGGCCCCGACTGGCTACGTACTTGATCCGCAAAAGCATGCCTTCAAGCTGGCTTACGCAGGTCAAAACACCACCACTGCAACTGCACCCACGACGGTCAAGGAACAAGTCATCACTGGTGATCTCGACTTGCTCAAGTACGGGAACTACGACTGGACAACCCAAGGCAAGGGCACTAAACCGGTCATGCTCAAGGACACCCAGTTCACTGTAACCAGCAAGACTACCGGTAAGGTTGTTCGTACCGGTCTCACCGATACCCAAGGCTACGTAAAGTTCATGGATCTGCCTTACGACACCTACACCGTCACTGAAACCAAGCCCCCCACAGGCTACAACGGGATCAAGCCGTTCACAGTCGTTGTTGACGGTACCCAAAAGTCCCAGCATTACAGCATCGAAAACAAGGCTATCGAAGAAAAGCTGCGTGTTGTTAAGGTCGATACCGAAACCGGTAAGACCGTGCTGCGCGCTGGCGCGATCTTCCGGATCAAGAACTTGCAAACCAACAAGTACGAAGTCCAGCCAACTGCCGACAAGACTGGTACAACTGACAAGTTTGCTACTGACAACTCCGGGGAGTTGATCACAGCCGAAGCGCTCGGCTACGGCAAGTACCAACTCGAAGAAGTTCAAGCTCCAGAAGGCTATGTGCTGGCTAAGAAACCAGCCAAGTTCACCATCGACGGTAGCCATAAGGACGGCATCGTGGTCATTAAGTTTGCTGACCTCTCCCAAAAGGGTGTCGCTACCTTGACCAAGACCGGGGCTACCCCAGTCGCCGTCGAAAAGGTTGAAACTGAATACGGCGATCAGTACAAGTTCAAGTACGATTACACCGCACTCGCTGGTGCGAAGTTCGAGTTCAAAGCAGCCGAAGATATTACGACTGCTGACGGCACCGTTCGTGCCCACAAGGGTGCCGTGGTTGCTACCGGCACCACTGACGCTCAAGGTCAGATTCAGACCCCAGAACTCTATCTTGGCAAGTACACGGCAACTGAAATCTCTGCACCAAACGAGTTCATTATGAATACCGATCCGATTGCTTTTGAACTCAAGTATGCCGGGCAAGAAGTGACGGTAACCTCCACCTCACTTGAAGCAAAGAACGACTTCCAGCAGCTCGACGTTTCGCTAAACAAGCAAGAAGAAAGCATCACCGGCTGGAAGGACAACCTCCCAGTTATCAAGAACATCGCGGCCAACGGTCAGACTTTCGGCTTGTTCACGCAAGGCGAAACCAAAATCGGCGATACTGTGATTCCTTCTGAATCACTCGTCGCCACCACGACGGTCAAAGACGGCAAAGGTGAATTTGGCGCGATCCAGTTGCCAGAAGGCTACTACTACGTCAAGGAACTTGATGCCAGTGAGAAGCACGACTTGAATACCACGATGTACGGCTTCCATTTCCACACCACTGACAATGAGAAAATCAAGCACATCGACCTCAATGACGGCAAGGTGATTAGCAACAAGCTCCACGAAAACGAACTGTCATTCAAGAAGATCAATGAAATTGCCACGCTGGTTGCAGGTAAAGGCTACTCCTACGCGATGACCGGTAACGCTGCTGGTGCGATTTTTGAACTGCTCGATGCTGACAAGAAGGTCATTCAGACCATCACCGTTGGCAAGGATTCCACTGGTTCGATCAAGCACCTGCCTGTGGGCACCTTCTACCTCCGTGAATCCAAGCCTTCTGCTACCAACCTCGTTCTTTCCAAGGAAACCCTCAAGCTCGTATCCACTAAGAACGGCGTGACGGTTTTCGATAGCAAGGATAAGCAGATTGGCGAGACAAAAGCTGATACCAAGAAACCAACTATCGCCTTTGAACTGACCAACGACTTGATCAAGGGCACGGGCGAACTGACCAAGACCGACGTTTCTACTGGGAAGCGGCTGCCAAACACCAGCATCCGCATTCTGGACGAAAACGGCAATACGGTTGTATCTGGTCGCACTGACAAGAACGGGGTCTTCTCCTTTGGCAATCTGCCTGCTGGCAAGTACAGCTTCCAAGAATACGATGCACCAAAGGGCTACGAAATTAGCGAAGCCCTCGTGCCATTCGAAATCACTAAGAACGGTGAAATCGTGAAGGCCGTCATGACCGACAAGCAGACGCCTAAGCCAAACCTCCCACAAACCGGTAACGTGATGTCCGGCTGGCTCGTGGTTATCGGTGTTGCGATGCTAATCGGCGTCCTTGCCGCAATGGTTGTGATTGGCGGTGCCAAGAAGAAAGATGGCCAGTAACATGCGTATTTCTTCTATAAATATGTACCCAGATCCCGGTGGCGACGTCCTACTCCAGGGCGACATCGTCCTGGATCATGTGTTGATCTTGAAAAACGTGAAGCTCATCGAAGGTCAGTATCGCTGGTATATCCAGTTCCCGCGATACGCGGATGGTCGCACGGTTCACCCAATCTCCAAATCGTTTTATGACCACCTACTTCAACAACTAACCGAATACCATCACCAAGCCACAGCCGAGTAGCCCAACTACCCGGCTTTTTGAATACGAAAGGAAGGCTACACCATGGAACTCAAATTCGTTGCACCAAATATTGAAAAGACGTTCGGTCACCTGTACTTCGGCTCGCTCAAGCGCGAAGCATTAGAAGGTGATCGCGATAATCGCAAGGTCGTGTCGCGCACTTACGAGTTGTTCTCCGACTTGCAGCGTACCGACAACATCGAGATCACCATTCCGGCGAAGAAAGGTGACAAGGCCGAAAGCATTGAGGTTGATGCGCCAGTCACCATCATCAAACCGCGCATTGCGACCGTTGGCTACCGAATCGGTGAACAAGCCTTTGTGCGCTACATCTGCAATGCCGACGATATTGTCCCAGTCAAATAAGAGAAAAGAGGAACTTACATGCGATTAGCAGAAGGCATCGTTATCGACCTAGAAGAAACCTTTGGCGTCTTGAAATTCTCCGGCCAGCGCCGTGAACGCTTCGTGCAAGACGAGGACGGCAACCGTACCGACGACGTGAAGGAGCGCACCTATGACTTGAAGTCTATGAAACAAGGAATGATGATTCAGGTTTCCATTCCGGCCGAGGCTGGGGTCAAAGACTTCAAGTACAACCAAATCGTCACCTTAGTTGACCCAGTGATCGACACCGTAGCAAACGCGAACTTCAACCGCGTTGAAACTTCGTGGTACATGAAGGCCAAGAATCTCGTTATTGCCACCGCACCGGTCAAGCCGCAGGAGAAGCCAAACAACAATGACAAGAAATAGCTCACAGCGCCACTCCTCGCGCGCACCGCCACTGCGGCGGTGGCCTACCACTAACGAAAGGAGTTGATCACAGATGATGACTTCTACCCTGACCATAGTTGGTCGTGAAGTGTTCATTGACGACTATAACGAAGAAATCGACAACGACTACCGCCTTGACCCAGACGAGATCCTGCAAGACATGGTGGCACTCATGGAAGAAAGCCCTGAATCCTACCAACACCTGCATATCGACAGCGAACAGACTCTAACGACGGCATGAATAAGCTGTTCTCGTTCACTTCATACGAGGGTGAGGATGGCTTACGGCTCTCGTATCTGGGCGTCAACGATGAATAAGGATGTGAGATCGATGAAGCCACAAAATCTTGAAATCAACGAATTCATCGAAGACTACACCAGACTTGTCAGAACGGATGGCGTTCCCCCAAGCGCTGATTTTTTACGGGAATTGGTCGCTGATGCCGCAGCACAGGCAATGGACGGTCAATTCATTATCTGGGTTGATGACAACATGATTGATGACAAGCCAAAGGAATTCATTTTCAACTTGCTTGAAGACACCGTGATTTATATGGGGGTGGATTGAATTTCGTATTATCACAAATGAAAGGAGCTCGAAAATGTCCGCAATGAATATCGACGGATTCTTGGAAGACTACCCCGCGCTAGTTGACCCTGATTTCCACGACCCTAGCCCGGAAGCTTTGATCGACATGGTGCTGATGGCTGCCGAACAGGCAACTGCTGGCGAACCGTTTTCCATTTGGGTAGACGGCGAATGTACCCGCGATCACGAATCCAAAGAATTCAGCTTTAATATCGACACCGAAGACCGACAACCCGCTATCAAATACATTGGCGTCAAGTAACGCCCAAAGGAGAAAACTATAAACGATCAAGTAACTCTCGTCAACTTGGACGACTTTCAACTTCACTACGAACGCATTGCTGACTTTGACAACGGTGCATCACCCACTGGTGACGTCATCATCAATTTAATCAACGCGGCTAATCACGCGGTTCAAGCTGGTATGAATGCTTGTGATTTAATTTTAGCCAACGAGCAATGTGCGAAACCCGAAGCCTATCTCCAAGGCGCGCGCTTTAGTTTCAACGTTTCAAGTAGCCCACTTGGTCTTGTAATTGGCTACGACGGCGTAAATCTTGACGAATGAAAATCACGTATCGCGGTACACGGGTCTATCCGCGTCAACGCAACCTGCTTTACAACACTGCGATGACCATTGTGGTTAGCTTGTGGGTAATTGGGGCTGTGATTGCCTATTGGCCGCTGCTAAGACAAATCAACTGGAAATTCTTTAGTTGGCCGGACGTGGTGGCCTTGCCTTGGTCATGGCTGCCGCTGGTTATTAACAGTTTATGCACGGCACTACTCTTTGGCGTTGGTCTGTGGGCATATCGAACTTGGTTTGCGGATTCCTACAAGCAGATGGAACACCGCCAAAAGCTCGCCCGCATGATCATGGAGAACAAGTGGTACCAAACTGACCAGTCCAACAGCGAGAGTTTCTTCAAGGACTTAGGCTCAACGCGCACCAAAGAGAAGATCTCGCACTTTCCAAAAATCTATTACCAGCTCAAGGATGGGCTGATTCACGTTTCCGTTGAAATCGTCATGTCTTCCTATCAAGATCAGCTCCTGCACTTGGAAAAGAAGCTAGAAGCTGGTCTTTACTGTGAGCTGGTCGACAAGATCCTGCACGATTCTTATGTCAAGTACACCTTGCTTTACGACACTATTGGCAAGCGTATCACCATCGCTGACGTGACCTGTGAACATGGCTCCATGCAGCTCATGGAAACTGTGGCTTGGCACTATGATGCGCTGCCTCACATGTTAATCGCTGGTGGCACGGGTGGTGGTAAGACCTACTTCATTTTGACGCTGATTGAAGCGTTGCTGAAAGACGGTGCCCAACTCACTATTCTTGACCCGAAAAATGCTGACCTCGCTGATTTAGCTGATGTGATGCCAGGAGTTTATTCCAAGAAGGAAGCCATGCTGGGTGCAGTGGAAACCTTCTATCAGGATATGATGGCACGTAACGACAAGATGAAACAAATGGACGGGTACAAGACCGGCGAGAACTACGCCTATCTTGGACTACCCGCCCACTTCCTGATTTTTGATGAATACGTTGCCTTCATGGATGCCTTGGGACGCGATGCCATGCAAGTCATGTCCAAGCTCAAACAGATCGTCATGCTTGGCCGTCAAGCGGGCTTCTTTCTCGTATTGGCCTGCCAACGCCCTGACGCAAAGTATCTGGGCGATGGGATCAGAGATCAGTTTATGTTCCGCATTGCGCTTGGGCGCATGAATGAGCTGGGCTATTCCATGATGTTCGGCGAAACCAATAAAGACTTCTTTCAAAAGCCAATCAAGGGACGCGGCTACGTTGATACTGGCGGTAGCGTGATCTCTGAATTTTACACACCGCTAGTACCGCACGGCTATGACTTTCTGGCCGAAATTGGTGCCGCAGCCAATACCATTCCTGCAACCCCAACAAAACAAGAGGTGCCAAATGAGCACTGATGTCAAAATCGAAAACCGCACGCAATTCCTCAATGACTTTCAGGGAAACGTTCCTTTCCAGTCTGACGAAGACACGGAAAATCAACTTGAATGTATGGCGATGCACGATCGCGAGTACCCAAACGCGAGTACCCAAATTGAAGGATCTGGATGCGTTCCCGGCGGACTGACCGTTTTCAGAAACTATTTTGGTTCAGTATGAGTTCAGACGGAGTTAGCAAAATAATTTTGACTTATTTCACCGTAGACGGCGAAACCAATGAAAATTACGCCGGCTCCTCATCCACATCTAATTGCGGTAAGTCAACTCCCCAGTATGCCTCGAAATGTTCAGACGCGCCCAGTGAGCAAAAGACCGAATAAAACGCTCGGAGCAGCGAATCCATGTTTCGATCTGAAAGATCTAGATCCGTGTCAATTCCTATATGAGAGTTGACGTGAAGACTTTTTAGCAGCGATGTAAACAACACACGATCGATATCGTTTGAGAGATGATATTTTGATTCAGTGGGTGTTTGATTAGCATAATTAAAACGTCCATACGTCTCAAGAATTCGCCGCATGCAATTCCAAGTAGATACGACTCGGCCTTTGCTATACAAAAACTTGAGCTCTGCCCAGAGATCCTCATATATACTGCTCAGATCTTCGGACTCAGAGGTAATTCGATTGACGGTGGTTTTATTTGCACGGCGAAGATGTATGAAACATTTCTTTGAATAGTCCGGCTTATTCGGCCGGAGCTGTACGTAAAAATGGTTATTGTGGGTGAAGATAAAAAACTGATCAAGTTGATTTTTTTCAATCAGCGCCTGTATCTCCGCCATGATTAGATATTGAGAGCTGTCGTCGTTGCTATTCACAGGATCATCAAAGATTATCACTCGCTGCCGTCCATCATTATTATCAATATCATCTAGTTGATAACGAAACCACAAAAACGCAACTAAATTGAGCTCCCCTGTACTCAAGGTGGACAATTTTCTTGGTTGCTTGTCCCGACCAATGATTTGATAAAGACCCTTCTGCCCATCGTCACGGACGACGGGATGCAAACTAAAGCTCTCATCACCAAGATTACGAACAAGCCGATTTATTTCGACTGCAGCTTGCTCTTCACTGGCAGTCTTAGCTAATTCATCAGCCCTCTGATCTTCTAACTGAATCTTGTCTTGTTCTTTCTTTGAATATTGCTGATCCAATGCTTTCCTTGTTCCTTCTGCTTCTAAATATGATGACCGCAGCTTGTCGTAGTCACCATCTTGCATCTCAAGATATACGTAATGGTGTAACAGCTCGGAACTGATGGATGTTTTTTTCTCGCCCAGCTGGTTATTATAGGCTATGTTTTGCTGCCATAAATCCGACAAAGTAGCCTGCATCGCACTAAAATCTGGTGGAACTTCAGCATCAATTGGTGATACCTTTTGAAAAATTTTCTCTTGCTTGTTGATTAAGGCTCGCTGAAGCATATCTAGGTACTTTCCAATGCGTAGACGCAGTTCATTTGCTGAAGCCTGAGCCGAACTCTGATTAGGCCAAAGTGTTGGTTGCCAATCCTTCTGCGGAAAAAAGATTTCTTTATCGACCTGTCGAAGTGCTGGTTCAATAAGCTTTAATCCATTTCTGATGCGATTTTGAAGTTTTTCTACTTCATTTGAAAAATAATTGTCGAGTTCTTTCCAACGTTCTTCACTAATAAGATTTCCACAAAACGCACATCTTTCCTCCGCATTCCGTGAATGAATCTGCATTCCCTGATACGCAAAGTTCTGCTTCTCAGGTTTGTTCTCAAATTCTTCTAGAACGACGCGTGATTGCACTGAAGCCTCTAGAATATCGTTAACAGCATCTTTAAGACTCAAAAGTTGAGGAAGCTGTGGCAGGTGAGGGGCTTTTGAGCCACTGAGTTCAATAGTCTGCGCGGAAAGAATCGTGTTGACATTCTTCATTTCCCCCTCAGTCATTTCTCTCGCATTGGGAATATCCTTTTGAAAATTTGGGGAATAATAATTTGGTCCAGTCAATAAGGTATGTTCATCCTTTAACTTCTTGGCGGCCTTTTGGTAAAACCGATTTAGCTTGGAGCTTGAGTCTTTTTCTGCCTGTATCGCCTGGCTACGCTGCTGGTATAAATTTGCGCTTTTATTCTCTGTTTTGGGAGGGAGTAAATCTGCATCAAGGTTTGAAATTGCCTTATTTATCCTTTTAATTTCTTTGGCTGCTTGTGCATTTTCCTGGCCTAGAGAGATTGCTCCGATTTGCTCATTCTTGAAGATAACTGAAGTGCTTCCAGAAAATACCTCAATGTTGTACTCATCCCCATATTGTGCAATCAACGTTCTAACTATGCTGGACTTTCCTGTACCGTTCTTACCATAGAAATAATTTACGTGTTTAAGATCGTTCACCACAGAATTAGCATCAAAAGCAAAGTCCACCTTGGACATGTCAATATCCTTAATCATATAAACGCCCACCCCCTCGGTTAAAGTTTCCTGATTCATCCTCAGACACTGACACTTTAAATAAAAAGAAAACGGATCCTTAATAGTGTCTCTCCTTCGTAATATCTTTATTATAATCATCATCAAGTCTTATGTCATCGATTGGAATATCCACCAATTGGTGATTCGTGCCACCACGCGCGGCGTGCGGCGCGAAAGCCGCAAGCGTGAGTGGCTGCGGTCGGCGTCAGCCGACCGCATACCCCCAGTACTCTAACAGGGGGGTATTAAATACAACGTCTGTGCCTGAACACAAGGTAGAAAGCCTGATATGACAGGTTTAAATTGAATAATCACAAAATGATGGATTGCACCCGGCATCCATCATTTTTTTGTTCAAAAATCAAAGGAGGCTAAAATGTGGTTTCTTGGCATGAACAAGTTAAGCTGCATCGCAAACAATTACAACTGACGCAAGCTCAAGTCGCCCGACGCTTAGGTGTCACACGGATGCATTACGTCCAAGTGGAAAACGGTAAGACTAGCCCTAGTGCGTCGCTGCAAATGGAAATCGACCGGCTGCTCAAGAACTGGAACGATGAACCGGAGTTGACGCTAATGTTTGACTACATGCGCGTGCGGTTCCCCACACATGACGCCAAGTCCGTGATCACCAAGATTCTCAGACTGACCCCGGAGCACCTGATATTCGAGGAACACGGCTTCTACGGCTATTCGGCCATGTATATCTTCTCTAATATTCAGGTCATGGTCGCACCAGTTGGCTCCAATCTCGGCACGTTAGTTGAAATGAAAGGCCAAGGCTGCCGAGAGTTTGAAGGTATTCTCCTTAGCCACGGTGAGAACTGGTACGACTACTTCCTACGGGTCGATGAAGCTGGCGGCATTTTCAAGCGGGTCGATATTGCGATTAACGACATGGTTGGCCTGCTGAATATCCCTGAACTGGTCGACAAGTGTCTGAACAACGAGTGCATCTTTGTCATGCGGTCATTCCAAGGGCTGCAATCAGGCAAGCTCGTGGATCTCGACGAGGCTGGCCGGGGCAATACGCTTTATGTCGGCACGATGAAAAGCGACGTGTATTTCTGCATCTACGAAAAGGCTGCCGAACAAGCTGCCAAGCGTGGCATCTCGATTGCCGACACGCCAATCATCAACCGGTTTGAAATTCGTTTAAAAAACGAACGGGCGATTAAGGCGATTGAGAACATGCTGATTACCCGTGACGCCGAAAAGGTCGCATTTGGCATCATCACCCGCTACATGCGTTTTGTGGATGAAGTCCAGGACAAAAGCCGCTTAAAGTGGCCGCTCAACGAACGCTGGGCATACTTCCTTGGCAAAGGCCGCCAGCCGATCCGTCTGACTACCGATCCCCAGCCCTTTGACCTGAACAAAACCAAGGCGTGGCTCCAAAAACAAGTCATGCCCACACTCAAAGTCATCAAGGAAATTGACAACTACTTCGGCACCACTGACTTGCAGCTCATGATCAAAGAGCTG
Source organism: Lacticaseibacillus casei DSM 20011 = JCM 1134 = ATCC 393 (assembly GCF_000829055.1). Lineage (NCBI taxonomy): Bacteria > Bacillati > Bacillota > Bacilli > Lactobacillales > Lactobacillaceae > Lacticaseibacillus > Lacticaseibacillus casei. Next base: position 2,395,797 of record NZ_AP012544.1, read on the forward strand.
AACTAACCGACAAGCACCTCAAACTAATTGAGCAACAGACTGTCGGTAGCGAGGAGCTAGGAGGTGACATGTTTGGTCAATGACGTGCTTGCTTCCCACCCGCTGCGAGGCAAGGCATTCAAAGACTGCGTGCTGAACGTCTACGTTTACGAGGCCGCACTAGTCGGCGTAGTCGAGCACAAGAAGTACCGACGTATCTGCGATATGAACAGTTTTGGCTTCACGGCACAAGACTACATCGCTTGGCGGCACCAGCAACAAGAACACCCGGCGGCACTGATTGGCCGCGATGGGCGCGCCTTGAACTACGGCGAACTGCGCTGGCTGCTTTATCAAACTGCCGAAGAATCAGGCTGGCCGGTTTTCACGTTACCGGTGGAAGACCTGTTTTTCAATCCTGTTTTTCGATTAACCCACTTGGTCGCGATTGACCGCGCCAAAACAATCGCAATTCAAAAAGGAGTGATGGTTACAAATTCAACTAAAGGAGTATCAATGCAATCGAACTAGACGTCATCTACAATCGCGAGTGTCTGGCAGGCATGGCAGAATTACCGACAGCCTCCATCGACATGATTCTGTGCGACTTGCCGTATGGCACCACCGCCAACGCTTGGGACAAGGGGATCCCGTTTGAACACCTCTGGGTTCAATACGAACGGCTCATCAAATCTCAAGGCGCAATTGTGCTCACCGCAACTGAACATTTCTCTGCGGACTTAGTACAATCAAACCCGGCCTTGTATCGCTACAAGTGGGTCTGGATCAAGAACACTGTCACCAACTTCGTCAATGCTAAGAACCGCCCGCTATCCCGGTTCGAGGAGATTCTTGTCTTCTCCAAGTCAGGTACGGCCAACTTTGGCAACTCCCCTGATAACAAAGGTATGAACTACTTCCCCCAAGGACTGCTCCCCTATAACAAAACCGTCAACTCACGCAAATACGAGAACTCAAATCAGCTGCACCCGTGGAACGCTCCCGATAGCTACACGTAAGAATGGACGAACTACCCGTCTGACGTGCTCAACTACAAGTCTGATCGCACCGGCTGGCACCCGACACAAAAGCCCGTCGATCTTTTTGCCTACCTCATCAAGACTTACACCCAGCCCAGTGAAATCGTGCTGGATTACTGTATGGGGTCTGGCACCACCGCGATCGCCGCAATGGACACTGACCGTCATTTCATCGGTTATGAAATTAGTGAAGAATACTGGCGGCGTGCCCTTGATCGCATCAAGCACCACCACGCAACTCAAACCGAGCTTTTCTGATTCGTTATCCCTGATCCGGTCGCCGCTGACCGCGACAAAACAGCGGCATATTTGAAAGGAGCTCTGTTCACAAAACTAAAAATCAAAGGATGATTATTATGAATTTCGGACAAAACTTGTTTAATTGGTTCACTTCAAACGCCCAGAGCTTGGTACTGATGGCGATTGCCATTATTGGGGTCTACCTCGGCTTCAAGCGTGAATTTTCCAAGCTCATCGGCTTCTTAGTCATTGCGATCATTGCCGTGGGGCTGGTGTTCAACACCGCTGGCGTCAAAGACGTGCTGCTGAATCTGTTCAATCGCGTCATGGGGGCTTAGCCTATGGACGACATCAAAGTCTTTATTGCTAATCTTGGCAAATATAATGAAGGTAAAATTGTTGGTGCCTGGTTCACGCCACCAATCAACAACGAAGAATTCACCGAAAAGCTAGGACTGAACGACCAGTACGAAGAGTACATGGTTCAGGACTACGAAGGCCCTGTTGTCTTTAGTGAGTATTCAACGATTGGGGAAATCAACGAAGCTGCCGCAGCCATTGAAGCGTTGAAAGGCACCGAGATTTACCCTGCCATCAAAGAGCTTATCGGCGAATGGTACGACAACGTGATCGAACTTGCTGCCCACAAGGATGACATAGCCTGCTACCACGTTGCGAACATGACGGAGTTGGCCGAAGAACTGGCTGATGAAGGCTGGTTCGGCGACATTCCGCCACAAGTCGAAAACTATATCGATTATGCCAAGGTCGGACGTGACCTCGAAATTGAAGGAGGTTTCGTTGAAACACCTTATGGCATCTACCAATTATTAGACTAACTATCTGAGCTGACGCTGCAAAAGGCGTCAGCCTTTTTATCTCACTACGAAAGGAGATCACATGAAGAAAGTCAGATCTTACACCAGCATCTGGTCAGTGGAAAAGGTGCTGTATGCCATCAATGACCTACAACTACCATTTCCAATCACCTTTACCCAGATGACATGGTTCATCGTCAGTCTGTTTGCGATCATGCTGCTGGGCGACTTGCCTCCACTGTCATTCATTGACGGCGCATTTCTCAAGCACGTTGGCATTCCTGCCGGGCTCACGTGGTTCATGAGTCAAAAGACCTTCGACAACAAGAAGCCACTGGGATTCTTGCGGTCGGTGATCAACTATGCCATTACCCCGAAGCTCACCTATGCTGGTAAACCCGTGAAGTCGCAAAAAGAGAAACAAGACACAGCGGTGACCTACGTTTGGAGGTACCACAATGAACTTTCCAATTAAGTATATCGAAGACAATCTCGTCTGGAACACTGACGGGGAGTGTTTCGCCTATTTTGAACTAGTCCCTTACAATTACAGTTTTCTGTCACCCGAACAGAAGCAACAAGTCCATGAGAACTTCCGTCAACTGATCTCCCAGAACCGTGACGGCAAGCTCCATTTATTGCAGCTCGCCACCGAAGCCAGTGTCCGGGACACCCTCGACCGCTCGAAGAAGTTGGTCAAAGGAACGCTCAAAGACATCGCCTTCCAGCATATCGACGGCCAAGCCGAAGCGTTGACCGAAAACGTCGGTGACAATCAAGTGGACTACCGCTTCTTCATCGGCTTTAAGCTACTACTGAACGACACAGAGGTTACCGCCAAGTCTATCTTCAAGGATATGTCCTTGGGCATTCGGGACTTCTTCGCCGAGTTCAACACAACGTTTGCTGGTGACTTCTTCACGATGAACAACGCCGAAGTGGAACGTTACGCCAAGTCCGCAAAATTTCTCGACGAGAAGATCGGCCGTCGGTTCAAAGTCCGTCCGCTCGATAAAAACGACTTTGGCTACCTGCTCGAACACCTCTACGGCATGACGGGTCAGGACTACGACGACTACGACTATCACCTACCCCGCAAGAAGTCTAAGCGCGACACGATTATCAAACGCTATGATTTGATCAAGCCAACCCGCTCACTGATTGAGCAGCACCAACGCTTAATCAAGATTACCCACGGTTTGGATAGCAGTTACGTGACGTACCTGACGCTTTCCGACATCGTGGGTGAACTCGAATTTCCCGGCAGCGAGATCTTCTACTTCCAGCAAAGTCAGTTTGACTTTCCAATCGACACTAGCTTGAACGTTGAGATCGTGACAAACAAGAAGGCATTGACTAAGGTGCGTAACAAAAAGAAGGAGTTGAAAGACCTCGACGAACATGCTTATCAGTCCGGCAACGAGACCACACGCGGCGTCAGCGACGCCTTGGATTCAGTCGATGAGCTTGAAGGCAACCTTGATCAGACTAAGGACGCCATGTACAAGATCAGCTATGTCATTCGCGTAGCTGGGCGTTCCAAAGATGAAATGAAGCGCCGTGCCGATCAGCTACTTGACTTCTACGACAGCCTCAACATCAAGCTCGTGCGCCCATTCGGCGACATGCTGGGACTGCACGGTGAGTTTATCCCTGCCTCGAAGCGCTACATCAACGACTATATTCAATATGTGACCAGCGATTTCATCGCCTCACTAGGCTTTGGTGCGACACAATCGCTCGGCGAAAAAGAAGGCATCTACATCGGGTACAACGTGGACACCGGACGCAACGTCTACTTGCAGCCAGATATTGCGGCGCAAGGCATTAAAGGCACTGTTACCAATGCCTTATCCGCCACCTTCCTCGGCTCACTGGGTGGTGGTAAGTCCTTCTCCAACAACTTACTTGTCTACTACGCCGTTCTTTACGGGGCACAGGCACTGATTCTTGATCCGAAGTCAGAGCGTACTGGGTGGGCAGAAAACCTAGACTTCATGGACAACGAGATAAACATCGTCAATCTGACCAGTGAGGAACAAAACCGTGGGCTGCTTGATCCTTATATCATCTTGTCCAACTTGAAAGATTCGGAATCGTTGGCCGTTGACACCCTGACCTTCCTCACGGGGATCTCAAGCCGTGACGCCGACCGCTTCCCGACGCTGCGCAAAGCGATTCGCGCGGTAACACAAGCACCCGAACCGGGACTGTTGAAAGTCATTGATGAACTCCGCCGCGAAGACACGCCTATTGCGCGCAACATTGCCGATCATATCGAATCCTTTACGGACTATGATTTTGCGGCATTGTTGTTCTCTGACGGGACCGCGCGCCGAACGATCGCGCTTGATCGCAAAATCAACATCGTGCAAATCGCAGACTTGGTACTACCGGACGCCGACAAGACGCAGGAAGAATATATCACTGCTGAAATGCTGTCCGTCGCCATGCTCATGATTATCAGCACGTTCGCCATCGACTTCATTCACCAAGACCGCGCCCAGTTCAAGATTGTGGACTTGGACGAAGCCTGGGCGTTCTTGAACGTGGCACAGGGTAAGGCGTTATCCATGAAGCTAATTCGTGAAGGTCGTTCCATGAACGCCGGGGTCTACCTCGTCACTCAAAATGCGGACGACTTACTCGACGAAAAGATGAAGAACAATATCGCCCAGAAGTTTGCCTTCCGTAGTACCGACATCACGGAAATCAAGAACACGCTGAACTTCTTTGGCCTTGATGCCGAAGACGAAGGCAATCAGAACCGGCTTCGATCACTAGATAATGGGGAATGCTTATTCCAAGACATTTGGGGGCACGTCGGTGTGCTGCACTTCGACTACATCTTTGAGCACTTACACCACGCCTTTGACACTCGGCCACCGAAGCCCGTGGAGGTGATCGCTGATGACGAAAGCTAAACGTCGACGGCTACTGCTGTTCCTCGGTGTTGTCGCGGCATTCATGTTGGTGTTGGTGCTTGCCGGCGGTCAACCAGTACACGCTGCCGGGCTAGTTGATGATCAGTCTGGCGGCTCTAACGAGTATTCCAAGTATCCATTGTCACACTACCAGCTCGACTACTTCGTCGATACGAGTTGGGACTGGCTCCCGTGGAACTGGGGCGATGGCATCGGTAAGTCTGTGAGCTATGGCCTGTATGCCATCACCAACTTCTTGTGGACACTCTCGGTCTACCTCTCAAACGCTGCGGGCTACCTGATTCAGCAAGCCTACTCGCTGGATTTCATCAAAGATACGTCCGACGCGATTGGGAAGAACATGCAGCTCTTGGCTGGCGTGTCCAAAAATGGCTTCACCACTAACGGCTTTTATCCCGGAATGCTCCTGATGATTACGCTAGTGGTCGGTATCTACGTCGCGTATACCGGTATCATCAAGCGCGAAACTTCAAAAGCTATCTCGGCGATCGTCAACTTCGTGGTGATCTTCATCACGTCAGCCAGCTTTATCGCCTACGCCCCGGACTATGTCAACAAAATCAACGAGTTCAGTTCTGACATCAGCACCAGCGCCCTCAACACTGGCTCCAAGATGATCATGGGTACTGATACGGCTACCGATAAATCAGGCGTCGATGCAATCCGCGATACCCTCTTTGAGATTCAAGTGAAGCAGCCGTGGACACTTTTGCAGTTCGGCGACAGCGACGCCGATACCGTCGGCAACGGCCGTGTAAACACGTTGATGAAAACCGACCCGTTTGGCGACAAAGGCAAAACTCGCACCGACGTGGTGAAAGCCGAAATTGAAGACAATGACAACGATAACCTCTCACCAACCATGACGATCAATCGGCTGGGCACTACTACCTTTGTTGTCTTGTTCAATATCGCAATCACCTTGTTTGTCTTCTTCTTGACGGCAATGATGCTGTTCAGCCAGATACTCTTTATCATCTACGCAACATTTTGGCCGGTATCATTCTTGCTTGCCATGCTACCGTCATTTAACGGCCTGATGAAGCAAAACATCATGAAACTATTCAACACGATCATGACGCGGGTTGGCGTGACGCTGGTAATCACGATGGCATTCTCGCTATCGGCAATGGTCTATGGGTTGTCGGCTACCTCACCGTTCTTCCTCGTGGCCTTCCTGCAAGTCACTATCTTCGCCGGTATTTGGATGAAACTGGGCGACTTGATGGGCATGATGCAGCTCCACAGCTCTGACGCACAACAAGGCGCACAACGCTTCTCGCGTCGTAGTAACCGAATGATTCGGCAGTTCGTTGGTAGTGCAATGGGTGGCGCGATGGCAGGACGTTTCTTGTCACGAGGTTATGGTAAGGGGCGCGGAATGCCGCAATTCCCAGCTGGCACGCAACGCGAGCAAACTGCGGACGCTGCCAAGCCGCAAGAACCCAAGAAGTCACGCAGCCAACGACTGGGTGAGAAACTCGCCGATGTATCTGATGTCGGTAACAATCTCAAAGACAAGACCAAGCGTGGCCTTGATCAAGTGAAGGACGCACCAACCAACGTTTTGTATGGTCTTCATCGAGGCAAACAACTGACTAAAGACGCCGCCGAAACCGCGAAGGATAGCTTCAAGGGTCGGCGTGAAGCCAATCAGCAAGAACGTGATAAGCAGCTTGAGCAGCGGCGTAAGCAAATGCAAGAACGCAAACTCGCAATCAAGCCGAAAGCTGATCCTGAAAAGCCAAAACCAACGGCTACCAAACCACCGGTTGAGCCAACTCGTAAGCCAACAACTGCCACACCCATAGAACCAAAACCAAAACAAACTGATACTAGCGGTCAACCAAAGCGCGCTGCCACGAGGCCAACTTCAACTCGGCCTCCACGTCCAGTCACGAAACCACAAGCAGAACCCACCATCAAACCGCAGCAAGAACCAGCCCCACCAACGAATAGACCCAAGAAGCCACTGACCCTCGTTTCCGAAAAGCCAGCCAAGCCACGCACCCCAAAGCCACAGCGGATCAAAAAGGCTAAGGGGCATAAGAAGCGATGAAACTTTGGCGCTGGTTAGCTCTTGCCGCACTCCCAATACTGTTGATTGGCGGTCTGTTCTTTGCAGTCATCGCCTCTGATGATGACGAAGATCAGCCGGCCTCTGCGATCACAGCCGATGCAATGAACTTATCCGCTGAAGTCTACAAGCACAAGCTGACGGTTGAAAAGTATTGCAAGGAGTTCGGCATTTCAGACCAGGTGATGGTGATACTTGCCATCATGCAGGTTGAATCCGGTGGCAAGGGTGGCGATGTGATGCAAGCTAGTGAATCACTAGGACTGCCGGTCAATACGCTAGATACCGAAGCGTCCATCAAGCAAGGCGTGAAGTATTTCGCGTCACTACTCAAAAGCATGAAGACTGCCGGTGTAGATCTCAATACCGCGATTCAAAGCTATAACTACGGTGGCGGCTTTATTGATCACGTTGCGAAGCACGGCAACAAGTACACGCTGGCGCTGGCGACGTCGTTTGCCAAAGAAAAGTCTGGTGGCAAGAAAGTCACCTATACCAACGCGGTTGCTAAGGACGGTTGGCGCTACGCCTATGGGAACATGTACTACGTGCCTGTCATTTCGCAATACCTCGTCACTGGTGGCACGAAGTTTGATGACAAGGCGGTGCAAGCCATCATGGACGAAGCGCTCAAGTATCAAGGCTCACGCTATGTGTTTGGTGGCTCAACGCCATCAACTGGCTTTGACTGTTCCGGGCTGACTAGTTGGTGCTACGGCAAAGCTGGGATCAAACTTCCCCGCACCGCACAAGCCCAATACGACGCTACGGCACATCTGAACATCAAAGACGCCAAACCAGGCGACTTGGTGTTCTTCCACTCAACCTATGACACAGCCGACTATGTGACCCATGTTGGAATCTATGTCGGCAACATGAAGATGTACAACGCAGGTGATCCGCTCGGCTACGCTGACTTGAACTCAAGCTATTGGCAAGCCCACCTGATCGGCGCTGGGCGTGTGAAGAAGTAGGTGACGACAATGGATCAAAACGGTATCGGTTATTTTGACTGGATGGATCTCATCACTAACACCTACGACGACGCGCTGCAAAAGGCGCACGTTGATCCTAAATTCGGTGACAATCGCGCGCTAAGAAACAAAGAACTCGACTTCGCTTCCAGCGAATGGGAACGCATCAAGTTCTTCAAACAACGCTTGCCTAACACTGACGATCTCTGCCGCGTTCTCGACCGCTTTGTTGATCGAATGCCGGAGATGGAATATGGACACCGGCGCGAGTATCGCCTAGCCGTCGCGCATGAAGTGGCCGTTGATCGATGGCTCAAGGGCAAGGTCTTCGTTCCAGAAGATCGCCAGTATATTCTCGACCGCGAACGCTACTTGGCCGAAGAATATTTCAACAACGATCGTGATCTCGGTCAGTATATCGAAACCGACTACGAGGGCTACAAACGTATCTCGCTACAACGCCTGTTCGTGCGCTTTCTCGATATTTACGATGACTTTTACCGCTGCTATGAAATTAGAAAGGACAAGGTGAACGAACCTTGAATAAAAATAAAAACCGAAAGAACGGCTGGTTCACGAAAAAACCAGCTGAGCCAAAGCCGCCCAAAATTAAACACCACGGATTACGCCGTCCGGTTACGCTGTTTTGCTGGGCAGTACTGATTGGTAGCACCAGTTTCGGCGTTTACAAGAATATGACCGCCATTGACACCCACACGGTGCATGAAGTCCAAGTGATCAAGACCAAGGTGATCGACACGCACGCCTTGGCAACCTTCACCACCGACTTCGCAAAAATCTACTACTCGTGGCAACCTAACCACGAAGCGCTCGACCAACGTCAGAAAGCCTTGCAGCCGTACCTCGTGGCGCAGCTTCAAGCATTGAACGGTGACACCGTGCGAAGTGATATTCCGACGACGGCCACAGTTAGCGAGGTCAAAGTCTGGGATGTGAGCAAAACTGCCAAAGACACATTTCGCGTGTTATTCACGGTGAAGCAAGATCTTATCAAGGGCAAAGACAGGAAGTCTGTGACCAGCACCTACACCATTAACATCATGCAAAATAGCAACGGTGATATGGTGATCACCAGGAATCCGACCATCGCTGCGGAACCGGCGACGGCACGGATCAAGCTGCCAGATACGCAATCCGACAACTCGGTAGACAGTGCCACCGCAGACGACGTAGCCAAGTTCCTCAAGACGTTCTTCACCTTGTACCCGAAAAGTGATCGCAACGAACTCAAGTATTACGTCAAGGACGGCACGCGCCCAATCGAACGCAATCTCAAGTTCGTGGAACTGCTAGATCCGGTCTTCAAGCAGACGAAGAATGGTCTCACCGTCAACTTATCTGTGAAGTACCTCGACACTGACAATAATATGAGCCAAGTATCGCAATACAGCTTGACCCTTTCCAAGCAAAGCAACAACTGGATAATCACTGACGGCATCTAAAAGAATACCCGGCACGACCTCACGCTGAAACTAGCGTAGTAGGTCGTGCCGGGTATTGTCGTTATTCTGGCTGTGTAGCCGTATTACGGGCGCGGACTTCACGAATGAGTACGTATGGTAGGTAGCCGAAGACGATGGCTAAGATTGCAATTTTAGTAAGCACTCTACCGACCTGAAACATGAAGAAGATTGCTAACGCTGTAACCGCTAGGATGACGACCACGCGCATGACTGAATAGAAGAACCACAAGAACAGCGGTAATGCGAAGTATGCCAGCACACAGACTAGCAGTGTCACTGTAATCATCACCCAGCCTTGCATGAAGAACGGAGATAGCACATGCCACCACAGTACGCTAACCGCATTACTGCAGCCCGTAATCAGTACCACAAGCAATCCGCCGACGGCATTCGCAACAAAGTCAATGCAAGCATCAAGTCCAGAATTCACCGTTGAAATCAACGATCCAATCATCAATGACTCCTCCACCCATTTCATATTGGAGCTTGAGGATACCAGATGCTGACGCAGGATTGCAACTAATTAGTGAAGCAGCTCGGTTCACTAATGAATTCCGAGCAGAATAAGGCTGCAAATTCTAGGGATTGATTAGGATTATGAACCGATATTAAGAACACCATCGCTCATTTTCACTATCTGGTCCCACGTGTCAATCTGAGTCAGGTCATATATGGTAGCGATTATTAATTGATTTTTAGAAAAATCTGAATGTATCAGCTGTAACATTTTAGTCAGATTCCCAATATCAAGTTCACCAGACAAGGGAGAGTCAAGGATGATTGGATATGTCTCTCCAAACCGTTCTTGAACCTCCTTCAACAAAGCCAGTCTGTATGCGAAGACCAGCAGATGTAACTTAGCACCGCTGTATCTTTTTAAATTGCTAGTAAAGATAAAATCAGAGCCAGTATCAAGCATGTCCTCTACACCGAGTTTTTTAGAAAATTCAATGATGCGCGAGTATAGTTTGCTTGAAATATCTGTTTTTTGGAGAATATTCTTAATTTTTATGTTTATTTTCCTTATATTATCAGTATAGTTCTTGAGAATCTTATCTAAATCGTCCGTGGATATACTTAAATCTGATATTGCCAAATTAAAACGATCCATTTGGCTATCAACGTCAATCAGCGATAACCTGGAATTTAGTTTCCTCCTAATCTGATTTCCCTCGTCAGATAGTTCATCTAACATTCTCTTATAACGCGCAATTTGAGCCGTAATAAGCGCCTGATTACTATCAAAGTCAATGATATTTTCTTTTGTAACACGCTCTTCGGTTCCGTCCGTTGTCTTGATACGTACATTCATTCCTTCGATCAACGAGATTAGTCTTGAATTATCTTTCTTTACTCCTTGCAACTTGGCCATGCTGTTTTGAATTTTTCGAATTTCCATCTCCGTCGAACGTAAGTCGCTCTGAAGCTTATCAATCGGTGACCACTCAATTGAATCTTCTTGGTCTGAAACTTCTTCACGCGCGGACAAAACCTCACGAATCTGTCTATAGGCTCGCTGCTCACGTTTCAACGAGGCTAATTCTACATTTAGATCACTGAGTTTGGAACTTGTCAGCCCCTCAATAAACGTTTCCACACTAAATCTAATATTGCCAACTACCTTCCCCCGGTTTAGAAGAGTCCAGCCCTTCTCTTGATCAAAATAATGAAGGCCCAAGATACTATCAAGAATCTTCGGTTCTGAAATCGAATAAATAATAGACTGAATTTCCGTGAAGTCATTCTTGACATTGTATACAGCCTCGTCCTGATCGCCATTCGATACAAATAATGTACTGTCATTTCGATGAATTGTATATTCACTATCACCAACCTCAAGGTCAACGGAAAGATTCATTTTTGAGAACCTAAGTCCTTTGGTGGAAGGTATGGGATACCCAAGCGTATACAGAAGCAGCCGAATCAAGGTTGTTTTCCCTGCACTATTTTTTTCGCTATAAATTAGCGTCGACTGGCCGCCAAACTTAATAGCATTACCGTTAATCGATAAGGACTTAATTTTCAAGGCCAATCGCCTCCTCAACTGATTTGAAATAACTTGCTTTACTAATTACCAACCAGATTATCAATTTGCTCACTTCAAGATCCTGTTCATTGTCCTGTAATCCCAGATCAGCCAATATTTCTTTTGAAAATTCATTGGTAAATGTATTTTTGAGTTCCTTATGCCTTAATCCACCTAGAGTCTTTTTCTGAAAATCGGAGAATCCCCCGGTTATCTTGGACAGAATGGCATAATCATGGCTAATTATTTCTAGATGATCGCGATACTCATTCCTTATAAATTCTTCGGTTTCAACTTCAACATTAAATTCATCAAAGAAGGTATCGAAATCCGGTGAGTCTATCAACGTTGCCTCAGTATGGGCTGCAAATTGTTGCTTGTCTATCACCTGAGTAGGATTCTCGGTTGAATCCGAAATAAGTAACCTCCAGGTATTCATTAACTTGGGAGCTTGTTCTGGTTTGATTCCAGCGGTGACGAGGAATTCACGTACCATGTCTTTTAGGGATTGCAGACGAGACTCTTCATCTTCTCCGGAATACTGAATCTTTACAATTGTAAGCTGAGTTGGATCAAAATCGGTTTCAAACAACTTTGGATTTTCTTGCTTGGCGTCTTTGAAATGTTTCTGAATTTTCTTCTGGTTACTTTCTGAGAGGTTCTGGAAAGAAACCTTCATATAAGACGAATCAAAGACGCTTTCTGAAGTCTTACCAAAAGGTTTACTTGTATTTGTTACGATGGCCAGTTCAGGAATTTCATTGTTTATTTGCCCAGATTCAAGGTCGCTTGAGAGCACTCTAATTGCGTCTCTTACTGAACTTGCTGGGATTTGAGCGGCTATATTCTTTACCTCCTTAACCTGAAAGTAATGCATTGAACCATCCTCGTATCTTATATCTATATCATCTTGGCCCTCCACGTTGATCCACTCAACTTCCTTTATCCTTAAAATTAGCAAATACAGCGCAGCAAAGTCTTGATAATGAAAGCCTCTCTGAGTCCCCGAAGCGTTTGTACTGCCCACACTCATTCCGCCACCTCCAATCCGTAATGACAATTGACTTAAGCCAGGCGCTTTCTATCTTGCCAACCCTCGTTCGTCTCTTAACACCTTAAACGTCACCCCTGTATCCAGAGCCTCAAAATGCGCCTTCCCAGACCGAAGCTGCAACCGCTCGTGACCACGCAATGCTTCCTCATCAGGATTGGCTTTAGTATCCGCAACAAAATAAAGCCGCGTTCCGGCATCTTCCTCATACAAGATCGCCCAGTCAGGATTGTATGTTCCAAGCGGTGTCTTCACCTTGAACCAGTCAGGCATCTTAATATAGAACCTGACATTATCATCCTGCTCACAGTCCCGCGCGAATTGCTTTTCAGTGTCGGAGTCAGTGACGATGCAATTATAGACGGTTTTCCCGCCATCAACGGCCACGGCGTTACCTTCTTGTCCGTCGTGGTCCAAATAAGCATAAAGCGTCTCTGTCGTGAATAAGCGCTGTTCGTACTCGTCTCCGGTCTTTCGGTATTCAATCCCGTCAACCATCAGCTGACGTTTCTCCCAGTTAATCAACTTGGCAGCCTGCGTCATGTAGCTTTGTGGGTTCGCCTCAAACGCAGCTAAACTATCAACGCCGTTCAATATTTTGGCTAATGTTCGCCGAGTCAATTGTGTCTCATTCTGCAGGAATGTAAGAATATCAGGAAGCTCATATGGCGTCTGATCACTGCTCGATAGGCGTCGTTCGTGCGGATCATGTATTTCCATCCCGGCAGCAGTATTTTGAATCAGTGCCTTGGAGTAAGTGAAGTTTCCTTTGTGAGTCGTGATATTATTTAGTTTTTTCACTGCGCGATCAATCAGAGCTTCTGTGTCAAAATGCACACGATAAGTCGTCTTTTCCTTTATCCGGTCCCAAAGAGCAAGAAAATCATCACTCAGTGCTTCCTTATTCACATCCACCTCATGCCGATCAGCGCGGTTCCGGATTTCTAGAGACTTGACGTGTTTCTCTGCAATCGCCAGGACGGGTGCCTCAAATGGTGCATATTCTTCTGGTAGTTCTATTTGCTTATTCTTAATCGCACTTCTTAGCTTATCAGTGGCCTTGTGAGCGGTGTTCAAAAAGCCATCGTCTGTTAAGGCTTGCACTAGAGCTTTGGAACGTTTTTTACCGAGCACTTCTTGTTCACCAGTAAATTCGTCTTTACTCAGAACAATCGTTGCAAATGTGTCAGGCCCAAATACGCCGAACTTAACACCATCGTCGGCATATTCTTTCTGTAAGGTCTCGGCAAAGTCTTTATAGCTCTCGTTCGCCATCACCGTCAGCGTATTGACTTCGAAACCAGGGATTCGCCGCCCGGATTGATCAACAGCAATGCGCAGACCACGACCCACTTTTTGTCGCTTAGTCATCGTGTCCTTCGTGTCCGCCAACGTACAGATCTGAAAAATATTAGGATTATCCCAGCCTTCACGAAGCGCGGAGTGAGAAAAGACGAAACGTAATTTGTTAACGCTTGCCACCGCCCCAGTATCGGGATCGTATGTTGTCAGTAACCCCTCTTTGTCTTTCATAATCATACTGTACGTTGATTCATCCGCTGCCGTATCTCCACGCGTATTTTTGAAGCGTTTCTTACCGTCACGCGAAAAATATCCATCATGTACTTCTGAGACTGGCACCTTGGCATCACGGAGGCCGCTAAATTTTTTGGAATGAATTAAGGCGTTATATTCTTCTTCGAAGATCTTCGCATACTTACCAAGACTCGTGGTGCCATCATCGTTGTATTCACGGTAGTTCTCGACCTTATCCAAGAAAAACAGGCTGAGCACCTTTACTGGAATCTTGGCCTTCTGAAAGCGCAGTTCCTTCTCTAAGTGTTCCTGGATTGTCTGTTTGATTTGGTCGCGTTTCAAAGCTTCATCTTCTGCATTCGAAGAGGCTAAGGTTATCTCACTTGGCTCGCCAGAAAAATAGACGGTTTCAGCCCCCGGAGTCGTATCTATATCAGTGACAAATCCAACTTTACTGTATGTCTGAAGTTTAGTCTTGCTGGCAATATCCGTATCCTTCTTCACGGTTATGATTGCCTTATCAGCGTCTTGTTTAGTCTTCTTATAGACCTCAATTCGGGCAGAGATAGCGCCTTTCTTATTGCTCGTACTTACGAGACGCAAATATGCTCGATTGCCGTCCTCATCCATCTGGACACCAGAAACCTCAATTTGTTTAACCAATTGTTGGTCATACGCCTCTACCGGCCCTAGTCGGTAAATAGTTGGATAACTTTCCTTGTGAGTGGCTGAGTACCTGAAACCAATACAAGGATTGAGCCTATTAATCGCAGCCTTCGAATTGGGAGTCCCATCTACCGACTGTGGTTCGTCAATAATCAATATAGGCCTGGTCTGTGCCAGAAAGTCAATCGGACGATCACCACCCAGCTTGTCGTTCTCCTGATTCATGACGTTAGTATCCTTATTGAACGCTTGAATGGTCGTGATCATGATTTGAATGTTGCTGGAGCTTGCAAACTCCCTCACTCGGTTGAGATCATTGCTGGAATAGACAAATGAGTCATAGATTGCACCATTGTATTGCGATGATAGATAACCACGCGTTATCTCGATAGACTTCTGCACCCCTTCACGTATGGCCACCGAGGGTACCACAATGATAAACTTCAAGAAGCCGTATTGTTTATTGAGCTCAAGAATCGTCTTCAAATAAACTAGCGTCTTCCCTGTGCCAGTCTCCATTTCAATATTGAAAGACGGGAATTGTTTATTCTCGCCCGTCAGTTCATCATCTGGGGCAATTCCGTTGCTAATCTGAATCTGCTGCATGTTCTTAATTAATTCAGCACGAGTAATATTGACGCTGTTGCCGACCCCAATCCCGTCTTCAGAAAAGAATGCGCCTTGTGCGTTTGAATTCGACAAAGTGAAGTTAGCTTGCCGAACCGTTTGACCTTTAAATAATAGGGTGGCAGCTTGGACTGCTTGAAGCTGGTACTCCAGCTCATCAAACTTAATCTTCATTACAAGCACCCCCTATATCGACTGAATATCTGCATATTGAAAACCCGCATCGTTTAAAATTTCAATCGCGTTTAGTTTTTCACTATCGTCTTTAAAACCATTGTCTTGAAATACAACCGTAGCCCGTTCCATGTTAGAACGACGAAAGTCGTCAGCGACTGCAGCAGCAGTAGATAACGTAATTGTTTGATTACCAAGAACAACATAAAGTACGCCACCGGCGACAATGTACAGATCAGCGCCATCAATGTGCTGATCTTCAACTGGATAGCTAAGATCTAGTCCTTGTTTTAGTATAACTTCAGTTAGGATATCGTCATTAGAGCGACCCGGTATAAAATTATCTTCTAAAAGATTGATGTTGGAAACCGAAGATTCCGTATTCCACTGTGCAAAATTTGATTCTGAAATCGAATAAACCCTAAAGCCTCGGTCAAAAACAGCTTTAGAATTTTCTTTGGCAATCGTTGTCCCTGCAATTCTAATTCGTTCTTCACCAATTTCGGTTAATTTATGATAACCGGCCTTATAGGCTCCACTGCCTGCATCTAGTTCTTCAGCGATTTGTACTAAAATAAATCTTCTCTGCCCATGATCTTCAGCATTTAATTCCATTACTGCCTGTGCTGTGGTTGCACTTCCTGAAAAGAAATCCATAACTATTGCATTCTTCGAATTCGACCATATTAGAAATCTCTTAATCAACGCAACTGGCTTAGGGTAATCAAATACCTTAAATCCAAACATGCTCATTAACTCTTTAGTACCAGTCTTCGTTGTCCCTGCATCCAGTAGAATAGAACTCGGTGTCTTTACATCACCTTTTGCTATTCTTTCTTTGTAAAACATCTTCCTCTTGGGGGCGGAATCTCCGCGAAGTCCAAATGCGATTCTTCCATCAGCAAGTAATTCTTTGAAAGTCTTCTCATTGTATGCCCAAATACGTCCATTCACGGGCATATATGACTCGCCTGTTGCTGGATTCACAATGGGATAAACTGTTGCGCCACCGGTATGGTTTGCATCAATTGGAACTAATTTCCATGGTCCTCTCGGATCATCGTCCGGGTTGCTGTACTCAGTTGGATCAATTGGATCTCCACCAAAATCTAAGTTACTTTTAGATTTTGCAAATATCAAAGTGTGATTATGGTTTAGGGAAATTTCATGATCGTTAGAAATGGACGTGCGCGACTGCCAAATAACGTCGTTTAGAAAATTTTGCTCACCAAAAATCTCGTCCATCATCTTTTTTAGATTGGCTTGTTCACCATCATCAATGCTGACAAAGATCACGCCGTCATCTCTCAAAAAAGTTTGCGCCAATTTCAACCGACTATACATCATGTTTAACCAATCAGTGTGGAACTTTCCATTTGACTCTGTATTGGTTGCGTAATGTGAACCCAAAGAATCAGTCTGGTTAGTCTCAGCCAGATAAGAATCTGTATCAGTGGTGAAGTCATCGTGATACACAAAATCCTTGCCCGTGTTGTAAGGTGGATCAATATAGATTACCTTCACCTTGTGAGCGTAACTCTTCTGAATAATCTTTAGAGCGTCTAAGTTATCTCCCTCAATGTAGATATTGCCTGTATTCTCCCAGTCTAACGAAGATTGTTTCTGCGGCAGGAGTGTCTTCATCGTTGGCTGTTGAGCGGTTTGCATTGCGGCAAGTTTCCCATGCCACGTAAACTTATACTTCTCTTCAGATTCATCCACCTCTTCACCGAGAATCGTTTTCAACACGTCAAAATCAATCTTTCCCTCAGTAACAACCTCCGGGAAAAGGGCCTTTAATTGATTAATATTCTCTTCTGTGAGATTAGATGAAGTTCCCTCCATTGGCTTAAAGCTACGATCATTTGTCATAATGTTCTCCCTGTTAGTTTGACAATAATTGATTAAGTAATTTTTTCTTCTCAGCAAGCTTTAGCTGCAATTCAACTCTCAAATTAAGCTGGTCTTCTTTCATGACTTCATCATGAAGCGTCTCGATCTCAGCCTGCAAACGCAAAACTTCAGAGTAACTCTTAATATCGATGTCCATCGGTGATTTATTAAAATTGGCTTGAAGTGTCACCGATAAGACCCGATTTTGAATTCCCTTATAATATTCAAAGAGCGTTGTTCCAGGTTCTTTTGTAGGGACCAGCATTGAATCCATAAAATGATTGCTCAGGATGCTTGAAATCACGACTCGTTCTATGCCCATCTCATGAGCCTTGCCATAACTATATTCTGCAACACCAACTGTGATTCGATTGTCAAGGTCAAAGAAAATGATTAGTGGATACGGAATAGCAGAATTAATCTGGCGAAATATTGCTTCTTCTCGGTCACTGTTCCTGACCCGGACGTAGAACACTTCGATTTCTTCAACTGGTGTCTCACCATCATTAGTAATCGTAAATCCGCTATTATTCGGCCGCACACTACTCAACCAATAGACCGTGTCGACATCTGACTGTATCAGTCCTTGCCCCTTTGATGATGACATATGTTCATAAAACTGACGCTTAGGAACGTTTCGGTTGATTATTGTCGGCTGCGGAAGGCGCAATATCTTAATTAGATCACTTGTTTCCATCGATGGCCTCCTTAACAATCAAAAATGAAATCAGTTCAAAGTCGCTTTCCTGTGCAACTGCTTCGGCAGCATCCATAGCAGTCCCACCTGGGGTAAAGAGCGAATTAATGCCCACCTCAATTTTCTTTCCTTTAATTGACTGGATTGCCTCATTCAGCAGTTCAGAGTAGTGACTCATATCGCGTCCACCATTGGTCTCGGCATTAAAACGCGTAACTACGTCCTCTAAAATACTAGTTTGGCCCAGACACAAACGTTTAAAGTAATCAAGAATCTGCTTTGCATACATGTAATTTAACTTCACTTCTCCGTCCGTCGACATGTATACCAGCAAGAATGGGGCAAGACTATTATCCTGACGTTGCGTCTCCCCAGATTGACGCAACACAAGAATTGCTCCGGGTACTGCTTCATTTAATAGGCTTGCAGAGGTGACCGCGTACATCCCCTTGGGAGCGCGGTTTAACTCTGCTTCATGTTCCTTTAAAGCTCCCGTCAAATCCTGTTTGAACTCATTGAAAGTTAAATCTGTGATTGAGATGGAGCCATTCATGTCTTCGAGATCCACCACCTCATTCTGCAATTGTTGTAGCTGTTCTCGCCGATAATCGAGGTCCGTATGTTCGCGTTCAGTCTGAAGGACATTATCATCCCCAGTCGCAGACACGTCCAACAGCGTCATTCTGCTCCGCACCCTGTCTTCCAAATCAAGGTAGACGTCAAGATCAACATCTGGCCAGAAATTAACAAGTTGAATTTGAGAATTCTTGGATCCGATGCGATCGATTCGACCAAAGCGCTGAATGATTCGCACCGGATTCCAATGAATGTCATAGTTTACGAGGTAGTCCGCGTCCTGCAAGTTTTGGCCTTCAGAGATAGCATCGGTAGCAATCAGGACATCAATTTCTTCTGGTGCACGTCTATCGTTGGCATCGCGCTGCTTCGCTAACGGGGCGAAGTTAAGCAGTATATCGTTCATGTCCGTTACTTTCACGCCAGCCATATTTGTCTTATTCTTCGACTGACCGCCTGTAATCAACGCTGTATTAAGTCCGTACTTTGTTTTGATAGTTCCCGCTAAATTATCGTACAAATAAGCGGCTGTATCCGCGAAAGCCGTGAAAATAATAATCTTCTTATTATTGGCGTTGAGCGGGTGCTGCCATTTTTCTTCCATCAGTCCGTATAAATCAGCAAGTTTTGCATCGTTCTCTGGTTTAACTGTGGTTGCATCGTTTGCAAGGTTTCGAAGAATGTTTCGATCATCCTCGAGATCCTGACGCCAGCGAATTCTATCAATATCACCTATTAAGATTTTGACCTTTTTACCTACCGCTTCAGCATCAAACGCATCCGCGATATCGTCATCATCTTCGAAAGCCGTGATGCTAGCCAGTTCGTCAACGTTCTGGTTAGCCTCATCAATTTTTCTGATTGCATCGTCAACGGAATCCAGCATTCTCTGAAGTGTCAGCCCAAATGAATTGACTGAACTTTCAAGCCGCTTCAATAAGTTGGTTCGAATTAAGCCCGTTAAGGCCTGCTCACGATCTTCTTGCCGGAATGTGGCATTGCCTCTTCCAGTCTTAGTATCGTAAAGAGCGGCATACTTAGCCTTTTTATTCGGCATAACGTATGCCATTGGCTGAAATAATGCTAACCGCAACCGTCCAATCGATTCGTACGTATCGTTGAGTGGCGGGAACTGTCCTGATAAATCGATTTGAGACTTGATGGTCTTTGGTCGTAGTCGTATTGGAAAGCTGCCGAGTGCGGCAGAATCATAGAATTTTTCAATATGCTTCCGACTACGGGCAATCGTAAATCTATCTAGTATCTCAAAATAGCCAGGATTAACCATGTCTAGGAAACGCTGGGTGGTGCGCTTGCTCGGCTGAAGTAGTGACCACTCGTTAAAACGCGTTTGAGCGCGACGCAACTCCTCGTCGATATTTGCAACCCCGTACTTCCGTAGTGCATGCTCGTCGCCCTCTGTAATGAAGCTAATCTGGTTTTTAATGTCATTCATGCGATTGTTGACCGGTGTTGCTGATAGCATCAGTACCTTCGTTTTTGTGCCTTGCTTGATAATGTCTTCCATCAAACGCTCATAGCGACTCTGACGGCCATCGTAATGATTATTGTTACGGAAATTATGTGACTCATCAATCACGACAAGATCATAATTCGCCCAGTTCAACGTGGACAAATTGATATCCCCAGAATAGCCTGAGGTACGACTTAAATCGGTATGATTCAGAACGTCAAAGCCAAATCGGTCAGCAGCCAGAAAGTTCGTCTTAGTGTTCTGCGTCCACGTCACCCAGTTCTCGCGTAAACGTTTCGGTGCCAGTACCAAGACGCGATCGTTTCTCAATTCGTAATACTTAATAACTGCTAGGGCTGAGAAGGTCTTCCCCAAGCCAACCGAATCCGCTAACAGTGCACCGTTGTACTTCTCTAGTTTTTCAATCAGGCCAACAACACCATCTCGCTGAAATGGATACAGGGCATTCCACACCTTTGTCTCTTTGAAACCGGTACCCTTTCGAATGATATTGTCTTCGTCTAATTCGTCAAGGCGATCGTTAAATAAATGGTAGAGCGACACGAAATAGAGCCACTCCGGGCTCTTCTCCTGTGCCATTTTTTGAATCCTATCGATGACCGACTGGTCAACTGAGACAGTTTTGCTTTTGTCGTTCCAGGCTGCATTAAACGAGTCTGTCATGCTCGCATTCACCTCAGACAGATTCATTAATGCTGTCATTGGCGTAAGATTGCTCGACTCCGTTAAACCGATACCATCACCCGTAAAGCTAAAAGTGCTCTGAATGACAAAGGAGCTTGCACCCTCTGTATTACCATTGAGAATCAACATCGGGGCCATTGTCGTTTGCCCTTTAATCTTCTTGAACTCAATCTTTCGTTTAATCATCTTTGAAATATCTTTAGCGATGGACGCATTCATCATCTGATTGCGAAGTCGAATCTCATAATTATTGCCAGCAATCTGATTCCGTTTCTGGGCAATCTCATAACGCCGTAAATAATCAGATACTGGTTGTTCAAAAATATCTTCGATGAGGATGATCCTAACCCGACTCAAATTTCTAAGCTGATCCATCAACGCATTTAAGGCAAAGATAGAAAAGGCTGGCGTTACAATGTCTAGGGAACTCCCTGAGGCAATACTGGTCTGCAACAAATGTAGAACAGTATTGTCACCTTGATTTGTAATAACTTTAACTGGGTTACTCTCTGACATACGCTTACCTCTTTCCGACTAATTTCTACTTGTTGGTGTAAACACTAATATGTGCTCGGTACGCGACCCATTGAATATCGGGAAGTACAATTCACAACAGAATGCAAACCCGAGTATTTATTTTCGGTTCTCGGACTTAATACTAACGATGTCGCCGATATCAACATTTAGAGCTTCACCAATTTTAATGAGTGACTCCATCGAAACAGGCTGATCTTTTCCTAACTTTGCGATGACATTTGCGCTCACACCAGCTTGCTCTTTCAACTGTGTTTTATTGATGTCTTGGTCAATTAAGGTCTTCCAGAGTCCTTTATATGAAATCGTCATCATGCCACCTCACTTATCATTTTAGTATATCATTAACTAGCAATATTAGCTCACGGATTCGTGATGTAACCTTTTATTTTATGTAGAAATATTTGCATATTGGATTCCCATGTACCTCATCCGATTTAGAATCGATTAAATCTATAAAAATATTCAGCTCGGCTGCGCTGTGACCATGAATCCAAGCGCATATTTAGCTCACTGTAACGTGTTACCAACAGGAACACCGTTTTAGTAAATGGGGCGCATTGAATTGGATCCTCACCAATGCTGGCTCTATCGCAGTATCTGTTACGCTGTATCTCAACCCGGTTCTATAGGTTACGCACTCAAACCATCGGCATTTTTACCGATGGTTTTTATTTTGTGTCATTTACACAAAAATATATTGAAACCGGTTTCACATCTCGATTTTTTTTCGTCTGTTATTAAGAAGAGCTCAAAATATTAGGAGGTTATCACGATGAGTAGCGAACGTGAAGTGTCAAAGATGTTCATCAGGTATGTTCAAGACGGGTTAAGAAACGAACGCATCGATCGATACCGCGCCGGTCTTAGACTGATTAATACAACACCGCTTGAAGACTGGCTACTTGAAGAAATCCGGGAGCCTTACCATCTCCAAGATTTCACCTTGACCCTTGAGGAAATTGCAGAGTTGGAGAATTTTGTTGACGACGAGCGGTTGTCAAAGGCCGTCGCAACTCTTTCAACAGCTGATAAGATGGTTTTGTATCAGTATTACTACGATGAACTCAACGACGTGGAAATCGGTAGTCAGGTAGGTATAACTAGCCAAGGAGCAAATAAGCGCAGGCGGCGCGCATTGCAAAGGATTAAGGCAGCATACGAAAATATGTAGCGCGTGCGGAGGAGTATTCAATGCATTACACACAGATCGATAACCTGATCCCGGTTATCTTGGCAGCGCAGGGTGGAGATGATGAGGCAATGTCCCAACTACTAATAATGTTCAATCACGACTTCAACCGTGAGGCGGCATTTGGAAAAAGCTATGTCGATCCGGATTTGAAGCAAGAACTTCAAATTAAATTTGTGTACATCGTCAAACACTTCGACGTTGAAAAGCATTTGGCAGAGTCGTCCACAAACTCAAGTCGGAAACTCAAGTTCACGTCATTAAATAATAATTAATTTCGGATATGGTTTCATTTCCGAACTCACCTGTCGTCTGATATATCAGAGGCAGGTTTTTATTTGGCCCGCCATGTCCTTTGATAACTTAATAGCATCATTCAGCAACGAAGGCTCCGCAACGCCATGACCTCTCACGAGCGAGCGACTAACCCAGTGAGCCGGATACTTGTACGTCACCCTGACGAAACGAGGGAAAGAGGCTCTCTTTGAGATTCTCGATAGCCGATTGGAATCGGGCTGAATGATGAACTGTTCTTCACAACATCAGTTTCGCCAACACTGCGAAGAAGGAGGTGTGTCATATTTCAGCGCAAGCAATAGAAGCGCCAATCGATTTTCCAATGGACGATCAGAACGTGATTGCGATTCGTAACGCTCTGTCTACCTTGTTTCTCGATGAAGTTAACAGGGCTCGCGAAGAACAATCACAGCATGATCGGTACCTGTTGAAGATGGAGTTGTGCGCGTACTTGAAGATTTCTAACAATACCTTGGACAAGTGGATTGAGCTTGGCCTACCAAGAATCAACATCTGTGGTGTTGTTCGCTATGATCGCGACGCAGTTGATGGATGGCTTCGCAAACGCGTTGAAGGATGGTAATATGTCGATGTAGCTTTACATCCTGTTCAAGCTCGTTGACAAACAACAGGAGGTAAATATCATGTCTATTACTAAAACTGATGCAGGCACTTACTTTGTGGAGGTGTTCTACCCTAAAGATATTCGCGGCATTCTTGGCGTGAAAGTTCCACGTTACCGTAAAACCGTAGCGACAAAGTTGGAAGCCAGAACGCTGCAAAAACAGGTCGATGAGAAAATTAAGGAGGCTCAAAAAACACAATCAGCAAGTGCTATCAAGAAGAACGGGGAAATGCTATTCAAGAACTTTTACCGCGAAGTCTGGTGGCCGCTGTACGCTGCTGGCGCAACCGGACGTATTCGTATTATTCCTTCAGAGGAAACTCAAGCGAATACACGCAATATTTTCCGACTTCACCTGCTTCCAATGTTCGGCGAGTATTCAATGACTTACTTAAATCTCAATAAGCAGTTCGTCATGCAAGAACTGGCAATTCTGTCAGAGAAGTACGCAAACATTCGCACAGTCAAGTCTTACGTCAGTCAGATGTTTGATACCGCCGAAATGGTGGACTTCATCGATGTGAACCGGCTAGAAAAAGCTATTTCCTCCATCGGCAGTCCCAAAAAGGAACGGCTCGCCACTCGTCGCAAGATGACTGGCGAATCACTTTCCGCTGATGAAATGGTGGCTTGGCTCGACGCTGCCAACACAGATCACGAAAACGGCAAGTTAAGTGATCAAGATTATCTGTTACTTCTCCTTACACTCCACCTCGGAGATCGCAAGGGTGAATCATACGGATTGCAATGGAAGCACGTTGACTTCAACACCGGCTATGTTCTGATTATTCAAGCACTCAAGAAAAGCGGTAAGGTCGGTCCAACCAAGGCCAAGAAGGAAACCTCCCACGCTTTACCGCCGATTTTGATCCCGATGTTGAGAGAATGGCACGACAAACAAGCCATTGAACTCGTAGAAGTAAACCTAGAGTCTGGGCCAAACCAGTTTCTGTTTACCTACACGAACTTCCAAGGTGGGATCAACCAACCGTTACATGCCGACTATCTCAACTATCGTCTGAATTCAATCTATAAGCGCCACCCTGACCTCGTTCGGGTCACACCGCACAAGTTGCGGCATACGTTCTCAACACTTGCACGTCAAGGTGGTGCCAGCTTACAGCTGATCTCCGAAGCACTGTCACATTCCAGCATCAAGACCACGCGCGTGTATGTCAACACGCCTGATATTGTTGGTCTGGATGTTCATGATAAGTTCGCTGAACGAATCGCACAAGCAAGAGCGAACTCACTCGCACAGGAAATGAAACTCAACGAAATTCATTAAAATTGACGCACAAAAGAACGTAAGACTAGGACACGCGCCCCAAAAATTCTTGGAGCCAGGATTTCTCAAGCGAAAGACGCGCACAAATTACGCCCTAATTGAGGGGTCAAAAAAAGTGGCTCGCCCTAATTGGGAGAACCACTTTCCGAGTTCGAGATATGCTTGAAACGTTGTCGTAGCAACGTTTCCATATCGATAGCATAACGCTATTACCGTTTGCTAAATTGTGATGCTTTACGTGCCTTCTTGAGACCGTACTTCTTCCGTTCCTTCATACGAGGGTCACGGGTCAGCATGCCGGCCTTCTTAAGTGGGCCGCGGAAGTCAGGGTCAACTGTCAACAGGGCACGGGCAATGCCGTGACGAGTTGCGCCAGCTTGGCCAGAGAAGCCGCCGCCATTGACGTTAACAAGAACGTCGTAGCTGCCAGTGGTTTCGGTGATGCCAAATGGCTGAGTTAAATCGGTGATCAGGTTTTCATATGGAAGGTAGTCGCGAACGTCTTTACCGTTCATCGTGATCTTGCCGGTGCCGGGAACCAAACGGACCCGGGCAACGGAGTTCTTGCGACGACCTGTACCTGCATATTGTACTTGTGCCACAGTAATTGCCTCCTTAGATTAAGTTTGAAATGTCGA
The DNA here is from genome assembly GCF_000829055.1 of Lacticaseibacillus casei DSM 20011 = JCM 1134 = ATCC 393. Lineage (NCBI taxonomy): Bacteria > Bacillati > Bacillota > Bacilli > Lactobacillales > Lactobacillaceae > Lacticaseibacillus > Lacticaseibacillus casei. Next base: position 2,421,353 of record NZ_AP012544.1, read on the forward strand.
GTACTTCTGGCTTCTGTGCCAAATGCGGGTGTTCCTCCCCAGCATAGACATGAAGCTTCAGGAATTGCTGATGGCCAAGTGTATTCTTGGTCGGAAGCATCTTCTTAACAGAATATTCAACCAGACGTGCCGGGTTGTCCCGCAAGAGATCCCCAGCAATTTCATGTTTCAAACCACCTGGATGCTGACTGTGACGATAGTAAATCTTGTCTGAGGCTTTTTTGCCAGTCAACTTTAGCTTGGAAGCATTGATAACGATCACATTGTCACCGGTATCAACGTTTGGGGTGAATTGCGGCTTGTTCTTACCACGCAAGATCGAAGCAACGACAGATGACAGACGACCCAACGCGATATCCGTTGCGTCAATCACATACCATTTACGTTCGATTTCACCTGGCTTAGCCAAAAATGTTGTACGCACGATTTGTTTCCTCCATAATTCTGTGCTTGTTTGAACACGTTAAGTTTCCGGGGCTTATCGTGGGGCAAACAATACCAGCTACTAGAATACCAACGATTCAGGCCTAAGTCAATGTTAAATTACAATGCTAGTGAGCGTAACTCGACATGTTTTTTACATAACCACAAAACTTCTTACATTAAATGCCAAGTTTCCGCACCAATGCCTGCCAGGAAGATTGCGAGCCAGTAACGATCGAAGCATCTACCGTTATTCTGTCATGAAGCCGGGCAAGTTGCGATCGACTAACCCGACTCTGAACCGTTATCTGCAAGTTTTCTTGCTGCAACTGATTTACTGACGGTATCTGCGTGACTTTTCCGGTAAGTATAGGTGTGTCCCCAGCATTTGGTTCGACTTTTACACGCACCTGCTGACCACGTTTAACGCTAGAAAAGTCCTTTTTTGCGACCTTCAAGTTGAAGCTAATTGAAGATTGGTGATTTTGCTCGGGTAAAATCCGGCCAATTACCTGTTTTTTACCGATGATTTGCTGATTAGCCACCGCTGACTGGCGAAAATAGATCAACCCTGTTACTGGTGCTTTAATAGTTTGCGGTTGGCTAGCGTGCCTTAAGTCATCGGCTTTTGCCTCAAGCTTTCCAAGGGTTTGCTGGATGCGTTTCGCGTCTGCTACGATCGTTTGTTCAGTTATGGTTTGCAAAGTCGTTAGAAAAGTTTCTGCACTGGCCTGACCAGTTCCTGTCGTTTGTTGATTTTCTTGCTGCTATGCTTGCAAGGCAGCCAGTTGTTTTTGCCGATCATTTAATCGACCTTGCAGTTGGGCAAGATCTTGGGTTTGAATGGCCGCCTTCCCCGCTGCATCTGCGGTGGCGACTGCCTGCTGGTAATGTTGATAAAAGCCAGCATAAGGATTCTCGGCGGCAACACTTCCTTGACCGTGAATGGCAGCTTCAGCAACTTGAATCTGGCTGATCTCGGTCGCCGTCTGAGCGATTATCGTTGTCAGCAGCTGGTCAACTTCCTGCTTTTTGCTAGTAAGCGCCTGGTTGTCACTCGCCGCCGCATTTCCAGATAACGTCTGCGTCACCATTTGCCGTTGGTTTAAATAAGTCTGTACCGCTTGTTGATAGCCATATTGATCGGTTTCGGAAAAAAGATTCTTATTTTGGTCAACGCTTTGTCCGAACATTTGCAATTGCTTTTGTTGTTTTTTCAGGTCGGTTATCTGACTGGCAAGATCGTCAATTCGATCAGTATCAGCGGTTACGCGATAAACCAAAATAGGCTGATTTTTGCGAACCCTTTGGCCGAACTGCATCATGACTCGGGTGATAGTCGCCGGACCTTGTACATAAAGCGCCCGGCCTCGCTGACTGGTAGCCATGGTGCCATTTGCCTGAATGGCTTTTTCTTGTTTGGTGAAGGCCAAAAACAGAACGACGAGACAAACAAACACGATGAATGGTAAGGCAATCCAACGCTTAAAATGCTTGAAACGCCGGGTAAAATCAGTAGCCGTCACCAATTGATTTTCTCTTTGACTCATGGCGACTACCTCCTCAGCATTTGGACATAATACCCGTGCTTGGCAAACAAAATCGGATAGCTTCCCTGCTCAACGATGCGGCCATTAACCAACACAACAATTTTATCGGCATTACGCGCTAGCTGCGGTTGTTGCGTCATTAAAATAATCGTTCGGTCCTTGATCGCAAATAGGCGATCAAGGATTCGCTCAGCCATGGCACTTTCGATCTGACTAAAAGTCCCGTCAAAAATAAGCACTTTTGCCGGCGATAGTAGCGCCCGGGCGATTGCCAGCCGCTGTTTTTGACTCGCTGTCAGCGTTGCAGTATTGGCATCAACCAGTGTGTAGACTAGGTTTGGCAGGTTTGTAATGTCATCGGCAATCTCGGCCGTTTCAGAAGCAGCATCCATATCATCATCAGTCACGTCAGATCGATTGCCAAGACGCAGATTGTCCAGGATGGAGCCGGAGAAAATCACCGGTCGTTCTGGAACATAGGCAACATATTGGCGTAGTAGCGACAAGTGAATGTCATTGATATTCGTTTGGTTAAAAGTGATCGTTTCACTTCCGGCGTCGAGTGGCCATAAGCCATCAATCAAACGTGCCAAAGTCGTTTTACCAGCACCACTTGCGCCAACGATTGCCATGTTATGATTTGGCATAATCGATAAATCAATCTTTTGTAAAACCGGCTGTTTTTGCCGATAGCCAAACGTAACTTGGCTTAATTTAATCGTCCCGGCAATTTGTTGCGTCTCACTGACGCGCCGTTGTTGATCAGCCGCACTGCTTGACGGAAGATCACGCAAACGGCTGTCGGCAACAGCGATTAATTGCCGTTGCGGCTGCAACCGCACCACCTGTGTCAAGTGGCTGATAAAGTAAACGAATAAGGCAGCAAATGCTACCAATTGGCCGAGGCTAAGTTGTTGCGTTAAGACCATGCCGGCACCTAGCCATAAAAGACCGACTGTTAAAATGAAATGAAACGCCCGCTGCACCGCCCGTTCAAGTTGCACAAACTGCAGCTGAGCAAACTTTTTATGTAAATCATCGGCAAACGCCTGATCAACTCGCCGAAAAAGATCAGGTTCGGCACGTAACGCCTGCATTGCCTCAACGCCACGAAGGCCTTCAGTAATTTCGGTGCTAAGCGCCACATCGGACTGACTCGTAGCGTAACCGGCTGCTCGCAAACGATCACGAAAAAGCCACATCAGTAAGGCATCCCGAATATAGCCAGAACGGCTAGTAGCGCCAACTTCCAGTTCATACCAACCAGTAAAACAAGTAATATTGTCGCAGCAAGTGTTTCAAGCCATTGGGTCGCAAGTGTTTTGGCAGCAACCCCAATGAGTCGATTCGTTTCAGCCACTTGCGCAGTGAGCGCTTGTCGTTGTCGATTCAAAAAAGGCAACGGCATTGCGTATAACCGCCGCACGTAGGCCAAGGTCACATCAATCATGAGCCGCTGATCCAACATCCCCAACAAAAGCTCACGGCCCCAGGTCAGCACTGCTTCAAAAAGCCCTGCTCCCATTAGTGCAAGCGCCATGATGGCTAACGGCCTCATTAATCCATTCGGCAGATAAGTATCCACAATGATCTGGAGGAAAAAAGCTCCTGCAACACTGGTACCTGTTGTCGCTAGCACCGCAAGTATCAAATGCACCAAAGCCACTTTTTGCTGCAAAATCAACGCTTTAATCGTCCGTAAAGGTGATGAAGGCATTTTAACGGCTGTATGGTTCAATCTCTGTTTAATAATAGCGCCAGCTGCAGCCCAGGTTTGGTTGAATTGTTGATAGGATAACCACTTAACACCAACCGTCACATCAGGATCTGCTACCAACAAATGCCGTTTGGTGATTTTGAAGACAACAGCAAAGCGCTGCTGGCCGGCCTGCGCGTCTCGGCTCGCCACAATAAGCGGGGTTTCGTTTAAACGCTTCGGGGTGATGCTGATACCACTTTTCGTTGTGAAATGAAGTGCCTCGGCAGCATGAATCAGGTCATCTAATGTCGTCCCGGTCTGGTCCACTTCAGCCAGTGCCCGCAAACGCGTCGGTGATATCTCTGCCCCATAAAATTTTAAAACCATGCGCAAAGCTGCAACGCTGCTTTCTCGCGCGTCAGCTTGTGGCACATAGTCACACCGATTGACATGTCTCACCCAAAAATTCCCGGTAACCCTCATGCGCGTGCTCCCCTTGTTGCTATGCTTGATCAACCTTTAATTAATACTAAGCTTATCACAAAAATTAAAATGTTTGTTATTTAAAAGAGGACTGAGGCCGTTAATCTCATGAACAAAAGAAGTCCCCACATCACTTTTTTTCGTCCGTTCGGCTAACACCCGTACAAAACATCTGCAACGCCCGATCAAGTGGCAGTTGTTGTTGGAAGCCACCGTTTTCTGCAGTATTAGACGGTCGCAAATAAACAGCCAGAACGTTTAAAAAATATAACGTGACTTCGCGAGGCTGATACACCTTCAGTAATTCTGATTGAAAACCCGCAAAAAAGCGATCTAACGGCGCGAGCAGACTGTCCTGCCATGCCTTGAAAACCCGTCCGCGCGCGCTGGCCTTCAAGCTGGCGATATCGTGAATCACCATCTGCAGGTTCATATCATTGTCATCGGTCAAAACATGCCCTAAATGGTTCACCTTAGCGGCTAGACTGCCACTGCCGGTTTGCGCCGATGCGATTTTGGCCGCCATGCTGTCACTCACCTGCATCACCACTGCCAAGTACAGTTTTTCTTTGGTGCCGAAGTAGTGATACAGCAACGGTTGCTGCACGTTGCTGGCTTCAGCAATCATCCGCGTCGTGACGCTGGCATAGCCGTTAGTCATAAATAATGTCTGCGCTGCGGCCAAAATGCGTGCAATGGTCGCCTTCTTTTGCTGTTCTCGTTGATTCATTTTTACCAAGCCCTTTTTATTTATCAATTGATAAACGAGTGCTATAATGATTTTACAAAATTCAAGTGGAGGTGATCGAAATGTTTCTTGCCATTAAAGAAATTCTACACAACAAGGCGCGCTATCTTTTAGTTGTCGTCACGTTTGTCCTCATTGCCTACCTTGTCTTCTTCTTGACGGGGCTGGCAACCGGACTGGCACGCAACAACCGCACTGCGATTGACGCCTTGCCTGGTGATTATGTGTTGATGTCCAAATACGCTAACAAAAACCTGCTGAGCTCCAGCCTGACCAAACAGCAGGTCGACAAAGTTGCTAACAAGCACACCGCCGTGCTCGGCCAGGTTTCGGTGGTCGCCGAGAATACCAGCACAGACAAGAAAGTCAATAGCAACGTTTTTGGGATTAACCTCGATGGTAAGTTGAAGCCGACTGTCACCAGTGGCCGCATGCCGAGAAACAATCATGAGGTTCTGGCCGACGATAGTGTGACCAACGAAGGTCTGCACAAAGGTGATCGCATCACACTCAATGGCAGTGACCAAAAGTACCGGATTGTCGGGTTCACGCATGATCGCCGCTTCTACACTGTACCTGTATTTTATACAACTTTGACAACTTTTCGCCAATTAAAGTATGGCCAAGCCAACGCGGCCAATGTTTCAATCGTCATCAGTAGTCGCCCGTTTAAGACAATTCCCGCCAAAACCCAACAAATTGATCGAGCGACCTTGATCAACAACATCCCTGGCTATACCGCCGAAACATCCACCTTTGCACTGATGATTGGCGCTATGATCGGGATTATGTTACTGATTATCGGCATTTTTATGTATATTTTGACGATTCAAAAAATCTCGATGTACGGCGTCATGCGAGCGCAAGGTATTCGTACCCGATCTATTATCGCTGCGTTGTTCTGGCAAATTCTGATCCTTGCCGTCATCGGGGTTGGCATTGGCGCCGGATTGCTAGGACTCACTCAGTTCATTTTGCCAAAAACGATGCCGTTCTATGCTAACACCGCACTCTTCTCAAGTATTGCCGCTGCTCTGATTGTGATGTCATTAGTCGGTGGCCTGTTCTCGCTGCGCCGCATTATTAAAGTCGACCCATTAGCTGCCATCGGAGGAGGAGAATAGCATGACCAATCTCGTTGAATTAACCCAAGTAACGAAAATATACGGCAGCGGCCGCACTGCAGTCACGGCCTTGCAACCAACCGATTTCGTTTTGAAAGCCGGTGAATTTTCCGCGATTATCGGTCCTTCAGGCTCGGGAAAAACCACGCTGCTCACCATTATCGGTAATTTGCAGCGTCCTAGTGACGGCAAGGTCATCATCAATCATCAAGACACCACACACTTTACAGAGCATCAACGAACTGACCTGCGTTTCAACACATTCGGTTTTATCCTGCAAGCCAGCAATCTGATTCCCTTTTTAACTGTCAAAGATCAGCTGGCGTTAGTCGATCGGTTCAATCACCATAAACAGCACAAAATGTCGAAAAGCGAGTTATTCGACATGCTGGGCATCACCGACCTTGCTGACAACTACCCAGCCGCTCTTTCCGGCGGCGAACGCCAGCGGGTGGCGATTGCTCGAGCGCTCTACAATGATCCGCCTATTGTCTTAGCCGATGAGCCGACCGCCAGCCTAGACACCAAGCGTGCGCTGCAAGTCGTACAACAACTCGCCGATATTGCGCACAATACCGACCGTGGCGTCATCATGATCACTCACGACACCCGATTACTCGATCCCGTCGACACCGTTTATGAAATGCGCGACGGCCACCTCAGAGCCCTTCCTAAGTCCAGCTTGGAAAAAATTCAGGAAACCGCGATTTAGTCAAAATTATTTAATTTTTAGCACTCAATTAAAAACAGTGCTAAAAATTTGCATCATTAACCGGTAAAAGGCTTATAATGAACCTGTATCAAAATTGAGTCTAAATCATGGAGGTAATTCATTATGGCATCAGTAGATCCTGAAAAGACATTGTTTCTCGATGAACCAATGAACAAGGTATTTGACTGGAGCGACAGCGAAGCACCTGTTCGTGACGCGCTGTGGGATTATTACATGGAAAAGAACAGCCGCGACACCATCAAGACCGAGGAAGAAATGAAACCAGTCCTCGACATGTCCGACGATGAAGTCAAGGCACTCGCAGAAAAGGTTCTCAAGAAGTAATCAAAAACTGAACATCATGAACCGCGAACCGCAGCCCCGGGCCGCGGTTCTTTTGGTGTAAGCGCGAACTGATCATGGCAAAACGCGATCAACCGAGTTTACTGCTGCAAACCTTGGATCAAACTTTAGAAAAGGGGGTTGAAACTTTGACTGATGATGAGAAATTCGCAGCCTTTAAAAATCGGGCAATCAATGATAATGAACAAACTTTTGGCAAAGAAGTCCGCGAACAATACGGTGAGGACATTGTGAACGCCAGTAACGAGAAATTCCGCAAAATGTCGCAAGCACAGGTGGCACAGCTCACTGCATTGCAACAAAAGATTCTAGATGAATTAAAACCCCTTGTCGGCACAACCGACTTCAACACGCCAGAAGCCAAACATCTCTTCAAGCTGCATAAACAATTTTTGCAGCTTACCTGGCCATCCAAACAATATTCACCAAAAGCCCATCGCAGCCTTGCCGCCCTGTACGTCTCAGATCCACGGTTCAGCAAATATTATGAAGATGGTACCGGCAAAAATGGTGCCGCCGAAACGCTCAACGCCATTATTCGCCACTATACACGGTAATTTGGAAAAGTTCGGCAAGCATGTCTTCTGAATGCGAAGACAGTTCATCAAACGCAATTGAAAAATCAAGCTTAACAAAAAAAGGCGGTGACACTGTGTCATCGCCTTTTTTAAGCTTAATAATAAACTTCCTTCAAGTACAATCCCGAAGCAGGCGCTGTCCCTCTTGCCTGCTGCCGGTCCTTAACTTCAAACAGCCGTTGAAAGTCATGGACTTCACGTCGGCCGTTGCCGATCTCAAGCGCCGTGGCAACCAATATCCGTACCATGTTGTACAAGAAACCATTGCCATAAAACTCAAAAATGAGTTCATTTGTCGCCGTATCTTCGCGAACCGTCGCCTCGTAAATCTTCCGGACCTTATCCTTAATCACACCGCCACTGGCAGCGAAGCTCGTAAAGTCATGTGTACCGACGAGATCCTTCAGAGCAACTTCAATTCGGGCAACATCCAGCTTATAGGGATAGTGGCCAGTATAAAGCCGATTAAACGGATTCGTATAATAGCCGCGCGCAACCCGATACATGTAACGCTTGCCTTTAGCCGAGTAGCGCGCATGAAAGTCCGCGGCGACAATTTCTGCCTTCAATATCTCGATATCTAAAGGCATCAATGAATTCATCGCCCGCAGCATTGACTCGGCAGGAATATTTCCCGGGTAATCAAAGCTAATCACCTGACCTAAAGCATGAACGCCTGAATCGGTACGCCCCGATCCGTCTACATGCACCGGCTGGCCCTTCGTCATTTTGGTCAAGGCTTTTTGCAACACGCCTTGAACCGTCCGTTGTTTTGGCTGAACCTGATAGCCGGCAAAGTTGGTGCCATCGTAAGCTAATGTCACTTTATAATGCGTCAAAAACCATGTTTCCTTTCTAATACGCCCGCAGCAAAAGCAACAACCCAGTCAAAACAGCCATCCCGCCTGCAGCAATCCAATCGCGCTGATGGTAACGTAAGATTCGATACTTCGTGCGATCATCGCCGCCTTGATAGCCACGTGCTTCCATCGCCGTGGCCAGCTCATCCGCAGTGGTAAAACTGGAAACAAACAGTGGAATCAGCAATGGTACGACAGCTTTCATCTGTTGGAAAATGTTACCTTCACCGAAATCGACGCCGCGCGCACGCTGCGCATTCATAATTTTAGTCGTCTGATCCATTAAAGTCGGGACGAAACGCAAGGCAATCTGCAAAACCAGTGCCAGTTCGGTGACCGGTACCCGAATCACGCGTAATGGTTTGAGCAAGCTTTCAACCGCATCCGCCAACGACAATGGCTGCGTGGTCAAGGTTAATAAGGTCGACATGAAAATGATCAACACAAACCGAACGAAAATAAAGGCACCATTAATCAGCCCAAGCTTCGTGATCCATAACCAGCCCCAATGCCAGTAAACCGTACCGCCACGCACAAACAGAACCTGGAGGGCAACGGTAAACAGAATCAGCCAAATCAACGGTCGCACGCCACGCAGGAAAAAGCCAATCCGAATACCGGATAGCCAGATCATGAATAAGGTGGCAACAAACATCATTAAATATGTCTGCCAGTTGTTGGCGAGAAAAACAATGCCAATATAATAGAAACTCGCCATCAGTTTAGTCCGCGGATCCAACTCATGAATCCATGAATGGCCCGGAATATACCGGCCAAGCAGAAGCTTATCCACGCTGGCCACCCCCAATCTGCGGTAACAGCTGATCAGCCAGCTCGGTCTCAGTCAACGGCTGCGGATCAAAATGGAACCCCTTTGCTGTCAACTGTTGCGCCATCTGGGCGGTTTTAGGTAGTCCCAACTGGTTGGCTTTCAACCATTCTGGATCACTGAAGATTTCCCGCGGCGTGCCCGTTTTAATCAGGCGTCCCTTTGCCATCACCCATACGGTGTCGGCATAATCAGCTACGTCGTCCATTTGGTGGGTCACAAGGACGATGGTTTGGCCTTGTTCTCGATGCAACCGTTCAAACATCGTCATCATCTCGTGGCGACCGGCCGGATCCAATCCAGCTGTGGGCTCATCCAGAACCAAGACTTCAGGCTGCATGGCCAATACTCCGGCAATGGCAACCCGCCGCATTTGCCCACCAGATAAGTCGAAAGGCGACTTTTCTAGCACATCATGTGGTAATCCAACCATGGCGACCATTTTGTCAGCCAATGCCAAAGCATCCTGTTCACTTACACCGAAATTCTGCGGACCAAACGCAATGTCTTTGGCAACGGTTTGTTCAAACAACTGGTTTTCGGCAAACTGAAACACCATGCCGACTTTTTGCCGCAATGGTTTTAAATTTTTATTATTCGTTTCGTTGGTGATCACCTTGTCACCAATCGTCACCGTACCGGATGTTGGCTTTAACAACGCATTTAAGTGCTGGAGAATCGTTGACTTCCCAGAACCTGTATGGCCAATGATCGCGGTATAACTGCCATCATGAATCGTGCCGGAAACATCTTTAATGCCATCACCGGCGAAAGGTGTACCTGCCTGATAGGTAAAGCTCACATGGTCGAATGTAATGTCCACAGGTAGTCTACCAACCTTTCATTATCCAAATATGCTTTCGGCATTGCCACCCCACGCTGAATCAAGGCATCTTTCAGCTTTTCCGAATACGGAACGTCCAATCCCAAGCGCAACAAGTCCGTACCATGGGCAAAGATGTCGCTTGGCGTTCCAATTTCGTTGATTTTACCATCGTTAAGCAAAATAATCCGATGAGCAACCGCGGCTTCGTCAATATCATGTGTAATCGACAAGACAGTCAGGTTAAGTTCGTCTTTTAACTCACGAATGACCCCTAACACTTCCTGGCGACCAGCCGGATCCAGCATTGACGTTGATTCATCCAAAATGATAATCTCCGGCCGCTGGGCAATAATCCCGGCGATTGCGACCCGCTGCTTTTGACCACCCGACAACCGCGCAGGCTCGCGATCGGCAAATGCCGTCATACCAACCCGTTTCAGTGACTCATCAACGCGTTTGACCATTTCATCACGGGGAACACCCCGATTTTCCAAACCAAATGCGACATCATCAGCCACTGTTGCACCGACAAACTGATTATCGGGATTTTGGAAAACAATGCCGACTTTGGCGCGAATATCCCAGACCGTTTCTTCACTGAGCGTCATTCCGGCAACTTCGACCGTACCCGACTCAGGCGCCAGCAACCCATTCAGATTCTTCGCCAGCGTACTTTTGCCGCTGCCATTATGCCCGATAATGGCGAGCCATTCACCCTTAGCCACATCAAAAGAAACATCCGTCAGTGCTTGATGTTTTGCCTCGGGATAAGTGTAATTCAAGTGTTGAACACGAATGACGTTGCCCACGACGACCCTTCTTCCTACGCTTTGTATACCGAACAATAATACCATATTTTACTGAGTTGTTGGGAATAAGCACTTGCAAATAGTACCTTTGCAGATAGACCTTCGCAATGAAAAGTATGGCAGAAAGTAGTCGGTTAAAATTCCTTCTTAACTACCTCAGGATCTGTACTCATAAAGGCAAAAAAAGCAACGCAAGTATCGTCAAAATCCAAGCTTCCCATTTCACTGGATCCCCATGCATCAACGTCATGCCGACGTGACTTTTGCCATTCACAATCCATAAATACGGACGCTGCATTTGCATCAAAAAGATAAAGAAGACCGCCCAAATCCACCGGCTTCCTTTTCGAAATAATCCTATGTAGGCAGACATGATTCCTGCTGGAAAAATGCATAAAAAGCTCAGCATCACGACTAAGAAAAAGCCCGCCGTTGACTTTGGAAATGTTTGAGTTGCCAGCGGATGCCACTGGGTTAGAGCAATCAAAATAAGCCACATGGAAAAAAGTGGTATCAAAGTTTTAATCAAACGTGGCGACTGTTGGCGTTTGCGATACTGTCTGCCAGTCAAGTAGCCGCAAACAATCGCAAAAATCCACACTTCGGCCAACCACGTCACGGTCACATCGCCATTGGCAGCGCGGTAAACACTTGGAACAAATGGTCCGCCGGTAATGCCAGCCGTGGGAGTCACACTGATTAGCAAAGTAACAAAGGTTAAAGACAGTATCAGCCAACAGCCGACCACTAGTAACCCGATCTGCCATCGTGCGCGTTGTTTCAACCAATTGTGCATGCCATTCACCTCCGATATTGTGCAGTATACAGGAAAAATGACGGCTGTGCTGGATTGGTAGTGACTTTTTTATTGACTGCCTGCATCTTGAATATGGACAGATCGCAGACGACCGGGCAATAAGAAAAGTGGCGGTAAAAAGGAATCGCTTCAGGTCTGGGCGATTGCTTTTTACTGCCACTTGGGTGTGGTTGTTTGGTCAGTAGGAAGTTCTATTGACGGCAGGTGTGGATTTTAGGTTTGGCTTTCTGTAACGCGCTCGCAGTCGCAGAAATCTGCGTGTAAGGACCTCAAGCCTAAATGGCCAAAACCCTATTCTTTGAGACTTGTGCTACTGAAGGCTTGGTGAAGGTTTAGCTTCCGCTTTCTATAACGCGCTCGCCAGCGCAGAAGCCTGCATGTAAGGACCCCAGACCACAATGGCCAAAACCCAGCCATTGTGGTCTGGGGCCACTTACACTCCGGCTTCTGACCGCGCTGGCTCGCGCTCACACAAAAAAATCATTTAATGATGGAGACACCGGTTGCCCGGTGCTCTCAAGCTAGACTAAGCAGGACTGGGCCTGCCACCATCGTAACGCTCCATCGATCAAATGATCAAAGTTGGTTGACCTTCAAGGGCCAGCCGGTTTTTAACTGTGTTTAGACGAGCTCAATGATAACCATTGGGGCACCGTCACCGCGACGTGGCGCAGTCTTCAAGATGCGGGTGTAACCGCCATTGCGATCTGCGTATTTTGGTGCCAGGTCACTGAACAACTTTTGCAAAGCGGACTTCACAATAACGCTGTCTTCTTGTTCCTCGACACTTGCAATTTCGTTGCGGACATAAGCTGCTGCTTGGCGGCGTGCATGTAAATCGCCACGCTTGCCCAAAGTGATCATTTTTTCAGCAGTCGAACGAACTTCCTTAGCGCGGGCTTCGGTTGTGACGATCCGTTCATTGATCAGCAGATCAGTTGTCAGATCACGCAACATTGCTTTACGCTGTGAGCTGGTCCGCCCTAATTTACGGTAACTCATGGATTGGCCTCCTTTTCGAAATTTTAGTCTTCTTTACGCAACCCTAAGCCAAGATCAGCCAACTTGTTTTTAACTTCTTCAAGTGACTTGCGGCCTAAGTTGCGCACTTTCATCATATCGGCTTCTGTTTTGTTGGTTAACTCCTGGACCGTGTTGATCCCGGCACGCTTCAAACAGTTGTAAGAACGAACCGACAAGTCAAGCTCTTCGATGGTCATCTCAAGCATCTTTTCCTTGTGTGTTTCTTCTTTTTCAACCATAATCTCGGCGTTTTTAGCCTCATCCGTCAGATTGACGAAAATATCCAGGTGTTCGGTCAGGATCTTCGCTGCTAAACTGATGGCTTCACGTGGTGAGATTGAGCCATTAGTCCAAACATCCAGCGTTAACTTGTCGAAATCATTCCGACGGCCAACACGGGTGCTTTCAACTTGATAGTTAACCCGGCTGATCGGGGTGAAAATCGAGTCGATCGGCAAAACACCGATTGGCATGTCATCAGACTTGTTCTGGTCAGCTGCCACATACCCGCGACCCTTTTTAACAGTCATACGTACATGGAAGTGCCCGCCGTCTGCAACAGTACAGATATACTGTTCAGGATTTAAGACCTCAACATCAGGATCAGTGACGATATCAGCAGCAGTTACCTTAGCCGGACCGTTGACATCAATTTCGATGTTCTTGTCTTCATCGGTATTCATCTTGAGTGCCAATTTTTTGATATTCAAAATGATTTGGGTGACATCTTCCAGCACACCATCGATTGTCGAGAACTCATGAAGTACCCCGTCAATCTGGATGCTGCTGACAGCTGCGCCCGGCAATGAAGAAAGAAGGATCCGCCGCAACGAGTTACCTAACGTAGTACCGTAGCCGCGTTCCAACGGTTCAACCACAAACTTGCCATAGTTGGTGCTGTCATCAACTTTGGTAATGTTCGGCTTTTCGAATTCGATCATCTAGTTTGTACCCCTTTCAAAACGAGAAGTGAAGATTTGTCTGCCTGACCGCCATAACGGTCGAAGGGTAACAATTAAACACGACGACGCTTTGGAGGACGAGAACCGTTATGCGGAACCGGTGTAACATCACGGATCGCAGTAACTTCAAGACCTGTTGCCTGAAGCGAACGGATTGCAGCTTCACGACCAGAGCCAGGGCCCTTAACCGCAACTTCAACCGACTTCATGCCATGTTCCATTGATTCTTTCGCAGCCGCTTCAGCTGCCATCTGCGCAGCAAACGGCGTTGACTTACGACTACCTTTAAAACCGAGTGCACCAGCAGAGGACCAAGCGATCGCATTGCCGCGAGGGTCCGTGATCATTACTAAGGTGTTGTTGAAAGTTGAGTGGATATGAGCCACGCCAGATTCAACGTTCTTGCGGACACGGCGCTTCCGCGTAGTTTTTCTACCTGCCATCGATCAATGACCTCCTTTAATTATTTTTTCTTACCTGCCATGCTTGCTTTCTTCCCTTTACGGGTGCGAGCATTGTTTTTGGTGTTTTGCCCGCGAACCGGCAAGCCACGACGATGACGGATGCCGCGATATGAACCGATTTCCATCAAACGTTTGATGTTCAGGTTCACTTCACGACGGAGATCGCCTTCAACTTTGTATGAATCCAAAGCTGCACGAATCTTGTCTTCTTGTTCTGGGGTCAGGTCATCTTGACGAACGTCTTCCGGAACACCGGCAGTCTTGAGAATCTTTTGAGCGGTTGTCTTGCCAACACCATAAATATAGGTTAAGGCAATGACGATTTGCTTACCACGTGGTAAGTCGACACCTGCGATACGAGCCATGTACAATGACACCTCCTATTGTTTTAGTTTGTATTATCCCTGACGCTGTTTATGCTTTGGGTTTGCAGAGCAGATAATCATGACCCGACCCTTACGACGGACCACTTTGCAGTGCTCGCACATCTTTTTAACAGATGGACGTACTTTCATGAGAATTTAGCCTCCTTGAGTTGGCAACTACTTGAAACGGTAGGTGATCCGGCCTTTGGTCAAATCGTATGGTGATAATTCAACCGTTACCTTGTCCCCTGGGAGAATTCGAATATAGTGCATCCGAATCTTACCGGAAACATGAGCGAGAATTTCCGCACCGTTTTCAAGTTTGACTTTGAACATCGCGTTGGGTAAGGTATCCGTCACGGTGCCTTGGATCTCAATTACATCGTCTTTTGCCACGAAGTGTTTCCTCCTAAAAATTATTGGTTCTATTAACGCGCGAAAAGGGTGAGGCCGATTGGCACTCACCGCATACCGCGATATTGTACCATAATTCTTCGACTTTGAAAACAGTCATGAGGGGCGTGCAATCGTCCAAGCACTTATTTTGCCACAGTCGCCAAAATCGCTTTGATATCGGCAAACACCTTATCGATGTCCTGGTCGCCATTAACCGTGTGCAGCAGGCCCTTCTTCTTATAGAAGTCCAATAGCGGCGTGTTCATCTCGATGTTTACTTTAAGTCGATTCTTAACCGTTGCCGGCTTGTCATCTTCACGTTGGAAAAATTCGTGACCGCCGCAACGATCACAAGTGCCGGCAACCTTTGGCGGGTTGTAGATTTTGTGATAAGTTGCTCCGCATGTCTTGCAGATAAACCGGCCAGACAAACGGTCAACCAATTTTGCAGGCGCAACATCAATGTTGATAACAGCATCTAACGGCTTCTTGAGATCAGCTGTGATCGTTTCGAGTGCCTCTGCTTGTTGAATGGTGCGCGGAAAGCCGTCAAGCATGTAACCGGCGTCGGTATCAGATTCAGCAAGACGTTCTTTGACAATGCCGTTGGTCACGGAATCCGGTACCAACTGTCCCTTATCAATAAACCCCTTTGCTTCTTTACCCAATGCCGTGCCAGCAGCCATTGCAGCTCGAAACATATCCCCAGTAGAAATATGTGCAATCGGATAAGTATCCTCAATCCGTTCTGCCTGCGTGCCTTTCCCTGCACCGGGAAGTCCCATTAAAATGAGATTCACGTTGCATCCTCCTCTAAATATACATGCCAGCGTAACAGCAAAGTTTGAATTCAGACAAAATATCTGAATCTTTTTGCTGCCAAGTGCACCGGCACGTACACTGCTTTTGCCGCGTTAGCCGATTCGAAAATCGAACCGGTTAACGTACGATTTTGTTTACTTCTTCTGATCATCCTTAACCAAATCACCACGGATAAAGCCGACATACTCACGTTTCATGAGCAAGCCGTCTAACTGCCGAACTAATTCAATCGCAGTCATGACAACAATCAGCAGGCTGGTACCGCCAAGTCCAATTGATTGTGGCAGACCCCAAATGTTAGCAGCCAGTTGCGGTAGTAAGGCAACCAAACCAAGGAATAATGCCCCGACTGTTGACAAACGCATAAGCAGTCGCGAGATATAATTCTCAGTTTCCTTACCCGGCCAAACACCGGGAATGTAGCTGCCTTGTTTGGTTAGGTTTTCTGCGACCTTTTCGGGATTGACCTGAACGAACGCATAGAAGAATGTGAACAGGATAATCAAAATCGTATAGATCGCAGTTCCGGCAGGCTTTTGCATATTGAAGATGTTGGTCATGACCTGATACCAGCCATCACTACCATGATTCTTCTGAAAAGCCATTAAAATTGTCTGCGGCGTTACAATGAAGGAACTCGCAAAAATAACCGGAATAACACCAGCAACGTTCACCTTAAGTGGCAGGTAACTATTGCTACCTGCACTGGTAACGCGGCGGGTATACTGAATTGGAATCTTGTAGTTTGCTTGTTGT
Source organism: Lacticaseibacillus casei DSM 20011 = JCM 1134 = ATCC 393 (assembly GCF_000829055.1). Taxonomy (NCBI): domain Bacteria; kingdom Bacillati; phylum Bacillota; class Bacilli; order Lactobacillales; family Lactobacillaceae; genus Lacticaseibacillus; species Lacticaseibacillus casei. Next base: position 2,437,962 of record NZ_AP012544.1, read on the forward strand.
ACCCAAGTAACGAAAGTGATCACGATAATCACAATCACTGCCAAGGCGGCCAAGAACGCAATTCCTTTCCAGATCTCGGCGCCAGAGTATACCTGAACATTGTCCCGATATAACTCCTGAAGACCTGAAGGCAGGCGTGCAACGATCCCTGAGAAGATCAGCAGCGAAACACCATTACCAAGCCCCTTATCGGTGATTTGTTCACCCATCCAGGTCAGCAACATAGTACCGCCGGTGAGGATGATCCCGATCGTAATGTAGGTGCTAACAGACGGATTCTTGACCAAGCCCATCGAACTTAACGTTTGAAAGCCAGCTGTAATCCCAATTGCCTGAAAGAACCCAAAAATGATGGTTAGATAACGGGTGACCTGATTCAGCTTGCGCCGACCGACTTCCCCTTGCTTGCTCCACTCAACAAATTTCGGAACGATATCCATTTGCAGCAGCTGAACCACAATTTGCGCCGTAATATACGGCGAAACCCCCATCGAAAAGATGGAGTATTGCGCAAGTCCGCCACCGCTGACGGTATCCAGCAGTGAGATCAAGCCTGTCGAGCCAATTGACTGCAGCGCCTTGGCGTTAACGCCTGGCACCGCGATCAGTGTACCTAATCGATAGACCAATAAAACCGCTAAAGTGAAGAGGATCTTGTTACGGATGTCTTTAACCTTGAGCGCGTTTTTTAGGGTCCTCAGCATTAGATCACCTCAATCGAACCGCCAGCTGCTTCAACAGCAGCTTTTGCTGCGGTTGAAGCTTTTGCAACCTTAATGGTCAATTTTTTCTCAAGTTTGCCGTCTGCCAGCAACTTGACACCGTTCTTTTCGTTCTTAACAATACCAGCGTCGATCAAGGCTGCTGGCGTTACTTCGGCACCATCGTCGAAACGGTTAAGATCGGAAAGGTTAACGATTGCGTATTCTTTGCGGTTAATGTTGTTGAAACCGCGTTTAGGCATCCGCCGGAACAATGGCATCTGGCCACCTTCGAAGCCAAGACGCGTCTTGCCGCCCTGACGTGCCAATTGACCCTTTGTCCCTTTACCGGCTGTCTTACCTTGACCGCTAGAAGTACCGCGGCCCAGACGTTTGCGGGCATGACGGGAGCCGACGCTCGGCTTTAATTCGTGCAATTGCATACTCTTGGGCACCTCCTTGTCGAAATAATGTATTAATCCTTGATTTCTTCAACAGAAACCAAGTGTGAAATTTGGAAAATCGCACCGCGAGTGGCTGCGTTGTCTGGCTTAATCACCGAGCTATTTACCCGGTTTAAACCTAATTCCTTCACAATCTTACGTTGCTTAGGAAGACGGTGGGCAGCACTACGGGTCAAAGTAATCTTCAATTGAGCCATGTGTTTACCTCCTAGTCTTCAAGCGATGACGCAGAAACGCCGCGCAATTCAGCAACTTGTTCCCGAGTCCGCAATTGTGAAAGGCCGTCCATTGTTGCGCGAATCATGTTGATTGGCGTGTTCCGGCCGAGGGACTTACTGGTGATATCGGCAATGCCGGCAAGTTCCATGACGGAACGGATAACGCCACCAGCAGCAACCCCGGAACCTTCTTCAGCAGGCTTCAACAGCACTTCACCAGCGCCGAAGTGACCAATAACTTCGTGAGGAATGGTGGTTCCCACGATCGGCACTTCGATGAGGCTCTTCTTGGCTGCGTCAACAGCTTTACGGATTGCTTCAGGTACTTCTTGGGCTTTACCGGTTGCAAAGCCGACGTGACCGTTCTTGTCGCCGACAATTGCAATTGCAGCAAAACGCAGGCGCCGACCACCTTTAACAACCTTTGTAACACGGTTGATGGCAACGACCTGGTCTTCTAAGTCCAATTGGTTTGGATCGATAAATGATGCCATGTGTTGGTTATCCTCCTTTTTACTAGAATTCGAGGCCATTTTCACGTGCTGCTTCAGCTAACGCAGCAACGCGACCATGGTACAGATAACCACCACGGTCAAAGACCACAACTTTATGACCATCAGCAACAGCGCGCTTGGCAATCAATGCGCCAACCTGTGCAGCAGCGTCGGTCTTGTTTTCAGGATCTTTAATGTCCTTATCAAGAGTGGAGGCACTTGCTAGCGTCACACCCGCTACGTCATCAATTAATTGCGCGTAGATGTTTTTATTGGAACGGAAAACGTTCAAGCGTGGGCGCTCGCTCGTACCAGAAATCTTGCCTCGTACGCGGGCGTGACGCCGTTGCCGAGTCTTGTTCTTATCTGGCTTTGAAATCACAATGTTCACCTCTTGTTAAATTTGTTGAAGGTTACGACTACTTACCAGTCTTACCTTCCTTACGACGGACATGTTCGTCAACGTAACGAATCCCTTTACCCTTATAAGGTTCAGGTGCACGGACGGAACGAACAACGGCTGCGAATTGGCCAACAACCTGTTTTGAGATCCCACTGATGATGATCTGGGTGGTGCTTGGAACTTCAACAGTAATCCCTTTTGGTGCGGTCATTTCAACTGGGTGTGAGTAACCGACGTTCAAAACAAGCTTCTCGCCTTGCTTTTGGGCACGATAACCAACACCGACCAGTTTCATTTCCTTCTTGTAGCCTTCGGTAACACCGACGACCATATTGTTTAAGTTGGCACGCATGGTACCGTGGATAGCCTTATACGAATCATCAGGACGGGTGAAACTGATTTCGTCGCCTTCTTGATGCATTTCGATTTCCGGGACAAAATGACGCGTCAATTCGCCTTTAGGACCCTTAACCGTGATGTTGTCGCCATCTTTGGTGACAGTGACACCGGCTGGGACTTTAATGACTTTATAACCAATACGACTCACTTATCGGCACCTCCTTTTTGATGTAATGAATTACCAAACGTAAGCGAGTACTTCGCCGCCGACGTTCTTGGCGCGAGCTTCCTTATCGGTGATAACACCTTCGGAAGTTGAGATAATTGCAATCCCTAAGCCATTCAAAACCTTAGGAACCGCATCGCTCTTAACGTATGAGCGCAGACCCGGTTTGGAAATCCGCTTCAAGCCAGAGATAACCCGTTCATTGTTCTTACCATACTTCAAGAAAATGCGGATCATGCCTTGCTTGTCATCATCGATAACTTCGTAGTCACGGATGAACCCTTCACGTTTAAGAATCTCAGAAATGTCTTTCTTCATCTTTGATGCAGGTACGACCAAGGACTCGTGACGCACCATATTAGCGTTACGGATCCGGGTTAAGTAATCTGCGATTGGATCGGTCAAGACCATTGATTTAACCTCCTTTGTCTAGTGATTACCAGCTAGCTTTGCGCATGCCTGGAATTTGGCCGGCATGTGCTAACTCACGAAGGCAAATCCGGCAGAGTTTGAATTTACGATATACGGAATGCGGACGGCCACACCGTTGGCACCGCGTATATTCTTGGACTGCAAATTTTGCAGGCCGATTGTTTTTAGCGATCATTGACTTCTTAGCCAAGTAGCGGACCTCCCTTATTTGGCGAATGGCATCCCGACTTGCGTAAGCAATTCGAGTGCTTCTTCATCAGTATTTGCCGTTGTGACAATAACAACATCCAATCCACGAACCCGATTAACCTTATCGTAATCGATTTCTGGGAAAATCAGTTGTTCCTTAACACCCAACGTATAATTCCCGCGGCCGTCGAAGGACTTAGGGGAAATACCATGGAAGTCACGCACACGCGGCAGGGAGACATTGATCAGCTTATCTAAGAAATCATACATGCGTTCGCCGCGCAGGGTCACCTTTGCGCCGATTGGCATGCCTTCACGCAGACGGAAGCCCGCGATACTCTTCTTGGCCTTGGTGATCAGCGGATGCTGGCCAGAGATCAGTGTCAATTCATCAACAGCTTCATTCAGCAACTTAGCATTCTGGGTTGCATCACCAACACCCATGTTCAACACGATCTTTTCGATCTTAGGTGCCTGCATGGTGCTCTTATAGTTGAACTTGCTTACCAATGCAGGGGCGATTTCTTTGCTATAACGTTCTTCAAGACGATTCTCCATGAAAAAGTTTGTCCTCCTTCCCTATTATTTATCGATTGCGGTGCCAGACTTCTTAGCAATCCGCACTTTGTTGCCATCTTTAACTTCAGAACCGACCCGGGTCGGCTTGTTGGTTTCAGGATCCAGAAGCATCACGTTGGAAACGTGAATAGGTGCTTCTTTATCGATGATACCGCCTTGCGGATTGGCGTTGTTCGGCTTTTGGTGCTTTTTGATCATGTTGATGCCTTCAACGACAACTTTATCAGCGTCTTTCAGGACCTTTGTGATCTGGCCTTCTTTGCCGGCATCTTTGCCGCGCATAACCCGCACTTTGTCACCAGTTTTGAACTTCATGTATCGCACCTCCTATTTGGTCAGAATGATTAAAGCACTTCGGGCGCTAAGGAGACGATCTTCATGAAATCGCCGTCACGCAATTCACGTGCCACAGGTCCAAAGATACGAGTCCCACGTGGGCTCTTGTCAGCGTTGATGATGACAGCTGCGTTCTCATCGAACTTGATGTAGGAACCGTCGGCACGGTGAGCACCGGACTTGGTACGAACAATGACAGCCTTAACAACATCAGCCTTCTTGACAACGCCACCTGGTGTTGCTTGTTTTACAGTTGCGACAACGATATCACCGATGTTACCGGTCTTGCGGTATGAGCCGCCAAGTACCTTGATAACAAGGATTTCGCGCGCGCCTGAGTTATCTGCTACTTTAAGACGACTTTCTTGCTGAATCACGGATTTGGTCCTCCTTTCATTCTAAAAATGATTAGATGATAACTGCCTTTTCGACAATGTTCAATAAACGGAAACGCTTATTGCGTGATAAAGGACGAGTCTCCGCGATTTGCACAATATCGCCAACTTTAGCGCTATTGTCTTCGTCATGCGCATAAAACTTCTTGGAATACTTAACACGCTTGCCATAAACAGGGTGTGTTTTGTATGTGCTGACTTCCACGGTGATGGTCTTGTCCATTTTATCCGAGACCACGCGGCCTTGATAAACTTTACGAGAATTACGTTCTGCCAAGGTAAATGTCTCCTTTCCGATTATTTATTGAGTTCCTGTTGTCGAAGGACCGTTTTGATCCGTGCAATGTTTTTGCGAACCTGCTTCAAGCGAGCGGTGTTTTCCAATTGGCCAGTCGCCTGTTGGAAGCGCAAGTTGAACAGCTCTTCTTTATATTGCTTCTCTTTGTCGAGCATCTCAGCAGTGGTTAATGCAGTAATTTCTTTAGCCTTCATTTGATTGCCCACCTACTTCCTCGCGTGAAACGATCTTGGTGCGGATTGGGAGTTTGTTGGATGCTAAGCGCAAAGCTTCCTTTGCGACTGCTTCGGATACGCCGCCGACTTCAAACATGATCTTCTCACGTTTAACGACTGCAACCCATCCGGTAGGTGCACCTTTACCATTACCCATCCGGACGCCGACACCTTTACTGGTGTAGGACTTGTGAGGGAAAATGCGGATCCATACTTTCCCACCACGCTTCATATAACGGGTCATCGCAACACGCGCTGCTTCGATCTGGCGGTTGGTGATCCAATGGGATTCCAATGCTTCCAAACCATATTCGCCGAAGTCAACGTTCTTGCCGCCCTTGGCTGCACCGCGCATCTTCCCACGGAATTCACGACGATGCTTGACACGCTTAGGTACTAACATTGATTATTTCCCTCCTTTCGCACTATTTTGCTGTGGCTTTTCAGGTAAAATTTCACCACGATTGATCCAGGTTTTGATCCCGATCCGGCCATAAGTGGTAGCTGCTTCTTCCCATGCATAGTCGATATCGGCACGCAAGGTGTGCAGCGGTACTAAGCCTTCGTTGTAATGTTCGCGACGAGCAATATCGGCACCATTCAAACGACCGGAAGCCTGGGTTTTGATCCCCTTGGCGCCTGCCCGCATGGTCCGTTGCATTGCTTGACGCATTGCACGACGGAATGCAATCCGCTGTTCAAGCTGACGAGCGATGTTCTCGCCGACAAGCTTGGCATCCAGATCAGGTTTCTTGATTTCAATAATATTGATGTGAACTTGACGACCGGTCAGCTTGTTAAGCTGCTTGCGCAAGTTTTCAACTTCAGAACCGCCTTTACCGATAACCATACCCGGCTTAGCAGTATGAATGGAAATGTTGACGCGCTTTGCGGCACGTTCGATTTCGATACGTGATACGGAAGCTTCTGACAGCTTCTTATTGATGAAGTTTCGGATTTCAATGTCTTCATGCAAGTAGTCAGCAAAGTCTTTGTCTGCATACCACTTGGCATCCCAGTCACGGATGACACCGACACGGAAACCGGTTGGATTAATCTTTTGACCCACGCGTTATCCCTCCTTATGCTTCTTTTTCGGATACGACCACGGTGACGTGGCTTGTCCGTTTATTGATCGGTGATGCGCTCCCCTTGGCACGAGGACGGAACCGCTTGAGGGTCGGGCCTTCGTTGACATAAGCTTTGCTTACATAAAGGTTTTGTGCATCTAAGTCATAGTTATGTTCTGCATTTGCAATAGCAGATTTGAGCACTTTCTCGATGATCGGTGAACCAGATCGAGGGGTAAACTCAAGAATTGCCAGAGCTTCAGCAACATCGCGACCACGAATCAAGTCGATTACCAAGCGCGCTTTGCGAGCAGCAATCCGAACTGTCTTGGCCGTTGCCGTTGCAGACGTAATTTGATCAGCCATGAATGTTGTGCTCCTTTCTAGCGTGCTGTTGTCTTCTTGTCATCGGTGTTGTGACCGCGGAAGGTACGCGTAGGAACAAACTCGCCCAACTTGTGACCAACCATGTCTTCACTCACGAAAACCGGGACATGTTTGCGACCATCGTAAACTGCGATGGTGTAACCAATGAAACTTGGAAAAATTGTGGAACGACGGGACCATGTACGAATAACGGTCTTCTTGTCGTTATCTGCCTGCGCTTCAATCTTCTTCAGGAGATGAGCGTCGGCAAAAGGTCCTTTTTTAAGACTGCGACCCATTGTGTGACCTCCTTTAATCGATGTAACACATTAATGTGTTTACTTCGTCTTGCGGTGACGAACGATGAACTTCTCGGACTTAGCCTTGTGATCCCGGGTCTTCTTACCCAAGGTCTTCTTGCCCCATGGTGATAATGGTGACGGACGGCCGATTGGCGCTTTACCTTCACCACCACCATGCGGGTGATCGTTAGGGTTCATAACAGAACCACGAACCGTCGGACGGAAGCCTAACCAGCGCTTACGGCCAGCTTTACCAATGCTGATCAATTCGTGTTGTTCATTACCGACAGCACCGATTGTGGCACGGTTTTCACCCAGAACCAAGCGAACTTCGCCGGAAGCCAGCTTGATGGTGACGTACTTGTCGTTGTCTTTACCCAGTAACTGAGCTGAAACACCGGCTGAACGTGCTAACTGAGCACCCTTACCTGGCTTTAATTCGATGTTATGAATCGTGGTACCTGCTGGGATATTCTTCAACTGCAGCGTATTGCCGACTTTGATATCAACATTTTCGCCAGAGTAAACTTTATCGCCAACCTTGAGACCTTTTGGTGCCAAGATGTAAGACTTAACCCCGTCTTCATAATGCAGTAAAGCGATGTTTGCGGTCCGGTTTGGATCGTATTCAATGGCTTTAACCGTTGCGGCCATGCCATCTTTATTCCGCTTGAAGTCAATCACACGGTAGAATTGCTTGTGGCCGCCGCCACGATGACGAACCGTGATATGGCCGTGGGCATTGCGTCCTGCCGTATGGCTTTGGCTGACCAGCAAAGTCTTTTCAGGCTTCGTCTTGGTGATTTCAGCAAAGTCGGAACCGGACATGTTACGCCGACCGTTGCTTGTTGGTTTGTATTTTCTAATCGCCACGTGTTTTACCTCCTATAACGAATTTTTATTACTTGTTATCGTTATCTTCATCAGCGAAGATCTTGATTTCTTTGGAATCGGCGCTCAAGGCAACTAAGGCCTTGCGACGACGACGCGTCATGCCTTCGTAACGGCCCTGACGCTTCTTCTTACCGCGAACATTGGCAATGTTGACATTAACCACTTTCACGCCGAAGATTTCTTCAACAGCCTTGCGAACCTGCTGTTTCGTTGCATGCAGTGCAACTTCGAATGTGTATTTACGGTTATCCATTTCAGCCATCGATTGCTCGGTGACGATCGGGCGTAAAATGATATCGCGTGCTTCCATTATGCAAGCACCTCCTCAATCTTTTGGAGCGCAGATTGGGTTAAGATCAATTTCTTGTAATCAACAGCGTCCAAGACGTTGATACCCTCTGCAGGAACAACTTTCACATTCGGCAGGTTGCGTGCGGCTTTGGCAGCAACTTCATTGCCGTCTTCCAGCACAACCAATGCCTTTTCATTAACCTTGAGGCCATCTAAAACATTTTGGAATGCCTTAGTCTTCGGTGCGTCAAAGTTCAAGCCATCAACAACGACAAGGTCGCTATCAAGAAGCTTTTGTGAAAGTACGGATTTGATCGCCAAACGACGAACCTTCTTAGGCAGCTTGTAAGCATAGCTGCGTGGGGTCGGTCCGAAGACGATCCCACCGCCACGCCATTGCGGGCTGCGGATTGAACCTTGGCGGGCACGACCGGTACCCTTTTGGCGCCAAGGCTTGCGACCGCCACCGGAAACAGCGGAACGGTTCTTAACGGCGTGAGTACCTTGACGAAGGGAAGCTCGTTGCATCACGACTGCGTCAAACACGACGTTTTCATTTGGTTCGACTGCCCAGATGGCATCGTTGAGTTCAACCGTGCCGTTTTCTGAGCCATCTTGCTTATATAAAGTAACGTTAGCCATTAGTTATTGTCCTCCCTTCGTATTATTTAGCTGCTTTAACAGCAGAACGGATTGTAACAAAGGACTTATTTGCCCCTGGAACGTTGCCCTTGATCAACAGAACATTGTGATCTGTGTCAGCAGCAACGACTTGCAGGTTTTGCATGGTGCGGGTACGGTTACCCATCCGGCCAGGCAATTTCTTACCCTTGAAGACCTTGTTGATGATGGCTCCAAGAGAACCTGGACGACGATGGTAACGAGAACCGTGAGCCATAGGACCGCGGGACTGACCATCTTTCTTGATGTTACCTTGATAACCGTGACCTTTGGAAGTACCGGTGACGTCCACAATGTCGCCTGCTGCGAATTCGTCAGCTTTAACTTCGCTGCCGACTTCATAATCACTAAGCGCTACATCGCGGATTTCGCGAACGAAGCGCTTAGGGGTCGTGTCAGCCTTTTTGGCGTGACCGACGCTTGGCTTATTCGTCAAGACTTCACGCATATCGCCGTAGCCCAGTTGAACTGCTTCATAACCGTCAGATTCAACGGTCTTGACTTGCATTACAACGTTGGGCGTTACGTCGATGACGGTAACGGGAACAAGTTCGCCGTTTTCGGTGAAGACCTGCGTCATGCCAACTTTTTTGCCTAAGATTCCTTTACGTGCCATGGGTACACCTCCTATTTTCTATAGATTATAATTTGATTTCGATATCGACGCCGCTTGGCAAGTCGAGCTTCATCAAAGCATCAACTGTCTTCGGTGTTGGGTTCACAATATCGATCAGACGTTTATGTGTCCGCATTTCGAATTGTTCACGTGAATCCTTGTACTTATGCGGGGAACGCAGCACCGTATAGATTGTGCGTTCCGTTGGCAGTGGGATCGGACCTGAAATTGTTGCGCCAGTGCGCTTTGCAGTGTCCACGATCTTGTCTGCGGATTGATCGAGAATCCGGTGTTCGTAAGCCTTGAGCCGGATCCGAATCTTTTGTTTTGCCATTGTGTGACCTCCTTCGTCTATTATCAGTTAGTAGACTAGCTCCGTGAAAATTACCAACTCGCCACCGTGGCAAAGCGGCCGGGCGTGTCGCAACCTCTCACATCCACGCTACTCTGGTTCACCTTTGGAACCAAGTGCACAGTTATCCCCTTCGAGAAACAGCACTCTTGATAGTATACAAAAACATTCATGCCATTACAAGCATTTCTTGAGGTTTGCAGAAAAAAATGCGCGCTGCGATCTGTTTCTACCATAATATACGTCAATCATTTCATCGGTAAGTTTTTTGGGCTCCGCCAGCGCGTAACGCACTGATCTAAGCAAACTTGTTTTCTCAAGAAGCGGTCTGTGCTACATTCAATTCAAGTAAGTTCATTTTCGCAACGGATTGGAGACCACTCATGAAATTTGACCACTATAAGAAAATTGTCAACGCAGCCTTAGACATTCTACTCGGCTTGCTTGCCATTGTTGTCGTTGTCTTCATGCTCCGTTACATCATCGATATCGGCAGCATGATCCTCCGGCCACTTTCAGCTGACCTTTTTGGCAAGGTCATTCAGGAAGTCACCAGCTTCTTCATGCTGTTCGAGTTCGTGATCATGCTCATTCGTTACATTGAGGAAGGCCACCACATCCCTATTCGTTACCTTATTCTGATTTCGATGACGGCCATTCTGCGTCAGCTGCTCGTCCTCCACGACCGCGGCACGGAAACTTTATTGCTGACGCTCGCGATTCTCGTGTTAGCGGGGGTTCTTACCGTCTTCTCGTACGTCAGCGGTGATTTCAAGCACTCACGCGATGAAAAAGATGCGTAAATTGCAAGAACAAGTTAGCCAGTCGTTGAGGACAATCCCAGAACAGGCCGTTATCAAATAGAAGTTGTGGCGCTAGAGAGACTACTGGGCCATGCGGCGAACGCGCCGAGCTTCGGCCTCAAAGTTTTGCTGGGGTGTGCAGTAGCCCTGTTGTTTGCGAGGCAACTGATTCAAGCGGTCTTGCGTGGCCTGCACTTGACTAGGGCTAATGTCATCTAGGGACATGCCCTTAGGGAAGTCCTGGCGGATCATCCGGTTATGTGCCTCGTTGGTGCCACGGTCGCAGGACGTGTAAGGATGGGCGTAGAAGATCTCAGTTTCCGTCCCAGCAAAAGCAGTATTTAAGGCGGTGAACTCGGGTCCGTTGTCGGCTGTGATGGTCTTGATGCAAGCTCCCCATTCGCGCTTGATTCCACGCAATGCATAGCTCACAGAGTCTGCATCTCGTCCTTCGATCAAGCGGAGAAGTTGGCAACGGGTCTTGCGCTCAATCAGAGTCAAGATGACGCTCTCCTTGCCATTGCGTTTACCGACAATGGTATCCATCTCCCAGTGACCGAACTGCCTGCGTCGTTCAACGACCTTAGGCCGTTCCTCGATACTGCGGCCAGCCAGGCGCTTAGCCTTGGTGTGGTGCTGGTGAGAGGTCTTCCGCTTAGTCTTCTCCAACAGGTCGATATTTCGAATCTCTAGGCGTTGGTCGTCAATGTACTGGTACAAAGTCGAGGCACAAACAAGCTCTTCAGGAGTAAACAGCTTGTGTCGCTTGGCATAGCCGATTGAAGCATCCGGCGACCATTTGTCCTGCTTAGCTCGCTGTACGTACCAGGCTAAGAAGACCTGTACGCTGGCGAACTTGTCAGGACGATGACAGCTCAAGCGTGCAGTCTCGTAACGTACCTGAGCAGCCTCTGGCAGGTATTGTCGATGGTAGACGCGCTTGCCATTACTCTTCTTGACCTGATCTACTGTACCTCGCTTGATTTCATTATTAATGGTCTGCGGGCAGACGCCAATTTCAGCAGCAATCCAACGATTGGACTTCCCAGCTTGGCGGAATCCGGCCACTTTTCCGCGCTCGAGTGATGTTAAGTGCTGACCTTTTTGGCGGTGTGTGCTATCCTGTTTCTGCATCAAGACAATATCCTCTTCCATTGTTTGGGTAGGAACTTCAATGATACAGGATATCTGTTCTTGATGTTTTTTATTGTCCAAAAAATTTTGAGACAGTGGCTAACTTGATTCTAAAATGCGCGAAGTTTTTCAAATTCTGCATCGTCTTTTTCTTTTTGAGCTTCTGCTTGGCTAACAACGTTGTCCCCAAAAGCACTTTTAGCCGCTTCTGTTTTAGTTTTCGCATCCGCTTCCTGCTTTGCCGCATCCGCCTTAGCCTGATCATACTTAGCCTTAGCTGCCTTCCACTGCTCATCTGTCATACTTGCCGAAGAAGGTACTGGTACATTGTTTTGCACCGCAGCAGTAGCTGCCTTTGCCGCAGCACTGGCTGGTTGTGCAACTTGAACGGAAGTTGTTGATGCCGCTTTTTGTTCTGCCGGCGCTGCAGTCTGCGCCGTTGCGACCGTTGCTTCCTGAGCCTGTGCTGCCTGACTTGAAGCAGCTGAAGAAGGCGTTGCGGCGTCAGTCTTATGAACCTCTTTGACTGACTGCACGGTCAACTGCGGCTGCGTTTCCGCAGCCTGAACGGATTGTGTCTGGGTTACGCCGAAGCCACCGATTGCTAAGGCAAATGCTGAAGCAACCACCCATTGGCTGCCGCGTTTGTACATTTTCTTCTTATCATTTACCACATGTTGTGCAAATCGATTGCATAACATGATGTCCCCTCCAATTTAGGTATGTACTCGTGGTTCTGTTAACATTAAAATTATATAAAGCCATTAGGTGCGTTATACCTAGTGAAGCTTAGAGGGACATTTTTTAAGCAAATCCTGTGTCAGCAGTTGATTGCCTTCGCCAGCGCTCATTGCTGTAGTGTCTTCTTTTTACGCCATGCAATTTAATTTCGTCCAAATCAGCCATGTCATTGATAACAACAACAAGCTCCCGCAAGACAACAAAAAGCCGTTTATGTCACCAGACACCTCAGTTTAGGTGTTGGTGACATAAACGGCTTTTTAACTTAATACAATTAATTGGCGATTAAATCTTCCCCACCAGCGCTGCACCAGGCTTCAATGTCTTTTCACCAGGTCGCCAGTTTGCTGGGCATACTTGGTCGCCATGGGCTGCCACAAATTGGGCTGCTTGCAAGGTGCGGATAATTTCATTCGCATTGCGGCCGATGCCGAAGTTGTTGACGGAATAGGTTTGGATGACGCCATCCGGATCAACGATGAAGGTGCCACGGAAAGCCTGGCCGCTTGCGGCATCGCGGACGTCTAACGCACTGGCTAAGGTGCCAGCCGGATCGGCGACCATCGGATACGCAACCTTCTTGATGGTCGGGCTTGCTTCTGCCCATGCCATGTGAACAAACTCGGTGTCTTCGGAAACGGAATAAACTTCAGCGCCGACTGATTTGAATTGATCGTAATGATCTTGCAAATCGCCTAATTCGGTTGGGCAAACAAAGGAAAAGTCAGCCGGATAGAAGCAGATCACCGCCCACTTACCGCGCATGTCTTGATCGGTCACCGTATGAAAATCCCCATTTTGATAGGCGGTCAAACTGAACGCCGGTAATTTTTGTCCAATAAAGCTCATAATATTGCCTACAATGTTAGAATGATTATGATCTACATATTAAGGATAGCCGTTTGCTCGGTTTTTGACAAGGGCGGTTTTGGGCAATGGCGGTTTAAATGGCATAAAAATACCGCAACCAGTTTGAATGAATTCACTGGTTGCGGATAGCTAAATGTCATCTGATAGGTGGTAATGTGACAGGTTGGAAATTCCATAACGCTCTTTGAGTGACGTGGCAAAAACCCCGACCACATAGTCACGTAGATATTTTGGTGCCAGTATTTTGACCAGTCCACCCTGGCCTAGCAGCCACATGCGAATGCCGAAGCCGTCGTTGACTGCAATTTCAATGTGGTAAACCCGTCGTGCATAAGGATTGGCATTGTCTGGATCTACGCGAATCGGCTTGGGGTCGACTTTGGCTTGCGGGAAGCGATCGGTCACATAAGCTGGGTCATAAGCATATTCGATTTCCAGGTTGATGGGTCTGCCGAGATACGGATACCAGGTGTGCACTTGCAGCCGCCCACCTTGGAACCGGTCATCGTGATTGTGGGTCGGATGATGGCCATAGAACTTCAGGTTGCTGATGGCATCCAAGCGAAACTTGGCAAACTTACCGTGATCGGGATTTTCAAATTGTTCGTCGCTGCCATCGACAATCAGATAGAAGAACAGGTCGCCGAAGAAGGGTCCTGTCGGCAGTTTATGGTCAAAATGATGCTGCTCGCCATGATGCGTGAAGTCGAAACTGATCAGTTCATGATTGACAATCGCCTGGCTGAGTCGTTCCAACCGGTCACTCAACAGCATCTTCGGGACACCGCGATATTCAAAGATCGGATTCCGCATCACCGCATCGCTGCCTTTATGATCGGCACCGGTCGGCATGAGCTGTCGCAACAACGTTTTCATCTCATCTGTTGCCAAGCCGCGGCTAGCCATTAAAATCAAGCCGACCGCCATTAACTGGCCGTCCGTTAACTTGGTCCCTTGAGCACGCAAGCCCGACTGCAGACGATAGTGGCCGGCTGGCATTTTGGCAAAGGCATCGGGTTCGTCCAGCTCCCGGTCAAACAGCCGTCTGATCGCGGCAATATCCCGGCGAATGGCTGATTCGTCTTTTCCAAATTCCGCCATCAAATCTTGCTTGGTCAATACATCCCCGCGCAGCAAGCGTAACAAAATCGTGACAATCCGTTCCTGACTCGACACCCAACCTGCCTCCAATACAAGGGTTATTATATAACGTCGAGTATACTATACTGCCGAACAGAGCGGGAGGTGATTTTTGCAGTTGATCATCCGAAACTGGCGGCATCCCTGTCATCGCAGGTCATGAACGCTTGTGATGGTAGCCTAATCATCTTCAAGTCGCTTAAAAAGATCTTTCAGCGGGCTCTGATTTTCCGCTGTTTTCGCATCGGCGACATTCTGTTCGTGCAATTTCAAGATGGCGATTCGCTCCTGCAAAGCCTTTTTGACATACGTCGCGACCAGTCGTGCGAATGGGTCCATATCGTGCTTGCTGCGGCTTATCTCTAATGCATCCATGTACGCCGATCGCGCCTTTGGATCCGGCTGAATATTAATCAACGGATAGCCGTGTCGCGTTAAGGCCATGTTCATCAGTAGACGCGCTGTTCTACCATTACCATCCAAGAACGGGTGAATCGCAACAAATTTGGCATGAAGTTGGGCAGCATACAAAACCGGATGCAACTCTTTTTCAGCTTGCTTCATCCATTGAATCAACGTCGCCATCGCCGGTTTGATTTCGAACGGCTCCAGGTACGGCCGGTCTTTTGCTCCACTCGGCCAAACGAGCAGCGTCCGGAACTGACCGGCCTCACTACGCTGTCTGACTGTTTGCAGGGTCACAATGCGGTTAATGTCGCGAATATCCCGTTCACTAATCGGTTCATTGCCAATGGCCAGCTTCTCAACAAAATCATACGCTTCACTGAGATCGAGCGTTTCCAGAATATCTTTCACCGGTGCGCCATGGATTGTCAGACCAGCATCCAGAATCGACTCGGTTTCCGCCTGACTCAGACTGTTGCCTTCGATCGCGTTTGACGACCAGACATGGTCAACTTTGATCTGCTGCCGCAACATTTTAGCCTGGGTGGCATCTAACGGGCGATATTGCTGCATTTCATTGTGCAATTTTATCAGTTCGCTCAAAATTTCATCGAGATCCATACTAACACCTCTTCAGTGGCTTTTCTCAGTGGGACACTATTGTCTGAAAAAACATCCTGGCACCGCTCGCTTTTATCATATCAGTCCGCCAACAAAAAAACACGGTAGACATGTCAACATGTTCAGTTGACTGTCTGCCGTGCTTTTATTCAATGTTGACGCTGGGCATTCAAGGATTATTCCTTGGTTGCGACACCGCCGCCATTTTTCTTGATGATTTCTGCTTGGATGCTCTTTGGTACTGGTTCGTAGTGGTCGAAGGTCATGGTAAAGGTACCACGGCCCTGGGTTGCACTACGCAAGGTGGTTGCATAACCGAACATTTCGGCAAGCGGCACCATGGCGTTAACCAACTGCGCATTCCCACGAGCTTCCATACCTTCAACGCGACCGCGACGTGCCGTGATTTGGCCCATCACATCGCCAAGGTATTCTTCAGGTGCGACAACTTCAACATGCATGATTGGTTCAAGAATAACCGCACCGGCACTCTTTGAAGCATTCTTCAGCGCCATGGAAGCAGCCACTTTAAAGGCAGCTTCGGAAGAATCGACTTCGTGGTAAGAACCATCGTAAAGCTTGGCTTTAACGTCGATTAATGGATAACCGGCAAGAACACCATTGGCCATGGCTTCTTTCAGACCTTGCTCAACGGCTGGGATATATTCACGCGGAACAACCCCACCGACGATCGCATTTTCGAATTCAAAGCCTTTGCCTTCGTCGTTTGGTGTGAATTGGATCCAAACATCACCATACTGACCTTTACCACCAGACTGACGAACGAACTTACCTTGAGCAGATGCTTCCTTCGTGAAGGTTTCACGATAAGCAACTTGTGGTTCGCCGACTTTGGCAGCCACTTTGAATTCACGCTTCAAACGATCAACCATGATATCCAAATGCAGTTCGCCCATGCCGGCAATCAAAGTTTCACCGGTTTCAGGGTTGGTTTCAGCCTTGAAGGTCGGATCTTCTTCGGAAAGCTTCTGCAAGCCAACATCCAGCTTGTCTTGGTCTTCCTTGGAATCAGGTTCGATGGAAACCTGGATAACCGGATCCGGAACATCCAAGGATTCAAGAATCAACGGATGATCGACGTCGGTTAAGGAATCCCCGGTTGTGGTATTCTTCAAGCCGATCGCCGCAGCAATATCACCGGAGAATACTTCAGGAATTTCTTCCCGGTGATTACTGTGCATCTGCAACAGACGGCCGACACGTTCACGGTTGTCCTTAGTTGCATTCAAGACATACGAACCGGCTTCCAGTGTGCCACTGTATACCCGGATGTAGGTCAAACGGCCAACGAACGGATCAGTCGCAACTTTGAAGGCCAAGGCAGCAAACGGCTTGTCGTCGCCCGCCGTCAACTCAACAGCATCCCCGGATTCAGGATCGGTCGCGTGATACGGCCGAACATCCAGCGGTGATGGCAAGTAGTCGATAACGGCATCCAGTAACATCTGAACACCTTTGTTCTTGAAAGCAGAACCGGCAAGAACCGGGTAGAATTCCAAGTTGATGGTAGCCTTACGAATCGCTGCCTTTAATTCAGCATTGGAAATTTCTTCGCCTTCAAGGTACTTGTCCATGATGCCATCATCAACATCAGCAACGGCTTCAATCAATTCGTTGTGAGCCTTTTGGGCTGCTTCCTTGTAGTCATCAGGAATGTCAACCGTATCCCACTTGGTGCCGAGTTCATCTTCGTCATACAAATCGGCCTTCATGTCGATCAGGTCAATGACCCCTTCGAACTTATCTTCAGCACCGATTGGTAATTGAACAGCGTGGGCGTTGGCTTGCAGACGATCATGCAAAGTCTGCAGGGAATAGTTAAAGTCCGCACCGATCTTATCCATCTTGTTAACGAAAACCAACCGCGGAACGCCGTAAGTTGTCGCTTGACGCCAAACGTTTTCAGTCTGCGGCTCAACACCGGATTGGGCATCCAAAACGGTGATCGCACCATCTAACACACGCAGCGAACGTTCAACTTCAATGGTGAAGTCAACGTGCCCTGGGGTATCGATGATGTTGACCCGGTGATCCTTCCAGAAAGCCGTAGTAGCAGCACTGGTGATGGTGATCCCACGTTCCTGTTCCTGTGGCATCCAGTCCATCTGTGAAGCTCCTTCATGAGTTTCACCGATTTTATGAATTTTACCGGTATAATACAAAATCCGTTCAGTCGTGGTCGTTTTACCGGCATCGATGTGAGCCATGATCCCGATATTACGGGTACGGTCTAACGGAAATTCACGTTTGTTGGCCATGTGGCGTATTGCTCCTCTCTTGTTTCAACTGGCTTTATACAAAGAATGGCTACTATATACCAAGCCGCGGATATAATAGCCAAATCATCTTACCAACGATAATGTGCAAATGCCCGGTTGGCGTCTGCCATCTTGTGGGTATCTTCACGCTTCTTCACTGCGGCGCCGGTGTTGTTAGCGGCGTCCATGATTTCCTTAGCCAACCGTTCGTCCATCGTATGTTCACCGCGTTGACGGGAATACTGAACGATCCAGCGAAGACCAAGTGTGGTCCGACGATCCGGACGAACTTCGATCGGCACCTGGTAGTTAGAACCACCGATACGGCGAGCCTTAACTTCCAAGACCGGCATAACGTTCTTCATTGCTTCTTCAAAAACGTCTAACGGTTCGTTCCCGGTTTGTTTCTTAATCATATCAAATGCATCATATAAAATTGTTGATGCCTTACCGCGCTTGCCGTCAATCATCAAGTGGTTGATCAAGCGAGTCACCAGTTTTGAATTGTAAACTGGATCAGGTAATACATCGCGTTTTGCAACACTGCCTTTACGTGGCATGTATTTTGGCCTCCTCTTTAAACGCGTTCTCGGAAAACACAAACTTCCCGATCACGCTCTCCTTTAACCGCACAAAGCGGCACTAGAAAATTTTTATCATGATCATCTGCGGTTTAAACCGCGATCAATGTTTTACTTCTTCTTAGGGCGCTTTGCACCATACTTGGAGCGACCTTGCATCCGGCCGTCAACACCGGCAGTATCAAGCGCACCACGAACAATGTGATAACGAACCCCTGGCAAGTCCTTAACACGGCCGCCACGGATCAAGACAACACTATGTTCCTGCAGGTTGTGGCCAATCCCCGGAATGTAAGCTGTCACTTCGATCAAGTTGGACAGACGAACACGGGCATACTTCCGCAAAGCAGAGTTAGGTTTCTTAGGCGTCATGGTGCCGACACGTGTAGCAACCCCACGTTTTTGCGGTGCTGGATTACTGGTAAGGCTCTTCTTCTTGCTGTTGTAACCGAAGTTCAACGCAGGAGAGTCTGACTTGGTTGTTTTGGATTTACGACCTTGGCGAACTAATTGATTAATAGTAGGCATTAAGCTTCTCCTTCCTTATTTTGCATCATTTTTAAGTCCACACATCCAGGCGGTTCATTTTTTCTGATAAAAAATGGCCAACCGAATGGCGACGGCTCTTAACCCAGTCAGCACGTCCGGATAACCCGAATAAACTGGAAAAAGCACCTTTGATAGTGTACTATCCTGTACGCATCAGTGTCAAGCGTAACCTGAACTAGATCAGGTTAACTTGTCGACCGCAAGCGATGTTGTCTTAAGTAAGCAGTTAGCCAAAGTGTCACAAAAACTGTAACCTCTTAGAAGATACATCTAGGAGGAATCACATGAAGAAGGTTGTCTTAACAATGAAAGAAGAAGAACGTTACCGAGTCATCAAAGCAGTGGTCAATGGTAAGACCTCCGTGCAACGCGCAGCCGTTAAGCTCAAGCGCTCCGAACGAACCATCTACCGACTGATCAAGCTTTACAAGCAACAAGGCAAAGACGGCTTTATCCATGGTAATGCCGGCCGTGAGCCTGCCAACAAACGCAACGCGCAACTCGAACGCCAGATCATTCATCTGTACACCAACAAGTATGCCGGTTTCAACATCGCTCATTTCCACGAGTTCTTAACCACTGCCGAACAAATCGCCATCTCCGAATCCTCACTCCGGCTCTTATTCAGACACCACCACATCCTTTCACCCAAAGCCCACAAGGCCACGAAACGTCGGGTCAAGCGTGAGTTAAAAGAGAAAGAAAAGAAGGCCAAGCTCCTATCCAAACGTGATGAAGCCACCTTGTCAGCCATCGAGGTCGTTGAAAACATCAAAGCCCATCCAGAACGTCCTCGGAAACATTATTCTGGTGAACAGGTACAAATGGATGCTTCCTGGGAGTATTGGTTTGGTACTCAAAAAACCACCTTACACGCAGCCATTGATGATCAGTCCGGGAACGTTGTCGGCGGCTACTTTGCCAAACAAGAAACACTCAGCGGCTATTATCATGTGTTTGCCCAAGTCCTTCGCGATTATGGCGCTCCAGCAGAATTCCTAACGGATCGGCGCACCGTGTTTAACAGCAACAAAAAAGAGGGCTCACCTTCGACCGAGAACCCTCTTACACGTTTCGGTTATGCCTGCCAGACACTTGGAACAGAACTTTCGGCCACCAGTATTCCGCAAGCCAAAGACCGTATAGAACGTCTTCTGGAGACTTTTCAAGATCGGCTCACAAGTGAACTGCGGTTGCATAACATCACCACAATCGCAGATGCCAATCGGTTTTTGGTCGGCTTTATCAAGCGTTACAATGACCGCTTCGCATCTACCATCAAAAGTAGCATGTCGATGTTTGAGAAGCAACTAACACCCAAGGAAATTGACAATATTTTGATCATTGCCAATGAACGCAGCATCGGCCACGGACATTGTGTTCGCTTTGATAACAAACGCTATCTGCCACACCGGAATGGCGAATTGGTTTACTTACCACCGCATACAAAGGTCTTAGTCATCAAAAGCTTCACGGGCAGACTTTATATGACCACTGATGATGACCAGGTGTACGATCTTTTCTGTGTGCCAAAAGAACAGTTCATGTCAGCCAAATTCGATCTTACACCAGCTGCGGCACCAACTCCTAAACGAACCAAGAAAATCCCGGCAATTACGCATCCGTGGCGCCGCACCAACTATCGCGATTACCTTGATTCTCTTGGCATTAACAGGACAAGGGTTAAACAGTTGGTCGCCGAACGATATCCATACAAGAATTCACAAGCGATTCAAGTCTAATCAGGATCATCTCGCGTCCAGTTTTCGGACGCATGTTTTATGGAATTTACTGTCAAAGTCGAAAATCGCTTGACAGCGTAACCTGAACTAGATCAGGTTAACTAACAACTTCTAATCATAACAAAATTGTTCTACAAAGCAAGCACCTTGACTCAGAGCAAGAGCGTGAACTGGCGCGGTTAGAAGCTGGCGTGTAAGTGGCCTTGGGTGATGGGCCCGGGCTTAGGTCATCGCGCCCAAGGCCCTTACACGCAAGTTTCTGCGCCAGTGAGCGCGGTTCAGCACAAAAATAGTCCCACGAGGCAAGCCCTCATCAGAGCTTACTTCGCGGAACTATTTTTCAATCTGATACTAACTGACTAACATCTCACCCGTTACGACTGCTTACGCCGCCGCAGGATGACCGTGCTGCCGGCAATGATAAGAATCAAAACACCTGCAAGGATCAACGTCATAGCGTCCCGATCGCCAAAGCTGCCAAAGAGCAGTCGTCGTGACGGTTGTTCGTGCCGAACATTGTTGCTGTGAGCACTCGGGCTGCTTGGGGTACTTGGCGTGCCACTCGGGTTAGTAGCTCCACCGTTATTCCCACCATTACCACCTGTATCTGGCAACGTTTTGTGCGGTTGATCGGCGATGGTCATTCGGACGGCATCACCGCTCTTGATTTCAACAGTGACCGGCTTCGCATAATCCGAATTAATCGTATAACCACTCGGCGCTTTGATTTCAGTGAGCCAGTAGCGGCCTAACTTCAAATTGTCAAAGGTTGCTAAGCCCTTTGCGTCAGTCGTGATTTCTTTGCTGTAGCCTTGATCGTTGGTCAACCGGAAGACTGCGCCGGCCAATACTTTCTGCTGATCGGCCGCATCTACCTTCTGGATGATAAGCGAATTAATCTGATAATTGGCAACCTGAACGGTAATCGGTTGCTGCTTATTTTGGGTAGCTAAGGCACTGGCCGTCAGGGTCAAACTGGTTTGTTCAACCTTGAAGCGGATCTTATCGGTGGTCAATGCATACTTCGGCAAGGTCTTCGTCTCTTCAAAGTAATAATCACCGATTGGCAAGTTAAATGGCAAATCGATCTGCCCATTCTTGTCGGTTACCAGATCTTTGGCCAGGATATTCCCGCTGCTACCGTATAAGTTGAAGGTAATGCCGGCTAATCGATTGCCAAAATCGCCATCGGTCTTTTGCAACTGAACGCTACGCTTGAATTCAGGCTCGATGATCGGATCCAGGTCGATCTTTTGGTCGCCCTTCACATTCACATCAATCCCCTTAGCCAAGTTGTCCGGAATGACATACCCGCGTGGCGCTTGGGTTTCAACCAGTTGATACTTGCCTTCGTAAAGATCGTGATCGTTGAAGGTCACAATGCCGTTCTGGTTGGTAATCGTTGCCTTCCATGACCGGCTGTGATCAACCGTACCGTCATCGCGATAACGATAAAGCGCAAACTGAGCGCCAATCATCGTCATTTTGGCTGGGAAGCGGTCATCATGCGTGGTGGCTGCTTTCTTGGTAATAACGATTTGGCCGGCCTTCTTTTGGTTGGTGGCCGTTAACTTAAGCTGGGCCTGATTGGCTGTCAACGTGAAATCGACGCTGCCAGCTTCCAGACTTTGCTGCCACGACTGTTTAGCGGTACCGTTTGTGTCACGGGCTTGATCAGTCGCATCACCTTCGTAGTGCTTAGGCGCTTCGGTTTCAACCAGACGGTATGCGTTATCCGGCTTCAAGCCTTCAATCGCATACTCTCCGGCTTTAAGCGGCGTATCAAAACTACTTGCGGCACCAAAGGTCAATTGACCGTCCGCGTTCGTCTTCATGTCGGCTTTAAGCGTCTTGCCAGTGACTTCATCGACAAGTTTATACGTTGCGCCTGGCAACAGATACTTCTTAAGCGCGGCCGCGTCGTCAGTCTTCTTAACCCGGTTGTCGTACTTGGTTAAGGTGACTTGATATGGATCATCAGCGATTTCCTTGTTGACCGTGATCGCACTAGGCGTGGCCGCGGATGCCAACGTAATCGGATAAATCGTGGTATCAAGTCGGTAGCCTGCTGGTGCTTTTACTTCAGTCAGTGAATGGTGACCCAACAGCAAATCGCCAAATGAGGCAACGCCATTTTCATCCGTGGTAACGTCTCGGCTGTAGCCAGTACTGTTCGTGAGTCGGAAGACGGCGCCCGGTAATGCATGTTTGGCATAAGTGCGGTCAACCTTCTTCACGTTCAAGGTCTTGACTTGATAGTTCGTAACATTCACGGTGACAGGCTTCTGCTTGTTATCGCTGGCTAATGCGGCTGCGGTCTGCGTTTGATCCGTTTGCTTAATGGTAAACGCATGCTTATCGGTATTCAGCCGATAAGGCGGCAGCGTCTTGGTTTCCTTAAAATAATATTGTCCGGCTGGCAAGTCAAATGGTAAAGCAACCTCGCCATCCTTATTGGTGACCAGATCCTTGGCAAGTTCGGTACCGTCTTCTTGATAGAGCGCATAGGTAATCCCCGCAATCAGATTGCCAAAGTTGCCATCACTCTTTTTCAAAACAACTGTGCGTCGGAAAACCGGTTCTTCAATCGTTGGATACGTCAATGTTTGATCGCCGGTGATGTTGACGTCGACGCCTTTAGCCAAGTCATTAGGAATGACATAGCCTTCAGGTGCTTTCGTCTCGATCAGCTGATACTTGCCTTCATATAAGTCATTATCAGAAAACGAAATGGTTCCGTCATTGTTCGTGACGGTTGCTTCCCATGATTTGTCATAGTCAAGCTTGCCGTCACCGCCATACCGATAAAGCTTAAAGGTCGCACCGGTCATTGGCTGGCGATCCGGAAAATGATCATCCTTAATGGTTTCTGCCTGCTTCTTGATGGCCAATTGACCGGGCTTCTTCTGGTTGTAAGCCGTAACTTGCGCGTTTTGCGTTTTGTCATCAATGGTGGTATTGACACTGCCAGCGTTGAGGCTATCAATCCAGAGTTGCTTGTCAGGCCCGCTTGTCACAGTTGTCTGATCATGCGCGTCCCCACGGTAATGGGTCGGGGCTTCGCGTTCAACCAACCGGTAATGACCGGGTTTTAGCCCTTCAAGGACATATTGCCCGGCTTTCAGATCAGGCTTGAACTTGTCATCGGTATAACTGCCAGCAAAACTGGTTGCCGTACCAACCGTGATTTGACCGTCATCATTGGTCTTCAGACCTGACAGTAATTTCTGCTGGTTATCAGTGTCGATGAGGTCATGGGTTGCACTCGACAAGCGATATTGTTTGCTGTCGGCTGCCGATTGGCCTTTCGCACGATTATCATACTTTGAAAGGGTAATTTGATAAGGCTCATTTTTAACCGCTTCATTCTGAATCGCGGTGCCGGTATCAGAAGTCGCTTTCAGTCGGATTTTCTGTGGCGCTAACGGCTTGTAGCCAGCAGGCGTGTTGAGTTCTGTCAGTGTATAATCCACGCCGATTGGCAAGCCTTGGAAAGTTGCAGTTGCCTTGTGCGTCTGATCATCGAGTTTGGTAGTTGCTTCAAAAGTATGCGTACCGTCACTCAACCGGAACTTGACGCCCGGAATCGGTGCGCCGCCGACTTTATCTTTTTTCTCAACCACCAAGTTAGCCAGCTGCGTGATGGTTTCACCACTTATGCCGGAGTCCCAAGATGGTAGATAGCCCTGCGTCGACGCCGTTCGGCCACTTTCAGGAACACCGTCGCTAGGTTGATTGGTAGTCTCCTCGCCACTCCACGAAACTTTGCTGGTGTTGTAAACACTGCCGGCATTTTTGCTACTGGTAGCGTAGTACACGTTGACATGATAATTATTTAACGGACTGCCATCTGTTTGTGTCAGATTACCAAAAGTCCGGTGGAACGTGACGGTGAATTTATCGCCGTTCAAGGCAAGATCGTAATCCTTGCCTTGTTTCAACGTGACCTCATTGGCTGATCCAACCTACAAGGTAACCTTGAAACTAGTGGCATTGATTTCCGCACCAGTACCAGATGGATCAATCGTATCTTCAATAACCGGATTCACCATCGGCCGGTACTTGTCTTGGATATTTTCTAGTTGAACATGCCAGTTAAGGACATTTTTCAGCTTTGAGTCCCGACTAACAGTTTTGTTAATTGGCGTCCAATAGCTCTGCGCCGACTTGGAAGCAGACGGCGTGAACTTCGGAATGTCGGTTGTTGCTTGGTTCTTGTCCGTCACAGTCGCCGTATTGGTGAAGTTAGGGTCGTTATAGCTCCACTGGTTGGCCCGTTTCGTTTCAAAGACAACCCAGACTCGGCCGTTACCGATATTAGGAAAATCAAAATCTAACTGTTGCGCTAAATCTTTATTGTCCGTCAACCAAGTATTCGGTGTGTTGGTCGGCAACAGATTTTGCTGCGCGGCGTCATCCGCCTTCAGTGCGGTTGTTGACCAGCCACTGGTGCCGTAATAAGGATTGGTCTTGATCTCTTTGACGTCACCCGATGTGGTCGGATCGCCAGTATTGGAAGGATCGATACCATCTGACCCGGTCACTTCGTAAAATTTAATCGAATCAGGAATCAGCTCATAATTGACCCCGTCAAATCTCGGCAAAATATCTGTCAAATGCAAATGCCCATATTTGACGCCCAAGCGGTTCACCAAAACGCCCCAATATTGGGTATCCGGTGTATCACTCCACGAATTCTTCAAGGCACCACTAAAGGCACCCTCTTCAGGAGTCGGCGTATTGCTGCTGGAACCACTGGCAGTATCATGGCTGCCCGGTGGTAAATCAAAGAAGAAGAAGGCCCGGTTGTTTAAAGCCTTTTTCAATGCATCTGGGTCATTGGCAACTTGGCCCAGTTTTAACATGTCCAGTTTGGTGTACGTGTAGATCACAATCTGGGAATCGGTGTCTGCATACTTGCCTTTAAGCGTCACGACAAACCCGCGAATGCCTTTGGTCTGGCCATCTGCATCAATCGGATTTTCCTTATCTTTCGCGTTATACTGCTTAACTGCCGTCTGAACATCGTTATCACTTGTGCTCATCGCATAATCGGTACCAGACTTCAGCAGCGTGCGCTTGCCATCAGGATCCTGCGCATAAACCAAAATCCCGTCATTGCTGCCATCCTGATCATCTGTCGACGCATTTTCGCCATTGATCGTGTTGATATCGGCAGCGGTTGGATCGTCGCCAAGTTTATCAACGCCATCAGGGAATAAATCAAAAATCTTGCCGTTACGCATCTCGCGGAACGTTTGGTTAGCATTGATCCGCCACATCATCTGAGCATTGTAGGTATCGATGTTCCCGGCTGTCTTGTCGATGCTATTCGGTAAACTCACCTGATAAGTCGCATTGGCATAATGGTCCTTCTGATCATTGACAATGTTGGTTAGCTTAGTCCCATTAGCTGGCGTCGTTCTCAGCTTGGTTTGGTATTGCACTTGGAATGACGCATTGTCCGGCAGCTTTGCACCGCCGAGATACGTCAACGTGAAGGTGCCGTCACCTTTATCCGTCAGCTTAAAGTATTTGGCAATATTGTCTTCGGAAACCGTTGGCGAGGCATTTTGGTCAAAAGTAACTTGGAAGACTTTCAGTGAGCTGGTATCGAGCGACTGATTAGCATCCTGCTCGATTTTGGGCTGATTGTGATCGTCGGTTCCTCCAATTTGCTTACCAAAATGGTCGGTTAACGTCGCCCCGGCCTTCATGGTGTCCATGCTATAGTTCCAATTAATCTTCCACTTTAACGCGCGGAAGTTATTCGTAATGTCCCCGGCCTTGGTGATCGCGACCCCGGAGTTACGCATGGTCACGCTGCTGTAATCATAGCCATCATAGCCCTTAGTGCCAGTTAAATAGCGATAGCCTTCAACCAAAGCGCTACCGACTTTACCGGTATCGTCTAAAGAGCGATCAATGCTGGCTGTGTAATCGACCTGATAGCCGGTTGATTTTTTGAGGCCGTCAGTCAAATAAATTTTGACCGTGCGTTTGTCATCCGATAAAACCGCATGGTAATCCCGACCAGCAACCAATGGCTTCAACGCTTCGGAAAAGTCGCCTAAGACATTGACCGGAGCAGAAGAAACTTTGATTTTTGCCAGATCGCTGTCGCTAAACGTCAGCGACTTCGGATAAGTCGTCCCGCTACCTTGCGCAGTGACGGTCAACTCCATGTCAGCATTCTTGGAGCGCTTGGCCGGATCGCTATCCCACTTAGGCGGGTTCGTTTTATCACTTTCGGCTCCGTTCAAATTAAACTTGGCACTTCCGGACATACCAGTTGGATTCAAGTTCTGTGGTGTGACTTTTGGCGCATTCACCACCACTGGCTTTGCGTTCGACCGAAACGTAATTGGAAACTTGGTATCATTGTCTTTTGTATGGAAAATCAAGGTCTGATTCAATGAGTCATTGGCGGTCAGCGCTTTAAAACTCGCAGTAATATTGACCCGCCATGAGCCATTATCCGTGGCCTTCAAAAGCTTGATCGTCAACTTTCCGGTTGTTTGGTCAAACTGATACTCTGCAACACCGCCGTCAAAGACACCTGTACTGCTTGGCGGAAAATCAATTTGATCTTTCGGCAGCTGCGTGGTAAACGAAGCGCCTGCCGGAAACGGCGTGCTGGTTTCCGGCAACGTGAACGTTAATTCCATTTTCACGGTACTCTGTTGATTAACTTCCGTCCCCAACGGCTGTCCGTTACCGTCTTTCAATACGACCTTCGTGAAAATGTTTGGCAATGTCGTGTCAGCTTTTACATCTGGCATGGCGCTTTTAGCCGGTTCCTGCGCACTGGCCGTCTGCGCTGCCGATGACGCCACAGCACTACTGCTACTACTGCTGCTTGTGATCGTTGCCGATGCACGACTCTTAAACAACAGTGTTTCATTGCCTGACGCCGTGACACTCACATTCTTGGTCTGCTCAATGGCTGTATAACCTGAAGCAGACTGCGTTTCGGTAGCCGTATAATTTCCGACGGGCAGATTCGGTACAATTGTCTGGCCGTCTTTGCTAATGGCGCTGTTAGCCACAACCTGATGGGATTCATTACGAACCTCATACTTTGCGCCATTCAGCGACTTGCCTTGCTCATCCTGGTTCTTAATCGTCAGTGTACCAGTCACTGCTTGTGTCGGATTCTCGGCGGCAAGGGTCAGCGCTGGCGAAAGCAACTGCACAATCATGCCAAGAATGACAGTAAAATAAACGCCAATCTTGAACAGTTTGTGCCTGACTTTTTTGACACCCAACTCCCTCATGATGTTCCCACTCCTCCTTCTAAAAGACTTTCATGGCAACTCCCCCGCGAAACCATTAACTTGTGAATTATGAATACATTAACTAAAACTACACCCACTGTCATTGTATAACATTGCCATAAATATTGAAGCGGTTAACAAAAATCCTCATCAAATATACATTTAATTCTTTGTGTGTTTATAGGTTTATTTTTTAAAACAAGGTGCATAATCTCAAAAAGAAACAATATAATCCCTTAACTAAATATAGGTACGTTATTTTGCTTACTTATCGTCACCGAAACGGCTTACTCACTTTTTAAAAGTTAGTGCGATTATTATTTTCTAGGTTCTTTTACTTTTTTAAGCGGAATCTACCTTATGAAGGAGGATTGTCGCTATGATTCCAGGAATAATGTTACTTGGTGTTGCGAAGTTCACCATGGACTTGACGGCAGATAACCGGTATTTCCACTGTTGCCTGGCTGTGCTTTTAGGGATGGTTGCCCAAACTTGGCTAACGTTACTGCTGAGTGTGGGTTTATTGGTTTTTAGTGTGGCTGATTGGCGGGAGCGGGCGGTGTCTGCCGTTTGGTTTGGGAGTTGGTGTTCTCTGCTCCTCATCCGCTTTCCTTGCGATTGGTTTAACCTGTGTTTGCTGGCTGCTTTGCTTGGTGGGCTTGCAATTGCCTCGCACGGACTAAGCAGTGCTGATGTGATCCTCATTGCCGTGTTAGGTGGCGTTCTTCAACTTTAAACCGCACTTTTCATCACGTTAACGGCATGTATCAGTGCTGCCATCCACTGGTTAGTTGCCCATCCACCGTCCATCCCGCTCATTAGTCATTTAGCGGTTGGTTATGGCTGTGTGCAACTAGCAAGCGGTTGGCTGTTTTGAGACGATGATGAGTGCCGTAAAAACGTGCCCATCCATAACGCGCGAACCGGCGCAGGAGTCGGTCCGTGCTCACAACAAAAAAGCACGACGTAAACGCCCTTAAAGGACACTTACGCCGTGCTTGTTTGTACCTAGATTATTCGATTAGCTTGGCAGCTAACATGATGATTACTTGTTGTCAGTATCATCCTGTTGGTCGTCTTTTTGCTGGCTGTCTTTTTCCTTCATCTGCTTTTCAATGTCAGAAATCGAATAGACACTGTCGGAAACGGTACCGACACTCTTTGGTTCTTCGTGACGATACGTTGCCATCCCGGGGCCAGCCGGAATGATCTTCCCGATGATGACATTTTCCTTCAAGCCAACTAACGGATCGTTCTTGCCGCGAATAGAAGCATCGGTCAGAACCCGTGTTGTTTCCTGGAAGGAAGCAGCTGACAGGAAGCTGTTGGTTTCCAAGGAAGCTTTGGTAATCCCTAACAGCACCGGACGGCCGGTAGCCGGAATGCCACCACTGATGATCGCTTGCGTGTTCTTCTCTTTGAAGTCCGCAATGTCGAGCAATGTTCCTGGCAAGATGTTTGTATCGCCCGGATCCATGACGCGGATCTTGCGTAACATCTGCCGAACCATGACTTCAACGTGCTTATCACCAATATCAACACCCTGCATACGGTAAACTTTCTGGACTTCAGAAAGCAGGTAGTTTTCGGTTGCCATCACATCGCGCACTTTGATCAACTGCTTAGGATCAATTGACCCACCTGTCAGTCGTTCGCCGCGGTTAACATGATCGCCTTCCGCAACTGCCACACTGGATGCATAGGGTACGCTATAGGTTCGGGTATCAGTCTCACCCTTCACCGTAATTTCACGCGTATGCTCAGCCGGATTTTCATCAATAGCAGTTACTTCACCGGTTACTTCCGTGATCACAGCTTCACCTTTAGGGTTCCGTGCTTCAAAAATTTCCTGAACACGAGGCAGCCCTTGGGTAATATCTTCGCCACCGGCAACACCACCGGTATGGAAGTTACGCATGGTCAACTGGGTACCTGGTTCACCGATTGACTGGGCAGCAACGGTTCCGACTGCTTCGCCGACTTCAACCTGTTCGCCGGTTGCCATATTACGACCGTAGCACTTCTGGCAAACACCGTGTTTGGTATTGCAGGTGAAGACCGAACGGATAGTGACGGCTTCAACACCGGCATCCACAATCTTCTGTGCCATATCTTCGTCCATCAAGGTATTGCGCTTAACCAGGACTTTGCCGCTCTTAGGATCAAGAACGTCTTTCATGGTAAACCGACCGACAAGTCGATCATACAGTGGCTCAATCATTTCGTTACCTTCACGGATAGCGCGAACGACCAAACCACGATCGGTGCCGCAGTCTTCTTCACGAACAATGACATCCTGCGCCACATCAACCAGCCGCCGGGTCAGGTAACCTGAATCAGCCGTCTTCAGCGCCGTATCGGTCATCCCTTTACGAGCACCGTGAGTGGACATGAACATTTCCATAACGGTCAAACCTTCACGGAAGTTCGAGATAACCGGCACTTCCATCATCCCACCGTTAGGCGCAGCCATCAGACCACGCATACCGGCAAGCTGAGTGAAGTTCGAGATATTACCACGGGCACCGGAATCAGACATCATGGAGATTGGGTTGTTCGGGTCAAAAGAATCAACCAGCTTTTGCTGAATTTCATCTTTGGCATCGTTCCAAATCTGGATAACCCGATCATGGCGTTCATCATCGGTGATCAACCCACGCCGGAACTGCTTAGAAACAGTTGCAACCTTCTTATGGGCAGCAGCCACAATTTCCGGCTTTTCCTTCAGGTTAGTGATGTCGGAAATTCCGACAGTTAACCCGGAATTAGTTGATTGCGTGTAGCCCAAAGTCTTCATGTCATCCAACAAATCACTGGTCCGCTGAACCTTATAAACCTTGAAGACCTGCGCAATGATATCGGATAAGAAGCCCTTCTTAAACGGATCGATCAAAGGTGCATCCGCGAGATAAGCGTGAATGTCTTCACCTTTATCAATGAAGTACTTATCTGGCACACCATTGACGATGTTGTCTTGCGTCGGCTCATTCAGATACGGGAAGTCTTTTGGCATAATCTCGTTAAAGATCGCCTTGCCGACACTTGTCACCATGATCTTTTGCTTCTGATCGTCAGTGAATGGCTTGTTAGTGAAGGAATTGGCTGCGACGCCAACGCGACTGTGCAAATGAACGTAGCCATTTTGCAGTGCCATCAAGATTTCGTTGGTGTCCTTGAAGATCATGCCTTCGCCTTCGCGACCCTTTTGCTCCATGGTCAGGTAATAGTTACCTAACACAACGTCCTGCGAAGGGGTAACGATTGGCTTGCCGTCTTTTGGCGCCAAAATGTGGTGTGCCGCAAGCATGAGCATCCGTGCTTCAGCCATTGCTTCATCAGACAACGGCACGTGGATCGCCATTTGGTCACCGTCAAAGTCCGCGTTATACGCTTCGCAGACCAGTGGGTGCAACCGAATGGATTTCCCATCAACCAAAACAGGTTCAAACGCTTGAATACCAAGTCGATGCAACGTAGGCGCACGGTTTAAGAGTACCGGCCGTTCCTTGATAACATCTTCAAGCACATCCCAAACGTCATCATCCTGCCGATCGATCTTGCGCCGGGCATTCTTGATGTTGCTTGCCATGTCCCGCTTAACCAGTTCGCGCATCACGAATGGCTTAAAGAGTTCCAAAGCCATTTCACGCGGCACGCCACACTGATAAAACTTCAGCCATGGGCCGACATCGATAACGGAACGACCAGAGTAGTCAACCCGCTTACCAAGCAAGTTCTGACGGAACCGGCCTTGCTTCCCTTTAAGCATGTGTGACAGGGACTTAAGCGGACGATTGCCTGGGCCGGTAACCGGACGACCACGCCGACCATTATCGATCAAAGCGTCAACCGCTTCCTGCAGCATCCGCTTTTCATTTTGGACAATGATGCTTGGTGCATTCAGGTCAAGCAGGCGCTTTAGACGGTTGTTACGGTTGATGACCCGCCGATACAAGTCGTTCAGATCAGACGTCGCAAACCGGCCGCCTTCGAGCTGAACCATTGGTCGCAGATCCGGTGGAATGACCGGAATGGTATCCATGACCATCCATGCCGGATCATTACCGGATTCCTTGAAGGCATCCAAAATGTCCAACCGGCGAATCGCGCGCGTCCGTTTTTGGCCTTGCGCTGACTTCAGGTCGTCTTTTAATTCGGTAACTTCTTTGTCGAGATCGACATCCTGCAACAATTCCTTGATGGCTTCAGCGCCCATCTTGGCATTGAAGGTTTTGCCGTATTCTTCGCGCTTTTCACGATATTCGCGTTCGGTCAGAAGTTGTTTTTTCTCCATTGGCGTATCGCCTGGATCAATCACAACGTAAGAAGCAAAATAGATAATTTCTTCAAGTGACCGTGGCGACATATCCAGTACCAGACCCATCCGACTCGGGATGCCCTTGAAGTACCAGATGTGGGTGACCGGTGCGGCTAATTCGATATGGCCCATCCGCTCACGCCGAACCTTGGAACGTGTGACTTCAACCCCGCAGCGATCACAAACAATCCCCTTATAGCGGATCCGCTTGTACTTACCACAGGCACATTCCCAGTCCTTAGTCGGTCCGAAGATGCGTTCATCGAACAAGCCGTCCCGCTCAGGCTTTAAGGTTCGGTAGTTGATCGTTTCAGGCTTTTTGACTTCCCCATACGACCAGCTGCGAATCTTGTCCGGCGAGGCTAAGCCGATTTGCATACTTTCAAACTTATTGACATCAATCAAAGGGCTAACCTCCTATTTTTTATCGTCGGTACTGTTATCGGCAGGCTTAGCGTCGCTCGCTTGAGCTGCGGCTTCGTGTGCCTTCTTTTCTTCTTGCTGGGCTGCGAACTTCGCCAAAGCATCGACTGAAACAACGTCGTCTTCGTCATCATCCATGTCCCGCAATTCAATTTCTTTCTTATCCGCGCCAAGCACCTTCATGTCCAGACCCAAGGCTTGCAATTCTTTAACAAGCACACGGAAGGATTCCGGTACACCTGGCTTTGGAATCGGTTCGCCTTTGACAATGGCTTCATAGGTCTTGACCCGCCCGACAACGTCATCTGACTTATAGGTCAGAATTTCTTGCAAGGTGTAAGCCGCGCCATAAGCTTCAAGGGCCCAAACTTCCATTTCACCAAACCGCTGGCCACCAAATTGTGCTTTACCACCAAGTGGCTGTTGGGTAACCAAACTGTAAGGTCCAATTGAACGAGCGTGGATCTTATCGTCAACCATGTGTGACAGCTTCATGTAGTACATAACCCCTACAGATACCCGGTTTTCAAATGGTTCACCGGTACGGCCATCATACAGAACTGACTTACCATCGGAGGCCATGCCGGCTTCCTTAACGGTTGACCACAGATCTTTATCGTTGGCACCATCGAAAACAGGGGTTGCCACGTGAATACCCAAGTTACGTGCGGCCATGCCCAGATGCAGTTCAAGCACCTGGCCAATGTTCATACGACTTGGCACACCCATTGGCGATAGGCAGATGTCAACCGGTGTCCCGTCTGGCAAGTATGGCATGTCTTCTTCAGGAACCACGACGGAAACCGTCCCTTTGTTCCCATGACGACCGGCCATCTTATCGCCGACCTGAATCTTCCGCTTCTGGGTGATGTAGACACGAACCATCATGTTGACACCAGGAGACAATTCATCGCCCGCTTCACGAGTGAAGATCTTGACGTCCTGAATGATCCCGCCGCCGCCATGAGGTACCCGCAATGAAGTGTCGCGGACTTCACGAGCCTTTTCACCGAAAATAGCGTGTAACAATCGCTCTTCAGCAGACAGCTCGGTAACCCCTTTAGGTGTCACCTTGCCGACCAAAATGTCGCCATCACGAACCTCGGCGCCGACACGAACAACACCGAACTCGTCAAGATCCTTGAGGGCTTCTTCACCGACGTTTGGAATTTCACGAGTCACTTCTTCAGGCCCAAGTTTGGTATCACGTGCTTCGGATTCATATTCTTCAATATGAATGGACGTGTAAACATCGTCTTTAACCAACCGTTCAGACAGCACAATCGCGTCTTCGTAGTTGTACATGTTCCAAGTCATGAAGGCGATAATTGGGTTTTGACCCAATGCCAGTTCGCCGTTTTGCATGGCTGGCCCATCAGCGATGATTTCATCAACATCAACGTGATCGCCAATCGTGACAATCGGCCGCTGGTTGTAGTTCTTGCCGGCGTTACTACGCTTGAATTTCATCAAGTTGTAGGAATCCAAGGCACCGTCTTCACGGCGAACCCGGATTTGCTTAGCGTCAACATATTCAACTGTCCCGGCATTTGTAGCCAGAACTGCTGTCCCGGAGTCATGCGCCGCCTTATATTCCATCCCGGTCCCAACAAGTGGGGCATGCGGATTGATCAATGGCACCGCCTGACGCTGCATGTTCGCACCCATCAAGGCACGGTTGGAGTCATCGTTTTCCAAGAATGGAATGCATGCCGTCGCAACCGCAACAACCTGCTTAGGCGAAACGTCCATGTAGTCAACTTTGTCCGGAGAAATTTCAATGTTGTTGTCTTTGTGACGCGCCAAAACGGTATCGTCAACGAAAGAACCATCATCGTTCAATGGCGAGTTTGCCTGCGCAACGATGTAGTTATCTTCTTCATCGGCGGTCAGATAGTCAATCTTATCGGTAACCTTATGCGTATCCCAAGAAACACGGCGATACGGGGTTTCGATGAAGCCATAAGGATTAACCACCGCATAAGAAGCCAAGCTGTTAATCAACCCGATGTTCGGGCCTTCAGGTGTTTCAATCGGACACATCCGGCCATAATGGGTGTAATGAACATCTCGAACTTCATAACCCGCACGATCACGCGTCAAGCCACCGGGTCCAAGGGCAGAAAGACGACGCTTGTGGGTTAATTCGCCAAGCGGGTTGGTCTGATCCATGAACTGTGACAGCTGGGAACTGCCAAAGAATTCCTTGATCGAAGCAACAACCGGACGAATATTGATCAATTGTTGCGGCGTCACGGTGGCAGTATCTTGAATCGACATCCGCTCACGCACAACCCGTTCCATCCGGGAAAGCCCGATCCGGAACTGGTTTTGCAGCAATTCACCGACGGAACGAATCCGACGATTGCCCAAGTGATCGATATCATCGACTGAGCCAAGGCCTTCTTGCAAGTTAAGGAAATAGTTCATGGATGCCAAAACATCAGCCGGAACAATATGCTTAACTTTCTTGCCAATGTGGCCGTTGCCGATTAAATTGATTTCTTTATCCGGCGTTACTTGTGAGTAGACCTTAATGCTTTGCAGCACAATCGGATCCGTCACAACGCCTTGATCGGAAGGCTGGTAGGTCACGGTCTTAAAATCATCGCGATCCAAATAAGCCCCTAATTTGTCCATCACTTGACGGTCAACTTTGGTTCCCTTTTGGGCAATAACTTCACCGGTATCCGGATCAGCCAACGTTTCAGCCAAAACCTGATTCAACAGGCGCGTCTTCAAGCTCAACTTCTTGTTAACCTTATAGCGGCCAACTGAAGCCAAATCGTAGCGCTTCGGATCAAAGAAGCGCGCATACAAAAGTGACCGTGACGAATCAGCGGTTTTAGGTTCGCCTGGGCGTAGGCGTTCATAAATATCCTTCAAGGCTTCATCGGTACGGGAGTCATCTGTGTTCTTATGCACATCTTTTTCAAGTGTGAGCATCAGCGAATCGTTATCGCCGAACATGTTGATAATATCTTGATCAGACCCGAAGCCCAAAGCACGAACCAGTTCAGTCAACGGGATCTTCCGCGTCCGGTCGATCCGGACATAAGCAATATTCTTGGCGTCTGTTTCATATTCCAACCAAGCACCACGGTTAGGGATGACAGTTGTGCCATAGGTAACCCGTGAGTTCTTATCGGTTTCGCTATGGAAATAAACACCAGGTGAACGAACCAGCTGGGAAACAATAACCCGTTCCGCCCCGTTGATGATGAAAGTCCCTTGTTTGGTCATCAGTGGAAAATCGCCAAAGAAAACATCCTGGCTCTTGATTTCACCGGTTTCATGATTCGTTAAACGTAAGGTTACATGCAAAGGTGCAGAGTAGTTTGCATCGTGTTGGCGTGCTTCCTCGACAGTATATTTCGGTTCCAGCAGTTGATAGCCGACAAATTCCAGTGACAGTTTCCCTTGAAAGTCATCGATCGGCATAATATCGTCGAACATTTCTTTAAGACCTTCATCGAGGAACCATTGGTAAGAATTCGTTTGGATCTCGATCAGATTAGGAAGATCCAAAACTTCCTTGATCCGGGCATAAGACCGGCGTGTCCGGTGCTTACCATAATTCACTAAGTGTCCTGCCAAATTATTCACCCCTTGTAAGATTTTCCGGCTTGGTCGATTGTAAAAATAATGTAAATATTGTTAAATTTACATGACAATGACGATCTCGCAGACATTTTGAGCAAAAAAAAACCAAAAACAGATCAGCCTTCAACCAGCCTGCTGTTTTTGCTTTTTCCATTAGCCAGAACGGACAATAGATCGTCCTGACAGCCTGTCCAAACCGAAATGCGATTGACTTAATAATACGCGGTGGTGTCAAGAAAGTCAAGCGGTAAAATTTTCCGTCTCAGACTCACAAACCCCTTCGCATATCGTACATTCAAAAAAGCCGTAACCACAGTTGATTACGACTTTTTATCATCTAAAGTTACGCCTTAACCGGTTCCTTCGAAGCACCGTTTTCTTTATGCTTGCCTTTGTTTTCCTTGACAGTAAACGTTAGCTTGCCTTTTTTGGCACCGATCTGGATCAAATCACCAGTCTTCGCTTGGCCTGTCAACAAAAGTTCGCTCAGTTGATCTTCAACATCCATTTGCAAAGCCCGTCGGTTCGGACGTGCCCCGTATTCAGGATCGAATCCGGCAGCCGCGATGGCATCGATGCCTGCTGGCGTAATTTTGACATCGATTCCCTGATCCTTAATGCGACTGAGCACGGTCTTGGTCATGATCTTGACGATCTCATGCAGTTCTTCCTTGTTCAGGCTGTGGAAGACAACCGTTTCATCAATTCGGTTCAGGAACTCAGGACGGAAACTCTTCTTCAATTCATCTAACATCCGACTCTTCATGGCTTGGAAGTCTACGGTTGGATCTTTGGCGCCAAACCCAACCGTTTTATCATCGCGAATGGCAGTTGCCCCGATGTTACTGGTCATGATCAAAATCGTATTACGGAAATCAACCCGGCGACCCTTCGCATCGGTCAAATAGCCATCATCCAAGACTTGAAGCAAAATGTTAAAGACATCCGGATGCGCCTTTTCGACTTCATCCAGCAGCACAACGGAATATGGCTTGTTGCGAACCTTTTCCGTCAACTGGCCGCCTTCATCGTAACCGACATAACCTGGTGCCGCGCCAATCAGACGACTGGTGCTGAATTTCTCCATGTATTCGGACATGTCAACCCGAATCATGGCATCCTCTGATCCAAACATCGCTTCAGCTAGGGCTTTCGCCAGCTCGGTTTTCCCGACACCGGTTGGCCCAAGGAACATGAAGGAACCAATTGGGCGGGTAGGATCTTTCAATCCAGAACGTGCCCGGCGGATGGCCCGTGCAACTGCGGAAACAGCTTCATCCTGACCAACAACCCGTTGATGGAGAATCTTCTCCAGGTTGACCAAACGTTCGGATTCCTTCTTCTGTAACTGGGTAACCGGCACACCGGTCCATTGTGACACAACTTCTGCTACATCGGCGCCTGTCACTTTGATATCGGTTCGAACGCCACTTTCGTTCACGGGTTCCGGCGTATCGGCAAGTTTGGCCGTAACGTCCGCCTCTTTGGTGCGAATGGTAGCCGCTGTTTCGAAGTCTTGATGATCAATCGCGTCTTCTTTGTCCGCGACTAACTTAGCCAGCTCGTCCTGAAGCTTGTCGGATTTGGTCTCGACATTAGCTTTATCTAATCGTACCTTGGCAGCACTTTCGTCAACTAAGTCGATCGCCTTGTCAGGCAGGAAGCGCGTTGTAATGTAACGTGAGGACAAAACAACTGCTTCATGCAAAGCTTCATCAGTAATCGTGACGCCATGATGCGCCTCATACCGTGGACGCAGCCCTTTCAAAATCTGTTCTGCTTCTTCTTCCGTTGGTTCGTCGACTTGGATGGTCGCAAACCGCCGTTCCAAAGCAGCATCTTTTTCAATATACTTCTGATATTCGTCTAAGGTTGTCGCACCGATCAACTGCAACTCGCCACGAGCCAAAGCCGGCTTGAGAATGTTGGAAGCGTCAATGGCACCTTCAGCACCCCCCGCACCGATTAGCGTATGCAATTCATCAATGAACAAAATGACATTGCCATCTTTATAAATCTCATCAATGATTTTCTTCAGGCGATCTTCAAATTCACCACGATACTTCGTGCCAGCAACCAGTGAGCCCATATCAAGCATCATCAGTCGCTTATTCAGCATGTCATCCGGAACTTTGCCCGCGACAATCTTTTCGGCAAAGCCTTCCGCAATCGCGGTTTTCCCGACACCTGGTTCACCAATCAACACAGGGTTGTTCTTGGTGCGCCGGGCCAGAATCTGAATCAAACGCCGAACTTCCTTTTCGCGGCCAACCACCGGATCCATCCGGTTTTCCCGTGCCATTTGGGTTAAATCCCGCGCAAGGCCATCAAGTGTCGGGGTCCCTTGGCTATCTTGGCGAGCACCGCCACGCGCCATTGGCCGGCGTTTGGCCGCTGTGTCCGCAATGCCCATTTTCTTAAACACCATTTGCCGCGTCTTCGAAAGACTAAGCCCCAGATTCTGGAGAATCCGCGCGGCTAAAATATCATCTTCACGAAGCAACCCCAGCAGAATATGCTCGGTGCCGATCTTCAAAGCACCTAAGCGCTTTGCTTCGTCGCCGGCAAACGCCAGAATTTCCTTACCTTTAGGTGAATAAGGTAAATAACTATCGCTAGCTTGACCGGCGGCATCAACAGTTCCATACCCTGTGAAGCGCTCGATCTCGTCATGGACATCATTCTCTGTGACCCCTAACTGACGCAGCGTCTTACCAGCGATTCCATCTTTTTCCATAACCAGCGCCATAAGCAAATGTTCAGTGCCTACAGCATGATGATGGAAATACTTCGCTTGTTCCTGGGCTAAAAGCAAAACATTTTTGGCACTAGGGGTAAATAAGTTGTCCATAAGCACGCTCCTTTTTAGAAAACTAATTATAAACTGTTCTATCTTTCATACCGCAAACGATCCAAAAATGCAAGGAACATGCGCGACCGTAAATGCTCTTCTGTCCCTTGATCAAGAATGCCCAAAGTCTCATGATTCATGACCGCCAACAACAAATTACCTGATTGCTGGGAAATAAGGTCATTGTCAAACAGTTCCTGAATCAAATCACGTGCATCGCGTAACCGCAAGCGCTTGGGAATGTGCTGCCGCATAATTTGAATGAGATCCTGATCATCTGTCAATTTGACCTTCACGATGCGAATGTAGCCCCCGCCACCACGTTTACTCTCAACAATGTAGCCGCGAGCCGGTGTGAACCGGGTCTTAATGACATAATTGATTTGCGAAGGAACGCAATTAAAACGACGCGCAATCTCGGCTCGCCGTATTTCAACGGCGGCCTCCTGTGCCAGTATCGTTTTTAGATAAGCCTCAATAATGTCCGAAATATTCTCACGCTGCATGTCGTTCAATCCTTTTTGACTTTGACCAATCTTGACTATTACACATTATACTGGCATTGGTCAGTTTATACAAATTTCTGCATTTGAAAACGAAAAAAGGACCACGATTTTTCGTGATCCAAGAATCGGGAAGACAAGATTCGAACTTGCGACCCCTACGTCCCGAACGTAGTGCTCTACCAAGCTGAGCTACTTCCCGGTAAAGCGGAAGACGGGATTCGAACCCGCGACCCCCACCATGGCAAGGTGATGTTCTACCACTGAACTACTTCCGCATACCGCATATTCAATTGATCGGCGCCAGCTTAGCTTCATAGGCGATCGACGATGCACCCAGTAGGAGTCGAACCTACAACCTTCTGATTCGTAGTCAGACACTCTATCCAGTTGCGCTATGGGTGCTTCAACAAAATGCCGAGGACCGGGATCGAACCGGTACGGTCATCACTGACCGCAGGATTTTAAGTCCTGTGCGTCTGCCAATTCCGCCACCCCGGCATAAAGTGAAAAGCGGAAGACGGGATTCGAACCCGCGACCCCCACCATGGCAAGGTGATGTTCTACCACTGAACTACTTCCGCATATCAAACCTATTCAATTATGACCGAGGAGCGGCCTTCAACGACCCGAGCATTCCATTCAAGATACGATGCGGGTGAAGGGACTCGAACCCCCACGGTCAAAAACCACTAGAACCTAAATCTAGCGCGTCTGCCAGTTCCGCCACACCCGCAAAAGGTGGGTTAAATGAGCCGTGACAGGCTCGAACTGTCGACCCACTGATTAAAAGTCAGTTGCTCTACCAACTGAGCTAACGGCTCAATGGAGGATACAGGGCTCGAACCTGTGACCCTCTGCTTGTAAGGCAGACGCTCTCCCAACTGAGCTAATCCTCCATATGTAAGCGTGGCAGCTTCCTACCCTCGCAGGCAGTTTCCCACCAACTACTCTCGGCGTGAAGAAGCTTAACTTCTGTGTTCGGCATGGGAACAGGTGTATCCTTCTTGCTATCGCCACCACACTTATGAGAACTTTGCGCTCTCAAAACTGGCTATCATTGTTGTTTTTGTGTTGTCGGGAACCAGTGTATTTCATCGAAACGCGTTCGCAGTCGCAGAAACCTCCACATAAGAACCCTGAATCCATTGGCCAAAACCCGGCCAACGAACTCAGGCCCGCTTATGCTCCGGTTTCTAAGCGCTCCTGCTCACGCTCTACTTGGTTAAGTCCTCGACCGATTAGTACTGGTCCGCTCCATGCATCGCTGCACTTCCACTTCCAGCCTATCTACCTGATCATCTCTCAGGGGTCTTACTTCCATATAGGAATGGGAAATCTCATCTCGAGGGGGGCTTCACACTTAGATGCTTTCAGCGTTTATCCCTTCCGTTCATAGCTACCCAGCGATGCGCCTGGCGGCACAACTGGTACACCAGCGGAACGTCCATCCCGGTCCTCTCGTACTAAGGACAGCTCCTCTCAAATTTCCTGCGCCCGCGACGGATAGGGACCGAACTGTCTCACGACGTTCTGAACCCAGCTCGCGTACCGCTTTAATGGGCGAACAGCCCAACCCTTGGGACCGACTACAGCCCCAGGATGCGATGAGCCGACATCGAGGTGCCAAACCTCCCCGTCGATGTGGACTCTTGGGGGAGATAAGCCTGTTATCCCCAGGGTAGCTTTTATCCGTTGAGCGATGGCCCTTCCATACGGAACCACCGGATCACTAAGCCCGACTTTCGTCCCTGCTCGACTTGTCAGTCTCGCAGTCAAGCTCCCTTCTACCTTTACACTCTGCGAATGATTTCCAACCATTCTGAGGGAACCTTTGGGCGCCTCCGTTACATTTTAGGAGGCGACCGCCCCAGTCAAACTGCCTACCTGACACTGTCTCCCGCCACGATCAGTGGCGCGGGTTAGAGTGTTCATACAGCTAGGGTAGTATCCCACCAACGCCTCCATCGAAACTAGCGTTCCGATCTCTACGGCTCCTACCTATCCTGTACAAGCGGTACCAACACTCAATATCAAGCTACAGTAAAGCTCCATGGGGTCTTTCCGTCCTGTCGCGGGTAACCCGCATCTTCACGGGTACTATAATTTCACCGAGTCTCTCGTTGAGACAGTGCCCAAATCATTACGCCTTTCGTGCGGGTCGGAACTTACCCGACAAGGAATTTCGCTACCTTAGGACCGTTATAGTTACGGCCGCCGTTTACTGGGGCTTCAATTCTGGGCTTCGCTTGCGCTAACTCATCCTCTTAACCTTCCAGCACCGGGCAGGCGTCAGCCCCTATACATCATCTTTCGATTTAGCAGAGACCTGTGTTTTTGATAAACAGTTGTTTGGGCCTATTCACTGCGGCTGACCTTGCGGTCAGCACCCCTTCTTCCG
This sequence comes from Lacticaseibacillus casei DSM 20011 = JCM 1134 = ATCC 393, assembly GCF_000829055.1. Taxonomy (NCBI): domain Bacteria; kingdom Bacillati; phylum Bacillota; class Bacilli; order Lactobacillales; family Lactobacillaceae; genus Lacticaseibacillus; species Lacticaseibacillus casei. The sequence continues at coordinate 2,480,064 of NZ_AP012544.1, forward strand.
AAGTTACGGGGTCATTTTGCCGAGTTCCTTAACGAGAGTTCGCTCGCTCACCTGAGGATACTCTCCTCGACTACCTGTGTCGGTTTGCGGTACGGGTAGTTTATTTCTCACTAGAAGCTTTTCTTGGCAGTGTGACATCAGGAACTTCGCTACTTTAATTTCGCTCCCCATCACCGCTTGTCCTTATGGTCGCAAGCATTTCACTCGCCACCAGACTTGCGGCTTGGACGCACTTTTCCAGCTGTGCGCTTTCCTTAGCCTCCTGCGTCCCTCCATCGCTTAAACAAAATAAACTAGTGCAGGAATCTCAACCTGCTTGTCATCGACTACGCCTTGCGGCCTCGCCTTAGATCCCGACTAACCCTGGGAGGACGAGCCTTCCCCAGGAAACCTTAGTCATACGGTGGATCAGATTCTCACTGATCTTTCGCTACTCATGCCGGCATTCTCACTTCTAAGCGCTCCAGCCGTCCTCACGATCGACCTTCAACGCCCTTAGAACGCTCTCCTACCGCGCACCCTTACGGGTGCACCCACAGTTTCGGTATTATGCTTAGCCCCGGTATATTTTCGGCGCAGTGCCACTCGACTAGTGAGCTATTACGCACTCTTTAAATGGTGGCTGCTTCTGAGCCAACATCCTAGTTGTCTGTGCAACGCCACATCCTTTTCCACTTAGCATAAATTTAGGGACCTTAACTGGTGATCTGGGCTGTTCCCCTTTCGACAATGGACCTTATCGCTCACTGTCTGACTCCCGGAGTAAGATCGATGGTATTCGGAGTTTATCTGAATTCAGTAACCCTTGATGGGCCCCTAGTTCAAACAGTGCTCTACCTCCATGATCCATCCTCCGAGGCTAACCCTAAAGCTATTTCGGAGAGAACCAGCTATCTCCAAGTTCGTTTGGAATTTCACCGCTACCCACAACTCATCCCAGCATTTTTCAACATACATGGGTTCGGTCCTCCAGTGTGTTTCACCACACCTTCAACCTGGTCATGGGTAGGTCACTTGGTTTCGGGTCTACATCTGCCTACTCATTCGCCCTGTTCAGACTCGCTTTCGCTCCGGCTCCGACTTTTCATCTTAACCTCGCAGGCAAACGTAACTCGCCGGTTCATTCTACAAAAGGCACGCCATTACCCCTTAACGGGCTTTGACTAATTGTAGGCACACGGTTTCAGGAACTGTTTCACTCCCCTTCCGGGGTGCTTTTCACCTTTCCCTCACGGTACTGGTTCACTATCGGTCACTAGGGAGTATTTAGCCTTGGGAGATGGTCCTCCCGGATTCCGACGGAATTTCACGTGTTCCGCTGTACTCAGGATTCTGGACGGAGAGTCCGCCGTTTCGCTTACAGGGCTTTCACCTTCTATGGCGCAGCTTTCCAGCTGACTTCGACTACGTCGAACTTTGGTAACTCCAATGTCCAGTCCTACAACCCCGAGAAGCAAGCTTCTCGGTTTGGGCTCTTCCCACTTCGCTCGCCGCTACTATGGGAATCGAGTTTTCTTTCTCTTCCTGCGGGTACTGAGATGTTTCAGTTCCCCGCGTCTGCCGCCAACAAGCTATGAATTCACTTGCAGGCAATACACTGATGTGTACTGGGTTCCCCCATTCGGAAATCTCCGGATCAAAGCTTACTTATAGCTCCCCGAAGCATATCGGTATTAGTTCCGTCCTTCATCGGCTCCTAGTGCCAAGGCATCCACCGTGCGCCCTTTGTAACTTAACCTGTACTGACTTGCGTCAGCGGTTATGCGATGCGAATTTCTATATTAGAAACTCATACAAATACGCTGTGTTCTCGGCAATTTAAAACATTTACAACAATGATATCCAGTTTTCAAAGAACAAAGTCGCCGACTTACGTCGGTGAATTGGCCTGACGGCCAATGGAGGATAACGGGATCGAACCGATGACCTCCTGCTTGCAAAGCAGGCGCTCTCCCAGCTGAGCTAATCCCCCATAAGGGTTGTTCAATTAACAAGCGAACGCTTGATGGGCCTAGATGGACTTGAACCATCGACCTCACGCTTATCAAGCGTGCGCTCTAACCAACTGAGCTATAGGCCCGATAGGCGTAAAAAGAGAGGTCGTCCCCTCAAAACTAAACAAAGTTTCGTGTGTGCAGGTTTCCGTCAGACTTAAAGTCTGTTTCCTTAGAAAGGAGGTGATCCAGCCGCAGGTTCTCCTACGGCTACCTTGTTACGACTTCACCCTAATCATTTGTCCCACCTTAGACGGCTCGCTCCCTAAAAGGGTTACGCCACCGGCTTCGGGTGTTACAAACTCTCATGGTGTGACGGGCGGTGTGTACAAGGCCCGGGAACGTATTCACCGCGGCGTGCTGATCCGCGATTACTAGCGATTCCGACTTCGTGTAGGCGAGTTGCAGCCTACAGTCCGAACTGAGAATGGCTTTAAGAGATTAGCTTGACCTCGCGGTCTCGCAACTCGTTGTACCATCCATTGTAGCACGTGTGTAGCCCAGGTCATAAGGGGCATGATGATTTGACGTCATCCCCACCTTCCTCCGGTTTGTCACCGGCAGTCTTACTAGAGTGCCCAACTCAATGCTGGCAACTAGTCATAAGGGTTGCGCTCGTTGCGGGACTTAACCCAACATCTCACGACACGAGCTGACGACAACCATGCACCACCTGTTATTTTGCCCCCGAAGGGGAAACCTGATCTCTCAGGTGATCAAAAGATGTCAAGACCTGGTAAGGTTCTTCGCGTTGCTTCGAATTAAACCACATGCTCCACCGCTTGTGCGGGCCCCCGTCAATTCCTTTGAGTTTCAACCTTGCGGTCGTACTCCCCAGGCGGAATGCTTAATGCGTTAGCTGCGGCACTGAAGGGCGGAAACCCTCCAACACCTAGCATTCATCGTTTACGGCATGGACTACCAGGGTATCTAATCCTGTTCGCTACCCATGCTTTCGAGCCTCAGCGTCAGTTACAGACCAGACAGCCGCCTTCGCCACTGGTGTTCTTCCATATATCTACGCATTTCACCGCTACACATGGAGTTCCACTGTCCTCTTCTGCACTCAAGTTTCCCAGTTTCCGATGCGCTTCCTCGGTTAAGCCGAGGGCTTTCACATCAGACTTAAAAAACCGCCTGCGCTCGCTTTACGCCCAATAAATCCGGATAACGCTTGCCACCTACGTATTACCGCGGCTGCTGGCACGTAGTTAGCCGTGGCTTTCTGGTTGGATACCGTCACGCCGACAACAGTTACTCTGCCGACCATTCTTCTCCAACAACAGAGTTTTACGACCCGAAAGCCTTCTTCACTCACGCGGCGTTGCTCCATCAGACTTGCGTCCATTGTGGAAGATTCCCTACTGCTGCCTCCCGTAGGAGTTTGGGCCGTGTCTCAGTCCCAATGTGGCCGATCAACCTCTCAGTTCGGCTACGTATCATCGCCTTGGTGAGCCGTTACCTCACCAACTAGCTAATACGCCGCGGGTCCATCCAAAAGCGATAGCTTACGCCATCTTTCAGCCAAGAACCATGCGGTTCTTGGATTTATGCGGTATTAGCATCTGTTTCCAAATGTTATCCCCCACTTAAGGGCAGGTTACCCACGTGTTACTCACCCGTCCGCCACTCGTTTTAAGTTGAATCACAGTGCAAACACCGTTCATCGACCAAAACTCGTTCGACTTGCATGTATTAGGCACGCCGCCAGCGTTCATCCTGAGCCAGGATCAAACTCTCATATAAATATGAGCTGTTCGAATAGCTCGATTTGTTGTTCTAGCGAATTGACTTCGCAAATGTTACTTTTGCCTCGATACCGAAGTATCAAGGACCCTGCACATTTAAACGAAACTTTGTTCAGTTTTCAAAGGACGACCTTGTCAAAAGACAACTTTGATAGATTATCACAGGCAAGCAATACCTGTCAATAACTTTTTCTGATGTTTTGAAGCACATCAGCGTTGCTCATTTACGACGCTTATTATCATACCAACGGTTTGCGCCATCGTCAACAACTTTTTTAAATAAAAATACTATCCGTATATTATGTGTGCCATTGGTGATTTTCATTCGTGAATAAGCCTATAATAAACTTACTCACAGCGCAATCTTTCGGAAAACAAAAAGTGCCGCCAAAATGGCGACACATAAGTTTAGGTTATGGGCGCAATGTCGGGAACAAAAGGACATCGCGAATTGAAGGCGCATCTGTCAACAGCATGACAAGACGATCGATACCGATGCCTAAGCCACCAGTTGGCGGCATGCCGTATTCCAATGCCTCAACATAATCATCATCGATACCTTGCGCTTCCTCATTGCCTGCGCTCTTTTCTGCTGCCTGGGCTTCAAACCGTTGGCGCTGATCAATTGGATCGTTCAATTCAGTGAAGGCATTGGCGTATTCCCCACCGCCGACAAAAAGTTCGAACCGTTCGACAAAACGAGGATCCTTAGGGTTTTTCTTTGCAAGAGGGGACACTTCGATTGGATGTCCGGTAATGAAAGTCGGTTGAATCAGTGTTGATTCAACAAACTGGTCAAAGAAGGCACTGATAATGTGACCGACCTTCCAATAAGGCTCGTAATGGACATCATGTTCGTCTGCCAACTTGCGCGCATCATCAACGCTCATTTCCGGCCAAAAGTCCACGCCAGTTTTATCTTTAATGGCGTCGACCATGTTAATGCGGGCAAACGGCGCATCTAGGTCGATGTCCATGCCTTGATAGGTTAATTTACCGGAATCAAGAACCTTATGGGCAGCAAAACGGAAAATGCCCTCGGTTTCAGTCATAACATCGGTCAGATCCCAGTAAGCTGCGTAGGTTTCAAGCTCGGTGAATTCCGGATTATGTTTGGTATCAATGCCTTCATTACGGAAAACCCGACCAATTTCGTAAACTCGTTCCATCCCACCGACAATGAGCCGCTTCAGATGTAGTTCAAGCGCGATTCGTAGATAAAGATCGATATCCAGTGCATTGTGATGCGTGATGAACGGACGGGCATTGGCGCCACCGGCTTGGTTATGCAACACCGGCGTCTCGACTTCAAGGAAGCCGTGGTTATCTAAATATTCACGAACAGCACTCACAATTTTGGTCCGTTTAACAAACCGGTCAAAACTGTCAGGGTTGGAAATAAGATCCAAATAACGTTTGCGGTACTTCTGCTCAACGTCCGTCAAGCCATGCCACTTGTCCGGTAATGGCCGTAATGCCTTAGCCAAGTGGGTAACATGGTTTGCTTTGACCGTCAGCTCGCCGGAATCGGTTTTCATGACTTCGCCACTGATACCAAGAATGTCGCCAAGATCGGCCTTCTTGAAAATCATGTAGTTCTCATCGCCGACAACATCTTTACGAACGTAGATCTGCATTTTGCCACTACGATCACGGATATCTGCAAATCCGACTTTACCCTTTCCACGTTTGGACATCATGCGTCCTGCGATCGTCACTTTCGGTTTTTCTTCAAGCAACGTTTCCTTGTCGTCTTCACCGAAGTCTTCGCGCACTTGCGCTGCCGAGTGGGTTCGATCAAACCGATGACCGAATGGATCAATCCCTGCTTCGCGCAAGGCTTCCATCTTTTCCCGCCGCGCAATCATCTGATCGTTCATTTCTGGTTGCTGTCCGTTTTCCTTAGCCAACACATGTTCCTCCGTTCCAATTTATAGCACTCTTTGATGATGACAATTTTACTGCGAAAAAGCAACCTTCTAAGCATTAAAAGACGCTCCCAATGATTGATTGGCCAACAAATCATCGCAGAACGTCTTTTTCGTCTAAAGCTCTAGTAAGTTAATGACTGCGCTGACGCTCGCGGGCGCGCGCTTCGGTCTGCTCAACAAAATCGTCAAAAATATGATTTACTTCAGCTTGCGTATCAACCATGTTAACGGCTGCTTTGGTCTTCGCTGAACGCGGGATGCCTTTCAAATAATAAGCTGCCTGCATCCGGAATTCGCGCACGGCCTGATGCTCACCGTGTAAGTCAACCAGCCGTTGTAGCTGTAACTTGGCGGTCGCGATTTTCTCTCGAGGCGTTGGTTCCGGAATTAACTCGCCGTCATCCAGATATGCTGCCATCTGTTTCAAGACCCACGGATTCCCTAACGCCGCGCGGCCGACCATCACTGCGTCGGCGCCAACTTCTTCAAGCATACGTTTGGCGTCTTGCGGTGTCCGCACATCGCCATTGCCGATGAATGGAATCGTCAGATGTTGTTTGACTTCTTTTAAAATATTCCAATCCGCATGTCCAGAATAAAGCTGTTTACGCGTACGGCCATGCATCGCCAATGCCGCTGCACCACCGCGCTCAGCAGCCAACGCATTTTGAACCGCATAAATGTGGTCTTCATCCCAGCCGGTTCGCATTTTGACGGTGACCGGTTTGGAAACGGCGTCAGTGACTGCCGCCACCATTTCATAAACTTTTTCTGGATCCAGTAACCAATGGGCACCTGCGTCAGTTTTAGTGACTTTTGGAACCGGGCAACCCATATTAATGTCAATAATATCAGCCGCGGTATTTTGGTCGATAAATTTTGCCGCATTGACTAACGCTTCTTTGGTGCCGCCAAAAATCTGAATCGAAATTGGATGTTCCCGTGGATCCACAAACATCATACTCAACGTTTTCTTATTTTTGTACATAATTCCACGGTCACTGATCATTTCGCACACAACCAGACCCGCACCGAATTCTTTGGCGGTTACCCGAAAGGCTGCATTGGTAACCCCGGCCATCGGGGCAACAACGAGTCGATTGGGAATTTCAACATTGGCAATATGCCACATACAAGCCACCTCTTTCTTGCTTTCGCGATGCTAACTTTACTTAAAATAAGCAAAAATCGCAACTATTCGTGTCGGGTTATTAACGCTTCAAGATCCGCAACGCTGTAATGGTACTGATTACCGCAAAACTTGCAGGTCGTCTCCGCACCGCCATCTTCATCAATCATTTCCTGTAATTGTTCGTGCGGCAAGGTTGCCATGATATCGCCAAAATGGGCTTTAGAACAATTACATGCAAACCGCAGTGAATGGGTATCCAGGAATTGCACCGGTGCATCCCCAGCGATACGTTGAATAATTTGCTCTGGTGTCAGGCCGCTTTTTAAAAGTTCCGACACAAGCGGCAATGTTTTGACGTTGGCTTCCAGTGCGGACAATTCTGCATCATCGGCCCCCGGCAACGCCTGTAGCATGAAGCCGCCAGCGACCTGAACCGAGTTGTCGGCGTTGACGAAAACGGATAATCCCACTGCGGCAGGAATTTGTTCGGATTTTGCCAGATAATACGTGAAATCCTCGGCAATTTCGCCTGATACCAGCGGCACTTGGCCGGTAAATGGTTCACCGATCCCGATATCTTTGGTGACCGCAAGCATGCCATGTTTACCGACAGCACGGGCGACATCGATTTTTCCGACAAGGTTGAGCGGCAAATTGACGTGCGGCTCTTGCACATAGCCGCGAACCGTGCCGATCTCTGTGCCATCGGTGATGATAGAACCAACCGGGCCATCTCCCTTAATGCGCACCGTCAGCATATCATCACGGTTTTTTAATCCGGAAGCGGACAATAACGCCGTTGCAACGAGCGTCCGTCCCAGCGCCGCCGACGCCGCACTCCAAGTATCATGACGGCGCTGCGCCTCGCGTACTGTCTCCGTCGCATCGACAGCGAAAATTCGAAAATGGGTATCACGCGACAATGCGCTCGCGATATAGTCACTCATGTTGGGTCCTCTTTTCTGAAAGTTAAACGTGGCTATTCTACCAAAATTGTGCGCTATTGAAAAGTCAGTGTACTCATCAGTATGCCCGATTGAAGCCCAACGGCACCATTTAAGTCAAAGTAGGTTTCGGGTTTACACGTTTTTCCCCATTGGCGATGCCTATGCGCACTATGTCAATCTTCATCACGAAAATTGCGCCGAATGCCTTCTTGATTTCGAAAAACGCGTAAAATAGAATTATTAATTAACCTTGAAAGGACTTGGTATTTTTGATCAGTCATATCGGCGTTATCCTAGGTACAACCCGAAGAAATGCGCTAGGTGCCCGTATTTTCAATTATTTAAAACAAGCATTTCCCGACACATCAGAGGTTCATTATACGTGGCTTGATCTTCGGGATTATCCGTTGCCACTTTATGACCATCCCGAAACGCCACTCGAAGATCCGATCCAAGAGCTAACCCCAATCGAAACAAAATGGTTAACCGCGGTGGTCAACCAGGATGGTTACGTGATATTAACGCCAGAATACGATCAGACGCTACCCGGCGGTTTAAAAAATGCCTTGGATCTAATCGGTCCGGAAGTTGAACATAAACCTGTTCAAATCATTGGGTATTCGCATTTTTCTGATGGCGGGATGCTGGCAGCAGCCAGTTTAGTGCCGATTTTACAAATGCTGAAAATGATCGTCCTCCCCACGCCGACGTTACTTTGGTCGGCCGATCCGTGTTTTGACGAAAACGGGCAGATCAATTCCGCTGCCGAGAACAGCCAGCATTTTGCCCGACGCTTGCACGAGACGATGCACGATATTGGCTTTTACACACGCCTACTTAAGGAACATCCGTACCAACCACTAGGCAGCGATACTGCAGCTAACCAAACCTCGGCAACAAAGTGACTCAAACCACAGCTGACCTCTGGAATTTTTCATGATAATGCGTAACAAAAAAACACCACCAACTTGGGCGGTGTTTTTTTGTTACGCTTGCGGATCCTGATGTTCATTGTTGTCTGAAGAACCACTGTCAGCCGACGTATCATCTGGCTTTTCGACGCCGCCTGTATCATCATCCTGGCTGGCCTGATCTTGGCTTGCCTGGGAGTCTGATTCAGATTTCGCGTTGGCTTCTTCGTCTGCTTGCTTTTCTTTATCCTTATGCTCAAGCGCTGCTTTGGATTGTTCGAAAGTAGCGGCCTTTTCGCTTGGAAATTCGTCTTGATCACGTTCTGGCATCTTGCCATCGTTGAACAAGCTGAGGATTTCCTTTTCGTTCAAGGTTTCGTACTTGAGCAAGGCTTCGGCAATCAGCTTATGCTGCTGACGGTGGGCCTGAATAATCTCGTAAGCCTGCTTATGGGCTTCGTCAATGATCCGCCGCACTTCATCATCAATCGCTGTTGCTGTCGTCTCAGAATAAGGTGGTGTCTGGCCATACTGAGCACCAAGGAATGGCTGGCCCTCGGTTTCGAGTTGAACCGTTCCCAAGCGATCGGACATCCCGTACTGAGTGACCATGCTCCGGGCAATTTGCGTTGCCTGTTCAAAGTCATTGGACGCCCCGGTGGATTCGACCCCGAAGATAATTTCTTCGGCGGTCCGACCACCAAGTAAGCCGACAATCTGTTCGGTCAATTCCTTCTTGGTCAGCAAGAATTGATCATCTTTTGGCAGCATAATCGCATACCCGCCTGCACGACCACGCGGAATAATCGTAACCTTACGCACAGTTCGCGAGTCGCTTAAGAACAGACCGACAATCGCGTGTCCGGCTTCGTGGAAGGCCACCATATTGCGTTCTTTTGGACTGATGACCCGGTCTTTCTTCGCCGGACCGGCAATGACCCGATCTTCCGCTTCATCCACATCAGCAGCATCAATGGCTTTCTTGCTTCGTCTTGCAGCAACCAAGGCCGCTTCATTCAGCAGGTTTTCCAAATCAGCACCGACAAAACCAGGCGTTTGCCGCGCAATTTCTTTAAGGTCAACATTCGGTGCAAGCGGCTTGTTCTTCGCGTGCACTTTCAAAATCGCTTCACGGCCCTTAACATCCGGACGGCCAACCAGAATCTTCCGGTCAAATCGGCCTGGGCGCAGTAACGCCGGATCAAGGACATCAGAACGGTTGGTTGCGGCAATGACAATAACGCCTTCATTACCGGTAAACCCGTCCATTTCAACCAGCAACTGGTTCAATGTCTGCTCACGTTCGTCATGGCCGCCGCCCATTCCGGCACCACGCTGACGACCAACCGCATCAATTTCATCGATGAAGATGATCGAAGGCGCTGCTTTTTTGGCTTGGTCAAAAAGATCACGAACACGGGAAGCCCCGACACCCACGAACATTTCAACGAAGTCAGAACCGGAAATCGAGAAGAACGGTACACCGGCTTCACCGGCAACCGCCTTGGCTAGCAAGGTTTTACCAGTACCAGGAGGACCCTCAAGCAGCACACCGGCTGGAATACGGGCACCCAATGCCGAGAACTTCCGCGGATCCTTCAGGAACTCAACCACTTCAACCAGTTCCTGCTTCTCTTCTTCGGCACCGGCAACATCGGAGAACCGCACTTTGTTGGCATTTTTATCTGCCTGCTTAGCGCGTGATTTGCCAAAACTCATGACCCGACCAGAACCGCCGCCTTGGCCAGCCTGATTCATCATCATATAGAAGAAGATCATCATGATGACAATCGGCACAACCGTGATCAGTAAGCTAAACCAGACCCCAGACTGTGATTCTTCCTGGGTATCCGTTTTAACATTGTTAGCACTGGTCATCTTCTGAATCTGGCTCAAAGTCGCGTCGTTCGTCGGAATATAGGTGGAGAACTTCGTCACCTTGGTCGTCTGATTGCCAAATAAACTCAGTGAATTATTCGCACCGGAAGACTTCTGGGCCTTCTTATATTCACCGCTGACTTTATAGACGCCGCCAGATGGCTGGAGCGAATAACTCTTGACATTGTCCTTCTTTAATTCGGACATGAAGGTGCTTGTTTCAATTTCTTGGGACGATGTTGTCCCATTATCGCGCATATAATACGCAAAACCGGTGACCAGCAGCACAAAAATGATGATATACGTTAGTGTGCTACTGAACAGGCCGTTTTGTTTTTCCTTCATTTAGAACCTCCGGCAACATTCAATTAGTACCTTATATACTACCACAAACACGGCGCACAGATTAAGATTTTGCCGCGTAGACTTCTGGTTTTAATACCCCAATATAAGGCAAATTACGATAACGTTCTGCGTAATCCAAACCATAACCGACCACAAACTCATTAGGCACCGTGGTTCCCACGTAATCTGCCTGAACATCGACCACGCGTCCCTCCGGCTTGTCCATCAAGGCGCAAATCCGCACAGACTTCGCTTGACGGGTTTTAAAGATATCGGTTAAGTATTTCAGGGTTCGACCGGTATCGACAATATCTTCTACGATCAAAACGTTCCGATCCTTCACACTTGCATCAAGATCCTTGATAATCTTGACTTCGCCACTAGATTCGGTCGCGTCACTGTAGCTAGACACATCCATAAAGTCAAGTTCCATATAGTCATCAATCTCACGGACAAGATCAGTCATGAACATAATGGCACCTTTTAAGATGCACACCACTAAGGGGTTCTTCCCTGCGTAATCACGCTTGAGTTCAGCGCCGAGCCGCGCCGTGATGGCATGGATGTCGTCTTGAGAGTACAACACCTTTAAAATATCGGGATTCATCATCTATCCTCACTTCTGTCAACATCTGGCAAGTGCACCAGTACAACATGGAGTATATCAGTTTGAGCTGGGGGCGACAATCGTTCTAAAGGCTGACCTTCAATCCAAAAAACCTGATGGTCCTGCGCCAATAAAAGTAATTGATCACGTTGACTTGCCGGCACTTTTTCATTAATAAAAAACCGCCGCAATTTCTGGGTCACCCCATTTGGCAGCCGAACTTGATCACCGGCTTGACGGGTACGCAATGTCACCGGCAACCGCACCTGTACCGGCATGCCTTCGCAATGCAATGCCTCTGTTTGTAAACTAAACGTTCCACGCGGGGTTTTCACAGTCTGCCCAATCTGCGTAAACGTCACTGGGGTCATTGCCGGTTGCAAAACTAGCTCCCTGATCCGGCCGTTCTGAACGACAATGCTAACGCCGGCGCCAAGGTCAAAGTGGTGTTCACTTTGAGCAAACAAATGGTGCATAACCTCTGGCAGTAGTTTTTCGTCAACTTCGGGCTGCCACTGCCGCAACATTCTTTTTAAAAGCACAAGCTGCGCCGCTTTTTTCAGACGCGTCGCTGCTTGCCAGTCAATCGTCACCGGATCTATTTGCAGATACCGCTGCCATCGATCGGCTTCGGCTTCTGCCAGTGCCAACATCCCCGCCTGCTCCACCGTAAACCGTTGAATGTGCGCCAACAATTGCGGATTTTGCCTTTTATATGCGGGAATGACCTCGTGGCGCAATTGATTGCGAGCATAACGGGTATCGTTATTCGAGGCATCATCACGAAATTCAATGTCGTGCGCCTGAGCATATGCCCGAAGCGCGGCCTTACTGTAACCTAACAAGGGGCGAACCAACCGTTTCCCATGCCACGACTGATCTGCCCGAATGCCAACCAACGCGGCCGGATCGCCGGAGCGTCCCAGCCGAAACAAGACTGTTTCAAGTTGGTCATCGGCATGATGGGCAGTCATGACCACGGTCGCATGCTGTGTCTCGGCACTTGCAGCCAAAAACTCATAGCGTGCCTGACGCGCCGCCGCTTCGCTCGCAGTATCCGTCGACTCGCGGTGCCAAACACCGGTGACAACGGGAACCTGATACTGTGCTGCAGCCGCCACCACAAATGCTTGTTCCTGGCGACTTTCCGACCGCAAGCGGTGATCAAAAGTGGCCACAACCACATCCAGATCCGGTGCCCGAACCGCCAGATCCAACAGCACCATTGAGTCAACGCCGCCGGAAACGGCCACAAGCACACGGGTATGCGGTGCGAAACCGAATGTTTGAAAAAGTTTCGGGCTCATACGTCTCCTCCACGTTAACCTCGTTTCAGCATTAAGTCAGTCAAAAAAGGCAATCCAAGAAAATAGGCCCAGAACAAATCATAATTTGTCCCAGACCCGATTTCTAACTGCGCCGACCGCCTCGGCCGCCGCGTTTGCCTTCGGTATTACGACGAAGAACACTTAACCGATCTTCGCTTTCTTTCAAATAACCGGACATCATCGCGTCAAAATCACCTTTAGCCGGTTGTTGGGCTTTATGGCCAAAGTGATTGCCACCATTGCGGGCACCACCACCCTGGAACCGATTATTGCCCGGATGCGCTGACGGCGCGTGCCGGCCTTCATGATGATTGTTCTCATGTTCACGCTGTTGCGGCTTATCAACCGCTTTCCGGATAGACAGGCCAATCTTACCATCTTGGATCGAAAGAACTTTAACCGTCACCGGTTCGCCAACATGCAACACATCATGAATGTCTTTGACATAAGCATCAGAGACCTCGCTGATATGCACCAATCCGGTTTTCCCATCGCCTAACTCAACGAATGCACCGAATTTCGTGATCCCGGTGACCTTACCAGTCACTTTCGTACCAACTTCAACTGCCATAAAAAAAGAAGTCCTCCTAATTAAATGTGTCTATAAGTATAGCATGGGTAACAAGACACGCAAGCAGCGCGTGAACCTGTCACAATCAAAACTGTATGCCACTTTCGCACGCTTCAAGCATACCACTCAATCACAAACCAACAAACTACCGAAACCTGACAACATCCATTCGCCGACACAAAAGCTGCACCAATCAGGGCCAAAAAGCTCATTGACTGACATTCAGATTCGGAATCTTATTGGCTTTATCCGGCAAGTTAAAAATCACCTCACCGGGTTTTGAATACAGATATTTCTCCCGAATCAATTTGGCCGTGTAGTCATCATTGTGAAGCTGATCAACCTGGACTTTAAGTGCCGCTTTGTTGGCCTTTAGTTTATCTAGATTAGCCTTGGCTTTCGTCACGGCATGATTGGTTTCACCCAGTGTCATTTGCGTCCGAACCACACTAAAGCCCCCCAGACCCAAAATTACCACCATCAGAATCAGCAAATTCCGAATGCGTTTCATATGTACCGCGTGTGCCCGGGACTTGGGCGCACGCTGCTTTTTTGCTGTGTGCTCACGCGTATACGCATTATTTAATTGACTGATATTATTCTTTGCCATCTGATCGCACCCTCGTTTTCACCAGCCACGTGTTACGACTTCAGTAAATCAAGTATAACAAATCAAAGGGGCTACAGACCAACAAATCCGCATTAAAATGTTTCTTTATAATTTTCTTTCAGCACCGTGTACATGTCTGCCGCATCGTTTTTCTTGGTTGTTTCGACCAAATCATCGGCGCGCACCGTCAGTGTTTTGTTGCCAAAGTTAATGACCAGCGTGTCGCCTACACTGACGTCGCTACTGGATTTGGCCACTTTACCATTAATCGTGATGCGTCCTTTGTCGGCAATCTCTTTTGCCACGGTGCGTCGTTTGATAATTCGGGAAACTTTGAGAAACTTGTCTAACCGCATATCTTTACCTCGCTTTTATTTTTCGTACAAATTTTAAATACTTTTTACCGCCGGGCAGATCAAGCATTTCGCGCAACGTCAAAAGTTTGAACCAGGTACCTGTCAGTAAAAAGACGATGACGCCAAGAACCACGCCTAATAAGGTAACACCAAGCGCAACCAGCCGTGAGCTCAGCGGAATCCACCCAACTGCCAGGTAAACCGCCAACACCATGAGACCGGTCACTGCAAGCAATTTTGGCACAAACAGCCGCAGCGCACTTCTGCCTTTGATCGTCTCAGGAACGGCATAATAAATCAAGCAAAGGATCACGCCCAATGCCAGAATGGTTGCACCACTGGCGCCGGCCGTCCCAAACCGGGCAACCAGCGGCTGGTTAATCCCGGCCTTGATCAAAATACCGATCAGCAGCGCCACGCTAATGCCCTTATACCGATCCAAGCTCTGCAAGATGGCGTTATACGCATTAATCATGGCAACAACGGCAATCGCAATGGCATACAATTGTAAGACAAACGCGCCGGCGGTATCGCCAAAAAGCAGTAAATCAATTGCCGGCATCAAAACCGCCAACCCGGAAGTCGCCGCAAGTGCAAAAGCTAAATTAAAATGCACCAATTCTGCGCCACGTTGAATAAATTGCCGACGTTGCTGTAGCTGGCGCGCCTGGGTCAGACTAGGCAGCAAAGTTGTGGACAGTGAAGCCGCCACCACAAGCCCCAACTGAACAAGGGGTTGGCCACGGTCATAGATCCCTTTTAAACTTTTGGCCGTTGCCATGGCAATACCGGAACTGGTCAAACCTTTTGTCACCGTGAAGCTGTCAACCAATTGTAACAAAATCAGCAGCGCGGCATACAGTGTAATCGCGCCGCCTTCCCTGACGAAGCGACTAATCAGGTGGGCATATGCCTGAACGCCAGGAAAACGAAAGCGGCGGCGACCAAA
This sequence comes from Lacticaseibacillus casei DSM 20011 = JCM 1134 = ATCC 393, assembly GCF_000829055.1. Taxonomy (NCBI): domain Bacteria; kingdom Bacillati; phylum Bacillota; class Bacilli; order Lactobacillales; family Lactobacillaceae; genus Lacticaseibacillus; species Lacticaseibacillus casei. Next base: position 2,495,371 of record NZ_AP012544.1, read on the forward strand.
TATCCGGTGATACGGCCGCCACAATGTCAGCACTGCTGCCAAGCCGCCAAAAAAGGCCCCGCTCATGGCAATCGCACCCATCTGGTAGACACTCCAATGATATTGGACGAACCACCATGCCGCCAATAAGATCACGCCAACCCGAACAATCTGCTCAACCACTTGGCTCGTAGCCGTTTTCACCATATCGAACGTCCCTTGAAAATAACCGCGTCCCGTCGCCAAAACCGGCATCGTCAGGAACATAAACGCCACGATTTGGATTAACGGTAACAGTTCGGGATCAGCCATCGCACGGGCAATTTCCTGACCAAAAAATTCAAGGCCCAAAAACAACCCCCACGAAACCCAGTTCAAAATCACGTTGCTCTGGTGAGCCACCATTAACTTTGCTTCGTCACCGTCAGCTTCCGCGACAAGTTTGGAAATATAAACCGGAAATCCGGACAACGCAAACGTCATCCCTAGCCCGTAGATAGGGTAGATTTGCTGATAAGTGTAAAATCCCGTGTCGCCAACCATATTCTGAAATGGCACCCGGTAAACTGCGCTGAGGATCTTGGCAATCAGTGAGCTGAGGCTCAAGATCCATGCACCGCGCATTAAATACTTCATTTGTTGATTATGCATGGTGGTCTCCTGTTAACATGGTCACAGCTGACCGCTCGATTCGCGAAACCCTTGCTGGCCAATCATAAGGCATTAAGCTGCCGGCTTTTTCTCCGGCTGGGGATTGACAACGTTCACCAATCCCTGCATAAAAGCTGTCAGTTGCGCCAACCAGGTCTCGGCCTGCATGGTTTTAGGAATTGTCAACGTCACGGTCAGCTTACCATCAGCAATCGCAACCTGAGCTTTAAGCGTCGTTGCGGCCAACGCCTTAAAAATCGGCTCGCCTTGCGCTTTAGTGGTTGCTTGTGGCGATAACACAACTGCGATTTTTTGATCCGTCTTTTGTACGCTATTGACCCAAGCCAAGTCGGCAAACCGTTTGAGGTGCGCGATCGCAAGCAAGTTAGTCACCGGTTGCGGATAATCACCGAACCGATCAATCAAGTCTTCGCTGATTTCCGTTTCAGCTTCATCACTATCCGCTTCACGAATGCGCTTGTACAATTCGATTTTTTGCCGCGAATCAGCTACATAGTCGGTCGGCAAATAAGCTTCCAAGCCCAGATCGATTTCAGCATCGGTTTTCTGTGCCGTTTTAATCCCGCGCCGTTTATTCACCGCTTCTTGAAGCATCTGGGTGTACAGATCATAGCCAACCGAATCGATGAAGCCATGTTGCTGCTTGCCCAACAGATTGCCGGCTCCGCGAATCGACAGGTCACGCATGGCAATTTTGAAGCCACTGCCTAATTCCGTAAAATCTTTAATCGCCTGCAGTCGTTTTTCCGCCTCCTCATTAAGCACCTTCATCGGCTGATACATGAAGTAGGCATACGCTACCCGACTCGAACGACCGATCCGTCCCCGCAGTTGATACAACTGAGATAAGCCGTAATGATCGGCATTTTCGATAATTAACGTATTTGCATTTGGCATATCAACGCCGGTTTCGATGATCGTCGTTGTGACAAGCACATCATAGGCACCGTGCAGAAAATCATAAATGACGTTTTCCAGCTGCGTTTCGGTCATCTGCCCATGCGCGTAGCCGATACTGGCATCTGGCACCAGCTCTTCCAACTGACTCACGGTGCGCTCCATATCTTCCACCCGATTATGCAGGTAAAAGACCTGGCCGCCGCGCTCCATTTCGCGTTCAATTGCCTCGCGAATCACCCCGGGATTTTGCTCCATGACAAACGTCTGAATCGGGTAACGATTGGTCGGCGGTGTCTCGATGACACTCAGATCGCGCACGCCCAGCATCGACATATTCAAGGTACGCGGAATGGGAGTCGCCGTTAACGTTAAGACGTCCACATTGCTTTTCAGCTGCTTGATACGCTCCTTATGCTTAACACCAAAACGCTGCTCTTCATCGATGACCAGCAAACCAAGATCACGAAAAGCCACATCTTTTGACAACAACCGGTGTGTCCCGACGACAATGTCAATCGTGCCATTCTTCAAGGCTTTGATGGTCTCTTTATTTTGGTGCGGCGTCTGAAAACGAGATAGCAACCCGACTTTAATCGGAAAATCGGCAAAGCGTTCTTTCATGGTGTCAAAATGCTGCTGCGCCAAAATCGTCGTGGGCACCAAAATGGCCACCTGTTTGCCATAATCAATCGCTTTAAATGCTGCCCGCAACGCAACTTCGGTTTTGCCAAAGCCGACATCCCCGACAAGCAAGCGATCCATTGGCTTCGGTTTTTCCATGTCGCGTTTGATTTCTTTGGCTGACCGCAACTGATCCGGCGTCTCCGGATAAGGAAACTCGTCTTCAAATTTTTGCTGCAAGTCATCATCCGGGCCAAATGCATAGCCCTTTTCTGCTTCACGTTTGGCGTATAAATCAATCAACTCATCCGCAATGTCTTCAATGCGGGCCGCCACTTTGCGTTTGGTTTTCTGCCATTCGGTGCCACCTAACTTATTGACGCTTGGCGCCTTGCCGTCAGCGGAGACATATTTTTGCACCAGATTCAGCTGATCAACCGGAATAAAAAGCTTGTCGTTATTGCGGTAGACGATGGTGATGTAGTCGCGGTGAATGCCGTCGACTTCCATCGTCTCCATCCCGGTATACTGCCCAATCCCGTGATTCACGTGCACCACATAATCGCCAGGCTTCAGCTCATTGTAGCTGCGTAACCGCTCCGTATTGGCCAATGTCTGGTGCCGTGCCCGCCGTCGCTGCCGTGCATTGAACAACTCGTGCTCGGTGACAACGACCAGCTTCATGTCCGGCAGCTCGAAGCCATTCTTCAAACTGCCTTCCGTCAATTGAACTTGACCCGGCAATAAATGATTGGGTTCGGTCAGAACATTGCTAATTTCAAAATCTTTCAACGTTCCGCTCAGCTTATCTAGCCGATTCTTGTCCGCAATCAGAAAGACCACGGTTTGTTTTTGTTTCACCCAGCGATCGGTTTCTGTTTTGAGCAAGGGCATCTGACTAAAGAACTGTTGGACATTACGACTCGGCACATTGGTTAGGCTATCAAGCCGCAATTGTCCCATACCTTTTTGAAAAAGGCTTAAATACAGCCGTGGATGCGGTTCATGCTGATTAAGTTCTTGAATTTTTGGATTAGGTGTCTTGGGCAGCAACCGGCCTTCCGTTTGCAATTGAGCATACCACTCTGCGGTTTCCTGGACTAAATGGGTATCGCTATCCAGTAACCTGCTGTAATCGTCAAAGGCAACGAGTGCATCTGGTGTGAGGTAGTCAGTGATGCGCTGATGTTCCGGATAAAGTTCCGGTGCATACAGAGCCAGATTCTCTGGCCGCTCCAGTGCCTGCAGCTGTTGGCCGGTGGTTAAAAGTCCATCGGTGATTGCTTGTTTGGTATCCGCATCTTTGACCTTGGCCTTGTAAGCCGTTGCCTGCTTCACAAGACGCTCACCGGTTGCACTTAGCACCTGATCTGACGCGATCATATCGGTCGCCGGTGAAATCACGATGCGCGTCAGCTTTTTCAAACTACGCTGCGTCGCAATGTCAAAAGTGCGAATCGAATCGACGGCCGTATCAAATAATTCAATGCGAATCGGATCATCCTGATTGAGCGGATAGATATCAATAATGCCACCGCGAATGGCGAATTGCCCCGGCGCGCTAACCAGTGAATCGCGGCGATACCCCATTGCAATCAATTGCTTAGCAACATCTTGCGGCTCAAGCTCTGAATCCATATCGATGGTCAGCTCACTAGCCGCCCAAACCGCTGGCGCCGGCAAAATACGCTTGTACCCAGCCAGGCTGGTCACAATAATGCCAGGCTTACCGCTTTGCAAGAAAGTTAGTGCATTAATCCGATCATTGCGGGTCTCCGGTGAGCTCACTGCAACTTCAGCAGCCAGTACGTCTTCAACCGGAAAATCATAAACCAGCGCATCGCCTAATAAACTACTCAAGTCAGCCGCTAATTCATCCGCATGAAAACGATTATTCTCGACAATCAGAAGTTGTTGCTGACGCTGTTGCAAGAGCGCGCCAAAAAAGACCGTCTTGGCGGAACCCGAAAGCCCTGTCACCAAATGACGGCCGGTTTTGAGTTTAGGCCATAATGCCGACAGTTCTGGATCTGCCTGCACCATGTCGATCAAATTCATCGCTTCACCTACTTCTTTCTTCTACTAAGTTTACCTAATCGGCCGCGTGCGATCACGAACAAGCCACCGACTTTTAATTAAACTTATTCATCAGTTGCGGAAACGGCATGCCATTTAGCCAGTCTTCCAACGCATCATCTGCTCTGGTAATGGCCTCATCGATCGTTGGCTGATCAGCTTGGGAAAAGGGCGTGAGCACCCAGTCAACAACCCGCTGACGCTGAGGGTGTTGAATGCCGATTTTCAACCGGTAAAATTCATCGCTGCCGGTTGCGCTAATAATATCCTTGATCCCGTTATGGCCGCCTGCTGAACCGCGTTGCCGCAACCGTAATTTGCCGAGCGTCAGATCCATGTCATCATGAACCACCAGGATTTCGTCTAACCGAATTTGATAAAACATCATCAGTTCGCGTACGGCCCGCCCTGAAGCATTCATATAAGTCTGGGGCTTCACCAAAAACACTTTTTCATCATGAATCCGGGTAGTCGCCGTGGCAGCATCAAATTCAAGCTTATCAAGTTTGAGTCCCAAACGTTTAGCCAGTTCGTCTACAACCATAAAACCCATGTTGTGTTTGGTTCCTGCATATTTTCGTCCGGGATTACCCAGACCCACGATCATTTTCATTTTGTCTCCTTAAATTAAAGCTTTTCTCTCAACGGCTACCGATTACGCACGACTGGCACCTTTTTTGCAACACCAGCAAGCTGCCGCCTTTTTCACGCGCCAATTCTTGCGTAACCAAGCCAAGCGAAGGACACCAAACACTAACCAACATCACAAGGTTAAGCGCTTGGTGTCACTTCGCTATACACCGTCATCCACATACTGGGACGTGAATTTCTATTAGTATGCAGTATAACACATCAGGACTGATTAACTGTGCACATTCATTTTGTGAACTGTTAAGCTTTTAGTCCTCGTGAAAATCGCTCATGCAAGCGTTTTCGTTCCTGAAAGCGAGCTTGTCACAGGATTCACAAGTCTTGCTATTGTAAGGCTGAGCGCGACTTTTTAACCATGGCAAAATTATGAAAAAGTCTGTCAATTTTGTTTCGGCGAATTGATAATGTGTTATACTCACAATGAAATGCAGTTTGCATGCACATAAGAAAGGATGATATCACCGTGGCAAGTATTACGGATAAGGATCACCAAAAAGTTATTCTCGTTGGTGACGGCGCCGTTGGTTCAAGTTATGCCTATGCAATGGTATTGCAAGGTATTGCACAAGAAATCGGGATCGTTGACATTTTTAAGGACAAGACGAAGGGTGACGCGATTGACTTAAGCAACGCGCTGCCATTCACCAGCCCAAAGAAGATTTATTCAGCTGAATACAGCGATGCCAAGGATGCTGATCTGGTTGTTATCACTGCTGGTGCTCCTCAGAAGCCAGGCGAAACCCGCTTGGATCTGGTTAACAAGAACTTGAAGATCTTGAAGTCCATTGTTGATCCGATTGTGGATTCTGGCTTTAACGGTATCTTCTTGGTTGCTGCCAACCCAGTTGATATCTTGACCTATGCAACTTGGAAACTTTCCGGCTTCCCGAAGAACCGGGTTGTTGGTTCAGGTACTTCATTGGATACCGCACGTTTCCGTCAGTCCATTGCTGAAATGGTTAACGTTGATGCACGTTCGGTCCACGCTTACATCATGGGTGAACATGGTGACACTGAATTCCCTGTATGGTCACACGCTAACATCGGTGGCGTTACCATTGCCGAATGGGTTAAAGCACATCCGGAAATCAAGGAAGACAAGCTTGTTAAGATGTTTGAAGACGTTCGTGACGCTGCTTACGAAATCATCAAACTCAAGGGCGCAACCTTCTATGGTATCGCAACTGCTTTGGCACGTATCTCCAAGGCTATCCTGAACGATGAAAATGCTGTTCTGCCACTGTCCGTTTACATGGATGGTCAATATGGCTTGAACGACATCTACATCGGTACCCCAGCTGTGATCAACCGCAATGGTATCCAGAACATTCTGGAAATTCCATTGACCGACCACGAAGAGGAATCCATGCAGAAATCTGCTTCACAATTGAAGAAGGTTCTGACTGATGCCTTCGCGAAGAACGACATCGAAACCCGTCAGTAATCATCATCATGACTGAGTCTAGAACAGCCGGGCAACTGCCCGGTTGTTCTTTTTTTAATCTCGAAAATGATTAGGGACTTTAGCGCATTTCTCTCGCTTGGCAGCATCCTGAAAGTATAATGTTTTTTTAAAGTTGTCAGATGCCGCTCCGCTAATGGTTAACACACCCGAAATGCCTATAGCTGAACGAGGCGTACCGCTTTTAATTCTGGGCTTGTTACCTTATAATGGGCAAGAACAATGTCATTTTTTTGAGGAAGTGCTTGCTACGAAACAGGAACAAACAAGGAGCAGGAGGCAGCGATCAGTGAATAAGAATAAACGGTGGCTCCTCGTTGTCGGCGCGCTAGTCGTTCTTCTAGGCGGGTTTTATATCGTCCGGAGCATGCACTATCGCGATCATTTTTTACCTAACACGGAAATTCTGGGAATTGATGTATCAGGTCAATCGGTTAATGCGGCCAATAAGAAGCTGGTACAACAGTTCAATGAGCGCCAATATACGTTTGTTGAAGGCAATAAAAAAGTCATGAAGGTCAAAGGCCGAGCCCTGGGCTTAAGCCAGGATTTCAAAAAGGGTCTCAATCAGGCACTGAATAAGCAAAATCCGTGGTTGTGGACCACTTCGATTTTTGCGGGTCAAAAGACTCATGCTGATGAGGATCCTTCGATTAACAGTGTTTCCCTAAAACAGTTTGCGGACACCACTGCCAATAAACTGAACCAAGGACGCCAGGAACCGGTCAATGCCAAACTCGTTGCAGATGGCACCCAGTTCAAGATTCAAAAAGAAGTCAACGGTAATCAGATTGACGCTGATAAACTTGCTAAAACGGTGACGACCGCCTTGGATAATCATCGGCAAACCGTTAATTTAACGGATACGTACAAAAAGCCGACCGTTAAGGCGTCTGACAGTAGTCTGCAAACGACAGAACGGGATATGAATAAGCTTGCCGGAACCAAAGTATCCTTGCAAATTCAGTCCAAGACCGTCACAGTTCCTCAAGCAACCGTGATGAGCTGGGTTACCAACGACAACGGCAAGGCAACAGTCTCCAGTCAGGCCATTACCAATTATGTCTCGACGCTATCACAGCAGTACAGCACCATTAATAAGACCCGGCAGTTTAACTCGCAACAGCAAGGGACAGTTTCGGTTCCTGCTGGCACGTATGGCTGGAGCATTAATGTCACCTCGACCGCAGCGATGATTCTTGCCAGCGTCAAAGCTGGACAGGATCTTAACAAGGAAGTCGTCCACAGCGGTTCCGGTTACGCAACTGACGGCGATATCGGCAAAACCTACGTTGAAGTTTCAAAAGAGAAACAACACGAATGGTTCATTAAAGATGGGAAGGTCGTCATGGATTCCGATATCGTAACCGGTAAGCCGAGCCAGGAAACCCCATCTGGTGTCTTCTATGTTTGGTCGAAGCAACGTAATGCAACGTTGCGCGGTAAAAATGATGACGGCAGCTCCTATGCCAGCCCGGTTTCTTACTGGATGCCAATCGATTACACGGGTGTCGGTCTTCACGACAGCCCGTGGCAACCTAAATACGGTGGCGATTGGTACAAGGAACACGGTTCTCACGGCTGTGTCAACAACCCGCCTGATTTCATGGCGAAGTTATATGCCGCAGTTGATGAAGGAACGCCGGTTATCATTTATTAAGCTTTCCAATCTATATCATCTTAGTCAGCAACAATTAACATCGGCTCATGTGACGCACCCGTCTGCTGAGCCGATTTTTTGTGCCCAATTGTGAAGCAACATCCGGCGGTGACTTTTTACTCGGAAAGACCGTTACACCGTCAAAAAACTATGGTATCATAGGACAAGATTAGAACATTTTAATAAAGTGTGCACCTTTGATGGAGGAAAACGAATGTTAATTAAGTCGTTAGTATTAAAAAAGGAATTCCTGACCACTGTCAAGGAAACAGTCACCCTTGAAGAAGCATTGAAGATCCTTGAAGACTCCGGCTTTCGTTGTGTGCCGATCTTGGATGAAAGCGGCACGATCTTCCGCGGCAATATTTACAAGATGCATATCTATCGCCATAAGTCCCAAGGCGGCGATATGAGTCTGCCGGTTACTTATCTGCTGAAGAATGCGACCAAGACGATTCCGGTGAATGCCCCATTTTTCAAAGTCTTCTTCAACATCAAGGATCTGCCTTACATCGCGGTCTTGGACGAAAATGCCAACTTTTACGGGATTCTCACACATGCCAAATTGCTTGGGATGCTGTCTGAGGCTTGGAACGTTGACGTTGGCTCCTATGTTCTGACCGTGATGTCCACCGGCGAACGCGGCGACTTGGCAAAAATGAGCAAGATTTTGGCTAAGTATGTGTCCATTTCCGGTTGTATCACCTTGGATGCCAAACGCGACGAATTCGTCCGCCGTACCTTGTTCACATTACCTGCAGGGACCGATGAAAACACGTTAAATGAAATTGTCTCACGCCTGGAGAAAAAGAGTTTCCGCGTGGTTGAAATTGACGATCTGCAATCCGGACAGCCGATTCGGGTAGATGAAGAATTGTAATCCGATTTTAAAAAGCTCGGCAACGTTATGACTACTGCCGAGCTTTTTTATATGGTGAGCGTGAACCGGCGCGGTCAGAAGCTGGAGCGTAAGTGGCCTTGAAGCCTAAATGGCTGGGCTTTGGCCATCTAGGCTTCAAGGTCCTTACACACGCAAGCTTCTGTGCCGGTGAACGCGTATGGCGCGCATTTCTCGCTGCTTAGATCGCCTATTAGCATTGGCGCCAATTCGGTTTACTGGTTTAAGCAGTGCAGATCCTTTATAATACGTTGGCATAAGTATCTAGGTCTAATGATCGTGACACGGGGGAGGAAAACCTCGCATGAAAACTCTGACGCATTTTTGGGATCGAATCGTCTTCACTGTTCGTTTCCTTCGTAGCCATCATTTCAAACCAAAATTTCGCAAGCAGCTGTTTTTCTTCGCGGTCTTGGTACCAGTATGTTTGGTGACCATCATCACCGGCCAACAAGTAGAAAAATCGGTTCCCGCTGCCACCATTTTTCGCACCGGAACAACACTCGCCAAGGTGAGCCAGTCTTCACATCAGCCTACTAGCAAAGTCGCTCTTAACGTGACAAAGAAAATCGACTGGCAAGCTCCCTCTGAAAATCAGCCTTATCCCGACTTGACGCAACACCCGCACCTTTCGCTGGTTGTCAGTTTGAACAAGCAACGGGTATTTGTTAAAGATGGTGCTAAAACCCTTTACACCATGTATGCTTCAACTGGTATCGACGACTCGACACCGCATGGGCACTTTAAGATTCAGTCTGAACGCGGCTATGACTTTTTCAATCCTGAAGAACAAATGGGCGCGCATTATTACACGAGCTTTTACTTACACGGGACCTACTTATTCCACACCGTGCCGACTGACGTCAACGGTCAATATATTGAATCTGAAGCGGCAAAGTTGGGCCAGAAACCCGGTTCACATGGCTGTGTACGCCTCAGTATTCCGGATGCCAAGTGGATTTTCGAAACCGTCCCAACTGGTACGCCAGTTGTTGTCGAATAAACCAAAAGCCGCACCCATCTCAATCAATTTATCACTGAGGTGGGGGCGGCTTTTTGCCAAAATATTGCGTTAATTTTTATTGTATGTTTTTGGTTTGGGCAAACTAACGAGCCCTACTGAAATTGCCAACGCACGGTCAACAGCCGCCATTTTTGCGCTTGATAAAGCCGTCACACGCGCCTGTAATCGCTGCTTATCGATGGTGCGAATCTGCTCTAGCAAAATCACCGAGTTACGTTCAACCCCATCTTGTTTTGCCCGTAAGCCAACATGAGTGGGCATCTTGGGTTTCTGAATCTTGGAGGTAATGGCCGCCACAATAACCGTAGGGCTGTAGTGGTTACCAACGTTATTTTGAATAATAAGTACAGGTCGATTGCCACCCTGTTCGGATCCAACAACCGGCGATAAATCGGCGAAGAATACATCTCCGCGTTTTACGGTTACATCCATGCTTTTGCCCCCCGTTGCTTATCGAATATGGGCGTATGCCTCACTTTCGCAGGCGGAGAAAGCATGACTGATCTCTGTATTGATCTGTCCCATGACAACGTAGCCGGAAATCAGCTGGTTGATATCGGGTGCTTGTGACTGCAAAAATTTGGCCACTGCTGTCGTGATCACATCTTGAGTATCCGTGTCATTCAACTCACAATAGGCATCTAACCGCGCCTTAATAGCAGCATCAAACGTTACCGTTACTGACGTTTGCTTCTTCATGACAACTTCCTCCAACTTCCCAAGTTCATGTTGCTACTTTATCACAAAATCGATTCAGGAGCTACCGCACTTAGCCAATCATCTGAAAAACTGCCTTGTTATTTGCCGATCAGATTGATGCTTTGCCGTTTTAACCGCGGCGTCAAATTGCAGGCAATTTCGTAATGAATCGTGTCGCTATACTTGGCGACATCTAAGAGCGTGATTTCCTGATCGCCGCTTTGCCCGATTAAAACGACTTTGGTGCCTGCCGGATAGGCTTTTGGTAGACGAATCATGAACTGATCCATGCAAATTCGGCCAACAATCTCGCAGGCATGGCCATCAACCAACACATGGAACCCTTGCAGCCGCCGCAGCCATCCATCAGCATACCCAATCGGAACGGTACCGATAAACTCGTCACCTTTAGCGCGATAGGTGACACCATAGGAAATACCGTCACCGGCATGAACCTGCTTGCAGTAAGTCAATTCACTTTCCAGTGACAAGGCAGGTTCCAGCGGGAAAGGTGTTGTCGGAATCGCATCACCAGATGGGTTCAGGCCATAAATCGCCACACCGTAGCGAATCATGTTGCCGTTACATGCTGCATGCCACAGACTGGTCGCCGAGTTCGAGACGTGCACGTACCGGGGCCGGGTTGGCAATAAGTCCACCATGTGATTAAACTTGGCCACTTGCTGTTTGAAATAGGCATCGTCCGGATCATCTGCTGTGGCAAAATGGGTGAAAATGCCTTCAACCGTAAACTGTTTGGGATGTTCCTGAATGAACTTCAGGGCATCCAAAAGTGCCTGATCTTCCGTAAAGCCAATCCGCCCCATTCCGGTATCCAACGCAAGATGAATGCGTAAAGGCGGCAACTCCGGTTGGGCTTCCAACACCGGTAACGCCTGCTCAAGCCATTCGACACTGCTAATCGGTAACGAAATCGTTTGTGCCGCAGCCATCGCAGCGTACTGGCTTGGCACAATGCCTAAAACCAGAATTGGCTCGACAAAATTGGCGTCCCGTAAATCTAACGCCTCGTCAAGCAGCGCCACACAAAAGCCGCTTGCGCCAGCGGCTTTCGCAACCCGTGCCACCCGCAACATGCCGTGACCATAAGCATCGGCTTTGACAACGGCAAAAAGTTGGGTCTTCTTTTTTAACCGCGCCACCTCATGCTGGACATTATGCAAAATAGCTGTTTCATCAATCAAAACTGTTGCTGGTCGGAAGTTACCGATCGTCACGTTCAGGACCTTCTTTTTCTAAAATTACCTCGGTGAACACCAAAGTTTCACTATGGGAAATGGAAACAAACGCATTGCCGGCAAATGGGTGTTTCGTCAGAATCGGCTTGCCAAGTTCGTTATTCAGAATTTCAACATCCTGCAAAGCGACCTTGCCTAGTCCGGTGCCGAAAGCTTTGGAATAAGATTCCTTAGCCGAAAACCGGCCAGAAAGATACTCAACAGCACGGCGGCCATCCAATTGTTGATAGTTTGCTAATTCTACGGGTGTCAGAATCTTCGCGGCGAATCCATGGTTCTTTTCCTGAGCGGCTTGAATTCGGTCTAAATCTGTCACATCAACCCCGATGCCATAAATCATACTTGGCCTCCAATACATTTGATAAAGTCATTTTAGCATGCTTTGATTAAAAATCGGCCATGTTCGGCAATTTGGCTGCTATATGTTGCCATGAAGAAACCGTAAATTGCAAGAACAAGTTAGCCAGTCGTTGAGGACAATCCCAGAACAGGCCGTTATCAAATAGAAGTTGTGGCGCTAGAGAGACTACTGGGCCATGCGGCGAACGCGCCGAGCTTCGGCCTCAAAGTTTTGCTGGGGTGTGCAGTAGCCCTGTTGTTTGCGAGGCAACTGATTCAAGCGGTCTTGCGTGGCCTGCACTTGACTAGGGCTAATGTCATCTAGGGACATGCCCTTAGGGAAGTCCTGGCGGATCATCCGGTTATGTGCCTCGTTGGTGCCACGGTCGCAGGACGTGTAAGGATGGGCGTAGAAGATCTCAGTTTCCGTCCCAGCAAAAGCAGTATTTAAGGCGGTGAACTCGGGTCCGTTGTCGGCTGTGATGGTCTTGATGCAAGCTCCCCATTCGCGCTTGATTCCACGCAATGCATAGCTCACAGAGTCTGCATCTCGTCCTTCGATCAAGCGGAGAAGTTGGCAACGGGTCTTGCGCTCAATCAGAGTCAAGATGACGCTCTCCTTGCCATTGCGTTTACCGACAATGGTATCCATCTCCCAGTGACCGAACTGCCTGCGTCGTTCAACGACCTTAGGCCGTTCCTCGATACTGCGGCCAGCCAGGCGCTTAGCCTTGGTGTGGTGCTGGTGAGAGGTCTTCCGCTTAGTCTTCTCCAACAGGTCGATATTTCGAATCTCTAGGCGTTGGTCGTCAATGTACTGGTACAAAGTCGAGGCACAAACAAGCTCTTCAGGAGTAAACAGCTTGTGTCGCTTGGCATAGCCGATTGAAGCATCCGGCGACCATTTGTCCTGCTTAGCTCGCTGTACGTACCAGGCTAAGAAGACCTGTACGCTGGCGAACTTGTCAGGACGATGGCAGCTCAAGCGTGCAGTCTCGTAACGTGCCTGAGCAGCCTCTGGCAGGTATTGTCGATGGTAGACGCGCTTGCCATTACTCTTCTTGACCTGATCTACTGTACCTCGCTTGATTTCATTATTAATGGTCTGCGGGCAGACGCCAATTTCAGCAGCAATCCAACGATTGGACTTCCCAGCTTGGTGGAATCCGGCCACTTTTCCGCGCTCGAGTGATGTTAAGTGCTGACCTTTTTGGCGGTGTGTGCTATCCTGTTTCTGCATCAAGACAATATCCTCTTCCATTGTTTGTGTAGGAACTTCAATGATACAGGATATCTGTTCTTGATGTTTTTTATTGTCCAAAAAATTTTGAGACAGTGGCTAACTTGATTCTAAAATGCGCGGCCATGAAGAAACCATTTTCTTTCCATAAAAAAGCACCGAGACGATATCAGCCTCGGTGCCTGTTTTATTTTAACCGTCAATTTTCGTGTTAGGAACTTTGACTCGTGAAAGCTTATTCGCCTGAACGAATTTTGAAGTTACGTTTGACATTCTTACGTTTGTCGCCGAAGTTGCGCTTCTTGTCATAGTTGCGCCGGCCGTCACGGTTGCCTTGATAGCCACCTTCGCGCCGCTTAGCTTTGTAGCCGCCTTTATAACCGCCGCCACGATTGTTTCCGTGGCCGTGATTGTTGCGACCGCGATGTGGCAGTGGCCGTTCTGGTGTGATTTTGACCGGAACCGCGCTGGCATCATCCGGGCTGACTGCTTTAAGGTATGCAGAAACCAATTGCAGCGGGGTGTAGTTTTCCAAAAGCGTTTCCGCCATGGCTTCATACTTTTCAGTGTCGTTGGCTTCGACTTGTTCTTTGATCGTGGAGAAGCCACTGGAAATCTGGCCCATCAACGCTTCTTCAGCGGTTGGCGGCTTCATCGGCAACATCCGCTTCTTCGTCAAGTCTTCGATCGTGTGCAGGTATTCAATTTCATTTGGTGTGACAAATGTTACCGAAACCCCTTTGTGTCCCGCACGACCGGTCCGACCGATACGGTGCACATATGAATCAGGATCTTGCGGAATGTCATAGTTATAAACATGCGTCACGCCAGAAATGTCCAACCCACGGGCCGCAACATCCGTCGCCACCAAAAAGTCCAATTGGCCGCTCTTGAATTGGCGCAAAACGCTCATGCGCTTTTGCTGCGTCAAATCACCATGAATCCCTTCAGCCCGATAACCACGAGCTTTCAAGCCGCGGGTTAATTCATCAACGCGCCGTTTTGTCCGGCCAAAAATCAATGCCAGATCAGGATCCTGAACGTCGAACAAACGCGTCATCACATCGAACTTTTCATAGTCCTTTGCGCGAACATAATATTGTTCAACGGTGTCAGCCGTCAGCTCTTTAGCCTTAATCTTAACAACGACCGGGCTCTTCATGAACTTGTTGGTCAAGCGCATGATGGCTGCCGGCATGGTGGCAGAAAACAGCAAGGTCTGACGTTCTGTTGGCATCTGTTCAACGATCTTTTCAATATCGTCAATAAAGCCCATGTCGAGCATTTCGTCGGCTTCATCCAATACCAAGGTATCAAGATGTTCCAGTTTCAAGGTGTGACGCCCGATATGATCAAGAATCCGCCCTGGGGTTCCGACCACAATTTGTGGGTGGTCAGCAAGCTGACGAATCTGGCGGCGAATATCAGCACCACCATAAACTGCTTGCACCTTGATCTTCTTGTCGCGACCTAAACGATAAAGTTCTTCTTGGGTCTGAATCGCCAATTCCCGGGTTGGGGAAATGACCAGTGCTTGGATACTCCGGTCAGCTTTATCGATGTGTTGCAGAATCGGCAAGCCAAATGCTGCCGTTTTCCCGGTACCGGTCTGTGCTTGACCGATCACATCTTTGCCTTCCAGAACCAGTGGGATCGTCTCTGCTTGAATCGGGGTCGCTTCTTCAAAACCTGACTGTGCGATTGCCTTTAAGAGATCATGATCCAAACCTAGTTCTTTAAACTTCAAATGAGTTCCTCCTTGAGAATTCCTGCACGCGTTTACCCAAGCGTGTTTTCAAGGAATCCGCGGGCATCACGTGCATTTTCAGTAAATGACAAAAAAACATATCTCAACAACAATAGCACGTTCACAATTGAAAAACAAGAACGAGTGTCATTGCAGAATTGTGGTGGTAATGGACTTACAATTTTCGACCAAACGCGGCGGTGTCGCGATGATAGCGCTTTGATACTGGGGTATGGCTGTTTATTTCATGAAAATTTACAAGATAATAGGGAGGCCGCACTATAAGTTAGTAAGAATTGTTATAGTTTAGTGAATTCTAAATGATCTAAAAAGCTTAGGCAATAAGTCCCGAGCCGTGCCAAACTCCGCAATCTCCGACCAGCTGGGGCTGGAACGCTGTGACGGCGCTTTGAGCCAGAAAATCGCTGTCTCAAAGTCGCCTAACAACATCAGCGACAGAACCGGTCGCTGTGTTGTTTGCACGGCTGAGCCCCATCTGGCCTACGATTGCTACGCTTTGGCACTGACGACTTAATAATCTTAATGAATTTGTCCCCCCGGAAAACAAAAAGGCGAGCATACTCTCTGCGGTTGGAGAGTATGCTCGCCTTTTTAGTATGAACCAGTCTCTTACTCGATGCTTTCAATTAGACTTTCGTTTAGAAAATGAGCCTGTGTCAAGCGTGACCCCCAGCGATCAGCGCTGCCAAAACCGTTTCCAGATGCAAGCCGTGACTTGCCTTTAACAGCACCATGTCGTCATGGCCGACGTCATTTTGCAAATCGCGAATCATCTGGTTTTTGGCTGATAGCGGGTAATAATGCAGGTTATCGGGTGAATACTTGTCGGCCAAGGCATCGGCCAGTGCGTGCATCTCCGACCCATATAGATAGACAACTTGCACTTCATGAGGATCAAGGGCATCGGCCAAGCCTGCATGCAGCGCCTGGCTTTGGTCGCCAAGTTCCAGCATGTCGCCTAACACTGCGATGTGCCGGCCGGTTGCCGTAAATTCACTAAAGTCGCGGATCACAGCCCGCATCGCCGTTGGATTGGCGTTATAAACATCACTGAGAATTTGTTCGCCGGCATCGCCGATCAGCCACTGCGTCCGATTGGCAGTCACCTGAAAATGCGCGAGTGCTTTTTGCATGACCTCGGGCTTCACATGAAATTGCCGACCGACAAGCAGCGCGGCCAATGCATTCACTACGTTATACTCGCCCATAATCGGAATCGAAAAAGTCAGATCTGGCCACTGTTCAACCGTAAACTCGGTATGATTGCGATGGCCGTTAATGGAATGTGCAAACAAGGTATTTTCCGGATGCAACCCAAAAGTCTCCTGCTTTTGAGTAATCTTTTTGGCACGTTCCATAAGCAATGGCTCATCCCCGTTATAGATAAAAGTACCGTCTTCTTTCAGTCCATCGGTGATTTCCATTTTGGCATCGGCAATTTTAGCGCGGGTTTTGAAAAACTCGATATGTGCTTCGCCAATCATGGTGATAACTGCAACATCCGGTTCGGCCAAAGATGACAACGCGTGCAACTGGCCCGGATGATCCATGCCCATCTCAAGGACCAGCACTTCGGTATTGGGCTCCATACTCAAAATCGTCATCGGTACGCCAATTTCGTTATTATAATTGTCTGGCGTTTTCACAACATGATATTGCGTCGCCAAAATCGCCGCCGTCATATCTTTAGTCGTTGTTTTCCCGTTGCTACCGGTAATGGCAACAACTTTGGGATTGACCTTCATCAACAAGTAATACTGGGCCAGCTGTTGCATGGCCGTCAGCGGATCCGGAACAACCAAGGCGGCCAATTTAGTTTTGATCGGTGCATGATCCGCCGCAACAAAAGTCGCCACCGCCCCCGCAGCAGCGGCAGCCGGAATAAACTCGTGACCGTCACGTTCACCTTGTAAGGGAACAAATAACATCCCTGGCTTCAATCGACGCGAATCAAAGGTCAGTCCAGTGACCACGCGCGAACTATCCGCTTCAGAAAGCGGCTGTGCTTTAACGACACGCGCAACCTCTGCCAATGTCATTTTCATCATTAACTCGACTCCAATTCTTAAACGTAGAGCGTGAGCTGGCGCGCTTAGGAGTCGGAGTGTAAGTGGCCTTGAGCGTGATGGCCCGGGCCTAGGCCATTGCCGATCAAGGTCCTTACACGCAGACTCCTGCGCCAGCAAACGCGTTTCAACAAGAGCGTGAACCAGCCCGGTTAGAAACCGGAGTGTAAGTGGCCTTGAGCGTGATGGCCGCTCTTTGGCCATTGCTCTCAGGTCCTTACACGTAGGTTTCTGGGCTGGTGAACGCGTTTCAACAAGAGCGTGAGCTGGGCCGGTTAGAAACCGGAGCATAAGTGGCCTTGGGCGTAATGGCCCGACCTTGGCCATTGCGACCAAGGTCCTTATGTGCAGGTTTCTGGCCCAGCGAACGCGTTTTCAACAAAGCGTGAACCGGCGCGCTTAGAAGCCGGAGTGTAAGTGGCCTCGGGCGTGATGGCCGCTCTTTGGCCATTGCGACCGAGGTCCTTACACGCAGGCTTCTGCGCCGGTGAACGCGTTTCAACATGCAGAAAAAAGGCCACATCAACCTTTTTCCAGTCAAACATATTCATTATAAGCAGGAAACTGCCCTTTTGCAGGCAGTTTCTTAAAGTTACGCTTTTTTGGCAGTTTCAGTCGGCACCATCTGCCACTGATTTTTCTGGCGCATCAAGACCAATTTACCAAGCTTCCGAACGGCATTGTCAGGAAACGCGCTATCCGGAATAAACCGATTGCTTGGCTCCAGTAACGGAATCCTGATTTGTTCACGGGAAAACCGCACATTGCGAAAATCAAAAAGCACCCCCTCCTCCATTAATGGGAACAGCTGGGTATAGGCTTCATCTGACAAAGGTGAAAAGTGTTGTTGCCTCAACCGTAACCAAAACGGCTGCTCGTTGGCAATGCGTCGCAAATATTTGTTAATCGCTGCGGCCAAAAAGGCTTCAAACAACGTCTCATGCCGCAAATACATGTTCACCATGCCATTACGCAACGGCAAGTAAACCAATTCATTTTGTAGTTTATAATAAAAAGGTGAACTGAGATGCGTTTTGACATGGCCTAAGTATAGCAGTTCTGCAATCTCGTTAGGGGTCAGTTCCTGCAAAAAACGCGGACGGGCATAATCTAACCAGCAACAAGTCTGACCCTCTTTACTTCGCAGAAACTCACGCACTTGATCCCGTCCGTTAATAATATTAAACCAAGTATGTGGATCAATCTGTTCCTGTTCGTTAACCGGTGGCAATAACAGCAAATGACTTGGGATTTTTTGCTGACTGTTCAGCAAATCACTTGCCGAAATACCATAAGTCAAAAATAAATGTGCCAACGGTTCGTGATGAACATAAATCATTGCGTTTCGCATGATTAAAACCCCTTATAACTCCCACAACCATTATACGACTTTCAGCGGCATTCTTGACCTTCCAATCAAAAAAGGAGTTCTGCACATGTTACCCTGGCCAAACAAGATCCCACAACCTAATTTACCAACAATTCCACATACTGACCTCATACCTTCGACTTATTTTTCCACGATTAAAACCGGTTGCCTGCCAAAAAGATGGTGGTTGCCAACTTCGGAACCAACCAGTGATGGCCTGGACGGTGTTGGTATTCACGCCTTCGGAACACCGGGAGCCGCCATCACTGCAGACGATCTACCAGCAGACTTTTTGCCTTTCGCTCATACCGGTCATCAATACTTCGGCTTTGATCTGAGTCATGACCCGCGACGGATTCGTTACATTGATACCGAAGTCGACCAATGGCTCACCGTTGCACCTGATTTTGATACGTTTCTCAAACAATTGCAGCCACATCCGGTTCGTCTACCTGAACTACCTGTCCATCCGCAAGTCTTTGGCCACATGGCGGTCATTGCTACCGCCGCCGATTGGCCTGCCTTATTCGATCACGCGCGGACGTTTATGACCGGCGCGGAGCTTGGCCCGTGGCTCGTTTGGCTGGCAACCTCGGATGAGTCAGCCAAACGTCAGGCCGCCGCCGAGGAATATCATTTTCTTAGCCGTTATCAGCCAAACTTTCTCACGCCGAATACAACAATCGAGTTGCAAAAATTGTTGTCCTGAGTTAGTTTCCTTCATTGTCGCTTACCGCGATCTTCGGATTGGAATTTAAAAGTATCTAACCACCGCAAGTCGCGTTTAATGCCAAAATACCCAAACACCGCCAAGCCTAGCGAGCCAAAGAAGTCCATGAACAAATCGCCCATGGTATCCATCAACGCGGCCCGACCGCGCAGCAACACGCCACCTGCCGCCATGTACCGTTGCATATTCATGCTCAGCAAGCCGTCAAACGTAAATTCATAAAATTCCCACAATACGCCGATGGTTGTACCAAATGCGAGCGCAAATAACGCCATTAACAAAGGACTCGTCGTCGCTAACCGTTTTGCGGGCGTTAACGCTGCAAAAATGGCAAAGCCCAACCCAGCTAACATGGCCGCGCTGAAGAGATTCTCGAACTTGTCCCAATATGGCACGCTGTAGCACTGCAACCCCGTACCTAACAAAACGCTCAACAAAATAAAAATTTCAAAAAAGTAAATCAAGAGCGGCGGAAACCGGAAATGCCACCAGTGTTCCATTAACCTAGGCAGACTGACAATTAAGATTCCTGACGCAACTTGCGCCAGCAACATTGCCTGCCCATGGAATAATGGCCGCCCACTTATGAAAAGCCCGCCGACAATCAGCAGGTAAAGCAGGTCGCCACCGATATTTAACCAATATAAAAAATTCGATCGTTTAGTCATGACGTTTCCTCTTTTCCTCAAAGGTTCCAGGCACCGATGCAATTAATATGTTTTTGTAAGCACTTGGTGTAGACTCAGCTTTAGGAGGTGGTCCCATGCCAATCAAAACGTTGCCTGAAGATCAACTGGTCGCCATGAGTCAGTCCGTCGTCAAAGAAGTCGCCCAAGCGTTTGCCTTTCCTTATTATGTCAATGATTTAACGCATGACGCAAATTTTGACACCGATCACACTGCAACCAAGCTCGAATTCGAGCTTACGCTGCTAAATGATCCCGACCCTGATCGCACGATTAGTTTTTACAGCGATGCGGATGCTGACCCGATTATGGGCGGTGCCGCATCGGCGCAAGTCGTTGTAGCAGCCCGCATCACATTTATTTATCTGAATGACGGATATAAAGATTCTTATCTCATTATTATTCACGATGGCAAAGTCGTTCAAAACCTCAAGCTAGAACAACAAATTCTCTCGGGTCCTGAAGTCGAGGACTTGATCGAGCACGTCATCCCTAACGCCAAATAAGTCTAAGAATAAAAATCGAAAGCGGCTAAGTCTGGCTGCTTTTTATTATTGCTTACTAATATTGGCGGACTGAGGCATCGCTGGGCACAATACCAGACATCGGGTTGCGCCATTTTCCCCAATAAAAAAACCACCATAACGGTGGAAAAGTTTGGGGGAACTTTTTTGGGAGTGTAAGTTAATGTGTAAGCCTAAGGCAGAAATACCTCCGCCTCATTGACATCAGTATAACAAGTTCTTAACGACTCCGTGATTCCATTTTCGACAAGTTATCCCTTTAATTAATAAATCGACTTATATTATTATAAGTTATCGCTAACAAAAAAGCAGCCCAACCGGACTGCTTTTTGTTATTATTTCTTATCCAAACCGTACTTCTTGTTGAACCGGTCAACCCGTCCATCGGCCTGCGTGAACTTCTGCTTGCCGGTGTAGAACGGATGAGAATCAGACGAAATTTCTACCCGAACCAATGGGTATTCTTTGCCGTCTTCCCACTTGATAGTTTCTTTGGAAGTCTTGGTGGAGCCGGAAATAAATTTAAAGCCAGTTGCTGAATCCATGAAAACAACCGGATGATAATCTGGATGGATGCCTTGCTTCATAATCAATTACTCCTTTTGCCCTAAATCATTGCCTGATCTAGAGATACTATGACTACAACTCTAATAGTCTATCACGCGCAACCTATAAACGCAATCTCAATCAATCAATTCGACATCCGCGCCTAAACCGCGCAGTTTCATCACAACCCGATCATAGCCGCGCAGGATATTATCGACCTTGGTGATCGTCGTTGTCCCTTCAGCCATCAACCCGGCAATCATGAGACAGGCGCCGGCGCGAATTTCCTCAGCCACGACCTCGGTTCCCTGCAGATGATCGCAATGATGCAGGATGATCACATCATTTTCAATCGTAATGTCCGCGCCCATCCGCAATAATTCCGGTATATGGCGGACACGTTTAGGGTAAATTGTATCAATGATGAGTCCTTCACCATGGGCTTTTAACATCAACGGTGTAATTGGCTGTTGCAAGTCGGTTGCAAATCCCGGGTACGGCATCGTTTTGATTTGGACCATTTTTAAATCGCCTGACGGATAGACAAAAATGCTGTCCTC
The DNA here is from genome assembly GCF_000829055.1 of Lacticaseibacillus casei DSM 20011 = JCM 1134 = ATCC 393. Taxonomy (NCBI): domain Bacteria; kingdom Bacillati; phylum Bacillota; class Bacilli; order Lactobacillales; family Lactobacillaceae; genus Lacticaseibacillus; species Lacticaseibacillus casei. The sequence continues at coordinate 2,517,100 of NZ_AP012544.1, forward strand.
ACCCACGTCCATGACGACGCCCATTTCTTCCAATTTAGCCAAAAAGGCGTCTAAATGTTCCGAAATAATGTTCTTAACTTTAACGCCTTCGCCAACCGCTGCGGCCATGGCCAAATAAGTACCGGCTTCAATGCGATCAGGGATGATGGTGTGCGAGTTGTGTGCTTCAAGCGTCGGCACGCCGCTAATCCGGATCACATCCGTACCGGCACCCCGCACCTTGGCGCCCATATTATTTAAGTAAGTCGCTAAGTCGATGATTTCCGGCTCTTTAGCAGCATTTTCGATCACCGTGCGGCCTTTCGCCGTCACTGCCGCCAAAATCACGTTAATGGTGGCGCCAACCGAGACCATATCCAAGAAAATCCGGGCACCGTGTAGACCTTCAGCAGGTGCTTTAATCGCCATTGCACCGTGTTCATTACTCACGGAAGCCCCTAACGCTTCAAACCCCTTAATATGTTGATCAATCGGCCGCGGACCGATATCATCGCCACCAGGCAATCCAACAATGGCTTTCCCAAACCGCCCTAATAACGCCCCCATAAAATAATAGGAAGCGCGCAGACTCTTAATCTTACCGTTTGGCAACGGTACATCGTGAATTTCTGTTGGATCAATCGTCAAAACATTTTCGGTAAAATCAGATTTGACGTTCATATCATCCAAAATGGCCATCAAATTATAGACATCCTGGATGTGCGGCACTGAATCGAGTGTCACCGGGGTGCGCGACAAAATTGCAGCCGGAATTAAAGCAACCGTGCTGTTCTTCGCACCGCCGATCACAACTTCACCGGACAATTTCTTTCCGCCGTGGATCAGCATTTTTTCCATTTGACTTAAATCCTCGCTTAAGGTCGTTCATTTCAAGTAGGCTGAAGCTGACCTGCATCTTTTGCTTCAAATATAAAACGCGATTTCTGGTAGGCAAGCCCATGACTCATCCGCCATGCACTCAATATACAAGTTTAATGAATCTAAAAGGAAAAAACAAGGACCAAAAGGAGAGAGCGTGAACTGGCTGTCGACCGCAAGCGATATTGTCTTAAGTAAGCAGTTAGCCAAAGTGTCACAAAAACTGTAACCTCTTAGAAGATACATCTAGGAGGAATCACATGAAGAAGGTTGTCTTAACAATGAAAGAAGAAGAACGTTACCGAGTCATCAAAGCAGTGGTCAATGGTAAGACCTCCGTGCAACGCGCAGCCGTTAAGCTCAAGCGCTCCGAACGAACCATCTACCGACTGATCAAGCTTTACAAGCAACAAGGCAAAGACGGCTTTATCCATGGTAATGCCGGCCGTGAGCCTGCCAACAAACGCAACGCGCAACTCGAACGCCAGATCATTCATCTGTACACCAACAAGTATGCCGGTTTCAACATCGCTCATTTCCACGAGTTCTTAACCACTGCCGAACAAATCGCCATCTCCGAATCCTCACTCCGGCTCTTATTCAGACACCACCACATCCTTTCACCCAAAGCCCACAAGGCCACGAAACGTCGGGTCAAGCGTGAGTTAAAAGAGAAAGAAAAGAAGGCCAAGCTCCTATCCAAACGTGATGAAGCCACCTTGTCAGCCATCGAGGTCGTTGAAAACATCAAAGCCCATCCAGAACGTCCTCGGAAACATTATTCTGGTGAACAGGTACAAATGGATGCTTCCTGGGAGTATTGGTTTGGTACTCAAAAAACCACCTTACACGCAGCCATTGATGATCAGTCCGGGAACGTTGTCGGCGGCTACTTTGCCAAACAAGAAACACTCAGCGGCTATTATCATGTGTTTGCCCAAGTCCTTCGCGATTATGGCGCTCCAGCAGAATTCCTAACGGATCGGCGCACCGTGTTTAACAGCAACAAAAAAGAGGGCTCACCTTCGACCGAGAACCCTCTTACACGTTTCGGTTATGCCTGCCAGACACTTGGAACAGAACTTTCGGCCACCAGTATTCCGCAAGCCAAAGACCGTATAGAACGTCTTCTGGAGACTTTTCAAGATCGGCTCACAAGTGAACTGCGGTTGCATAACATCACCACAATCGCAGATGCCAATCGGTTTTTGGTCGGCTTTATCAAGCGTTACAATGACCGCTTCGCATCTACCATCAAAAGTAGCATGTCGATGTTTGAGAAGCAACTAACACCCAAGGAAATTGACAATATTTTGATCATTGCCAATGAACGCAGCATCGGCCACGGACATTGTGTTCGCTTTGATAACAAACGCTATCTGCCACACCGGAATGGCGAATTGGTTTACTTACCACCGCATACAAAGGTCTTAGTCATCAAAAGCTTCACGGGCAGACTTTATATGACCACTGATGATGACCAGGTGTACGATCTTTTCTGTGTGCCAAAAGAACAGTTCATGTCAGCCAAATTCGATCTTACACCAGCTGCGGCACCAACTCCTAAACGAACCAAGAAAATCCCGGCAATTACGCATCCGTGGCGCCGCACCAACTATCGCGATTACCTTGATTCTCTTGGCATTAACAGGACAAGGGTTAAACAGTTGGTCGCCGAACGATATCCATACAAGAATTCACAAGCGATTCAAGTCTAATCAGGATCATCTCGCGTCCAGTTTTCGGACGCATGTTTTATGGAATTTACTGTCAAAGTCGAAAATCGCTTGACAGGACCAAAAGGAGAGAGCGTGAACTGGCGCGGTTAGAAGTCGGAGTGTAAGCGGCCTCAGGCGTGATGGCCCGGTCTTGGCCATTGCGACTGAGGTCCTTACACGCAGACTTCTGCGCCAGTGAACGCGTTTGGAGAGAGCGTGAACCGGCGCGCTTAGGAGCCGAAGTGTAAGTGGCCTCTAGAATCAAATGGCTGGGCTTTGACCATTTGAGTCTAGAGGTCCTTACACGCAGGCTCCTGCGCTAAGCTTTGACCAAGCCACCGCAACAAAAAAGCCGCCCAAAGCATCCCGCTTCAAGGCAGCAATGATCAACGATTAATTTTTAAAATCGCCAGCCGATTGGATAAAGGCCTTAAACAAGCCTTCAGGTTTATTCGGACGTGACTGGAATTCCGGGTGATACTGGGAAGCAACAAAGAATTTGTTCTTCGGATATTCAATGATTTCCATCAAGCGGTTGTCCGGGCTAACACCGGAAAATACTAAGCCTTTGTCTTCCATCGGCTTGCGATACTTGGTGTTGAACTCATAGCGATGACGATGACGCTTCTGGATTTCATGAACATTGTCGTACGCCTTAGCTGCAACGGAACCAGGCTTAAGCACGCATGGATAAAGGCCAAGCCGCAGCGTCCCACCGAGGTTCTTCACGCCAACCTGGTCGCGCATCAAGTCAATGACCGGATCCTTGACATCAGGATGGGTTTCGGTCGTACCGGCACCTTTAAGTCCCAAAACATTCCGGGCAAATTCGATTGATGCCATCTGCATGCCGAGGCAAATGCCTAAGAATGGAATATCATTTTCGCGCGCGTAACGAATAGCCGCAATTTTACCTTCTAAGCCGCGATCGCCGAAGCCGCCAGGAACCAAGATGCCATCAAAGCCTTGCAGCAGGCTTTCGACGTTATCATCATTGACATCTTCTGCTTGGAACATTTCCAAATCAATATCGGAGTCCCAATAATAACCGGCATGTTTGAGCGCTTCGGCAACGGAGATATAGGCATCTTTTAACGCAACATATTTACCGACCAACGCAATTTTGGTGTGGTGGGTCAAATGCTGAACCTTATGCTCAAGTTTCATCCACTCAGTCATATCAGCGGCCGGTACATCAAAGCCAAAATGATCAACGACGATCTGATCCATTTTTTGCGCCTGCAATGCTAACGGAACGGAGTAAAGCGTTTTGGCGTCTCGGGATTCAATCACGGCATTTTCCGGCACATCGGTAAACAACGCGATTTTCTTCTTCATGTCTTCCGTGATCGGCTTTTCGGTCCGAACAACGAGCATGTTCGGCTGGATACCGATGCTGCGCAGCTCTTTGACACTGTGCTGGGTCGGCTTGGTCTTCATTTCGTCGGCTGCCCGCAAATAAGGCACCAGACTGGCATGGATGTAGAAAACATTATCCGAGCCGACATCGCGCTTCATCTGCCGAATTGCTTCGAGAAACGGCAAGGACTCGATATCGCCAACCGTTCCGCCGATTTCCGTGATGATCACATCGGAATCGCTGTGCTTAGCGGCGCGCATGATCTTCTCTTTAATCATGTTGGTGATGTGGGGGATTACCTGAACGGTCGCACCAAGGTATTCGCCGCGGCGTTCACGTTGCAAAACTTCAGAATAAATCTTCCCGGTTGTGACATTGCTATACTTGTTCAGGTTAATATCGATGAACCGTTCATAATGGCCAAGGTCGAGGTCAGTCTCGGCGCCATCATCGGTGACGAACACTTCACCATGCTGATAAGGATTCATGGTGCCTGGGTCAACATTGATGTACGGATCGAATTTTTGAATGGTGATCTTCAAACCACGATTCTTCAACAAACGACCTAGGGATGCGGCAACGATCCCTTTACCTAATGACGATACGACCCCACCGGTAACAAAAATATACTTGGTCATAGTCAGTCTCCTTTTTTAATAATCGGGAAAAAACAAAAACAAGCTCCCTATTCATACGAACAGGGAGCTTGAACCGTATTGGCTTTACACTTTTGTAAAGCGCCCAAAACGTATATTAACCAATTGTAAGGGACTCGTCAAGTATTAAAGTGAATTGAGTAAAATCAAGATTGGTGCGATCGATCTATAACGCGCTCACCGAACCAAAAAAGCCGCGCCTTTTTAAAGGGCACGGCCTAAACGACTAGTGCTTATCGCTGTCACTGTCGTCATCATCACTATCATCGTCGTCGCTGTCATCATCAGTTGCGGCAGCTTTGCCGATCTTATCATGAAAGCCGGTATGATCATCGTCGTCAAAATCATCGTCATCGTTATCGGCGTCGAGATCTTCATCTTCGGGATCATCGTCGTTGTAATCAATGACATCATCGTCATCGGCTACGTCAGCCAAGAAGGCATTAACCTTCTTGCGCTTCTTGCGACGTGGTACTTCTTCTTCATCTTCCGGATGGTTAACTTCTTCATCGACGGAATCGTATGGATACCAAGCGCGCAGGCCCCAAACGTTATCGCCTAAAGAAATGAAACTGCCATCCACGTTCAGATCCGTGTAGAATTGCGGCAAGCGTTCACGAATTTCTTCGTCACTCTTACCGAGATAAGTCTGGATCTCGTTGGCCAGATCAACGAACGCCATGGTGTCCCCTTTTTCTTCGAGGATCTCATGGGCTACTTCGATCATTGATAATTCTGATTTATCGGCATTGGCAAATGCTTTGAGTTTCAACCGATACACGCCCTTTCCAAGTCTTTACAGTCTGTTTCTTATAGTACACGCTCATGCCTTGAATTGCAATCTTAACCGATAATTTCCCAGATGTTGGTGATTTGCGAACAACTCATACTCAACGTAAATCTCGCCTGCTACCGGATCGGTTGTCATGCGGGCATCAATACGCGGGGTGACTGTCTCCACCGGAATAATGCCATATGGTGTTCGATAGCGCGTCAAAACCCGCTTTTCGTTGGCAAAGAAAAGCTTCAATTGCGTATCGCCATTGCTGCTGCCGCGCGAAAGCTGAATGTCGCCGTCATCGCGCAGTTTCATGGTCACCGGCATACTGGTTCCAGCGTCTTCATCGACTTCTTGATATCGAATATACAGTGCGTTGCCCATTTGAACCAACGTTCCTGGTTCATCAAAAACATGTGTCTCAGTGTCATCACCTTGCGTGACAAACGTCTCAAGGTGAATTTGAATCGGCACTCCTTGTGAAAGATCCATAATGTCAATCCTTTCTATAACGTATTGTACGCTCACGGGTCAACTCGGTCGAGTTTAAGCAGGGAAAATGTCTTTGTGACTGACGTGCCCTGCCACCTTCGTTATAATATAGGTAATCTACTATTAAGAAAGAGGGCGCACGATGGACCTGACGTCGCTGGCTGGACAACAAGCTGCCATTTTCCAACAGGATTTCACCAAAGAAGAAGCTCCGCTCAGCTTTGCCCATACCAATGCCCTGTTAGCACATCCTGAGTTGCACCCACCGCTAATGCTGCATTTTTGGACAGCCGAGCAAACCGTGATCCTTGGAATGCAGGATTTAAAATTACCGCAATTCGGGCACGGCTTGCCAGTCCTCGCCAGTGATCATTACGGCGTCTTTGTTCGTAATTCCGGCGGTTTGGCAGTGATTGCCGATAGCGGCGTCTTGAATGTCTCACTTTTTTTACCTAATGAAGACTACCTATCCATCGACACTGCCTACGATATGATGACCGCTCTTTTTCGAACGGCATTTCCGAGCCTGCCCATTGCCACCAGCGAAATTATTCATTCGTATTGTCCTGGCAAATACGACCTCAGTGTTCACGGGCGAAAGTTTGCCGGGATGGCCCAGCGACGCAATCATGCTGGTGTCGTCGTCATGCTGTATTGCAGCATCTTCGGTGATCAAAATGCCCGGTGCGACTTATTACGCCGCTTCTATCGGGCAGGACATGCCAGCGCCAGTCCACACTTCAAGTTTCCAATTATTCGTTCTGAAACCATGACCACGCTCAGCGATTTGCTGGGTCGTCCGCTGACCCGCAACGAAGCCATTTTAGCACTGTTAAATGCTTTGGCTGCTAATGGCATTGCCGCAGATATGAACTCGATGCCGGCGATTTTACGCGATCCTGCCTACCACAAGGCACTCGCTGCGGCCACTGCGGATCTGCGCAATCGCAATCGTCATTTATCATAACGCGCTCCCCGGCGCAGAAGTACCTTGGTCGCAATGGCCTAAACCCGGGTCATCACGCCCAAGGCCACTTACACTTCGACTTCCAACCGCGCCGGCTCACGCTCACTTAAGAAAGATAGGGGAACAGCATGCAATTTGAAAAATTACCGCGCGAAAAAGTTTTTCGCGATCCGGTTCATAATTATATTCACGTGCAGCATCGCGTGATTCTTGATTTGATCAATACGCCGGAGTTTCAGCGTTTGCGCCGGATTAAGCAGTTAGGCGTTTCGGACTATGTATTCCAAGGGGCCGAGCATACCCGGTTTGCGCATTCGTTAGGGGTTTATGAAATTGCCCGTGAAATGTGCGACAATTTTGTCACGAATTACCCTAGCAAAACGCCGGGAGACGGCCTTTGGGATGATCGGGAGCGCCCCGTTGTTCTGTGTGCCGCACTGCTGCACGATATTGGCCATGGCGCCTATTCCCACACTTTTGAGCATATCTTCAATACTGATCACGAAGCCATTACCCGCGCCATTCTTACGGATCCGCATACCAACGTCAACCGTATTTTGCGCAGTGTTAGTTCCGATTTTCCAGAGCGAGTAGCTTCGGTCATCAACCATACTTATCCGAATCCACAAGTCGTCCAGATGATTTCCAGTCAAATCGACGCCGACCGGATGGATTATCTGTTGCATGATGCTTACTATACCGGAACTAAATATGGTTTGTTCGATTTGTCTCGCATTTTGCGGGTCATGCGGCCTTACTCAGACGGCATTGCGTATGAAGCCAATGGGATGCATGCGGTTGAAGACTATGTTGTCAGTCGCTTCCAAATGTATCAGCAAGTCTATTTCCACCCGGTATCGCGCGGGATGGAAGTTATCTTGTCCCACTTGCTGAAACGCGCCAAGTTTCTTTATGAGTCTGGCCAGTTCGAACCGGGTTTTTCGCCACGATTATTAGTGCCATTCTTTGAACAGTCATTTACCTTAAGCGATTATCTCAAGTTGGATGACGGCGTGCTCAATACCTACTTTACTTACTGGCTCGATTATCCAGACAGCATTCTGAGTGACTTTGCCGATCGCTTTCTGAACCGGCGGCCGCTTAAGTCAGTCACCTTCACCGATCAAACGGCTGAACTGCTGCCGAAACTGCGCCACCTAGTGACAGAAGCCGGCTTTGACGCCCAGTACTACACAGCGGAAAATGACAGCTTCGATTTGCCATACGATCAATATGATCCGGCCTCTGCCAATCCGAAAACTCAAATCGAAATCATGCAAAAAGACGGCACCCTCGAGGAGTTGTCGACTTTATCCCCGTTGGTGGCCGCGCTTAGTGGTCGGGCTACCGGTGATAAACGATTCTATTTTCCAAAAGAAATGCTCGCCACCGAGGACAGCAATCTTTTTTCATCGATTTATGAAAAGTTCCAGCATTACCTACTAAATGGCGGCGTTATTGACCCCCACTTGCACGATTAGCCTCTTCGCCTTCAGCGTTTAGGTTGTTGGGCCAGCCATTTGGCAACGGCCCAGCGATGCGTCGGACGCTTGAGTTCTGCCAGTGCCAGATCGATGGGCATCAGCATCAACGTATTGAACGTTTCCAAGGGATCTTGGACAAATGCCAGCTCATCACAGGCAAAAAAGGTTGCCGGATGGTAATACGCGGTTTGCCGATGGTGGGAATAAAAATATTCTGACGACTTGCCCAGTTCTTTGGTCACGTGAACCGTTGCACCAAATTCCTCAAGCAACTCGCGCGCCAAAGTCGCTTGAGGCGTTTCGCCTTTTTCAACCCCGCCACCCGGTAAAAACAACGCATGGTTCGGGGCTTGTAAAATCAGCAATCGTGCACCGCTGTGGTCCGGAATCACGCCATACGCGCCAATTCGGGTGTGATAATCTAACTTAGGATCTTTTCGACCAAACACTGGATCAATCATATGGCATCCCTCCGCTCTTGATCACATTATACCCTAATCAATTTCTAACCTCTACACAAGGAGTCCTTTCGATGATTGTTCAGGAAACATTATTTGTTTTTTCAATCCCCATCGTGCTGGGAATCATCTTCGCCATCAGCTTTACGGTTGAGCCGCGCCGTCTGATTAATGGCTGGTTGTTCAACCTGTTTGCTGTTGCCTTCTTATTCGCACTGGCATTAGCCATTTTAGGGTCAAGTAATCTTCTGTTGATTTCGGTTACGGGTACCCTCTTCATCATCACAGTGTTGATCGTCATTCTCATATTCACCTTACACTTGTTCTGGCTGCTGTGGAACGCCATCTTGGTTTGGCGGCGTGAAGGCCATTCATTGAGCAACATGCTGACGCTTTACATCGCCATCGGATTACTTTTGCTGGAAATCGCCGCTTCATTCGGACGCCGTTTTATTCCAGAGCCGATCTACATCACTTTAGCTGTTTTCTTCAGCTTCGGCGGTCTGTATGTCCTGTTGACACTTTACAACTTCCTGACGGTACTAATTCTGTATAACCTGCGTCCCCAGCCGCACAATCGCACGTTTCTCATCGTGCTCGGTGCCGGGCTGTTGCATGGTGACCAGGTTTCGCCATTGCTCGCTAGCCGCATCGACACCGCCATCAAGTTTTATCATAAGCAGATTAAAAAAGGCCGCCCGGCTCCGCGAATTATTTTTTCCGGGGGCAAGGGTGGCGACGAAACGATTTCCGAAGCACTGGCCATGCAGCGCTATGCTTTGGGAAAAGGCATCCCTGAAAAGGATACCTTGTTAGAAGACAAGTCAACGACGACGCTGGAAAATATGACCTTTTCCAAACGCCTGATTACGCAGGAAGTCGGCGAAGCACCGTATAAGGCTAGCTTCTTTACCAACAACTACCACCTTTTCCGTGCCGGTATTTACGCGCGCATGGCCGGCATTGATGCCAATGGCGTTGGCGGTAACACCTCCTTTTACTTTCTGCCTAATGCGGTTATCCGCGAATATCTTGCCTTGGTGGTGCTGTACAAACGGCGGCATGCCGTTGCGTTTGGCATTATTGTGTTCATGGCCCTTGCTCAGCTACTGAGGGCATGCTAACCACTGCGAGCCATTCACGTGCAGAAAGGCGGGTCATTTCGATATACTGAACTTGACCGTAACATGTTTCAAACCATAGGAGTGTGAGCGATGTTAAAAGAATTCCAGAAATTCATCATGCGCGGTAACGTCTTGGATCTTGCTGTCGGGGTTATCATCGGGAGTGCTTTTACCGGCTTAGTCAAGTCCTTGACAAAGAATCTGATCAACCCGATTCTGTCCATGTTTGCCGGCAAAACCGATTTGAGCGGTTTGTCGTTCACGCTGTTAGGTGCCAAGTTTACATACGGCGATTTTCTGAACGATGTGATCAACTTTTTGATCATTGCCTTTGTCGTCTTCTTAATCGTGCGCAGCGTCAATCGCTTCCTCCCTGCCAAGCCGGCAAAACCCGCTGGCCCGACACAAACCGAATTGCTTGAAGAAATTCGCGATCTCTTGAAGGACCAGGATGCTAAGGCTAAAAATTAACGGTTGATCATATGAACATCCGTTAGCGGAACAAAAACCGGATCAGGTGAGTTGCAAAGCTCACTTGATCCGGTTTTTTGGTCTTCGCTATTATTCTGCAAAAAGTGTCTCAATTGAGTCGCCGCCAAACGTACTTTAACCATTTGCTGAGCAGCGCTCCGATCCAAATCACCGGGGCAGTCAAAACAAGAAATAACTGAAAAGTAAATCTAACGATGACTGCGCCGACACGATCCATACCGCCGCTTTCTAGTATTGATGCCATGACAGGCGTGGTACTGTAAATGAAATTCTGATAGACATTCATATCCTTTTTCGTTTCTGCGACGTAATCTTTGGTGGATCGACCAGTAGCTGCCAGACGTTGCGCATTACGTTCGATTTTATCGAGAAAATTCGGTGCTGCGCCCAACCAGCTTACTAATAAATAAACGTCGCCGAGTGTCAATCCGAAATTAAGTCCACTCGTTTTTTTCAAGTGGAAAAATAGCGTTAATAAGGCATATGCCGCAAATAATCTGATCCGTTTTTGCATAGGCAACAATCCTATCTCTGACACCAAGGCTGCACAGGTCCATATTTTTGCTATTAGCATACGCCAAAAGACATCATCATGCTGCTCATTCCAAGTGGATCGCTAAAACACCATGTTCGGCTTCCTGCTGTTTCGAATAAATCCGGTAAGTATCACTAACCATCTTAGCCACCGAATCAGTTGGGGCGCTGCCTACGACGATTCCTTGATAATGATCATACAACTGCACGAAACTGACGAATTTTTCAAGTTTAGCAACCTGTTTGCTTAATCGCTGTTGTGTCGTCAAATCTTCAAATACAATCGGGTCGCCCACTCGTAACTGTTGGCGTTTTTGGTCATTCAATCTGATTTCAATAGTTTTGCTGCCTTCTCGTACCAGCTCAAATTGATCGTGCATGAGCCCCATTTTCAAATTGTCACCATCTTTCGTGAAAATCGGTGCGAATCTAAGCTTGTAGCCAAGTTCATCAGGCTGTATATCTCTCTTAGATAAGAGCATTCAAGTTAGTTATTTCCCAAATTATAATTCAAGAAACAAAAAGCCGCACTTCAAATGTGAAGGTGCGGTTTTTGTATATTCTCTCAAATTATTTCGTAAACCGATTCTCAAACAACGGAGTAACGGAACGGTTCTCCTGAATCCGCATGATGGCACGACCCATCAATGGGCCAACCGAAACAACGTCGAGTTTGTCCATGTGCTTGTCAGCTGGCAAATTGATTGAGTCAGTGACAACGACCTTTTCAATGGCCGAGTGGGTCAAGCGTTCAACCGCCGGGCCAGAGAAAATGGCGTGGGTTGCGGCAACCAGCACTTCAGTTGCGCCGGCATCCCTTAAGGCTTGAGCCGCCAGCGTGATGGTGCCGGCAGTGTCGATCATGTCGTCGATGATGATACATTGCTTGCCGGTCACATTACCGACAATGTTCATGACCTCGGCAACGTTTGGCCGCGGACGCCGCTTGTCGATAATGGCAATTGGGGCTTTAAGGAATTCCGCTAACTTACGGGCGCGGGTCACACCGCCATGATCGGGCGAAACCACAACCGTATCGGCACCGTCATAATGATTACGCAAGAAGTAGTCAGCCAACAAAGGCGCGCCCACAAGGTGATCCACCGGAATATCGAAGAAGCCTTGAATTTGGGCGGCGTGCAAGTCAAGTGCCAGCACACGGGTCGCACCCGCGTGTTCAAGCATGTTGGCTACCAGTTTCGCCGTAATCGGTTCGCGGGAACGGGCTTTGCGATCCTGCCGCGCGTAACCGTAATAAGGCATCACAACATTGATCGTATGGGCAGATGCCCGCCGCAACGCATCAATCATAATCAGCAATTCCATCAAGTTGTCATTCACTGGGCTGGATGTCGACTGGATCAGATAAACATCATCCCCGCGAATACTTTCTTCGATGTTGATCTGAATCTCACCATCGCTAAAACGTTTCACTGAGGACTTCCCTAGCTTGACGCCAACCTCAGCAGCAATTTTTTCTGCTAACGGCTTGTTCGAATTCAAGGCAAAAATCTTTAATCTCGGGTCACCGTATTGCTCAGACATATGTTCCTCCATGAAATATTATAGGCTGCGAAAAATTGTTCCACAAAAAGCTTAGCGGATTGACGGAAAAAAGCAAGCACATGAGACGAATTATAACCTAATTCCAATCTGGATCGTTCGCGACCGGCAACCGTTTCCAGTAATCCTCTTTGGTTGTTTGCCGGGCACGAGCGATGGCCATTGCGTGAAACGGTACGTCTTTGGTAATAGTGGATCCGGCCGCGATAAAGCTGTGGTCTGCCACTTCAACCGGCGCAACGATATTCGAATTGGAGCCGATAAATGCATGATCGCCGATGGTACTTTCCCACTTTTTGACCCCGTCATAGTTGACGAATACCACGCCGCACCCTACGTTAATGTCAGTACCGAGTGTTGCGTTGCCGACATATGTGAGATGGCCAACCTTAGTGCGTGCACCGATTTTGGCCTTCTTAATTTCCACAAAGTTGCCCAAATGGACATATTCGCCAATGTCAGCATCCGGCCGCAAATGCGAGTTCGGACCGATGTCGCTGTGGGCATGCATGATGGCGTGTTCGATCGTTGAACTCGTGACCGTTACATCATTTTCCAGAGTGGCATCGACGAGTTCGGAATGCGTGCCAATGTGGCAATCTTCGCCGATCACGGTCTTACCTTTCAAATAAACGCCCGGTTCGATCACGGTGTCGGCGCCAATTTGAACATCTGAATCAATGTAGGTGGTTGCCGGATCGATTAAGGTAACGCCGTTGCGCACATGCTGTTCGTTGATCCGTTGTTGCATGATCCGAGTCGCCTTGGCCAGCGCGACCCGATCATTGACGCCTAGCGATTCGGTATAATACGGCATTTGATATGCGGCTACCTTTTCACCGGCTTCACGCAAAATACCGAGAACATCCGGCAAATAATATTCGCCTTGCGCATTGTTGTTCTTAACCGAATGCAGTGCCTTAAACAGCGACTGATTATCGAAAACGTAAACACCTGTGTTGATTTCAGAAATGAGTGCCTCTTCTGGGGTGGCATCTTTTTGCTCGACGTTCTTGATGACATTGCCATCAGCGTCGCGAATAATCCGGCCATATCCAGTCGGGTCAGGTGCATTGGCCGTCAAAATAGTGGCTTTTGCGCCCTTAGCTTCATGATAGGCAAACAAGTCATTTAACGTTTTTGCGGTAAACAGTGGCGTGTCACCGCTGATGATCAACGTGGCACCGTCTTTTTGGCCTAATAACGGCTCAGCTTGCAAAACCGCATGACCGGTGCCAAGTTGCTCTTCTTGTAAAACAAATTTAGTCCGGTCCCCAAGCGTTTTCTCAACTGCTTCGGCACCGTGCCCCACGATCGTCACAATGGCGTCCGGATGAATCGCTTCAACCTGACTCACCACATGCTCAACCATGCTCTTACCACAAACCGGCTGTAAAACTTTATAATACTTCGACTTCATCCGCGTCCCCTTACCGGCCGCAAGAATGATGGTGAATTTCTTTGACATGCTAAAGCTCCATTCCTAATTGTCTTATTTCATAATAGACCAGCGCGAATGCGGTGACAACATGTAGAGCGCGAGCAGGAGCGCTTAGAAATCGGAGCATAAGTGGCCTCAAGCCTAAATGGCTGGTCTTTGGCCATTTAGGCTTGAGGTCCTTATGTGGAGATTTCTGCGACTGTGAGCGCGTTTTTGTATCGGAAAACTCAGGCCCGGGCTTAGGCCATCGCGCCCAAGGTCCTTATACGCAGACTTCTGCGCCGGTGAGCGCGTTTGAGAAAGCCGCAGAGAACCCAATAGCCTCTAACATACTACGTCAAGCTTAAGCTATTGCGACTAAGACCCTTATGTGCAAGCTCCCTAGTCCAGTAAACACTTTTTGAGACCAACACCCTTCCACACCCTCAAACTCCAAACAAAAACAGACCCGCATCACGACGGATCTGCCTACAAAACTACCCTTACTGCTCATTCTCAGCCGCATGTTGCTTAACATCATCCGACACTTTCAACGTACTAATCTGAGTCGTGTCCGCCCACGCATCATAGAAGAACCGATAATGCCTGGTGATCGTTTCCCAAATAAAGTTGAGAATAAACAACATCGCCAAAATGCCGAAAAATCCCAGCGCAGCAAGATTGATCTCGGTTCGATGTCCCTCTCCAAAATACTCGATGAGAAAGTTGCTGAACCCAATCAGACTTGAATAGGCCACACCATATAACAAGCCTTCTCGCAATAAGAGCCGCCAAAAACCAACCGGCCGGCCATCAGTACGAACGATTTTAATCCGAACCAGCCCCTTGCCTAAGGTTTGCCCATCATTAAAGGCGGGCCAGATAACGAAAACAAAGAGCAGCGGTAAAACCATTTCGCTCAAAAAGTCCGGCAACTGCGCTAACCCCAGTAAATGGAACAGGAACCTGATCATCAAGCCAACGATGGTGCTTAATATTATAAAATCAACGAAAAAAGCAACCAGGCGGCGCATCAACGTCACTCGAACGCCACGCGCCTGACTTTTGGCATCCATCGTATCCCGAGATGGCAACGCCCGCATGAAAATCGGGGCCAAAACGCCGCCAATCAAGCCGCCGGTGGTGTTAAGAATCAAATCGTCCACATCAAACAGTCGATACGGCCGCACATAGACGCCATATAGCCCTGACAACTGAGTCAGTTCAAAAAAAAGACTCAAGCCAAAACTCATCATGATGATCTGCGGCACACTGCGCTTGAAATAATAGCGCAGGTAAAAGCCAAATGGGATCGTCAAAACGACGTTAAAGAATGGCTGGATAAACGCGGATTGTTTCAACGCCGCTAACCACGTGTGCGGGTTAGTCGGGGAAAAGACCGTCGTGTGAATAAAGTAGCGCAAAGCCATGAACGGGGTCAGATTATATTTTGGCCCGGTAAACTGCGCCACCGCCTCGCGTGATGGAAGTGGTAAGATAATCAAAAAATAAGCCGATAATAGGTAAAATATGAACGAATAGATCACAATCGCGCGCCACCAGCTAAACGCACCGTAGCGCCGATAAACAATCACCAGAAACGGTAGTGCAAGCACCAATGCTAAAAACGGAAACGTGATCAGTGCCGTTTTAACCGGCCCGAGGTAAGCACTCATTGATGGCTCACCTCAAGTAGCTGCTGATTCTGGCTAAGGAAGTTCCCGGCAGTGGCATGAAGAGTGTTTGCCTTAGTGTCGACCTTATCAACCCGAATCAGTGAAGTATATTCATTGACCATCCGATCGCCATCAAACTTGCCTTCCGCAAAGACGGTGATGCCAACCATTTCGGCGTTGAATTCGTCAATCAACGCCTTCATGCCATTGACCGTGCCGCCGCCTTTCATGAAGTCGTCGACAATCAGTACCCGCGAATTTGCCGGAAGACTACGCTTACTTAGCTCCATTTTCTCGATCCGCGCTGATGATCCGGAGACATAGTTAACCGAGACTGTCGAGCCCTCAGTAATCTTGGAATCACGCCGCACAATCACGAACGGCACATTCAGATACTGGCTAACACTTTGGGCAATGGGAATACCCTTGGTCGCGACGGTCATCACCGCATCAACCTTGGCATCGCGATACTGGGTGGCAATCAAGCGACCAATTTGCCGTAACACACTTGGCGTTCCAAGCAAATCGGAAAGATAAACATACCCGCCTGGCAACAAGCGATCGGTTTCCGATAGCCGCTTAGCCATGGCAGAAATAAAGTTTTCTGCCTCATCTTCACCCATGATCGGGATGTACCGCACACCGCCTGCCGCTCCCGGAACCGTTTCAAGAATCCCGGTTTGCCGTTGCGCGAAGGTTCGTCTTACGATTGCCAGATCTTCACTAATCGAGGATTTGGCACTTTCATACCGCTTAGAAAAAAACGTCAAGGGTATCAGCGTATGCGGCCGTTCTAACAAGTACCTCGTCATATCAATCAAGCGATCACTGCGTCTTACTTTCATTAATCCCGCTCCTAACTCCGAATATTTAGCTCTGTGTTAACATTACGTGATAATCTTACCCAGTATAAATGCTTTTACCGAAAATTTCGACCCTTTAACTCGATTTTCTCACCGAACGTTCGCATTTGTTTATTTTGACGTCTGCCGCCTCGCGAGTCGTATCAGTGGCCTCCCACCTCATTCTATATTAGAATGGTTATAAAGAAGGGTAGGGAAAAGTATGAATGCTTTTGAATTACACCATATGACTTTCGCGCCGACAAAAACGGCTATCCTGAATGACATCAATCTGGACATTCCTTGGGGGATTGATCTTACCATTGCCGGGCATTCCGGGTCGGGTAAAAGTACCTTGCTGCGCTTGCTTGCCACGTTACTGACGCCAACAAGCGGCACGATTTTGTATAATGGCAAGCCTCAATCTGATTACGATCCGATTCTTTATCGGCGGGAGGTATCTTATTGCGCCCAGCAACCTGCCTTGTTTGGCGCCACCGTCGCCGATGATCTACGTTTTCCATTCGCAATTCGCAACACTGAAATGCCGCGTGAACAAGCTGAAGCGGCACTGGAAAGCGTCGATCTGGCAAAAACCATGCTTGACGCGCCGACGCAAAATCTGTCCGGCGGTGAACGTCAGCGCGTTGCCTTATTGCGCCATCTGTTCTTTCCGCCTAAAGTCCTGCTGCTGGATGAAGTCACGACTGGACTGGATCCGGACACAAAAGCCGTGATTCACGACCTGTTGGACCGCCAAAACAAAAAGGGGATCACCCTCGTCAGCGTGACCCATGACGAAGGCGAACTGCACATGGCAAAGAACCTCATGACGTTGGTAGACGGTCAATTTGAGGAGGTGCCAACCGCATGAATAGTCAGTTAATTGTATCACCCTTAGCGCTTTTGTTGGCGTTAATCTTAGTGGTCATTGCGTTAACGATCAACTTAAAAGAAGAGTTGGGGATGACCAAAGACTTAATCGTTGGTGTCGTGCGCGCCGTCATCCAGCTAACTGTTGTCGGCTTTGTTTTGACCTATATCATCAAAGTCAACACAGTTTGGTTAACGCTAGCTATGGTGGCCATCATTATTTTCAATGCTGCATGGAACGCCAAAAAGCGGGCTGGCACCATCCCCGATGCCTTTGTCACCAGCTTGCTCGCCGTCACCACAGCAACCGGACTCACGCTGATCATGCTAGTTTCTGTTCGCGCCATTCGCTTCATTCCCGCCCAGATCGTCCCGATCAGCGGCATGATTGCCAGTAATGTCATGGTGGCGACAGGTTTGGCATACCGCAGTCTGAACACCGAATTTACGGATCTGCGGCCGCAAGTCCTCGAACGCCTCGCTTTGGGCGCCACCCTCAAACAAGCCAGTCAAAAACTCATCGTCAACGCGATCAAAACCGGCATGGCCCCAACGATCGACTCAGCGAAAACAGTCGGGCTCGTCAGCTTGCCCGGCATGATGTCCGGTTTGATCTTTGCCGGCATTGATCCAACAAAAGCCATTATGTACCAGATCATGGTCACCTTCATGTTACTTGGCGCCACGAGCCTCGGCAGTTTCATTGCCGTTTATCGCAGTTATTCACGCTTTTATAATGAGCAAAAGCAGTTACGGTAGTCATCCAGCCAGTTCGCGCAGAATCAGCGTAAAGAGGCTGGGTCATAATTCACAGCCACAGCAAAAAGGTGAACATGCTCTGCATTGAACGCAAAGTATATTCGCCTTTTTTGTTTCTGCGAGTTAATTCGGTGAGGTTATTTAAGATGTTAGTGCCAAAGCGGAGCAATCGTAGGCCAGATGGGGCTCAGCCGTGCAAACAACACAGCGACTGGTTTTGTCGCTGATGTTGTTAGGCGACTTTGAGACAGCGGTTTTCTGGCTCAAAGCGCCGTCTCCGCTCTAGCTTCGCGTCGCCACCCCAGCTGGCCGGAGATTGCGGAGTTTGGCGCGGCAAGGAACTTATTGCCCAAGATTTTTTGATCGTTCGGGATTCACCAAATTATGAACGTTCTCACAAAATTATGGCTCAACCTCTTTTTAATTCCAAAATGCTGAGCGCTCAGTAAGGATTTTCCATCTTGTTATCCGGTAAGTACGGGCCATATTCGACTTGAATGGTCGTATGCGCGATGTCAAAGCTCTCCCGCAACGACAGGCTCAAGGCGTCTAGAAAGACGTCGTTGCCCTCCGGTGTCGTCCGAACCACATGGACCGTCAGCGCCACATCAGTTGTGCTGAGCGCCCAGATGTGCAGATCGTGGCACGAAGCAACGGTCGGGTACGCATTGACCAGCGTTTTAACGGCAATCGGGTCGATTTCCTTGGGAACGGCCGCCATAGCCAAGTTGACCGCATCCCGCAGTAAGTTCCAGGTGCCAATCAAGACCACAATGGCAACCACAATCGACATGACCGGATCAAGCCATTCCCAGCCTGTCAGCATGATCAAGCCCCCGGCTAACACAACGCCCAGCGAAACGCCCGCATCGGCTGCCATATGCATGAACGCGCCGCGAATATTCAGATCGTGCTGCGAACCACTGTGGAAAAGGACTGCCGTCGCGCCGTTAACTAAAATCCCGACACCGGCAACCAGCATCATCCAGCCGCCTTCGACCGGCGCATTTTGCGACAGCCGGGTAATCGCTTCGACAATGATCGCGCCCATTGCGACTAACAAAAAGGCTGCATTCGCCAAAGCTGCCAAAATCGATGAACTTTTGTAACCGTATGTACGCTGAACCGTCGGATGGCGATTGGACAGCCACTCGGCAAACCACGCCAGCCCTAAGCCTAAAACATCGCTCATATTGTGAATCGCATCGGCAACCAACGCAACCGAACCGATCCCGATCCCAAAAGCAATCTCCGCAATAATGTAAACCAGATTAAGCAAAATACCCCAAAAGAACGCCTTGTTTGGCTGAACCTGTTCCATATCGTCAATGCCTCATTTCTTCCCCCATCATGGTTTAGTGATCCCTAAAAATCAACCCCTAAGCCCGCGATCATTTGCGGGCAGGCAAAACGGCCGCAACAAATAAACCTCGCGGCAGAAGCCTTTCATGCTGTTGTAAACGCGCATCGCCCGCGAATGTTTCTGGCAAAGGCCAAACACGGTCGGGCCGCTTCCGGACATCTGGGCAATCTCGGCACCATACTTCTCTAACCGATGTTTAAGCGCCGTCATCTCGGGATACCGACTGGCCGTAATCTTCTCCAGAGTATTCCCCATACCGCTGATCATTTGATTAAAATCGTGATTTTGAATCCCGGCGACGACACGCTGGGTATCCGGATGTTCAAGCCCGGCTTGATAATCAATCGCGTTGAGGATGGTTGGCGTTGACACTGATACGCGCGGCTTAGCTAACACCACCCAAAAGTTGGGCAAACTTCCCAACGGCGTCACGACATCCCCACGTCCCGTAACCAGCGACGTCTCCGAATAAACACAGTACGGGACATCGCTATCGACACTCAACCCGATACGCGCCAATTGCGAACGACTATAGCCTAACTCCCAAAGTGAATTCAGGCCGCGCAACACAGCAGCGGCATCACTTGATCCACCGCCCAGTCCAGCCGCAACCGGAATATGTTTTTCGATATGAATCCGCGCACCTTGGCGGATGTTGGCATGACGTTGTAACGCCAGTGCCGCTTTATAAGCCAGATTGCGCGGATCCTCCGGTAAAAAGCCGCTGTCCGTGGAAACCTTGATCGTGCGGCTCGGCTGAATCGTCACATAATCAGCCAAGTCGACTGATGTCATCACCATCTGCCACTCATGTTCGCCGTCAGCATGGCGATACAAGGCATCCAAACTGAGATTAATCTTGGCGGGTGCTTTTTCGATTAGTTCCATGCTAACCACCAGTCTTTGGCGATGCATACCTTTATAGCTACCAAAGTCTAGCTACAAGCGCCGTTGCATGCATCCACCGTATAGTTATTTTTAGTATACTGTTTTGCGTTGTGATTTTCATTGTCGGATTTTAAAAACGGCGTTAGAAGTTAACGGCAAGCAAAAAGCCCTGATGCAAATGCACCAAGGCCTCCTGAAATAAACGATTTAATCGTCGGTTACTATCTGAAATTATGACGCTTTCTCTTCGCCTTCGAAGGTGATCTTGATTGACTTGGTCAAAAGATCTGCGTAACTGTAAGAGACACGCTCGAACGCATTCTCACTTTGGTCAAGATCGACCACAAAAATAGCCGGATAGGTTTCCTTCAAGGTCCCCCGCCGCCGCGTCACTTTCTTGCGTCCAGCTTGTGCAACGACCGTTAAGTTCTCACCGATTTTCCCATCGAGCTTCCGTTTGATGCTTGCTAGTGTGATTGGCATGCACTTCACCTCTTAAATAGAATTCTAACACGAAAGCAAGAAATTTGCAATTATACCACGCACTCTTATTAATCGCAAGCAATAATAAACGCGTAGCAAATGCGTCACGTCAGGCGTCAGCGCGCACGCCGAGCCCTTCTCCTCGCAACGCCGTATCCAGCCGGGCAAAGTCGGCAATTGCCAACTGTTCGGCGCGCGTTTCCGGCGCAATGTTTGCGGCTGCTAGTGCTGTGCGAATCGCTGGCTTGTTTTCCTTACCAAATAACGCAACAAGGTTGTTCCAAAGCGTTTTCCGTCGGGATGCAAAGGCGCCGCGTACCAAGCGATCGAAACTGTCTGGGTTTGTGACGTCTGCTAATGGCTCGGATCGTTGGGTTAACGTCACAATCGCCGAATCGACATTGGGGGCCGGAACAAAGGCATGGCGGCTGACCGTAAAGGCTGTCGTCACATCTGCCACCAACTGCACCGCAATGCTCAAGCTGCCGTAATCTTTTGACCCCGGGGCCGCACTCAGCCGCGCTGCTACTTCTTTTTGCATCATCACAGTCATGCTGTGCAGCGGCAACCGTGCCCGTAGCAGGTGCAACAAAATCGGCGTCGTGATGTAGTACGGCAAATTGGCAACCACCTTCAGGGTATGCTTCCCGTCAAAATGTTCAGCCACCAGCGCGCCTAAATCGGTTTTCAAAACATCTTCATTCACCACTGCGGTATTAGGATAATCAGCTAGCGTTTCGGCCAAAATCGGCAGCAGGCGCTCGTCAATTTCCAACGCCACCACCTGATGGGCGCTTTCGGCAAGAAACTGGGTCAGAGCACCAATGCCTGGTCCGATTTCGATCACATCATCCTGTGACGACAAATTGGCAGCTGCAACAATTTTTTGCAAAATCTGCGGATCGGTCAGAAAGTTCTGGCCTAAGCCTTTGCGCATGCGAAACCCGTGGCGCTTTAAAATGGCATTGGTCACTGCCGGCTGTGCGACTTTTTCATGCATGGTCATCTTGACCTCCATTCACCTGATCCAGTGCCGCAAAAAAGGCAGCCCGACTGATGCGGAACTCAGTCAAGCGGCGTAATAGCTGTTTGCCATTTGTGTAGCCGATGTGCAACAACTCGCCCAGCTGCTCACGCCGCTGCCGCGAGTCTGTGCCGCCGATCAAATGCGCAGCTAACAGGTCCTGCTGGCTGATGATTTGTGGCGCATCCGACACTTCGGTAAATAAATGCTGAAGCGCTGCCCGCAATGCTGCCGGCGTTGCATGTTTGATGCCCAGCGACCCTTTATGTGCCGGGACGCCTTCTGCCCGCGGCAAAAAAGCGTGAGTCACGCCAGGAACGGCCCGGGAAATTGTTTTGCGGATCTTCTCACCGGGGAAATCCGGATCGGTAAGGACAATCACCCCGCGTTTGGCCTGAGCCTGGCGAATGCGCGCCAAAGTGGCGTCATCAATTGCACTGCCGCGAGTTTCAATGGTATCAATATCGCCAAAAGTTTCTTTTAATCTTTTCGTATCATCGCGGCCTTCTACGACCACAATTTGTTTAATGGTTGTCATGCGTCTTCCTTTAATCTGAAAATTCGGTGGGCATTGTCCCAAGTCTGTTGGGCAATCACGACTGAGGTGGTGTCCCGTAATTTTGCCAAAGCTTCAACTACATACCGTGTGTAGCCCGGTTGATTCTGCCGGCCGCGGTACGGTGTCGGCGTCAAGTATGGCGCATCGGTTTCTACCAATAAGCGGTCACTGGGAATGATTTTGGCACTGGCATGCTCTTCCGGCGCATTTTTGAAGCTGACAATGCCGGAATAAGAGATGTACAGGCCCAAATCCAAAAAGCGTCGCGCCCATTCGGCATCACCGGTGAAACTATGCATGATCGCACCAAATTGCTCGACATGCGCTGCTTTTAAAATATCGTAAGTATCTTCAAACGCATCACGGCTATGAATCGACACCGGCATGTGCAGGGAACGAGCCAATTCTAGCTGACGGCGAAAAACGCGGCGTTGGATCTCGCGCGGGGAGGTGTCCCAGTGATAATCCAGCCCGATTTCCCCTAACGCCACCACTTTGGGATCCGCCAACTGCTTTAGCAGCAACGCCTCTTTTGCTGCATCGTAATCCTGACTCGACTCGGGATGCCAGCCGACAATGGCGTATAAGTTGGGATACTCATGGGCTAACTTCAAAGCGCCAGCATTCAACGCCGTGTCGGAGCCAACAATCGCCATCTTTTTCACGCCTAATTGCCGCGCCGCTTCAATGTAGTCAGCTTCCTTGCCGCGATAAGGGGTGTCATTTAAGTGGGTATGCGAATCGAAAATATTCATGCAATCACTGCTTTCTTTCTGCTTCTGCCATTAATGGCGGCAACAAACGGACCACCTGACTCGGCTTCTTAGCGGCAAACAAGTGCTGCAACTGCGCCACTGGTGACTGGGTCAACGCGCGGATCAACTGGGCGATTCGCATTGGCTGCTCCTTAGCGACGGGATTCATCAACATAAACGCCCACTCAACCGGCAATATGCGGCTAACGTCTGCCAGATCCTTAAACGCAATGGGAATCTCAAAGTGAACCACGACCAATCGTCCTTGCTGCACTAAATCGCCTTCCAGATGCGGAATCGCAATATTAGGCAGCCGATCGGCAATCTGGTTCAGCTGCATACCGGATGGAAACGTCTGCTCCCGGGCGATCAGCGCCGCTTTGCCTGCTGGCAGCATCACCTTTTGGGCCACGAGCTCGTGACTGATGACATTAAAAAAATCTTCTTGCGTCGGCGTGTTTAAAAAATAAACCAACGGGGTTGTGCTAAATTCAGCCAAGCTTTTCACCTATCTTTTCATAAACTCGTTATGGTTAGAGTATAGCACGCCGCTTGCTGTCCCTCATGATCGGTTCCGCTTTTGGTTAAAGCTTCTATTATTCACCCATTTTCTTTGAGTTTCATGAAAATCCCCGCGAAAAATGTCTATTGTTGTCATTTTGTTCTATACTGATTTTGTACTGAACATTTAAGGATTACCTAGGAGGTATTTTTACATGTCTGTTAAACTTACTGCTGGTCAGTTAGCACATTTGAAGCAATTGTCCAATGATGACAATGTGATCTCAGCATTGGCCATCGACCAACGCGGTTCCCTGAAGAAGATGCTTGCAGCCGCTGCCAACAAGCCGGCTGATGAAACCACCATCGTTGATTTCAAAAAGGCTGTTTCTGAAGAATTAACCAAATACGCCAGTGCCATTCTGCTTGATCCAGAATATGGCTTACCGGCTGCCAAGGTGCGCGATCCTAAGTCCGGTCTATTACTTTCTTATGAAAAGACTGGTTACGATGCCACCGAACCTGGCCGCTTCCCTGATTTGATCGACAACCAGAGTGCATTGCGCATTAAGAATGAAGGCGGCGACGCGGTTAAGTTCTTGCTGTACATTGATCCGGATGAACCAGACTCAATCAACGATCGCAAGTACGCCTTTGTTGAACGTGTCGGTGCCGAAGCTAAGGCCAACGACCTGCCGTTGTTCCTTGAATTGGTTTCTTACGATGGTAAGACCAACGAAACCGGCACCGCTGCATGGGCCAAGGCTAAGCCAGAAAAGGTTATCAAGATCACCAAGGAATTCAGCAAGCCGCAATACAACGTTTCCGTTTTGAAGCTTGAAGTTCCGGTTGACCAGAAGTTTGTTGAAGGCTATACCGACGAAGGTGTGACCCCGGTTTACAGCAAAGAAGAAGCTGCTAAGTACTACAAGGCACAATCCGATGCAACGGATCTGCCATTCATCTTCTTGTCTGCCGGTGTTTCCAACGAATTGTTCCTTGAAGAACTCAAATTCGCCAAGGAAGCAGGTTCAACCTTTAACGGTGTCCTTTGCGGCCGGGCAACCTGGAAGCCAGGTGTTAAGCCATTTGCTGCTGAAGGCGAAGCTGCCGGCAAGAAGTGGCTGGAAACCGAAGGCAAAGCTAACATCGATCGTTTGAACAAGGTTTTGGCTGAAACCGCCACCCCTTGGACCAACAAGGTTGAAGGTTAGTTCTGATAAATAAGTAAATAGGAGAACTGGCCGAACCAAACAGGCCAGTTCTTTTTTATTTGGTGAATGCGTGCTGATCAATAGCGCCATGCATAAATCCGCGCCAACCATTGCAGCCAATCGACACAGTGGTAGACTGGTAATGAATGCGGTTTCTTATACTAGGAGGTAATATGGTTTGATCACAATTGAAAATAATCAATTCAAAGCAGGCATTGCCGAGCGCGGTGCCGAGTTGCAGTCATTAGTCAACAAAAGTGACAATCACGAGTACATCTGGAATGGTGATAAAACATTTTGGAATCGCCATGCCCCGATTCTTTTCCCTGCGATTGGTAAATCGAATGAGGATCAGTATCGCCTAGGAGCCAAAACATTCCCGATGAGCCAACATGGCTTTGCCCGGGATTACGATTTTGACGTTAGCGATAAAAGTGATTCAGCGGTGACGTTCACGCAACATCAAAACGCCGAGACGTTGAAAAAGTTCCCGTTTAAATATACGTTAACCGTGACCTACATGTTGACTAAAGACGGACTCAGTATTCATTACACCGTGACCAATGACGACAAGAATTCAATGCCGTTTGCGCTAGGCTTCCATCCGGCATTCAATGTGGCGTTAAAGGCTGATGGCAGCTTTGATGATTATGATCTCACGGTTGAACCGCTGAATAGTCCCTTGCAGCGGTTTGGTATCGGGCCGGTGCCATTTCGTAATGGCGACGTTGAGGACATCCCCAGCGCAGAAGGCAATAAACTGCCATTGACGCACGAGTTGCTAGATGGGGGCTTGGTCATCCTCGCCAACAGTGAGATCATGAAAGCGACCCTATCATCTCCGCACCACGATCACAGCGTCACGCTTGATATCAATGACTTCCCTTACCTCACCATTTGGAGTCCTGAACATAAAAAGACACCATTCATTGCCGTTGAGCCATTTGACGGTCTGCCTGACCAAGCCGGCGAACCATCCGACTGGTACACCAAGCTTGGTAACACCACCTTGTCAGCAGGTGCCAATAAGCATCTGGCGTTGAAGATTGCTTTGCATTAAGCGGGTGCCTTCTCTGAAACTGAGTCTCAGCCTCATTCAGAAAATAATTAGGCTAAAATTTCCATGCCGTGCCAAACTCCGCAATCTCCGGCCAGCTGGGGCTGGAACGTGGTGGGCACGACTTTGAGCCTCAGCAAAACCGGCTGAGGCTCAAAGCTCGGCCTTGTACTACGCTGGGAAGACCGCCCAGCTAGTACAATTTCACCACTGAGCCCCATCTGGCCTACGATTGCTCCGCCTTGGCACTAAATTTCAAGGCTCCTAACAAATTATCTATATTAACGAAAAAAAGTGAACCCATTTTCAAAATTAAAGTGGATTCACTTTTATTTTGCAGTCGAAAATTATTTCCAAACTTTTTTCTTTGTGGGATTTCGATTTTTCTACCGACCCACATTCTCCGAAAATCAGCCAAATAACTCGAACACGCACATCATTGCGGTAAAATAAAAGCATATTGGCGAAAGGGATGATTCCAGATGCACATTGCACTTATTGACGATCAAGCAGCGACCCGCGAGGCAACCGTTAAATTGATTCAACAACTGGCTCAGCCGTCGCAGCCGTTGCAAGTGGCGGCTTATGCAAGTGCGGAACAGTTCCTTTTCGCCGAACAGACGCCGGATCTTCTTCTGCTGGACATCAAGCTCGGATCGGGGATGGACGGCATGACGCTTGCTAAAAAAATCCGCCAACACGATCCCGACACCGCCATCGCTTTTGTCAGTAACTACGACGAATTCGTTTTTGACGGCTATGATGTCAACGCCATTGACTACATCATCAAACCGCTCACCAAAGAGAAGCTGCAGCATCTGATCAACAAAACTGCGGCTCGGACACAGCCTAAGTTGTTGCCATTGCAAACGTCCACCGGCCTCACTCGTGTGCCGCTTTACGACATTAGCGCCATCGAAGTGACCGACCATCGGCTGCAGGTCCATACCCAGAAAACAACGTACACCGTGAGTGGTCAATTAAAAGACTTATTGCCGCGCTTAGATGACAACTTCATTCAAATCTACCGGTCCATCGTCATCAACCTTAACTTTTTATCCCAGCTCGATCACCACACCGTTGTAATGGCGGACGGGACGACTTATCCCGTTTCCCGACAACAGGCACCGGTGGTTAAGCAAGCCTTTTTCAAACATTTCCGGGGGCTGACAGATGACAGTGAATGATTGGATTGGCCTCATCGCGTTTTTGTTACTGACAGTGGGCTGTTGCTGGCAGTTATGGTGGATCTTTCGCCGCCAGCAAAATTGGCCCGTCCGCTGGTTGAATCTCGCCATCGTCGCGGTTGCACTTGGCAGCTGGTGGCTTTGGCCGCAACCGATCGTGCGCATCTTACTTTTCGTCGGCACGGTTCTGGCAGGCAGCTTGGAATTTGTCTTGATTCGCCAGTTTCTCAGCGATCAGGACGCGGTGTTTGCGCGCAGCCTGGATAAAATGATGGCTCAGTACTCGCAGGAAGTGCAGGAGCTGTACGCGAACATGCGCGGCTGGCGGCACGATTATCATGACCACCTGCAGGCTTTAAAAGCTTACCTAGACAACCAAGACACGACCGGCGCGCGCCAATATTTGGATGAACTGGAAGATAAACTGGACGCCGTTGATCCGCTCGTCCACTCCGGCAATGCCATGCTCGACGCCATCGTTAACGCGAAACTCACATTAGCCGAACGCCTACAGATTCCGGTTAACGAAAAAGCGATCGTAGGGAACACGCCGCTTATCAAAGATGTGGACTTGGTGGTCATTTTAGTCAACTTGCTGGACAACGCCATTGAAGCCATCAGTGAACAACCGGCTGATGAAAAGCGACAGCTGCGACTTTATATCGGCATTGTGAAGCAACAATTTTACATCTCTGTCACCAATACCCGTCCGGCTGACCAGGTGATTGACTATCAATATGCCTCCACCAAAAGTGACAAACGCGGCCTTGGGATTCGGCGGGTAAATAAACTCGTCGCTAAGTACGACGGGATGATCAACCGCCAGTATGAGGATGAGGTATTCGTCACTGAAATTGCGATTCCCATTCACGCAGTCAAACCGACCACTCACGCATAATTTGCGTCAGCGGGTCGGTTTTTTGGTAGGTTAAGATCAACGAGGTGAGTGGGATGAAAAAATATAGCTTATGGAACAACCTGTGCTGGTACATCAAGTATCTGCGTAAAGACAAGCCTTCCTTAGCCTGGACAGCAAGCGGTCTGGCCATTGATAAGGCCGCGGCCGCTTTGTTGGGCGTTTTTACGCCGGCACTGTTGGTCGGGGCAATTACCGGGCACGCGACGTTAGGCCAATTTGCTTGGCTGGCAACTTTAACCGGACTGGGACTCGCCCTGACCAGTGAAATCGAGTACCTGTTGCTGACCCATGACAGCGTCGCGAGTTCCGCCTTACGAACCGCTATCGAACTGGATTTTCATCAAAAGCAATGGGATCTCGACTACGACCAGATCAGCAGTGGCGAGCTTCAGGGGCTAGCCCACACTGCGTTCAAGAAAGGGCTGAGCAACACATATGCCGGCGCCGAAGCTATCTATCTGTATGGCCGCGGTACGCTAGTAGACCTCACAACGCTGATCGTATTCCTAGCGACGTTGTCATTTGCGGTTCCGTGGGTCTTTGCACTGGTTCTGGTCAGTGCCGCCATCAGTTATGCCGGCATGAGTTGGTACCGCCACTGGTATCTGCAAAACAATGTCAAGTGGAACAAGTTAGGCCGTCAGGAAGATTACATCACCCGCAATGCCTACGCTTTGGACAACGGCAAAGACATTCGCATGTTTGGCATGGCGAACTGGTACCAACGCCACCTTGATCGCTTAATTCATTTACAAGATGCCTGGCAGCGGCGTAACTCGCTGCGTCGCTTTCTAGGAGAACAAATCGGTCAACTTGCCGGTTTGTTACGCGACGCCATTGTCAATGGCACCTTGATTGTGGCAATCATGCGCGGCAGTCTTTCCATCGCCCAGTTCACTTTAATGTTTGGGATGACTAATAGTTTCATCACCTTATTGGATCAACTTTTAGACGACTTCGGCAAGTTGCAAAATGCCAGCCTCGACTTACAGGAACTCCGTGATTTTATGAAACTGCAACCGCAAACGCCAATCCGCACGCTCACGGAGGCAGAGCAGAAGCAGTTAGCAAAACGTCCTGTCACCATCACCTTTTCACATGTGACTTATCAATATCCGGGAGCCAAAAGTGCCAGTCTTAAAGACGTCAGCTTCACACTTCAGGCCGAACAGAAATTGGCGATCGTCGGCATTAACGGCGCAGGCAAATCAACGCTCGCCCGCCTCATGATGGGCTTGTTGCATCCGACAAGCGGCACCATCACCATCAACGGGCTAAACGCTAACCTTCTACCGCTAGCAGAACGTTTTGCTTTATTCGCCCCTGTCTTTCAGGAAACCATTATTCTTGCCCAGAGTTTAGCCAACAACGTCGCAATGACCGAGCATCCCGATTTGAACCGGGTCACAACCGCATTAGCCGAGGCCGGCTTGGGAACCTTCGTCAAAACGCTACCGCAAACAACTGCCACGCCGATGACCCGTTACACCAGAGATGACGGCGTTGAATTATCCGGCGGCCAGGCGCAGAAGCTCATGCTGGCAAGGGCACTGTATAAAGATGCGCCCGTCCTGATTTTGGACGAACCAACTGCCGCACTGGATGCGATTGCCGAAAATGAGATTTACCAAGACTATGCGCAACTAGCGGCCGGTAAAACTTCTCTGTTCATCTCCCATCGATTAGCATCAACCCGCTTTTGTGACAGCATCCTGTTTATGGATCATGGCCAGGTACTCGAATCTGGGACTCATGAGCAGCTCATGGCAAAGGGCGGCCGTTATGCCCAAATGTATCAAATCCAAAGTAAGTACTATCAACCGGATACAAAGGAGGTCGCAGTCAATGACAACTTCTAAAGATTCAGAAAAAACCATGCCAAAACAAACTGTTCATCGGGCCTTGCGGGTGGTTCACGTGATTCAAAGTCTCGATCCACTTGCGATTCCGGTCGAATTTGTCCGTGCATTGACGACTGTCGGCATTCCTTACCTCAACATCGCTTTCCTTGGCTTGGTGCTTAATCAGTTACAACAACGTGCAACGCTCCAGCAGATGGCGCTCCTTGTCGGTCTGTTCCTTGCCACCCGGTACCTGCTTCAGTTATCGAGTCAATGGTTTGCTAAATTAGCCGAAGATCATGAAAGCGGCGTAAACAGGCGGCTCACCCGCGCAACAACCGAGAAATTATTGACGGTGAGTTATACCACCCTTCAGGATCCAGATATGCGTAAACAGTATGCTGGTGCTCAAGCCGGGCAAACTTTTAATGGCGGTATGACAGCGCTCATGAAAAATGGCATGCAAGATTTCTTTTCACTAATCATTGCGATTGGCTTCGCTATTGCCACTTTGATCAGTCTGGCACGGGCAACTAACCACGCAACAACATGGCTGAACGACTTGCGCTATCCACTATTGATTTTGGCGCTACTCATCTTCCCGATTGTCGTTGGCAGCTGGAGTATTCACCGCAGTAATCAGATTCAACAAGAACTGATCAGAAAAATTATCCCAAGCAATCGCCGATTTACGTACTTTTACCACTTCACGGAAAATATGGATAATCATGAAGTGATTCGCCTTTATCAAGCAAGCCACTTAGTCATGAACAATGAACGCAATGACAACAACGAATTCTTTGGCCAACTCAGCCACGGTTATTGGCAAATGGCCAAGTTCGGTCACTGGCCTAACCTAGCCATTGCGTTGTCGGTCATTGGCTTGTACATCCTGGTTGGCGTCAAAGCGTTGATGGGTGTCATCGCCATTGGCAGCGTGATGATCGCCGTTGGGTACTTTCAGCAACTGATGACCGCTGCCTATCAATTTCTACAGCAAGTCGGCATGTACATCAACATGGTCGATTACCTTCAATTTTACGCTGACTTTCTCGCCTTGCCGGATCACAATAAATCAGGCACACTTCCAGTTGAAAAGCGCAACGACAACGAATTTGCCATCCAATTTCACGATGTTAGTTTCAAGTATCCCGGCAGCGACCAGTGGGCCTTGCGTCATGTCAGCCTAACCCTGAACATCGGTGAACGGCTCGCATTGGTCGGCCGCAACGGCAGCGGCAAGACGACGTTGATCAAACTGCTCGTGCGCCTGTTTAAACCCACTGAAGGCACCATCACGTTAAACGACATTGACATCCAGAAATACGACGAAGACGAGTACCGCAGTCTGTTAGGCGTCGTTTTCCAGGACTTCCGCCTTTTTGCTTACAGCATTGCGGAAAATGTGGCCGCCACGACAGATCCAGATCGGGCGCGCGTTTGGGAAGCCTTGAAGGTTGCGGATGTCGCCGATCGCGTCAAGAGGATGCCGAAAACTATCGACACGCCGATCACCACAGCCTTAAGCGATGATGGTGTGACCGTTTCCGGCGGCGAAGCGCAGAAAATCGCCATCGCCCGCGCTTGGTACAAAGATGCGCCGATCATGATTCTGGATGAGCCCACGGCAGCGCTTGACCCGATTTCCGAATATGAAATCTACCAGCGCTTTGACGAACTCATCGAAGGCAAAACCGCCATCTATGTCTCACACCGGATGAGCTCCACCCCCTTCTCACAACGCATCGTGGTCCTTGATCACGGTCAAATCGTCCAAGACGGCACCCACGCCAGCCTCATGGCGCATCCGGGCATTTACCGGGACCTATTCAACGCCCAGGCACAGTATTACACGGAAGACCGCATCAAAGCGGCTCGGAAAAAGGTCGCGGCTACCACGACAGCGGTGGCGGATTAGCGGTTTACGTTTGGCATTACTTTTTCTGCCACTGAAAAAAGAGGCGAGTGAGCTTCCCAGTTACTCGCCTCTTTTGATATGCACCTTTCGAATTAGACCTTAATATCGGTATTAAAACTACAAAGAGCGTGTAAAGTTTACTTGACATTTCGCAAAAATGCTAATATGATCACCATGTAAAGTAGGCTTTACAAAAACGGGGTGATATTTCTGAAAAACCGAATTGAAGCACTGCGAAACCAGCATCAATTAACTCAGCAAGACCTAGCTGATCTTTTAGACGTATCACGCCAAACCGTCAGTTCCTTGGAAAACGGCAGATACAATCCTTCATTGGGACTTGCGTTTAAAATTTCGCGCGTTTTTGACTTACCTATTGAACGTATCTTCTCAGATGAACGCACTGACCGACAGTAATCTTCCGTAGACTGCCACTCATCCCACTTATTTCCCTGTTAAAAGAGGCGACTTTATTATGAAAAAAATCGTAAACGCAGTTCCCAAAAGTGGTTGGCTTGCTTGGCTAGGCGCTTTCGCATTTGCAATATTGTATCGTTACGTCAAAACGTCTGTTCCGGAAAATATTGGCAAAATTATTTTGGTTTTAATAGCACTATTGGTTAGTTACGCCATGTTCGCGACTCAACGCCAATCTGAACAGCGAAAACTACAGAGATTTCAGCAAGGTTCGCCTTCAGACAAACGGCTTGCAAATGAAATGACTGACGAACGAAATCAAATGGTCATTGGAAAAGCAGCGGTCATTGCGACCAAATTGCTGGTGTATTTGAACATAGCTGGCTTGTTTGTTCTGGCTGGTCTGAACGCCTCCTCCACTGCCATGTTTGCTTTGGCTGCGTATACCTTTATGATTCCAATCCTCAACCTGTTGATTCAAGCACATTTGAACCGCGTGCTATAGCCGTTAGCAAAGCATGCAAAAAGGACACCGGCAAAAAACTTGCCGCGTGCCCTTTTTAAATTATCTTGTTTAACCAACCAAGCTGCCGTTTTGTAGATTCTCGGAAACTTCAAGTAAGGTAATCTTCTTACCATCCAAGCTTTCGGCTGATAGCAACATACCCTCGGAAATCTCGCCCTTCATTTTCCGCGGCTTGAGGTTCACCACCGCCATGACTTTCTTGCCCTTCAACTTCTCGTAATCAGGGTAGAATTCACGAATGCCTGACAAGATCTGGCGTGTCCCTTTATCGCCGGCATCGAGTGTGAACTTCAGCAACTTGTCCGCACCCTTGACCGGTTCGACATCGAGGATTTCTGCAACTCGGATTTCACTCTTATCGAATTGTTTGAACTCGATTTCCGACTTGCGGCTCTTTTCATCGACTGCTGCCTTCGCCGTGCCTGGGGTCATTTGGCTCTTGATATAGGCAACTTCTTCTTCGGCATCAAGCCGTGGGAAGATCGGTGTACCTTGTTCAACCACTTTGGCGCCAGCAGGCAGTGCACCCCACTTGACGATTTTATGATCATCGTTTTCGTGATCTAAGCCCAATTGGCCAAAAATCTGCAGTGGTGCATGGGTCATGACCGGCTGAATCAATAAGGCAATCAACCGCAAGCTTTCGGCCAGGTGTGCCATGACGGAATCAAGTTGATCCTTTTTAGCCGGATCCTTGGCCAATTTCCACGGTTCGGTTTCATCGATGTACTTGTTGGCGCGGGAAACGATCTTCCAGACCTGATCCAACGCATCCGAGAAGCGCAGTTCGTCCATCAGCTTGTGATACTCGGTCAAAGCCGCTTCGGCCACATCGCCAAGCTCTTTGTCGAATGGCGTCACATCCGGCTTGAAGGTTGGCAAAATGCCATCTTCATACTTATTGATCATCGCAATGGTGCGATTCAGCAAGTTGCCAAGGTCATTGGCCAAATCATAGTTGATGCGGTCAATGAAGTCTTCAGGCGTGAACAAGCCATCATTGCCAAACGGAATCGCCCGCATCAGGTAATACCGCAAAGCATCCAGACCGTACCGTTCCACGATCATATCCGGATAAACGGCATTGCCTTTTGACTTGCTCATTTTCCCGTCGCGCATGACCAGCCAGCCATGGGCGTAAATTTTCTTCGGCAATGGCAGACCCAAGGCCATCAAAATGATCGGCCAGTAAATGATGTGGAAGCGAACGATTTCCTTACCGATCAGCTGCACATTGGCCGGCCAATACTTGTCAAACAAGGCGTGGTCGTTGCTACCATAGCCAAGTGCCGTGATATAGTTCAGCAAGGCATCGACCCAAACGTAAACCACATGCTTCGGATCAGACGGAATCTGAACGCCCCAGTTGAAGCTCGTACGGCTCATCGCCAGATCTTCAAGCCCCGGTTTAATGAAGTTGTTGATCATTTCCGTTTTACGCGAAGCCGGTTGCACAAAATCAGGATGCTCGTCACAATACTTCAACAGGCGATCCGTGTATTTGCTCATTTTGAAGAAGTAGCTCGGCTCATGAACCAGCTGAACCTCATGACCGGATGGTGCCTTCCCGCCGAGAACATTGCCATCTTTATCCCGATAGACTTCTGACAATTGCGATTCGGTGAAATATTCCTCGTCTTCAACCGAGTACCAGCCCGTATATTCGCCAAGGTAAACGTCGCCCTGCTTGATGAGCCGTTCGACAATTGCCTGAACCGCCTCAACGTGCGCTTTATCCGTCGTCCGAATGAATTTGTCATTGGTGATCTCAAGGGTCTTCCACAACTGTTTGATCTGCGCCGCCATGCCATCGACATAAGCTTGCGGTGTCACACCCAGCTTATCGGCTTTTTGCTCAATCTTGAGGCCATGCTCATCCGTCCCGGTGAGGAAGAAAACATCATAACCCATCAATCGCTTATAACGCGCCAAAACGTCCGCCGCAATCGTGGTATAGGCATTGCCGATATGTAGTTTGCCAGATGGATAATAAATCGGTGTCGTCACATAAAAAGTTGGTTTGCTTGCCATGCAAGGTGCCTCCCGTACTTTAATTCAGAATGAGTCCAGTATAACAGAGTATGAGCAGACTTGCTCAAAAATGGCGAATAAGTGGCTGTCTCACAACCACCATCAATCATTCGCCGCCAGCCAATGATCCAGCACATCAATAAATTCATCGTGTTGATCCAGCAGCGCCAAATGCCGGCTGTTCGCAAACAGATGCCACTTTGCCCCCGGAATGTGATCCACCACGGTTTTTGCAATCAACGGTGTGCAAAGATCGTCCGTGCCGCTGGTGACCAAGACCGGAACGTGAATTTTGTGAAGCTGATCAGTGACATCAAAATCGCTAATCGTCCCGTTTTCGGTAAATTCATTCGGCCCTTCCGCAATCAGGCTGGCCCGCTTGCCGTTGGTTGGGCGCCGCAGCGGTTCAGGCGAGTTCTCGTCAGGATCATCCCAGCAATACTTTTCCATGTAGCGGTCATTGGCCGCCAGATACTTGACGTTGTTAAAATCCCCGGTCCGTTCAGCTTCGGCAATCGCTTCCCGGTCTTCATAACTCAGATACTTGATCAGCCGATGCTGCTCCTGCACCCACAGCTTAATCGAAGCCGGCGACCCGTCAATCATGACACTCTTAATGCCTTGCGGGTCAAAGCTTGTCAGATAGTATATCTCTAACATGCCGCCCCATGACTGCCCCAACATATGAATCTCGTCCAAGTGCAAATATTTGCGCAACGCAATGAGTTCTTCAGCCCATGTTTCTTTGACGTAAACTGCCGGATCCTCTGGTAGCGATGACTTACCGCAACCGACTTGATCATACATAATCAGTTGTCTTCCGGTCGCAGCGTAGTCGTCCATGAGTTCAAAATAATTATGCGAAGAACCGGGCCCGCCATGAATTAACAACAACGGCGCCTTATCCGCACTGGGTTCACCCACAATCCGATAATACGTTTTGTACTCATGAAATGGCATGTAGCCTTCTTTAATCTTCATAGCAATCCGCCTTTCGAAACAACGATGCACCAAAGTCAGCGATTAAAAACTGCTGAACTTTTTTGGTGAAAACAATGTGTTTACCGTGATTGTACTACACCAGTACCAGACTGTCAGACCGAATTCGGCGCTGCCACACAAAATCTAAAACAAATCCAGTTGCCGCGGCGCCAATCCGGGAAAATCCAATCCCAGCATGTCAATGAATGCCTGCGCATTTGCGGCAGCATCATGTCCGCCATTATTGTTGAAAATAACGGTGACGTTTTTACTTTTGAGATGGTGCACAATGGTGGCAAACTGTTGCAATTCTGCTTGGCTATAGCGATAATTCGTCCGTTCTGTGGTTTTGGCGCCGCTCTGGCCCCAAGCCTGATTACGGCCATGCAGGCGCAAAATCGTTAAGTCGGGATTCGTGGCAATTGGCACCAGCGGAACGGAACCGCTTGTTGTCTGAGCTTCATCCACAACGACATGAATATCGCCTGCCGCCTGCAATAACCCAATCGTGGCATCACGATAGGCCGGCAGATACCAGCTGGCATGCCGGAATTCAACCGCAACCGGTAAATCCGGCAGCCACTGATTGAGATTTTGCAGATACCGGACGTTTTCCGCCGTCACGCCAAAATAAGGCGGAAACTGGCACAACACCGCCTGCAGCTGATGTGCGGCAACCAGCGGCGCGACCATGTCATTAAACCGCGAAAATTCCGCAACCAAATCCTGTGTGGCTTCGTGCTTGGTCATGAGCTTGCTGGCCTTCACAATAAACTGAAAGCTCGCCGGCACCTGCGCCTGCCACCGCCGAATTTGATCCACAGTTTTCAACCCGTAGAAGGTCGTGTCCAACTCAATCACCGGAAAATACTGTGCATAATCCGCAAAGGTACTGCGCTTGCCATTTGCTGCAATGCTAGGATGATCGGCCACACTGGTTAAGCCGACGTTAATCATGGCGCTCACCGTCCGTGATCTGAAATTTCTGTAGCACATCACCGGTAAAATACGATGCATAATCATGCTTCTCGCCATTCAAAGCGTATCGCAACAGCGGCTGCAGATCCGGTACCAATCCCGGATTATCCGCCAGCAACCACTCCTTGGAAAAGGTCGCCAGAATCCCTTCACGAGTCGCTTGCGGCATCTGAAGCCGATCGGACGTTTTCCCGAGAAAAGCATAGAGCTCACCGCGAAGATCGCCATCGACATGCCAAAAAACACGCCCCACACTGCGCAATTCGTGCGCCGGGATGATAATGTGGCTCTCTTCCTGCAATTCACGCGCCGCACAGACAGCCGGCGTCTCGTCAGGCAGAAACTTACCACCGAGCGTATTCCACATGCCACGATAAGGCGGATTCGTGCGGTTAATCAACAGCCAGCCAGTGGGTGTCTCAACCGTCACCAATGTATATTTCTTGACCATGTGCATCCCCTTTTCAAAAACAAGCCAATTAAAACGCTTGAAGCAAAAAGGCGCCAGGTCGGCGTCTTTTAAAAGACTTCGGTATTGCTACCGTAGTTGATTATTTCATTTTTTCGAGTGTGTCCTTGATGATGCCTGCCGAATGGACGTACTTCGCCCGCTCGTCATCGGTCAATTTCAATTCCGGTGTGTTGACGACACCGAGCTTGCCGATGGTTGCCGGATGGCCGATCGCAATGCCGAATTCGGGATCGTAATTGGCGCATGGGAAAATCCGCTTGGCATCGCTGATGATCGCCTGGGTCATTTCGGTTGCGATGGTTGCAATGCCATAACTGGTATAGTGCTTCGCATTGTAAATCTTCCAACCGCCAGCCCGCGCTGCATCAGCCAGCTGATCGTAATCCACTTTGGCGTACTCTGCGATCGGTTCATTATTGACCCGAACCGTTGACCACGCCGTGAACTGAGACTCACCGTGTTCGCCCATGTTATAGCCACGAACATCCGCAACATTCACATGCAGCGTCTCGGCAACCGCGCGCCGCATCCGATAAGTATCCAACGATGTGCCAGTGCCGATAATCTGGGACTTCGGCAAATCAAGCAAGTACTGCCAGTAGCTGGTCACCGCATCGCAGGGATTCGTAATATCCAGCAAGACGCCATGGAAGCCAGACGCCTTCAGCTTCGGCGCGACATCATCCAACGCCGCCTTGGACGTTTTAGTCTCGCCGATCCGATCACCATTTGAAATCGCGCCGATATTGCCGACTGCCGAAATCACCACATCAGCGTCTTTCAACGCATCATAGTCGTTGACCACAATGTCGGTATACGTCGGCAACCCGCCTAACGCATCCTTCAAGTCATAACTTTCGCCTTCAGCCAATTCGGCTTTCTGGTCAATTAACACCAGTTTATCTGCAATACCTTTGCTGACCAAATTGAATGCCGTCGTCACACCGACATGGCCAATACCAATGATACCAATCGTTCTTGCCATATTAAAAATCTCCTTTCATCATAACGCGTTCGCAGTCGCAGAAATCTACGTGTAAGGACCTTGAAGCCTCAATGGCCACTTACACTCCGATTTCTAAGCGCTCCTGCTCACGCTCACTCACTCTTTTGGACCACGTAATAGATGTCGCTCAACACGCTGGTCTGGGATTGCCCACAACAATAACATTAACAAGTCCAGTATGATCGTTAATGGTGGCCAAAGCAAAGCCAAAATCATCGCGATAAATGCCATGACAATCGAACCGACCGCTTTCCAGTCATGCTGATGACCGTATAGCTTCACCAACTCCGAGGTCGGGCCGTTGACATGTCGCAGCGTGACGACCAAAAGAAGGTAACTGACATTCGACATGAACACAACAAAGCCATAAATCAGCTCCGGTCCGAATGCATCCACATGCCCTTCACCGACCCAGCTGGTGGCAAACGGAAACATCGAAATGGCCAGCATAAAAAACGAATTCGCCCACATCACGCGCCAGTCGATCCGATTCACCAACTGGAACAAATGGTGGTGATTGTTCCAATAAACAATCAGCGTCAGAAATGAAACTAAATAAATCCCAAACCTTCCTCTTAATGCCCAAAGCGACGCCAGTGAGCCACTGTGAGGTGGATTTAATTCCAACACCAAGATCGTTAAAATAATCGCGATGACCGCATCGGTAAATGCCTCCAAGCGTCCTTTACTCACCGTCAAATCCCCTTTTCGTCATGATTGTCCGTGACTAGACGTGCAACTTGGCAAAAACGTCAACCGCATCTCCCAGAACCATCTGCGCCCCTTCCGGCAAAGCAATCCGTTCGCGGTTGACGGCCACAATCGTTGCATCCGGTTGTGCATAGCCAATTAACCCGGCAAATGGATACACGACAAAACTTGTTCCCACAACGATCAGCAAGTCCGCCTGGGCAATGGCATTAATCGCCGCACTCACCGTATCCGGATTAATCGGCTCACCGTATAAGACAATATCCGGCCGTAAGATACCACCGTCTGCCGCATGTACGTCATTTTTCAAATACGTCCGATAGTCAAATTGCTTGCGACAGATTTGACAGTAAATCCGATAAAGATTGCCATGGAACTCAACCACATGCTTGGCGCCAGCTTTGCGATCGAGTCCGTCAACATTTTGTGTGACAATCGTGCCTTTTTGGTTGGTAATCGCCGCCATTTTTTCATGAATGACATTCGGCTTGGCATCGGGATAATACATGTTCTCGACGACAAATTTATGAAAGTCCTCGTGATGGGCCTGCAGATTATCAATCGATAACGCATACTCTGGGTCAACCTTGTCGGCATATAAGCCGCCTTTTGATCGATAATCCGGAATTCCCGAAGCTGTCGAAACGCCTGCGCCGGTCATAAACGTGACCCGTTTTGCTTGATCAATCGCGGTTTGCAAATCAAACATCGTTTCCATCTCCTAACACGCTGAACAGCGCAACATCCTTAACGAAAAATTCACCTCACACCAGGCAAAACGTTTAGCTTGCCCGCCAGTCACCAATCAGTGACACGGCCACTGTCGCGCTGGCTGATTCGTAACAAGTTGATCACCCCGCGCGTAAAAGGTGTAATATTATTTATAAGAAACATTGTAGAAAGGGGTCTTAATACCATGAAGTCCTTTCGGTGGTCGCACTTTTTTAGTTATTTGTTTATGATCCTAGTCCTCATTTTCTTCCTCTTCGTCTTCTACCAGGTTGTGATGCTTGGTATTCAGTCCGTGACTAACGGCTTCTTCATTAATTTTGGCCGGCATTAACGGATGGTAAAATCGAGACCATACTTCGTCAGAACGCTGTCTAGCGGCTGTTGATACAGCTGTTGGAAAGCTTCTGGCGTTGTTTCTTTTTCAGGCAGTGGCAGCACAAACGCATTTTGGTCATCGCTGCGCCCCATTGCGACATAGGCAGGTTGTTTCGTGTCCCGATCGCGGTAGCTGCTGTGTTTGATGAAGTAAACCTGATCTAGTGTGAGCCGCAGTTGTCGCTTCGACAAAACCGGCGACACCGTGGCAAATTCATGGTCATTGGTCGGCTGGTAGCCTAACTTCTCAATTTGGGCATCGAAACGCTCAAACAGGTGCACAATCGCCCGGCGCAAGCCAAATGGTGTGACAAGTTTCTGTTCGTCTAGTAATCCGAACAGTTCTTGGGCATACGGCAACGCTTGTGGATACGCGCTTGCCAGCTCATCGGGTAGCTGCCCGTCCAAAAAGCCTAAAAGATCCAGCAACGACAGAATACGGTAAATCACCAGCTGATCATCAGCTTCGGCTGGCACATTCTGCTTGAAGCCTGCCAACACCTGCGCAACCACCTTGTCTGTCAGCAAGCCATGTTCCCGCTGCCAAGCAACCACCAGCATATGCACCGCAGCGTTATACAAGGCTGTACTGGTGGCATAAAGCTGGTCATCCACTTGCGGATCACCGCTCAATAAATGAAATTGCAACTGAGGATACCCTTTCATCTGAAACAATAAGTGAAGGAGTTCGTGACTTAACGTGTACGCCACATTCGTTGTATCGGTCACAACCACCTCTAGCGTACCATCTTTTTTCAGGCGCTGATGGCTTTGATCATGGGTCAGCACGTCGCTTGCTTCACCGTTAATCGCCACTTCCAGTGGGTGATCGTAGTGATTTTTAACTTCATCAAGTAATGCCTGGACATCTTTTTGCATGTTTATTCAAAGCTCCTTGTTATGGCTCAATTCGATCTGCTTGATCTGCTTGTGGCAATAAAAATATTTTTAATCCGAAATTGGCTTTCGTAATTTCAATCTACTATCA
The DNA here is from genome assembly GCF_000829055.1 of Lacticaseibacillus casei DSM 20011 = JCM 1134 = ATCC 393. Taxonomy (NCBI): domain Bacteria; kingdom Bacillati; phylum Bacillota; class Bacilli; order Lactobacillales; family Lactobacillaceae; genus Lacticaseibacillus; species Lacticaseibacillus casei. The sequence goes on from NZ_AP012544.1 coordinate 2,558,080, forward strand.
TAAAGGTAGCGATAAAAGGGAGGAAATTCAAATGAAACTATCCGTTCCGCTTGTCAATGGGATGCTGGCTGATCGTTATGGCAAGTATGCCACTGGCGCCGATGTCAAAAATGGCTATCCGATCACGAGCTTTCCATTTACCATTGAAGATGCTCCGGAAGGCACTGTCAGTTTCGCACTTTGGCTCCTCGACTATGACGCGGTTCCAGTCGGCGGACTGCCGTGGATTCACTGGAATGCGGCAAACATTCCTGCCAATGTCACGTCGATCCCGGTTGGCGCGAGTCACAGCGATCAGATTCCAATGGTTGAAGGCAAAAATGCTTCTGCAGGCCACTTGGTTGGTAACACTGATCCATTTACCCAGCAGGGCTATGTAGGGCCACAGCCGCCAGACAAGAATCATGATTATACGTTGATGATTTTTGCTTTAGACACCAAGTTACCACTGCAACCCGGCTTCTGGTTGAATGAAGCCCGCCATGCGATGAAAGGTCATGTTTTGGCCAAAGCCGAAATTGACTTGCCGTCACGGGTTTAATTGCAACATTAAGACAGATACCAAAAGAGACTGGGTCATAATTTTGTGCGAACGTTCATAGGTTAGTAAATCCCGAACCATCAAAAAATTTAGGGCAATAAGTTCCTTGTTGTGCCAAACTCCGCAATCTCCGGCGGGCTCGGGGGCTGGCGACCGCGAAGCTAGAGTGGTGGGCACGACTTTGAGCCTCTGCAAACCCGGCTGAGTCTCAAAGCTCGGCCTTGTACTACGCTGGGAAGACCGCCCAGCTAGTACAATTTCACCACTGAGCCCCATCTGGCCTACGATTGCTCCGCTTTGGCACTCAGAGCTTAAATAACTCTAGCGCATTACCCTAGGGAAACAAAAAGCGAACATACACTCCAATTATTGAAGGATATGTTCGCTTTTTATTATAGCTATGAATTATGATTCAGCCTCTTAACGAGTGAATACTAGCAAATTACGCCATTTTCACCCGCCGTCACCAGTATTCATCCACAACGCACCGGCGCCGACTGCCGCCAGCAGACCGATGCCGATGATGCCGACTAACGCAAATTTGAAAATGGCAAAGCCGCCGAGTGCAAAGAGTGCCAGGCTGATAAATGGATGGCGCAAACTCGCACCTAACAGTTTAATTACTAAGAACAAGATAATGATCACCGCGACAATGGCACCAATTGTGATGGCGCCTGTCAACGTGTGGCTGCTTTGGCCAGTTTGATCACTGACCAAGATATTAGGCAACATGAGGCCACCTCGTTTCTAACTTACCAAGTTGCGGTTATTAAAACTGACTCCGAATCCACTGGGCAATACCGTTAAAGAAACTAACGATGCCATCCCAGATTTTCTGCAGGAAATTCCGGTTTTCTTCAGTGTTTAGGCTTTTATTGAGCTTATCAAACAGCCCTTTTGCCGAATTTTGAATTGAATTGGCTAATTTGCTTGCCTGTGCCTTGAAATCGGTATTCTTTAAGGAACCGGCTTTTTGCACATTCACCAGCAAGTTAATAATCAATTGACGTTGGTTATTGTTGATGATGGTCGTTAAATTATTCTGCTTAAGCTGGCTGTCCACAATATTGCCGATTTGGTTCTGGGACAAAGTTTGCTGGCCATTGTTACTTTGGGTCGCCATTTGCTGCTTGGCACCGGCAACGGCATTATTGAGCTGCTTGTCCGAATAGCCGTCTTTGTCTTTGTTGGCTTGGGTAATCGAACTAAGCGTGTTGACTTCCTGCTGGGCAGCGTTGATTTGCTGATTGTTGAGGTTGTCACCGTTTTGGGCAAACGCTGCGTAGACCCCGGCTAACGCACCGGAACCGTCGATTTTGACGGCACTGGTGATGTACAGATTGGCGTTGCTGACACCAGCTGTTAACGCGGCATTGCGATATTGGTCAGCCGTAATGGTCGTAATGTTATTTGTACCGTTATACGGCACAATAGTGACATTGATCCCGCCATTATTGGTTTTTTGCACCAACGCACTCGACCAAACGCCGGAATTCTCGGTGAACGAGCTGCCCGAAGGATTGAGATACTTCACTAAGGTTGCGCCATTGACCGTTAGTTGACTGGCGTTGGAAACACCCGCGGCATTTTGCAGCGTGCTGAGCGTCCCACTTTTTTGATCGCTTGTCAGTGAGGCGCCAAGCGTGGCCACCGGTTGCGACCAGGTATCCGCCCGCACCACACGCGGCGCGGTTGTTAGTAATGCCAAAGCGGCTGCCGCCAACCCCAGCCATTTGATCAATTTTTTCATAGCTCAAAACCATCCTTTAGATTGGTACTTTCATTATCGCTGTTTGGACGCATTCCGTTAGCAAATCAGCATGCTTTTTAAGCAATGATTAACTAATGCTCCCGCTGCGCCACGGCCCGGCTGTTGAGGTGACCATAAAGCGCACCTTCACGTAGCCCAAACTGGGAAAAGGTCAGCCGATCGGAATCAAGATACCGGATCATGGAAATCACCGGCACCAAGCCGCCCACAATAATGTCCGCCCGATACTTCGCTAATCCTGGAATGGCTTCCCGGGTCGCCAGATCAGAACTCAGAATCTCTTTAAAAATATTGTTCGCTTGCTGGGTTGGCATCCGATAACCATGAATCGCTTCGAAATCCGCAAGTTTTTCTTTGCGGCGTTCGATTTTGGCTAATGTCCGGTTACTCCCACCCAGTGCCACAATTGGCAGATTCTGGGCTCGCCGCAGCCACCAAACGCTATTGAAAGTTTGGTGAATGAACGTACTCAGGGAAAAATACTCCGCTGCCGAAATAACATCCGGGCTCAAAAAGCGTTCGGACAAATTGACCGACCCGAATGGAATCGATACCAGATGCTGAAGCTTACGATTCTGCACCAAAACCAGTTCAGTCGATGCGCCGCCAGTATCCATGATTAAGGCGTTTTGAATCGGCAGCGTATTGACCACCCCTAAAAAGTCATACTCGGCTTCACGCATGCCGGGAATCACGCTAATCGTCAAGCCAGCCTCGTTTTTGACCCGCTTAAGAAAGGCCTTTTGGTTCTTGGCTTGGCGAACCGCTGCCGTGGCAACGGCTTTTAAGGAAATATCTTCATACTTATCCAGTTCGGCTTTGAACCCTTGTAACGCCTTCAATGTTCGGTCCATGGCTGCTGGCTGAAGGGTTCGCGACGTCCCCATATCTTCAGACAAGCGCACCATTTCCTTGAGTCGCTTGACCGGTTTCACGACTTCCTGATCAATCGACCAGATCGTCATCCGGGCAGAATTACTGCCAAGGTCAATTACTGCGAAGTGATGCGTCATGCATCATCATCCTCCTTTGGTGCCGTCATGGGAATAAATGCGTGCGTTGCGTGCAAATCCTCAGGTGCCTGATCAATTTCTTCACGCCGCAATGCTTCACCCATGGCGACTGCATGTTTAATGAAATAAGCCTGTGCATTAAGCTTGGTCACGCCGCGCAATTGCACGCGGGTCCAAGTGCTATCCGGCTGGAGAACGCGGGTTTTAACATTATCGTCCCACATAATCCCGAAGATCTTGATGATGCGCTCGCGAATATCGTCTTGTAGAATCGGGAAAAGCAGCTCCACGCGTCGACTTAAATTGCGATTCATCAAATCAGCTGAGGAAAGATAGACGTTTTCCTGACCATCGGCGTAAAAGTAATAAATTCGGCTGTGTTCCAGCAACTGACCGACAATCGAATGAACGGTGATGTTATCCGAAACGCCGGGAATCCCGACTTTCAAGTTGCAAATGCCGCGAACCAGTAGATGGATTTCGACCCCGCCATGCGAGGCTTCATAAAGCTTCTCGATCATGGCAGTGTCGGACAGCGAATTCATCTTCATCTGAATTAAGGCTTTGCGACCGGCTTTGGCCGCGGCGATTTCTTCGTCGATCCGATCCATCAAATAATCGCGAATGCCAAGCGGCGCGATGACCAGCTTGTGGAAATACGGTGGCTCCGAAAAGCCGGACAGCATGTTGAAAATGTTCGAAGCATCTTCACCAATTTCGTTGTTGCAGGTGAACAATCCCATATCGGTGTAAAGTCGGGCGGTGACGTCGTTGTAATTCCCGGTCGCCATGTGCATGTAACGTTTGATCCCTTCTTCTTCGCGCCGAACAACAAGCGCCAACTTACAATGGGTTTTGAGGCCAACCAAACCATAAATGACGTGGCAGCCAGCATGTTCAAGTTCTTGCGCCCAATGCACGTTGTTTTCTTCGTCGAATCGAGCTTTCAATTCGACTAAGACAGTGACCTGCTTACCATTTTCAGCGGCCTGCTTCAGGTAACGGATAATCGGCGATTTGCTCGACACGCGATACAGGGTCATTTTCACCGCTAAGACTTGCGGATCCTGGGCAGCTTCACGGATAAAATCAATGACTGGCTGAAAACTGTCATAGGGATGTTGCATGAACACATCGCGTTCCTTGATGACGTCAAAGATCGATTCGCGCTCAAACGCCGGATCCATATAAGGCGTGAATGGTTTAAACAAAAGCTCTTTATGGCCGTGAACCTGCTTCACAAGCTTGCTGAGAAAATTCAGATCGATCGGCCCATGAATTTCGTAAATGTCTTCGTCTTTGACATTCATCGCCTTGGTCAGCCGCTTCCGCAGGTGTTTGCCCATGCCTGCCTCAATTTCCAGGCGCATGACCTTGCCGCGCTGACGTTTTTTAAGTTGTGACTGAATCTCTTTCATCAGGTCGGAAGCATCTTCTTCAGCCACGTCCATATCCATATCGCGGGTCACGCGGAACGTTGCCGTTTCCTTGATATCGGCGCCGACGAACAACTCACCGACGAACATCCGGATGACTTCTTCAAGTAAAATAAACACGTTGTCACCGCCGGGCAGCCGCAAAACGCGCGGGAACACATCCGGCACCTGAACCATGGCAAATGAACGCGACTTATCATCTTCGCTATCTTCTGGCCGAACCAGGCGAATCGCCAAGTTCAGGCTGTTGTTGCCCAGAAACGGGAACGGCCGAGTCGGGTCGACTCCCATCGGCGTCAGAACCGGATAAAGTTCATAGTGAAAATAGTCTGACACAAAATCCCGCTGCTTCTGATTCAAATCGCTAGGATGCAGTAACTGAATATCCACTGCCGCCAATTTTGGCGTCAACGATCGCACCAATGTGTTGTATTGCTTTTCCACCATGGCGTGCGCCGTCTTGGAAATCGCATCAAGTTGTTCCTGCGGTTTCATGCCGGCTGCATCCGGTTTGTCATAATTAACCGTCACCATTTTCTTTAACGAAGCAACCCGAATGTTGAAGAACTCGTCCAGATTACTTTGGGTGATGCCCAGAAAACGGACGCGTTCCAGAAGCGGATTATTTTTATCCCGGGCTTCTTCTAATACCCGGTCATTAAACGCAAGCCAACTTAGCTCGCGGTTATTAAAATAGCGTGGTTTGGAAAAATCAAGCTTCTTCATAGCGTGTTTCGTCCTTTCAACTCAAGCCCTACTCCGAAAACCTCCGAGAAAAATTTTCCTTTTCGTGCCAACGTCCACCGTTCCAGCTCGATATCATCATTTGCTTTAGCCGACAACAAGACTTTGTTTGGCTTCACTGAGACGCGCAGTTGTTGAATTTTCTGTTGGCGGGAGGCATCGAGGCTGTCGGCCACGCGTAAAATGGCGGATAGTTTGGCGACAACTAAGCGGTTTTCGGTTGACATCATCGGAAAATTCTTCAAGTCTGACTGTGGCGTCACCGAGCTGTGGAAGCGGGTAATCGTTGCTACCATGGTCACTTCCAACTCGTTCAAGCCCATAATTTCCGAAGCCATAATAATGTAGTTCGAGTGAGCATAATGCTTGTGGGTTTCAATGTAGCTGCCAATATCGCTGACAGTTGCCGCCACTTCCAGCAACAGGCGTTCACGTTTGCCCATCCCATGCAGTTTCTTGAGCCGATCAAAAAGTTGCAAAGCAAACGTGCGCGTTGCCTCCATGTGTTTGTCGTCGACCTGATAACGTTTGGCTAAATTATTAGCGCTGATGACAATTTCTTCATCAGGATCGAAGCCGAGTTTTTTAAACCCGCCAGCGTGCGCCGCGTGGACTTCGAGGCCATCAATCGCTTTGAGATCCGAAATCCAGATTGATTGGCTATTCAGTGTTTCGATCAGACGATATACAAGCAAAACCGTTGGCAACACCAGCGATGTTTGACTTGAGGTCAGATCATAAGTATCGGCAAGGTACTGGTCGGACGCTTTCGTCACTTCATCGTAAAGCATGTCAAAGCCTGGCCGATCGGTTTCGACCTGCCGTTTGCCTTCTGGAATCAAATTTTGAAAAATCGACAAACTGCTGCCCATCAAAATCATGTTGGTATACTCAACCCCTTGCGGCAGCAAACGCATGAAATCCAGTAAGCGGCTGTCGATGTAATCGCGCATGACTTCAACATAGTTCGTCACCGAACGCTGAACATCGCTCATAATCTCATACACCCGCATCGGCCCTAGCGACAAGTTTCGGGAAAAGCCAAAGGTCCCTTGGCAAAAGGTCGTCAGCTCCACCGAACCGGAGCTGATATCGATCAACACCGTTCCTTTTTGGGTGATCGAGGCAAACTGTGGAAATTTAACCATAATGGCCTGCGTACGGAAAAAGGCCTCTTCCGACAATGAAGTTGTCCGGATCAGCCAACCGGTGCGGGTATAAAGTTGGTCCCGAACAAACTCGGCATTGTCCGCCTCAGCCCAGCTAGTACTGGCGTAAACGTTAACCGTCGTCACGCCATAGTCCTTAAAAATCTGATTAATGGCATCAAACGCCTGCACAATGGTATCAACGGTTTCAGGGAGGATTTCGTGTTCAGCATAAAAATCATCCCCGATGGCAACTGGATATTTACCGCGTTCAATTGTTTTAAGTGTCCTTAAATTCGTGATGCTAAAAACGATGGATTGTGCACCGATCATCGCGAATCCCTGTATATTATTTGCCATGTCCGTTCCGTCCATTCTTTTTAAATTCACCAAAACCGAACCGTTCATCCTAATGCCATCATAGCACGGCATATTTTGGTTGCATGAGTTTTTAGCCAAGCCTTATTTATCTGCTCAGCCACTCCAATTCAAGTTTACCAAATATTTAGCCGATACTTCGCCGAATTTGGCGTAGATTCACAACTTCTTCCAATTATTTCGCTATCATATGGAGGCTAGGCCAATGTGACCCAGTATGACCACGGTTTATATAAAAATATGCGATTGTCGCCATCTTTTTGCGCAATCGCCAATATTTTTGTGATAATCTTAGACCATCATGAAACGACGCTGAAGGAAGTCTCACTTTTGACGCTGATCAACCTTCGTCACTCTGGAAAAGGCGATATCGGCTGTACTTTTTCCTTATAAAAAGAGACTGACTGCATCGTCCACATTTAACTTTACATAAAGGGAGTCTCTCATGAAGAATCACCTTGATGACATCACCAAACTTATGGCGCTTGAACCTACCGCTGATAGTTATGCCGTTCAACGTCGCCAAACTGCTCATCGCATTGCCATTGCCGACACATGGCAAGTTCAAGCCGGTGAAAATATTCTGGAAATCGGTTGCGGCCAAGGCGACTTGAGTGCGGTTTTGGCCGATAGCGTCGGTCCCAGCGGCCACGTTACCGGTATCGATATTGCCTCGCGCGATTATGGAGCACCATTGACATTGGGACAGGCTTGGGATCACTTGTTGAATGGTCCGCTCGCCAGTCGGTTAACGGTGCATTTTAATACGGATCTTACGAATAGTCTCGGCACGCTGGCGGATCAGCATTTTGACCGGATCGTTATGGCTCATAGCCTTTGGTATTTTGAATCGGCCAATGCTTTGGCGCTGCTGTTAAACAATTTGCGTGCGATTGGTGATTTTGTGGATGTTGCCGAATGGTCGCTTCAGCCCACGGCGCTTAATCAAATCGGTCACTTGCAGGCGGCGATGGTTCAGGGACTACTTTATGCGATTGCCCCCAGTGATGTCGCCAATATTCGCACGTTGATCACGCCTGACACTTTGATCCAAATAGCCCACGATCACACTTGGACTTATACCGCCGGCCGCCTCCTCGAAGATCCGGATTTAGATGATGCCCGGTGGGAAATCGCGACTACCAATGCCTTGCTGACAGAGCTGAAGTTAAGTACCAATTTGCGTGATCGCGTCAAGCCACAGCTGGAAGCAATGCACCACAATGGGACCGCTACCCTGCCAACTTTTACTGGCCGCATCACATTTTAATTGCCAAGAAAGTCGATGACGAACGATGATCGAATTTAAACCGGCAACTGCCGCCGACTTGCCAAAAATAGTCGCGATTTACAACGAAACCATTCCGACGCATCGTGCAACCGCGGATTTACAGCCACAAACCGTCGCCCAAAAATCCGCGTGGTTCGCCGCGCACAATGCCCATTTTCCGGCGTGGGTGATCCAAAACCACCACGAGACGGTCGGCTGGCTTTCGTTGATCACGAAGCCCCTGCCCACGGCCTGACCACCGTTATTGCCCGCATCTTCGGCCACAACCAAGCAAGCCGCCACTTATTTCAAAAATTTGGCTACGAACACTGGGGTCACTTACCGGCGATCGCAACCTTGCCAGAAGGCCACGCGGATCTAGAGGTTTATGGTAAGCATTTTGGGATATAGGCCCGTATATAGAAACAGACAAATGAGTTTCCGCCACAGTATTTGCGAAACTCATTTGTCTGTTTTTTTGTAACCTTGAATAGCGGCAACTCACTCTTGCTCACCGGCAAGGGTGTCTTCCTGTTGCCTGATACGCCGCATGGTGCGGACGTATGAGCTGACCAGCACTAACACGCTGCCGAACCATGCCAAGGGATTGGCGGCGGATGCGCCGGCAAAACCGAATGGGACGACCAGGAAAATTGCCGCAAACGCCCGCATGCCGAGTTCAAAGAAGCCGGCAACAGTTGGTACCAGCGTCTGGCCTAAACCTTGCAACAAATTGCGAATCGTGAACAGAATCGCCAATAACCAATACATGCTGGCGTTGTAATGGAAGTATGTCTGGGCTAACGCCGTGACCGCTGGCTGATTCGGGCCAAGGAACAAGTTAACGAGCGGTTTACTGAAAATAATAATCAAGGCCCCTAAAACCAGCGATAAGCCAACGTTAACAACCAGCGTTTGGTAAACGCCGCGGCGGATGCGGCCATAGGCTTTTGCACCCAGGTTCTGGGCTGCAAACGTGGCCATGGCCACTCCGAAAGAAGCGGAAGGCAACGTTGCCAGCTGATCAATCCGTCCAGCCGCCGTGTACGCTGCGACCGCGTTGGTGCCAAGTGTGTTGAGCATGACCTGTAAAATCACTGCCCCAATAGCAATGATGGACATTTGAAAGCCCATCGGCAGGCCCACTTTTAGATGGCGCAAAATGTCCTGCCAATCGATTCGTAAGTCCCGACGCCGGATCACCAATAGCGGAATTCGCATGCGGATATATACCCAGCACAGCAATGCCGCGATCACTTGCGCACTGACAGTTGCGTAACCGGCACCGGCAACCCCGGAATGAAAACCAAGGATGAACCAGAAGTCCAACGCAATATTGATGATGGTCGCAATAATCAGGAAGATCAGCGGTGTGCGCGAATCACCTAATGCCCGTAACATATTGCTCAGCAAATTAAACACCATTGACGCAATGATGCCAAAGTAAATGACCCGTACGAAGGCAATCGAATCGTCCATGATGTCCGGCGGCGTCTGCATCACCGCAAGTAACGGCCGGGTCATAGTGACCGCGCCGACCGTCAGAATCAGGGAAATACCAAGCGTAATCCAGACACTCGTTCCAAAACTCCGGCGCACCCGCCGATAATCGTGAGCACCATAAGCTTGCGCCGTTAAGATCGACAATCCTGCCGTTGTGCCTTGGGCAAAGCCGATAATTAAAAAAACAATACTAGATGTTGCACCGACAGCTGCCAAAGCATCTTTGCCAATCGTCCGGCCAACAATCAGCGCATCCATAAAACTGTAAAGTTGTTGAAAAAGATTCCCGATTAACAGTGGGATCGTAAACAGCACGATGAGTTTTAATGGTTTGCCAATTGTTAAATTGCGCATATCTAACCTCCAAAATTTGTAATGTTTATGTGACTGCGGGTGGGGAAAGGCAAAGCTTCTTTCTTTCTCCCATAACGCGCTCACCGGCGCAGGAGCCTGCGTGTAAGGACCTTGGTCGCAATGGCCAAGACCAGGCCATCACGCCCAAGGCCACTTACACTCCGATTCCTAAAAGCGCCAGCTCACGCTCAACTTTCCATAACGCGTTCGCCAGCCCAGAAACCTGCACATAAGGACCTCGAGCCTAAATGGCCAAAGACCAGCCATTTAGGCTCGAGGCCACTTATGCTCCGTTTTCTAACCGGGCTGGCTCACGCTCACTCTTTTAAAATCCAATTTCACCACCATAGCACAAAAAACCAGGCAGCTGAATAACTGTCTGGTAAATGAAACATATTTGCAATCAAACGTCGGCACCGCCACCACCGGAGCTGCCGCCGCCCCAGCTTGAGCCGCCTCCGGATCCGCCGCCAAAGCCACCGCCGAAACCGCCTCCGCCGCCTCTCCGGCCTGCGGAGAGCAAGGCGTCAATGATCAGCCATAGCCAGAAACCGCTATCGCCATCACGGCGGCGGCCACCGCGGCCACCACCGCCACGGCCGCCGAAGATAACCGCAACGACGACAACCGCCAGGAAGATTAAAATAATTTTTCCTAAAAGACTACCGCCCTGGTTACGACCCGAACTGCGGTACTGATTCATGGTGTCATCTGACACTGTGTTCTGGTCTTTAGGAAATTTGTATTTCTTATCAATCACAGTCGCAACGGCATTAAACACCTTGCGCAACGCTCGGTTTAAATCCGCCTTGTTGTGTGACTTAATCGATTTCAGATTGCTGTCTAGAATCTGTCCGGCCAAAGCATCCGGCAAATCGCCTTCAAGACCATAACCCACTTCGATTCGCAGATTTTGTTTGCCGTTATTGTCGGCGTACAGAATCAGGACGCCATTATCGGTGCCTTTTTTACCAATGCCCCACTTTTGAAATAAATCCGGAGCATAGTCTGACAACGGATCGCCGTGGGTGGACTTCAAAGCAGCGACCGCAATTTGCGGCTGCTGCTTGGTTCCTTGATAGTAGCGATTCTTTTGGTCGACTAATTGCTTGGTAGCATCGTCAAGGTATTGATCCTGATCCAGGTAGTAATGGTCAGTCGGTCGTGCCGGCAGATCCTCGGCCGCTGCCACCGGATGGGCTGCACCGGCAAACAGCAGCAAGCCCGTCAGCGCGGCGAATAACCACGCTAAATGCCTGCGCATGGCGCCACCTACTTCCCGGAGCTGGAGCTATTACTTGAAAAATCAACGCTTGGTACTGTCTGGGCTGACGGGGTGGCTTTAAAGGTATCCTTCTTGCCCAAGCCCATCATACTGGCAAAAATGTTCTTCGGGAACGTCACAACGCTTTGATTGTAATCACGCACTTGGTCAATATAGCGCTTGCGTTCAACCGCAATCCGATTTTCACTGCCTTCAAGCTGCGTCATCAATGTGTTCACCTGATTGCTGCTTTGCAAACTCGGATAGTTTTCCTTGATGACGTTAATCAAGGTACCCACACTCTTATTCAACTGATCATCGGCTTTAGCCTTGCCAGTCGTTGTGTTCGCGTTCGCATAGGACTTGCGGGCTTCGGCAATTTCACCAAAAACCTTTTGTTCCTGACCCATCTGGCCTTTAACGGCATTGACCAGGTTAGGTACCAAATCAGCCCGGCGCTGCATGACGTTTTCAACCTGGCTCCATTGTGCTTCGACTGCCTGATTCTGCTTCGCTAATGAGTTATAGGTGCCAATGCCAAAAATCAGGCAGATCGCCACAATCACGCCGAGCACAATGCTTGTAACTGCAACTGGACTTAGTCGTTTCGTTTTCATCATCAATTCTCCTCTGGGACGCACCTCGGCAGCAAAAATCGTTGCTAGGCCAATTCGCGTCCGTAATCAAGTTTTTCACTTCCTTTTTATTTTACCATGCCGGTACCAATCAGCATCCGGCTAAAGACGGATCTGATTATTTGAAGTAGTTGAACCCGATGGCATCGCGAACTTCCTGCAGGGTTTGATTGGCGACCACATTGGCTTTTGCCGAACCCTGTTTGAGCATTTCCGCAACCGCACCCATATCTTCCGCATAATGGGCCCGCCGCGTACGAATCGGTTCAAGCACAGCATCCATAACATCGATCAGGTAACGTTTGATTTTGACATCCCCTAAGCCGCCGTGTTGATACTGCTCCTTCAACTTGGCTACCTGCGCCTTATCCGGATCAAAAATGTCCAGATAAGTAAACACGACATTGCCTTCAACTTTGCCGGGATCCTCCACATGAATGTGGTTAGGATCGGTATACATCGACATGATCTTCTTCTTAACGGTATCGGCATCATCCGCCAAATAAATACCGTTATTGAGACTCTTACTCATTTTCGCATTACCGTCAATACCAGGAAGACGCCCTAAACCTTTTGGCGGAAAATAGCCTTCTGGTTCGACTAACACCTCTTTGTGATAAGTACGGTTAAACGTACGCACAATTTCGCGGGTCTGTTCCAGCATCGGTTCCTGGTCATCCCCGACCGGAACGGTTGTCGCCTTGAACGCCGTGATATCGGCTGCCTGACTGACCGGATAAATGAAAAAGCCGGCCGGAACACTGTCACCGAATGCCTTTTGTTTAATTTCTGCCTTCACGGTCGGATTGCGTTCCAAACGATTGACGGTCACCAAGTCGAGATAGTAAGCGGTCAACTCAAACAGTGCTGGAATCTGGCTCTGGACCAAGATCGTTGTTTTTTCTGGATCAATCCCGACAGCCAGATAATCCAACGCGACTTCCAGCAGCGAATGCCGGATCTTCTCCGGATCATTCGCGTTGTCGGTCAATGCCTGTGTATCCGCAATCATCACAAAAGTCTCGTAATCGCCTGAGTTCTGCAATTCAACCCGATTCTTCAATGAGCCAATGTAATGGCCAATGTGTAAACGTCCAGTTGGCCGATCACCAGTTAAAATCACTTTTTTTGCCATGTCAGCTACCTCCTTCAATTAAAAAAGACGTCCTATGTCATTGCAACATAGGACGCCTGCGCGCGGTACCACCTAATTTGTCCGAATTTCGAACCACTCTTGGCTTAAGGCGCACCCACCGAACATAACCCAAACGACCCAACTTCACCTATCCCGGCCACCGGCTTCACAGCACCACCGACTCTCTTGAGACCGCTTGGATAGACTACTCATCACTTGGGTGAATATGAGTTTAGGTTAGCCAACTCGGGTAACGATGTCAATAGTAAGAGCGTGAACTGGCGCGCTTAGAAGTCGGAGTATAAGTGGCCTTAAGCGTGATGGCCCGGGCTTGGCCATTGCGATTAAGGTCCTTATACTCCGACTTCTGCGCCAGAGAACGCGTTTGCGCAAGAGCGTGATCTGGTGCCATGCAACTCAACTAACTTAAAACAAATACTGCAAATCACTCTGTGCACTCGGATAAGCATAGATCTGATTAAGCTCGGCTGGCTTTTTACCTGCGTCAATGGCTGCGGCGAAAGTATTGATCAGGTCTTCTGCCAAACTGGCAAGGACGACCGCACCAGCGAGTTTGCCGGTTGTTTTGTCGACAATCGTCCACACCTGCGCGTCCGGATCCTGCAGACGGTGATACGTGTACCATTGAGTGATATCGTTATGGACCACCTTGTAGCGATCAGGCGCAGCTTCTGCGTCTTCCAGTGCCACGCCGACTTTGGCAAGCTCGGTAGGTCCAAAGACAATCGTTGGGATCGCAGGATAATGAATCGGCTCCTGATCGCCCAGAATCTGGCTGGCCACATAGCGTCCTTCAAATCCAGCAACTGGTGTCAGTTTCGGTTGCGGCTTCAAATTCACATCGCCGAGCGCGTAGATATTTGGAACGACCGTGCACAAATGATCATCCACCGGAATCCCGCGGGTGTCCGCCTTAATCCCGGCATTAGCAAGACCGAGGTCAGCAACGTTGGCAATGCGCCCCATGGCCGTAATCGCCATATCGACATTCATGTCAAAATCATCCGCATGCAGATGCGTCATCGTGCCGAGCGGACTGATTTTCGTGAGTTCAACATTAGGGTGAAAATGAATGCCGGACTTAATCAACAGCTGCTTCAACGCTTCGGTGGCGACTTTTGGGAAAGCCCGCAGTAAGCGATCAGAGTGCCCGATGATATGCACTTCCGCACCGGCAGCGGCCGCAATATTGGCGAGCTCGACACTGACGTACCCGGCACCGATAAACGCGATGCTGGTCGGCAGCTCATCTAAATCCAGAAAATCGCGGCTTGTTTTCAACAAATTGGCACCGGGAATATCCGGAAAGCGCGGCGTGTGGCCCGTCGCGATGACAATATGTTCACCTGTGACATTTTGCGAACCGACTTTAACGGCGTGTTCACCGAGCAACTGTGCCCGGCCATATAATGTTTTAATGCCGGTGCGGGTTAAGCCGTTCAAGGTCCCAGCCGGAATGCCACTCGTATAACCACGCTTAAACGCCATCAAGGACGGCCAATCAATTTTAGCCGTTCCGCTAATCCCAAAACCGTTCATCCGCAAGGCGGCATTTTTCACTTCGACACCGCTATACAGCATCTTTTTCGGATCACAGCCGTAGTTGGGGCAGGTGCCGCCCCACAGATCGCCTTCAATGACCAATACCTTCTGTTGCGCCGCGAGACCATAAGCAGCAGCTAAGCCACCGGGGCCGCCACCGATCACAATCGTGTCATAATCATATGCCATCACGATCACTCCGTTTCTGTATTTTGATCAACAAATGCACTTGCCAGATAAGCAACCACACTATGAGTATTAACCACAAACGTGCCATGGTCACTATTCACCTGCAACGTTTCATGTGCGTCTAACAGCGGCAATGCTTCCGCCAGCGTCAAGTTGCCGCCCACCGCATGCCGCGCTGACTCGGTGACCGCAAACGGCGCCAGCTGACTTAAGGTCACCTGCAACCCTTGATTGGCCTGTGCGCCCTTGAAAAGATCAGCCACAAAATCATTCGCCGGCCGGGTCGCAATCGCTTCCGGTGTGTCAACCTGCAAAAGCTTTCCACTGTGCATCACGCCGATCCGATCGCCTAGCTTCATTGCCTCCGCCATGTCATGCGTGACAAAAATCACAGTTGTTTTCATAGCACGATGCAGTTGCAGCAACATATCCTGCAGTTGGGTTCGCGAAATCGGATCAAGGGCGGAAAAAGGCTCATCCATCAACACGACTTTAGGCCGTGATGCCAACGCACGTAAAATGCCGATCCGCTGCTGCTGGCCGCCTGAAAGTTCACTAGGCATGCGATCACGGTATTCGGCCGGCGGTAAATCAACCATTGTCAACATCTCATCGGTTGCCTGGCGAATCTTTTGGCGCGACCAGCCTTTCATCTCCGGAATCACGGCAATGTTTTGCGCAACGGTCATGGTTGGAAATAACGCAATTTGTTGCAACACATAGCCTAGATTCCACCGCAAATCGCGAACCTGATAATCCGTGAGTGGTTTACCGGCAAATTTAATGGTGCCGCTTGTCGGCTCAACTAGGCGATTGATCATTTTCAAAGTGGTCGTTTTGCCGCTGCCGGATGTCCCAACTAAAACAAAAAGTTCGCCTTGCTCCACATTCAGGCTCAAGTCATCAACCACCGGCTTGCCATCATAGGCTTTGGTCACATTTTCCAAGCTAATCAGTGCCATCAGCGCACCTCCTTTAGCAGACCATGCCGGACAAGGTAGCGATGCGCCACCGTTGCCGCTTTCTCGCGGCGGACACTGACCGCATAGTTCATATCCTGCATCTGCTTTTCGGTGATGTGATTCGCCAACTTATTTAACGCCGTGACCAAATGCGGATGGTGCTTGGCAAAACTGCTGCGCATGAGCGGCGCGCCGCGATAAATCGGGAACAAACCTCTGTCATCCTTCAAAGCGACAAGGTGATACTGGCGCAACTGGGCATCGGTCGTGTAGCCGTCAGTTAGATTAATCTGCCCGCGATCCAGTGCCTGGTACCGCAACGACGGATCCATTGAATTAACCTTGAACTGCAAGCCATATTTCTGCTTAATGCCTTTATACCCATCCTGGCGATCAATGAATTCCAAGTCGAAGCCAGCGCGAATCGACGGGGCAATTTTGGCCAAATCACTAATTGTCTTCAACTGGTAGCGCTTGGCGAAACTGGCTTTGACAACCAGCGCGTAAGTATTGTTGTACGCCATGGGTTTCAGATAACGCAGTCCTTGCTTCGCCAGTAGTTGCTGGGCCAGCGGATAGTTGTTTTTGCCTGCCGCCACTTGTTTCTGTTGGGCGGCAGTTGGCTTCGTCAAGCTTTCCAGCACGGTTCCGGAAAACTCAGGGTATATGTTGATCTTATCGGTTCGCAGCGCATTGTACAAGAAGCTCGTCTGGCCAAAATTCGGTTTCAGCGTCACCTTCACATCAGGGTCGGCTTTTTGGATTAATTCCTTATACATGCTAATTAAAATGTCCGGCTCACTGCCTAATTTACCGGCAATCGTGATCGTTTCTTTAGGTGCCGTCGCCCAGTTATAAACCTGGGTGCCAGCAAAGCCCAGTAATACAATACCAACCACGCTGACACTCAGCTTCCAATTGACTTTTTGCAGTAAATTCAGTAGCCACGAAAAGACAATCGCCAACAACGCCGCCGCCAGCGCACCCATCAAGGTCAATGAAGCATCGTTGCGATCAATGCCCAGCAGGATAAACGGCCCCAGTCCGCCGGCGCCAATCAACGCTGCCAAGGTGGCGGTGCCGATAATCAAAACCATCGCGGTGCGCACGCCGGATAAAATGACCGGCAACGCAATCGGCAACTCGACTTTGAACAATTTGCGCAGGCGACTCATCCCAAATGCATCGGCTGCTTCTTCATACGACGGATCGATATCCTGCAGTCCGATATAAGTATTTTGAAAAATCGGCAGCAGTGCGTAAACGACCAACGCAATGATCGCCGGTACCGTGCCGATACCGACGAATGGAATCAACAACCCTAACAAGGCTAATGAAGGAATTGTTTGCAAAACGCCGGTTACCTGAAGTAAAACTGCCGCTACTTTGGGATGCGTCTGTACCCAAACAGCGAGCGGAATGGCAATGATGACTGCCAAAACAAGCGCAATCAGCGATATTTCAATATGTTGTCCTAAGGCATTGAGCAATTCAACGTGGCGCTCGGAAACCGTCCGCCATAAATCAGCCATGTCAAACCTCCATTTACTTTAATTATTCATAAGTGTACCACCTTGATTTCCGATGCAACAACAAGCGTTATGTCGCATTACTTTACTTTTCAGGCCGCTGGGCTTAAGATTGTTGACACTATTTTAAACACGAGAGGAGCGCCGCTATTATGGAGAATGCAACCAAAGCAGAAGAACAAGCACGCGTCACGGCGGTTATCGAGAAGCTGAAGGCAAGGTTAGCGGCTATTCATGAGCAAATCGAAGCGGCGCACCGCGAAACCAGCCGCATTGAACGGGCTTACGGTGAAAACACGAAAGTCAACGTCACCGAAGTCGATGACCAAATGGAAACCAACGCCGCTGTTCAGCAGCAAAAAGTCATGGTCGCGCGGGCCGTTGAAAACGAAACGATCCTCAAACACGAAGGTGATCGCCTGACGCTACTGGCGGACAATCCTTATTTTGGCCGTATTGACATCGATGAAGATGGTGAGCCAGATACCCTTTATATCGGGACGGCGACGTTCATTGATGAAAATGGCGATTTTCTGGTGTATGACTGGCGCGCGCCGATTAGTTCCATTTACTACAATGGCACGCTGGGTGATGTCACCTATGAGACGCCGGCCGGAGAACAACACGCGGTTTTGAAAAATAAGCGCCAATTCCAAATTGAACATGGTCATATCAAAACCATGTTTGATACCAACGAAACCGTCGGCGATGAAATTCTGCAGTCGGTTCTTGGCGATCAATCCGACGAATACATGAAAAACATCGTCGCGACGATTCAGCGGGAACAAAACGACATTATCCGTGACACGTCCAGTGATTTGCTGGTGGTGCAAGGGGTCGCCGGTTCCGGTAAAACTAGCGCCGTGCTTCAGCGTGTTGCCTACTTGCTGTACCACAGCCGCAGCGATCTAGATGCCGATCAGATGGTGCTCTTTTCGCCAAATAGACTTTTTGCCAATTACATTTCCCAAGTGTTGCCAAGCCTTGGTGAAAAGAACATGCGGCAGGCCACGTTATTTGAATTTTTGGCCAACCGCTTCACTGGCCTCCACGTAGAAACCCTGTTCGAACGCTATGAACACGACGCGGCAGGTTTGCCAAAAGCTGCCGAAACCATTCGCCGGTTCAAAGAAGCCCCAAGTTACTTGGAAGCCATCTATGACTTTGCCAAAAACCCGGACCGCACGCCGCATTTCATCGATGTTGAGTTTAATGGTGAAACCTTCTTTTCCGCCGCTAATATCGCCAAGATCTATCAATCGCAACCAGCGCTGATGCAGCCAGTCGACAAGTTTACGGCCACTAAAAACGCCTTGATCAAACGCTTGAATGCCCGCATTCATATGGAAGCCAAGCAGGATTGGGCGCAATTGCAGGTTTCGGATTTATCGCAAAGTGAATTGGAAACCCTGACCGCCGATCATGAATTTGCGACGGGTGAAGACGAGCAGCAATTCGTGTCGGAAGCCATTGTCTCCAAGGCGTTTGCCCCGATTTACGATGCGCTTTACAATGATCACTTCTATGATGTGTTCCAGGATTACCAACACTTCATGGCCCAGGTCGATGCGCCGGTCAGTGACTCGATTTGGCAGACCATGATCACGGCCTTTTCCAATGGGATTGAATCGCATCACTTGCGTCTGGAGGATGCCGCGCCACTGCTGTATCTGCGCGATCTGAGTACGGGCAGCGGCCAAAACAGCCTGATTCAGTATGTCTTTGTCGATGAAATGCAGGATTTCAGTATGGCGCAATTGCTGTATCTGAAGCACGCGTTCCCTAAAGCAAAGTTGACGTTGCTCGGGGATGCCAAGCAGGACGTCTTTACCAGCAACTACCAGCCTAGTGACTTCATTCATGAAATCAAAGATGTTTTTGCGGGGTACAAAATTCGGCTCATTACGTTAAACAAGAGCTATCGTTCGACCCAGCCGATTACGAATTTTGCCAAAGCCTTGTTGCCTGAACACGACCATATCCAAGCCTTCAATCGCGCTGGTGACAAGCCGGAAGTTCTAACGGTTCCGCGCGCGGATGGGGCCGCGGCCTTGTCCAAGTTGGTCACGCGGCTGTTGACGGCTGATGGCACGGTGGCGATTTTAACTAAAGACGCCCAGACTGCGGATCAACTTTACGCGACGCTCAAGCTCGACACCCCGGTCACGTTATTGTCCGCGAACGATCACAGCCTCAAAAGTGGTTGTGTCATTCTGCCAGTTTACCTGGCCAAGGGCCTTGAATTCGATGCGGTCGTGGGTTGGGATGTCTCCGCGTCAACCTACCAAAATGAAGCCGATCGCGATATCCTCTATACCCTGTGCTCCCGCGCGTTGCACCATTTGGATCTGGTCGCACTGGACGAGCCTAGTCCATTGATCACGGCGTTGCCGACTGATCTCTATCGGCACGCTGGCGATGCTTCGGAGGCAAGGGTTTAGTTGTTTCGATTGTCCAGGG
Source organism: Lacticaseibacillus casei DSM 20011 = JCM 1134 = ATCC 393 (assembly GCF_000829055.1). NCBI lineage: Bacteria > Bacillati > Bacillota > Bacilli > Lactobacillales > Lactobacillaceae > Lacticaseibacillus > Lacticaseibacillus casei. Next base: position 2,577,975 of record NZ_AP012544.1, read on the forward strand.
ACGGGCTCAGAGTTTTATGCCGTGCCAAACTCCGTAATCTCCGGCCAGGAAGGGGCTGGCGACCGCGAAGCTAGAGGGGTGGACACAGCTGAGCCCCATCTGGCCTACGATTGCTCCGCTTTGGCACTAACGTCTTATTTCACCAACTCTGTAATATTCAGAAAAATCGGCACTAACGATGACTGATCCTGATCGTTAGCGCCGATTTGATTTTGCAGCTAGTATTATGCTAGCTTATTAATAGAAATTTTTAATCAACTTTCTAAATAAAAGTCCCGGAGGCAACGTCTTGTTCAATCTGCTTCGAACCTTCATGGCGGTTTATGAAACCCGCAGTTTCTCATTGGCCGCCGAGCAACTATTTTCCAGTCAGCCGACTGTTTCGCATCATATTCACCAGTTGGAACATGAGCTGAATGTTTCCCTTTTTGAGCGGAACAAACGCAGTGCCACCATTCCGACAGCGGCTGCCGATATCCTCTATGAATTTAGCAGCAACATGCTCGCTGACTGGGATAAAGCCAAGCAAGCGATGCAAAACACCGCTGCAACTGCTTCGGTCGAACTGAATATCGGCATTTCGCAAAGTGTCGCCGTTGTCCTGTTCCCGAGTTTGGCACGCGGTTTGAAAACAGCCTTCCCTTTTCTGGAATTCAATGTTGCCGTTTTGAATTCGCTCCAAGTGGTGAAGCAGATGGAGGCGCGGCGGCTTGATCTGGGATTTATCGAACAACCGTTAACGCTAAAAGGTGCGGTTAGAACCACGCTTTGTGCCGATCAATTGGTGGTGGCAGGCTGGCCTACCGGTACTTGGCTCACGCGCGAGGAAGGCTCCGGCATGCGCTACTACACAACTGCCTATCTACAAGAAGCCGGCGTCACACCAGATCACCTCATGACCGTGAATAACAACAGCATGCTCCGAGCGCTGGTGCAAAACAAGGTCGGTCAGGCGTTGCTGTCGGATCGGATCGTCCCCCAAGAAGTGCCGCAGCAAACCATCGGCGCAAAGTTTCGCCGGCATTTTTACCTGTTGCAAAATCCCGATGTTCACTGGCCGCACAAGCAAGCCATGCTGGATACAATCCAGCATTTAGCCAACAAGGTCGACTAAATTACCGCCATCGCCATCAGCTAATTAATCAGTCGTATCACGCGGCGCTTGCTGAGTCTGCCAGGCGGCGCGAATATTTAAGTGCAAAAAGCGCAGGTAATGACCCGTGACAAATACCAGCATCAACGTCGCAACCAGCCATTCGCTCCACTGCACCACGCTTAACAGGTTATGGGCAACACCGGTTTTTGCGAAAATGCCGATGAAACGCGTTAACGCCGTTGCGGAAATGACCAGCGGAAACGTAAACGCCGCAAAGCTTGGGTAAAACGACAACCGCGTGTACTGGCGGATGCTGAACAGCGTGCCAAAATATAAGCCCTGGGCGAAGACCAACATGCCGAGCGCAAACCAGAAATTAGGCTGATTAAAGCTGGCGAGATAACCGGTCAAACACAGTGAGGCCGGTGCCGCCATGATGGTCAGCAGTGGCTGGGTTGCCTCTGGTAATGGCACCACCCGCACGCGATGCACGACTACGGGAAACAACGCGGCATACAGGACAAATGCGATCCAGAAAAGCGGTTGCCCCAAAGCAGGCACAAATTGGGCACTGGTCACCGGAATAACGCCTAATCCGACAAACGTGACGAACCAACTCGGGTAAATCATGTGCCAGGCTTTTTGCTGCGTGAGCAAGTGCCGAGACAGGAAGAATGCCATCAGACCGAAGTGAATGAGCACCGCCATCACCCACACAACAGTCGCCACTTGGATAGGCATCCCCCAAGCGGTAAAGTAGGTGCACAAAATCATGAGCGTCATCGAAAATGTCGGCGACACCGAGGCGATGATCGGATCCTGTAAACTTTTGGCAGCATGAAGCGGGGTCAGGCAAAGCTTCAGTAAAATCACCGCAAACAGCAAAAGCGCCACAATGCCGGTGACATCCCCTGCTAGTTGCCATCCGGCTAATTTATATAAGTTCCCTAACGATGCTAGGCCCAGCGTCAAGCCGGCCATTGGTAACGGGACTTTTTTCAAAAATGTTGTCATGTCAGCCTCCTTCGCATGCCATTGAGTCTAACAAGAATGACTGGTGGAAGCTAAATGAATCTATTGCATCGTTAATATTCAGAAACTGAATAAGACTTAAAAAACGTTGACAGTCAGCCGCAAAGCCGACCGTCAACGTTTTTCAGTCCGCACACGATCTAAACTAACAGGATCGTGGCATTATTAAGCATGTGTAACCCAATCGAATAACGCATGTCGCGGGTTCGCAGATAAGTCCATGCCAAGACGCCACCAAGCGCGGCGTAAATGAAGAGGTTGTAATCAATCCGTGACCCGACAACGTGGGCAAAGCCGAACGTAAAGGCGCTGACTAGAATGCTAACCCATTGCCACTTGCGCTGTCGTAATGAGCCAAAACTGTTCATCAATAAGCCGCGAAAAAGGTACTCTTCAACAATTGGACCGCCGACCACGGCCAATAATTTAATGCCCCAAGGATAAGTTTTCACCAGATGAAGTAAATTGCTCTGATTCGCTGCTTGCGGGGTATGTAACAAATGCATCAGTAGCGAATTCGTTAGTTGAATGACGAAGAGCAAGCCGATTCCCTGCCAAATGACAGCAGCCGGATGCTTCACTGTCAAGGGACCTTGCTGCCGATACCACCGGCGATAGACCAGCATTAACAGCCCGATCAATACCCCAAACGAAATGACAAACGCGCCAATCGCGCCATAAGCACCCCAAGCCGCTTCCCCACGAACCAGTGCCAACTCAGCAAACGAGTATAAGATAAACCCAATGCCGACGCCTAATACCTGTAAAAAAGAATGGAATATTTTCAAAGTTAACGTCCTTTCAAGGGAGAGTCGTTACTGTTTCATCATACCAATAATTTCTCGAGCACCAAAATCTTGGGCTTTCGTTGGTCACGCAGATCGTGATAAGGTTCGTTCGCGTTCCACCCTTTTAACTGCAGAAAAAAAGCCCAACAGATCAACTGACCTGTCAGGCAACGTCATTTGCAGCCGTCTATCGGGCTTGAACCGACGACCTCATCCTTACCATGGATGCGCTCTACCGACTGAGCTAAGACGGCAAATGTTTCGGTTGTTTAAAAACAACTGCCTAATTAATGTACACTAAATCTCCAGCACTCGCAAGCTTTTTTTGGAAAAAGTCGCCTGGATGTCGACTAAGAATGGGCTGACTGCGCTATTGGATCCTGAAAGAAATATCAATGAGAATGGAAAGTCTGATACTAGTACCTAAAAGCAGGAAAGCGCTTTTGTTGCAGTCGGGAATCAGGTAATCTCCATATTGAAATTAAACAAACGGAGGTCCACCGATATGGAGAGAAAAATTGTTGCTGTGACGGCTTGCGCAGCGGGAATCGCCCATACTTATATGGCTGCGGAGTCGCTTGAAAAAGCAGCTAGGAAAATGGGATATGAGATCAAGGTCGAGACGAATGGAGCGATTGGTGCCGAAAACGTCTTGACCACTAAGGATATTGAACAGGTCGATGTGGTCATTGTCGCATCGGATATCAAGATTGACCCAATCCGATTTACCGGCAAGCGGCTTCTGGTCACAAAGTCGAAACAGGCAATCGAGGATTCGGAAGGATTAATCAATCAGGCGTTTTCAGAGGCAAAGGTTTTTGGAAAGAAAGGTGCGAAAATTGGCCGGATCCAAGTAGGTAGCGATAAAGAGAAAGTCAATTTTTTTACCCACATTATGAGCGGCATTTCTTACATGGTACCCATGGTTATCGCCGCGGGGTTGATTTTGACAATTGCCAATTTATACGCCTTTCAAAAAGATGACTTAGGTCGAATCGTCAAGTGGGGTTTTGATAATAAAACTCAGATGGGCTTCCTAATGGAGAAGCTGTTCTACGTGGGTCAAGTTGGCTTTAAGTTGATGATCCCGTTGTTTGCGGGCTTTGTTGCGAACTCGATTGCAGACAAACCCGCGATTGCGCCGGCCATAATCGGAGCTTATCTCGTTAATGACCCCGAGTTTCTTAACACCAAAGCAGGTGGCGGTTTTATCGGTGCGATCATTGTCGCCTTTATCGTTGGTTACATGGTTAAGGGCTTGAAGAAAATCAAATGGCCAAAATTGCTTGTTCCAATTGTGCCAATCATGATCATTCCATTCATTGCAACGGCAGTGATTACATTGATTGTCCTTTACATCATTGGTAGTCCGATCGCCATTGGCATGGATGAGATGTATAAAGGCTTGACGAACCTGAATAACAACTATGCAGGCGCTCCGATTTTGATTGGTGCCATTTGCGGCGCAATGATCGGTTTTGATCTGGGTGGTCCGATCAATAAAACGGCCTTGGTTTTTGGTACCGCAATTTTTACAGATACATTAACCAAATACGGTATTGATGGTGCAAACTTTGTGCCCGGAACAGCGACTCAGGCCGCCATTTCCGTTGCGCCATTGGGAGTTTGGTTAGCAACCATCCTCTTCAAAAATAAATTCTCTAAAGATGAGAAAGTGGCTGCCAGTGCCGCTTTTGGCATGGGAATTGTCGGCGTTACGGAAGGTGCCATTCCATTCGTTGCGGCGGACCCGGTCAGAATGATTTTCTCTAACGTGGTCGGATCAGCTGTTGCTGGCGGTTTAGTAGCGGCAACCGGGTGCAAGTTTTACGGGGGAATCGGTTCGCCCTTAGGAACATTTATTGGTTATATTGAACAACCACTACCTTTTATTACATGGATTTTATGTGTCAGTGCGGGCATCTTGACCGTAGCGCTATTGATCGGTTTTACTCGCAAACAAACCGGACAAGTGATCGTTGTTGATCAGGACAAGCAAGACTAATCGGATGAACTCATTAAACGAAAAGGCAGGTAGAGATTATGAATCGAGAAGTATTTAATCGCAGCCATATTTTATTTGACGAATCGGCAGCGACGCAAGAACAGGCTTTCAAAAGCCTTGCAAAGTTTGCCTATGCTTCAGGCTTTATATCCGATGAGGCTGCCTATTTTGAAGGCTTGAAAGCACGGGAGCAGGAAGCAACAACCGGGTTTAAAGACCATATCGCAATCCCCATTGCAAAAGCAGCATCAATAAGAAGCCCGGCTTATTTCTGATCAAGTTCAAGCATGCGATTCCCTGGCAGGCCTTGGATCAGAAACCAGTTAAGGTCGCGCTTGGTTTGACCATTCCGGAAGATGTGGCAACCGAACACTTGAAGTTGTTGAGTTTGATTGCCAGAAAAATGATCGACCAAAATTTCAGAGCAGGACTTTTACAACAAGACGATCCGGAACAGTTGACGGCGATCATTGATCAAATCGAGTTTAGGGGTTAATTCAAAAAGTGAAAAGAAAAGTTCATGTTATCCATCATACACATTGGGATTTTGAATGGTATTTCACCACCAACGAATCCTTTGTTCAACTGGCTTATCATCTGGATGAAGTCATGCAGGCATTGGAGAATCAGCAAATTGATTACTATCTGCTAGATGGGCAGATGAGCATCTTGGACGATTATTTAACCAGTTTTCCAACCCAAAAAGCGCGTTTAACGGCATTAGTCAAAAACGGAAAACTCGCGATTGGCCCTTGGTATACACAAACCGATGAATTGATCGTTCGCGGTGAATCAATTGTCAGAAACCTGAATCTAGGTATGACTTTAGCGGAGTCGTTGGGAGGTTATATGAATATCGGCTATTTGCCAGATTCTTTTGGGCAAAGTAAGGATATGCCCAAAATTTATAATGGCGTTGGTATTCAGCAAGCAGTTTTCTGGCGTGGGGTACCCAGCGATGTCACGACTAAACGTGAATTTCATTGGCAAGCGGAAGATGGCTCGTCTGTTTTAGCGGCAAATATCAAAGACGGTTATTTTGTGGGAGTCGGCTTGATTTACTCAGACGATGCGCCTGCACTCATAAACACGATTGCTAATGGTGCCACTGGAGATGATCTGGTTTTACCCGTGGGCGGTGATCAACGATATGTTGACTTTAATCTACGTGAACGAATTGGCTTATACCAGCAAGCACTTCCGGATACCGAGTTGAAAGAAAGCCATTATGCAGCTTTTTTTGAGGCGATTAAAGACAATAAATTGCCAACGGTCACAGGTGAATTTACTGCTAGCACGGTTTCTAAAATCCATCGCTCGATTTACTCTTCCCGTTATGATCATAAGTATTTGAATGACAAAGTCGAGCGCCGCATGATTTACCAAGCGGAGCCCTTAATGGTGATGGCTGAAAAATGCGGGATCCCTTATAAAAAGGACTTGTTAGATCGGATTTGGAAACTATTGAATAAAAATCATGCCCACGATTCTGCTGGCGGATGCAATAGCGATAAAACGAATCAAATCATTACAGAACGCTTTAACGAGGCGGATCAGCTCTCCTATTCGTTAGTTGATTACCTGACTAGGAAGATTTCCGAGTCGCGTTTGCAGGCAGTCGATGGTGAACTGGTGATTTTCAACACATTACCATGGAAAACTAAAAAAGTAATCAAATGCGCTATTTCGACACCGTTTGCGGCGATTTCGCTTGAAAAAGACGGCATCACAATTCCTTTTGAGCCTAGCCATACGCGAAAGGAATCCAATGCCTCGATTCGCCGGGAAACAAAAACGGACTCCCCCACTAGTGTTTATTTTGTCCATGAAGGCTTAGTCGAGGTGGAACTGCCGCCGCTGAGTTTCGCGACGTATCAGGTCGTTGAGCGACACCAGGCATCGGCAGTGGCATCGCCAACCCAAGCTGTCTGTGCTTCAATTGCGAACGACGACTATCAAGTGACACTTGAAGCCGGCGAGTTGACTTTGATGGATCGCAAGGAAAAAACAAGCTATAAGCACTTTCTGGCGTTTGAAGACAGCGGAGATGAAGGCGACACCTACGATTATTCGCCGCCGTACGCAGATCATCGGTATCGTTTGAATTTATCCGATGCAATTTGTAAGACAACCAAGAATCAGTTAATGGAAAAGTTCATTTTTACCGGTACATGGCAGGTTGCGAAAAATCTTCAGGAGCGTGAAGCCCAAAAAAGAACTCAAAAGTTGCCGTATCAATTAACGATTGCGCTACTGAAAGGAAGCCATCAGATCCAATTTCACTTGGAAGTCGATAATCGTGCCTGTGACCATCGTATGCGAGTACTCATCAACACGCCAAATTAGAATGCGTTTTCTTATACAGACACCCCTTTCGGTACGATCGAGCGGCCTGTGGAGGATCCCCATATCAATGATTGGCAAGCGCAAGGATGGCGGGAAGAGCCAACCGCGATCTTCCCGATGCTGACGTATGTTAACAGTCATGGTCCGGGCTCTAGCTGGACAGTAATCAGTAAAGGGATGAAAGAGTATCAATTGATCGGCGATAAATTTCAAACGATCGCATTGACGTTATTCCGTTCGGTGGGTTATCTTGGGCGCCCGGATTTGCTGAGACGTCCAGGCGTCGCTTCAGGGAATGAATTCAAAGCCATCCCCACGCCAGATAGCCAGTTACAAGAAAAAATGCATTTCAAATTCGCGCTTCAATTAGACCATGACTTTAAGCCGGCGCAGTTGGCCAAAGATTACCTCGATTATGCGATTAGCAACCCCTATTATCAGATCCAAGAAATGAATCGCTTTACGACCACGCTTAAATATTTTGTGTCGAATCCTTTACCCCACAAAGTGACCGTCCCAGAAAGCATTACTCTTGACAGTGATACTCTTGTTCTCAGTGCATTAGTCAAAAGCACGGATGAGCCGGGTTTTGATATTCGGGTCTATAATCCGGACTGCCACCAAGAAGTTAATGGCGGAAATATTAAGGGCGTCTGTGGACTGCGTTATACCTTTGTAGATTTAAGAGGTCATGCTGTTTCTGTGACAAGGGAAAATGATACGATTCCTCTAGGAACCTTTAAACCGGGTGAAATAAAGACGATTCATATCGTTGATTGAGGGGAAAACGAATGCAAGAAGATATCTTTATTTTAATAGAGTCCTGTCGGTTGAATTTTACCTCTGTTGAGCAGGTGATCGCAGACTACCATTTAAGTAAGCAGCCGACGATGACTATTGATAAATTATCTGAGCATCTAGCCGTATCAAAATCTTCGATCACAAGATTTTGCAAGAAAATCGGCCTGGCAAATTACAAAGAATTGGTTTTTCTATACAAGCTTTCTTTAAACAATGACAGCACTAATTTGTCGGTATCATCAAAGATAACGGCAGCTTACCATTCACTTGCAACCCGCAGTGATAGCAATTACTCGCAAGCGGTCATTGATGCTTTCTGTGAACGACTCCATCAGCATAAAATTATTCATTTTTTTGGCAAAGGCTTCAATTCTTATGCGGCTGCTGATTTTCAGTTTAAGTTTTCCCGAGTCGGCAAGTATATCCGTGTGATCGCCGATGAGAACTCGCTTCTGATGTCGGCGAACTTCGCCAACGAAGATGAATTGATCGTTGTTGCCAGTTTACGAGGCGATGACGAGGATTTGCTGGAAGCGATGAAGATTGCTAAACAAAAGAACATTTCGGTCTTATTGATCACGTCTAATCGATATTCGCATCTGATACCGCATTCAGATGTAACGTTGCTCGCTGCCAGCCTTACCAAAGAAGAAGCCTTAGGCAATATCTCACCCCAAATTCCGATCCTCATTCAGCTGGATATGGTTTACGAAAGATATATTCACTTATATGCAGATTCCCTTTCTCAGTGGCTGGTATCGGAACAAATCTTGCACAAGTAAGCGGAGGAAACATGAAGAATTTTCCAGATAACTTTTTGTGGGGTGCTGCAATGTCGGCACCGCAAACAGAAGGTCAAAGTTCAAATTTCGGCAAAACTGCCACGATCTGGGACCATTGGTTTCAAACAGCACCGGAAAAATTTTACCACCATCAAGGGCCTGAAATTACATCTGATGTGTATGACCATTACTTAGAAGACTGTGAGAACATGCAAGCGATTGGCTTAAACTCACTTAGAACATCTATTTCCTGGGCGCGTTTATTGCCGGATGGGAAGACCGTCAATCCAGAAGCCGTGACCTTTTATCGGCGATACTTTTCAGCGATGCGCGATCATGGGATTGAACCAATCATCAATCTTTTCCATTTTGATACACCGATGTGGTTAATGACCCGCGGCGGATGGGAAAATCAGGAATCCATTGACGCCTTTGCTTTTTACGCACGGACGGCATTTGAATTGTTCGGCGATCTTGTCAATAAATGGACAACATTCAATGAGCCGCTTGTCCATGTTGAGTGTGGATATCTTTATCAATATCATTATCCGGCTGTAGTTGATTTCAAACGAGCCGTTCAAGTTGGTTATCATACTTTGCTGGCGCATAAGGCTGCGGTCAAAGCGTTTAAAGAAGTGACCCAGACAGGTGAAATCGGGATTATTTTGAACATCTCACCCACGTATCCCAAAAGTGACACGGAAGCAGATGTGTTGGCTGCCAGGTACTCGGATCTATTGAATACTCGCAGCTTTTTAGATCCTGCTGTTTTAGGCACCATTCCTGATGAGTTGCTGACACTATTAAAAGAAAACGAACTCATGCCGGCGACAAGGCCTGAAGACCACGCGCTGATTAAGGGCAATATTGTGGACTTCATCGGCTTAAATTATTACCAACCGCGTCGAGTTCAAGCTCCGGAAAAATCCAAAACTCCTGCGCAAATGCCAGACGATTTCTATCAGCCGTATGATTGGCCCGGTAAAAAGATCAATCCTCATCGCGGTTGGGAAATCTATGGCTCTGCGTCAACTGGTGTTGAAGAATAAATTTATCATTTGAGGCGGTTCTCCATTTGGGGAGCCGTCTTTGTCATGTTATGCCGTGATTTGGTAGATTCGTTTGAAGAAGTTCAGCTGATTCTTGAAGCCAAAACAGGATCGTTTGAGTGACTTGATGAGGCGGTTAACCCCTTCGATCGGACCGTTGGAATAAGGGCTGGTGACAGCGGCGAGAACAGCGACTTTGTGTCGCTTAAGCGTCGCGATCGTCATGTCCATTGCCGTACCGTTTGGCTCGTAAGTAGCTAACAGGTTTGCCAGTTCCGCGGGATGTTTCTTCACCATCAAAGCATCATGAAGCGCTAAGTAGGTCTCGTAGGTTTGCTTGAGCTTGGGCTCAGTATCAAGTGCGATATCGATGGCCTCCTGTTGCGTGACGTCTTCATTCAAACCAAACAGGAACTGTTTGTGTTTAGCGTCAGGCGCAGTTTGATGAAAAAGCCGCCAGTTTGTCTTCATGATCTTATAAGGACGGCTGTGCTTGTCATCAAGCTGTTTGAGCGCTTGGACGCGTACCTGATCAAGGGCACGAGCCGCAAGTTGAATGATATGGAACCGATCAATGACGACTTGGGCCTTGGGGAAAACCTCATGAATAATCGTCTGATAAGCTGCATTCATGTCCATGGTGACCGTCTGGACCCGAGTGCGTTCAGCGAGTGAATAATGAGCGATGAAGAAGTTTTTAATCGTGCGGTTGAATCGGTCACCAAGCAAGGCAATCAGACGATTTGAATCGGCATCAAGACAGATAAACGACATCATGCCATGAGTGGAACGGAACTCATCAAAGCAGAGTCGCGTGGGTAGCCGGCGAGCCGGTCGGAGTTTGAGATTTTGGTCAATGATCCGTTGAACCGAGGAGGCTGAGATTCCGATAATACGGGCGATGGTTTTGACCGGCAACCGTTCATGCGCTAACTTCATGATTCGTTCTGTCATGTGAGCGGCGATCGTGTGGTTGGGTTGCACGAGTGGCGTCTTGGCACTGACTGTGTGGTAACAGTTATGACAGCGCCATCGTTGCTTGTGCAAGTCAATGACTGTCGGCATTTCAACCCCGTTGGGGACGCGCACGTGGGCCGTGTAAAACCCGTTAGGGTGCAAGGCCTCAAAGCCACACAGTGGGCACCGGGTTAACCGGTAAGTCAGCTCGGCATCAATCACATGATACTGGCGGCGACGTACCCCGTTGCCGCGATATTCATGACGAACAAAGGCTACTTTGATATTATGGTCTGGTATTCCAAGGACGGACAGTGTAGGATCGTATTGGGACATTTACTCATAACCTCGCTTGCTTTTGGTTTCGACGCTAACAAGCATAGCATGGACACTGAGTAGGTGTCTTTTTGCGTTATCCAAAAAGGGCCTATACGTTCAGTGTTGATTATTTCTCAACACCAGAAAGTGTAGACCCAAATCTATCCAGAAGCCCTTTATGATGTCGCGATGATGATGAAAAACGACTACCACAACAAACCTTGGTATGTCAGTGAAAATGGCATGGGCGTGGCAGAGGAAGAAGCTTTCATGAATGCCAATGGCGAAATCGAAGACGATTATCGCATCGCTTTTATGAAAGAACATCTGAGTTATCTACATCAGGGTATCCGCGAAGGTAGCAGTTGTTTTGGCTATCATGCCTGGACGTTTGTTGACTGCTGGTCGTGGTTGAACGGTTACAAAAATCGTTATGGCTTTTATCGACTGGACTTGGCAACGCGTATACGGTCAGTAAAGAAGAGTGGCCGATGGATGAAGCAGGTCAGTGAAAACAATGGATTTTAGGTGATGAGAAATGAGTCTTGCCGTATTTGATATTGGCGGAACAACCGTAAAGTATGGTACTTGGGAGCAACAACACTTAAGCGCGGTCGCCGCTTTTCCAACACCAGCCACATTTAACGAATTATTAGATAATATGGCGGCTATCATGGATGGCGCCAAGCGTGAGTTCACAGGAATTGCCATCAGTGCACCGGGAGCAGTTGACCAAGACCGGCGCAAAATACTCGGCATCAGTGCCGTACCGTACATCCATCAACGACCGATCTTTAATGAACTCGAACAACATTTTAACTTGCCCGTGACGATCGAAAACGACGCTAACTGTGCTGGGATTGCTGAAGTAGAACTAGGCGTCGGCAAAGCCGCACAAAATATTGCCTTCGTGGTCTTAGGCACAGGCGTAGGCGGCGCCCTATTTGTTAATCGCGAATTATACAAGGGGAGTCATCTGTTTGGCGGCGAACTCGGTCTGTTGAAAAGTCAAAGCGCACAAATCTTCAGTCAAAAAGGTACCTTAGTCAAAACTGCAAATGCTTATTCCGAGCAAACCAATGATTGTATTGACGGAAAAGCACTTTACACATTAGCAGCGAATGGTGACACACTCGCAGAAGTACTGCTAGACGAAATGTATCAGATCATGGCGAAGAATCTCTACAATGTACAAGTCATGTTTGATCCGGAATTGATCGTTCTAGGCGGCGGCATTTCCCAGCGCCCAGCGTTAGCAGATGAGCTTTCAAAACGATTATTTGAGCAACTAAAAAAAGAAGGCGTTGAAGAGATCATGCCTTCTGTCAAATGTTGCTATTTTCATAATGATGCCAACCTAATCGGAGCGGCATTGAACTTCCAGAAACATCGTCAGGTTCGTTTCGAAGCCAAGCAATCTTAGGGGGACTAATTACCCTAAAGTCATCTGAAACACATTGAGGCCATTGGGACACATCCCCGTGGTCTCTTTTTGGATCTCAGTTTTACACATATTAACAAGACATCAATGCATCAACAATCTAAATCATCTTGCAAAACCCATGGCGTTTCCAAGTGCAGACAACGACTCGAACTTCCCACAGTGGAAACTAATTACCACCCCGATACACTCACCTCAAACCGTAATCACGCGGTCAAGTTGATCTTTAATTTCACGACGCAGATTATGGGTCACCATGATCAACGTGGTTTTCGGCAGTGATACCAGCAGCTTTTCAATGGAAAGCCCAGCTTTGGCGTCTAGTGCTGCGGTGCCTTCATCGCTGATGATGAGCCGGCTTTGTCTGATCAGTCCCCGCGCCAAGGCAATGCGCTGTTTCTGCCCGCCTGACAAATCACCGCCATTATGTTCCAGCACCGTATCTAACCCTTGCGCTTGCTGCTTCATAAATTCAGTCAATTGCGCTCCTTCGATGGCCTGTTGTAGCACGCTGTCATCCACTTGTCGTCCCAGGGTTAAATTAAACCGCAGCGTGTCGTTAAAAATGTACGGAGCCTGCTCGATGTAAGTAATCTGATCCCGTAAAGAACGCGGATCAAGCTGCCGGTAATCGTGCCCATCCCAGGTGATCTCACCGCGATAATCGGCCAACACATCGCTAATAAGTCGCAACAAGGTCGTTTTCCCGCGCCCAGATGGCCCGACAAGCGCCACTTTTTGATTGGCCTGCAACGTCATGTTTAGCTTGTTGATGACTGGTTCTTTTTTATGCGGGTATGTAAAGGTCACATTTTGCAGCTTGATTGCGTCGGTCAACGGTGTTACAGGTACTTTCGCCTTTTGTGGAGCCGGCGCTGCCTTGGCAAACTTATCGAAAATTGGGGCAACCGACTTGACGGTGGTCAGAGCAAAGCTCATTAACGTCAAGCCGCTAAATGTCGTTCCCGCGACAGAATGAATCGTCACCACCGCGCCAACCGGAATGATGTGATTGTAAGCAAGTAACCCGGCCTGAATCAGTAAAAATAGCTGGCTCCCCAAGTTAACCAAATTGATCAAAAACTGAGTGGCCATATTGAACTGAATGTAACCGACCTGCGCATGGCCCGCGTCATCCGAAGCCTGCTGCACCCGCTCCACCATGACGTGACGCCGATTAGCCATGAAGAGCGTATTGAACCCTTCGAGGATGTCGGTCAATCGATTGGTTGACTTCTCGTTTTCCTGACTCCATGTTGCCGCGGCGGCGCTTAGCTTTTTGCGATAAATCATCGGTACCGTGATTAAGAGCGCGGCGCAAACCAGTGTCGTGATAAACAGCGAAGCATGATACGTTAACAAAACGAAAATACTGAGAACCACCTGCCAACTGGCCTGAATGAGATACGCGACATTGCGTAGCCCCTGCGTGTTAATGGTGTTGACATCATTGGTCATCCACGAAGTATAAACCGCGTCAGATCGAGAATGGTACTGTTCAAACGGCATCGTCGCAATGCTCCTGGTGATCTCCGTGCGAATGTCATTGTTCAACCGGCGTTGGAGCGAGATCTGATAAATGTTGACCAACGTCTGCACGACCAATTGCAAAATCGTCGCTACGACCATCACGATTGCCGCAGTCACGAACGCATTGACCTTAAATTGCGTCAATGCCGTAATCATGTTCCCGGTAAAAACCGATACCGCCGTCATTGCAGCAATCATGACGCCATACATTAAGATAAACAAACCAAACCGCCATTTTAGTCGGAAAAGATACTGTCGAAAAGTCACTGAAAAGGCCTCTTTTCACAAAGGGGCACTATCCGTCTATGTCAAAAATGCAAATTGGCACGCCGAGCAGTGCCGTAATCAACTCATCGGAATATTAGAATAAGCAAATAATAGCATCGAATTCTCATAATAACAATCGCTGCTCATTATTTCCGTGTGTTAGTGTGTTTTTCCATTTGCCTCACGTGGAACTTCAGAAAGATGGACCAATTTTAAAAAATGTTGGGTTTTTAGATACATATCATGGTTCGACTGTTGTGGATTTGACATGGACGTAACCATGCCTTTGTATATTTTTGGTCGACTCAACCATGCGACGTGGAGCAGCTTGTGTTTGTTTTTATACCAAAGAATCCCGATGTTTGGGGATTTTAGGTGCATATCCTGCTTTCATGCTTTAGTTTATATGTAAAAATCTCACCTTGACCTATACCTGAACGAGGTACATAATGCCATTATTGTCGTTCAACAACGATCGTTATTAAGGTTTAGGTTCCCTTTTGTCAGTACTAGCAGCTAATTAGGTGGTTTCACCATAATTCCGAGTTTAAGTCTGCATTCCCCCTCTCTTACATACAATGAAAGCCATCTTATAAGCCTAATCGTTTCAACTAGCATTTCACTGTTGTTAATTGTTTTGGTATTCATTCAGCAACTACATAGCATTCGGGGATGGGCAACACGGCTAAAAATGGAACTAGTACATGTGTGCAATGGTGACCAGTTACAGTGGCATTTCTTGTCATTGTACCGTTCATGGTGATATTCAGATCATGTTACCAAAGGAGGAAAATCTGTTGAGAAAATATCAAGTCACTGGCTTTATCATTTTAGTGGTGAACATCCTTTTACTTGGGTTGGATCTACTTAATGGCAGTAATAAACTGTTTGCTCTGTTATCTGCTCTTTTTTCTCTGTCAACCGTTGTTTGGTTCATTTATTACAACAAAAAAGCCAGAGAGTTCAGTAATAAATAGGTGTGTATGCGTGCTTTTTCGTAAAAAGGCCGGTCAATGTTCGTTTGGAATGGTGGATCTTTTGGCTGAAATGGAAAAGGACTAAGAACTTAAAATAACAAAAAAACTCCTTCAAATATAATTCTTCATTATGTTTGAGGGAGTTTTTATATGCTGTGGCATGAAGGTCGATTTTCTTAGTCCTTTGCACCCACGTTTTTGTCTCTTGTTAACTTATCATTTGCTTGTTCACACTACTCGGACCTGCAAGGATCCTTTGTCGCCAACGCCGGAAATTCACGTTGGCCTCATCGGAATAATCAAGCTAGCTTTTGCTCTAAGCCTGCTACTTTCCTAGCGATAATGAAAGCCTTTTTGTTCGTGTGCAATGCTCTAAGAGTTCACTCTCATTGAAGTCCTTTTTTTACAAAAAATATAATCAATAATTGAAGGCCAATTAGCAATAAGCTTAAAAGTAAGGGCTTCAAGATCCTATGTGTCTTATAAATCAACAATCCGCAAAAAATCAAAAAGGCAACAATATAAGCAATTGGAACACCGTTGCCCAAAAAAGGAATTTTAATTGCACTTATAGCGGGCTGAACACTAGAAATCATCATAAATATAAGGAAAATACGCTGAAAGTCATACTTGAAATCCTCATCTTCGAAGAACTTAACACCTAAAAAGCCGAACGCGGATACCAGAAGAGTCGAGACTATTATACCTGCTATAAAGATGAACAAGACTAGGATTGTGATATCCAATCGCATTGTGTTATTAGTTGCAACCTGATGTATCATTGAAGCAAACTCTTTCGGATCATTTATTCTGTACGCAACAGCAAACATCGCTACTTGTAACAGTGATAGGGCAAGAATCATAGTTGTTATCACGTTTTTTTCAGATTTCAGCATCAGACGCATCTCCTTTTTATGGGGGATCTTCTTATCAGTTAGCAGATTAACGTATCCAGTAACCACCTCTTCGGCTATTATTGTTGAACGAGCACACAAATATTAGCTTATTCGATTTCTTGACAGTTTTACGCTAGAGAGTAACGACCTTTGATCTAAGGCCGGGAACGGCTGATCAAATCGATACAAAAGGTCGGCCCACAATAAGTTGAAATAAAGTTGTCTGTGTCTTTTCTCGTACTTCCAACGAGTATTGAGAGTCGGCCGTTTTAAAATCGAAAAATCAAGTCCAGATGATTTAGCTGTGCTTACGATGTCTTCACTCTCAAACTTTATGTCTATGTTATATAAGATGAAATGAAAGTTGCCCAGCAATGCACCTTGGACCGCAGTTAGCTTACCTCGCCAACTTAACTACCGCAATTATTTTGGTCAGTTCTTTGCCATTCGCCAGTAATAAAGTTCGATTACCATTGATGTGACTACCTCTTTGCTCATCGCTCGCCACGCCACTCAGCCTTAAATTCCGCCAAAAAATCTTCCATCACCCGCTGCCGATGCTCAGCAAGTTGCTTGGCAGCTGGGGTATTCAATTGATCTTTTAGCTTCAGCAACTTTTCATAAAAATGATCGATAACCGTACTATCCTTGTCTCGATAATTGCTTGGCGTTAAGTCAGTTCGCGGTGCCAGTTCCGGATCATACATGCGACCACCATGTGCGCCACCGTACATAAAGGCGCGGCCGATGCCGATTGCCCCAATAGCATCTAATCGGTCCGCGTCCTGTACCAGCTGACCTTCCAGGGACAAAGGCTGGTGCTTACCTAAATTGGCTTTAAAGGACATGTGGTCAATAATTTCAATAACCGCTTCAATCTGTTCGTCCGTCAAACCGGCCGCAGATAGAGCATGACGCGCCGCTGATTTTGCCGCGGCGACATCGTTAACCAGTTTGTCGTCATAAGTGTCATGCATCGTTGCTGCCGCGACAACGACGGCCGAATCAACGCTTGGAGTTTCGGCGACTATCCGCTTTGCCATCGCGATCACCCGCTCAATATGGTCGAATCCGTGACCACTGTGATCCTGTGTGGAAACGGAGCGCGCATAGGCTGTCAACGCCTGCCAATCAATCATGTAACGTACCTTCCAATCTTTCAAATGTGATTACCTGAACTAATTAACCGATAAGCTACCCTATTTGTTGCATGGCTTAACCTCGAGAGTTCATACTTAAAGTATAAAGAGGTTATGTAAAAGGGGGAACTTTAAAATGAAAAAGCATTGTTTGTCGGCGAGTCAATCGGTTAACCAATTCCATCGACTTTTCTCACCGGTGTCATCTTCGGACATCCCGTTGAATCAGCAAAATCTGCTATTCTGGATGGCCACGGATCTGACACCAAAAACGCCGACGAGTCTTGCCAAAGAGATGCATGTCACCAAAGCTGCCATCACCAAAGCCAGCGGGCCGTTGCTTGACCGCGAGTTGCTTGACAAGCAGCCTGACCCGGACGACTACCGCAGCTTCAAACTCGTCCTCAGCGAAGCGGGACAAGCCGCTGTCGAGGATCTGGGGCCCGAATACATGGGAAATCTCGAGCGCCTGTACAACGAATTGGGTGAAAAGAAATACCTTAAACTCATCAAACTGCTCAGCCAGGCCACCGGCGTCGCAGTCGAAGAATAAGCCAATCGGTCATGTTCGGCAATCCGCCTTACGCAGTGCTTGCGTGAGGCCTTTTTCGTATTTTCTCAACTGCGTTACAATAAACCCATAGTGACATATCACTCAACATTAAACAGTTTACTAATTCCGGCAAAGGAGTTCGATTCGATGGCAATTCCAGATCATATCAGTGTTCGCGGTGCTTATGTCAATAATTTGAAACACCTTAACGTGGATATCCCCTTAAACAAACTCGTGGCGATTACCGGTCGTTCAGGCTCCGGTAAAAGTTCGCTGGCGATGGGCGTTTTGTACGCGGAAGGCATGCGGCGGTATATGAGTGCCTTGTCGACTTATACGCGCCGACGGTTAGGGCAGACGAGTCCGGCGGCGGCTGATTCGGTCAAGCATATTCCCAGTGCGATCGCCCTCAGACAGCGGCCGGTTGTGCCTGGCATTCGCTCAACCGTTGGCACCGCCACGGAAGCCTTAAATGTGATCCGCCTGATGTTTTCTCGTCTCGGCTCACCGGTTTGTCCAAATGGTCACCGCGTTCCGCCGACACTTGATATTGCCAAGGCCATGGATCTGCCAAATGACGGCGAAAGCGGGATGGGCATGATCACCTGTCCGACTTGCGGGGTTCACTTTATGGCCTTTGCGGCAGAGGATTTTGCCTTCAATTCGACTGGCGCATGCCCAACCTGTGGCGGCACGGGTCAAGCGCGGACGCTGGCGGCCAATCGACTCATCCCCGACCAAACGCTAACCATTCGCCAAGGCGCCGTTGCCTCATGGCGGCTGCCCGGACGCAACTTCATGCCTTACGTAGCCCAGGCAATCGGCATTGACATCGATACCCCTTTCCAGGATCTGCCCAAAGACCAACAGGAACAGGTTTGGCATGGTCAACGAAAAAAATACGCCATCAACATCCCCAGCAAAACCGGCAGAGTTTTCCACATGGACCACGCACAATACGAAAATGCCTTCAATGCGGTCGAAGACTCTTTAGCCACCACCAAGAATGAACGCGCGATCCAGCGTCTGAATCGGTTCTATGAGTTCGGCGTTTGCCCGACTTGTCATGGCAGCCGGTTTGCGCCGAAACTGTTGTCACAACTTTTGGTTGATCAAAATATCGCGCAAGTCAGCGACATGACCCTGACGCAGCTTTCCGCTTTTATCCCGAAAATCTACCAGTGGCTGCCGGAAAATATGCAGGCATTGGCGCACGACATCATTAAAGAATTGACGCAGTTGCTTAAGCCGATCATGGATTTGGGCTTGAGCTACCTGACCTTAAGCCGGGCTGCTGCATCGTTGTCCACCGGTGAATTGCAGCGCATCCAGCTCAGTCGAACGCTACGCACCGAAACAACCGGCGTCCTGTACGTCCTCGACGAACCTTCTATCGGATTGCATGCCGCCAATGTTGCCGGTTTATTGGAAGTGATGCACGGCTTGGTTGATCAAGGCAACTCGCTGGTGGTCGTGGATCACAACACGGCGATCATCAACGCCGCCGATCAAATTGTCGAAATCGGCCCGGGTGCCGGTGTTGATGGGGGCCGCATTCTCGATCAGGGAGATCCCGCCACCGTTAGCCGCAATCCGCATTCGTTAATTGCCCCATTTTTAACCGGCAAAACCAAGCTCATCGTCCGCCCGCAAGCTGGTGCCGAAGCAGTTGGCAAGGCCAAGCAATTGCAGCTGACTGTGACGGATCGCTTCAACCTGCACAACTTGCATGTCGCCTTCCCGATTAATTGCTTCTCTGTTGTATCTGGCTTCTCCGGCGCTGGCAAGTCGACACTCATTTTCGACGCGTTAGTCCCGGCATTGTCAGCAACGAAAGATCAGCCGGGCCCGACTTTTGTCCGCGATCTCAAAAGCGGCGGCATTCGGCATGTGGTCGCCATTGACGCGACGCCGGTTGGCAAAAATGTGCGTTCAACTGTTGCCACTTATACTGACATTCTCGATCACCTGCGCCATCTGTTCGCCGCTTTGCCAGACGCCAAAGCCAAGCATTATACCAGCAGTCACTTCTCCTATAACGTCAAGGCAGGTGCTTGCCCGACTTGTGGCGGTACCGGTGTGATCAATCTGGACATTCAGTATTTGCCGGATATGCAACAAACTTGCCCTACCTGTCATGGTCGTCGCTATAATCCCGAAGTGTTGAAAATCAAATGGCACGACCGCAGCATTGCCGACCTGCTGGATCTCGACGTGGATACCGCACTCAACGTTTTCAAGGACGAATCGGCAATTGCCCATACCTTGCAAACACTCCACGACATGGGACTTGGCTATCTGCATTTAGGCGAAAGCACACCAACGCTATCCGGTGGTGAGGCCCAACGACTCAAGCTGGTTGCACACATGGGCCGTTCCCAAAAAGACACGCTATTCGTCTTCGATGAACCTTCCGTTGGGCTGCATCCCCTTGATGTTCAAACATTAGTGGCAGTTTTCCAGCGCCTTTTAAAAACCGGCGCAACCGTCATTGCCATTGAACACGACCTAGATGTTATTGCCAACGCCGATTACGTCTTGGACTTAGGACCAAAAGGCGGCGCTGAAGGCGGCCAAGTCATGGCAGCCGGCACGCCACAAGCCATCGCCCGTCAAGGCCACGGCGAAACCGCCAAATACTTAGCGGCACATCTGGCGGCTTTTCAGGTTAAATGAGAACAAACAAAAACGGCTCCGGAGATCATCTCTAGAGCCGTTTTTTTATATCCAGCGCGAAACGATTGCGCCTTATGCGTTCAAAATATCATCAATTTGCTGAACCTCTTCGGCCGTGAATGTCAGATGCTCCGTCGCTTTGAGGTTATCTTCCAAATGCTCAACCGATGTCGTGCCGATGATAACGCTGGTGACGACCGGATCACGCAAAAGCCATGCCAACGCCATCTGGGACAATGTCTGGCCACGTCCTTGGGCAATTTTGTTCAAGTCATTGAGCTTCTTAACCACGGCATCCTTACCTTTTGCAAAAGTGCCTTTGTTGGTGCGATGGATCTGGAAGCTATCCGGAATGCCATTCAGATACCGATCGGACAACAACCCTTCTGACAATGGGCCATACGCAATCAACCCGGCGCCATTCGCCTTAAGGGCATCTGTCAGGCCGGAAGTTTCTGCCTCGCGATTGAACATGTTGTAACTGAACTGGTTCAAGACAAACGGGGTATGCAGGTCTTTAAACATCGCAATGGCCTCTTTGGTCTGCTCCGTATCATAATTGGAAATGCCGATATACAAAGCCTTGCCATCCCGTACGGTTTGATCAAGCGCATTGACGGTCTCTTCCAACGCCACCGTGTCATCAAAACGATGTGCATAATAAATGTCGACATAATCCAGACGCAACCGTTTGAGGGAATCATTCAGTCCTTGAATGACGGCTTTGCGTGAAGTGCCGATGCCATATGGGCCTGGGTGGATTTCATAGCCGACCTTCGTGCTAATCACCAATTCATCACGATAATCCTTCAAATCAGTTGCCAGAATCTGTCCCAACAGCGTTTCGCTCGAACCGTATCCCGGATCAACATCGCCGTTACCATAATGATTGGCCACATCAAAATGAAAAACACCATGATCAAACGCATCCAGAATCACCGAACGCCGCGAATTAAACGGATCCAGATTACCATAATGCTGCCACAATCCTAAAGAAATTGCCGGCAACATCAACCCTGTCTTACCGGCATGACGAACCGGCATCTTCGCATAACGATCTGTTGCTGCATGATACATGAACAAAGCCCCCTTAGTTGTCAGTGAGCGTGAGCCAGCCCGGTTAGAAACCGGAGTGTAAGTGGCCTTGGGCGTGATGGTCGGGCTTTGACCATTGCGACCAAGGTCCTTACACGCAGGTTTCTGGGCTGGCGAACGCGTTATAGTGAGCGTAAGCCGACTTCTGCGCCGGCGAACGCGCTAATGGCAGACAGTTACAAAATAAAAACGTTACAACATTTACCATCTCTATCGTGGCAAACGTTCAACAAACAAGCAACTGGAAACCCTGTTTTCTCCATAAAAATTTATTTTTCAAAAAAATCCGTCAAAAAGTGCGCCACGCCGTCATCGACATTGGTATCAGTCACATATCGGGCAACACGCTTGACTTCGGGCACGGCATTGCCCATGGCCACACTCACACCAGCGGCCTGCAACATTCCTAAATCATTAAGGCCGTCGCCAAAAGCAATCGTGTGGTCCGGCCCAATGCCGGTCTTTTCCTGTAGTTCGCGCACAGCATTGGCTTTGTCGACATGCTTGGGAATTAATTCCAAGTTAGTATGCTCAGAAGCCGAGACATGCAAAACATCACGCGCCTCCAAGGCCGTTTTTCCGGCATCCAAAGCTTTCGTATCATTGGGGCCAAAAATAATGCCATTCGTAATCACCGCGGCGTGGTTCAACAGTTCCTTTATCGATGGCACACCGACCACCTTAATTTCAACCGATTTAGGCGCAAACTTGCGGGCGGCTGCTTCGATGGCAGGTGGCAGTGTTCCGGTGAAATAAACGGTATCATCGCTAAAGTACAAGGCGTTAAGATTCAAATCGGCACTGACTTCTTCAACTGCCGTCAATGCGTCTTCACCAAGTGTGTGATGCACCCGCTCACCGGAAAAATCATACACAGCGCCATTAGAAGCGATAATGCTGGCATCCGGCTGAAACTGTTTGGCGACAACTTCCGCCAGCGCATGCATGCGCCCGGTCGCAACATAAAAAGCTGCGCCCGCCGCCACCGCATTTCCCAATGCCTGAGCTGTGTTTGCTGTGACATCATGATGATTGGCCGTTAACGTCCCGTCAATATCACTTACGATTAAGTATTTGGCCATAATCGATCCTTTCTTTTGAGTGAGCGTGAACCGGCGCGCTTAGGAGTCGAAGTGTAAGCGGCCTTGGGCGTGATGGTCGGGCTTTGACCATTGCGACCAAGGTCCTTACACGCAGGCTCCTGCGCCGGTGAACGCGTTATAGTGAACAAACCCTTATATGAAATCGGCCATAGAAACATCACAAGTTTCTATGACCGATTCTCTTTAACACTCATCAATACAATCATTTCAAATACGTTTCCGATAACCGCTTAAACCAAACGCTTATCGCAATCGCTGCTTAAAGTCCCTGCGGCAGCTTATCAATCTGCGCAGCATACCATTCTTGCCATGGTGTTTCCGGAGCGCCTTGTGCATTGTACTTAACCTTAACCTGCTTCAGAAGATCCAGCAGATTACCTGACCGATGCGTCAACAAGCCGCTCGTCAATTCCTCCCGCGTTAAAGTACGGTTGTCGAGGAGATAATGGTTAATATCGGCCAAATCTCCTTGCTTATCAAGCTGGGAGAAAACGTCTAACCCCGCTCCAAAGAACCGGTTAAGGTAAAATTTTGCAAAAGTTTCCCGTGCGGTCTGTTGTGCCGCTTCATTCAATTGATCGATCGTTGTGTTGCTAGCTGCCATGACTAAATTCGTCCTTTCTATTTTATTCCATTATAACCACTTTTAGGCCGTTTTTGAAAAGCCCTCTGCCGGCAACGTCGCCGTTTTCAAAAAATAAAGAAATATTTTTAGGATTTTGAAACTTTCCGCCTTTAGTACCTTGATATTGGAGAACGAATGTTATAATATGCCACTTATGTTGGGAATTTTTGAAAGGCTGGAGGCATTATGGAAAAAGAAAAATTACATCTCGGGGACGCTGTGGTTTGTCAGGTTAAGGAAGACATGGAAGCGCCTTTTACCGGGAAAATCGAGAAAGTTTACGAAAACTCTGCATTGCTCACCATTACTGACTATGCAGAACAAGACCGACAGAATGCTTCAGAGCTGAATTTTAAGATTGTAACAAATTTCCACGCCATGACCAAAAACCTTGGCGGCGGCACTGTCTTGGCATTCCCCCCAGAATCAGCCGAGGATCAGAAAAAATAATCATCCGATAACGATCAGCCAAGCATGACTTACTAACGCTGTGGCCATGCCGGTTGTTATTGTTTACTTAGTCGCATCCCAATAGAACAAACTACCCCCGGCAGCCCGCAAACTAGGCTATCCGGGGTTTTTAGTAGCTAAAACTTAACTTAGGTGTTTAAACGACTTGTAGCTATCTTGACTGCCAAGGCATTTTCGTTGTCAAGATGGCGAATTTGGGTACAATAAGTGGCGCGGTTCACACATTATCATTAAAAGGCGGCAATCCATATGCAAATCAAAGATCAGCCCATCCACGAAAGTCTATTAATCGGCACGTTGCTTACCGGCGCTGCTGGTAGCTTTGATGCGTTTACCTACTTGCTGCACGGTGAAGTCTTCGCTGGCTTGCAAACCGGGAATGTTATCCTATTAGGTGTGCATCTTAGTCAGGCACAATGGTATACGGCGATTCGTTATATCGTACCGATTCTGGCCTTCATGTTCGGCACGATGGCGGCACGGGCCATTCAACTGCAAGCCGATAAACGTCAACATCCCTTGAGTGAACAACGCTGGATCGTTCAGTACGAAATTGGGTTAATTTTGCTTGTCAGTCTGCTGGGTCGCTGGCTGCCTGACTTAGTCGCCAGCGCCATGGTCTCGCTCATTGCTGCCGCCCAACTTCAGGAGTTCCGCCGGTTACGCGGGGGCCCGTTTACTTCATTAATGATGACCGGCAATCTCCGGACAGCTGCTCAGAATCTCTATGATGGCTTCATTCGCGGCCAGCAAAAAAGCCGCGAATCCGCAGCTGTGATCGGTACCATTATCCTGAGTTTTGCGGCTGGCGCTGGTATCACCAGCATCCTCACCCACTATATCGGCACCTATGCTTTGGCCGGCGCGGCACTATGCCTAATCGCCATTGACGGCATTTTCTGGCAAGACCAGATTAAACTGCATTAAGCGCTGGCTTCCCCAGCCACTTTCTGCCCCTGATGCAGGAAGCCTAAGTCATTAAAATCGGTGACCCGAAAACGCTCATTAGTCCACGATAATTTGGTCACACTGGCATTGTCGAGCATTTCCCGTCCATCAATGTTGTAGTGGATGTAATTCAACCACATCAACGCAGCGGTTCCGTGGGTCACCACCAAAACGCGCTGCCAATCTTTTGTCTCGGCTTCCACGGCAATTGCGCGCAAAGTCCGATTGAGCCGTTCCTGAACCATGCGATTCGTCTCGGCAGTATTCGGATGCTGATCCATATTAGCCGCAAACGCCGCATCAGCCGTTTGCGCCAAAGTGATTTCGCGATTGGCCAAGGCTTTGTGAAAATTGGCAACACCCATGGTCGCTAATGAAAAATCATTCGCCAGCTGCCCTTCAAACTTGCCATAATTTTCTTCACGTAAGCCCATCAGCGTTGTGACCGGCAACGGTTCATCTAGCCCGCTTAAAATAAAATGCGCCGTGTCGATTGCGCGGGTCAAATCACTCGCAAATGCCGCATCAAATCGAATGCCTGCTGTCTTAAACCCTAATCCCAATGCTTTGGCATCCGCAATGCCTTTGGCGGTTAAGGCAGAATCAACCATTCCCTGAACCCGTTTTTGAACATTAAATTCGGTTTGCCCGTGACGGACAAGATAAAGCGTTGTCATGATAATAATCCCCTAATTCCATTTCTCTTGCTGACTTGTCCCTAAGCCAGTTTCAGGTAATCCGCTAAATAATCCGCAACGCCATCGTGTTCGTTATCACTTGGCGTATGCGCGTCCGCCGCTGCAAGAATGGCTGGGCGCGCATTTTTCATGGCCACCCCATGACCAGCAAATTGCAGCATATCCAAATCATTCATATCGTCGCCAAACGCAATGATATGCGACTGATCAATGCCGTAACATCCCGCCACATAAGCCAATGCCCGGGATTTACTCGTATTGCGGCTGGTGACTTCCAATGCCGTGTACTCCCCGCTCCAGGCGCCCCAGGTCTTGGCCGCCAGATGCGGATACAACGCCGCAACCTGCGCGGCAACCGGTTTAAAGATCTTGGCTTCCATAAACATGGTGACCGAAATCGGCGCCTGCCGCAACCCCTGCTCATCCAACAACGCATCAGGATGCAGGCGATCCGGTAAAAACGGGATGTTGGCGTATGGCCGATCCGCCACCAACAAGCGCTTGCCTTCTGCCACCATGACCTTAAACGCAAACTCTTGCTTCAACTGGCGCAAAGACAAGGCAACCGGAATCGGAATTGTGACTTCCTTTTCATACTGCCAGTGGCGGTGCGGCATGTGAATCAAGGCACCGTTAAAATTGATCATCGGCCTTTGCAGCTTCAAAGCATCATAAAATTGTTCGGAAATCGCATCCGGGCGGCCAGTGGCAATGACCACCAAATGACCTGCTGCCTGCGCCGCCTGCAAAACAGCGATCGTGCCAGCGCTCAACTGGCCATCAGCGTTCAAGGTCGTACCATCCAAATCCAGTGCGATAAGATAACGATTCATGCAGCAGCCTCTTTTCAATCTTTTTTCGAAAATGATCAAGGATAGCCATCTGCAACCCGTTCCCCTACAATAGGTAGTTAGAAAGCGAGGACAAGATGGCTGAATCAATTGTACTTTATACAGACGGCGGCAATCGCAACACCGGCAATCACGCAGGTGGCTCAGTCCGTCCCACCGATAAAAGCGCGTGGGCGGCGTTACTGATCTATGGGAAGCATGAGAAAATGCTCTCTGAAGGCGATTACGGCCGAACCAATAATTATATGGAAATTATGGCGGTGATTCAAGGATTAAAAGCGATCAAGCGCACCGATATTCCGGTCGACGTTTACTCCGATTCCGCATACGTGATCAACACCATGCAACAGCGCTGGTGGGTCAAGTGGCAGCAAAACGGCTGGCGCAATCACGGCAAGCCGGTTAAAAACGCGGAGCTATGGCAGGCACTGCTGCATCAAATCAATCGCTTCGATCACGTGACATTTCATAAAGTGAAGGGCCATGCGACCAATCATAACAACAATCGCGTTGATGAGGCATTAAACCAAACCATGGATCGGCTCGATGATCGCTCCTGACTATTTTACCCTTGATGGCCTAAAAAAGCTTCTCCATAGGTCTCCGCTAAGAATCCGTTAATCACCTGCTGCATCTTTTGGACAGAAGGTGATTTTTTAATGGTCGGATTAATCACCAAACATAACGTCCGGGAAAATGGTTCAGAAAACGGATAAACATTAACATCCCCCACCAACTTCTGCAAGGCCAGTTTGGGTAAAATGCCAAGCCCCAAGCCCGACTCAACCATTGATAAAATACTTTGGTCATCAATTGAGTAGTTGATGGTGTTTGTCGACACATGATAACGGTCCAAAGCGCGCTTGGTATCGCGGTCGTAGTCGATTTGTTGAAGAATAAAGTTCCGCTTTTCGACATCCGCCTGCGTCACTGTTTTACCATTCTTGGGTTTGAAGCTTTTCGGCGTGATACAGTAAATCGGATCTTTCAACAACGGCTCCACGACCACCCCCGGGCCAACCGGCAGTGATGAAAATCCCAGATCAGCCGTCCCCAATCGAACGGCATCCACAATGCGATTGAAGGTCCCTTGAACCACGCTGATTTCAATGTGCGGATACCGCTTTTTAAACCGCTGAATAATCGTGGGCAGCCAATTCGTGGACACCGACGAAAACGCGCCGATGCGAATGCGCCCGGTATTGACGCCATTGATGTTATCGGCAACCTGTGACAGTTGCTCCTCAAGATTTTGAATACTTTGAATAATCGGCAACACCTGCGCACCGTCTTCGGTTAGGGTCACGCCGGTGCGATTGCGAATCAGCAGCGGAAAGCCTAGCTCGCTTTCCAGTTGGCTGATGCTGTGGCTGACCGCACTCGGTGTGACATTTAATTCCGCCGCCGCTTGCGCCAGTGTGCCGCGTTCAACGACCTTGCTAAAAACCTCATACGAAAAATTACCCGTGATATTTTTTCTTCCCTTTCACCGCGAAGCTGAAGTGACAGCGCTTGTCACTTCAGCAAGACAAATCCCGTCACATCAATCGCCAAGCGTGTTCGTTCTTTTTAGCATGAACAATATTCAACTTAACCTGAAATAGTTGAGCTTTACTCAATCATACGAGCCGTTTTACACTAGTGTCAATAAGAAAGCGTTGATCGGATTTTTGAACCAGCGCGACGAAGGTATCGCGCCGCTTCTTGCATCGATACCAAAGGGGGATTTTCATCATGAAATTCGCAAAACGTACACAAAAAACCGGTAAATCAGGCTTAGAGGATCTGTTCGCGGCTTCCGGCCCGAATGTGATTTCCTTTGCCGGCGGTTATCCGGATCGCAGCCTGTTCCCGACTCAGCAGCTCAACCGCGCTTTTAAGCACAGTTTTACCAGCGGCGATACCGAATTGCTGCAATACGCCAGCACTCAAGGCTACCTGCCATTACAGGAAAAGATTGCGGCGCGGCTGCGAGCCACCGGTATGCGGACACGTGCTGCCGATATCATGATGACGCAAGGTGCCCAGCAAGGCATCGATCTGGTCGCGCGGTTAATGCTTGATCCTGGCGACGGTCTGGTGGTTGAAGCGCCAACCTACTTAGGCGCCTTGGCTGCGTTTAATGCTTATCAGCCAACTTATTACGAAGTGCCGATGCAGGACGATGGCATTGACATCAACGCTTTGCAACGAGTCTTGATGAGCCGTTCCGTCAAGTTCATCTACACGGTACCGGATTTTCAAAATCCAACCGGCATCGTGATGTCGCTTGCCAAGCGGAAGGCCATGATTCGCCTTGCCAATCAATACGACGTAATGATCCTCGAAGACAATCCTTACCGTGATCTTCGCTATGATGGCAAGCCACTGCCTACCATCAAATCAATGGATACAGAAGGCCGCGTCATCTATCTCGGCAGCTTCAGCAAGATCCTCTCACCTAGCTTGCGAATGGGCTGGTTAGTTGCTGCACCGGAACTTTTGAAAGAGCTGATCGCATTAAAAGGCGGCAGCGACCTGGAATCCAGCAACCTGACCATGCACGGCATCAATGATTACATGGAAGAAAACGATCTGGATGCGCACATCAAGCAGATTCAGGATCGCTACCGGGAGAAGAAGGATGCGATGGTCGCCGCCATGACCCGCTACATGCCGGCTGAAGCCCACTTCAACAATCCTGACGGTGGCTTCTTCCTATGGCTCACCATGCCGGCTGGTTTTGACATGGGTGCCTTCATGAAGCAGCATCTATTGCCGGAAAACAACATCTCCTATGTGCCATCGGCCAATCTATATGCGACCTCCGCGCAAGTCAACGGCGCCCGGCTCAACTTCACCGGCCCGACCTTAGATCAAATTGACACCGGTATCAAGGCATTAGGCGATGCTTTGAAAATGGCATTGCACCAGCCTACTTTGGTTGCCGAGCGGGCTTAGTTCCCTGACGAATCGTGTTGCTTAGGCGGTAAACTTTACAAAATGACAAAGTAACCATCACATTTTCGTCATACTTTGCCAGTAGTATTGGCACCATAGAAATGAGCCACCCACTCATTCCTAAACCCCAACCTAATTTTCATTTTTCTCCTCCAAAGAAAAAGATGATTGGCCCCCATCCGATCATCACCCCAAAAAAGGCTCGCTGCGTTTTGGCAGCGAGCCTTTTGTTGTGGACCGATAACTTTTCGAAAATAATCAACGTGATGCTTAAACTAACCGATCAACGCCAAAGCTTGATGGATCATCTTTCTTGTCATCCTGCTTTTCATCGGCCTCAGCTGGCTTTTCAGTCTTGGCTTCGTCAGTTGACTTGACGTCTTTTTTAGCATCCTTCTTGTCGTCGTCCGTTTCTTCAGGCTTCTTAGGTGCGGCCTGTTCACGGATTTTGGCTTCGATTTCCTTAGAAATTTCCGGATGTTCATCCAGATAATGGGAGGCGTTCACAAGTCCTTGGCCTAAACGCTCTTTGCCGTAGTTATACCAGGATCCTGACTTGGTGATGACATCAAACTTACTGTCTTTTTCCGTCACTAAGTTGATCATGTCGGTGTTGTGCTCAATCCCATGGCCAAATGACATCGTGGTTTCAACCGTCTTAAATGGTGGTGCCACCTTGTTTTTGGTAACCTTCAGCTTGCTGGCAAAACCGATCACATCTTTGCCATCTTTGACTTGCTGGCCTTTTTTAACCTCAATACGAACCGAGGCATAGAACTTCAAAGCGCGTCCACCCGGTGTGACTTCCGGATTGCCAAACATCACGCCGACTTTTTCCCGCAACTGATTGATAAAGATGACCAATGTATTGGTATTGTTAATCGACCCGGCCATTTTACGCAGTGCTTGCGACATTAACCGCGCTTGTAAGCCGACATGACTGTCACCAATGGCGCCTTCGATTTCAGCCTTGGGAACCAAAGCGGCAACTGAATCAATCACGACAATTTCCACGGCGGCAGATTCGATCAGCATTTCGGCAATTTCCAATCCCTGTTCGCCCGAGTTTGGCTGGGATAACAGAAGGTCGTCAATGTTAACCCCCAATTCAGCCGCATACTTTGGATCCATCGCGTTTTCGGCATCAATATAAGCTGCCTTGCCGCCGGACTTTTGCAACTCTGCGATCGTCTGCAGTGCAATCGTGGTTTTCCCGGTACTTTCAGGACCATAGATTTCCACAATCCGGCCGCGTGGCAACCCGCCGACACCAAGCGCCAGGTCCAGTGAAAGAATGCCGGTCGAAACAACATCAACCTTCAGTTCCGGCCGATCACCCATTTTCATCACGGCGCCTTCACCAAACGCCTTCTTGATTTTCTGCAGCGCCTTTTCTAATTCGGTTTCGCGATCTGTGGTATCAGATTTTGTATTTGCATTCTTTGTGGTCGTTTTCTTCGCCATACTTGTCTCCTTAATTACGCGTCTATAACGCTTAAAATACACTAGTTACATTATCGAACATGCGTTTGTTTTTTGCAAGCTTTTCGTTCAACAAAACGGATTTTTCTGCGTGCCAAATTGGTTTCCCTTCTATTTTACCTGAAGCAACCGGGCGATTGGGAAAAATCTGCTGTTATTGATGGGCTGAAAAGCGTTTGCTGGGGCAGGAGTCTGCGTGTAAGGGCCTCAAGACACAAATGGCCAAAGCCTGGCCATTTGAGTTTAGCGGCCACGAGTTCTCTGCTGCGTCTCGGAAACGCGCTCACCGGCGCAGAAACCTGCGTGTAAGGACCTTGGGCGCAATGGCAAAAACCGCCATCACGCCCAAGGCCACTTACACTCCGGTTTCTGAACGCGCCAGTTCGCGCTCTGTTGAAAACATGCTATGATGGTTCGGTCAGTGATGGCAATCATACACACAAGGTGGAGAAAAATAATGATGTTCATGGGTTCCTTTGTCAACGGCTTAACCATTATCGGCGGCGGTCTGCTTGGGCTGGTTTTGCACAATATTAGCGACAACGCCAAGGACACGATTACCAAAAGTCTGGGACTTGGCACGTTTGCGCTAGGCATTCAGATGGCGTTGCAGACCAAGAGCTTCATTGTCATCATCATTAGCCTGTTTCTTGGTGGCCTGCTGGGTGAGTGGCTGCATATTGAAGACGGCATGAATCATCTTGGTCTCAAGTTGCAGGAGCGCTTTGCAAAAGGCAACAGTCACTTTGCAGAAGGTTTCGTCACTGCTACTTTAATCGCCGTCATCGGTGCCATGAGTATTCTCGGTGCGATTCAGGCCGGCGTGTCCGGTGATAACGCAACACTTTACACAAAAGCGGTCATGGACGGTTTCATGGCCATCATGATGACCGCTTCACTTGGCATCGGCGTTATGTTTTCCGCTATCCCCGTGGTCTTGTATCAAGGTACGATCACGCTGTTAGCCAGTTTCTTAGTCCAGTTCATCCCCAAAACCTTGTTGGCGACGTCCTTGCGCGAAATCGGCGCAATTGGCGGTTTGATGATTCTAGGAATTGGTTTGAACCTCATGGACATCACCAAGATTCGAATCTCCAATCTTTTACCGGGATTACTCGTTCTCCTGGCGATTCTAACAGGTCAGTATTTTTTATAAATTAGGTATCTAAAAAGCAGGCCGCGCCTTGACCTGCTTTTTAATAGTCTGTTACCTATTACTATTTTTGCGGCTCCGATCAGAAATTAGGAATCAATCCTTGCCGGCCGCTTTGAAAACGCCGATAAACCACTTTACAATGCCAATCACGGATTTTGGTCAAAATGCGCGAATTCGCATCGTGATACCAATAGCGCAGATCGTCTTTAATGTACAAACGATTCAACCATGCATGATCATGCCGCAAGAATGTGAAGCTCTCAAGTAAATCCTGCTCGCGCCAGACATCTGGCAACAGAAACTGGCTTCGCGTAAAGCGTTTTAACTGCCTTCCCGAATAATAAACCCGTTCAATCCGGCCGATGAAAAATGCGGTATGCCCTTTACCGACGTATGGCGCCATTGGTGCGACAATCAGTCCACCGCGCAGCCGCTCAAACCAGTCAGTTTGCGGACTTACCTTAATTGCATGCGTAACATCTTTGGGTAACCGGAAGTCCAAAACCAACCCATCCGGACGGCGAACCCGTACAACGATATGTTGCTTCTTCATGTTACCACCCCACTTACCTTGGCCCCTAAGGCGACTTGTACTGCTGAAAAAAGTTTAACACGAAATGTTCGGATTTGCATAAAGAACGTTTGTTTCGTTAATTAACCCTCCGCCAAACTAACCAACCTCGGCGACGCAAGCGGTGAATTCAAATGTGAACACAATCACCACAAAGATATAATAGAATATTGCATTTGCCTTCACATTTCATTCACACCCTGTCTGTAGTATAAGAAACATAGAAATGAGCTACCCACTCATTCCTAAAACCCCAACCCAACTTTTTCATTTTTACTCCTCCAAAGTAGAAATCGTCGATCGTCCCCCAAACGATCAGACACCCCCAGCAGGCCGCCCACCCAGCGGTCTGCTTTTTTGGTGTGAGCGTGAGCTGGCGCGGTTAGAAGCCGGAGTGTAAGTGGCCTCGAAACCAAATGGCTGGGTTTTGGCCATTTGGTTTCGAGGTCCTTACATGTAGGCTTCTGCGCCAGCGAACGCGTTATAGAAAGCGGAAATAAATTGGCTCTTTGCCTCCAATAGAACGATCTTCAGCCAAGGCTGGCGAACGCGTTATAGAACACGAAAGCCCTCCCCTCACATTTGCCTCAAATAGAACATCCTCTAACGCAAAAAAAGCCCCCACACCGGGAGACTTCTCACGCCTACAAACATACCCTAGCGTTTAAACAACGCATACAAAGCATCCGGCGTCCGTGCCGCCTGAAACGCCTTGACAAAATCCTCATGCGTCAGCAACTTTGCCGTATTCGACAAATACTTCAAATGACCACCGCTGTCATGTTCCGGAATCAAAAACGAAATCACAGCTGTCACCGGTTTACCATCAAACGTCTTCCAATCAACCGGCTGTGCCAAATGCAACACCAGCATTGCTGATTGCTTAATCGTGGCATCCTGTGCATGCGGAATGGCGATACCTTTTTCCATGCCTGTCGAACCTTCTTCTTCGCGGGCAACATACTTTTTAAAAATCGCATCGGCATCCGTGGCAAGGCCATTTTTAACCGCCATGTCCGCCAAGTAGTGTAAGACATCGTCACGCGTTTTAGCAGGCACATCAACTTCGATGTTTTCCTTACTCAAAATGTCACTCGGGTCAAAGGTTTCGTTGGCCTGATCATCGACCGGTGCCGGCTGGTTGCGCACCGGGTCAACCTTCACTGGTGCCGCGGTCGCATCGTCTGCAGCTCCTTCCGCTGCCACAGCCGCTTCAACCACGCCGGTTTTCACGCCGCGTTTTCTAGCAGAGCGCCCGGCAATCATGGCTAAAAGAACGCCTGATGCAGCCGCACCAACCAAAATCCATGCGACCCAGAGAAACGGTTTGTTCACCAGTGGCAAAACGATGAACCCACCATGGGGTGCCGGCACTTGAATGCGCGACATGTATGTCAGCACTGCCGCAATCGCTGAGCCAACCATAAAGGCAGGAATGTTCATCAGTGGATTTTTGGCTGCGAACGGGATCGCGCCTTCGGTAATATGTGTCGACCCTAGCAAAGCATTGACGTAACCGGCACTGCGCTCGTCACGATTGTAAGCTTTAGGATTCAGCAAAACCGAAATCGTGGTCGCCAGTGGCGGCGCAATGCAGGCGGCTGACACACCGGCCATGAAAAAGTAATTACCTTGTGCGAGTAATGCGGTACCTGTCAGATACGCAGCTTTGTTAATCGGACCACCAAAGTCGGCAGCACACATGACGCCAACCACAACGCCTAAAATAATCGGGCTGGACCTTTCAAGTCCTTTTAACCACGCCATCAAGCCGAGATTCATCGCCTTCATGGGCGTGTTGATCAGATACATAATCGAACCGGCAATGAAAACCCCTAATACCGGATAAAGGAAAATCGCTTTTAAGCCACGAAATTCCTTGTCAGGCATAAAGGCAAACGCTTTTTGTAACATTAGAATAACCAGTCCGGCCATGTAGCCACCGACAATTGCGCCTAGGAATCCGGACCCGTTGCCGCCGTTGTAAGCGATCATCCCGACTGCCATGCCCACAATTAAGCCGGATCGCTTCGCCACGGCTTCACCGATGTATGCTGCTAAGACCGGCACCATCAAGCCCATCGCTGCACTGCCGACCGCATTGAGCATGGCCGCGAATTGGTTGTATTCGGCATTCTTCGGGTCAGCCGAGTAAATCCCCCAGAAAAATGAAACAGCGATCAACACCCCGCCGGCAACCACTAGCGGCAGCATGTGCGAAACCCCGTTCATTAAACTGGTATAAATCTTGTTGCCAATGCCGGCAGTGCTGGTTTCAACGTTTTCATCGGCACTAGCCTTGGCTGTCCCGCCTTTTGGCATATAAACCGGCGTACTGTCACTTAAAGCTTCCTTGATGAGTTTGTCCGGCTCGCGGATACCCGCTGCCACCGGAACATTGACCAGCGGCTTACCGGCAAACCGATCGGCGTCCACATCAATGTCCGAAGCGATGACAACCCCTTTGGCCCCTGAGATCTCAGCCTGCGTCAATGGGTCATCCACACCGGTCTGGCCGTGCGTTTCCACTTTGATCGTTAGGCCCATCTTTTTGGCGGCCTGTTCCAACGCTTCTTGCGCCATATAAGTATGCGCGATGCCGGTCGCACAGCCGGTTGCCGCAATCAAATCATATTTTGCCATTATCTAACCCTCCAATTGCTTGATCTCAATTTGCGTCAGTAATTCATCTGTCCGGGTAAAATCCGTGATCCATGCGCGCCGGGCCGTGTCACTGCCGGCCGCAATCGCTAATTTCAATGTGGCGGCCAAATCTTGCTTTTGATACAACCCGGCTAAAAAGGTGCCGAGCATGGTGTCACCTGCGCCTGCCGTGTTGAGCACGTCAATTTTAGGGGCGTTGCCAACCAGCGTAACTTCATGATTCATGAACAACGCTCCCTCAGCGCCCAGTGAAACCAGAACATTCTGCGCCCCGGCGTCCAGTGCCCGATGCCCTAAAGCCACCATGGTCGCCAGATCAGCCGCGCCGGATTGATCAAACCAGCTCATCAACTCCGCATCATTTGGCTTCACTAACAGTGGCCGATACGCCAAGGCTTCGACGGCTTCAGGATAAGCACTATCGATGATCAACTGAAAACCTCGCTCCTGACTCAAGGCGCCCAGCTTCAACAAAAAACTCGGCTCAATGCCCTGCGCAAAACTACCCGAGACGCAGAGCCAATCTTCAGCACCCAGCGTGGTCAGTTGTTGATATAATTGTTTTAATGTTGCTGGGCTAATTTCGGGGCCGGGATTGACCAGTTTGTATTCCGTGTTGTCACTCACGACCCGCGTAAACACATTAATCCGGGTAAACCCGGCATCTTTATAAAAATGATTGCGAATGCCCTGCTGCGTCAAAAAGTCGGCAATATAATCCAGTGTAAAGCCACCGCCCACGCCAAGCGCGACATTATCTACTCCGCGCCGCTTCAAGATACAGCTGACATTGACGCCTTTCCCATTCGCCTGAATATCATAGCTATCTGTCCGATTCACCGTATTGGGGGCCATTGTCTGAGTTTTAATAAAAAGATCAATTGCCGGATTTAACGTCAGCGTATAAATCAAATTAACCGCTCCTTCATGTCATTCGTTTTTGCTTATTTCTATGTTAACCGCTTTCATGCGAAAAGAGTTTTCTGCTTTCAGCGATTTTGGTACCGGATCGAAAATGTTTTTCAGGAGGTTGTTTATGGCCACACTTAGTCCAACAGAAGCATATCTTTGGGATTACATCGAAAACCACCAGCAGACAGTCGTCAACGCCTCGATCACACAGTTAAGCGCCGCTGCCAACGTGTCGCCTGCCACCATTGTCCGAACCATGAAGAAAAAAGGCTTCAACGGCTACACCGAATTTCGGCATAACTTGTTGAAACGCATTGGGGATGCTGAACCTTTTGGGATTCTTGATCAGGTCGATGATCAGATTAAAAAAGTGATCATGCAAAATCAAATTGAGGTTCATAACACCCTCGACAACTTAAAAGTTTCCGTCATTGAAGATTCGGTGCAATTGCTCGCCAAAGCCGAGATCGTCCTGGTACTCGCCCGCGGCTTGTCAGAATCGATCGCTTCTGAGATCACGCTAAAACTTCAGCTGCTTGGCAAGTATGCCGAATTTTTCAGTGATCCCAACATTATTCAAACCATTGCCGGACAGATCAGTCCAAAAGCAGTCGCCCTCACGATTACTTTGAACGGTGAAACGCCTGAACTCGTCGCCGCCGCCAAAACGCTGGCAGCACGCGACATCCCGCAAATCATTTTGACGACCAACGCCGAAGCGCCCATTGTCCAATATGCTGATGAATTATTTGTGGGCTATAAATCAAAGGCCGCCTATTTCGACAAATATGAAGTGGCTTCGCGTTTGCCATTGCAAGTGATGAGTCGGATTTTACTAGATAGTTATGTGGTGCGGAAGCGGAAGCAGGCGCGTTGATCACGTTCTGTTGTTTTTAAAGACTGAACATTCAACATACTAAAAATTCAGTCGAGCTACTTTTTATACCAGACATGCAGCTATTTTTAAATAACATAAGTTTGTTAACCAACAAGTCTCAACCAATTGCAAAAATTGTCTTGTTCAATTGGTAATATATGCTATGCTAGTTGCTAAATCAGGTTGTAACGCAAAAATGTGTCAGACCTAATACCATTCAGGAGAAACAAAATTGGACTCGAAAGTACATTACAAACGCTACAAAAGCGGTAAGTTCTGGATAACCGCACTGATCTCAGTCTCGTTTGGCATCATCGGCAGCTTAGCCGTTCCACAGCTTTGCGAAGCCGTTCCCGTTTACGCAACTTCAATAACAGATGTTTCAATTAAGGTTGGACCTAATGAGTTTTCCCAGTATTTTAAACTCAGCGGTTCAGCCTCTTTTTATCCCAAAGATTCAAAGACGCAAGTGCAACTCACGCCTAACTTACCCGATCGAACAGGGAGTGTTGCCTTAAACACCAAGATCGATATGAGCCAGAGTTTCACACTCAAGGGCCGGTTGTATCTGGGCGATGACCCAGACGGTGCTGATGGGGTGGCTTTTCGATTCGCCGATACGAAACCCGGTGTGCTTGGTGATGCCGGAAATGCTTTTGGCTTAGGCGGGCTAAAAAACGCTTTTGGGGTTAAATTCGATGTGTATTATAACGGCGTTCGGACAGAGGGAGCTTTGCCAGATGTTTATCGCGCCAACCAAATGAACGTTATCTACACTGACGACGCAAAAGGTAACCAAGTAGCTGGCGTTGACGGTGGCGAAGGCGTGAGTCACGCTAAAATTCAGGGCGCAAACGGCCAGTACTCCGAGTTGATCGTCAATTACGATGGTGACAACCGGATCATGACCGTCACCGGAAGCGGTGCAACGATCAAATTCAATGCGGCACCCTATATCAAAAACGATCAACTGTCAATGTTCATCTCCGGGTCAACCGGCGGCAAAATGAATCAACATGCGTTCGACTTTGAATCGTTTAGCTTTACCCCGGGATTAGACACGGTGAAAGAAAACTTGAAAAACAATCTGACCCCCACGATCACCGCACCTAAAAACGCTATTAATCAAGATCCCACATTGACGAATGCGCAACGCAAGCAATTGTGCGATGCGATTGATCAGGCGCTTCAGAACGGAAAATCCGCGATTGACCAAGCAACTAAAACCGGTGATGCCATTGCGGCTTTCGATACAGCAAAAGCCAAAATTGACGACATTCACAAATCCGGTCCGCCACTGGCCGATCAAAAGGCGACACAAAAGCAGGCGTTAAAAGCAAAACGCGATCAGATTGCCGATGTGAGTTATAAAGATTATGCCTTAACGATGGCTGAAACGAAGCAACAAACGCTCGCTGCTGATCAGGCCTTGGCAGATGCAACGGCGGCGGTTGATGCGGCCAGTGATGCAAACGGCATTAGTCAGGCTGCCGAAAACGGCTTGAAAAAGATTGCTGCGGCCTACCAACCAGGCGTGCCTTTAGCTGACCAAAAAGCCGCCCAAAAGAACGCACTCGCCAATGCAGCAACCAGTGCTAAGCAAACCATTCAAAAAGACCCGACTTTGACAACTGCACAGAGGAAAAAGCAATTCGGCCTCGTTGACAATGCCGTGACAGATGGGGAAACCGCCATTGATGCAGCCAATACTGCTGATAAAATCAACAAGGTTCTTGCAGCTGGTAAAATCAGCGTCAATCAAGTGCATCAACCCGGAGTTCCCTTAGCTGACCAAAAAGCCGCAAAGAAGCAAGCATTGAAAACCAAGCGTGATGAAATTGCCGACACTAGCACCAAAGATCTGACACTAACAATGCAAGAAACGAACGATCAAATTGCCCAAGCCGACAAGGCACTATCAGGGGCTAATGCAGCCATTGATGCAGCAGCCGAGGCAGATATCGTCAATCAAGCGGCAGCAGACGGGCTACAAAAGATTACCGACGCTTATCAACCGGGAGCTTCTTTAGCTGACCAAAAAGCGGCACAGAAAAAGGCATTGAAAGCCGAACGCGACCGAATTGCGGACGTGAGTTATAGGGATTATGCGCTAACGCTTGCTGAAACGAAGCAACAAACCAGCATTGCCGATCAGGCGCTAGCCAATGCCAGTGCGGCCGTTGATGCAGCAGCAAGCGCAGATGCGATCAACAAAGCGGCCGCAAGTGGTTTGAAGCAAATCGCCGCTGCCTATCAACCCGGAGTTCCCTTAGCTGACCAAAAAGTTGCGAAAAAGCAAGCCTTGGCAAATACAGCTGACAAAGCTAAGCAATTCATTCAAAGTGATCGAACTTTGACAACTGCTGAAAAGAAGATCCAACTTGCTAGCGTTGATACAGTGTTAAAAGATGGCGAAGCTGCCATTGATACAGCCATTACTGCTGACAAAATCAACAAAGCTGAAGCAACTAGTGCGTCTGCCATTTTAAATGTTCATCAACGCGGAACCGACCTCGCCGATCAAAAGGCCGCTCAGAAACAAGCATTGAAAACCGAGCGCGATAAGATTGCGGACATCAGTTTTAAAGATTTGACGTTAACGATGGCTGAAACCACTCACCAAACGGATACGGCCGATCAGGCGTTAGCAGCTGCCGAAACGGCCATTGATGCTGCCACTGATGCGGATGGCATCGTGCAAGCAGCCGATGATGGCCTACAAAAAATCACGGCCGCCTACCAACCCGGCATCCCGTTAGCTGATCAAAGAGCCGCACAGAAAAAAATGCTGGCAACCGAAGCCGCCAACGCTAAGCAAACGATTCAAGCCGATCCGACTTTGACAACCGCAGAAAAGCAAACGCAACTTGCGAGCGTTGATACCGCTTTGACAGATGGCGAAGCGAGCATTGACGCTGTTGGCAATGCCGACAAGATCAACAAAGCTGCGGCAGCCGCCAAAGACAAGATCAACAAGATCCCGCAATCCGGGGTCGCCGTTGCCGATCAAAAAGCAGCGCAGAAAAAGGCGTTGCAAGCCAAGCACGATAAAATCACTGATGTCATTAATCAGGATCTGACACTGACAAGTGAGGCCCAGAAGCACCAGATTAGCCAAGCTGATCAGGCTTTTTCTGATGCCACGGCGGCTATCGATACGGCTGCCGATGCAGATACCATCAACCAAGCTACCGAAGATGGTTTAAAAGCAATTGCTGCGACTTATCACCCGGGAACGCCATTAGCTGACCAAAAAGTTGCGCAGAAACAAGCACTTAAAGCTGAACGCGATCGAATCGCCGAGGTCAGCAACAAGGACCTCTCACTAACCATGACTGAAACGAATCACCAAATCGGTATCGCCGATCAAGCATTGACCGATGCCAGTACAATCGTTGATGCCGCGGCGAGTGCAGACGCAATCAACCAAGCAACCGCAGACGGCCTCAAAAAAATTGCCGCCGCATATCAACCCGGCGTTCCGTTAACCGACCAAAAAGCCGCGCAAAAAAAGGCCTTGGCAAATGATGCCGCCAATATTAAGCAAGCCATTCAAGACGATCCAACGTTGACAACCACGCAAAAGGCCCAGCAAGTCGCCAACGTTGACACCGCCTTGGCTGATAGTGAAACTGCGGTTGATACAGCGAAAACAGCTGATGCCATCAACAAGGCCGTGGCCGCTGGCAAAACGTCTATCAGCAACGCGCACCAACTCGGCATCGCCATCGCCGATCAAAAAGCTGCGCAGAAGCAGGCGTTGACTTCCAAACACGCTGAAATCACTGATGTTATCAACAAAGATCTCACGTTAACGAACAAAGAAATGAAGCGGCAAATAAGCCAAGCTGATCAGATGCTAACGGATGCCAAAGCAGCAATTGATGCTGCTGCCGATGCAGATGCCATTAACCAAGCGGCTGATAACGGGCTCAAAAAGATCACTTCAACTCATCAATCAGGCACACCGCTGGCTGATCAAAAAGTCGCGCAAAAGAAAGTGTAGGCCGATGCAGCCGATAAGACCAAACAAAGCCTTCAAGGTGATCCGACCTTGACAACGGCGCAAAAGCAACAACAACTTACTAGCCTCGACGCTGCCCTAGCTACTGGCGAAGCCAACATTGACGCAGCAACTAGCGCTGACGCCATCAACACAGCTGCAGCGGCGGGTCAGGCCAACATCACCAACGCCCACCAATCCGGAGCTGCCATTGCCGCTCAGCAAGCCCGCCAAAAACAGGCCGTACAAGCCAAACAAGCTGCCGTGATCGATCGCATCATCCATTACCCAACATTGCCGGCCACGGAAAAGAAAACTCAGACTGCGCTTGTTGATCAGGCTCTTTTAACTGGTAAACAAGCCATTGATGCGGCGGTGACCGCTGATGCGATTCAGCAAGCCGCCACCGTCAGTCAAGACAACATCGACAAAGCCCATCAATCCGGAATGGCAATCGATGATCAGAAGGCGGCGCAAAAGGCCCAGCTCACTGCGCAATCCAAGCAAGTTGAACAAGCCATCAAAGATACGCCTACTTTGACCACTGCCGAAAAATCTACCCAACTTGACGCAGTCGCCAAAGCCTTGACGACCGGGCTGAACAATATCGATGCTGCTTCCACCGCCGACCAGATCAACGCCGCGACCGCGACTGGCAAAACCAACATCGCAGCAGCGTATCAAGTCGGCCTTCCTTTGAATACCCAAAAAGGCAACAAAAAGAAACAGCTTAACAACGCCGTCACCCAAGCCGAGCAAACCATCCAAGGTGACGTGACTTTGACGTCCGCTGAAAAGCAACACCAGCTCGATAAGGTTGCCCGTACCTTCAAAACGGTTAGCGATGCAATCGATAACGCTAAGACCGCGGATGCTATCAATGCGGCGTTTGATGCCGGTAAAGTCGATATTGGAAAAGTCCACCAACTCGGCACACCTTTAGCTGATCAAAAAGATGCCCAAAAACAGGCACTGGCCAATGAGCTCGCTAAGATTCAGCAAAATATTCAAGCCGACCCAACCTTAACCACTACCGACAAGCAGCAGCAAAGCGATCATGCAGAGGCAGCCAAAACGGCAGCTGCAAATGCCATTAACAATGCCAAGTCAGCCGACACCATCAACGCCGCGTTTGACGCTGGCAAAGCCAACCTGGCCACTGCTCACCAACCCGGCGCCGCAATTGCCGCTCAGCAAGCAGCCAAAAAGCAGGCACTGAATCAGGAACTCGCCAAGATCAAGCAAGCTATTCAGCACGACGCGTCCTTGACTACTGCCGAAAAGCAGCAGCAAGCCGCCGCAGCTGATAACGCAGGTCAAACGGCGGCAACAACGCTCGATACTGCCAAAACAGCTGACGCAATCAGTGCCGCGTTCAACGCTGGCCAAGCCGCCATTAAAAAGACGTATCACCCGGGCAAAGCTATGGCTGATCAGAAAACAGCGCAAAAGCAGGCGTTAGATAACGTAACCGCTAAAATCATCCAAGCGATCCAAGGCGACGCCACATTAACGACTGCCCAAAAACAACGACAAGTCGATGCCGCGACCAAGGCAGCACAAACAACGGTCGCAGCCATTGACACGGCGAAATCCGCTGATGATATCAAGGCAGCGCTCGTCGCAGGCCAAGTCACCGTCGCCAACGTTCATCAACCCGGCAGTCCTATCGCAGCGCAACAGACTACTCGGAAACAAGCGCTTGACCATGAAGCCGCCACCACCCATCAAGCCATTCAGCATGATGCCACACTAACGGCTGCTGAAAAGAACCGGCAATTCGCTGCAGTTACCACGGCCAATAAAACTGCCCAAGTCGCCATTGATGCTGCCAAAACCGCTGACGACATTAACGCCGCGTTTAACACTGGCAAGACAGCCATTCACCAAGCGCATCAAGCCGGCAAACCTATCGCTGACCAGAAAACCACCCGCAAGCACTCACTAGCCAGTGAGGTTCTTAAAGTTACCCAAACCATTCAAAGCGACCCAACCTTAACGGCGACCGAGAAAAGCCAGCAAGCCAATGCCGCTGCCAAAGCCGGAGAAACGGCCAAAACGACCGTTGAGGCGGCCAAAACTGCTGATGACATCAATACCGCATTTGCTGCTGGCAAAATGGCCATCGCCAAGACTCATCAACCTGGCACCGCCATCGCCGATCAACAAGCCGCGCAAATTCAAGCGCTGGCTCAGGCAGCCGCCAAAACTGCGCAGCCCATTCAAGCAGATCCTACTTTGACAACTGCCGAAAAACAGCAGCAAGCCACCGCAGTCACCAATGCTCAGAAAACGGCGCAAACCGCCATCATGGCGGCTAAAACTGCCGATGCGATCAATGCAGCAACCGCTGCCGGCCGCATCGCCATCAACAATAATTATCAAGTCGCCACCGCGATTGTTCAGCAGCAAATCACCCAGATCCAGGCAGTCGCTGATAAAGCTAAAACTGTCAAACAAGCCATTCAGGTGGACGCAACCCTCACAGCTGCGGAAAAACGCCAGCAAATAACTGCAGTCAACCAGATTGAAAAAACAACTCAGACCGCTATCAAGGCAGCGACTACCGCTGATGCAATCAACGCTGCCGCTGCAACCGGAACAACTGCCGCAGCCAACGCCCATCAAAACGGGCCATCCCTTGCCGACCAAAAAACCGCTCAAAAGAAGGCCATTAGCTCCGTATTTGCTAAAGTCAAAAAGACTATCCAAGCTGATCCAACGCTAACCACACCGGAGAAACAACAGCAACTCATGGCTATCACCAAAGCAGAAGCAACTGCTCTTGCCAACATCGATATGGCCACATCGGCAGATACCATCAACGCCGCGTTTGATGCCGGCAAGGTTGCGATCACCAATAGTTACCAGACTGGTACCCCGCTCGCCGATCAGAAAACGGCCATGAAGCGATTGCTGGTTTCAAAAGTGGACCGCACCAAGCGAAGCATCAAAAACGCCCCCACGTTAACGATAGCGGACAAGCGGCAACAAACCGCGGCCGTTGACAATATTGATCACACCATCCAGGCCATTCTCACCACTGCTGCTACAGCTGATGCCGTGCACACAGCAACTACTGCAGGTATGACCAACTGCACCAACGCCTATCAAGCCGGCCTCTCTATTACCGATCAAAAAGTACAACGTAAGCGAGAGCTAAACGCTGTGACTGCTAAAGCCGTTCAGACCATTCAAACCGACGTCACCTTAACCGCAAAGGAGAAAAAAGCACAAGCCGACGACGTTCATAAGGTTAATCAAATAGCCGTAGTGGCCGTCAATGCGGCAATGAAAGCCGACGCCATCAACGCCGCGTTTGCGATCGGTAAAATTGGCATTAACAGTGTGCACCGAGTTGGCCAGTCGTTGGAAATCCAAAAGACGCACCAAAAGCAAGCAGTAGCAAATGCCGCGAATAACGCTGAACAAACCATTCAAAGCGATCCAACGCTCACGGCTGCAGATAAAACGCAACAAATTGCGGCTGTTGGCGAGGCAGCGACACTTGCTGCAAATGCGATCGACAAGGCCTCCTCCGCCGACACGATCAAAATTGCAGCCACTAACGGCATCATCGCCATTAACAATGTCCACCAAGCCGGCACATCGATCGCTGAGCAAAAAGCGATCCAACAACCGGCGCCTGATGTGGCAACGATTGCCACAGACAATCAGGTCGTTGACGATAACACTACGCAAATGGTCATAGAGAAGTCAGAACAGCCTAGTACTGTTGATCAAACCGTCCAACAAGCTGAAGTCGCTATCGACGTAACACCGACAGCCGATGCCACCAACAAAGCACTAGCAGTCAGCGAAGCGACACCGGATCAGCCGCATCAGCCAATTGCGTCCTCAACTCCCCAAAAAGCTGCTGAAGAAAAGGTAACACAGTCCGAACACGATCAAGTC
The DNA here is from genome assembly GCF_000829055.1 of Lacticaseibacillus casei DSM 20011 = JCM 1134 = ATCC 393. NCBI lineage: Bacteria > Bacillati > Bacillota > Bacilli > Lactobacillales > Lactobacillaceae > Lacticaseibacillus > Lacticaseibacillus casei. The sequence continues at coordinate 2,622,939 of NZ_AP012544.1, forward strand.
ACTGAACGGATCACAGGTGATATGGTTTTGGTCCGCGAGTCCCAAGATTCTGCCAAAATCACGCTCACTAATCAGCAGCCATCAGACAAGGTCTTAGCTGATAAACAACGCGAACTTATAGAAATAGCTGATATTGAAACCGAGGATGAACAGGAGCAACTCGAATACGATCCGTTGTTAGCAGGGGTACAAAAGGATACAGAAGAATCCCAAACAATTCGCGAACAGCCAGACCAGGAAACGGACATCACAAAAAGCACCGAGCGCCATGAAACCGAGATTGTCACCCGCAATACGCCTACTATTCCGAAACCTGAGCAGCTCCCTGTCCAGGAAACACCAAAAGTCATTAACCTCGCCAAACGAGCAAACCAAGTCGCTTCTTTACCACAGACTGGTGACAACAAGGCCCATGGGTTAGCGGTTTTAGGTGCGCTAATCTTAGGCATTGCTGGCCTGACAACCTCCGGCAAAAAGCGCAAACGTATGTGAGGTCAAACTATTGTAATCGTATAGGTCGGTATCTTCACCCAAACAAGCCCTCAATCGGAACTGGCAACAGTTCGCGATTGAGGGCTTGTTTGTTTGCAATATTCATCCTATTCATAGCAGATGCCGTGATCCTTCTTGGTGTTACCGTTGTCGGGGCCTTAATCCCCACTGTCGTCTCTGCCAACGTACCGTTTGTTTTCAAAACCGGCAAAGTCGTTTTGAAGGCGCAACCCGTTCTTAATCAAATCATGCCGTCGCTGGTTCCGGTGGCGTTGGTTGCGTTAAGTTACTGGCTGCTTGGCAAGAAAAAGATGAATTCAACACGCCTCATTGTTCTGGTGTTGATTCTCGGCATTGTTTTAGGTGCTTTTGGGATTATCGGTAAAGCTTAAATTCTCGAATATTAGCCGAAAATCATCAAATTTATAAAAACGATTCTACGCATTTTGCACGATTAGCCAAAATTCGTAGAATCGTTTTTATGTGTCAATGTCAAGCTTTCTAACAATGAACGCTCTTGTTTTTATAGTTAACTAATAATATGATGAGTTTTTGAAATAATTAGGCTGCTGTATTATTAACAATTGTACCTTTGATTAACCGAAGATACCAATTCGTTTCTGTATAGTACTATTTTAGATCGTTTATGATGCAAATTACTTTACCCAAAAGAACTAAACATGCCTAGATTGCAATAATAAAGTTACCACCTAGAAAGAGGCTTGCTCACTGCTTGAACTGGGGTTTGCCAACGGAGACATTTTCTAGGTTTGTTATTGATAAGCGCTGTGGCTTGTTGAATATCGGTCTCTGAAACCTGATCAAAGTGTGTTCCCTTCGGGAAATAGTAGCGAAGTTCTCGATTGAACCGTTCATTTGTGCCCCGTTCATTCGGGTGATAGGCGTGGCAAAAGTAAACCGGTATCCGATAGCGCTTTGTAAGCGCCTGATCGCAGGAAAACTCTTTACCGTGATCAACCGTCACTGATCGAACCGGACCCGGAAAGTCCACCATCAGTCTTGCAAATCCCTTGAGAACAGCATTTTGTGATAAGTTTTCAAGCTTAGTTGTCGCCATTAAACGTGTCACCCGATCGACAATGGTCAAAACAGCAGCCTTTGACCCGCGACCACCGCGAACTGTATCCATCTCTAAATGTCCTTTTTCGGTTCGCCGATTAGCTGACTCACTGCGAATCTCAATTGAGGTGCCTACTGCTTGGTTATAGCGCGACCGAAGGTCTTGTCTTCTTTTATGACGTTTACCGTGATCAAAGAGTTGGCTTGGCTGAAAATCGACTTGTCTTTGATAAATCCAGTGGTAAATCGTGTGTGGCGCACAGTGAACGGCATAACCGACCATTTCAGGGGACCAACCCAGGTTTAGCTTCTCAGTTACCATCCGCTTCAACTTAGGCGTTAAAATCGAGTGCCGACCACAACGATGCCGACAAGTATCGGCATGATCCTGAGCTATAATGGCGCAGTAATCACCTTCAGGGCAACGGTGAAGCTCATGCCTAATAGAAATACGAGAGCGGCCTAAGGTCGCGGCGATGTATTGAATCGTGTGGTGTTGCATCAGTTCTATCTGAGATCGTTCAATTAAGGTTATAATGGCCATGGGACCTGTCCTTCTCTCTAGATGGTATGTTATGCAAACACCATTTTAGCAAGAACGGACAGGTCTTTTTTCACATTTTCTGGGTGGTAACTTTAATTATGCAATCTAGGCATGATACTCTTCTTGTTAGAAAGTGAATAGATGAACATTGTCCCTCGCTTTAAACAAGGAGAAGAAAAATGGAAAGAAAAGTACACTATAAAAGCTACAAGAGCGGCAAGTTTTGGGTTGCCGCCCTCATTTCAGTGTCGCTCGGAACGGTTGGGGTTATCACCATTCCACAGATTTTTGAGGCCGTACCGGTCTATGCGGATGCCAGCCTGACTGACGTCACTGCCACGGTTGACCATAATGACTTCTTAAATTATTTCAAATTGGGCGGACCTACAACACCGGGCAAACAGCCAGCAATTCCCTATCCAGCCGGGCAACAAGGTTATCAGGTTCAGCTTACCGCTGATGCCCAAGGACAAGCGGGAAACGTTGCCTTAAAAACAAAAATCGATATGACGCAAAGTTTCACGCTTACGGGTCGGCTTTATCTTGGCAAAAACGCTAGCGGTGGCGATGGCGTTGCTTTTGGCTTTGCCGATGCCAATCCTGGTGATATCGGTCAACCAGGTAATGCGTTCGGTATTGGCGGATTGCCGAGAGCGTTTGGGGTTAAATTCGACGAATATTACAACGGCGGTGGCGACGAATATGCTGCAGCAGATTTGGACCCAGGTGACTACCCTCAAATGCGAGTGGTTCATACGGGTCCAGGTGACAATCCAACACAGGTCGTGGGAGTCAAAGGTGCAAAAGGAGTGTTCTACAACAACATCCCCGCGCCAAATGGACAACATGTAGACCTGGTGATCACCTATGATGGCCAAACTAAACAGATGACCGTGAAGTATGGCACCGTGGGAATTACTTTCGATGCAGGCCCGTATATTAAAAACGAACAATTAGCCATGTTTCTCACTGGCTCAACTGGTGGCGTCACTAACCAGCATTTGTTCGATTTTCTAAAGTTCACATACACCCCAGGACTAAAAGCAGTTCAAGCCGATCTTAAAAATAGATTGCTCACTGAAGCAAACACTCAAAAAGCAGCAGTTAACGCTGATCCAACGTTAACAACTGGCGATCGTAAGATTCAAACAGACAAAATTGATGTTGCTCTCAAAACAGGACAAGATGCGATCGACACCGCGGCCACAACACCTGATGCGATTACGGCATTCGATAACAATAAGCCCGAAATTATCAAGGTACACACGCCGGGTCAACCGCTAGCAGATCGAAAAGCGGACAGAAAGACAAAATTGCAGGCTGAGCACGACAAAATCGTAGCTGACATCAACAAAGATCCAACTTTGACCTCCGCGGAAAAGACTCAGCAAATCACTAATGCTGATACAGCACTAACTAAAGCTAATTTAGCAGTCGATGCTGCGACCGATGCAGATCATGTAGACTCAGCATTTTCGAATGGAAAAACTTCGATTGATGCCGCCCATCAGCCCGGTGCCACGCTTGATGCCCAACGAGCTGCTAAAAAGGCAGCATTAGATACCGAGGCAGCGACAGTAAAAAAAGCCATTCAAGACGACGCCACCCTAACCTCAGCCGAAAAGAAAACACAGTCAGACGCCGTTGATAAAGCCTTAACCGATGCCAAATCCGCCATCGACAATGCCACAACAGCTGACACGATCAACGCCGCTGCGGATACTGGTTTAGCCAATATTAGAAATGCCCACCAATCGGGTCCGTCCTTGGCTGACCAACGCGCCACCCAAAAGCAGGCGTTAAAAGATAAGCACGATCAGGTTGTCAATGATATTAATCTGGATCCAACATTGACGGCCGTCGAGAAGAAAACGCAAATCACTAATGCGGATCAGGCACTCACCGATGGCAATGCTGCCATTGACACTGCCGCCACAGCTGATGCGATCAACCAGGCAGCGACCGTTAGCCAAGCAAACATCGACAATGCGCATAAAGTCGGAAAACCGCTCGAGGATCAGAAAAACGCGCAGAGGCAACGGCTGACCAATGAAGCCACTGCGGTTAAGAAAAAGATTCAGGATGATGTCACGTTGACAACAGCGGAAAAGACCCAACAAACCGCTAACGTTGATAAAGCACTGACAGACGGTTTAGACGCCGTCAACGCCGCAACCACCGCTGACGGCATCATTGCAGCCGGAGATGACGGCATTACTGCCATTGATAAGGTCTATCAAACCGGCACACCCCTTGATGACCAAAAAACCGCCAAGAAAACGGCGATTGATAACGCGGCCGCCATTGCCAAGAAAGCCATTCAAGACGACCCAACTTTAACAACGGCTGAAAAGCAACAACAACTGGCCGTGGTAGATAAGGCGGTCACAGACGGCAAAAAGGCTATCGACGCCGCTACCAATGCGGATGACGTCAACAAAGCTGCCGATACGGCGATCACCACGATCAATCAGGCCCATCAACCAGGAAAATCAATCGCCGACCAAAAAGAAGCCCAAAAACCGCCATCGACAATGCCGCAACTGCTGCCAAAAAAAGCCATTCAAGACGACCCAACCCTAACGAAGGCTGAAAAGAAGCAGCAAACTGACGCCGTTGATAACGCTGCCGACGCCGGCAAGAAGGCTGTCGATGCCGCTACCAACGCGGATGATATCAACAATGCAGCTAACACCGCCATCACCGCCATCAGTAAAATCCATCAGCCGGGAAAGCCCCTTGCTGACCAAAAGGACGCCAAGAAAACAGAACTTGACAATGAAGCTGCCAAAATCAAAACCGCGATTCAAGGTGACCCGACTTTGACCACCGATGAAAAGAACAAGCAACTAGATGCAGTTGACAAGGCCCTTGACGCCGGTAAGAAAGCCATTGACGCCGCAGCTAACGCCGATGACATCAACACGGCTACTGATGCTGCTAAAACCAACATTGACAATGCCCATCAACCTGGCACTTCGATTGACGACCAGAAAAAGGCACAGAAAGAAGCACTCGAAAAGGAAGCCCAGACCGTCAAAGGGGCCATTCAAAATGACCCGACTTTGACGACGGCCGAAAAGCAACAGCAGACCGATAACGTCGATAAAGCGCTAAAAGACGCCGAAGCTGCCATTGATAAAGCCACGACCGCTGACGAAATCAACACCGCCACGGCCACTGGCAAAACCAACATCGACAACGCCCACAAGCCTGGCACCTCGCTTGACGACCAAAAGGCTGATCAAAAGAAGAAACTCGAGGACGAAGCTGCTGCAGTCAAAAAAGCGATTCAGGATGACCCAACGCTAACGACTGCCGAAAAACAACAGCAGACAGCGAACGTTGACAAGGCGTTAAAGGATGCCGAAGATGCGATTGACGCCGCAACAAACGCGGATGGCGTCAATCAGGCATTTTCTGATGGTAAGCCAAGATTGACGCGGCACACCAACCTGGCAAAACGCTCGACGATCAAAAAGCGACCCAAAAGAAGGCTCTCGAAGACGAAGCCGCCACAGTCAAAAAAGCCATTCAAGATGACCCAACACTGACAACGGTAGAGAAACAACAGCAAACAGCCAATGTTGACAAAGCGTTACAAGATGCTAAAAACGCGATTGACGCCGCAACAAATGCTGATGGCGTCAACCAGGCATTTTCTGATGGTAAAGCCAAGATCGACGCGGCGCACCAACCCGGCAAAACGCTCGATGATCAAAAAGCTGCCCAAAAGAAGGCTCTCGAAGACGAAGCTGCCGCCGTTAAAAAGGCCATTCAAGACGACCCAACGCTGACAACCACCGAGAAGCAGCAACAAACTGCCGATGTCGATAAAGCGTTGAAAGATGGAACAGCGGCCATTACCAATGCCACGAATGCTGACGAAATCAATCAAGCCTTCGACACCGGCAAAACCAACATCGACAACGCCCACCAGCCGGGCACCGCAGTCGATGATCAAAAAGCTAATCAAAAGAAGGCACTGGATGATATTGCTGCCAACGTCAAAAAAGCCATTCAAGACGACCCAACTTTGACGACGGCTGAGAAGCAGCAACAAACCGCCAACGTTGACAAAGCACTCAAAGATGCTAAAGACGCGATTGATGCGGCCAAAGATGCCGACAGCATCAACCAGGCATTTTCTGACGGCAAGACAAACATCGAAAAAGCCCATCAGCCTGGGCAAACACTTGATGACCAAAAAAATAATCAAAAGAAAGCCCTTGATGACAAAGCTATCAAGATTAAGCAAGCCATTCAAGGCGACCCAACCCTGACGACTGCTGAGAAAAACCAGCAAATTGCCGAGGTCGATAAAGCGGTCAAGGATGGCAAAGACGCGATTGACGCCGGGACCAACGCTGACGAGATCAACAAGGCATTCACGGATGCCAAGAATAACGTTGACCAAGCCCACAAACCTGGCACGGCTGTCGATGATCAAAAGGATGCCCAGAAGAAGTTACTCGATGAAGAAGCGGCCAAAGTTAAACAAGACATCAAGGACGATCCAACCTTAACCACTGCCGAAAAGCAGCAGCAAAGTGAAAACGTTGACAAGGTGCGCAAAGATGGCCAAGCTGCCATTGATGCCGCGACCAATGCCGACGACATCAACAAAGCGTTTGAAACCGGCAAAGTGAACATCGATAACGCCCATCAACCGGGTAAAACGCTCGATGAGCAAAAAGCCGCTCAGAAAAAGTCACTTGATGAAGAAGCGGCCAAAGTTAAGCAGGACATCCAAAATGACCCAACCCTGACGACAACCGAAAAGCAACAACAAGCCGAAAACGTTGACAAGGCGCGCAAAGACGGCCAGGCCGCGATTGACGCTGCCACGACCCCGGATGAAGTCAATCAGGCTTTTGAAACTGGCAAAGTGAACATTGACAACGCTCACCAGCCGGGCACGTCCCTTGACGATCAAAAGGCTGCACAGAAGAAGTCACTGGCCGATGAAGCCACGAAGGTTAAGCAAGCGATCCAAGACGACCCGACGCTGACAACTGCCGAAAAGCAGCAGCAGAGCGAAAACGTTGACAAAGCCTTCCTGGACGGCCAAAAAGCAATCGATCAAGCGCAAGATGCCGACAGCGTCAACACGGCATTTGCAACCGGCAAAGCTAACATTGACGCCCAGCACCAACCTGGTAAATCTCTAGCCGATCAACGCTTGACTGCCACTACCGAAATTGACAAAGAAACGGCTAAAGTCAAGCAGCAGATCGACAACGACCCTCTGCTGACTGATGCTGAAAAAGCCGATCAAAAGGCTAAGGTGGATCACGAAGCAGCTCTGGCTAAGGAAGCCCTAGCAAAAGCTATGGATGCTGACGCCTTAAATGCCGCGCTTGCTGACGGCATCAAGAAAATTGACGCCCAGTACGTGCCGGGCACAGCCAAAACGCCAACTCCTGATCAAGGACCAAAACCGCTGACCGTCGATCCGCAACCGACGACAACGCGGCCACTATCAACCACGCAAACGCCAACCTCCCCATTGCCGCGAACCGGTGACAAACCAGCAACCGGCTTAGCTGCCCTGGGTGCCTTCATCCTAAGCATGTTCGGCTTCGCGCTGACCGGTAAAAAACGCAAACGTTCTTAAAGTAAAAATCAATCTGGATGATGTAATTAGAAAGTAGCGCCCGCAATTCCTCCATGAGTAAAACATCAAGTCCCGCGATCGAGAAGTCCGAAAAGACACTCGCTCGCGGGGCTTGTTTTATTGATTATAAAGAAGTTACCTAAGACATGTTGTTTGTTATTCGAGAAAGGGAGGCTTTGAGACATATGAGATACGCTTAACATATTGGCCTTTGTGCTGGATGGATGCAAATTTCCGCGTTGTATCATAACCTTGAACAAACTTTAAAGTGTATGAAAGTTTTTGCCCATTTTTCGAGTAAATTTCAATGTTCCGATAAGTTCGTGTCCTCAAGGGAACTTTGGCATAGCTTGTTTCTTCGCTGATAAAAGGATTGACGCGGTCAGTCAATTCGTTGTGGATTGAGAGCAACGCTACCACACTTACAATGACAAGTACACTAACGCCTACTAATATCTTTTTTCCTCGAGTCATTGCTTGTTTACCTCCTTGTTCTGTAAATCTCCATCAAGAATTTGAATGACGTAATCACACTTTTGCCAAACTTCCTGCGAATGAGTCGCGATTATGATAGTAGCTTCTGGCCCAAAGCTATTGAATAAGACACGAAGTACAATATCGGTGTTTTCTGGGTCAAGAGAGCCGGTCGGTTCATCAGCTAAAATTACATCTGGCTTTTTAAGAAGTGCCCGAGCAAGCGCAATCCGTTGCTGTTCGCCGCCGCTCAGCGTAAACACTCTTTGATTAAGAGGTAGATTTTCCAATTCTACTTGAGCCAAAGCTTGTTTCATAGCTGACCTAGAGCCACTTTTGTTTAATCTTCGATTTGCAAAACCAATTTTCAAATTGGCCTCAACCGTGCCATTCTCTATTAAGCCGAAGTTCTGAAAGATAAAGCCTAAGTGATCACGCCACATCTTTTGCACATTTGCTTTCGAAACTGCGAGTCCATTCAACTCCACCAATCCTGAAGAAGGTTCCTCAAGGCCACCCAGTATATTTAACAAGGTCGTCTTGCCCGAACCACTTTTTCCAATAATCGCATAGCTTTTCCCGTTTTCAAACTGATAACTAACTTTATTTAGAATCATTTTTTCCCCAAAACTTTTGGATATTTTCCTAGCGTTAATCATATCAAAGCCACCTAATTTCCATGATTAAGAGTATCCACCAAGCCTGATTCAGCTCGAGATGCCGTGAATAGAATAATCAAAATTTCAAACATGAGGTAGAAGAATCCATAAGGCAAGATATTAATCGCACTCTTAACTGTTAGCACTCCAACTATAAGCAGGGCATCAAGCAAACCGTTTAATACCATAAATCGCATTAAAATTGATTGATTAGATAATCCAAACACCTTTCGGATTGCCATTCTTTGGCGTTGATCTTTTAAGAAAGTAACGCTCATAAAAGATACAGCGAATAAAAGCTGAAGTAAAGAAAGTGATGTGATTGCAACCAAAATGAATATCTGACGAACCATAAATGTGTTGAAATCAGATAGGCGAGTCTTGGCATTGGTAATGCCCGTAATATTGCTTTCCAGACCGAGTTTTTTAATGTCACTCTTTAATGGTTTTAGTTCGGAGAATTGAACCATCCCCTGTGTCATCGTTGCCCAATAAAAATTGTCGGAGAATACTTTTTTGTCTATAATCACAACAATAGCATTTCTCGAAACTGAATCTTCAATCGCCTTGCCAACAGTGTAATTAAATAAGCTTTGATTATTCTTAGTCTTGACCACCGTAAATTCGGTAACTCTAGGAACATCAAAAGAATTTGGCAGTCTCCGCTGAAACACAATTAGCTTATTCAACTTTTTTAAAAAGTTATTTGTTTGATCTACGCGGTTACTCGGAATTAAAACCATTAGTCTCCCTTGTTGAGGCGCAGAGTATGAAATTTGCGTACCATCATAAGCAAGAATAGGGTTATATTTCAAGTAAGTTCCATTTACAAACATAACATTTCCGCTCATTGGTTCATCATCTCTAACATTTGGATGAAATTCCTGGAAATTCCTAGATATGATCACATTTGAATCATCATCAATCATCTGGTGAGATTTCCTGCTTATAAAATTCATTTGATTGTCATTTGTTTCATTGATTTGACCAAACTGGACTGTATAACCGCTGTGTCTAGTAATCCAATGATTCATTGTCTTGCTATCTTGCGAGTACCTCAAAAAATTGTTGTATAAGGATACCCCGTTAATGGATACAAGTATTACTAGCGAGATTTTAATCATGTATCCAAAAATCATGAAAGAGCGCGACTGTCTAGATCCTTTGATGGAGGTATATATATCTATTAACCAAAGAGTTGCATAAGACAGAACATCCAGTACGAAAAAGCCAGAAACCAAAATCAACAGCAAAATTAAAATATATAATGCGAACAATTTTAAACCAAGAAACGTTAGCGATGAAGCTCCTACGGCAAAGATAATAATCACAGCCGCAGCCTCTGAACTAACAAATACAGGTAATCCAGCCCACCAATCATGTTTAATGATTCTACTCTTAGTCATGCCATTAACTTCCATTATGGCATAGGATTTAAAACGGTATATTTTTTCCAATAACATGATAATGAACATCATACTAATGATTCCAATGGCAACTAACAAAAAATTGGCCGAAACCATATCCGCTACCGAAGCATTAATCAACGATGGGCTATAGATATGAGCTGGTAAACCGGCATCAGAAAATGCAGTTGCAAGGGTCTTTAGCTGTTTCCCCTTCGCATCGGTGTAATACATGCCATTAACATCTTCAAGCTGAAGTGATCGTTGATTTAAAAGTCCAACATTCATACCCTTTTTAATTGAATATTGCCTTTTGTTCTTAGGGTTAAAGTCATACACAATTTTGTTTTGATGTTCATTGATGGTATTCAGCCGTGCCTTAATCAAAACAAGATCTTTTTCTGTTGCTTTTTTCTTCAGCAATTCAAAAACAGAATTCTTGCTCCGTTTACCATCCCAACTCTCTACAGATATTGCGCTTGTTGTGTTTGGAATTGTGTTATTGTCGTATGCCTTGATTGTTTCCAAGAACAAAAGTGCCACCACCACTGTCGTCATTGCAAATAATAAACTCTTGATAACTCGTAACATACAAGCCACCACCCTAACTATGAATAAAAACCCACAGCGCAAGATTGACGTTGTGGGTCATAGGTCTTTAATCATCCGGACAACCGATTTTTCCATGTGAAATATGCACCATTATCAGGAACTATTTAACGTTATAGAAACTTTGGTTTCCGAAATATGACTTTTGAGCAGACGCGCGCGCCTCTGTACCCGGAGAAATCCAACCACTTGATGCGCTGTATGCTCCCTTAACAGCTGCACTGTGTGTCCTGCTATTATGGGAATAATACGACCAAACGTAGGTCGAACCAACGCCGTAGTTCCAAGTCCCACCTTGCACATCAACTGTATAAGCAAGAACTGGAACTGCGGAAACTCCTATAGTCGCAGCAGCAAGGGCACTGACAATAACTGACTTTATCCTCATGACCATATCCTCCTCAAGATTTAAGTTGAGTGACAATAATTCAACAAATACTGGGTATCTTCAAATTAACATTTTGCGACCTTTCTGCTCGCATATTCGAAAATCGAAGTGTACATTTAAGAAAACGAACAGAGCTCCGCAAAAATGGGGTCGTGCTTTTAATTCACTTCAACCACAGTCATGATGAGCTACCCTTTTGAAGACTCCAGATATACTAACGTCATCACCATAAAGCTGTTTAGAGCTATCCCTCCTCCCGTTTATGCAGAAATCATATGACGCCCCTTTAAAAAAACAATTTTTTTGACACTTTGATTGCATATATGAAATTTTGGAAGGGTGAACCCCCGTGACATATACATTCTCGAATTTCGGATTTTTACTCGCGGCTATGCGTAAGCGGCGACGACTAAGAATGACAGACATTGCGGACAATACAAGTTTGAGTACAATCTCAAGATTTGAACGAGGCAACCAGAATATTTCTCTGAGCCTTGCAAGAGAATTGTTTGAACGTGTACACGCCTCACTGCCTGAAACCGCCGCTCTTGTGGATAACTCAACCCCAGTTTCTGACATGTGGCGGAGATTGAATGAGGCTGCACTCACCGAAGACGTACTTATGCTTGAAAAAGAAATCACAGCGTTCGAAACAATGCATGACACGGTCAGTTCAATGATTGTCATCGTTCTCAAAACTTATCGAAGTATGTTCAATCATGAAGATCTGGATTGGGGTCATTCGATTTCCCCTGTTATTCGATATCTGCTCGGCAATGGTCGCTGGTTCCTGTTCGAATTCCAACTATTTGCTGCTTCAATTTATTTGGCCAGCCCTAAAGACAGCAAGCGCTGTTTGATTAGAGCTATTCATGAAATTGGATACACTAATTCCAATATCTTTCAAGAGCCATTTACCACTGGTCTGTTTTATGCAGCAGTATCGGCAATTGAAAAAAGTGACTTATCCTCTGCTAACGTTTTGCTAGGCAACTTACGCGGCCTTGCTCCCACAACAGACACAATTTTTCTTAAGTATCGCATCAGAATGGTTGAAGCAGCATTGAGGTACTCGCTTCGTGACGATCCTCGTGAATACAGAAATATTGTGGATATGCTTACATTTCTGCACACAATTGGCGCTGATAATTACTGCGAGGCCGACCAGCGTTGGTTAAAAAGAATGGGCATTGAGATTGACTTGAATCTTGATTAGATAACCCGCAAAAATTCTTTGAACGCTCGAATGAATAATAATTATTTGCATTTAAGAGCATATAAAAGTTAAAAGCGTTGTGAATAGACTCGTAAAAATGGCCATTTACCCATTTACCTCCGCTAATTTTCTCGCCATCACATTCTTCAGTTGCTCTAGCGCCGTCATCACGACATCCGCATTCTCACCCAAAGCTTCCCGCAAAAAAGCATCATTCTGTTGAAAGTACGCACGAATATGCGCCGCATCATGTTGCGCCTTAGGGGTTAGCTGAATCGCTTTATACCGGGCGTCCTCTTTTGATGGCGTTCGAACAATCAGCGCTTTACGTTCCATAAGCTGTAACAGTGCCGTGGCCGATGACTTTTGAATATTGAATTCCCGCTCAACATCGGTTTGGTAAAGACTGCGGTGCGAATCGTTGCGTGCCAAAAAATCGATGATGCTCATCTGTACCTGCGTCAATCCCATTTGCTTGGCCTCGCGATCTGCATATCGTTGCAGATCGTTATTCAGTTTCTTGACCAAGATACCTATCGAATCAGTCATTATATCCTCCATTATCTGAATTACTGCTGGTCCAAAACCAGCCATCTGCTTAAATAACTTGCTTTCAGAAAAATAAGTCGCTATAGTAGCATATAGTTCTATATAGAACTATACACAACGGAGGTTTTTATGACAAGAAAAGTATCAGCTAAATTGTATCTCTCGATTCTCGCCACTGGCCTCATGGCGTTTTGCGGTGTCCTCATCGAAACCGCCATGAATGTCACCTTCCCGACTTTAATGAAACAATTTCAGGTCAATACAGGCACGATTCAATGGCTAACCACTGGGTATTTGTTAGTCGTGTCAATCATCGTCCCTATTTCCGGATTCTTAAAACGCCGCTTCACCACCATGCAGCTTTTCTTAACCGCAACGGCTTTTTTCATCCTCGGCTTAGCCATTTGTAGTGTTGCAAATGATTTTGCGCTTTTACTGATTGGTCGGCTGATTCAAGGCTGCGGCACCGGGATTGCCTTACCTCTAATGTTCAATATTATTCTGGAACAGGCACCGCTGGATAAAATCGGGTTTTTGATGGGTATTGGCACGTTGGTAACGGCTATTGCGCCAGCACTCGGGCCGACTTATGGCGGGGTTTTGGTGGATCTAAATTGGCATCTCATCTTTATTTTCCTGTTAGTCGTCATGGTGATTGCCTTGTTTCTCGGGCTGTTTTCGATTACGCAAGTCACCAAGCCCGTACACGTTCATCTAGACGTTATCGCATGGCTCTTGATCGCGATCTTTTTTGCTGGCGCCATTTTAGGCCTTAATCGCATCGAAAACGCGCCCGGCCAAGCTGCAATTTACGGTGTGGTTGCCATCTTGGGGCTCGTTGGCTATGCATGGCGGTCACTGCATGTCAAAGAGCCTTTAATCAATCTGCGTTTGTTGAAAAACTGGTCATTTGACTGGCATGTTGTCACCTTCCTTATCATTCAGATCATTAACGTCGGCTTTGCCTTTGTCTTGCCGAACTATCTGCAACTCGTCAACCATACGAGTTCATTTACGGCAGGCTTGCTACTGCTACCCGGTGCGGCATTAGGCGCTTGCATGGCACCGATGAGCGGCAATTTGTATGACAATCTAGGCCCCGGCAAGCCGATTTTTATTGGCTTAGCCTTACAACTGGTCGGTATTCTGTTGTTACTGGCCACCGCCTTAACCGCAACGCCGGTCATCTTGATGTTAGGTTATGCAGCGGTAATGCTAGGCACTGGCTTTGCCATGGGGAACATCATGACAAGCGGCCAAGCCCAGCTAACCCAAACGGAAACAACCGATGGCAATGCAATTTTCAATACCATGCAGCAATTTGCCGGTGCCTTGGGAACCGCGTGTGTATCTTTGATTGTTGCCTTGGCGCAAGTGCCTAAGACCACGGCACACACAACTGCGGTTGGAGCGTTACACGCCTTTTGGTTCTTATTAATCCTGGCGATCATCGGTGATCTTGCGATTGCGATCGGCTTAAAAACCAGACATGCCCAAAACCAGGCCGCAAGTCACGATGCTTAATCGTCATATCGGCTAATCTCGAAACCTAAAAAGGCTGAGATGAAAAGTCTCCCTGTTGAAACTGAACAGGTGTGACTTTTTATCTCAGCTTTTTCTTTTGCTATCATTTGCTGATGCTTAGTTGCACAAATGCCGGCTTTAAGCTTCTGTTTTACCCGCCTTCACATCTTCCATCCGCAGCCCGAGTTGTTCGGCAATGCGACTGCCGTATTCAGGGTCGGCTTGGTAAAAATTATGCGCGGCCAGGATGCGGACTTCCAGACTGGTCACTTGCTTGAGGTTGGTGACAATCGTGGTGACTAGGCGGGTGCGCTCGTCTTCACTCATGAACCGATAAAGGCGGCCGGCTGCTGAGAAGTTATCCTCGTCGTAAGGCTTATAGTTGCCGATGTTGCCATTGACAGCATCTTGATGGATTCGGGCGCTGTGGTCTTCTTCAGGACCGCCGTGTGCATTAGGCTCGTAGTTAACCGACCGATCCTGCTTGGCAGCCATGAAACCATCACGCGCATAATTGTGCACCGGGTTCAACGGCCGATTGACCGGCAACTGCTCGTAATTGGCCCCGAGTCGATAGCGCTCCGCATCCTTGTAACCAAAGAGCCGTCCTTGCAGCAGCTTATCCGGAGATGCTTCAATCCCCGGAACAAAGTTAGCTGGCGAAAAGGCCGCTTCTTCGACATCAGTAAAATAGTTTTCCGGATTTTCATTCAGGGTAAATTCGCCAACTTCAATCAGCGGATAATCGTGGTGAGAAACCACTTTGGTGACATCGAAAATGTCGTACTTATAATCCAATCCCTCCTGATACGGCAAAATCTGGACATAGACTGTCCACTTTGGGAAGTTCCCTGTTTCAATGGCACTAAACAAGTCATTTTGCAGATAATCAGTATCGGTCCCGGCTATTTTGACAGCTACTTCATCCGTCATATTCTGGACGCCTTGTTGGCTGATGAAGTGATACTTAACCCAGTAAGCCTCGCCTTGTGCGTTGACCCACTTAAAGGTGTGACTGCCATAACCGTTCATGGTGCGATAGCTCGCGGGATTGCCACGGTCGCCCATCAGATAAGTCACTTGATGGGTGCTTTCCGGTGAATGCGCCCAGAAATCCCACTGCATGTTGTTATCGCGCCGATGCGTGCGCGGATCCCGCTTTTGCGAATGAATAAAATCAGGAAACTTCAACGGATCATTGACGAAAAAGACCGGCGTGTTGTTGCCGACGATGTCATAATTACCGGCTTGCGTGTAAAACTTCAGCGCAAACCCGCGAACATCGCGAATCGTGTCGGGATACCCGCTTTCACCAGCAACCTGCGAGAACCGCAATAAAATCGGCGTTTCTTTGCCAACGCCATTAAACAGATCCGCCTTTGTGTACGCCTTCATGTCATGCGTCAACTTGAACACACCTTTGGCACCTGCGCCTTTCGCATGCACAACACGTTCCGGAATACGTTCCCGGTTAAAATGTGCCAATTTCTCCAGCAATTGATAATCCTGCAACAACACCGGCCCACGTTCGCCAGCGGTCAAACTATGATTATTATCCGCCCACGCCTGACCTTCGCCTGTGGTTAGTTTATCTGTCATTAAAAATCCCTCCTGAGCGTGAACCGGCGCGGTTAGAAGTCGAAGTGTAAGTGGCCTTGAGCGTGATGGCCCGGTCTTGGCCATTGCGATCAAGGTCCTTACACGCAGACTTCTGCGCCGGTGAACGCGTTAATGTGTGAGCGTGAACCGGCGCGGTTAGAAACCGGCTAGACGCTATTATTCAGTTATTAGATTGTGCACAACCATTGTTATTCAATGATAAGGATTATTCAAGCAATCGGCTCGCATGGCAGGTATTTTAACGCGCCTTTAAACCAACACCTCAACGCCCGCTTTTTCCAAACTCGTCGCCAGTGGTTGATCCGGTCGTGCGTCCGAGACGACGGCTTCCAGCTCATCTTCATGGCACAGGCGGTAATAACTTTTCACATTGTATTTTGAGTGATCGCACAGCAGGATCGTTTTTTCCGCATGTTGCATCATGGCACGCTTAACGCTGGACTGCTCCTGACTGGACATGAAGACGCCATCGTTGGTTAAGCCGACACAGGACATAAAGAACAGGTTCGCCCGAAAATTATTGAGAAACCCGATTGCATCATCCCCGATAATCGAACCCGCGCCGTTGCGCAATCGGCCACCAGTGACAAAGGTCTTGATGCTCGGCAACCCATCAAGTTCAACCGCAATCCGCAACCCATTGGTAATCACGATGACATGGTTCAGCTTAGCAAGGAATGGTGCCAGAAAAGACGCCGTTGAACTTGAATCAATGAAAATAGCCTGATTATCCCCGAGAAACACGCTCGCCGTGGCGGCAATTTGATGCTTCTCCGGCGCCCGCTCCTGGCCTCGGAACAGATACGGCAATTCCAGATTGTCTGCTTTCACCAATTCAACATAACCAAAACTGCGATGCACCTTATCCAATCGCTCTAAAGTCATTAAATCCCGGCGTAATGTGGAATTGCTGACAAATAAGGTTTTCTCCAAATCAGTCGTGCTGACCACTTTTTTATGCTCTAGAATCGTCATGATCCGATTGAGTCTTTCATTTTTAAACACAATATCGTCCCCCTATTCACCCTTAATCAGTTTAAAGGGCCGAGAAAGCGGTTGCAAGAAATGACGCTTTGTGGCGAATTATGAAGCTTCTTCGACGCGTTTCCCGCGCTTTAGCCAGAATGTTCGCCAAGTGCCACTACGACAGCGTTTTCAACTATAATGACGGTAATCAATCATGGAAGGAAGTTATTCAAAATGGAAATGATGTTTCAGGCGGAACGTGACGATCTTGCCCATACAGTCAAAGTCATGTTCGATCGCAAAGATACCAACGTCGCAGGCGGCAACATGTCGGTCAAGGTTTTTGACGAACAGGAACATCCCTACATCCTCATGACCCCGACGTTTATGTCCGAAACCTACTACTCCGAACTACATCCGGCGCAGATTCTGGTCATCGATGCCGAGACCGGACAAAAAATCGATGGTGTCGGCGACGTGACGCGCGAAGTCAACATGCACGAGAAAGCCTACAACGCACATCCGGGCATTCGTTGCGTCTATCACTCGCACGCAGAAGAGTCCATGTTCTGGGCCACTGCCGGACTTGATATGCCCAACGTCACCGAAGCCACCCGCGAGCTAGGCCGCATCCGCGTGCTGCCATTTGCCCCGGCAACGTCCATGGAACTCGCCAACACCGTCTACACGGCTTTAAAAGAAATCGGCGACAAGGCAATGGAAAATGTCTTCCTATTAGACAGCCACGGCATCCTCATCACCAGCACCGACCTTCACATTGCGGCGCGCATCATGGAAACCTTGGAATGGAACGCCCGCATCGCCTATCAGCAAGCCATCTTCATCAAATTGGGCTTACTCGACGACTACCACTCATGCGGCCAAAATTATCAAAAACCCTACAAAGAAGTCCCACCCATCGCCGTCCCCGGCATCCCAATCAAAGCCAAGCAAGTTCCACTACCCAAAAATCCCCAACGCCCAGCCAGCGAAATGCAGCCAGGCGAAGTCGCACCAACCAGCACCGTCAAATAGGATATGATTCAGATCCACGGTCGCTTTATCCCGGTTGTGTCAAAAGACAACTAGGATGAAGCGGCTTTTTTAATTCAGCGGTGACAACTCAATAATGCCAAGCCGTAAAAAGACCGAACACTCCCAGTTGGAAATGTTCGGCTATTTTTGGTTATCAAAAGTTTCATTTAATAATTCAATATGCTGGAAAGGCCTACCAGTGCCAAGGCGTAGCGATCGGAGGCCAGAGGAAGCTCAGCTGTGGAAACAACACAGCGACGTTTTTTGTCGCTGATGTTGTTAGGCGACTTTGAGACAGCGATTTTCTGGCTCAAAGCGCCGTCACAGCGTTCCAGCCCCCTCTGGCCGGAGATCGCGAAGTTTGGCACGACAACCAATCCACAGCCTACACTTTTAGTCTCACTATGCAATGACACCCTTTTTCAAAATCAAATTCCCGTACAGCGCCTGCTCACCAGTTTGCACAATGGCAAAGCACTGCTTGGAATGATCGTAAAAATCAAACCGCTCCAGCGACTTCAGGTGAAAGCCCGGAAACGCCTTGGCGAGCTCGGCGCGATAGTCGTGCCAGACCGGCGGCTCACCTTCCGGGACGTTCTTGTCACCCGGCACAACCGCTTGCACCACCGCCTGATAATCCGCGTACGGATCCAGCGGCATCAGCGTCAGAATGCCTTGCAACAACGTCGGAATCGTCAGCCCATCAGCCCGAATCACCCGCGCATTATTCGTTCGCGCCGGATAATTAGCATCCGCCAACAAAATCTCGTCGCCATGCCCCATCTCCATCAGCGCCTCAACCAGCGCCGGTGACAACTGTTTTGGAATATGCTTCAGCATCACTTCACCCTCTCACGCATGCTTCGTTTCCCAATAATGTTCGATATCTTCCAACGTCCGCCCCTTAGTCTCCAAGACGTTCCGGTGAATATAAACCACCGCCAGCGCCGACAACGCCGCAAAAATGTAAAAGACGTTAATGCCCATCGCTTCCAGCATCATCGGGAAAATCAACGACAGTAGGCCATTAAACAGATACTGCGTAAACGTAATGACGCCCATCCCCAACGCCCGCGCTTTTAGTGGAAGAATCTCCGGCACATATGACCAAAAGACCGGTCCTAATCCAAACTCGAAAGCAAAGACATACACGAAGATCGCAATGATCGCAATCGTGGCATCGTTAGACCACAGACATAGCACAATAGCAGGCGGCACTTGACCGGCGAGACTGATTTCCAGTAACTTTTTCCGCCCCAACCGATCAATAAACGGCAGCGACATCAAGGTTGAAATCACCAAGGCGCTACCGACTGCGAAATCGGCGATGATACTGGCATTGGCCATCCCTAAGTTGTGGAAAATCTCGGGTGCATAATACACCGCGGCGTTGATACCGGTAAACACCTGGAAAAAGGTCAAGGTAAACAGCAACAACATCGCCGGTCTAAAGGCGCCAAACAGCTCACGCATCCCGGCTTCTTGGGACTTCAAACTGTCTTGAATGTCCTGAATTTCCGATTCGACTTCATCGTCAGTGGCGCGCACCCGTTTTAAAACCTTACGCGCCTTGTCAACTTTCTGATCACGAATCAACCAACGCGGACTTTGCGGCGATAACATCATGCCAATCGCAAAAACCGCTGCTGGCACTGCCCCGAGACCCAGCGTCCACCGCCAACTATCAGTCGGCAGGTTATAGGCACCAACAGCATAAGCCGCCAGAATCCCGACATTGACACTCAATTGGTAAAGCGACGACATTAACCCGCGAATATGCGCTGGCGCCAATTCAGAAAGATAGATCAGGCCATACATATTGGCGATCCCCGCCGCAACCCCGAGGACAAAGCGGGCAATCATCAACATCACCGTATCCGTTGATAACGCGCTGAAAATACTGCCGGCGATAAAAATGATCCCGCCGAGGACTAAAACATTACGTCGTTCAATTTTCTTTTCCATCGCGGTAAAAACAACGATAGACGGCAACGCGCCGAACAGCAGAAACGAAACAACTAGGCCTTTTTCTGCTGAATTTAAGCCGAATGCGGTGGTAATCGATGGCAAGGCCAGCGAAATGGCGCCTGAATCGTAGCCATATAACAGCCCGGCAAAACCGCCCAGAATGGCAAACAGGTACACAATCGGTTTCGTTGCCGGTTTGGTGACAGGTTGCTTCGATGTCGTCCCCATATCACTTCGCCTCCATTTTTGGTGGTAACTCAGCCGCTACTGCCTTGCCTCGTTCGACAATCTGTTGAAACACCTTGAAGTGCGCGTCAAGATCCGCACTGCCTTCCGGCTGGATCGTCGCAACGGTGTATGACCGCTTCATGGTTGCGGACACGTCTTCCGGCGCTAATTTTTTCAGCACCAGCAGCTGCGACACAATGTTCCCAGTCACACTGGCTTCGATCGGCCCAGCGCTGACCGGCATTTGGGTCAGATCCGCCGTTAGCTGCACTAACAACTGATTCTGGATCCCGCCGCCGAACATATGAATCTTCGTCAGCGGTTTTTCCGCAGCCTGTTCCAAGTTGAAAAGGGTTTGCCGATACGTCATGGCTAGACTTTCCAAAACGGTACGCATCAGCTGACCGCGACTTTGCGGCAACGGCTGACCGGTTTGGTGCAGGAAGGCTTCAATCTTTTCTTCCATCCGACTCGGACCGGTGAACAACGGATGATTCGGGTCAATGTAGCTGTGCAGGGATTCAGCCGCCTGCGCTTCTGCGGTCATTTTGCCAAAATCAACCATCTCGCCTTGATCGACCATTCCCGTTGTAACTCCTGCACGATCCACAAGCCGGTCACGTTTTGTAATAGGCGATTGCTACCGTCAAAGCAGCCCTCATTGGTCAAGCCGGCATCGGCTGCCGCCAGCGACACGATCGGCTTGACGGTTTTGCGGCCGATGATGGACCAGGTACCGCAACTGATAAACGCGGTTTGTTGCCAATCTTCCGACGTCAGCGGCAGCGCCAACACCGCCGCGGCGGTATCATGCCCGACACCATTGATGACCTGCATATCATCATTTAGCTGCAACTCCGCCTGAATCTCCGGCCGCAATGGTCCCAGCACGGCGCCGCCTGTCACCAGCTGACCAAACCAGCTCCGCGGAATGCCTAGCTTGTGCAAAACCGCTTCATCCCAGTCACGATTGGCAACATCAAGCAAACCACTTGTGCTGGCAATCGTAAAATCGGTCTGTTTGACCCCGGTGAAGAAATACCCAATCAGATTCGGCATCATCAACACATCCGCGCCTTCCGTCAGCAAAAATGGATAACGGGTCACATCGGCAAAAAGCTGCACATTGGTGTTGATCATGGCCGCCTGATTACCGGTTTCCAGAAACAGCTTGCACGGACTCATGCGCTGATAAAATGCCTTTTTGACGGCGTCGGTTCGCGAATCTCGGTAACTGTGCGGGGCAAATAACAGCTCACCGCGTTGACTCAGGATGCCATAATCAACGCCCCAAGTATCAATACTCATGCCGTCGATCCGCCCAAGATCCCGCCGCGCAATGGCCAGGCCATACTTGATTTCCTGGAAAATTTTCAGATAATCCCAGTACAGATGGCCATTCACCGCCACTGGCTGGTTGGAAAAGCGAAACTGCTCTTTTAAGTGAATTTGGTCACCATCAAACTGGCCGGAAATCAAGCGACCGGAACTCGCGCCCAGATCGACGGCAATTAAATTTGTTATTGCCATGGTTATCACTCATTTCCCAGCTATTTGTATAACGGACCAAAGTTCTTGCAGGCATTGAAGTCTGCCGCTTCGAGATTCTCCGTTCCTAGTGACGACCATGCCCGCGGCCGAAAAATGTCGGCTTCAGGAACATTGTGCATATTCACCGGAATCCGCAAAATCGAAGCTAAGGTAATCAAATCAGCACCGATATGCCCATAGCTAATGGCCCCGTGGTTGGCTCCCCAGTTGTCCATCACGTCATAAACCGACTTAAAGGCACCATGACCGGTTAAAATCGGTACAAAGAACGTTGATGGCCAACCCGGATCGGTCCGCTTGTTAATGATGTCGAAAACATTTTCCGGTAAATCAACGGCATAGCCTTCTGCCACTTGTAATTCCGGACCCACACCCTTGACCAGATTCAGGCGGGCCATGGTGACTGGCATGCCCTTTTCACCGCCGCGGGTGACATAGTTAGATGAAAAGCCACTGCCACGGAAGTAGCCAATGTTCGCTGGAATCCAGCGAGTGTGGTCAAGATTGGCCTGCGCTTCTTCTTCGCTCAAGTCATAGAACGGCTTGATCGCCGGCTGGCCGTCAATTGTCTCCTGACCGGTTGCATCAAGCGTTTGGGCACCGGAGTTAGAAAGATGCAAGAATCCATTCTTGGCTAATCCTTCAAGTTTGGTGCCAGTGACACGCTCAACGGCTTCAGGGCTCCAGTACGTCCGCACATCGGCAAAAATCTGCGGCGTATTGGTCAACAGGTAGTTGAACAACATGGATGTCGCATTCAACGAATCGTTTTCGGTCGCAAAAACATGCGGCTGATGAATGCCATTCCAGTCATACTGGGAATTCATGAAGGCTTCCATGTAGTCGCCATTAGGAAAATGATCCGTCCACTGCCGTTGCCCTTGGAAGCCGGCCGCAATCACGTTGTGCCCTTCTGCTTCTTCCTTGAAGCCCATGTCGGCAAGTTTCTTATTGCCATCCATGAGGTCACGAGCAATCATGGTCATTTTTACACAGGCAACAAGTTGCTCATGTTTTTGTTCGTCAGTAAATTTGTTCGGATCGTCTTCGTTGTAAATGTCTGGGCCAATCGGGGTATTCTTTTCGGCCCAGGCCAAGGCCTTTTCGAATTCTTCCTTATCATAAATGCCTTCGTCCCAGCGGCGAACAATTTCCGTCATGTCCACATATTCGTTACGCATGCCTAAGTATTCCTGGAAGAAATCAGGGTCAACGGTCGAGCCGGCAATTCCCATCGCAACACTACCGATCGACAGGTAACTCTTGTTGCGCATGATGCCGGTCGCCAGCGCACCTTTGGCAAACCGAATCAGTTTGGTTTTGACATCGTCAGGAATGCTGGTATCGTCGGCGTCTTGCACATCATGACCATAAATGCCGAACGCCGGAATCCCTTTCTGAGCATGCGCCGCTAACACGGCCGCCAGATAAACGGCGCCGGGACGCTCGGTACCATTGAAGCCCCAAATCGCGTGCGGCAGGTCCGGTGACATATCCATCGTTTCGCTGCCGTAGCACCAGCATGGGGTCACCGTAATCGTGCCACAAACTCCGGCGCGATCGAATTTTTCTTTCGACATTGCGGCTTCTTTAACGCCGCCAATGGTCGTGTCGGAAATCACCGTCTGCACCGGCGAGCCATCCGGATATTTAAGCGTCGCCGCCAAAAGATCCGCCACCGAATGCGCCATCTTCATCGTCTGATCTTCCAATGATTCACGAATGCCACGCCGCCGACCATCAATCGTCGGACGAATACCAATCTTCGGGAATGTCATGTTTGTCATTTGTTTTGCCTCCACATGTGCTGCTTGTCTAGTTACCATCTCGTTAATTTCATCAGCTGACTACGGCTTTTATGATAAGCGCTTTCATTCCACGCGCCAAGGGTTGGCAAAATGATTGAAACTTCGTCAAAAAAAGCGCCAATTTTCGTCATAGTTCATCAAGCTTGTGAACTTTTCTTCGCTAGGGTGGGTATACCAAAAGAAAATGGTTGGGGGGGTGACTCAATCAGAAGCGTGCTGCTGGGGTGTTCATGCTTGTAAAACTGATGGCACTTCACTGTATCTTATACAGGCGATTTCTTGATGTGAATTTGCTGATAGTATCAGGAATGTTTGTAGCACTTCAAAATAAATTATTTAATATAAATTCTTCTGAGTGTTAGTAGGATGCTAGTTAAGCAACACTTACCAGCAGGAAAATATACGTGAAGAATAAACCAATTCTTTTTTAGTGGTATCATAACTGTTGTTAACATTGCAGATACAGATGGTCGCCAACGTCGAAGCTATATTGTCAAAGGTGGTAGACATATTGAAACATCAAAAGAACGCTCAAATAAACGAAGATATGCTAAACAAGCTATACGATTTTGTCCTCGATCCCGATATCAAAGACCGTGAGCGAAAAATCGGGCTCATGGCAAAAGCCGATATAGAAAAAGGTAGATACAACGTCGCGGTTCTTCATCAGACGCTCGTTAGTTTACAGAGAGAGTCAATGCGTTTTGGTCTATCACGTGATGCAGGTAAATTTTATGATGATTTTGAAGTTCTCTATGATCAAAACCTGCCTTTTGGTACCAATCGCGGAGCATTAGGGACGTTGAGCAGTTATCTGGATTCGTGAGAGTGTAACAGGCAGTTGTGTTGCTTGCTACTGATGAGTTTGGTGCCTTCCGCACGCCACTAAATGAAAGCAAAAAGCGCTAATGCGTTGGAAAACAAACAATTATGAGAGACTGTGATAACCCGTGACGATTCAAAGAGATCCTTTGATCAAAAGAATCGCTTATATGGCACTGATGTACTTCGTGTCGCCGCTCCCGCAGTGCTTTTTATTGCTGATGGCTGATGGCAAAAGCACCTTGGCTTTAGTTGAACTTACGAACGCTTTTGTTTTCGCAGAGGCAGTCGTTATTTTCGCTGCGTATAGATTCGTCCGAAAAAACACAGGTACTGGCATTCTGCAAAAAGCCAGTCTTCACGACCTTAAATATATTTTCGGTGGCTATGCAGTTGTCCTGATGAGTAATTCCGTTTCCTAGATTGCATAATTAAAGTTACCACCCAGAAAATGTGAAAAAAGACCTGTCCGTTCTTGCTAAAATGGTGTTTGCATAACATACCATCTAGAGAGAAGGACAGGTCCCATGGCCATTATAACCTTAATTGAACGATCTCAGATAGAACTGATGCAACACCACACGATTCAATACATCGCCGCGACCTTAGGCCGCTCTCGTATTTCTATTAGGCATGAGCTTCACCGTTGCCCTGAAGGTGATTACTGCGCCATTATAGCTCAGGATCATGCCGATACTTGTCGGCATCGTTGTGGTCGGCACTCGATTTTAACGCCTAAGTTGAAGCGGATGGTAACTGAGAAGCTAAACCTGGGTTGGTCCCCTGAAATGGTCGGTTATGCCGTTCACTGTGCGCCACACACGATTTACCACTGGATTTATCAAAGACAAGTCGATTTTCAGCCAAGCCAACTCTTTGATCACGGTAAACGTCATAAAAGAAGACAAGACCTTCGGTCGCGCTATAACCAAGCAGTAGGCACCTCAATTGAGATTCGCAGTGAGTCAGCTAATCGGCGAACCGAAAAAGGACATTTAGAGATGGATACAGTTCGCGGTGGTCGCGGGTCAAAGGCTGCTGTTTTGACCATTGTCGATCGAGTGACACGTTTAATGGCGACAACTAAGCTTGAAAACTTATCACAAAATGCTGTTCTCAAGGGATTTGCAAGACTGATGGTGGACTTTCCGGGTCCGGTTCGATCAGTGACGGTTGATCACGGTAAAGAGTTTTCCTGCGATCAGGCGCTTACAAAGCGCTATCGGATACCGGTTTACTTTTGCCACGCCTATCACCCGAATGAACGGGGCACAAATGAACGGTTCAATCGAGAACTTCGCTACTATTTCCCGAAGGGAACACAGTTTGATCAGGTTTCAGAGACCGATATTCAACAAGCCACAGCGCTTATCAATAACAAACCTAGAAAATGTCTCCGTTGGCAAACCCCAGTTCAAGCAGTGAGCAAGCCTCTTTCTAGGTGGTAACTTTATTATTGCAATCTAGGGTTTTTACTTATCTAAACCACATAACAGGCAATCAAACGCAAACACCAAATAACCAAATCATCGTAAGATCCTTGTTCGACCATCACCAGCTGATGGTTAGTCTGTTTATCATTAGCATGGTGATCGTAACGCCAATCGTCGAAGAGTTGGTTTTTCGAGGAATGGTGTTTAGCCTATTTTTCAATTCAAATCAAGCTTGGATTAAAATCATGCTAAGTGCCCTTTTGTTCTCATCCGGGCATGAAAGCAACACAATTTTTGGATTCTTGATGTACGCCTTCACAGGAATCGTACTTGGATTTGTCTATTGGAAAAGTGGTAAGTTGCAAAACTCGATTGCGCTGCATGCCGTCATAAATATGGTTGCAGTGCTAGCCATATTTTTCCTTTAAGAGACACTTAAGAGACACTAAAACTAGGCTGAACTTCAAACTGGCCTTTAAATCCTTGCATTGAGTCTGTTAAACAATTTTGTTAATTGTGACGCTCGCAACGTGCTAATCTTTAAGCCAGAGTCAAACAAAGAGGCGCATGAATTTTCAAAACGGAAAATTCATGCGCCTCTTTGTTTGACAGCCCCATTGTCCGGCAATGTTCCAACCCACTAATCAAAACTCAAATGAACCTCAATCCCCATCTCTCGCAACCAATGGCGATCGGCCACACAATAGTTGTCGGCGCCGATGGTATGTAGAAAGGTGAGCATCTCCACAATATGCTGATACTCGTGCGGTTCGTTGCGGAGTGAATACCGCAATGCTGCCTCTATCATCCTGATGCGATATTTGAGGAAAATCGTGTCGGCGGTGGCAACCAGTCCGCGCAAGTTACCTAACAAGATGTTTGCCGTTGGTACGTCATGCTTTTCAATGGCTGCAACTGCCGCGTAGAACAGGCCGCTGGTGAATGGTTCCAGAAAAATATGGGCATGGGCGTGTTCGATTTCATGAATGGCTCTGATCAGACAATGCCTGCTATCTTCCGGATTGGCTAAGTAAATTGAAGCCGCAAACAGTTGGAACTCCAACAAAAACCAGCGGCCATTGCCAAGCAAATAGTGAATTACCGGCGCAATTGCGTGACCGCGATCCAACTTTTCGTGTTTGAACATGCTGCGATAAGTTTTGAGACCAGTGACAATCATTGCATTGATAGTGTCTGGCTTTCCTTCAAACGCATCAATTGTCTTGTCTAATTCACGCGTGTCTTCGGTAAGCGCAGCCTCAGCTAATGTTTGCCACATCTCGGGAATTTCGGTTGAGCCATCCACGAGTTCGGCAGTTTCCGGCAATGAAGCATGAACGCGCCGGAACAAGTCGCTGGCAAGCTCAATCGAAATCGTCTGACTGCCTCGTTCAAATCGCGAAATCGTGCTCAAACTGGTGCTGCCGGCAATGTCCGCCATCCGCAGCTGTCGCCGTTTGCGCATAGATGCCAGCAACAACCCAAAATTTGCAAATGTATCTGTCACGGCATTCACCTCTTCAGATTTTCATATATGCAAGTGAAGCTCCAAAAAAATTGTCATCGTCAATGTCCCATCGTATGCTTTTAGCATCGCGGACGTGTTGATGATAAGTGAAAATTTACCCGTTTCACAATAAACGTACGCTTCAATGAAGAAATTTGCGAGCAGAAAGACCGCGACAAGTGAATCTAAAACCTAGGCAAATGGCACTCGGACAAGATCTCATCAAAATGTTCGGCCGAGCGTTGTTTGCTTCTAACGAGGTGTTTATACATTGGCGTTTTTATGGCTGCGTTTACCGAAGAAACGAGTTGCTTTAGCCGGTGTCATTGCTTTATCGATCTGTGGGTTACAAATGGTTCAACTGCTAAAACCGATCCCGGTCGGCAGCTCTCCCTATACCCGTTGGCTGTCGATTGACCCTTTCAGTTTTTTACCAGTTATCTTTTTTATTTTGCTGCCTTTGATCGCCAGCATCCCCGCCGGAGCCTTGTTAAAAACGATGTTGATTCTGTCTTATTTGCAAAGGTTAAATTGCAATCCTCATTGCAAAAGGTCATGTGGTCCTATATCGGCATTGCCTTTTTAACCGGTTTTGCCATCATTGCATTGGCATTGTTGCTTAATTTTGCGTTCTACTTTACCGTTTTACCCAACATAAAACCAGACAACCTGTTGAACAGTAACATCCTGTTAATTAACCAAAACACGATATTGGTCAGTCTTTACTATGCCCACCCATTATTGCACGCTGCCATTTCCATCCTTTTTGCAAGCACTTGGGCGGGTCTGTTTTCTGTCTTTGTGACGGTGACGGCGATTTGGATCAAAAATGCCTTTGTTGTCATGAGCCTAGGACTGGTTGCGCAAATTGTTGTGCTGATGCTCAATAGCTTCATCAAATTACCTAATTCTGTCAGTTATTCACCAGCTGACTTTCTCCATGAAATGTCACCCACGGCCAATGTCAATCTCGCGGTCACTGGCATCGTCACTTTGCTGATGCTGATCTATTGCATTGTCTTTTCCCAAATCGGGGTGAAGCATCTTGTACCGTAATGTCATCCGTCAACAGAATCTACTCACGCATGCATTTCTCAAAATTTATGTCGTCTGTGCGGTGATCACGCTCATCATCAGTTTAATCGGCGGCAACAGCTTAAAACAAGAACTCATGTCACCGGAAAATCTGATCGTAATTATTTTCCCTCGCTACTTAATCTTTTGCGGACTGATTCCGACTTACCTGCTCGCATTACTTGCCACCACTCAGATTCGTTCGCAAGATATTCTGATTTATCAATCGCGAAAAGTGGTCGTTCTTCAAGTACTTTATCGGCTTTGCTTAATCACCATCATCATGGCTGGCGTTTGGACTGTTGGCACCTTTTTGACAATTACCATCAACCACCACTTTTATTTTTTAGCGGCAACCTGGTTCACAATTTTGGTACGCGCAGTTTGTTTGTGGACAGCGTGTTTTTTACTGGGAATGATTGCGATCACACTCACCTTTGCCGCCAAAAGCAAGCTAATCGCATTTCTCATTAGCTTTTCCATCAGCGCGTTATCTTTTTACCTTGCCACCGCCCATATACCTTCTTTGCTCTTCGACTTTGGCAGTGCAGATACAAACATCATCTTGATTGGCAAAGAAACCGTCATGTTAGGCGCTATTTTAGTGTTCGTTGCGATTATGACGCAGATTATCGGGAGGAGGGATCTATAGTGTGGCGACTGTTCCAAAATCACTTTCTCTTTTACTGGCACATCATTCGGATTCGTTTGCTTTTCTGGCTAATCTTTATGAACCTCGCCATCATCATTCTCACTTTCCAAATCGCTGGCAATCCCCACACATCCGTCATCAACCTGTTTTTTGATGGTACCAGTTACGCCATGGTTGAAACCCATCATGTTGTCTTGCCGATCTTGTGGTTTGTTTATTTCTTTGCCCCGCTTTTAATTTCGCTCAACAGCTTCAAACAGCTGTGGCAGGCACGCACGATGCACCTGCGTGGATTACAAATACCTCCGCGGCAGTTTGCCAATGTCAATTTGCTATTGCTGGGTTTCATCACAACGATCTATTGTGCGTCGACAATGACCTCAACGTTCCTAGCCTCAATCGCCACATCGCGAGCGGGGCTTTCCACCACTCCAGGGACCTTCAGCGAACTTCTTTGCCTTACTTGGCTAGGCGTTTTCACGCTCCTGTTGATTCAAACCATTGGCAATCGATTCAATCCGCCACTTGCCTTGATCGTTCCTGCCACCATCTTAATCGCGACAGCCTATACAGAAAATCGGTTTAACCCATTCAGTTTCTTGATGCTCAGCCGACTCCCAACCACAGGAACTTGGAACGCTATCCTAATTTGGCTCGGCATCGCCATCGCAATGACGCTGGGTTACGTCATCATTGACCGCAACATCAAAGTTAGCTTGAGGAGGACTTCATGACATTTATCGAATTACATCAGGTAGCTAAAGTCATCAAGCGTCGGCAACTCTTGCACCAAGTCAATGCCAAAATTGACCGCGGCAACATCGCAACACTTGAAGGCATCAACGGCTCTGGAAAAACGTTGATTTTAAAAGCGTTGCTGGGGCTCATCGCCGTCACTGGCAATGTAACAGTCGCCGGTAAAATCGTGCGGACGCAAGATGCTTACCCGATCAAAGCCGGTATTTTAATCGAAAACCCAAGCTTGATCGAGGACTTTACAGCAGCTAAAAATCTGGAACTGCTGGCTAGACTGGACCCTAATATCCAGTCATCGCAAATTCAGGAACTGTTGACTTATTTTGACCTCACAAGATTTCCCAAGCAAAAAGTTCGCAAGTTTTCTCTAGGCATGAAGCAGAAGCTGGGCATTGCAGAGGCGTTTTTAGGCGGCTATCCACTGATCGTCTTGGACGAGCCCACCAATGCGTTAGATCATGACGCTATCGGCAAGTTGGTCCAACTCATTCAAGATTATCATGCCAAAGGCGCCACTTTCATCATCGCCTCGCACGACCACGATTTTGTGGAGGAGGTGGCGACGCAAAAGCTATTGGTGAAGGAAGGGACGATCAGTGATGCGCACTAAACATAAACTTTGGCTGATTATTTTTCTGATCCTAATCATAGTGATGTCGATCGGTATTTTCCGTTACCACGAAGTCAATGCAAACCCCAAGTCACTCGGCGTCACCAAAGAAGTCTTCATTCAACAAAATCAACTCATTCATGCCAAGAATGTCGACTTCATGATTCGCAGCGCCCATGTCTCAAGAAGCAAAGACCAAATCTTGGTACCGGTTGAACTGACAATCAAACAAACCGGCCCGGCCGATTATGGGTATAAGAAAAATAACCCCAATTTTTTGGAAAACATGTGGCTGAACATCCCCTATAGCATCAGCACTGCAACGGCTGATGTCACGGATAAAGACAACCAGCGCATTCACAAAACCAAGCACCTTTTAGCTGCTAAGCAACCCATCACGCTGCATTTCATGACAACGCAAGCAAATTATGCGTTACGCAATCAGAAGATGAGATTCAGTTTTTTAGTGCCGGTGTCGAATCATTATGTGAAATATTCGCTGTTGCTAGAATAATTTGAGCTTACTTCTGCGAATCGATTCTCATACTATCCAACAATCCTCATCGCAATACACAAAAAGCCCCGATCGCTCGGGACTTTCTTTGTTTATTCAACCTTTACGCGTTACCTCAGACCGCCGCTCCCGTTCCTGCCACGGCAGTCGGTTTCGCTGTGGCCGATTACGGATCGCGGCCAACATGTCTGCCTGACGCTGGCGATCATCTTGAGCGTCACGGTTTTCCAACGTGGCCCATTCTTCTGCAGTTAACAGCGCAACGTTTTGCGGCAGGTTTTCCTTGAAGAACTGGCGGATATCGGCCTCGGGGTGATCAAACATCAAGGAGTAGCTGCCGCCTTTTTTAGACCAAAAGGTGACCATGGTACCTTGCTTGATGGTTTCAGTGATAACCCGATCATAGCGCCGGTAGTCACTTGCATGCGCGACCGAGCCATACGTGATCACTTTGGTTTTGCCTAACCCTTGGCAATACAGCCCGACGCTGGCCACCAGAATCGCCAGAATCACGAGACGGAGGTTGCTGATGGTGTTTGCCGACCAGAACAACGCAATGATTAATAGTGCTGCAACGATGGCGACCACGACTTTAAGCCAAGAGGACTTGGTTTTGATTTGCAGCTGTCGTTGCTGCTGCCACTCGAGATAAAGCAATCCGCCTAACAAGAGTGCCGTTGCTGTTACATCTGTCATCTCACTTGCCCCCTAGCTTTCAATCCGCGACTTTTACCATTCGGCAATTGTGCCGTCATAGTTCTTCCAAGATGGGTTGTTCCATACCAAGCCTTCCTGGGCAACTTCTTTAATCTTGTCTTCGTCCATATCAATACCGAGACCCGGGCCTTTTGGTAGTTGAACATAACTGTCTTTGTATTGGAAAATTTCTTTATTTTTCACAAAGTCGAGCAGGTCAAAGCCTTGATTGTAGTGAATGCCCAGGCTTTGTTCCTGAATAAACACATTTGGCGTGCAGGCGTCAACTTGCAGGGTTGCTGCGAGTGATACCGGTCCATACGGTGCATGCGGGGCAACGCCCATGTCAAAGGCTTCAGCCATAGCCGCAATTTTGCGGGTTTCCAAAATACCGCCACACAGCGCTACATCCGGCTGCACGATATCAATGGCCCCTTGACGGAATAAATTCTTGAAGTCCCAGCGCGTGTAAAGCCGTTCGCCGGTTGCCAGCGGAATGGAAACCTCGCGAGCAATGTCATCAAATGAATCCCAGTTTTCCGGTAACACGACTTCTTCCAGAAACATCGGATGATATGGTTCCAGCGCATGCGCCAGTACTTTTGCCATTGGCCGGTGAACCCGTCCGTGGAAGTCAATGCCGATTTCCAGCTTGTCGCCGACCTGATCACGGATGGAAGCAACGCGATCAACAACGGCCTGCACCTTGTTGTAGGAATCAATATAGTGCAGTTCTGAGGTGGCATTCATTTTAATCGCGGTGAAGCCTTTGTCGACCCGCGCTTGCGCCTGTTCGGCAACATCGGACGGGCGATCGCCGCCGATCCAGGAGTACACCCGAATGCGATCACGCGCTGCCCCGCCAAGTAGTTCGTACACCGGTAGATTAAGCGCTTTGCCTTTGATATCCCAAAGCGCCATCTCCAGACCGGAAATAATGGTGCCGTTAATCGGACCGCCGCGGAAGAAGGAGCGGTGCATCTCCTGCCACAGCCGTTCAATCTCGAACGGATCGCGGCCGATTAACTTTTTCCCCATTTCATAGGCGCCAGCGACAACGGTTTCCGTTTTGGTCCCGGAGATCATTTCACCCCAGCCCGTAATGCCTTCATCGGTTGACAATTTAACAAAAATCCATCGTGGCTTAACTTTGTAAACTTTAATATCTGAAAGTTTCAATTCAAAAATGCTCCCTTCAAAACAGTTTCAACGACGTTAACGATTAAGCTTGGGCACTTTTCTGGTTCTGGGCATCCATCGCCGCATTGACATGTTTGATCCCGTCAAAGAAGTACCAGACACCGGCGAAAATAATTAATAATACCGGAATCGAAATCAACGGATGCCAAGTGAAAGCGAAGTAAACCGCAAAGCTTTGAATCATCGAAGTAGCCGCAAATGATGAAATATACAGCGAGTTGGCACCAAGTTTAATGCCGACTGATTTGGCAATTTCCGTCAAAACCGGCGCTGTCGAAGTCCCGCACCACAGAAGCGAAGCGGTGACGACCAAGCCGATGATGATGTTCTTCAGCAAATTGCCGTTTGTCAGTGCCACAACCAAGGCCACCCGGAATGGCACAACCGCCAAATCAGCAAATGGCAAGACTTGGTTGCCCGGTAAGACCAATGCCATCAAAATCGTCAATGGAATGATGATCAAAGCGGTCGTGATAACATCGGCATTCCCGACAACCACGGCGGCGTCCAAGCCGATAAACAGCTTGCGGCCTTTGAACCGTTTTTCTGACCATTTTTGTGCGGAGTCGGAAATTGGCATTAAGCCTTCCATGAACAGTGACGTCATTTTAGGAATCAGGACCAAAACCGCCGCCATTGACACACCTAATTGCATAATCTTCATAAGGTTATAACCGGCGAAAAAGCCAATAGCCATCCCGATTAACAGCCCCATGATCATCGAATCACCGAAGAAGCCTAAATACTTCTGGGCATCGCGAATGGAGAACTTGTTGCGCCGCATAAACGGAATGCGATCCAGCAACCAATTCAACGGCCAAGCAATCACCAATGACGACAGCGCCGAGACAGTTGGCAAGGATACCCCAGGCATGCCGAAAAATTTTTCGGTCATCGGCTGTGACCAGTCGGCCAGCTTGAAGGTGACCAGCGCCATAACAATCGATGAACCTACGCCAAGTGCGATGTTCTTCGTGACGAAGTAAACCATGACGCCGACAATGGCCATGTGGTGATAGTTCCAAATATCCACGTCAAGCGTATGCGTGCGCTTGATAATCAAAAGCACAATGTTGACGGCCAAAATAGCAAAAATCAGAATCGCGATAATCGGTGATGCCCAAGTCACAGCGGCAATGGAGCCCCAGCCGACATCAAGTGCGATCAGATGGGCACCGGTTCGCTCAACCATGGCTTTGGCAGCCGGTCCGACATTGGTAGTCATGAAGTCCAGAATCAATTTGATCCCGGCAAAACCAATTCCCAACGTCAGCCCGGATTTAAACGCTTTGTCGATGCGCAGGCCAAAAATCATGCCGATAATCGTGATGATAACTGGCAGTAACACCGTTGGACCGGCGGCAATCAACCAGTTAAAGACGTCCATTACGATATTCATAAAACGTTTTCCCTCCAATTCCGTCAGGGGAGCCTGACCTTGTTGACGCACCTGCTTACTTGTCTTTAACCGTCTCGTAAATTTTGTTGAGAGTCTCTTGCGCCCCAACGCCGGTTAACAATGGCAGACCATGAATATATGGAACCCCGTGTGTTTGCCCTTCAAACTGGCCAGTCGTTACCAGCAAATCGTAGTTTTCGACTTTGCCGGGAACTTCCATTAACTTCGTCTGGGTCGTCTCAACATCGACCCCTTTTTCTGCCAAAAAACTCTTAATCTTCGACGCAACCACAGTTGACGTCGCGATACCATTACCACATGCAACTAAAATATGAGCAGCCATAATTTCCGTACCTCCATTTTTATTCAAACGTTTTCGCCAACAATTGATACAACCCATCCACATCCGCTGCATCCGCAATGGCGTGGCGTAACTGATCGTCTTGAATGACATCGACGATTTTCTGCAGCATCTCGACTTGGCCATGCGGTTCACCAATGGCCATCATAATGATGACATCCACGTCCAAGACGTTGTTGACATCCCCCATATCGTGAAACTTAACCGGATGCGCCAAGGTGGCGACCGAAATGGTGGTCTTTTTCACCAGCTGATAATTTGCATGGGGAATCGCTACGGTCGGTCGCGGTGATGGCAGGCCGGTCGGATACGTGGCTTCCCGATCAAGAATCGCCTGTTTATACCCTTCCTTGACGTAGCCTTGCGCAAACAAGTTGTCGGCAATCTGGCTCAACGCGTCCAGATTGTCCTTTGCCTCCAAGTGAGGCAGTAATAATTTTTTATCAATGACTAAATCAACCGCCACAGATCCAAGCCCCTTTCTATAGTGCGTATTTGATATCGACAAAGGCCTGCATAGAAGCCGCCAACCCGTCCACATTCCGGTTAGCCAAATCTTCAGCGTTGAACATTTTGGAACCGATGCCCAAGTAACTGGTCCCATGCGTCAACAGGTCTTTGGCATTTGCCAGCGACACGCCGCCAACTGCCATTAATGGCAACTTGCCGAGTGGGGCCTGAATCTCTTTAAAGAAGTCTGACCCGACCGTGGTTGCCGGGAAAATTTTGACAATGTCGGCGCCTTTTTCAAACATGTCGTGCACTTCAGTCGGCGTCATCGCTGCCGGCACCGTGATGACGTCATGCGCCTTAGCATAAGCGAAAATGTCGTCCGTGAATTCGATCGGACTCAGCATGAACTTGGCACCTTTGGCAATCGCTGCCTTTGCTTCGTCCAGCGTCGTGACGGTTCCGGTCCCGATGTGGATACGATCGCCATATTGGGCATTGCCATTCTCAATAATGTCGAGCGCATGTGGCGTATTCATCGTGACTTCAACACCGAACTGATTTTCAAAACCGGCCATGGCCTGCATGATCGCATCGGCCTGCTCCGGCGTGTAACCGCGCATAATCACGGTAAAAGTTGGATATTCAGATAATTCCATGGTGCCCTCCTTGTATTTCGTAACGTGTTGCTTAATTTTTTATTTCAGGTTTGCACCTGATTTGCTTTCGTAATGTTGCAAGATTTCGTAAGCCTGTTGGCCACTTTTGGCAGCGAACAACTGCTTCAAAGTGGTGGTGTCGGCAATGATCTCCGCTAGTTCCTGAATCGCTTGCAGATGCTGATCAGTGTCTTTAACGGCAATCGGCACGATCATGCGAATGTGAAACCCGTTTGGATAAATCACCGGCTGTTTCAGAATATAAAAGGCAAAGCCATTGTTGAGCACCCCGTTTTCCGGAACTGTGTGGGGAATGGCAACCTCCGTTCCAATGAAGCTGTAATTATCCGCAGCTGCTGTCTCGTCGATCAACGTTTGGCGAAACGGATCGGTCACATAATCCAACCGTTCCAACGGTTCAATTGCCTGCTGTAAGGCGTTTTGCCAATCGCGGCTTTGACCGATCTGAATCAGATTCGGCGCCGTCAACGCTGACAAGCGCGGCTGGTGAACTTCCGGGAGTTCCTCAACCCCTTGATCGGCTAAAAACCGGCGCAAGGCATGATCCAGCCCCGCGGAATCCGTAATTTTGGCGTGTTTGCGCACAATCGCCGTCAATGCCGAAATGCCTGTTTGGATATTTTTCACGCCAATATCATTCAACACGCGGTACCGCAATTGAACTTGCTCATCTTCGCTTAACAACGGGTGAATGATATATTGCCGCGCTGACGTTTTTAACGGTACCGTGGTGAAAACCAGATCGTAGTCACCGGAAAAGTGTTCGAATTCACGCGCCGAGGTGGCGGATAAAAAGCTGATTTCCGGAAATAACCGGCGCAGATTCTGAATCATCAGTTTGGAAACGATCAGGCCGTTGGTACAAACCACTGCTGCGCGTTCCTTACTGACGTGTAAGTCGGCTGACTTTTCCAATTCACCGTCGAAATAAAAGGCAATGAGGTTGCGCTCATCTTCGGGAATGGTTTTATCCGTCAGCTTCTCGAGCGGTTCGATAATCGCGTCAATGGTGTCGACCATAAACCGATGACGGGGATCGGCGGCCATCACCTGCCCGATGCCGATGTCGCGCAGATGCAAGCCATAGCGAACACGGAAGATCGCCGGTCGCAAGTGGGCGAGGAGCCGTTTCACAAAGTCATCCTGATCCGCCACTTTGATGAACGTCTGTTGTTCAAATTTGGCAACCATGGTACGAATCGCCGCAACCAACGCTTGATCGGCGACCCCAACATCCCCGCGAATCGTGTTGGCCGATAACAGCAGAATCACCAACCACTCCGCATCCGAATCACTCGTTAGCCACGACTGCGGAATCAGCGGTTTTAGCTGTGAAAACTCCTGCGTATCGCTGATCTGATGCTCAAAGTAGGGTGTATCTTTGGCGCGATGCGATAGATTGCGCGTCACGTTCATCAGCACCGCCAGCATTAAAAAGCTAAACGATTCATCGGAGTACGTGACATTCCGGACATTTTCGATTTTGTGAATAAAATGAATGACTTGCTCTGTGGGCACCTTGCCTAACTGCTCGATTGAGCTGCGACCATCGTCATACGTCAACAGCTGGGTGACCAGATAATTCAACAGGTTACGCATCACCTGTTCGGAACCGGCGATAAAATAGCCTGCCTGCCGCGTGTACTTCAGCGTCAATTGGCGCTCGTCGAGGAATCGGGCAACTGCTTTTAAATCAGCTGACGTGGTTGTCCGACTCACGCCGCTGAAATCATAGATGTGCACCAGTGATAACAACTCGTCGCTGACCAGTAAATACAGGCAAATGAGCAAGATGCGCTCGTCTTCTTCGCGATATACATAAGGTTGCGGCGCTTCGGTTGCCTGGACATTGAAAAAGTCAGCTACTTCGCTCGGGGTGACAAACTCACCTCGCGGGGTCCGGGTAATTTTGGGCAGCTGATGATCCACCAGTTCCTGATTGATTTGGGCCAAAGCGTAAGCAAGTTGGCGCCGCGTAATTTTAAATTGTTTTTCCAAATCACCACTTTTCAAATTAGGATGCCGAATAATTTCTGAAAGGATTTGCAGATTGCGTTTCTTCACTCAACCCTCACCTCCAGGTCCAATATCAATTGTACGGGACAAACTGCCCGTATGACGGCGCTTTCATTCCGGCTTTTGTCCACCCCATTCGGATCCGGAATGTTCAAGGTGAACTTATGTCTGCCTCAAGCGCGTGGTTATGGGTTTTTGCTTGGGTGGAAAAAATACTGAAGATCTAACGTAATGTGTCCCTTGCCGTGCCAAACTCCGCAATCTCCGGCGGGGACTGGGCTGGAACGTGGTGGGCACGACTTAGAGCCTCTGCAAAACCGGCAGAGTCTCTAAGCTCGGCCTTGTACTACGCCGGGAAGACCGCCCGGCTAGTACAATCTCACCACTGAGCCCGCCCCCGCCTCCGATTGCTCCGCCTTGGCACTTACTCATTTAAAAAAGGTTGACTGACTACCCTCTGAGACAACAAAAGACGAGTGAATTTTCTGTAGATCGGAAAATTCACTCGTCTTATTAAGCTAATGTGAAGGTTACGCCAATCTCAGCAATAACTCGACACCGTTAAAAATGTAATCTTGGATACAACTGTCTGCGCATTCACCTATCCATCTGAATCTGGTTAACAGCATCAAAGGTAGGATCAATCGCACCGTTAAAGTCATCTCTTATGAAGACGCTGTTGACTTCAAAAGCATTGGTTGCTTGGTTAATTTGACGGTAAAGCAATTGATATTGTATCGGTGATATCCGTGGCGCTATCTTTTTCAAGTGGCGATATGCCGCTACCTTAATCTCATTTAATGGATAACCCTTTGTTTCTAGAATCGCGGTTTTCGTCCAGCGATAGGTTGTCTTGCGAATGTGACTGAAATCCGGCTCATCATAAGTCCGGCCATCGCGATCAACGGCATAGACAAACATGCCGCCTAAATTTTCACGCGAAAACGTTGCAACCGTATGCATGTTCGAGCGTAAAAAATGATTGGGATCGGTGTCATACCAGCGATTATGATCGCCCTCTTCCGGAAAGCTTAATCCAGCCAGCAACCGAGCTTGCGGAAAGCCAGCCGCCGTATAAGTTTGGCGCATTTTCTCGGTTCGATTTGGCCCACTGCCATATTGTTGATACCCGAGCTTGGAAAAGTAGCCCATGACATTTTCAAACGGGGCAAGGTAACTGCCATTGGTATCATAAATCAATAAGGTGCCATTTCCCCGCTTTGGGGCCTAGATACTGTCCCATTGTCTGAATAATACGATCTGACAACGCAACTTTTTCGGCATCTGGGTACTGTTCCATATCAATATCGATGCCGTCCAGTCCCCATTGACCGGACAATTCATAGATCAATGTCTGCACATATTCATCAATCTCGCTTGCGGTTGGATTTTTGCCATATTGCTGAATTAAGCCATCGACCATAAGACCATAATCCAAAGCACGAACCAGTTTTGCGCCCCGGCGATGCATTTCCGGTGCATAGACGGTTTTTAACTTATCGAAAAATGGTTGCGCCTTGGCCTCTTGACCGGCTGGAACGTAGCTGAACACGTTGATAATATCAATCCCGTATGGCAAGTCCAGC
The DNA here is from genome assembly GCF_000829055.1 of Lacticaseibacillus casei DSM 20011 = JCM 1134 = ATCC 393. Classification (NCBI taxonomy): domain Bacteria; kingdom Bacillati; phylum Bacillota; class Bacilli; order Lactobacillales; family Lactobacillaceae; genus Lacticaseibacillus; species Lacticaseibacillus casei. The sequence goes on from NZ_AP012544.1 coordinate 2,662,429, forward strand.
ATACTTTGCGGATTCGGATCCAAAATTGTTGTATTAACCCCGTGCATGGCTTGGTCCCGCCACGCGCGATAATAAACCATAAACGTCTTTTGCGGCGTTTCCGCTGACGCACTCACTGACTGCGGCTTCATCATCAGACTTAAAAAGATCCCGCTGGCGATGATCAGCCAGCTTACCCACCGTATCTTAAAACCCTTTTTCATTGTCATGACCCTCCCAATCAAGCAAAATCAGCTGTCTGCCTTCTCACCCAACCGCTCGTACAACGCCACGATTTCCTCAGCCAAGTCGCGAAACGTAATGGCAGTCATGACGTGATCTTGGCCGTGAACCATCAAAAGTGACACAGCTTGATGCTGCCCGTTTGCTTCCGCGGTCAACATGCTGGTCTGAGCTTGATGTGCATCGGCTAAGAAGTGATCGGCTTCTTTGAGTTTGGCTTTTGCCTGTTTAAAGTCGCCAACTTTTGCTGCTCGAATGGCTTCAAATGCGGCATTCTTCGCATTGCCGCCAGCCATAATGAGCTGCATCACGACCAGTTGTTGTTGTTCGTCCATGAGCCTCGTCCCCCCTTAAGCCTTTAAATCAAGCGCGGTCTGTAAAACCCGGTCGCCTTTCATCAAGCCGTAATCGGACATATTGATAACAGCGACCGGTATCGACAAGGCTGCTTTAAAGTCGCCTTCCAAATAGCGTACCTGGGGACCGAGCAGTAAAACGTCAGGATGCTCGGCTGCCAACTTGTCTTTTGCATCTGCTGCCTAAGCTGCAAAGATTTTGACGTTAGCCTTGATTTGTTCAGCAGCATCCATCATTTTTCTAACCAACATACTGGTCGACATTCCTGCCGCACAAACCAGCATGATTGTTTTCGGATTTTCAGCCATAATGAAGTTCCTCTTTTCTATTGGGTCGATTTTTCAACGCGCGCTGGTTGGGAATCGGCGTCCGGCACATAACCGGTCGCCGCAACTTGGTGGAACCAGTAACCGGATTTCTTCAGCGACTTCGTTTGATTGCGCAAATTGTTGCGGATCAGGCCGTATCGATTTTTATAGGCATTCAGCCACGACCAGCAATCAATGCCAGTCCAGACAAAGTACCCATGGCAATTGGCGCCGGCTTCAATCGCCTGATGCAGGAAGCGCAGGTGATCGGTCATAAATTGAATCCGGTAATCGTCCTGCACCACCTCGTCTTGCAAAAAGCGCTCCTCGTCAGCAACGCCGATGCCATTTTCCGCCACAAACCAGTCGATATTGCCGTAACGTTTTTTGATGGTCATCGCAATGTCATATAGCGCGTCGGGATAAATTTCCCAGCCTTTGTCGAGATTCATTTTGCGTCCGGGCATATCGTATTCGTCAAAATAAATGTCCGGCAACCACGGTTGCAGACTGTCAGGTGCCACGTCCGGCGTCTGCACGCGATAAGGATGGTAATAATTCACGCCTAATACATCAATGTGATTGGCTGCAATGATCGCTAATTCTTCAGGCGTTGACGCCCACAAAACGTGATCCTGTCTCAGTCGTTCGACCAGCGCTTCCGGGAAACGCCCATGAATGGCCGGTTCCAAGTACAGATCATTCGCCCACAGCTCCGCGAATCGCGCCGCTGCCCGATCACCATCAGACTGGGAGGCCGGATAAACCGGTGTCAAATTGATGATGGTGCCGATGGTCGCATCCGGATGCTGGTTGACCTCACGAAATGCCGCCACCGCCTTGGCACTAGCCAAATTGAGGTTATACGCAACCTGAACTGCCGCCTTACCGTCAACCAGATTGGGATAGTGAAATTGATATAAGTACTGCCCGTCCACAATCACCTTGGGCTCATTAAACGTAAACCAGTGCGTCACTTGATCCCCGTAAAGTTCAAAACACCGCCGCGCAAATTTCACATACAGATCGACAACGTGTTTGGACTGCCAGCCGCCATAACGCTGCTGCAAGGCAATAGGCAGATCGAAATGATGCAGGTTCACATACGGCGTGATCCCCAGCGCATGCATCGCGTCAAACACGCGTCGATAATAATCCGCCCCTGCCGGATCCACCGTGGCCGCTTCAAGATCATCAATCAAGCGTGTCCATTGAATCGAAATCCGCAGCGCCTGAACCCCCGCCTGCTTCAACAGTTTCAGATCCTGTTCATAATCGTTGTAAAAGTTTGACGCCACATCAGGACCGACATTGTGATAAAAATCCTGTGGCCGCGTATGGTAATGATAATCAAAGATATTTTCATGCTTTTTGTGAAAGGTGCCCTCTGCTTGGGGACCGCTTGTGGCCGCACCCCAGGTAAAATCAGCTGCAAATTGGATGGCCATCACTTCCTTTCTAAGCGGCTCAAACCGGCTTGACTTTGTTGAAAATGAACCGCCGCGCCATACAGATTGGGATCGGCTTGAAACTTGGCAATCCGAATAACCGGCCGCACCGGTGCCAGTTCGGTTTGCGCCATGACCGCATCCAGCGCCGCTTCCAAATCGGCCAATAAATGTGGATTTTGGGAAATCCCGCCACCAATGACGAAACAGTCTGGATCAAAACTATATTGCAAATTGAAAATGGTCGTGGCCAGAACATGGAACATGCGCTGAACGGCTTTTTTGGCTTCCTGACCACCTTTGTGTGCCTGCTCATATAGCGTTTTGCCATCCAGGTGAGTACCGTGGCGCCGATTGTAACGTGCCACCGTGTTAACCAGCGTGCCAAGATGGCTGACGGAATCGTCATCGCCGTGCCACATATAGCCAAATTCGCCACCCATCATATGGCGGCCCCGATGCAGCTGACCATTAAGAATCACCGCCCCGCCAACGCCGGTTCCAAGCACCAGAAAAATCGCATCGCGCACATCAACAGCCGCACCCGCTTGCACTTCAGCCAGCGCCGTGCAGTTCGCATCATTTTCGATTGTGACCGGCAGCTCCAAGCGGTTGGTTAACTCGGTCACGATCGGAAAATGATGAATATAAGGCACCGCACTGGCACCCCGAATGATGCCCGCCGTTTGATCAACAACGCCGGGACTACTGATCGCCACGCCAGTCACCTCGGTCGTCTGCCGCAACGCCGTCACCTGTTGTTGCAGGCACTGATAAAAGGCTGCCAACGTTTTCGGCGTTGCAACCTTGTTTTGCTGAAAAAGGCCGGTTTCGGCAGCATAGCCACCAAACTTAATCGTAGTGCCGCCAATATCGATCACCGCTAAACTCATCGCAATCCTTCCTGTTCCTGTTGCTGAATCACATCAAGTGCCAACTGGCAAAAGGTCATATTCGCCCATGAAAACCACGTGCGGGTATATTGCAGCGGATCATCCTTTTGAACGCCTTCGTGACATTGACCGGTTCCGCCGGTTGTCGCCACCAGCAACAACAATTTCGCCATTTTATCCGCGGCGGTCGTTGCGACCAAGCCTTCCATTGCCACCGCAATCGGCCAGACATATTCTGGCGGCGTGTGCTCGCTACCGATACCGGTCAACATTTTTCCCTCAGAGTAATAAGGATTCTGCGGGCTGAGGATAAATGCCTTTGTGGCCAGATAAAGTGGGTCATCCGCGGCGATGGCGCCTAAAAACGGCAGACTCAACAAGCTTGGGACATTGGCATCATCCATCAGGCGGACGTGCCCAAGGCCATCGACTTCATAGGCCAAGCCTTGTTCCCCACTCGGCAACATTTGAATCGCGTATGTCATGACGCCTTGCTCAATCGCTGCCACCAACGTCTGTGTCCGCTTGGCCAGTAACCGCTCATCAACCGGCATCAATGGCAATAAGTGGGTCAAAACCGTTTTGGCTAACAGGTTGGCCGGAATATGAAAACCATATTCACACCGATTATCACTGGGTCGAAAACCGTCCCAGATCAAGCCGGTCTCGCCAATTGGATTGCCTAATCCGTTGTTGGGAAGCGTATCGTTTTCATCCGTGTCCGACCGCCGAAAGAAATATGGCGACCGCTCATGATGCTGCTCCTGTTCAAAAATCGTCAGAATCAGCGTGAACGTGGCCCAAAAGTCGATGTCAAAAATGCTGGCATCCCCGGTTTCGGCGTAAAGATTCACCGCCAACAGCAATGGCGCACACAGAGTATCGATTTCAAATTTTCGTTCCCAAACTTGCGGCGACATCGGCCGATCGCTTTCGTCATCTGCCCGCCAATGCGCGCCACTAGCCGTTTCATTAAGGGCGTTCGCGTAAGGATCAAGCCGCACAAAAGCCAGTTCACGACGCAGCACCCCTTCAAGTATCGGCTTCAAGTCAGGAATGTCCTTGATGAGTTGCACATATGGCAACACCTGAAACGTCGCATCCCGCAACCACATTGCCGGAATATCACCAGTCGCGACAAAATACGTACCATCAGGCTGACGGCGGGTCGCTTTAACCAGCGCGTCGGGTAATAATGTCCGAAACATTGTCTGGGTCGCTGTATCCGGCAGTGGATGGGCTTCAGCATATTCCGTTAAGGCTGCTGCCAACGCTGACTTTTCTTCCATATTATGCGTGCTCCTTTTCTGCCACTGCTGGCGATTGGCGCGGATAGATGCCATAAGTCCGAATCTCACCCGGCTTAAAGGCAGGCAGTTTGAATACCGTCATATCCGTTGCGACTGTTTGCCGAACCTCATTATTGAGATTTAACAAGCGAACACTGGCGGGTTGGGCAAAATGAAGCGTCGTTGCTTCCGTGTCAGTTTGATCGTTTGGATTGTACAGCCGGACGAGATACCCGGTCCCATCCGCAGTGGCGCTCACGCTGGACACGACCAATCCCGAACCGCTTAGCTCAATCGCAGAGTGATGTTGCAATGGCGTTTGATTTGCGTTAATCGGGAAGTATTGCAACGGGGTGGTAAAGCGATCAATTGTCTGGTTTTGGTAACCCAGACTGCCAATCGCCAGTGCCTGCACCCGGCGCTGTAATTCAACCGGATCAAAGGTGGCATCCAAACAAATACCGCCGCGCATGTGCCGTGTTCCCAACAGCTGACTGTCAGGAGTCGGCACATACCGAGTCTGTAAGCCAGACGCATCCCCCGGCCGGCGCTTCAAATCTGGCCGACCGAGGTAACCGACACCACGAAACATCGTCACTGCTAACTGATCAAACTGCTCGCCGACAATTTGCCACTCTTTTTCACCTAAACCAAGGAATGTCCAACTGGTCTTTTGATCGTGACTGTTGGCAAAATGAATCAGTGGCCGCAGCGCAGTGGGCTCCTCGTGATAACCGATGGCTTGCCAGTCCTTCAGATGCGGATCGATGACCGGACGCGCTGCCACGCCAAAGGGAGTATCGGCATAGCTATCTTTTGCCTTGATTGGCGTCTTAAGCACCAGCCGCAGTCGGTGATCGCGCACCGTATTCTCGACCGTCAAATCAAATCGGATCACGGGATCATCAGCGGCCAGTTGCAACACCAGCGTATATGGCATCACAACGTCAGCCTTTTGCACCTTGCGATCGGCCAACTTGCCTGGTAACTGCCAGCTCCCCCGGAAAATCAGGTCACTTACCAACTTACCCTGATGGCCGGTCACCTCGGCCTGCGCAAGCGACAAGTCAAGCAGCCAGTCCTGATCAGGCGGCGAGTAATCGTACGTATCGCCCGCGTCGCCGCCATCCTCGAAGTGAAGCGGATCGACAAAGGTTTGCCGCGTGCGGTGATCCGTCAACAAGAGCTTGCCACCTTCAAAAGTCAGCGTGTAAACACCGTTGCTAATCGTGGTGCTTTTGGTTCGCAACGGCATCGCTTGGTGCGCCGGCTCAAGCGTCAAGCCCACCCAATCCAGCGCATCAATGACTACTGGCACCACAATGGTCGTGCGATAATAGATGTCCGGCGTCTCTTGAGCGGGATCACCACGCAAAACGGCATTATCGACTTGTTCTTGCTTCAACACCTCAAACGCCACCGGTTCGCCGGTTTCATCTTTCAGGTTAAAATGTGGTTCGCGCGTTGCCACCGTGATCTGGCCGGTTTGGTGAACTGGTTGAATCGTCGGGTTCCAAAAGAAAACGTTCAACGAATCCGGGGCATTGCTGGCCAACTTGCGTAATATATAGTCACGAAGCGATTCCGCCAACTGTAAGGCATCGGTGCCGCGCTGGGCGATGTCGCGATTCGTCTCATCCGAATTACAGCCTCCGGAAGAATCATGCGCCTGACCGCGGGCAATGCTTTTCCAAATGGTTTCAACGATGCCGGACTGGGCTTCAATGCCCTGGTGTGTCGCCACGGCCATCAGCGGTTCAACAACATCGACCATCAGATGTTCGAGCCGATCATACAGTGCCTTCAAGTCAGCGCGTGACGAATAAATACCGCGATGAATTTTCGAGGCAGACGGATCCACAAACTCGCCTTGGTAAGTTGGTAAGTCCGGCGTTGTCGCCAAGTCTTTGAAAAAATCCGGATAATTGTCTTCCACCAAGTCAAATTCATCTTGTTGCGCATTGGCGATTTGCAGCCGATCCTTCAAATTGAAATCAACCGCGCGCTGATCACCGCCCACCGGCAAAACCAAATCATGCGCCTGCGTATCGGTGGCAATGCGGTGAAGTAAACTCGCCACATCGTCATTTTCAATCAGCTCAACGCCGGCGTAATAACCATTTTTAATATTTGCGGCCAACACTTTGGAGCCGTCATTGGCGGTCCAGTAAAAGTAACGCGCGTTCTTCTCATGCGGCATCCCCCGCCAAAAGACGGTCGAGCTGATGTCAAAGCCGTGATAAATCTTCGGCATGTCCTGCCCATGCCCGAACGAATCTGGCAGATAGCCGACTTTCATAACACCGCCTAAATCAGCAGCCAGTTTGTGGCCAAGTTGCAGGTTCCGCACAATGGATTCGCCACTGGTGCCCATCTCGTCAATTTGCGTATACCACGGCCCGACGAACAGCCGCCGCGCCTGAATAAATTTGCGCATCTGATCGCGTTGTTCGGGATTGGTCTGCAAATAATCATCGACAATTGCCATCTGACCATCCAGTAAATACGCATCCAGTTGATTCGTCTCAAGCGCCTGCAACACTTCCGCCATATGGTACGCAAACTGAACCCGGGCTTGCTGACGCGTGAAGTACCATTCAAAATCCCAATGTGTATGGGCAATCACGTGAACTTTTTGCATTAATCAAATTCTTCTTTCTGTCTTCATGCCGTGTCTACCAACTATGCCGTGGCCAGTCGCCGTTCACTGCGTTGATTCATAATGACAAACGGTGCGTAGAGGAAAACATCGATGACAACCAAGACGGCCGTCAAAATCACCGGACTCATATGCAACCCACCAAGGATCCAGGTGCTGACAAAAATCGGCTCATTGCCCGAATTTAAGACGACAAGCGGTACCACCCAGCCAATCGAAGTCACCACATACGCCACAATCGCGTTAAACAGCGGTACGAAAATCCACGGAATGAACATGATCGGATTCAAGACAATCGGCAAGCCAAAGATAACCGGTTCGTTGATGCCAAAGCACCCCGGCACTAAGGCCAATTTAGCCACTTCCCGTTCTTTCTCACCTTTTTTGGTAAAAATCAGCATGGCGATGATGAGGCCAAATGTTGCCCCTGAACCGCCGATCATCGCGTAAACGTTGGTCATCGTGTTAGGTGCAATCGAGATGCCGGCAAAACTTTTGGTTTCCGCAAACTTAGCCACATTCTGCAGGAATAACGGCAGCCAGAACGCGGAAACGATCCCCCAAACAATGTTGAAACCGTGCAACCCAAGGAACCACAGAATCTGTTCTAATAAAATGACAACAATAATAGCTGGTAATCCGGTACCGACAGTCAGTAACGGCTTAATGATGACCGTTGAAATCAGCTGAATTAAACTGGTGTAGCCCATGGCCTGAAGACCGATCCGCGCCAGTCCGAACAACAGCAACACTTCGGTCATCGGAATTAAGGCAAAAAACGAGTCAAATACATTTTGTGGGACACTCCCTGGCATCCTAATGGTGAACTTGGACCGGCTGAAGGAAGCAAACAGCGCAACGGCTAACATCCCGACAATCAAGCCGGTAAACATCCCTTCATAACTGAACAGCGACGCCGCAAACCCTTCAATCACTTTTGCCTTAGGGTCGGCAAAGTTAACATTGTTCGGCACCATGACAAAATAGGCGGAAAAGGCCAACAAGGTGGCAATAATGACATTCATACCTTTGTTCTCATCACGCCGCTTTAACTCAACCGCGTAGGAATAGGCGCTTGAAACCACCACAATCAAGCCAACAATGCCAAGCGTGGCGACGCCGAGATAACCAAAAAGTTGACTCAGACTCGCCAACCAACCCCAATTTAAATGTTGCGACTTAATCAACGCATCCAGTTGCATCTTGATCAGGTTCGAAAACGATCCAATCACCGTAAATGGAATCGTCCGAACAAAAGCATTCTTAACAGCTTGGAGAATCGTGTTGTTCTGCACCCACATCGATGCCTTCAGCAACGGCTCCTGAAGCTTATCCACATTGAACTTCATCATGCATCACCCCTAAGTAGTTTTGAAAAGAAAACGTTTTCCAGCATCGTCAGTTTACCGGTTTCCCTAATTTTTGTAAATCCTTATTTATATTTTGTATATACAAATTATGTGATGCTGCCGGATAACACTGGCTTAATCTTGATCAACTTGAAAATATGGCTTATCAAATCATTCGCTTATGTTATAATCGCTTAACAAGTAAGCCATTGAGGTGACGGTGTTGTATCTTTATTCGGAAATTTATTCAGACATTAAAAAAGACATTTTAACGAACCACTATCGCGCCGGTAAGCCGCTGCCCACACAAAAAAAGCTGGCGGAAACTTACCACACCAGCCGTTTAACCATTAAAAAAGCGCTAAAACTCTTACAAGATGAAGGCCTGATTTACAGTCAGCAAGGATCAGGTAGTTTTGTGCGCGCCCGAGCAACTGAAGACGACAAGGAACTGCTACCGCTCGATGCGCCAATTGGAGCGACCTATTCCCACCGCGATCAAAACATCTCCAGCAAACTGCTGTATTTTGATGCGCGCTTGCCCAATGAAACCGAGCAAAAAAATCTTGCCATTAAAAGTAATGAACCCGTCTATGACATCAAACGGGTTCGCCTCATCAATGACCGCTATTACAGCCTTGAACACACGATCATGCCCACTAGCATCGCGCCGTTAGACAAGGACATTCTAAAGGGTTCCATTTACGATTACGTCGGCAACCGTGGCATTCAGCTAACCGACGCCCGCCGCATTTTATACGCAACCGGAGCCGACGCCGAAACCGCCGACGCCCTTGATATCAAAAAAGGCAGCCCGGTACTCGTCATTGAACAAACAGCATACGACCAAAAAGGCCACGCATTCGAATACTCGGTTTCGCGGTTCATTCATGATCACTCCCGGTTTGTTTTGAATATTCATCGAAAATTGCCGGATTTTTTGGGGTGATACTGTTGTTTGAGATTACAAGTTGTCGGATCGGCGTCCCCTCATGACGCCACTTCAAAGAAGCCAAAAACAATCTGAGCCATAATTCGGTAATAACGCTCATATACTAGTAAATTCCGAATGATAAAAAAGCTTAGGCAATTAGTTCCAAGCCGTTCCAAACCCAGCTGGCCTACGATTGCTCCGCTTTGGCACTATCATCTTAATAATCCTAGCCAATTTTTCTAGGAAAACTAAAAACGGACGTACTCCATTTGTTAGAGAGTATGTCCGCTTCTGTATCGTGGCCGTGAATTATGACCGCGCTTTTTTTAATTTATCCACTTTATTTTAAAATTCTAAGCCTTTAACGGCTGCTTCAACATCCCATCAGTTGGCTTGCCGCATGATTGGTAGCTGTCCAGCAAGCCCAACTTCATGAAAACGGTTTGTTGATACGCAATCTTCGCGTTCCATTCAACGGTCTCCAAGATTTCGGTGGCGTGGTGCAAGTCTTCAGAGGTAATCAGGACGCCATGACTATTTAGCAAGAAAATATGCTCTTTTGCCACGTCCCCAACCTCTTTGAGTCCATTGTAGACGGTATCGGCAAGTTCCTTGGAGCAGGCCGGCGCGTATGGCAGCACGCGGATCGGCCCGACTTCTCCGGTGACCTCGGTAACGTTCGGCATGTCCAATCCAGCCGTTGCCCAGAACATCGACTCTTCGGCGTGTGAATGATACACGCAGCGGATTTTGTCATTAGCCCGATAAGCTTCTTCATGCATATTGATTTCGCGGGTTAAGCGACCAACGCCATCAATTTGCTGGCCGGTTTCAAGATCTACCACCAAAATCTGAGTCGGTTGAAGCTTTGCGTACCAAGCTTCTGACATCATTGTTGGCGTCATGATCAGATAATCTTTGCCTGCTTTAATATGAATTGAACCATAGTCAAAATCCTTGTCAGCGGTAATCCGGACACTAATATTACCGCCAGCTACATTGGTGTTCTTGCGGACAAACATCTCCCGCGCAACTGCTGCTAAATCCTTCCGTTCTTCTTCAAAAACATATTGTTCCGTCATTTTGTATTTCCTCCGTTATTTGCACGTTGCGCCAGCAAAACTTTGCGACGCTGTGCCAACCGTTTTTCCCGTTTTCGATCATAATCACCAAACAGGATTGGATTGACTTTTCTGTACAGAATCAAAGTAATGAGGCCCATCAAGAGACATAACACGGTATTGCCGCCTAACAAGGCAATTGAGACGCCAAGAGTATCGATGAAAACCAGTAACGAAGCCCAGGTTTTACTCATGCTTATCATCCTTATTCTTCTCGTGACTGGTTTGACTGAAATCCAAACCGCTAAGATCATTTAAATCAACATCGTCTACTTCATTATTTTGCGACGATGACGTTTTCTTGCTTTCGTTAGAAGCTTTGGCATCGCTGAAGTCCAAGCCGCTCAAGTCATTCAAATCAACGTCATCGGCAGTGTCATTCGTATCTGACGCGGCTGGCGCGGCCGCTGCAGTAGCAGGGGCCAAGGTGCCATAACGTTGACTAGGCAATTTGATTTTATTTTGATCGCGGTACAACCAGATGAAACCGAGCGTCCACAGAATTGCCAATGCGATCGCCCACCATTTGCCATTAAAGGCTTGGGCAAAGAAGAGCCGGAAATCAGGTCCTTCAAAAGTCGACCATGACAACTGCTGTCCAGCTTGAACCTTGACCGTTCCGGTTGTCTTCGCCAGATTAGTGATGACCGGGGCAAAATAGGTGGCGCCATACAGGAAAATCGGTGTTGTAATGATGCCCAGCGTAATCATGCGTAACAGATTCGCCCCTGTCAGTAACAGCGCCGCATTGACAAAGGATAGATTGATGATGCCGGCAAATGGTAACACTGTGTTATGCGGTAAGATCATGGCGAAAATCAACATAATCGGTACCAAGATAATCACGGTAACCCATAACTCATTACGCCCGGCAAGAATCGGCCAATCAAGCCCGATATAAACTTCACGGCCTTTAAAGTGTTTTTGCATAAAGCCGCTCATCGCATCGGCAATGGGTTGCAACGCCGTCATGAAAAGTTTGGAAATCATTGGAAACAGCGTCATGGCTGTCGCCGCTTTAACCGCTAAGTTGAGTGAGCCGGAAATGGAATACCCTGCACCAAAGCCAAGCAGCACCCCGATCAATGCACCCATCACGGTGTTGTCACCCCAGACGCCGATTCTCTTCTGCAAAGCATCAGCATCAAACGGCTTGTTCATGATCGGAATAAAATCAAGCAATTTATTCAGCGGCTGTAAGATCACCGCAAACAGCGTGATGAAATGTGGCACCGTGACTCCCGGCATCCCTGTCAGATCCTCGATATGCCGATGCCACATGTCGCCGGCTTTCAATTCAAATACGATCTGAATCCCGGCAACCAAGAAACCAAAGAAGGCATTATGCGTAAAGTACAATACAACAACGTAAGTGAAAATTTTGTTCCAGACATTCCACATATCAACGTTTAACGTTTTGGTCCAGTTAAAGGTCAACATGACAAAATTAATGGCTAATAATAACGGGAAAAACAGAAAAGCTGATTTATACGACCATGTGATTGCCGCTACGCCTGTCCACCCTGCATCAATCGCATTAAGACTCAGGTGGAATAGCTTAGACATGGATTTGGCGGCTGGTGAAATGGCATCCATCATGTAGTTCACAACCAAGGTCATCCCGGAAAAGGCAACCCCTAATGTCAACGCAGCCACAATCGATTTTTTGAACTTCAACCCAGCAACCAATCCCAGAATCAGCATGATTAAGGGAACAAACACCGGTCCCCCGAGATTCAGGATATAATTAACGACGTCTTTTAGAATCGTCACGATTTTTACCTCCTCACAACTTAACAACCCGCGATGCAGGTAACTGTTTCACTTAAAAGGCCAAAACCTGCTGCATCGGTGCGCGTGACATAAGACGTCACTTGCCGGCATTCTGCATATTCTTCAAAGCCTGAATGATTTGTTTGTACGACTTTTCCGGATTCATATTCATAAAGATCGGCATGCCATTAACCACCGCAATATGGTTTTCTTTAGCTAAGTCCTCTAATTGCTGATTCGGCTTGGCGATCCAAACGTAAACGTCATAGTTGTGCAATACTTCAGGTAACTGCTTAAAATCGGTTGCATCCACCGACACACCTTTGACATTATGCGATTCAAAGAAATCCTTGATTCGACTGGCCGTAGCCTCACTTGATGCAACGCCTGATCCACATGCAACAACAATCTTTGCCATAATAATTACGCTCCTTTTTTTAAATTATTTTCCTGCGCGCATTTTAGAATCAAGTTAGCCACTGTCTCAAAATTTTTTGGACAATAAAAAACATCAAGAACAGATATCCTGTATCATTGAAGTTCCTACACAAACAATGGAAGAGGATATTGTCTTGATGCAGAAACAGGATAGCACACACCGCCAAAAAGGTCAGCACTTAACATCACTCGAGCGCGGAAAAGTGGCCGGATTCCGCCAAGCTGGGAAGTCCAATCGTTGGATTGCTGCTGAAATTGGCGTCTGCCCGCAGACCATTAATAATGAAATCAAGCGAGGTACAGTAGATCAGGTCAAGAAGAGTAATGGCAAGCGCGTCTACCATCGACAATACCTGCCAGAGGCTGCTCAGGTACGTTACGAGACTGCACGCTTGAGCTGTCATCGTCCTGACAAGTTCGCCAGCGTACAGGTCTTCTTAGCCTGGTACGTACAGCGAGCTAAGCAGGACAAATGGTCGCCGGATGCTTCAATCGGCTATGCCAAGCGACACAAGCTGTTTACTCCTGAAGAGCTTGTTTGTGCCTCGACTTTGTACCAGTACATTGACGACCAACGCCTAGAGATTCGAAATATCGACCTGTTGGAGAAGACTAAGCGGAAGACCTCTCACCAGCACCACACCAAGGCTAAGCGCCTGGCTGGCCGCAGTATCGAGGAACGGCCTAAGGTCGTTGAACGACGCAGGCAGTTCGGTCACTGGGAGATGGATACCATTGTCGGTAAACGCAATGGCAAGGAGAGCGTCATCTTGACTCTGATTGAGCGCAAGACCCGTTGCCAACTTCTCCGCTTGATCGAAGGACGAGATGCAGACTCTGTGAGCTATGCATTGCGTGGAATCAAGCGCGAATGGGGAGCTTGCATCAAGACCATCACAGCCGACAACGGACCCGAGTTCACCGCCTTAAATACTGCTTTTGCTGGGACGGAAACTGAGATCTTCTACGCCCATCCTTACACGTCCTGCGACCGTGGCACCAACGAGGCACATAACCGGATGATCCGCCAGGACTTCCCTAAGGGCATGTCCCTAGATGACATTAGCCCTAGTCAAGTGCAGGCCACGCAAGACCGCTTGAATCAGTTGCCTCGCAAACAACAGGGCTACTGCACACCCCAGCAAAACTTTGAGGCCGAAGCTCGGCGCGTTCGCCGCATGGCCCAGTAGTCTCTCTAGCGCCACAACTTCTATTTGATAACGGCCTGTTCTGGGATTGTCCTCAACGACTGGCTAACTTGTTCTTGCAATTTACGAATTATTTTCCTGCGACTTGTGCTTTAAACATGTTAACAAAAAACTCGTACATTGCTTCCGGATCATTGATCGCCTTGAACTTGGCGACAAATTTTCCGTTCTGTAACAAATCCATGAAGATCTGTAAAAGTCCGACTTGCTGGCTTGAATCCGTGATACCTAGAAAGAACATCGCGGTCGCATCTTCCGGCTTGTTATAGCCCATCTGTAAAACCCGCACCGGCTGGGCATTTTTGACAATCGCCATAAATGGTCGGTTGACGTTGACAGGATCGGCATGTGGCAACATCACGGATATTTCCGGAAAAACAATGCCGGTCGGAAAAGCGTCCTCTCGCCGGTTCAGTGCCGCCTCATACGTATCCTTAACGTACCCAGCGGCCTGAATCTTTTTTGCCACATCCCTGAACAATCTTTTGCGATCAGCAGCATCCTCATTCAAAAAAATCAAGTCTTTGTGAATCATTGTGCTATAATCCATAACTAGCTCCCCTCAATATGAAAAGTTGAATCAATTGTTTTGAACCTTCTTGAATCTTTCCCCTCATCACATTATTAATGCTAAATCGCTTACAGGCCTATGTCTACGGTATTTAACAAGGTTCATTGAGGTTGAGAATCGTTCACGAAACTCAGCCAAACTGGTCCAAAATGATTCAACAAAAATCAATTGAGGGAAGCGTTTACCATGTCACAAAGTCCAGCTAAATTTGAGCGGTTAAACGAAATTATTCAAATTTTGCGTGATACGCCGCAAATTAGCATTGCTGATCTCAGCAAGCAAATGTTCACCAGCAAATCAACACTGCGCCGCGATCTGATCGAGCTTGAAAGAAGCAACATCATTCGCCGGCAGTATGGGATGATTCAGCTGCTGCAAGGCAATAACCTTGAATTTACGTATGAAAAAAGACGCAACGAAAACGCGCGTCTTAAACGATTGATTAGTCGGCAGATTGCTGCCAGAATCCCCAGCAATGCCGCTTTTTTCATTGATGGCAGTTCAACCTTTTTCAGTCTGCCCGAGTTACTCCATGAACAAGTCGGGCTGCATGTCATCACCAACAACGTCAACATGGGCCTCCAATTCAATTCGCTGAACAATGTCGAAACCATCATTGCTGGCGGCAAAATGGTGCCACGAACGGCTACAACACTTGGCTCGACCACTGTTCGCGAAATTCAAAGTTTTCACCCTGATTTTGCCCTGCTATCAACCAGTTCAATTGATGCTGACGGCATTTACGTCGCCGATCCGGAACAGGCAGCAGTCAAAGAAGCCATGATTGATGCTGCTAAGTGTGTGATTTTTGGCATCGATTCAACCAAATTCGACCAAAGTGATTACATCCGCATTACCAACATGGATCAAATCAACGAAATCGTCACCGACAAGCAGCCGTCTTCAGCCTATCAACCTTTGTTTGAAAACTACCATATTCAGCTCACGTATCCGCATCAAAATTATTAGAAAAGCACAAAAAGCACCTCGTTGCAGCGAACGAGGTGCTTTTCTTAAATTCATGGGAGGTATCGCAAACAAACTTGTTGGTTCAGACTTTGAGTGTCACCTTGCTGATCAAGGTATCACCATGGAGGAATTCCGGATTTGGTGTTAGGTCAAAACGTTTGGCTAACTGTTCCAGATTTTCATCCGTGATTTCGTTGATGATGCGGCCGCCTTGCGCCTGAATGGCGGTGTAGATGGTTGCCGCTTTTTCAACGGTTTCGATCAGGCCATAGGTTTCGTCGATAGAGTCGCCAGCACCGAAGATGCCGTGCTGCGGCCACATCACGAGGCGGAATTTGGCCATTTTATCAGCCGTGGCCTGCCCGATTTCATTGGTTCCCGGGGTCATGTATGGCAAGACGCCAATGCCTTCGGGGAACACAACGATGGATTCGGCTTGCATCTTCCACAGAATGCGGGAGAACAGTTTCTCTTCTAGCGGCAGGGTAAAGGACATGGCAACAAGATTGGTTGGGTGGCAGTGCATGACGATGCGCTGGTTAGGATCAACCTTGAGGCGCTGAATATGGGTCATTAAATGTGCCGGGAACTCACTGGTTGGTTGCCCGCCGTCGTTGAAACCCCACAACAGATTAACGCTGTGACCATCTTGGGCGATCTGAACGAGTCCGGTATCACGTGCCGGAAAGTCCTTCACGTTCTTGAAGTAGCGCCCGGTTCCGGTGACCAGAAAATACTGACCGGCAAGTTTGCTGGCATCAAACTTGATCGGAATGTTGCGCTTGACCTCGTGAACATCACCATAAGGAGCAATTTCAGCTTCGGTCAGCCGATAGCTGACGTTACCGCCATTGCGTTCGTCCCAGCCGTGTTGGTAAAGATTCCAAGTCACTTTACGCATCTGCGTCACATAAGGGGATTCTGTAAAACTTTGGGTATATTCCGGATTCAGAAATTGTTTCTTGTTATCCATTAGAGGTATTCCTTTCAGAATCTGCTGAATTAGTGAACCAACTTGGTGTCACGCTTGAACTGAACGTCCTTTTCATACTGATGAATGTTGTTCATCCAGTCGAAGCCAACCGGGGTGTTGTGATCCTGGCAGAACTTGTCCCAAACAGCACCGAATGGGAAGGACTTCAATTCTTCGGTTTCAATCAAACGAGTAGTGAAGTCAGCGTTCAATTCGCTCTTCTTCAACTGGTCGATCGGTGCCAACATTGCCTGCAGCAAGCTCTTTTGCGTTGCGCGAGCGCCGACAACCCAAGCAGCAACCCGGTTGATCGTTGCGTCAAAGAAGTAAAGGCCGATGTGGGTGCGATCAAGATAACCGTCACGAACCAAGGAACGGGTGATCCGAATCAAAGCATCGTCCATGATGACAACGTGGTCAGAGTCCCAACGAACCGGACGAGAAACGTGCATGAACAAACCTTTGCCGAATGGGAAGAATGCACTGAACTTGTCAGATACATCTTCTGTTGGGTGGAAGTGTCCGGCGTCAATAGTCCAGAGTTTGTTGCGGCTGATCGCGTAGTTTTGATAGAACTCGTGTGAACCGGTGGTGTAGGATTCAATCCCGGTACCAAACAGCTTACCTTCGAAGGATTCAATCGTATTCTTTTCCGGAAGTGGATCCTTGATGATTTCGTCCAAAGCCTTCAACAAGCGCAGACGAGGGGTCTTCTTGTCAATTGGGTTGTCTTTGAAGCCATCTGGGAACCAGAAGTTGTTGACAACCTGGCTGCCTAATTTTTCACCGATGTAGTTGGAAATTTCCCGGCTGATCTTCCCGTGACGGATCCAGAAATCGCGAACCTTTGGATCCGGTGATGAAACGGTCATGTTGTCTTTAACCATTGGGTGGGAGAAGAAGGTGCCGTTAAAGTCAAGGCCGATGCCTTCTTGCTTTGCCCAATCAATCCAATAATCGAAGTCTTCAGGCTCCAAAGTATCCAAGTCACGCTTCTTGTCGGTAACGGCATAGATAGCGTGCAGCTGAACCCGGTGCTTGCCTGGGATCAGGCTCAAAGCTTCGTGTAAGTCGCCGGACAGTTCATCCGGGGTGCGGGCGATGCCAGGATAGTTACCGGAAACTCCGATGCCACCTGTCAATGCCTGGTTCGGGAACAAGAAACCATGAATATCATCGCCCTGCCAGCAATGGACTGACAAAGGTACCTTTTCCAATTCCTTCATAGCGGCGTCTGTGTCGACACCGATTTCTGCGTAACGTTGCTTGGCAACTTCATATGCCTTATCGACTTCTTCTGGTTTAACCATGTGATAAACGCTCCTTTTTTGAAAATAATTTGAAACTACTTGTTACCAAAATGAAAAACCGAGTTAATCCAAGTGGAAAACTTCATGCAGATCAACGGCTACCGGACTGTTATCCGGATTGGTCTTCATGAGTGGCTTCATGTAGGCCCACCACTTTTTGCAAATATCGGTGTTGGCAATCTGGTTGTACTTGTCAACATCCGGTACTTCCAGATAAGCAAACAATTCACCGTTTGCTTTGTTCAGGTAGATGGAATAGTTGGTGGCGCCGTATTCCTTGAGTGCTGCCTTCATTTCCGGCCACAACTCATGGTGCCGCTTTTCGTATTCATCGTACTTGTCAGGATAGACATACATGACTTGGCCAATGCGTGCCATGATCAAACCGCCTCCTTAGATTTTGCAGCTGCCTTGGTCGGCTTTGCTGTCTTCATAAATGCTTTGTACTTCGTCAACACATCAGGATAGGCTGTCGCATTCGGTTGATAAGTCTTCAAGTCGAAGGATTCCCTGATTAACTTGCGACCTGCGACCACGTCCTTAACCGCACCGGTTGTAATCATTTAAACTAGCAAGTTACCGATCGCGGTTGCTTCACTAGGGCCAGCGACCACTTTGATGCCGGCAAGATCAGCTGTCAGTTGATTCATCAACGTGACGTTTGAGCCACCGCCGACAATGTTAAGAGTGTCGATCGGATCAGCAATGATAGTGCTGAGTTTCTGAATCTCGTTGGCATAGTACAATGCCAGGTTTTCATAAACCGCCCGGGTGAGTTCGCCCGGAGTTTCAAGTTTGGCTTGACCGGTCTCCGCAACATATTGCTGCAGTTCTTTGATCATGCTCTTCGGGTTCTCAAAACGCTTGTCGTTGACATCAATGAAGACCCGGAATGGTGCGACTTTATCAGCCATTTCTGCCAATTCATTGAAGCTGTATTGATCCTTGAGTTCGCGCTTGATGCATTGCACGATCCACAAGCCCATGATGTTCTTCAAGAACCGGTACGTCCCATAGGCGCCCCATTCGTTGGTGTAATTTTCTTTGAAGGCATCCTGACCGTTTTCCGGGGTGTTTAGTTCCGCCCCGAGTAAGGACCAAGTACCGGAACTCAAGAATGCCCAGTGATCACCAAGACCTGGCGTACCAACGACGGCACTGGCGGTGTCATGGGCGGCAACCGTAATAACAGCCGTGTCTGGAATGTCATACTTCATGTGCCACTTATGACTGATCTTGCCCAGCGGCGTGCCGGATTCGACCAATTCAGGGAACTGATCTTGCGCGACGTTGACTTCTTTGAGCAAATCCTTGTCGAACAGGCCTTGGCGCAAATTGAGCATCTGCGTGGTTGACGCATTCGTGACTTCAGTGACCGCATTACCGGTTAACACGTACCCGATATAATCCGGAATCATCAAAATCTTATCGGCTTTAGCCAGATCGTCACGTTCTTCGGTGTACAGCTGATAAAGCGTGTTGAAGTTCTGGAACTGAATGCCGGTTTTTTCGTAAATATACGACTTCGGCAACTCTGACGTGAGCTTACTGATGGCAGTGTTGGTGCGCATATCCCGATAGCTCACCGGATCGTGCATTTTCTTGCCATCAGCGCCAACCAAGACGTAATCGACGGCCCAGGTATCAATGCCCATGTCAATCAACTTATAACCCATCTTTTTAACTTTTTCCAAGCCAGTGAAGATTTCATCGATAATGTGATCAATTTGCCACCGGTCGTGACCGTCTTCACAATGATGAAAATCGTCTGCCGCGGTGACGCCTTGAAAATCTTATCGATCGTCTCTTGAAGTGAAAAGAAACGAATACCCACCGATTCCGGCATTAACGAGGACATCAACTGTTGCTGAATATGGCTTTTCGCGACCTCATCGTTGGCAACAATCACCAAGTTGACGCCAAGGTTGGAAATCCACAATCGCCCTTGCCCATGAATCAACCGCTCATCCAGACGTACTGCTTTAATATTTGGTTCCGTCATTTTAAAAGCCCCCTACCAATATAGTTGCCAATCTTTATAAAACCTGATCAATGCTTCCATGTAGAAATAGTCGCCCCACAGATTGCCTTCATCCACGCCATGACCGGAATGCCAGGAATAGACCCCGTGAAGCAATAGCGGTTCGGCGGTTTGGCCATCCACCGGCGTCGCATAATGTTGAATCAGCGATTTCAGCTGGGCATGCATGGCCGCGCGATAAACCGGCTTATCCGGATCCGCTTCCGGCAAATATTTCAGCATCTCATGCAACCCGCACACCGCGATCGCTGCTGAAGATGAATCACGACTCTGATCACTGCCTTCTTGGAAGATCAGATCCCAATACGGCACGTCATCTTGCGGCAACCGATTCAGGAAAAAGTTGGTCACGGCTTTGAAACTGTCAAAAGCGGTCGCATCATGCGTGTCATAGTAATGCAAGGCCGTCCCGTAGATCGCCCATGCCTGCCCGCGCGCCCAGTCGGAATCGTCGGCGTACCCTTGCTTTGTCGCCCCACGCAATGGTTTGCCGGTATCGTCAAAGAAATAAGTATGAAAAGTGGAGCCATCCGGACGAAACACCGTCTTCAATGCCGTTTGATAATGCTGATCGGCAATTTGCCGATACTTAGCATCCCCAGTCACCGACGTTGCCCAATACAACAGCGGAATGTTCAGCAACGCGTCAATAATGAGCCGGTTTTCATCTTTAGCGCCTTTTGCACCCCAAGCTTGGATAAAGCCGCCTTTTTCATGGAAGCGGGTTAACAATTGATCCGCCGCTTTGATCCCGGTGTCTTTCGCCAGCTGGCTGTTCGTTAGTCGATACGCGCTAACCACTGACGGCGAATACAGAAAGCCTAAATCGTGATGATCAACGGAAATCTTGCGGTCAATCCGATCAGCAAAACTGGCGACATTCTTTTCGGCCAGGGCACGATACTTTTGCTCGCCCGTGTATTCATAAGCTAGCCACAGCATCCCCGTCCAAAAGCCATCGGTCCATTCCGTGTTTTTCATCGGTGCATAGTGATTGTTGACCGTTGACGGCTCGGGAAAATTCTCGCCGAACACCTTGATGTTTAAATCAAGATGCGCAACGGCATTATCCAACGCTGTAGTCACCATGCGCTTGCCGACAATCCCGGCGTTGAAAAATCGCTGGGCACTCGTTAAATTTTCAATTTTCAATGTTTGCCTCCTTGGTGCTTTGTTACGAATCGTTTGGAATCGATAGGTATGTATACTTTTTGGAAATAATGTTTCCATCTTGTGACATTCTAGGCAAAAAGGCTTTCTAAAAAATCCAATTGTTGCACTTGTGCCCCGTCATATAGGGAAACTTAACTATTTTCATAAAGCCGTTAAAAACAAAGGACATTGTTGAACTGCTCATTTATTTCTTTATAATAAACGTCCTTTCTTTTTATTTTCAAAAAGACTATAACATGCAAGCGCTTTAATGTAAATCATTTACGAACAATTTTCCCCAAATTAACGGCTTCCAAAACCAATAAGCGCTTGTAAACGCTATTTTTATAGGGATTTACAAGCGACAAATATAAACATTCATAATCACTTTTAAGTCAGTTATCGATGTTCGCCCTTTAGACATCTGATGAGGCCAGAAAAAAACGCCAACGCAAAACCCTCAAAGTCAGGTTGCAACTTTGAGGGTTTTGCGTTGACGCTATTTGGATTATTCAACTTGTCAGCTTTTCACTTTAGCTAATAATCAGCCGCGGTGCGCATCCAGAATCTCCGGACCATGCGTAGTGCCGACTACCACGGTTTTAACGAGATCGAGGAACAAACCATGTTCAACCACGCCCACCTGCTTGTTAAGCCATTCCGCCAACAAATGCGGATGCTCGATCCGGCCAAGATGCAGGTCGATAATGTAGTTCTTTGAATCCGTCAACGCCTTGGTGCCATCGTCATTTAGGCGATACACCGGCTTCAGTCCTTCATCCTTTAGCCGTTGCAACAACTTGCCGCTGCCGAACGGAATGACTTCAAGCGGCAACGGGAACTTGCCCAGCGTATCCACCAACTTAGACTCGTCCACAATCCAAATATTCCGCGCAGAATTAATCGCCACAATCTTTTCGATCAAATGTGCGCGTCCGCCGCCTTTAATGCCTTGAAAATGCTTATCCACTTCATCGGCGCCGTCAATCGTTAAATCGATTTGCGCAACTTCATCCAGATCCTTCATAGGAATGCCGAGCGACTCAGCTTGCTTGCGTGTCCGCACGCTGGTCGCAACGCCGGTCAGATTCAGGTGCTCTTCTTTGACCCGCTGCGCAATCGCTTCAACCAGGTAATATACTGTTGAACCGGTGCCCAAGCCAATCGTCATGCCATCTTCAACAAACTCAGCTGCCTTTTGAGCAGCCTCCTGCTTCAACTTGTTCTGATCCATGGCCAACCATCCTTTTCGCTTAATAACTCTATTATATCTGATTCCCCGGAAGATGAGCGGGTTGTCACAAGACTTGTCGGCAAATTGACAAGTTGTTTTCTGATTATCACGGGACCTTTTTCCTATAACAGTCTATCAATTTCCAAAAATGAAACAAAATATTTTAAAAAGTCTCGTGGTTTTGTTAACTTATCATGTAAGCGCCAGCATATCAGCGATTGCGGGTTACACCTTTACACAATTTCACCTGAGCTAAGCCGAACCAAAACTGGACAAACCCTTTTCACCATTGTATATTTCTATATAATAAACTTCGCAAAACTTCGTTTGGAGGCCTTCCATTGGAACAAGTAAAACCAAAACAACAAAAACCGTATGGCACGGTGCTTATCAAAGCCAAAGACATCTTAGACTATCTTATGAAAGCCGATGATCCGCCGTCACTGGCAGACATGAGTGCGGCGTTAAGTTCGTCGAAGCCCACGATTTTGAAAATTCTCAACACGCTTGACATGATTGGCTTCGTTCGCCGCGATGAAAGCACCAAACGCTATTACCTCGGTACCGAACTGATCCCGTATGCGCAAAAAGCGCTCGACAGTTTTGATATTGCCAAAGTCGCTCGCCCTTTCCTTGAGAATCTGCGCGACGAAACCAACGAGACCATTAATCTCGGCATTGTGCGCAATGACAAAATCGTCTTGGTTGAAAAACTTGAGAGTCCTAACAGCATCAAGCTGGAATCCCTCATCGGTGGCACCATGAACATGTACTCCTCCGCGATGGGCAAGGCACTGCTGGCCAACTATTCGCGCAAACATTTAGATGACTACCTCGAAACGCATAAACTCAAACCGCTAACCCCCAACACGATCACCAGCTTGCCGAAACTCCGTCAAAATCTGAAAACTATTCAGGAAATGGGCGTGTCCATCGACAACGAGGAGAATCAGCCGGAAGTCCTTTGCCTCGGCGCCTCGATCATGAAAGCCGGTCGCATTTATGGTGCTTTCAGCATCAGCTCACCTAAATATCGGGTTAACAAAGAACGCCAATCCAATTTCATTCGATTGTTGCTGAATACGCAGCATGCAATTGAACAAACGCTTTAAATTTCAGCTAAGAACTTTAAAGATGCAAAAATGGCAGCCGCCTTGCTTATCACCATAAGCAAAGCGACTGCCATTTTTCATGCCGAATATTCTGGATCGCCACTATTTTGCGAACGCCTCTTTACCCCAAGCCTCCAACTCAGTAAGCGCCGGAAAAGTCGAACTATCCTGATCCTTCACCAAGTGCGTGAGGTTCAGCCACGTCACTTTACGCGGCATGATGTCAAATTGCTGCGGTGCTGCCGTCTTCTTAAGCTCAAGCTTTTCGCTGCTGCCATCGGAAAATTCGACGGTAACTTCCTGCCAATAACTATCATGCGGATAATCAGCCCGCAAAATCAGCACAAGGCGATTCACCAAAACTTCCCGGCCAAAGTCCAATGTCAATTCAGCGTCAGGGCACTCGGCAATTCCCCGCGACTGAAACGGATAACTGCCATGCTTTTCGTTAGCAATCACCCCATCAATGACATTCTTGGCATAAAATACGAGTTCATCCCGCGTCTCCGCATTGGCGGATGCATGGGGATAGGCACCGCTTGCTTCATGCTGGTCATGGGTGTTCAGCGCCAAATTGCGTGAAACAGTTAGCTCATCTTCATTAGCCACCCGCACCCAGGCATAGTGATTGGTTCCTAAAAATGCTCCATCCGGATATGGCCATTCCTTCTGCAAGTTAAACGGAATCCGAAAATCCCACGTGGTTTGTTTCAGATACACCAGCGATGGTGCCACACTCGCATCCAATTGCACCCACACATAAGCGGGCGCGTCACTGACTCGAACCTGATAGTAATCGCCCAACGCATACTGCTTGTGATAAGCCAAATAGGTTCTCGCCTCACTCGTCGCGGTTTTAAGCGTTTGATCTTCATGTCTTAATTGCAAGGTTATTTCAGTCATCATGCGCCTCCTCAAAGTCATTAACTGCTAACTCGGTAGCCGAATGTTAAGCCCGGCAAACCGTGTCCTTTTGCCATCTTGAAATTTCTAATTAAGAAAGACCGTTTTTAACAAAAGACAACTGTATCGTATGGCAAGTAAATACATACTGTCAAACGTTGGCTGAAATTTCATAATAGCGCTTGCATTTTTGACTAGTAATGCTATATTGGACTTGTGCAAAATAATAAACATTGTTTCTTTAAAAGAAATGGAGGCTTTTTCATTGTCATTCAATATGGTCACGCGTTACGCGCATAGCCCTGAAGACATTAAACATTACGATACCGATAAGCTGCGTGAGGAATTCTTGATGCCAAAGATCTTTGCGCCTGGCGATATTTTACTCACCTATACTTACAACGATCGGATGATTTTTGGCGGGGTAACCCCAACTGATCAGCCACTGGAAATTGCGCTATCAAAAGAATTAGGCGTTGATTTCTTCTTACAGCGTCGCGAACTGGGCCTTATCAACATTGGCGGCGAAGGTAGTATCACGATTGACGGAACAGAAGAGCCGATGACGACTCACGACGGTTACTATGTGGGCATGGGCACCAAGCATGTTATTTTCAAATCAAATGATCCGGCGAACCCAGCTAAGTTCTATGTCGTTTCGACGCCGGCACACAAAACCTATCCGAATAAAAAGTTACCGTTTGCCGACGCTTTAGCAAAACCGATGGGCGATCAGGCGCATATGAATAAGCGCACGATCTACAAATACATTGACGCTTCACAGATGGACACCTGCCAGTTGCAGATGGGCTACACTGTCCTCGAACCCGGCTCTTCCTGGAACACGATGCCGGCACATACCCATGCACGGCGGATGGAAACTTATATGTATTTTGAATTCGCCGAACCCGATACCCGCGTCTTCCACTTCCTGGGCGAGCCTGATGAAACCCGGCACATCGCACTATTTAACGAACAAGCAGTGGTCAACCCAAGCTGGTCCATTCATTGCGGCGTCGGCACCACCAACTATGCCTTCATCTGGGCAATGTGCGGTGAAAACCAAACCTACGATGATATGGATCAGGTACCAATGTCTGAATTACGTTAAAATTCAAACCCCAAATTGCAAGAACAAGTTAGCCGGGGTGTTGAGACACTCCCAAGAACAGCCTGTTATCTTATGAGTGGTTCATTGTTTAGCTTACGTGTTGTGCTGAACGCCGAGTCCGGCGCACTTCGGTCTCAAAACACTCCTGGGGGCCACGGTAGTCTAGCTTTCTCCGGGGAAGCCCGTTAAGACGGTCTTGGGTAGCCAGCACCTGGCTGGGACTAACATCATCCAGCGACTCGCCTTTTGGGTAGTCACGTCTAATCATGCGATTGTGGGCCTCGTTGGAGCCGCGATCGCATGAGGTGTATGAATGCGCGTAGAAGATGTCTGTATCTGTGTCCTCAAAGGCCTTATCCAGAGTCGAGAACTCCGGGCCATTGTCTGCGGTAATCGTGCGCAGACAGTCACCCCACTCAAGCTTGATTTCTCGTAACGCAAACTCCACAGAGTCCGAGTCTCGGCCGTCGATCAGTCGGAGAAGTTGGCAACGAGTCTTCCGCTCAATCAGGCTAAGGATGACGCTCTCACGGCCATTGCGTTTCCCGACAACGGTATCCATCTCCCAATGTCCGAACTGCTTGCGGCGTTCGACAGCCTTAGGACGCTCCTCAATACTGCGGCCGGCTAGGCGCTTATGCTTAGTGCTCTTGTGTTGCTTGGTCCGCCGATTTGCCTTCTCCACGAGATCGATGTTCCGAATTTCTAAGCGTTGATCA
This sequence comes from Lacticaseibacillus casei DSM 20011 = JCM 1134 = ATCC 393, assembly GCF_000829055.1. Lineage (NCBI taxonomy): Bacteria > Bacillati > Bacillota > Bacilli > Lactobacillales > Lactobacillaceae > Lacticaseibacillus > Lacticaseibacillus casei. Next base: position 2,688,523 of record NZ_AP012544.1, read on the forward strand.
TCGATGTAGCGATATAAAGTGGTTGTGCACACCATCTCCTCAGGGGTGAATAGCTTGGCTCGCCGTGCGGCGCCAACGGCTGCATCAGGCGACCAGTGTTCAGTCTTGGCCTGATTAACGTACCAGGCCAGGAAGTGGCTTGTAGCGGCGAATTTATCCGGCCTATGACAATTCAGACGTGCGGTCTCATAGCGCGTCTGAGCAGCTTCAGGACTATATTCCGTATGATAGATCAGTTTGCCATTAATGCGCTTAGCCTGCTTGACAGTCCCTCGGTCAATCTCATTATTGATGGTTTGATGGCAGACGCCAATTTTGGCAGCAATTTCGCGTTTGGAGGTGCCGGTGGCGTAAAGTTCTGCAATTCTACCGCGTTCCATTTGAGACAAATGATGACCTGGTTGACGACGTGTGATATCCTGTTCATGCATCAGGACAATACCTCTTTCATTGTTTGTGTTGGAACTTCAATGATACAGGATATCTGTTCTTGATGTTTTTTATTGTCCCAAATTTGTAATAAAAGTGGCTAACTTGATTTTAAAACGCGCGATTTGTTTTTATTGTTCTAATTTCGGTGACTGTTTTATTGGCGGTCGTGCTCACGTATGTCTGGCCTTTCATCCAGATGGGCATTTCCGGATTAGGTGGCGTTATCAATAAGACTGGCAACTTTGGACTGTTCCTCTATGGCTCGTTGGAACGTTTACTAATCCCAACCGGCTTGCATCATTTAATTTATACACCATTCCCTAGATTGCATAATTAAAGTTACCACCCAGAAAATGTGAAAAAAGACCTGTCCGTTCTTGCTAAAATGGTGTTTGCATAACATACCATCTAGAGAGAAGGACAGGTCCCATGGCCATTATAACCTTAATTGAACGATCTCAGATAGAACTGATGCAACACCACACGATTCAATACATCGCCGCGACCTTAGGCCGCTCTCGTATTTCTATTAGGCATGAGCTTCACCGTTGCCCTGAAGGTGATTACTGCGCCATTATAGCTCAGGATCATGCCGATACTTGTCGGCATCGTTGTGGTCGGCACTCGATTTTAACGCCTAAGTTGAAGCGGATGGTAACTGAGAAGCTAAACCTGGGTTGGTCCCCTGAAATGGTCGGTTATGCCGTTCACTGTGCGCCACACACGATTTACCACTGGATTTATCAAAGACAAGTCGATTTTCAGCCAAGCCAACTCTTTGATCACGGTAAACGTCATAAAAGAAGACAAGACCTTCGGTCGCGCTATAACCAAGCAGTAGGCACCTCAATTGAGATTCGCAGTGAGTCAGCTAATCGGCGAACCGAAAAAGGACATTTAGAGATGGATACAGTTCGCGGTGGTCGCGGGTCAAAGGCTGCTGTTTTGACCATTGTCGATCGGGTGACACGTTTAATGGCGACAACTAAGCTTGAAAACTTATCACAAAATGCTGTTCTCAAGGGATTTGCAAGACTGATGGTGGACTTTCCGGGTCCGGTTCGATCAGTGACGGTTGATCACGGTAAAGAGTTTTCCTGCGATCAGGCGCTTACAAAGCGCTATCGGATACCGGTTTACTTTTGCCACGCCTATCACCCGAATGAACGGGGCACAAATGAACGGTTCAATCGAGAACTTCGCTACTATTTCCCGAAGGGAACACACTTTGATCAGGTTTCAGAGACCGATATTCAACAAGCCACAGCGCTTATCAATAACAAACCTAGAAAATGTCTCCGTTGGCAAACCCCAGTTCAAGCAGTGAGCAAGCCTCTTTCTAGGTGGTAACTTTATTATTGCAATCTAGGATTCTTATATACCTCACTTGGTGGCGTTCAAGAAATCGGTGGACATATTTTTGAAGGAGCAAGAAATATTTATTATGCCGAAATGGCGGATCCGAGCATTCACTTGCTGTCCCGTTCCGTTATATGGGACGCTCGGGGGATCTCAAAAATGTTTGGTTTGATTGGTGCATGTTTAGCAATGTATCAGATGGCTAAACCAGAAAATAAGAATAAAGTAAAAGCCGCGCGTTTTAAAATCAAGTTAGCCACTTTTATTACAAATTTGGGACAATAAAAAACATCAAGAACAGATATCCTGTATCATTGAAGTTCCAACACAAACAATGAAAGAGGTATTGTCCTGATGCATGAACAGGATATCACACGTCGTCAACCAGGTCATCATTTGTCTCAAATGGAACGCGGTAGAATTGCAGAACTTTACGCCACCGGCACCTCCAAACGCGAAATTGCTGCCAAAATTGGCGTCTGCCATCAAACCATCAATAATGAGATTGACCGAGGGACTGTCAAGCAGGCTAAGCGCATTAATGGCAAACTGATCTATCATACGGAATATAGTCCTGAAGCTGCTCAGACGCGCTATGAGACCGCACGTCTGAATTGTCATAGGCCGGATAAATTCGCCGCTACAAGCCACTTCCTGGCCTGGTACGTTAATCAGGCCAAGACTGAACACTGGTCGCCTGATGCAGCCGTTGGCGCCGCACGGCGAGCCAAGCTATTCACCCCTGAGGAGATGGTGTGCACAACCACTTTATATCGCTACATCGATGATCAACGCTTAGAAATTCGGAACATCGATCTCGTGGAGAAGGCAAATCGGCGGACCAAGCAACACAAGAGCACTAAGCATAAGCGCCTAGCCGGCCGCAGTATTGAGGAGCGTCCTAAGGCTGTCGAACGCCGCAAGCAGTTCGGACATTGGGAGATGGATACCGTTGTCGGGAAACGCAATGGCCGTGAGAGCGTCATCCTTAGCCTGATTGAGCGGAAGACTCGTTGCCAACTTCTCCGACTGATCGACGGCCGAGACTCGGACTCTGTGGAGTTTGCGTTACGAGAAATCAAGCTTGAGTGGGGTGACTGTCTGCGCACGATTACCGCAGACAATGGCCCGGAGTTCTCGACTCTGGATAAGGCCTTTGAGGACACAGATACAGACATCTTCTACGCGCATTCATACACCTCATGCGATCGCGGCTCCAACGAGGCCCACAATCGCATGATTAGACGTGACTACCCAAAAGGCGAGTCGCTGGATGATGTTAGTCCCAGCCAGGTGCTGGCTACCCAAGACCGTCTTAACGGGCTTCCCCGGAGAAAGCTAGACTACCGTGGCCCCCAGGAGTGTTTTGAGACCGAAGTGCGCCGGACTCGGCGTTCAGCACAACACGTAAGCTAAACAATGAACCACTCATAAGATAACAGGCTGTTCTTGGGAGTGTCTCAACACCCCGGCTAACTTGTTCTTGCAATTTGGGAATAAAAACAAATCGACTCCCACCGTATATTTGAAACGCACTGCGGAACTCTGTATCGACAAACCTGCTATGGATGTAACCCACGGTGATACCAAGTATGATGCCTAGGAAAACACCCATATCTAAAATTTGAACACCGAGTACTGATGCTTGACCTGTTCCTTGAAGATTTTCTGCCTTAGAAAGAATACCGCGTAATTCCATAAATTTGTTCATCGCATTGATGAAAACAAGGAACGTCAATAAAGCGGTAAAACCAGCTTCAGCTTTCTTTTTCTTTGCCAAGCCAACTGCCAACCCCACACAGAAAATCACCCCAAGGTTCGTCAGAATTGATACCAACGAACCTGATAGAATTAGCCCAAATCCTTTGGTCACCGGATTATTCATAAAGGGTGCAATTTCGAGCAGTTTCTGATTCGTGAAGATATTACCGATTGCTATCAAAATACCAGCAATCGGTAATATCAATACAGGAACAAACATCGCTTTCGAAAATCGGGCTCTGCGTCAACTGGTGTTGAAGAATAAATTTATCATTTGAGGCGGTTCTCCATTTGGGGAGCCGTCTTTGTCATGTTATGCCGTGATTTGGTAGATTCGTTTGAAGAAGTTCAGCTGATTCTTGAAGCCAAAACAGGATCGTTTGAGTGACTTGATGAGGCGGTTAACCCCTTCGATCGGACCGTTGGAATAAGGGCTGGTGACAGCGGCGAGAACAGCGACTTTGTGTCGCTTAAGCGTCGCGATCGTCATGTCCATTGCCGTACCGTTTGGCTCGTAAGTAGCTAACAGGTTTGCCAGTTCCGCGGGATGTTTCTTCACCATCAAAGCATCATGAAGCGCTAAGTAGGTCTCGTAGGTTTGCTTGAGCTTGGGCTCAGTATCAAGTGCGATATCGATGGCCTCCTGTTGCGTGACGTCTTCATTCAAACCAAACAGGAACTGTTTGTGTTTAGCGTCAGGCGCAGTTTGATGAAAAAGCCGCCAGTTTGTCTTCATGATCTTATAAGGACGGCTGTGCTTGTCATCAAGCTGTTTGAGCGCTTGGACGCGTACCTGATCAAGGGCACGAGCCGCAAGTTGAATGATATGGAACCGATCAATGACGACTTGGGCCTTGGGGAAAACCTCATGAATAATCGTCTGATAAGCTGCATTCATGTCCATGGTGACCGTCTGGACCCGAGTGCGTTCAGCGAGTGAATAATGAGCGATGAAGAAGTTTTTAATCGTGCGGTTGAATCGGTCACCAAGCAAGGCAATCAGACGATTTGAATCGGCATCAAGACAGATAAACGACATCATGCCATGAGTGGAACGGAACTCATCAAAGCAGAGTCGCGTGGGTAGCCGGCGAGCCGGTCGGAGTTTGAGATTTTGGTCAATGATCCGTTGAACCGAGGAGGCTGAGATTCCGATAATACGGGCGATGGTTTTGACCGGCAACCGTTCATGCGCTAACTTCATGATTCGTTCTGTCATGTGAGCGGCGATCGTGTGGTTGGGTTGCACGAGTGGCGTCTTGGCACTGACTGTGTGGTAACAGTTATGACAGCGCCATCGTTGCTTGTGCAAGTCAATGACTGTCGGCATTTCAACCCCGTTGGGGACGCGCACGTGGGCCGTGTAAAACCCATTAGGGTGCAAGGCCTCAAAGCCACACAGTGGGCACCGGGTTAACCGGTAAGTCAGCTCGGCATCAATCACATGATACTGGCAGCGACGTACCCCGTTGCCGCGATATTCATGACGAACAAAGGCTACTTTGATATTATGGTCTGGTATTCCAAGGACGGACAGTGTAGGATCGTATTGGGACATTTACTCATAACCTCGCTTGCTTTTGGTTTCGACGCTAACAAGCATAGCATGGACACTGAGTAGGTGTCTTTTTGCGTTATCCAAAAAGGGCCTATACGTTCAGTGTTGATTATTTCTCAACACCAGAAAGTGTAGACCCTAAAGACCTTTATGGGTTTTTCTGTCCACTAATATGTTCAACTTAAATTTTACAATCTATCTTTAGTATTCGCCCCAATATTTAGACATTGTTTGTTTACCAACGCCAGGGTTGAAACTATTAGTTGGATCATTTTTCTTATAGTGCTTGATTAAGGCCGGTGCTGCCAAATATAGATGCCCAACATTGTGTTCGGCTGGATAAACAGCGTGACGCTCATCCAAAATTTTAAGCATTTCTTTTTTAAGTTCATGCGCATCGACGCCAGGTTTTAGAATATAATCCTGGTGCATAACGTGATCAAGTAAGTGACCATAATAAATTTTGTGTTCTATTTTGTCTTCAATCTCTTTAGGCAAATGCTCGAACCACTTATAATCATTACTTGCCAACGCGATATCTAGTGGCAAAATGTCAATACTATCCTGTTTTAATTCTTGATATCGAATCGCAACCCCAGCTGTTACATAGCGGTGAGTTGCCGCTTTACTGGTCTCATTGGCATCGGCTTCAAAGTAGTCGCCACTGGCTTTGTCAAAATAAGATTTGAGATACTCTCGCGCTTCTTCAATACCATTACCAGCCATTTTCAATTGTAGGTAATGGTCGTACTTTTCGTAATAATCATCTAACCGCTTTGGCATTTGATTAGGAAATAAATTACTTAATGTTTGAAGCAAACGATCTGGGAAATAAGGTTTGAAAAACGGAATGTGCTTCAAAAAGCGTTCGCCCCATGCTTTTAGCGCAAACATTTGGGGCAAATGACCCGTACCAATTTTTTCAATCACAATTAGTGAGTCTTTACCATATTTCTTGGCCAATTTATAAGCATTTTTATGCATATATTCACCAGAAACAGGCAATTCTTTGAATGTCGTCATAATATGGCGACGAATATCTTCCAACTCATCGGGATTATTCGTTCCAATGTAAAACATTTGTGTTTTTTTATCCATTGGGAATGTATCTAAGCGGACAGCCAATGCCGCAACGTGACCGGACGATCCAGATACTTCATACAATTCTTTAGGATTTGCATTGTATCGAATAGGCTTATCAGATTCAACGTCACGCACAACCTGTTCATGATGGAACATTGAAGCATGATGTTCAGTAGCTGGTACTTGATTCAAATCAAAATTGCGGTTCTGCAAATTAGTAATAATCTCTTCGGGCGTTTTGCCCAAATCAATGCCTAAATGGTTAACTAAGTGCATTTCGTCATGTTCATCGATCCAAACATACAATGATAGCTCTGTATAAGCTGGACCTCTTCTGATCAAAGCACCACCAGAATTGTTGTTAATACCACCAATGACCGATGCACCCAAATTAGATGAGCCAATGACTGAATGTGGTTCACGTTTAAGTGGTCGCAATTCATTTTCTAAGTGAAACAGTGTCGTACCGGGGAATGCTAGTACTTGTTCCCCATTATTGATTAACTGTAAATCTTTAATTTTCATGCCGTTCACAACAACTGCAGAACGGTCATAACCTGGGGCTGGTACGGATCCCTCAGTCAAACTAGTGTTGGCTGCTTGCATAATAATGATAATATTGTTATCATGCAAAACATTAAGCACACGCCACATTGCCATTAAAGTGGTTGGAAATACGACTGCAACTGCATCGCCCTTACCTGAGCGGTACCCTTTCCTAAAACGTAAAGATTTTGCTTTGTTAGTAATAACATTTTTTTTACCAACAACATTGACTAGTTCTTCGACTAAGTCCATATTAACTTCTCCCCTCTATAACGTTTGTAAAAAACGTTTTAATCATTACGCTTTCAATGATACGCTTTTTTTGATGCGTATCTGGATTGAAGTCAATATTTGAGACAGATTTTAAGAGACATTCAGAACCGCGTTTACCTTCCACAGCTCAAATAAATCATTAATTGCGATTAATAACTTATTTGAACCCTGGAAAGCATTAAGTCAGGCGGCCATTTGGCTCGTAAGTGTTGCAATTTCAACTTGTAAGGGGGTCTGGTAGCCCAGTGAACTATGAATTCTCTTCCTATTGTAAAAAGCATGCACATATTCAAAAAGGACGGCAGCGGCAGTTTCATAATCTTCAAAGACCGGCACTGGATAAACACATTCCTTTTTGAGGGAAGCGTGAAAGGATTCCATTGGCGCATTATCATACGGACAACCCTTACGGCTGTATGAGTGGCGGATATGTAGCTCAGTTAAACGTTGATTGTAATCATCGCTGGTATACTGTGATCCTAAATCCGTATGGATAATCAGGTCCCCAGTAATGGTTCGATTTTTAACCGCGCTTTCAAGGGTCTTTAAGACTAAATCAGTATCCATCTTTTTTGAGAAGCTGTCCAAGATCTATGATTTTTGATATACTTCTATGTAAAAAGCGAGTTTAAGCTATGAAAAATTATCCCAGCAATATTACTCGGCAACAATTTGAATTAATTCGACCAGCTTTAGAAAATTTTCGTAAGCGAACTAAACCTCGAAAATATGACCTCTACGATGTCTTCTGTGCGGTCCTATATGTCTTGAAAACCGGTTGCCAATGGCGTCAAGTCCCCGGTGATTTCCCAGAATGGCGGTCAGTTTACAACTAATACAAAATTTGGTCAACTAAAGCTGAGCCTACGGCTGATTCTTTATTGGAACAAGTTTTAAAAAAATTGTCATTGCTCGGCGAACTTACCAAGGACGTTCAGCTTTAACTTCCTTTATTATCGTTGACGCTCAGAGCGTCAAAAACACCGCTACTGCTGAAAACAAAGGTTACGACGCTGGTAAGAAAATCTCGGGGATTAAGCGCCATCTGGCAGTTGATATCAATGGCTTTCCGCAGGCCATTCACATGACGCGAGCGAACGTCTCTGATCGAGACGGGGCCGGTGCAATGATCGCTTTACATGCCATGCATTTACGCCAGGTTCAAAATGTCTTAGTTGATGGTGGTTATTCAGGCGTTAATTTTCAGCTCGATGTAGCCAGTAATTTAAACGCAACCGTGCAGGTTGCGAAGCGCAATGAGTTGCATCGATTCGAAGTCATGCCCCAACGTTGGGTAGTCGAACGATCTTTTAGTTGGCTAGAGAATTGTCGGCGACTTTGGAAAAACTGTGAACGTGCCCTTAACAGCAGTCTTCAAATGGTTGTATTTGCCTTCCTGAAGATAGTTCTTAAAAGATACTAGACAGGTTCTAAGAGATTTTAGACAGCTTCTTATAAAATTGCGCAACTCGAATATTCTTCTGGTAAACCGTCAATCTCAGTTTGGAATATGTCGCTTGTAACTTAGCCATCAAAGCTGTACCAACGCCACGTCCACGGTGTTTTTCATCAACAAAAAAAGCCGGCGATGAAGTCTTGTTGCAAGCCACAAAAAGCAATCACCGTTGCTCCTTCGCGCACAACCCACAATGTTGATTGCTGAATTAAAGGGCGCACCAGAGGAGCATTACTTTTCCAATATTCAGCGTGAATAAACTGGTGGGCCTGTAAATTCCCCTGCCACCATAACCGCATAATTTGATCCAATTGTTCGCGACTGGGCGCGCTTATTTATTCAATCGTGTATGGTGCCATACCGTCCCTCTTTTCTAATATCAAACTCTTGTTCTTTCTATCAATCATCATACTGGTTCAACTGGCAAAAATCAGCTTGAACTCGTCACTTGATTTTACCGAATCCTAACTTTCTTAAACAAAGATACTTTTCTTTTTCTCCGCGCATTTTAGAATCAAGTTAGCCACTGTCTCAAAATTTTTTGGACAATAAAAAACATCAAGAACAGATATCCTGTATCATTGAAGTTCCTACACAAACAATGGAAGAGGATATTGTCTTGATGCAGAAACAGGATAGCACACACCGCCAAAAAGGTCAGCACTTAACATCACTCGAGCGCGGAAAAGTGGCCGGATTCCGCCAAGCTGGGAAGTCCAATCGTTGGATTGCTGCTGAAATTGGCGTCTGCCCGCAGACCATTAATAATGAAATCAAGCGAGGTACAGTAGATCAGGTCAAGAAGAGTAATGGCAAGCGCGTCTACCATCGACAATACCTGCCAGAGGCTGCTCAGGCACGTTACGAGACTGCACGCTTGAGCTGTCATCGTCCTGACAAGTTCGCCAGCGTACAGGTCTTCTTAGCCTGGTACGTACAGCGAGCTAAGCAGGACAAATGGTCGCCGGATGCTTCAATCGGCTATGCCAAGCGACACAAGCTGTTTACTCCTGAAGAGCTTGTTTGTGCCTCGACTTTGTACCAGTACATTGACGACCAACGCCTAGAGATTCGAAATATCGACCTGTTGGAGAAGACTAAGCGGAAGACCTCTCACCAGCACCACACCAAGGCTAAGCGCCTGGCTGGCCGCAGTATCGAGGAACGGCCTAAGGTCGTTGAACGACGCAGGCAGTTCGGTCACTGGGAGATGGATACCATTGTCGGTAAACGCAATGGCAAGGAGAGCGTCATCTTGACTCTGATTGAGCGCAAGACCCGTTGCCAACTTCTCCGCTTGATCGAAGGACGAGATGCAGACTCTGTGAGCTATGCATTGCGTGGAATCAAGCGCGAATGGGGAGCTTGCATCAAGACCATCACAGCCGACAACGGACCCGAGTTCACCGCCTTAAATACTGCTTTTGCTGGGACGGAAACTGAGATCTTCTACGCCCATCCTTACACGTCCTGCGACCGTGGCACCAACGAGGCACATAACCGGATGATTCGCCAGGACTTCCCTAAGGGCATGTCCCTAGATGACATTAGCCCTAGTCAAGTGCAGGCCACGCAAGACCGCTTGAATCAGTTGCCTCGCAAACAACAGGGCTACTGCACACCCCAGCAAAACTTTGAGGCCGAAGCTCGGCGCGTTCGCCGCATGGCCCAGTAGTCTCTCTAGCGCCACAACTTCTATTTGATAACGGCCTGTTCTGGGATTGTCCTCAACGACTGGCTAACTTGTTCTTGCAATTTACGTTTTCTTTTTCTCAATGTACTGCGCCGTATAACTGGATATTATCATCAATTTCCGCGAAATTTTTTAGGCCATTTTTTGGGCATGATCTACATTTTGTAGATTGCATGCTTCAATCGGTAGGCGTATATTCGTACTTTGGAACATAGATTAGCTTTAAGGAGGCTTGCATGACAACCAAACATCAGATTTTACATCGGGAAATTGTTTTAGATGCTGCAAGAACGATGGTCGCCCAAGACGGTATTCGGGACTTGACCTTTCAGACGCTGGCCAAGGAACTGAATATCTGTTCTCAGTCGCTATATAACTACTTTCCGAATCTACCGGCAGTCATTGAAGCGTTGGGGACCGAATTTATGCATAACCTTTACCAAGAGTTGATAGAGAACGTCAGCGGTATCTCAGGCAAAGAGGCGATCCGTGCTTTTGCAGAAGTCGCTCATCGCTATTTTGAACGTCAACAGTCGTTAGATGAAATTATTTATTTTGTCCATCAATTCCCAGAAAGCAGTCCATTTGTGCAAGGCACCGGCGATGTTATTAACTTGCTGAAGCGTCTGATTGTGCACACGGAGCTGAAGCAAATGGCAAAAGAAAGTTTTGTCCAGGATTTCATTAGTAGTGTGCTTGGTTTTACCGTTTTGGAAGTCATGGGATTTTTACCTGACAATAAAGCCAGCCGCGACACATCTTTTGAATCTCTGCTGGACATGTATCTAAACGAAATAAAGGAGTAAAGTGCTTATGATCAAAGATGAATTTAAGTTCATCGGCAAAAATAAATTGATCTTAGTTTCGGTGCTTGTCATCATTTTAATTCCTTTTCTTTACAGCATTTTCTTCTTAAAGTCTGTTTGGGACCCTTATGGTGATACCCAGAATCTACCCGTAGCCGTGGTGAACTTAGATCAGCCGGTTACTTACCAAGGTAAAAAACTTAACGTTGGTGAGCAGACGGTCAATAAACTCAAGAATAACAAAAAGCTTGGCTGGCATTTTGTTTCTAAAGCCCAAGCTGATAAGGGAATGAAAGCCAACAAGTATTACACGGTCATTACCCTACCTAAAGATTTTTCGAAAAATGCTGCCACCATTCTGGACGAGCATCCCCGAAAAATGGATCTTAAATATCAAACTAATGATTCGCTAAATTACATCGGCCAAGTCATCTCAGGAATCGGTCTGAATGCCTTAAACAGCGAGATTCGGGCAAATGTGACCAATGCTTACGCCAGTGCGGTTTTTGATCAAATCAAAACCATTGGCAAAGGCATGAAAAATGCCGCTGATGCCGCCACGCAAATCGACGAAGGTCAAGTCAAGCTTGACGATGGGATTGATCAGTATACCGTTGCCGTTTCACAGGTAAATGACGGGATTCAGACCATGAAAGTTAAAGTCTCGCCGATGTCTTCACAGATTCCCCAACTCGCAAGCGGCGCCAATCAAGTTGCAAGCGGCTTGCAAACACTCAATGGCAGCACCACCCAATTAGCTAGTGGTGTGGGTCAATTAGCCAATGGGTCAAACCAGGTAACCAATGGCTTGGGAACCTTACAATCCAAAACCGGAACCCTTAGCTCCGGCGTCGGTCAGTTAGCATCCGGATCCAACCAAGTGACGAGTGGATTGGGAACCTTGCAGTCGAAAACCGGAACCCTTAGCTCCGGCGTCGGTCAGTTAGCATCCGGATCCAACCAAGTGACGAGTGGATTGGGAACCTTGCAGTCGAAAACCGGAACCCTTAGCTCTGGTGTCGGTCAGTTAGCAACCGGCTCTAATCAGGTAACGAATGGACTGGGAACCCTGCAAACCGAATCAGGCCAACTGGCTAACGGGATCACCCAGCTCCAGACTGGTTCGGCAAGCTTAACAACAGGGGTAAAGAACTATACAGACGGTGTGACATCGCTCTCTAAAGGAATTGATCAGCTTGCAGGTAGCACCGGCTCTTTAGCAACAGACACTAACTCGTTGGCAACCGGTTCATCGGATTTAACCAACGGTCTTCAACAATTGAGTGGCTCTGTCGATAGCCAAAATAAGCAAGCAGTCGAATCAGCAGCCAAGCTTCAAGAAAGCCTCACAAAGTATGAAGCCACCTTAAAAGCCAAAACCAATCAAGATCCGGATTTGGTTGCCGGTTTTGAACAACTCGAGACAAATATCAATGCTTTAATGACTCAGACCGAAAGCAGTGGCACGTCGCTGTCGACGACTCTTAATCAGAAACTGATTCCTGGCTCAAAAAAGGTTTCAGATGGTCTGACGACACTTAACCAGCGGGTTCCGACATTAACAGCTGCTATTACTGGTCTTCAAAACGGTGCTACGAAAATCATCTCTAACAATGATCAACTTGTGACCGGGACGAATAGCTTGAACAGTGGCATCAACCAGCTAGCAACAAAAGCACCTTCACTGGTTGATGGCGTCAGTCAACTCTATTCCGGCTCTGGCAAAGTTTCTGGCGGCTTAAGCACCTTAAACGGTCAAATCCCAACGCTCACCAATGGCGTCAGCCAACTCTATTCCGGCTCTGGACAGGTTTCTGGCGGCTTAAATACCTTAAACGGTCAAATCCCAACGCTCACCAATGGCGTCAGCCAACTCTACTCCGGTTCTAGCCAGGTTTCTGGCGGGCTAACCAGCTTGAACGGTCAAATCCCGACGCTCACAAACGGGGTCAGTCAACTCTATTCCGGCTCCAGTCAAGTCTCTGGTGGCTTAAGTACCCTGAACGGTCAAGTACCGACCCTCACGAACGGAGTCAGCCAGCTGGCCAATGGTGCCGGTCAGGTTGCCAATGGCGTTGGTCAATTGAATGCCAATGTTCCAACGCTTGTATCCGGTGTCAATCAACTCGCGGATGGCACTAGCCAAATCACCGCCCAGAGTGGCACCCTTAAATCCGGTTCCACTCAGCTTAAAAATGGCGATAAAAAGTTTGCCAAAACGCTCTCTAGCAGTGCCAAAAAAGTCAACGGCATCACCGTCACCAGTGATACCAAGAAAATGTTTGCCGCACCAACCAAGATGTCGCATAAACATTATTCATATGTTCCTAATTATGGACATGCCCTTGCACCATACGTCTTGAGTCTTGCCCTCTACGTCGGTGCCTTGGTCTTTAACTTTGCTTATCCAATCCGTAAAGTTTCTAAAGCCGATGGCACTGCGACCCAGTGGTTCTTCAGCAAAATCACCATTGGCGCAGTTGTCGCCGTTGCAACCGCCATTGTTGAAGCAACACTGATTATGGCAGTCGGTCTGAACGTCGATCATGTCGGGCAATTTTATCTCACTGCGATTCTTTTCTCGCTAACCTCGATGTATCTCATTATGTTCCTTTCAATGGCATTTGATAATCCTGGCCGATTTCTTGCGATGGTCGGGTTAATGTTACAACTGGGCGGCTCTGGCGGGACCTTCCCAATGGAGCTTACCAACCAGTTTTATAACATCATTCACCCATTCTTACCGATGTCGTATTCGATTATGAACTTCCGGAATGCGATTACGAGTGGCATTGCGTCCAACACGGTTACCTTGGGTTACATCGTCATCATCGCCTTCGCACTTGGCTCATTGTTGTTGCTCTGGATCACGATGATCTTGCTACAACGCTATCACAAAATGGGCATTTCACAGCTTGATGACAATCAAAAGCTTCAGGCAGTTGAAAAATAAGTTAACGTTGTCGACCTCTTATCACGAATAGGCGCCTTGATTGCGAGACCTTAACATCCCGCGATCAAGGCGCCTATTTATTTACGGTTCTTATTTGTCGTTCTCCCGTCGTGTCGTCAAGGCTTTCCGCCGCTGCTCAATGCGTTCTTCACGTCGACGGTCATAGTCGCCAAATAAGATTGGATTCACTTTAACATACAAAATAATGGTCATAATGCCCATCAGGAGACACAACATCATATTGCCACCTAACAAAGCGATGGCGACACCGATCGTATCGATGAATACCAAAAAGGAGGCCATGATTTTACTCATCCGAATCATCCTTCTTCTTTTCATGACTGGTTTGACTAAAGTCTAATCCGCTCAGATCATTCAAATCAATATCATCCGCTGATTCATCCTGCTTTTTAGCCGGTGTCTTTTTGGCTTCATTAGAACCTGTCTAGTATCTTTTAAGAACTATCTTCAGGAAGGCAAATAGAACCATTTGAAGACTGCTGTTAAGGGCACGTTCACAGTTTTTCCAAAGTCGCCGACATTTGTCTAGCCAACGCCATGAACGTTCAACGATCCATCGTTGCGGTAACACCGTGAACATATGCAACTCGTTGCGTTTAGCTACCGTCGTCTTAGCATTCAAAATGAGCTTCACCTGATCCGCAAAGTCATTGCCAGTGTAGCCACCATCAACCATGACATGCTGAACCAGCTCTAAATTTTGGCTAGCCAAACTAAACATAGCCAATGCACCTGAACGATCTGATACATTAGCTCGTGTCACGAGAATGGCTTGTGGTAAACCATTAATATCAACCGCCATATGACGCTTAATCCCTGAAATCTTTTTGCCGCCATCGTAGCCACTATTTTTCGTTAAATCAGTGGTTTTAACACTTTGAGCATCAACAATCACAAACGACGTTCGGGCCGATCGGCCCTGTGCAAAGCGATAGGAAGCAACAGTTTTTTTAAAAGCCTTTCTAATAGCGAATCAGCTGTCGGGTCTGGTTTATCTCGCCACATATTGTAATAGCGGTAGACAGTGTGCCATTCCGGGAAATAGTGCGGTAATTCACGCCATTGACACCCTGTAGTAAGCGAGTAAAGGATGGCATTGAATACGTCATAAAGATCATAACGACGCGGTCTTGTATGCTTACGGAAGTTTTCTAAATCAGGTTGTATTAACGCAAATTGCGCTCGAGAAATATTGCTTGGATAATCTGGCATGACAAACTCCTCAGTCGGTTTTCCACAATTCTACCAGATTCAGCAGATACTAGACAGGTTCTTAGACTTCTTGTCTAACAATTGTAGGGCACTTCATATTCCTCAAAGCGGTGATCGAATTGATGACAATTTAGCAACGCCTATGAACCAAATGCTATCCAGAATTCATACGTTAACAACTAATGAAGCTATACGCAATAGCAACAGTGGTAAGAACAGAGCGTATGATGAACAGAATGTCCAGTATGTGATGTGGCTAACCGAGGAAGATGACCGTGTTTGTGATATTTGTGAACCACTTGATAGACAAACATTTGCCTATGGACAAGCACCGATTCCAGTCACGGATACTCATCCAAGGTGTCGTTGCCAGCTGGTAGCCTGTGATGAAGATGGGAATCTGCTGTCTGGTGAACTTGATAGGGTATTTAAGGAACAAAAAAAGCCCACTTAGTTTAAAACTAAGTGGGTCAGGAATATTAGTAATTGGCTTCGCTCACAACAAAGTCGAGGGGTGCTAACTAAGTTAGCATCTGTAATTTAGTATAAGAACCTTAAATGAAGCTTAAAAACTAATTCTTTGATTTACCGACAAAGAAAGAAACTACAGCAACAACAATTACTGCTCCAATAATTGAAGGAATAATTGCCATTCCGGCTAATTGAGGGCCCCAAGATCCGAGTATAGCTTCTCCAATAGAGGAACCAACTAATCCGGCAACAATGTTAGCAATCCACCCCATTGATTTTCCTTTGCTAGTAATTGCTCCAGCAATAGCACCAATGATGGCACCAATAATTAAAACCCATAACCAATGCATAAAACATCATCCTTTCTTATTTTTCGAAGGATGTTTTTTAGATTCGTTATAGTTTTGAATTTCTTTAAAAATGGCTAATAAAAGTTGAAATATAGAAATGATAATTGATATTTTTGACCAAAATCCAAGTCTTTTCATATGAAATCCTCCATTATCTAAATTGCATCCTTCTAAATCTAATTATAGGCAATTGAATATTTGCATACAAGTTATTCGATTGTGCCATTCTTTTTAAAATAGGAATTTTTGATTTGCCTTTTTCTCAATTACAGGCGTTAAAGAATAATTGATTTAGTTATTGCACTTACAAACAATTTAGTCTACGGACTTAAAAAGGAGTTTTGATGACCTAGATTGCATAATTAAAGTTACCACCCAGAAAATGTGAAAAAAGACCTGTCCGTTCTTGCTAAAATGGTGTTTGCATAACATACCATCTAGAGAGAAGGACAGGTCCCATGGCCATTATAACCTTAATTGAACGATCTCAGATAGAACTGATGCAACACCACACGATTCAATACATCGCCGCGACCTTAGGCCGCTCTCGTATTTCTATTAGGCATGAGCTTCACCGTTGCCCTGAAGGTGATTACTGCGCCATTATAGCTCAGGATCATGCCGATACTTGTCGGCATCGTTGTGGTCGGCACTCGATTTTAACGCCTAAGTTGAAGCGGATGGTAACTGAGAAGCTAAACCTGGGTTGGTCCCCTGAAATGGTCGGTTATGCCGTTCACTGTGCGCCACACACGATTTACCACTGGATTTATCAAAGACAAGTCGATTTTCAGCCAAGCCAACTCTTTGATCACGGTAAACGTCATAAAAGAAGACAAGACCTTCGGTCGCGCTATAACCAAGCAGTAGGCACCTCAATTGAGATTCGCAGTGAGTCAGCTAATCGGCGAACCGAAAAAGGACATTTAGAGATGGATACAGTTCGCGGTGGTCGCGGGTCAAAGACTGCTGTTTTGACCATTGTCGATCGGGTGACACGTTTAATGGCGACAACTAAGCTTGAAAACTTATCACAAAATGCTGTTCTCAAGGGATTTGCAAGACTGATGGTGGACTTTCCGGGTCCGGTTCGATCAGTGACGGTTGATCACGGTAAAGAGTTTTCCTGCGATCAGGCGCTTACAAAGCGCTATCGGATACCGGTTTACTTTTGCCACGCCTATCACCCGAATGAACGGGGCACAAATGAACGGTTCAATCGAGAACTTCGCTACTATTTCCCGAAGGGAACACAGTTTGATCAGGTTTCAGAGACCGATATTCAACAAGCCACAGCGCTTATCAATAACAAACCTAGAAAATGTCTCCGTTGGCAAACCCCAGTTCAAGCAGTGAGCAAGCCTCTTTCTAGGTGGTAACTTTATTATTGCAATCTAGGCTAGCACACCCATGCAATTAAAGTTTGATTGGTTGGATCAGTACGAACCGATATACCTTTTTTGGAGTGGGATAATTCTGGCGGCGGTGTTAATTGTTTTATTGCTTATCACACTTTTTTGGCCACGGTCACAGTCGTTATATCTTCATCAAAAGTCTGATGGTCAAGTTACCATCAGTAAGAAAGCTATTGAGCATTTTGCTCTTTCAGCACTTCAACATGAACCCTTTATTGGTAACCCCAAGGTATCAGCTAAGTTATCACGAAAAAGGATCACACTTAAAATATCGGGTGATCTACTAAATTCAGTCAATGCCAAGAAACAGACTGCAAATTTTCTCAATCAATTAAAAAAAGATTTGCGTATTTGTCTTGGAATTTCTGAACAGAAAAAAATAAAAATCCGACTCGTTGATTTCAATGAGTCGGACGCTAATGTGCATCAATCTCGAGTTGTCTAGGAGGTGATAACGTGACCGAACTCATTAAAGCCTATTTTTGGCCACTAATTGGTGGAATTATAGGATTGCTCTTAGCGGTCCTTATCATCACTTTTGGATTTTTCAAGACGCTTTTTGTTTTGATTTTTATGGCAATCGGGATTACCGCGGGTTATTATATTCAAAAAACTGGTATCTTAACAAATGTTTTTAAATAACTGTTTGAATTATAAGGAGGAAAAATTATGCAGAATGGAACGCCAAGTGAAAAAACAACAACTAACGAAAAGCCTGGTGTTAAAGGCAATTTAACATTTGATGATAAGGTTATTCAAAAAATCATTGGTATCGCACTTTCTGAAGTAGATGGCTTATTAACCGTAGATGGCGGCTTTTTCGCAAATGTTGCTGAAAAACTAGTTAATACTTCCGATGTCACATCAGGAATTGATGTAGAGGTTGGAAAAAAGCAGGTTGCAGTGGATCTCGACATTGTTGCTGAATACGGCATTGATATTTCTAAACTGTATGACAAGATCAAAAATGTTATCGTTCGGGAAGTAAAGAATATGACCGAATTAGAAGTAATTGAAGTAAATGTGAATGTTGTTGATGTCAAGACAAAGGAGCAACATGAAAAAGATTCGACTTCTCTGCAAGATCGCGTGAGCGATGCCGTCAGTAAGGGCGCAAAGAAATCGAAGGAAACATTAAGTGACAGCGTTGATAAAGTAACGTCTGACAATAAATCTAGTCGTGTTAACTAAGGGAGTGAGTAAATATGGGGCTTATTTGGTCATTAATCGTCGGGGCAATCATTGGTGCCATTGCTGGCGCAATCACTAACCGTGGTGCTGCTATGGGCTGGATTGCAAACATCGTAGCTGGTTTGATTGGTGCATGGATTGGCCAAGGGCTCCTTGGCACTTGGGGCCCTTCATTAGCTGGCATGGCATTGATACCATCGATCATCGGGGCAATTATTTTAGTTCTGATTGTTTCATTAGTTTTTGGTCGAACCAGTAAAAAGTAAGGGCGAATTTTATGGACGTCTTGAAAAGTGTATTTAAGTTTATGATTGCTTCTACGCTCATTGTAGGTGGTGTTCTCATCGGTGGCACCGTCTTGGCTGCTAAGAAGGTAAATGGCATTGGTGATACGTTGCAACAAAAATTACATGGATAATTAGCCAAATTATCTATATTAGTTATCTTAGAACGTAAATAATTTGACAATTGAAGGTCAGTTAATCAATATTTCAATTGTTATGATAACCTTTTATAAATATAGATGGTAATTTCTTTGATAATTAATAAAAGCAGGCACTTTTTTACGGCTCTGCGTCAACTGGTGTTGAAGAATAAATTTATCATTTGAGGCGGTTCTCCATTTGGGGAGCCGTCTTTGTCATGTTATGCCGTGATTTGGTAGATTCGTTTGAAGAAGTTCAGCTGATTCTTGAAGCCAAAACAGGATCGTTTGAGTGACTTGATGAGGCGGTTAACCCCTTCGATCGGACCGTTGGAATAAGGGCTGGTGACGGCGGCGAGAACAGCGACTTTGTGTCGCTTAAGCGTCGCGATCGTCATGTCCATTGCCGTACCGTTTGGCTCGTAAGTAGCTAACAGGTTTGCCAGTTCCGCGGGATGTTTCTTCACCATCAAAGCATCATGAAGCGCTAAGTAGGTCTCGTAGGTTTGCTTGAGCTTGGGCTCAGTATCAAGTGCGATATCGATGGCCTCCTGTTGCGTGACGTCTTCATTCAAACCAAACAGGAACTGTTTGTGTTTAGCGTCAGGCGCGGTTTGATGAAAAAGCCGCCAGTTTGTCTTCATGATCTTATAAGGACGGCTGTGCTTGTCATCAAGCTGTTTGAGCGCTTGGACGCGTACCTGATCAAAAGCACGAGCCGCAAGTTGAATGATATGGAACCGATCAATGACGACTTGGGCCTTGGGGAAAACCTCATGAATAATCGTCTGATAAGCTGCATTCATGTCCATGGTGACCGTCTGGACCCGAGTGCGTTCAGCGAGTGAATAATGAGCGATGAAGAAGTTTTTAATCGTGCGGTTGAATCGGTCACCAAGCAAGGCAATCAGACGATGTGAATCGGCATCAAGACAGATAAACGACATCATGCCATGAGTGGAACGGAACTCATCAAAGCAGAGTCGCGTGGGTAGCCGGCGAGCCGGTCGGAGTTTGAGATTTTGGTCAATGATCCGTTGAACCGAGGAGGCTGAGATTCCGATAATACGGGCGATGGTTTTGACTGGCAACCGTTCATGCGCTAACTTCATGATTCGTTCTGTCATGTGAGCGGCGATCGTGTGGTTGGGTTGCACGAGTGGCGTCTTGGCACTGACTGTGTGGTAACAGTTATGACAGCGCCATCGTTGCTTGTGCAAGTCAATGACTGTCGGCATTTCAACCCCGTTGAGGACGCGCACGTGGGCCGTGTAAAACCCGTTAGGGTGCAAGGCCTTAAAGCCACGCAGTGGGCACCGGGTTAACCGGTAAGTCAGCTCGGCATCAATCACATGATACTGGCGGCGACGTACCCCGTTGCCGCGATATTCATGACGAACAAAGGCTACTTTGATATTATGGTCTGGTATTCCAAGGACGGACAGTGTAGGATCGTGTCGGGACATTTACTCATAACCTCGCTTGCTTTTGGTTTCGACGCTAACAAGCATAGCATGCACACTGAGTAGGTGTCTTTTTGCGTTATCCAAAAAGGGCCTATACGTTCAGTGTTGATTATTTCTCAACACCAGAAAGTGTAGACCCATTGTTTTTGCGCCTGCGTTACCATGTTCACTTCATTCACGTGGCGGGAACGATCGCCATCCGGATCGATTTCCTGATAAAAGGCAATGTCCGGATTTTGCGCCTGCGTGGTTTTAATGACACCATTGATACTTTTTCGCACCGCTTGTTGACTATAAGCCCGCGAATATTTGCCGCCGTCCATGAAAAAACTATAACTCGGCGGATAAGAGCCGTACCCGATGTTATAGGTCATGGCCGTATACGTCTGGCCTGGCTTGAATTGGGCATCTTGCTGATTTTTGACTTTCAACGCCTGATTATCCGGCAGCCGGTAATAAGTCGTGAAAAGATAAATCAGGTAACCGCCTGCGACCAGCACGACGGCGCCAACGACAATGGCAATCCATTTCAATAAGCGTTTCACCAATATTCCCCCATTAAGTTTAAGTTTGGTTTCAATCATTATAACAGTTGTCTTTTCACCAGAGACCGGTACGATTAAGTATGTGTACACGCCTGCCATTTTCGCAAGCGGGATGCACAACTTTACATAACCTAGAATTGAAAGGAACCTGTTATGTCAGCCGAAATCGAGCGCATTTTAGCCGCTTTTGATCAATTCGATACCATCATCATTCACCGCCACATCAACCCTGATCCAGACGCGATCGGTTCACAAACCGGACTAGCGTTGCTGTTGCGGGCAGCTTATCCGCAAAAGACAGTCTACACTGCCGGCCCGGCCGCGCCCGACTTAGCTTGGATCGGGCCGCAGCAAGATGTGCCAGCAGCTGCTTATAAGGACGCACTGGTGGTGGTGATTGATACCGCCAATCGCTCGCGCATCGCCGGGACGTATTTTGGCCAAAGCGCCATGCTGATTAAAATCGATCACCATCTGAATGAAGACCAACTCGGCGCCATCAGTTGGGTCGACACCAACGCGTCAAGTGCTTCGGAAATGGTTTGGGAGCTGGTGCAACACAGCAAGCGCCTGACGCTCAATCAACCGGCTGCGGCGGCGCTTTACGCGGGGATGATCGGTGACACCGGTCGCTTCCTCTACGACTTAACCACGGCCCGCACGCATCTGGCAGCTGCCGACTTGCTTGCGACCGGCATTGACGCACCGGCGATCGGCCGCCGCGAAGACCAGTTTCCGGAAAAAGTCGGGCGACTCATCGGCTGGGCGCTGGAACATGTTAAAATTACGGCAAACGGTGCCGGATCACTGCTCATCACGCAAAAAGTGTTGCAGCAATTCGGCTTAGCTTACGGCGAAGAACAGCGCGCAGTCGGTAATATCGGCAAACTCGCTAGCATCGACCGCTGGGTGGTGTTCACAGAACGGCAGGATGGCAAATATCGCGTCGAACTGCGGGGCAAAACCAAGGAAATCAATACCTTAGCCGTGCGCCATGGCGGCGGTGGGCATCCCTTAGCAAGCGGCGCCGTGGCAGATGACCTTGCTGAAGTACAGGCAATTACGCAAGAGTTAGCGCAACAATAACTTTCATGGGAGACGAGAAAACTCTAAAAGTACTCGTTAACAAAAAGAATAAGGCATTTCTTATCGAGTTGATGAAGCAACCGGTTGTTGAAGCAAATGTCTTTAAAACATTCCAGCTCGTGTTTGAGACTAACCCGCTTGATAAGTGAAAGAAGGCTTTAAGGTCCGAAACTAGATCGGATTTTAAAGCCTTCTTCACTTATTACTTGCATACTGCGACTGGTGCTAATCGCAAGTCGCCGTTTCTACCTCAGTCTTCATCCTTCTTAGCCACAATGATAAAGCGATCTTCAAAAGTAGTAATATCACCAACGCTTGCAATAATGTCCTGTAATTGATGAAGTTTCGGCATGGCTCGGTTAACGTCAAAGTTAGGAAACTCCCAAGGAATGACCGTCGCATAGTACACAATGGCACCAACATCCGTAAAGCGCATTTTAACAAAAGAAGCATCTGCCTTTAGAATCTGGAAGCCGCTGTTCTGTAATTGCGTTATAACCTGTAACAGATTGTTGTCAGGGAACGCGGGAGCGTACTTCTCATTCAAGAATCGCGATAACGAGTAATTATTAGTTGCCCCCACTTGTTGTGAAATGAAAATACCGCCAGGACGTAAGACACGCGCAATTGCAGCAATTGGCAATCCACCATGACTATTCGTCACCACTTCGAAATGACCACTAGGCACCTGCGCCATTTGACCTTCCGGATCGGCATACAGTGTTATCCCTTGTGGTACCTGTGTCCGCTTCAACAAATCAATATTCGGCTGCCAGCCTTCTGTGACCGAAGTCTTTTTAACGGGATGATTAAATGAGCTCATCAGTTCCCCGCCGCCAGTGTCCATGTCCAGCCATTCATCAGCCGGTTGTAAATATTGCCTCACCAAATCTCGATAATTCCATGGCAAAGTAGCAGTCTCACAGCGACCCTTTAAGTGGCTAAAATCCCAGCCATGCATCGCTTGGTGACTTTCTTCAATCCAAGCCTCTTCATTTTGACTCATTGTCTTTTTACCCCATCGCTTTCAGCCGATTCGATTGCATTACCAAACTTCTCCGCAAAAGGCGTTATATATGACTCCGCCAATTCACGATTAACAATAACTTGCCACCATTCCGGCGGTATCACATCGCGTCCGCTGGCAGCCATTAATGAAGCCGCGATGGTCGCAATTGTGTCTGTGTCATGGCCTAAAGCAGCAGCGCTCATGATCCCATTTTTCAAATCACGAGCATTGGCCGCCACCCAGACTGCTGCCTCCAGTGTATCAACGACATAACCGCTTGATTTAATCGCTGACACAGGCAGCTTCTTAAAGTTGGCCGCGAACAACCGGTGATAAACCGGTATTTCTGCTTGTTCTGCTGTCGGCAACGCTTCAAACGACAGGTTCACTGCTGCCAGCGCTTGCGATAGTGTTTTTCCATGCAGTAATTGCCACAATATTTCCAGATAAATGATGCTGCCAAGCACGGCTTGTGGATGCCGATGTGTCAGTTGGGTGTATGTGCGATACTTTTTAGCCCGCTGATTGAATGCCGGCTCATCATATAACGCAATCGCCAAGGGAGCCAATCGCATCAAGGCACCATTGCCGTTTGCAAATTCAGAGGGATCGCCACACGTTGTCGGTTCAGCCTGCTCAATGACATAAGTGCGAATCGCTTTGGCACAGGTATTGCCAATATCAAACAGCTGCCCGGTTGGCGTATAAGCGCCGCGCTCCATGTACGCCACAAACTTATCCATAAGATCCGCGTAACTGCCGTCTTGAGTCAGATTGTCAATGAGTGCAAGCGTAAAAGCCGTATCATCCGACCACGTACCAGCCGCTTGCTCCCAGAATCCGCCACCGATCATCTCAGCTTCTACGGTATAAGACTTACGCTCCTTAAATTCATATGGCACGCCAAAAGCATCGCCAACAACAGCTGCCTGAAGCACTCGCATGATGCGATCCGGTAACATTCGCACACCTCCCCGTTGATGACTTAAGTTTATCATTTCATAAGGTTCATTTGGTGACTAATCGCCACTGGTCACTTTAATACCAACAATTCCGATGACCAATAAAGCGATAAAAAGCCAAGTTGCTGGCTGCAGCTGATCTTTAAACAAAACCACACCAACAATGATCGAACCAACCGCACCGACCCCGGTCCAGACCGGATATGCCAGACTTAACGGAAGATGCTTGACCGCCAACGCAAGAAAGCCAAAGCTTAAAATCATCCCTGCCAACGTAGCTAACGTAAAACCTAATCGTGAAAAACCGTGCGACAACTTCATAAACGTTGCCCAAACGACTTCAAAACCGCCTGCTAAAACTAAATAAAACCACTGCATGTTCTTTTCCTCCTGTGATTAAATGCCAGTCATCAACCATCACAGCCAAACAAAAAAGGGTGACAGTACCCGCAACCGCTACATTGACCTAATGCGGTTGCGATACTGTCACCCGGTAGTGACTAGTTATTTAAATTGCTGTTGTTAGTTATCTTTTCACATATTTACGGTGATGTCAAATTAGACAAGTAAAAGATATGTGTCAATTTGGGCAACTGCTGATTAACGCTTTTTACGACGCTTTTTACTTTTCCGCTTGCCCCGTTTATAGTCAGATAGCGAGATAGCTCTGCCTTTTGGTTTTGGCTTGGGTAAAATTGTGCCCCGCGCGCAAACATCGCAAGCAGTTCATCACCATGCTCTCTTTCGATCTTGTCATTGAAAATTAAATACAAAAGTAGATGCATCCATCTGGCAATGAGTGCCTGCGATTTCTCTAACGGCTGTGTATGAATGGTGTTGGTGATGTAGTCAAGAAAATGTTCCGGTTCCCACGTCTGTATGGTTTCTAAATATTGGGCATAAAGCGAATCACCCATCTGGACAACCGCATCAATGACCACTGATTGAGGATAAGCATCACGCAGATCCTGACTGTCTTCGGCTGCCCATGCCAATCTTATGTACTTAAGCAATTGATCGTGAACACTTGTTGCAGTGGCCAATGCCATTGCTGATCACCAATTTTGTCGACGTGTGGTTCGATACGATAGAATTAGTCAGGCTGATAACGCTCGTCTTGCGACTGATCAGCTATCTCGTCTTCTTCTATGAACGCAGCATCTGCGTCCTGTTCATCGTCTGACTCATTAAGCTCGTCAATTCCGAGGGCAGCATCAATACGATCGGTAAGACCAGTCTTGATGGGATCCATCACTTGCCAAATGTCAAATTCCCGTAAGTGAAGCGCATTAATCGCCGACAGCCAATCCAAAAAAGTTTCGATAATCCGCAAAGTATTTAGTAGCGTCATTATCTCATCAAAGTCATCTGTTTTCTCGTTAGCAAAACGCTCTAGGGATCGACGAATGTCTCCGATGGTCCACTCAGCCGGTTTTAAGCCAGAAATTTCAGCCATATCACTAAGGTACACCTGGATGACACTTGGTGCATTATCATCGAAACCCAGTGCTGAATCTGAATCCCGATACAATTTGCTGTTTTCGAATCTTGGCCAGTACTGTTTGAATTTCGCCATAACTTGAGGTGAAATCGGCTTATCGGACATGATATTTTCCCCTTTCAATGACACTACATAAACTCTGGCATTCCCAGCGCTTGCGCATCATATAGTTCCAACACCAGATTAACATTTCCCGATCATTAATTCTGTCCATCCAAGTACAAATCCTGCTCGAATCGCGACATTCATTGACTGAACATGTGAAAACTGTGTGCCATAGACGGGCAAAATATCCGGCCGCCGACTCTGAATAGTAGCGGTCAGCTGTTTAACCAATTGGACGGCAATGCCACGATGTCGATATTGCGGATCAAGAATTTCGACACTGATCTCCCAGCAGGCACCCCCGTTCTGGCTCGCACCGGCTTATGGCTTTTAATTCGCCATCAACATGATAAGCAACGCCCAATTGATCCGGGTAAAGGCGATCATAGTCGAACGCCATTGTGATTGCCTTGTTTGCTCGATAAGCGGGAATTTCATCCGCTTCAATCAGATGTATCTCCGGCATGAGATTTGACACAAACCGCTGACTCGGCACGAAAAAGGGGGCCATATTGCTCACCCTCAGACCAAAACTGCTTAATATCGTTGCTAATTTAGTTAAATTAGCCATCGACAAAAACCACGCGCCATCCTCTTCGCCAAACGCCCGCTTCAAAGCTATTAAGGCTTCTGGATTTGTCACACGCACCAACAAGCGGTTGTCCCGAATCACAATGTCCCCTTCATCGCGTGCCCAAAAACGTGCCGCGGGCTGGGGCGGTTTTGCCATAAAAAGGTTACGTGAACCTTTCAGTTCTGCCATCGACAATTGAAAATCAAGTCCTAACTGGGTGGTGATCAATGACATACTATGTCCTCACTAATAAATTCTACCCTTCCCGAATCATCATCAATTCGCGAATCGTGCCAAATCTGGTCACATCTTCCAGCACCGTATCGTTTTTCTTAAAACCAAACTGCAGGTAAAACTTCTGCGCCGCAAGATTATTGTTCAGCACCCGCACATAATTGTTTTCATAGGTTTGGCTAAGTCGTTTCAACGCATGCTCAATCAGCTGACTGCCGACGTGCTGCCGCTGGAATTGCGGTAAAACATACAACGAATATAATTCACCCCAGCCTGCATAATCTGCCATGCGCGCACGACCAAAGCTGCAAACGCCGACAATCTCTTCGGATCCAGTGATTGCCAAAAAAGTGTTCTGCCACCGTTTTTCAGGATGCCGCGATAATGGTGTGAGTTGCTTTAAAAAATCTGCTGGAATCAGATGGCGATAAGCCGACTGCCAAGTGTCGTAATAAACCCGGCTGACGGCAGTAAAATCGGTGTTGGGCGTTGCTTTAACAATGCGAATGCTCACCATGCCTAGTCACCTTCTTTTTCCAGTTGATTATGTCGTAAGATCCAATCTGCCGCAGCGGCTAAATCTGCACATTCAACCCATGTACCGCTAACATCAGCTCGGCCTGCAGCTCCGCGACCGGTTGCAACATGGATGCCCACAATGCCGGCACGACTAGCACACTGCATATCAGCCCGATAGCTGTCTCCAACAATCACAGCTTCCTCATTGGAAAAATGATACTTTAAGTGAGCCTGAGTCACGAGTCCGGTTTTCGGTTTGCGGCAATCACAGTTGGCATTTTCAGCGTGCGGACAGATAAAGGCATCCGAGCATCCCAGTTCAAGGAGCGAGCGCCGCAATTCCCCCTCGTCCAGCTCACCGGCCGCAATCCGCGTTTGATTGGTCAAGGCAAAAACCTGAAGTCCCGCTGCACGCAAAGAATGAATGCCTTCCACACTGCCTGCATATGGCACAAATTCGGCTATAGGCGTAAAGTGTCCATCCCCGCCAATCGTCCCGTCACGATCAACGAAAACAATATTTTTCGGCATTAAGTAGCGCCCCTTCATAAATAAAAACACCGAATAAGAAGCGAAAGATCGGCCTGTTAACCCTGCAAATACAACCCCCGGAACGTATCCACATCCGCATCTGTCAACTGCAAGCCCTGCCGCAAGTAATGGTCAAAACTGCCAAACTTCGTATCAATCACCTGAAAATAGTGCGCCAGATACGCAGCATCCACCTTCAGCGCCACCGCAATGGTCTGCAGTTGCGCTGCGGGAACGCCTTGCTTTTTCAAATCAGCCAGAATCACCTGATTCGCAGTCTTGCGCTCTTGATTGGTCAATAAATAATCCGCCATGATCGTTTCATTGGAAACTGCCAACAACTTCAGGATGATCGCGGCGCCAACGCCGGTGCGGTCCTTTCCCGCAAAACAGTGAAAAGCAGTGGGCTCTGGTGCCGCCAGCAAGTCGTGGATAAACGCGTGGTAGCCCGCCTGCGCCGAGTCGCTCATCGCCAGCTGTTCATAAGTCGCCAGCATGTTTTCGCGCACATCGCCTTGTTCGGTTATCATATGACCCAAGCTGGCGTCGTTGGTAGTGGCATCTTTCAAAATGTCTAACACAGTGTAGGCGGCATCTGGCAGGGTCGTGTCAGGAAACTGCGTGCGTTCGTCTGCACTGCGCATGTCAATAATATGCCGAATGCCCACTGTCGCGGTTAGATAATGTTTCTGAGCATCATCCAGTTCAAAAAGCTGCCCAGAACGATACAACAACCCCTTTTTGACCATCTGCTTATTCTTGTTGCGATAACCGCCAAGTTCGCGAAAATTTGTGATTTTTTCCAAGTCCACATCCCCTTGTGCCAAAAACGTCACTGCCTTGAATCAGGATTTCTTGCTGCATTGCGATCGCCTTTTTCAAAATAAGATGACCGGCATCACGCCTGATCCTGCTGCTGTTCAGTCGATGACCCAACCGCTGGCAAGTTCAAGTTGCGCCAATTCACTTGCTCATAATCTTCCATAAATTGTGCTATATACTGACCGGCATGTAAGTCCAAAAGCCGCCGACCGTCTTCAGAAAGATAAACCAGCAACGATTGCTGATTAGAAAAGCTGCCGATCAAATCCGACGCATAAAGCTTGGCAAGCGCATGATTCAGATCCTCCGGCAAGGCATTCATCATCACCTGCTGCCGCCTGCCTAAATGGATAAGCTGATAGAAAATCATAGCCTGCGATTCTTCGGAAAAGGTCGCGTAACTATCATCAATTTGAAACGTTGTCCCATGATGGTGCCCGTATTTAATCAGTGACAGCACAAAGAAATCCTGATAATCAAACTTTAGCCAAGTCGCCGTTTTTAAAAATTCTGTCAGCTCTTCAGTCAGCTGTGCTTGTGAACGCAAGAAAAATGTCGGCACTTTTTGAAACCCGCTGAAAGCACGGTGGTTACTGATTCGGATGGCCAAATACTGGCTCATAGGACGACCAAGAATCACATAGATTGACTGACTTTTCCGTGCACAATAGAAGCTGATGATACAGTCTTCAGCGTCTAAAGCACCAGCAATGGCCGCTTTGACTTGCAATTCGCGTTTTTCATTCATCCGATTCACCTCGATCCGCCTTCAACATCAGGGTTTGCTACTAATTTAACACAATGAAGCGCGTGTTATACCGCATTTTACTTGCCACCTCCGAAAAAGTTGGAGTCCATTGGCACAAGATTGGCATCTCATTAAAGCTCAACGATTTGCCATAAGGTTCCTTTTGTTGTACTTTAATCGCGGGAGTACTTCCATGGATTTTGTTCGCTCTAAAACCGAATCCATAGAAGTGCTCTTTGTTGTCTCGAGCCAAAACAAACGCGGCGACAGTAAAAACTGCTCGATGCAACGACTCGACCACATTCAATTTTTAAGAATGGAGCGATTATTTTGGAAAAAGATCTAGCGCCGATCACCCTTATCTCTGCCGGCCAGTCCAACATGGATGGGCGGGTACCCGTGACGGAACTACCCGCCGACATTCAGCTGCCGCTGGCGGATTGCCACTATTGCAGCAACTACACCCCTGATCACGATAAAGGCGTCTTTCAGCCCAGTTTGAAAACCAGCGATTTATCTCAGGATCGCTGGGGCTTCGACTTGGTGACCTACCACAACATTTTGCAGCGGACGCCTTATCAAGGTCTATACGTCATCAAATGTTCCGAAGGCGGGACATCGATCGACCCAACCGGTGATGGTGATCGCCACTGGACCACGCATTTTGACGAACTCGCTTCGCCTGATGACTCTTTGCTGCTGGCATTCACCCACCTCATCAAACAGTGTCTCGCGGCGAGTCAGCAACACCTCGACATCAAGGCCATGCTGTGGCATCAAGGTGAAGCCGACCGCGGATCCTATTCGCAAGCTGCCGCCGATCACTACTATGACAATCTCAAAGCTGTCTTCACTTACTGCCGCCAGTTAGTCGGCAACGCTACCTTACCCATCATCTGCGGCACCGTCAGCCATCACTCCGAACAATACGACCCGCAAGTCGAAAAGAGCATGAGCCAACTAGCATCGGAAGACCCTAACATCCACATGATCGACATGCAAAACGGCACTTTGCTGGACGCCTATCATTTTGACGCCAAAAGCGCCGAGTTCTTTGGTAACCAAGTCTTCAACTGTTTAATTGACCAGAAGATCATCGAGGGCAAAAAGTTAGATCTGCCCGCAGTTAAGATTTATTGACTTCCGAATATTTACTTACAGAAAAAGCCTCCCATACCGGAGACTTTTTTGATGATGTCAAAATGTTGTTGAGTACTAATCGTCAAACCGGATACACAACATGAAACGATTCGAGAACGATTCGCGCTGTCGCTGGGTCAAAGGGTTTACCTGCTTCCACATACTCGCCTTTAAAAAATGCTTCGTGAACCTGTCGCCAATAGGCTAAACTGCGATCTCCCTCACCTTCACGAAACGCATGGTCGGCCGTCACCGCTAAAAATGGCTGGACTTCGACAGCATCCGTGTAAGTCACGCAAACAGGTTCGTTGGATGCATTTAAAATCACATCATACGCGCCTGTTTGTGGCAATGGTTCATCGACAGCATATACATCTCGTGCACTTGCTGTTGCCATCTTTTTGCCAGCAAGCACGAGTGCTTCCAATTTATCTGCTTCAGCGCCAAACT
This sequence comes from Lacticaseibacillus casei DSM 20011 = JCM 1134 = ATCC 393, assembly GCF_000829055.1. Taxonomy (NCBI): domain Bacteria; kingdom Bacillati; phylum Bacillota; class Bacilli; order Lactobacillales; family Lactobacillaceae; genus Lacticaseibacillus; species Lacticaseibacillus casei. The sequence goes on from NZ_AP012544.1 coordinate 2,719,219, forward strand.
GATACGCGCTTTGTAACGGTGTGGATCTCGACAGACCCAACGCCTGCTTTGCCTGGGTGAAATAGGTTTCTGGTGTCATTATTTTGCTCCTTACTTAGATGGTTCAATCGAACGAATACCTGCCGATTTTGGTCAATATATCTCGAAGATTTGAAGAAACAGCCGCCTTCAAAAATATATCTCCTAGAAATGGCCAAAATGAAGAGATATATTTTTAAGTGGGGTAAGCATTGTGATTCTTTTCACTTCCAATGCCCACGCTCACTTGTGATACGGACTACCAATATTAATCATAAAAGCGCGGTAGATCTGCTCCATCAACACCAAGCGCATCAGCTGGTGCGGCATGGTTAATTTCCCGAAGCTTAAGGTGTCGTTGGCGCGCTTCATGACGGCCGGTGACAGGCCAAGCGAGCCGCCGATCACAAAGGTAATATCCGAGTGGCCATATGTACCGAGATCGGCAATTTCTTTCGCGAAAACCTCGGAGGCGCGCTGTTTGCCTTCAATCGCTAGGGCAATCACCCATTCCTTATCCTTGATTTTGGCCAAAATACGTTTACCTTCTTTGTCCTTAACCTCCGCCATTTCGGCTTCGGAAAGATTCTCCGGTGCTTTTTCATCCGCCACTTCAACAATTTTGACTTTGGCGAACTTGTCCATCCGTTTTAAATACTCCGCGATACCTTCACGAAAATACTTTTCTTTCAACTTACCGACACCAATGATTTTAATATTCACGTTACTTGCCGCTCCCGTCATCATGCTCACGCCACAATCTTGTCTTAATTCAAGTATACCAGACGTTCTGTTGGGTTTAGCTATTGTCATCGTTCGGTTTTTAGCGCAAAATGTACAGGTTGAGTTTTTTTCAAATGAGGTAAATTGATGATTGTTATTCGGCGTCTGATCAGAGATCGGGTCCTGCAGATCACCGGCTTGTTGGTCGTCATAAGTCTATTCATAGGCCGGCCTAAAATAAGCGACATAAGTTTTGCCACATTATGGTCCATCCTTGCCATGATGACGGTGATTCAAATCTTCGAACACCTACATATTCTTGATTACTGGGCATATCGGTTAACGTCCCGGGCGAACAACACGCGCCAGTTAACGTGGTGGTTTATTTTCCTTGCCATTTTTGCCAGTATGTTTCTTTCCAACGATGTCACAGTTTTAACGCTGATACCGTTATATCTGCGCGTGGCCAAGAAATATCAGCTGCCGGAAATTCTCCCAGTAACCTTGATCGGAATGGCTGCTAACTTTGGTAGCGCCTTCACCCCGTTCGGTAACACCCACAATATTTTCCTGATGCATCAATTCCAGATTAATCTAAAAGAATTTTTCAGCTGGTCAATCCCGTTGCTGGCCTGCAGTTTCCTGGTATTGGTGTTGCTTAGCCTGTTTTTGCGCAACGTCCCGGTACCCAACGTGCCCACCGAACATATTCATATCCAGATACGGCCAACGATTTTTGCCGTCATCGTTGCGTGCGTCGTTTTCGCCGGGGTGATTGGCCTCGTCCCAGCTTGGGTCGGCGCGGTATTAGCAATTCTCCTTTCAGTCGCCCTTGATCCAAAAGATATGAAAGATGTGGATTATGCGGTCGTTTTGACCTTCGCCGGTTTTTTCGTGATTGTCAGCGTGGTCGGACAGATTCCATGGGTCACCCATTTTATTGCCAGTCTTGAAAATTCAGAGGATTCAGTTTACTTAAGTGGGGTTCTGACCAGTCAGGTTATTTCCAACGTTCCGTCCACCGTTCTGTTGGCCCGATTTACCGGCTATGTTGAAGCGTTGTTTTATGGTTCCAACATTGGCGGCGTGGGCACTTTGGTCGGTTCGATGGCTAACTTGCTGGTTTTCAAACAATATTTGGTTTATGGCAGTCGCCCACACGCGCGTTTCTTTGTCGGGTTCACCGTGTTCAATTTAGTCGCGCTGGTCATTTTGGGATGTGCCGGCTATTGGTTAACCGTCCGCTAATCGTCGTATAATGAAAAGCAAACGGAGGTGGCGCGATTGAAATTCACCATCACAGATGTGGCGCAAAAAGCCGGTGTGTCCAAGGCAACGATTTCCCGCTATTTGAATGGACGGTTTGAACATATGTCGGACGCCACCAAGGCACACATTGCTGCGGTGATTGCGGAGCTCAACTATACCCCCAGCCGCCAAGCCAGTTCGCTGAAAACCCACCGCAGTCATTTAATCGGTGTGGTGGTAGCCGATATTTCCAACATTTATTCGACTTTACTCATCAGTGGCATCAACAAAGTCACGCAGCAGTCGATGGATCAGATCCTGATCAATGACGCGGCCAATGACCTGAAACGCGAAGAAAAAGCGTTGAAAATGTTACTGAATATGAATGTTGACGGGATTATCATGCAGCCGTTAAGCGCCGTGGCCCATCATTATGACCTGATTCGTGACAGTCAGACGCCTATGGTTCTGGTTGACCGATTAACTCGACCGCTCGCATGGCCAACTGTCACTGCCGACGACTACCGCTCGACCACTAAACTGGCACAAGCCATCCGCAACAGTCATTACCGGGATATCCTGATCCTCATCAATCCGATCGCCCAAATTTCCACGCGTCAATCGCGTTACCAAGCCTTTTTGGACACGTTTAAAAATACGACGACCACAGTAACCTTATTGGAAACCGAAAACGATAGCGTCGCACCGCTGGCCACCTGGCTCGAAGCGCATCCCCAGTCGCATCCGCTGGTTTTTGCCGCAAACGGCCGGTTGTTAATGGCAACGCTGCGTTGGCTGCATGCAAAAGGCCTGCACATCCCTCAAGATATTGCCATCAGCGGCTATGATGACTGGGATTGGGCCGAGTTGGTCACGCCGGGCATCTCCGCGGTGTCGCAACACCCCGACGTCATCGGCACAACGGCAGCTCAATTACTGGCGCAACAAATCGCCGGTGAACCGGTTGCGGTCCAGCGTCTGGAAATTCCCGCGGATGTGCGCATTCGCTCATCCTTCTGATTCCGAAAATTGATCCCAAAGCAAATCGCTTCTAGAGATGAATAAAATCTCTAGGAGCGATTTTTGCGTTCTTAAGCCGTGCTACCTCGGCCGCACATTTTAATCAAAACAAAACGGGCGTTTTACTTGACCGTGATTGTAAGCGCTTGTATAGTAACGATGTGCTCTTTAAGGAAACCGGTTTCCCATTCGAATCAAGTTAACTTTTTGTTCGACGTAACACGCTTCCCCTTAGCGCAGAGGGGCGGCTCGCGCTCACTTTTAGGAGGTTGTAATCATGCCAGCACCAATCGTTGCCAATCTTTTATTGCTCGCTTCTGAATGGCAGGCAGGCCAATCACAGGCTGACCTCGTGTCAGAGTTGGTCAACTTAGGCTTTTCGACCATTGAAGTCAGACGGGAATATTTTCGCGATATTTCCCGGGAACTGCCGCAAGTGGCTGAACTTGCCAAGGATCACCAGCTGACGCTTTTCTACAGTGTTCCAGACGAAATTTTCGTTGCTGAGGGTCAGGTCAACCCAAAGCTTCAAGGTTACTTGGATGAGGCAAAAGCCATGGGCGTGACCAAGATCAAGTGGAACATTGGCGCTTTTGCCGAGTTTTCCGGTGATTTGGCCAGCGCCTTGCTTCCGCTGACCCAGCAAGGGATCGAAATCAATATTGAAAATGATCAAACCACCACAAGCGGTCGCCTGCAGCCGGTTTTGACGTTTCTTCAGGCGGTCGCGGCGGCGAATATTCCGATCGGCTATGTTTACGATTTAGGCAACTGGCCGTTCGTCGGCGAGGATCCGTTGAAGGCCGCGACCGCACTTCGGCAATATACGCGGTACATCCACGTGAAAGACGACCTAACCGGTGGCGAAAAGCCAGTCATCGTTCCGTTAGATCAAGGCGATCTGCCGTGGCGCGATATTTTGGCGATCTTGCCAGACACAGTGCCCATCGCCTTGGAATATCCGACCGCACATCACGGCATTATCTTGGAAGGCAAAAAACTGCTGCAAGATGAGCAAGCTAGGGGGTCACGTACATGAATAACCAACGTTTGCAAATTGATCCGGAACAATTCGCCTTGAATTTTATCAAGTCTTTGAATATTCAGATGTCACCGGAAAAAGTGGATATTGAGGCAGCCAGTAAAGAAGCTTTAGCTGCGTATTTGTCGGCATTTTATCTCGCTGAGCGATTTAACTCGACTGAGAACAAGTTCTTTGAGGATCCTGATCAAAGCGGCATCCGTTCTAGTTACCAACGCATTTTAAGCGAGTTGAACAAGTATTAAGGGGGCGCTTCACATGGGGAGTCTAATAACCGGTATTTTACTTGTTTTGACTTTCGTTTTATTCATTACGTTTGCGATGCGGGGTGGCAACTTGACGGTCGGGTTCTTCGTCATGGCGATTGTGTGGACCATCATCGGACTGATACCGCTCAACGTCGCGATTAAAGAAATTTTCACCGATCCCGTGCTGAATTACGGCAAAACCGCTTTGTATATCATTCTCGGTTCCTGGTTTGGCCGTGTGCTGGTGGATACCGGCATTGCCGGGTCGATCAGCCGGCGCACCCAAAGCGTCGGCAGCAAGGCACCGGTGATTGCCACCATTTTAATTGCCATTATCACCGCCTTGATCTTCTCAAGTGCCTATGGCGTGGGCTCGGCGATTGCAGTCGGAGTCATTCTTTTCCCGATTATGTTTTCAATGGGTGTCCCCAAAAATATTGCGGTCTCGATTTTCACGTTGTCGATCGGCGCCGCCATGTATATTAATCCAGTTTTGTTTAACCAATTCACCGTTTTCTTCAAAGGCGTTGTCTGGGGTGATCATTATCTGCGGTTCGGCTTTGTCGCCATGGCTGTTCAGATGCTGGTTGTCATCGCCATGATCCTTTTCTATGCCCGTAAAATCAGGAACGGCAAGCCTTTCGTTGTCGAGTCAGAGACACCGGAAACCAGCGTGCCACCTGACGTGAATCCGATCACGTATCTGTTGCCGGTGTTGCCCGTGGCCATGAGCATTTTCTTCAAATGGGATGCGATTCCGGCATTGTTGCTGGCCACGCTCCTGGCGTTTGCAATGACCGGCAATATGAAGTCTTACGTGCATTTTGTCCAGATGATGAACACCACGACCAAAACGGCCATTGGCGATATTGCCGGCTTGCTGATCATGTTGCTGGTCTTGACCATGTTTCAAAGCGCGGCAGTCCACACCATGGGCCAGTTCACCGCAGTTTTCAAACACATCATCCCTGATAGCCGCTTGTTGATGGTGTTCATCATGATCGTCATCGCACCACTGTCCTACTTCCGCGGCCCGTTGATGCTTTATGGAGCAGGCGCGGCAACTGCGGCGATTTTTACCGCCACCGGCTTATTCCCGCCTTACTTCTTATACGGGTTGCTCGTTGTCCCGACCATGATGGCGGTGTCGGCCGACATCACCCAGTCCTGGAATCTCTGGTCGGTTGAATATGCCAAGCTTGATACCAAAACGTTTCTGTTAACCGGATTGCCTTGGGCTTGGATTGCCACCATTTTGAATTTATTGGCGGCTTATGTGTTGTTGTAACACTTCACTATCACGCGTTTGCTACCCGAAAAATCGGGCTAGCTCGCGCACACATTAACGCGCTCGCCAGCGCAGAAGCCTGCGTGTAAGGACCTTGGTCGCAATGGCCTAAGCCCAGGCCATCACGCCCAAGGCCACTTACACTCCGGCTTCTAACCGCGCTGGCTCACGCTCACTTTCTAGGAGGAGATCATCAATGTCTGAATTTCTTACCATCGGGGAACCAATTGCACCTTTCGCTTCGCAGGATACGGATCAATCGCTTAAGGATGCCTTGAACTTCCGGAAGTATCTGGCAGGAGCCGAGGTCAATGTGGCTGTCGGGGTTTCACGTCTAGGTCACTCCGCGCAATATATCACGCGGCTAGGCGAAGATCCGTTTGGCGATTTCATCAAGGACCAGTTGCGTGAAAATCATGTCCAAACCGATTATATTGATAGTACGCCTGATTATTGGACCGCGTTCCAGCTTAAAAATAAGGTTTCAACCGGCGATCCGGATATTTTCTATTTCCGGCGGGGTTCTGCGGCTGCCCACTTCGATGCCAAAACGCTCGACCGCATTGATTTTTCTGAGGTGAAATTCGCCCATCTTTCCGGTATTTTCCCAGCAATTTCGGAACAGGCACTGGCTGCTTTTCGCCACTTGATTGACCTGCTGCACGAACACAATATTCGGACGACCTTCGACCCGAACTTGCGCCCGCAGTTATGGTCCAGCCCGCAAAAAATGGCGGCAACACTCAATGAGCTGGCAAAAGAAGCCGAGATTATTTTGCCCGGCGACAACGAAGGGGAACTTTTGGTAGGCTCGCGTGATCCGGAAACGATTGTTGATTTTTATCTTAATCAAAGCGAACGCACGCAAACGGTGGTCGTCAAAGTCGGTCCTAAAGGCGCGTATGTTAAAAATAAGGGTGAAGCAGGTTATTGGGTGAAAGGCTTTAAGGTGGCGCAGGTCGTTGATACGGTTGGTGCCGGTGACGGTTTTGCCTTGGGGCTGATTACCGCCTTGATGGAAGGCAAGTCCCAACGTGATGCAGTCGTCCGCGCAAACGCAATTGGCGCTTTTGCGGTTCAGGCGCCTGGCGATAATGATGGTTATCCGACACCTGAGCAACTACAAGCATTTTTGGACAAAAACCTGGCTGTGACAGGAGATGAGTTTTAATGAAATTACAGGTGGCCATTGATCGGGTACCACTAGCCTATGCGGTTGCATTAGCGCAACAATTGGATGGCAAAGTAGCGATTATCGAAATGGGCACCAGCCTGGTGAAGGATGAGGGGCTCGCCGGTTTTCGCGCAATGCGGGCGGCGATTCGTTCATCACAGTTGCTCATTGATCTAAAAACGATTGACGAGGGTGGTTACGAATTCAAACAAGGGTTTGCAGCTGGTGCCGACATTTTAACCGTGATGGGTGCTGCGTCACTGGCGACTTTACAAACAACAGCAGCGGCAACGGATGCAGCGAAGAAAGAAATGATGATCGACTTGATGGAGGTCGATGCGACCAAACAGCAAGCCATCAGCATTTTCCCAAATGCAATTTATGCACTGCACCACAGCACTGACCGCCAAGATCACCTGGACCCGACCGCAACGGTGGCCGATTTTCATGCCGCCTTTCCGCAACTCAAGCGACTGGCGATTGCCGGCGGGATTGATTTAGCAGGGGCGACGGGGCTGGCCGCACAAGGATTAACCGAAATCGCGATTGTCGGAAGCGCCATCACCAAGGCAGCCGATCCAGTCGCAACGGCACAACAATTTATGGAGGCAATCAACGCATGAAAGTCATTCCGGATATTATGACAGAAATCAACCAAGTCATGGCACTCGTCGATGAAGATCAATTAGACGCGGCCATGCCATACTTGACCAAGGACAAACGCATCTTCGTCATCGGCGCCGGTCGCAGCGGTTTTCAGGCAAAAGGCTTTGCCATGCGCCTCATGCACATTGGCTACACCGACTATGTGATGGGCGAAACCATTACCCCATCCATTCAAAAAGGCGATACCTGGGTGGCAGTTTCCGGCTCGGGCACCACAAAAAGCATCGTTGCCGATACTGAAGCAGCCAAGAAACTTGGCCTCAACATTGTGGCCTTTACCAGTGCGGTTGACTCGCCACTGGCCAAGCTCGCCGATGCGGTCGTGATCGTTCCCGGTGCAACCAAAACCGGCGCCGGCGTCAAATCAATCCAGCTGCTCTCGACTTTGTTCGACCAAACCGTCCACATCACCTTGGATGCCCTCACGTTGAAATTAGCTAACCGTGATGACACCAGTAATGCCGACGCTTTGCACGAACACGTTAATGTTGAATAAATCATGATTGTTCTAGATTTCAAGCTTTGTTTTTCCTAGCTTTCTAAAAAGTGCCCTTAAATTGCGCGGTTTGTTTGCCAATTTGAGGGTCTTTTTGGGCTTGTGAATCCCGCAATGGCAATTATGTATCCGTTTTCATTGCTTTTCTTACGGAACGTGCTAGAATTAAGCTTTGCTAAAGAGATTACGTATTTTTAAACAAAACTTTTGTAACTGGACAGCTGTTGTTCGATGATACTTGGTTTTCATGATCATGTGTCTTGGACGCGGCGACTGCCAGTTGAATTTTTTATCGTGCACATTAACGCGTTCCCCGGCGCAGAAGTCGGCTCACGTTCAGGAGGAATTTATTTATGAAGCGCAGGACGTTGTTTTCGATCATCGTCGTCACGCTAGTCGCAGGTTGTTTCACGCTTTTTTATGGCGTGCACAGCACCTGGACCGACACCCAATCAGCACACGCCGTTCAAGCGGCTACCAATCAAGTCGATACTTTATTCAAAGACTCATCGCATCAACTGCCTGCCGCGCAACTTAGTCAGGAAAAAATTGACGCTGCCGAAGCTAGTTTACAAGCAGCACGCCGCAAACTCACGGAGCCAGATCAGGCTAACCAGCTCGCCAGCGCCCAGGCGGACGTAGACGCCGCCAAGCAAATGTTAACTGTCAAAAACGCAGTGGCGCAAAAACCAACCAAATTGACTGAGTTGAAGACATTGACAAGCGAATCGCAGCAAGCGCTAGCCAAACTGGCCAAACAAAAGCCAACGTTCGTTCAGACTTATCAAAAACAGGTTGCCCAGCTGTCCGATCAAGAAGCGGCCGTGGCTAAAGTTGCCAGCTTATTTACTGACGCTGATTTTAAAGAACCCAAATCCGGCCTGAGTACCAGCGAGATTCAAGCCGCCTTGGCAGCACTCAAACATATTGATAACCAACAACTGACCGATCAGATGCTGCCGGCGATCGCCACCGCGCAGCAAGCGGCTTCGGATGACACTTCAAGTGCTGAAGCAAGTGTTTCGTCCTCGACTGTGCCAAGTTCCTCAGCAAGTGGCTCCGAGTCATCTACCACGAACAGTCAGTCAATATCTTCCGGTTCAAGTACCAGCAATGAATCTAATCAAAGCCAGCAGGAGTCCAGCAACTCATCGTCGGCAAGTTCTGCTAGTTCTTCGAGTTCGCAAGGTTAAAGTGTTCCAAAAGAAAGAGGCTACGCGTAAAATAGCGTGCGACCTCTTTCTTTTTGCTTTGCGTTTGGAATTGCTGAATCTCTTAAACTATTAAGCATAATGAAAGATAAGAAGAATACCCACAACAAACAAAACAACTTCGATAATTATGGAAAACCTAACAATCATATCAGCATCATGATTGTTTTTGTCTATCATAATCTTCTTTTGAAAGGATAGATCTCCTTTTATCAATTCATCTAAGGTTAGTCCCAATTCATCACTAATCATGATGAGCTGTTTTATGTTGGGATATTTGCGGCCAGATTCCCAGATTGCAACTTGAGTCACCGTCGTATGAACTGATTTCGCTAACTGATATCTGCTTAAGGCCATTGCTTCACGTTTTTGTTTAATTGAGTTCCCCAAAGACATATCATTTCCACCTTTCGCAGGTATGATTCGCATTATCTTCGGCATATGTTACCAAGATTTTGGTCAAAAAGCAGAGGACTATGCATTATGGCGATGTTTTTTGATCTCTGAAGCTATAACGCGTCTTTCTATGAACTACCTTAATTTAGTGAACTACATATGTATACCAGATGTGGTAATAGTGTACAGGTCCAAAAGTTTTCCAGTCAACACTTTTTTGAAACGTTTGTTATAGAATAACAGCGACAATCAAAAAATCTTTTCCGACATTTGGAAAAGATTTTAAGAATTCCGGTTCAAATGTACATACTTCATCGCCGCCATAAACTGATATATCAGATCTTTGAGCTTTGTCGTCTCAAGATCACTTAGGATATCTAGCTATGCCTGTTCACTTTAGGGGGAGGCTTTTTATAACTTCCAGTTTTAAGCAAAATTGTCCCAACTTTAGCGTCCTCTGGTAGGCCAACTCAATATGCATGGCTGTTTGTTGATTTTTCTGTCTTACGCCGCCAACGCACCCACCAGTTGCGTCAGATAATCAATAAAACTCAAGTAATCCGCAATCGCCACATTCTCATTCGGCCCGTGCGCTGCCGAGTTGGCATTGCCGATGCCGCAGAAATAATCGGGGCGTGATTGATGTCGTAAAAATACTTCATCGGACCGCTACCTGGCGAGTTTAATTCGACTTGAACCTCGTCATCCCCATAAGTCGCCTTGGCCAGCGCCACCGCTTCTTGCACGCGCGGGTCGTCCGGATCGGTTCGGAAAGGCGGTTCACCGAGAAAATCCGATACAATGACGTCATCATAACCGCCGGCTGTCAGTGCCGCTTTGATTAAGCGCACGGTCTCGGCTGGCGTTTGGTCCGGAACCAGCCGCAAATCGATTTTGGACAGTGCTGTATGCGGCAGAATCGTTTTGCCGATCCCCGGGCCTTCATACCCGCTCGAAAAACCGTTGATCGTCATACTCGGCCGATTATACAAAGCTTCTTTAATATCGTCAGCTGGCACGATCGCCGGACGTGTGATGCCATAGTTCTTGGCAAAAGCCGCATAATCAAAGACTGCACTGTCGATCAGTTGCTTTTGGGTGGTGGTCAAGGGTTTCACGGCATCGAGAAAATGGGGGATCGTGATCTCGTCTTTGGCATTCTTCAAGGTCGCCAGCGCCTGCACCAAGCGCCATGCCGGATTTTCGGTGATTGCACCTAAGCTGGAGTGAAGATCAAAATCAGCCGTCTTGACACTGAGCTGAAACGCCACGCCGCCTTTGACGCCGAGAGAAATCTGAAACTTGCCTTGCTCATTGCGGCCGCCGGATTCCCACAAACAAAAGTCCGCCGCCAACAAATCAGCATATTGCTTCAACAAGTCTTCCAAGTGCGGACTGCCTTGTTCTTCCCCACCTTCAACAAGAAACTTAATCGTACAAGGCAAGCCACCTTGCGCTTGTAACCGTTGGATGGCAGCCAACCGCGCGGCTAATTCGCCTTTGTCGTCATTAATCCCGCGAGCATACAGGTGGGTGTTCGTCATTTTTAATTGGAATGGATCACTTTTCCATAAATCTAAGGGTTCCGCTGGTTGGACGTCATAGTGATTATAGAAAAGTAACGTCGGCGCATCCGCGGATTGACCCTGGAAAACCGCGTAAACTGCTGGATTGGCTGCATTTGTGGTTAAAAGCCGACTAGTGGTCGCGCCAAATTTGGTAAATTGTTCCTTTAAAAAGGCACCTGTTTCGGCAATTTCATTGTCAGTTGCTAACGAAACCGAACGCAGCTGTAAATACTGAGATAAAAATGCTTGCATAGGAACTGTCATTTTCGAGCCTGCTTTCTTATAACCTTATTTGAAATACGCATAGCGATATTCGGCTGGTTGCAACATGCTGTAGTGCAAGCCGCCGACTTTGGTGTTGATCAGGCGACTATTGGCACTTTGAAAGACCGGAATGTAGCCCGCCACGTCAATCACGCGGGCATTAGCGGCAAGTTCTTGCTGATAGCGGGCGGTGGCGCTTTGACCAGTGGTGGTGTTGACTTTTTTCATCAACGCAGTGAACTGCTCATCGCTAAACTTCGAACAGTTCGAAATGTTGTCTGCCGTTGCCGTGTTCAGATAATCTGACGGATCCTGAATCGTTGAGTTCCAACTCATCAAGACCGCGTCAAACTTGCCGTCAAGCGATCGCTGGATCCGCGTCATTTTTGGCAGGCTGCTGACTGTGACCTTCAGCTGTGGCAGCACCTTGGTTAGCTGACTCTGGATGTATTCGCCGACTTGCTTGTCAGTATCGACATCGGAAGTGAGAATCGAAAAACTGATGCTATCGGTGTTGAGCTCCTTCAACGCCGTCTTAAGATATGCTTTGGCTTTGGTTGGCGAATATGTCAGCGGCGTCTTGGCATCTTCAGTAAAGTCTTTTCCGGTCGTCGGATTGGTTTTAAGGCCCTTAGGTACAAATGCCTTGGCCGGCTGGGAGCCATCCTGCAGAACTTTACTTGTGAGCGCCTGCCGATCGAGTGCGGCTGAAATGGCACGGCGCAAGTTGACGTTATTAAGCTGCGGATTCTTGGTATTGAGTTGCAGGTAGTTCATATTGGCAGCCGGTGTTTTCGTCAAGGCCGGGTTTTGCGCTTCTTTTTGAATCAAGTTGCCGGATAGCGGCGCATTATCTAGCTTGCCTGTCGCAAAAAGGTTATCGACCGTGCTGGAATCTTTCAAAACGTTGACGTGAACGTGATTGATCTTGACGGTTTTAGCTGCGTAGAAGTTCGGATCTTTCACATAGTCCCAGCTATCACTAGTGGTGCTGAAATTTTTAATTTTATACGCGCCGTTCGTCTCAATTTTGTCGGCGCTTGAACCGAATTTCTTGCCATAACGCTTGACCGCTGCTTCATTGGTCGGGTAATAACCGGTCATCTGACTGGAAAAATAGGGGGTTGGCTGACTGAGTTGGATTTTGAGCACATATTTGCTTGGGGCGGAAACGCCAAGGGTATCGGGTGACTTTTTACCGTCGACGATATCCTGATAATTGGCAATGGCATCATATTGGTACGCGAATTCGGTTTTGGTTTTCGGATCCACAATCCGCTTGAGTGAGTAAACAAAATCCTTGGCCGTTACCGGAGTGCCGTCACTCCATTTGACATCTTTGCGTAACGTAAGGGTGTAGGTTTTCCCATTGTCAGTTGGTTTCACAACCTTGGTGGCCATGGCCGGAATGATTTTGCCGGATTTGTCGTGGTCATACAACGGCGTCATGATTTGCTGCAGGATGGCGCCGCTGGTCGCATCAACTGCGTGGGCCGGATCAAGGGAACTGGCTTCGTTGCTGACGGCAACGTTTAGGGTACGTTGGTTGGTTGCTGCTTTGGTTGATTGGCCGCATGCGGCTAGAAGTAGGGTTAGGGTGATGCAGGTTAGTCCCAGGGAGTTATACTTTTTCATTTTGTGCCACCTCGTGGAAGTATTTTGGGTTGGCGCGCTTGGCGTTGGAGGGGGGAGTTCTCCGATGCTGTTGCACGCCATAACGCGCTCGCAGTCGCAGAAATCTACGTGTAAGGACCTTGAAGCCCAAATGGCCAAAGCCCAGCCATTTGGGCTTCAAGGCCACTTACACTCCGGCTCCTAAGCGCGCCAGTTCACGCTCAGCGTTCCATAACGCGCTCGCCAGCCCAGAAACCTGCGTGTAAGGACCTTGAAGCCTAAATGGCCAAAGCCCAGCCATTTAGGCTTCAAGGCCACTTACACTCCGGTTTCTAACCGGGCTGGCTCGCGCTCACACAAAAAAACCGTCCATAACAAACATTCTTGTTAAGGACGGTTTCCCGCGGTGCCACCTTAGTTTGATCATGAGACTGCGCCTAGGGTTTTTGCCCTTGGCAGTTGATGATCACGCTTAGCCCGGGGCCAACACCCCGGCGACAACTGACGTATGCCAACACGTTTCCCCGTACTCGATGATCTTTCGGGGGAACCCTCAGTGGTCCATTTACTGACTTGCGTTCGGCCGGGCTCTCAGCAACGCCGGCTCTCTGTGCGTGCACCATCAGCTTGATCTCCACTTCAAAGGTTTACATGAACGGTTTATTTGATTGACACCAACGTTAACCGACTGCTCGGTTATTTGTCAAGCATCTCGTCATTAAATAACCAAACAGGCAAAAATAATCTTAATCGGCGCTCATTGTTGCTGTTATCGTCACCGCGGCGTCTTTTCGGTTTGGCAGGGGTTGCATTCATTTAGTAAACCCCTTATATTACGAATATATTAATGTGTAACAAAAAAGATTCAATTCGTGACCTGTTTGCAATGGTCCTGTTAAGTCCAGCCCGTACCATTAGGTTATTGGAGGTGGGATCAATGAAACAGAAACATATTTTCCAAATCCTGGTCGGCACCTTGATCGCTGGGTACCTGACCGTTTTCTACGGGATGCGGAGCACGATCGATACCTCATTTGCGCAACACGCGGTTCAAGCGGCAACGCAACAAACCAATCAACTATACACATCCGCAAAGCGAACTTTCCCAGCTAAACATTTGTCTAGAGCCTCGGTAACTTCAACTCAGGAAAAGTTGAAGCAACTGGCCAACAATGTTGATGATCGCAAGCAAAAGAAAACGATTCTGAAAGATAAACAAGACGCTGATGCAGCCAGTTACATGTTAACGATTGAAGAAACCACGAAGGCTCAGAGCAGCAATCTGGCTCAACTTGCCGAAGATGGTTTGCAGGCCAATAAGGCTTATAAGGCCATTGCGTCGACTAAGCCTGAATTTGCCGCTGATTACCAACAATCAGTCAGCCAACTTTACAGAAAGTCGCTGGCAATTTCCCAGATTCAGAAACTCTATAAGGATCAAAACCTGCAGCATCCCAAGTCCGATCTCAGCAGCAGTGTCGATTTAGCCGTTAACGCTGTTGAAAATGTCGAGAACCAGGACTTTGCCAAAAATGTTTTACCACTGGTCCAAGTTGCCCGTAAGTCACAGGAAAGCAGCGACTCAAACGTTGCGATGGGTAACACGACATCAAGCGGTCAAAGCACGCAAAAGCAAGACGCGACTGCCAACAGTTCAGAACCGGCTAGTGGCGTTGGCAAAAAGGATAACTCATCTAGTCAGGCACCGACCAGCAGCGCCAGTCAGTCAAATCAGACCAGTCAGTCCTCCTCCACTGCGACAAGTAGCAGTTCTTCAAGCAAGTCAGACAATCAGACGCAACCGTCATCTGACCCGACTGCTTCAAGTAGTTTAGAGCCAATGACAACGGTTCTCAGTGGCGGCCTTTACAAGACTTACGATGACGCTGTTGCAGCCATCAAAGTTCAAGGCAAGTCCGTTGATGATATGACGGTGAAATCCGTGACGATGAGTGATGGTTCTTATCAGTGGACATGGGGCCCAACTGGTGACAGTGGAAGCAGCAGCAACAAAACAAAGCTCTTCCTCAAGCACCAGCAGCTCTGCACCGACCACAGGTTCTGACGATGCTCAATCATCTAGCCAAGACAATTAACTTTGATGCAATCTACTAAAAAACTCACTCACATCCGCAGTCATTAACGGGTTTGAGTGGGTTTTTTAATTTTAAGCGCTAATCATATCTTACTAAGTTCTTTTTAGATCACTCTCAAGCCCGAGCTTCTGCCCGAACCGGATCGACCAAAGCCTGACGATGCAAGCCATTCCGAGCACGCAGCGCGTACAAAATGGTCACCGTATCAACGACTTCCTGCAGCATCGCGCCAATAATCGTCGGGATAACCCCGAAACTGGCGATGACCATCAACCCGGTACAAATCGCAATCCCGATGAGCACGGACTGTTTGGCGATCACCATAGTTTCCTTGGCAATCAAGGTTGCCGCAGCGACCTTAGCCAAATCGTCACGTAACACAACGGCATCGGCTGATTCACTGGCCGCCGTTGCGCCGTGTGCCCCCATGGCAATCCCAACATCGGCAATCGCCAATGAAGGCGCATCGTTAACACCATCGCCAACCATGACAACTGGCCGGCCATTTTTTGGCAACTTGTCCAAAACTTCAATTTTTTGTTGTGGCAACTGTTCTGCATAAACCTGGTCGATACCGACTTCTTCAGCAACTTTATCAGCAATCGACTGCTGGTCACCGGAAATCATGATCAAGTTAGCATCATTCAGTTCGTGCAGCTTGGACATCGTTTCTTTTGCTTCTGGCCGAATCTGATCGGAGAAGGTAATGGCACCGGCATATTTACCGTCAACGTTGACATAAACCGCCGTCGTATTGATGGTATCCGTTGTCCCGGCAAACTCTGCTTTACCGACTTTAACCTTATGACCATCAACCGTCGCATTGACCCCGAAACTGGTAGCTTCGGAAACATCGGTCGCTGGCAGACGATCCGCAACCGGCACAGCATCGGTCAGGGACCGGGCCAAAATGTGGGTTGACTGGCCTTCTGCACTAGCCGCCAAGTTCAACAATTCATCTTGTGAGAAACCTGCTTGTGGCAAGATCGCCGCCACTTTTAAAATACCGCGCGTCACCGTACCGGTTTTATCAAACGCAAACGTCCGAGCATCGCTTAGCTTTTCAAGTGTGGTACCTGACTTGACGATAATCCCGTTACGACTGTTGCGGCTCATGCCGGAAACCATCGCAATCGGTGCCGCCAAAATCAGCGGACATGGGGAAGCAACAACGAGCACTTGGGCAAACCGAACCGGATCGCCTGACAAGTACCAACCCAGACCGGCAATCACATAAGCAATCAAAGTGAACGGTACCGCATAGCGATCGGCCATCCGGACAAAATGCGCCGGCCGTGCTTCTGATTCCTTAACTAATTTGATAATCCCTTGATACTGACTATCTTCGGCACGCTGGGTAACTTTAACGGTTAACGCAGCATCACCGTTAATTGTCCCGGACATGATATCAGTACCTGCGTTTTTGGCAACTGGTTTAGACTCACCGGTTAAACTGGCTTCATCGACCAAACTCTCGCCTGCCAAAACCGTACCATCGACTGGAACAACTTCCCGCGGCTTAACCAAAATCGTTTCACCGACTTGGACCGCATCAACATCAACGTCTTCAACGTGACCATCAACCATGCGATGAGCCGTTGTCGGTGCATTTTCCAACAACTGTTTCAATTCGCTGCTGGCTTTTGTCGCAGCAAAATCTTCCAACGCATCGCCACCGGTTAACATGAGCAACACAATCATCGATGCCCAGTACTGACCGACTGCCAACGTTGCGACGACCGCCGTAATGGCTAATAAGTCCACCCCAAAGTTACCGGAACGAATTGTTTTCACCATGCCCCCGAACATAATCAAGGCGATAATCGACCCCATCACCGTGATTAGCCCCTGAGCAATCAATGGCTGTTTTAATACGAACGCAAAGACCAGCGCAACGGCACTTACAGCGAGCACCATCATTAACTGCCAGTTCTTCTTCATTGTTGCCACTCCCTTTTCCTAAGTGCCTTAATTATAACCATTACAATCTGAAAAAGCAATCCTTTTTAGAACGAATATAATCTGGCTTGGAAAATGTTTTTCACGCAACGCCCAATTCAGCTTGGGCTAACTTACTGGGAAAGATCCCGTTAACACCGCGCCCTTTTGCCGCTTTAACGGTAATGATGTACCCGGTTTATTTTTTTGCATCCCTAATATTTACCCTCCATTATACGCCTTTGCAGGTAAAAGATTCGCGGATTGAAGCTTATTTGTGCGTCAATTTCACATGGGATTGGGAATGGTTCGAAAGAATCCGCTGCCAAGATGGTCTCTGAATCTTATACGTGATACTTCTGCTTTAACGCGCTCCCCGGCTCACGCTCACACGAAAAAAAGATTCCCACCGGTTTCCCGATGAGAATCTTTGTCATGACTTGTGTTGCTAGGCAAACAGATCCGAATTAGTCAATCGTGATCTGATGGTTGCCTTCCTGATCACCTGTCAACTTAGGCAGATCAATCGTCAAGACACCATCAGTGACTTTAGCGCTGATCTTGCCCTCATCAACATTTGGCAACCGATAGCTGCGGCTCATCCGACCATAGCTGCGTTCAGACATCAGCATGTTGCCTTCGTTGTCTGAATGATCGGCTTGCTCTTCATGCTTAACCGCAACACTCAGAATGCCATGATCGTAACTCAGATTAATGTTTGGCTTCTCGATACCGGGAACATCTACCTTCACAACATATGACTTGTCATTTTCCTGAATGTCCGTTTTCAGCAGGCGACTGCTATCACCGCCACGACTCGGCGTGAAGCTGTCAAAAATATGCCGCCCTAAATCATTGAAGAATGGATCATCCAACCAATCATTGCGCCGCATAAGATCATTAGCCATCATCGAAAACTTCCTTTCTTAGTAAAGGTGAGCGTGAGCAGGGGCGCTGAGAAATCGGAGTGTAAGTGGCTTCAGACGTAAATGGCTGAACTTTGGCCATTTACGTCTGAAGTCCTTACACGGAGATTTCTGCGACTGCGAACGCGTTATGGACATTGACGTCATTACTGTTCCCTTAGAACACCTAAAGTATAACACAAAAATTAGCTCTCGTCATGTCCGAGTGCTAATTTTGCTCTTCTAACTTTTTGTCAACTCACAGTTTCTGTCCCCGAAACTGGCAATAGCGATCCGCTATTTAGCAAATCTTGCCGCCCAGGGATTTCATTTCTTCACGCCGCTTGTCATCGGATTGCGGTTTTGCCGTCACGTGGTTCAGTGTCACCGCGCCGTCTAAAATGCCGCTATCATCGCGCAAAGCTAACGAAGCATTCTTGAAATCAAGCGTTAGCCCGCTGCCGAAATAATCTGTCTCCGGATCGCCGGTCGTTAAGTTAAAACCGGCGTCGTTTTCTAGCGGCAGTGCATAATCCTGATCGTCCGTATCCGTCACGACAATTTGGTACTTATTGCCAATGGCACAGGAACCGCCTAATTTGGAATACTTACTCGAACCATCATCCAATGCCAGGAACAAATGTTGATCCTTGGCAACATGGTTGTTCAAATAAGTCACCGCAGCTGGTTTGATCGTGATCTTCATGTTGGACCATCCTTTCAAATACATTGTGCACAACTTATTTACCATCTTTATGGTATCCAGGTTGTCCCCAGAAGTCAAATTCCGAGTTTTTCGCAATCAACAACAGGTTGTCCACACGGGTTATCCACATGTGCGTAACTTGACACCCAAAATATAGTATGAAGAACTGGAATTGACACCAAATAGACGATTCGAAAAATTCAAGTAAAAAATTTTCCGAAAGCAGTCATCCACAGTTTTTAATCGTTCGATTTCACAAACTTCAGCGCACCAATCCCGCTCCCACGGCTGGGAACAAACGTTTTGTCACAAGCCAAAAAAGTTTATCCACAAGTTATCCCCAGATCGGTGGCCAACTTAATCACACCCGAAAATCTTAGTTATGAACAGTATCCACAGAGTTATCCACAGGTCAATGAGCACTTTTACCAAAAAGTTACCCACTCTTGACAAAACTTTTTCTTGAACTTTTCCACAGGTTATTCGCTAAACTTTCGTTAAAATTTTGGGAAACCGCTTCCGACTAACTACGCGATTGAATCGAAAAAATTCCCGATCAAGAACCGAACATTCTCGATCGGGGATCTTCTAATTTAATTCTTTAAATCGCTGGTCGTCTGAGTCAGTTTAAATGAAACGGTTTGTTGCTGACCTTCGCGATACACAGTGAGCTTAATCGTATCGCCAACCTTGTGCTTATACAGTTGTGTGTGTAACTCAGCTGTGTTGGTAACATTGACACCATCCAGTGCGGTAATGACATCATACTTCTTCATCCCCGCCGTCTTGGCGCTGCTGCCACTGGTAAAGCCGGCAACCACGACGCCACCGGTGATGCTAGATGGCAATTTCAGGACTGACTTTTGCTGTGTGGCAGAAACGGTGGATAAGTCGCGAACCTCAACGCCAAGCGCTGGCCGAACGACTTTGCCGTTTTGTACAAGCTGGTTGATGATCGAAACCACTTCGTCACTTGGAATTGCGAAGCCCATGCCTTCGATTGTGGCACTGTCAGAACTGCTGCTGGAACTGCCGGATAGCTTCATCGAGTTAATCCCGACGACCTGCCCGGCTAAGTTAATCAGCGGGCCACCGGAATTTCCTGGGTTAATCGCGGCATCAGTCTGAATAACCGTTGCCTGGCCAGTTGTATTGCCGTTGCTGTCCGTGACATCAATCGTTCGGCTCTTGGCACTGACAATCCCCTGGGTCACGCTGGTCGCGTATTGTGAACCCAGCGGCGAGCCAATCGCTAAGACAGTCTGCGCAGCTGCAATCTTACTTGAATCGCCAAAACTTGCGACGGTGGTGACCTTGCTGCCATCAATTGTCAGAACTGCTAAATCAGAGGTCGAATCGGTTCCGACTAAGCTAGCCGTCAACTTGGTGCCATCGCTTAAAATGACTTCAAGTTTATCCGAACCGCTAACCACGTGATTATTCGTGACAATATAGGCTTTGCCGTCTTTCTTTTGGTAAATCACACCAGAACCTTCGCTGGCTTCTTCAAGGCTTGAAGAGCTGTTACTCGAACTGCTGCTACTTTGTTGGTTACCTTGACCAAAAATACCTTCAAGGCCGCCAAAAGTGTCAAGGCCATCGCTGTTACTTTCGGCTTTTTGCATATTCACAACGGAAACAACGGCACCTTTGACTTTAGCAAAAGCCTGCTCCGATGCACTGCTTTGGTTGACTGAGACATTAGAGATTTTTGTCGTCCCAGCCTTGCCGGAAGTATCGGTCACGCCAAGACTGGCATTGTGGTTCATCGCCCAGTAGGCGGTCCCGCCACCAACACCGCCACCGATCAAAGCAGCAACCACCGCCACAATCGCAATCAGTTTCCAGCCGCTATTCTTCGGCTTCTTCGACCCCCGTTGCGGTTGCTGATCTTGTGGTGTCTCTTGAAAATTATGACTTCCATTATCCATAACTTGATCCTCCTTGTGGGCAATTCTAACTCACCCTGTTTACAATCATTATTGTAAGTGGCAATTTTGACAAAATTATGAACAACATAGGGCTTTTTTTAATGAGCGTGAGCCGGCGCGCTTAGAAACCGGAGTGTAAGTGGCCTCGGGCGTGATGGCCCGAACTTAGGCCATTGCGACCGACGTCCTTACACGCAGGTTTCTGCGCCGGCGAACGCGTTATGGCACACATAACACACGTCAAAAAGAAAAAAAGCGGCCAACCCGCAATCTTTTTATGCACAAGTCGTCTGCTTTTTCCTACCAACTGCTATCCGAAACAGTGCACCAATCATCTCACACAACAAACAATGGATCGGCAATGGCCGGATCAGTATCATAAAGATGAAAATCGTGATCGACCGCGAGCCCTTGTTGTGCCAATAACGAGGCAACGGTTAAATGAGCCAGCGGTTTATTATTATTATGCGGCGATAGATGCCCAAGATAAATCCGCTTGGTGCGCAAGCCAATCACATCCATCAGCGCATCGGCACCGTCCTCATTGGACAAATGCCCTTGATCGCTCAAAATTCGTTGCTTCAACGGCCATGGATAGGGACCGGTCCGCAACATTTCAAGGTCATGATTGCACTCCATCACATAAGCATCGGCATTACGAATTGTCCCGGCTACTCGATCCGACACATAACCGGTGTCAGTCAGGATCGTGAAGGTTTTGCCATCATGATGAAATTGATAAAACTGTGGCGCTGCAGCATCATGCGAAACGCCAAAGCTTTCAACATCCAGATCGCCTAAAGTCAGCGTTGCGCCCATATCAAAAAGCCGCAACTGATCTTCTGGAATCTTACCGACACTTTTTGGTAGCGCCGCAAACGTCTTGGCATTGGCGTACACACTAATTTGCGGATAACGTCGCGCCAAAACGCCGACACCGCGCACATGATCGCTATGTTCGTGCGTGATGAAAACACTGTCCACATCGGTCAGATCCCGCCCGATGCTTTGCATGAGCTTTTCAATTTTCTTACCGGACAAGCCGGCATCAACCAACACCTTGTGACCAGGCGTTTCAATATAGGTTGCGTTACCGGAACTGCTGCTGGCAAGGACACTGACACGCATCCCAAAATCTTCGCCCGCGATCAACATCTCCCAACTTTACCATTCGGCCGACTGTCCATTTTGGCAACCAGCCGTTATCGCTTTACATTCTAACACTAATTGTCACTGCGATTCTTCATAACCGTTCGCGTAATCGCATTGACACGTTTAACCGTCACATTTCCGGTTGCCCGATTTTTAACGCCAATGTACCAGGCGGGCACATAAACCGTGCTGCCTTTTGCGTCAAGTAGGTAACTATAGGCTAATTTAGTCGAAACAATCGCCGAATTGTTTGGAATGTCATTGTCCCGATACAGGGCAATCACGGCGTCCTGCTCACTCATTAAATTCAAGCGATCCCGTAACACGCTCAACTTGGACAGGTAGGTCTGTGTGTAGCTTACCAGGCGATTATCGTTAACATGTAAAGTGACCGCTGCACGCCGATCATAAATTAACCCGGCTTTAGGATGCTGAGCAAAGACGATTCGCTCATCGTTAGAAAGCGCCGGCGCATATTCGTACTCTTTGCCGTGATAGACGTTGTTTTTAACAAACGTGGCCAGCTGCTGTTGTTCCTGGTTTTTCTTCAAGGTAATCGGTTCATCCAAGCTTGCCTGCAGCTCTTGATAGTCACCTTCGCTAATCGTCACCTGCTGCTTCACAAGCAGACTCCGCGCCGCTGACAAGGCGGTGTTAGCTTGGCTGGCAAGGTAATCGCCTTGAGGTGTCTTTTTGCTCAAATGCGGCAACTTAATCTGATCGCGGGTAATGTCAGTAATCGTCGCCAGATCGACTTGCTGCACCTGAAAATAGCTGATGCCCAGAAAAATATTCAAGCCAACGAAGACAACCAGAAAGATCCATTCAATTCGTCGAAAATCCACAGTACTCGCCTCCTAAGCTGAGCGTGAACCAGCCCGGTTAGAAACCGGAGTGTAGGGCTCCAGTCACTGCGACGCCCCCGAATCACTCGAACTGCCGGCTGTCGCATCATTGCTTGGGGTTGCCGTTTGGCTGCTAGCAGCACTGGCAGAAGATGCGCTGCTATGATTCAACCAACTTTGATAGTCGCGATACTCACCTTTCATCTCGACATAATAAGTCGGCTGCAGATCAACCACCTGCTGATCATTACTGCTGCCGATCCACTGATAGCCAATCAGAATATCCGTAATCTGACTCGCCCGGTAACCTGCCGCCACCAACTGATCCACGATAGTAGCAGTTGCCGGCAAGGTTTGCGCCGGCTGGTTCGTTGGAATCGGCACCGTCAAATTGGTATTGGAAAAATTAATCTCCTCGGACGTTTGGGTGTACCGAACTCTCACGTCGCCTTTTTGATCGGCATTAAAAATCGGGAACCCTTGCGCATACGTTTTATAAATGACAGAACCGCGACTCGCATCATACTGGAAATACCGCATGCTGGACAGATTCGTCATCTGCAAGGCACTAAGCCCTTTGAATGTTGCATGGAAGAAATTAGCTAGGCCATTATTGGGAAAGGCTGCCGCATAATTTTCAAACTCAATGGCCCCGGTCGTCGAATCAGCGGTCATCCGGCGGGTCGATCCGGCCGTATACAGCGTACTATCACCAATTTCACGGGCATCCACATTGCTGGCTGTCTTAGACGGCATCAACAAGGAAACATAATAATTGGCACTTTGTTGATCCATCAAATACGCATACGGCTGCAACTTAATCGGCTGGGTGAAAAAGGCAACCTCATTACCGCTCAACCGTTTTTCTTCAATTGGGAAAGCCTTGGTGGAGCGCTTTTTAACAAGATTTTCTAACTGCCCTGTCGTCACATTCGTTAGCTTCGCTTCATAAACCGTGCGCGTTGCGTCATTAATGAACGTCAGACGATTAGCACCGGTCTCCAGATTCAACAGGATGCGATTAAAATGAAAGTCTGATGACTTGAGGTTTGGCTGTTTGTTGAAATACCACTGTTCAAACTGCTTAAAGCTCATCACATCTTGGTAAATCAGCTGTAAACTGTCGTCCTGCTGCAAATAATTGTCATAGTTAGTCGAAGAAACCTTGCCAATCGTTTTGATTTTCGTCATGTGCCAATCAGCCATAGTTTGGCGTACCTGGCGACTCATATTGGCATTGGCTTCCATCAGCAACTGCTTCTGCCCGCCATGCGTGTAGTAAACCTGATTCGGCAGATAAATAGTGCCTTCCAGTTTTTTAACGTTCGGATCGTTCTCAGTCGTCACCTGCACATTCGATGTGTTCCGCCGCTCCTGCCGTGAAGGGTTCCGCCAAATTAGCGACGTGAAGACGAAGCTCAAGATGACCATGGCAATCAGGCTAACCCGCAAAATCCAATTACTAAGCTTCATCCCAGTCATCCCCTCCGTCTGTGATCGGTTCGTAAGGCAATGAAATATAGAAGGTACTGCCGCGACCCTCTTGGGAATCAACCCAGATGCGGCCATGCAAGGCTTCAACAACTTCCTTGGAAATCGCCAAACCTAAGCCGGTACCGCCTTGTTTGCGTGAGCGCGCCTTGTCGACCCGATAGAAGCGGTCGAAAATTTTGCCCAGATCCTGGCGCGGAATACCCAGACCCTGGTCGCTGATGGACAAAATCACGTGGTCATGCGTCTGGAACAGCCGAGCCGTGATCACACCGCCATCCGGACTGTACTTAATCGCGTTATTCATAATGTTATCGATCACTTGCATGAACTTATCGGTATCAATTTCAACCCAAAGATCTTCATTGGTAATTTCCCGTTTAATCGAATAGCGTTTCTTATGGCCATCAGGCTGCGGCAACGGCTGGGCAGTTCGCGCCTCACCAGTGTGTTCGTTGTCGGTCTTGAGCATCATGTCAAAGCGATCCAGTACATAATTGAAGAATTCGTTGAGATTAACGGTCTCCAGATTAAATTTACTGGTGCCGGAATCCAGTCGGGACAGGCTCAGCAAGTCGTTAATCATCCGAATCATGCGATCTGTTTCCTCTTGGGTCACGTTCAGAAAACGCGGTGCCAACTTCGGATCTTTCCAGGCCCCATCACTCAGAGCTTCAATGTAACTGCGTACCGACGTCAGCGGCGTCCGCAACTCGTGCGAGACATTCGAGACAAATTCCTTCCGATCGCGATCAATCTTTTGCTGCTCGGTAACATCATGCAAAACCGCAACTAAGCCGGAAATAAAGCCAGTTTCGCGTTGAATCAGGCTAAAATCCACCCGCAAAATCAGGTCATGATCCATTTTTTCTGAAAAATCGAGTAACAACTCGGTTTGGTGTTCCAGTAAATCACGTAAGGTGTAATCCTTGGCAATATTGAGCAGTTTCAAAATCGAGACGCCGATGACATCCTCATTTTTGGTGTTGAGGAAGTTTAAGGCCGTCTGGTTGATGATAATGACGTTACCACGGCGATCCGTCGCAATCACGCCATCGGTCATATGCGCCAGCACACTGTCCAAGCGCCGGCGCTCCGCCTCAGATGCTTCCTGGGCTTCTTCAACCCGGACACTCAGATTATTGACCGCAACTGCCAACTGACCGAGTTCATCCTGCCCATAAATCCGTACTTGCCCGGAATAGTCACCGCGGGCCATGCGAATCGCCTGCTTCTTCATTTCGTCGATCGGCCGGGTAATCGCCCGGCTAATGACAATCGAAAGCAGTGTACCCAGTAAACCGGCAACCAAACTGGAGATCAGGAAAATGCCGACAATCTTATTGATGCTGTCATAGGCCTGTTCCATGGATGCCGAAATCGCAATCGCGCCGATGACCGAGTTGTTGTCACCGGTGGCATTCGGATTCTTAATTGGAATCACTTTGTAATAAGTCGAACCGGTTCGATCGCGATACTCATAACCTTCATACTGTTGGCCTGAGTACAGCGTATTTTTAATGTTGGAATTAGCCGACTTCTGGCCTACATTGGTCTGGGCATTAATGTCACTGTCGCCGCGAATCGTCCCTTTTGAATCCACCACTTGTAAA
Source organism: Lacticaseibacillus casei DSM 20011 = JCM 1134 = ATCC 393 (assembly GCF_000829055.1). Classification (NCBI taxonomy): domain Bacteria; kingdom Bacillati; phylum Bacillota; class Bacilli; order Lactobacillales; family Lactobacillaceae; genus Lacticaseibacillus; species Lacticaseibacillus casei. The sequence goes on from NZ_AP012544.1 coordinate 2,744,872, forward strand.
TCAGCTGAGTTGGCAATATCTGCTTGGCTCAGCGTGCTTTTGATATCATCATTGGCATTATCCGTATCAGTGCGCAACAAATCCGCGGCCAGTTTATCCTGAATATAGCTGTCCACGTTCACGCTTGTTTTAAACTGATCGATGTTTTGTTGCTCCAGGGTCTTCACAAAATAGGCCCCGATCATTTCCAGCGTCACGACCAGCAAAAGAATAAAGACGATCGCGATTTTAAAATGAATCGACTGAAAGAAGCGAATCTTTTTATTCAACAGTGCTGTTCCTAATTATTCAGCATCCGGATTCCGCAAATAATAGCCAACGCCGCGCCGGGTCACCAGCCATTCCGGATGGGACGGATTATCCTCGATTTTTTCGCGCAACCGCCGAACGGTCACGTCAACTGTCCGGACATCACCAAAATAATCGTAACCCCAGACGGTTTGCAGTAAATGTTCCCGGGTCATGACCTGACCCAAATGGCGCGCTAAATAGTGCAGCAATTCAAACTCGCGGTGCGTCAGTTCGATATTTTCGCCACGTTTCGAAACCGCATAGGCATCCGGATGAATCGTCAGATCGCCGACTTGCAGTTCACGATTGGCCTCATCCTCTTCGTTATTGGCGGCACTTGATGCTGAGGTTCGCCGCAAATTGGCTTTCACGCGCGCAACCAGCTCACGGTTGGAAAATGGTTTGGTGACATAATCATCCGCACCAAGTTCCAGTCCCAAGACCTTATCAATTTCGGAATCTTTTGCAGTCAGCATAATAATCGGTGTGTCATGTTCTTTACGAATTTGTCGGGCGACTTCAAGCCCATCGATTTTCGGTAACATCAGGTCAAGTAAAATCAAATCGGGTGATTCTGATTCAACTTTCTTTAAGGCTTCTTCGCCATCATAAGCGGTTACGACATCGTAACCTTCTTTATCCAAATTAAACTTGACGATATCTGAGATCGGCTTCTCATCGTCAACGACCAAGATTTTTTTCGCCATCATCGGCCCTCCTTGGTTTAATATACTCTTCTATAGTATAACGGTTTTGTAAGACGAGTGCGACCCGCCTGCTGTGAGGCAGCGGCAACTCGCGTCAAAGCCGCTTCTGTCGCTTGTTTTGCCCTATTTTTAAATTTCGCAAAAGTTGACGTCTGCCCCTTGTTTCGGGCGGTATGCGCCGCCTCACGCTCACCATAACGCGTTCCCTCGGCGCAGAAGTCTGCGTGTAAGGACCTTGGTCGCAATGGCCTAAGCCCGGACCATCACGCCCAAGGCCACTTACACTCCGGTTTCTAACCAGGCTGGCTCACGCTCACTTTCTTTAACGCGTTCCCCAGCGCAGAAGTCTGCGTGTAAGGACCTTGGTCGCAATGGCCTAAGCCCGGGCCATCACGCCCAAGGCCGCTTACACTCCGACTTCTAACCGCGCCGGCTCACGCTCACTTTCTTTAGGAGGTTCCCTATGTTCTTCTATCACAACGATCTAAAACTCTACTATCACAAAAGCGGGCACGGGCCGGCGATTGTTCTATTGCATGGCAATGGTGAGGATCACACGATTTTTAGCGACTTGATCACTTACCTTGCGCCGCATTATACCGTGATTGCGCTTGATAGTCGTGACCACGGCCAGAGCGCCCGCACGGATCAGCTTAGTTATGATGCCATGACCGAAGATGTCGCCGCGTTGATCAGCGAGTTGGCGCTGCAACGGCCGATCATTCTTGGGTTTTCGGATGGCGGCATTGTCGCGTTGCTGTTGGCGATTCGCCATCCGAAGTTAGTGGGTGCCTTGATTGTAGCCGGTGCCAACCTGACGCCTCAAGGGTTGCGGTGGTATTCCCGGATTCTTTTTCGGATTGCTGCCGGGCACCGACCTTCGCCTAAGCTTGCCATGATGCTTCACGAACCGCAAATTACGCCAGCTATGCTGCACACCATCACCGTGCCGACGCTGGTGCTGGCCGGCAGTCGCGACCTGATTGCCCGCAAAGAGACTTTCACGATTGCGACGCATATTCAAAATGCCGAATTGCACATTCTTCCAGGTGAAACCCACAACTCCTACATTCGCGATAATACCAAGCTTTGGCACCTCATTTCCCCGTTCCTGGCTGGGCTCGGGCAACTGACTAAAAATGAATTAATTTTGCATATTTAACATTTTCCTTGCATATTCATTTAAATGAGTATATATTCATTCCATAATCATTAGCGAGGAGTGAGTCATATGCGGGGAATCAAACATTGGGCAGTTGCCATCATTGCACTTTTAGCCATGCTCATTGGCTTCACCGTTCAGCAACCGACACCAACCGTAGCTGCCGGCGATGATCTGGCAGCGATCCAAAAGCGCGGCTATCTGATCGTTGGCCTGTCTGCCGATTATGCCCCCTTGGAGTTCCATGCGACATTGAATGGGGCCGATACCATTGTCGGCGCGGATATTTCCATGTCCAAACAGATCGCCAAGGATATGGGCGTGAAACTGCAAATCAAAGAAATGAACTTCACCGCCCTGATTGGTGCGCTGAAAACCGGCAAAATCGATTTGATTGTCTCCGGTATGTCCAAAACGCCGGAACGGGAAAAAGAAGTTAGTTTCTCGCAACCATACCTATACGAAACTCAGGTTATGGTGATTCGCAAAGCCGACAAAGCCAAGTACAAATCAATCGCCGACTTTTCCGGCAAACGGGTTGGCGCGCAGAAACAAACCACGCAGGAGCAATTAGCCAAAACCCAACTGCCTGGTGCAAAGGTCACAAGTCTCGACAAGGCCAATGACGTCATCGCCCAGATTTCTTACAACAAACTGGACGCCGGCGTCATGGCAAGCACCATTGCCGATTCATATGTGGCCCGTACGCCGAGCCTAATGATGTTGGATCCGCATTTTGCCACTGACAAAGCGCCGACTGCTATTGCGGTTAACAAGCAGTCGCCGGCACTCCTTGCGCAGGTCAACAAGACCATCAGCAAGGTCAAAGGTACCAAGTATAAGCAGTATTTGCAGGCGGCTTACAAACTGCAGGATCAGAACCAGGGTTTTTGGGCTAAATACGGAAACTACTTCATCCGCGGCGCGATTTATACCTTGATTTTCGCGGCGTTAACCGTCTTCTTCGGCACCATCATCGGTACCTTGCTGGCGTTGATAAAGCTTAGCCGCAACTGGCTCGCCAAAGCCGTTGCCAATGTTTACATTGAATTCATTCGGGGCACGCCATTACTGGTCCAAGCGTTCATTGTTTTCTTCGGCACCCAGATTCTCGGTCTTGACCTCAGCGCCTTCATTGCCGGTGCCATCGCCATGGCCATCAACTCCGGCGCGTATGTTGCCGAGATCATCCGGGGCGGGATCAACTCTGTCCCGGTTGGCCAAACCGAAGCGGCCCGTTCGCTGGGGCTGCACCAACGCCAGGCGATGCGCTACGTGATTTTGCCGCAAGCCATGAAGAACATCTGGCCCGCCCTCGGGAACGAATTTGTCACCGATATCAAGGAAAGTTCAGTGCTGTCCGTCATCGGCGCAACCGAATTAATGTTTGAAGGCACGGTCGTTCAAGGCGCTTCGTTCAAGCCGTTCCTACCGCTGGTGGTCGTCGCCATCTTCTACTTCATCATGACCTTCACCTTGTCGCGTTTGTTACGTTTAATCGAAAAACGGTTTAACTAAAATAAAAAAGGAGATATTCACACATGACAGAAAAAATTGTATTAGCTTACTCAGGCGGTCTTGACACATCCGTTGCGATTCCTTGGTTGATGGATAAAGGATACGAGGTCATCGCCGTGGTTTTAAACGTCGGCCAGCCGGATGCCGATTTTGACGCGATTCAGCAAAAGGCGCTTAAAGTCGGGGCGATTGATTCAATCGTCGTTGATGCACAAGACGAATTTGCCGATCACTATGTCGCGCCGGTCATCAAGGCTAATGCATTATATGAAGGTGACTATCCCCTTGTCTCAGCGTTATCCCGTCCGCTGATCATCGAGCATCTAGTTAAAATTGCCCACCAGCAAAACGCCACGGCCATCGCCCACGGTTCAACCGGCAAAGGCAATGATCAGGTCCGTTTTGAAGCGGCAATTCACGCCTTGGATCCCGATATGAAAATCGAAGCACCGATTCGCGATTTTCACTGGTCACGCGAAGAAGAAATCGACTACGCAAAAGAGCACAACGTTCCGGTACCGATCGGCAAAGCATCCCCCTATTCCATTGATGCCAATCTCTGGGGTCGCGCCAATGAAGCCGGTATTCTCGAGAATCCTTGGAATCAGGCGCCTGATGATGCTTGGGGCATGACCGTCGCTCCAGAAGAAGCCCCTGACGAACCAACTTTTCTTGATCTGACCTTCGAACAGGGTGTGCCGGTCGCCTTAAATGACGAGCACATGCCGCTGGCCGCTATGATCAAAAAACTTAATCAAATTGCCGGCGCAAACGGCATCGGTCGGATTGACAAAATCGAAAACCGGCTTGTGGGCATCAAGTCCCGCGAAGTTTACGAAGCCCCGGCCGCTGCCGTCATCATGGCCGCCCACCACGACTTAGAAAACCTGACGCTTGAACGCGATGTGCAACACTTCAAGCCAACGATCGAAAACAAACTCACGAACATGATTTACGAAGCCCAATGGATTTCACCTTTGTTCGACGCCTTAATGGCCTTCATCGATCAGACGCAAGCGGTTGTCAACGGAACGGTCAAAATGAAACTCTACAAAGGCAATGCTGTCGCTGTTGCCCGCAAGTCCGCACATAACTCACTCTATGACGAAGATCTGGCCACCTACACCAGCGCCGACTCCTTCGATCAGGAAGCAGCAGCCGGCTTCATCAAACTCTGGACTTTGCCGACCACCGTTTTCGAGCAGGTCAACCACGTTCACTCCGAGGAAAAGCAACATGACTGATAAGCTATGGGGCGGGCGTTTCACCGAAAAAGCCGCGCACTGGGTCGATGCTTTCGGCGCCTCCATCGGTTTTGACCAACAAATGGCCAAAGAAGATCTGGAAGGTTCCTTGGCCCACGTCAAAATGTTAGGGAAAACCGGCATCATCCCGCAAACCGATGCAGACAAAATTACTGCCGGCCTGCACCATCTGAAAAAAGAACTGGCCGCCGGGAAGTTGCATTTTACCGTGGAAAATGAAGACATCCACCTCAATATGGAGGCTTTGCTCACAGCCGAAATCGGCCCGGTTGCCGGCAAGCTGCACACGGCACGTTCACGCAATGACCAGGTTGCCACCGATTTGCACCTCTGGCTCAAGCATCGCCTGCCGGAAATCAAAGAAGCCTTGACCAATTTACAAACGGTTTTGGTCGGTCAAGCCAAAGTCCACGCCGCCACGATCATGCCCGGCTACACCCACATGCAGCACGCTCAGCCGATCACCTATGGCCATTATTTGTTGGCGTATTTCGAAATGTTCCAGCGTGACTGGGAACGTTTTGACTTTACCCAAAAGCACACCGACATTTTGCCATTAGGTGCGGCCGCGCTCGCTGGCACCACCTTTCTGATTGATCGCACGTTGGTCGCCAAGGAACTTGGCTTTGATCAGCTGTACCACAACAGTCTGGACGCCGTATCCGACCGGGACTTCGCGCTTGAATTCCTCAGCAACAGTGCCATTTTGATGCAACATCTAAGTAGGATGGCCGAAGAACTGATCTTGTGGTCCACATTTGAGTTTAACTACATCGAACTCGGCGATGATTTTTCCACTGGCAGTTCGATTATGCCGCAAAAGAAAAACCCGGACTTTGCCGAACTTATTCGCGGCAAAACCGGGCGGGTGTATGGTGCTCTAATGGGACTGCTCACCACTATGAAGGCGATCCCACTGGCCTATAACAAGGACATGCAGGAAGACAAGGAGCCGATTTTTGACACCTACAACACCATTCTCGGTTCGCTGCATATTTTCACCGGCATGCTAAGCGATCTCACCGTGCACGAAAAGCGCATGGCCGAAGCCACCACGCATGACTTCAGCAACGCGACCGAACTCGCCGACTATCTGGCCACAAAAGGCGTTCCTTTCCGCCAGGCACATGCCATCGTCGGCGAACTCGTGCTAAAAGGCATCAAATCCGGCACCGCCCTGCAGGAAATGCCACTAAGCGAGCTCCAGCAGGCCGCACCGCAAATCGAAAACGACGTCTACGCCGAGCTCACCTCCAAAGCCGCCGTCAATCGCCGCACGTCACTAGGCGGCACCGCCGTCAGCAACGTCTTGAAAGAGGTGGCCCGGGATGAAAAAATCATTGCGGCACATGAGGAGGAGCAAGCGGCGCAATGAGTTGTCACATGACTTTTATTTTTAAATAAGCACGATACAGCGGGCTCAGGCAATTAACTCTCTGCCGCGCCAAACTCCGCAATCTCCGGCGGGGACTGGGCTGGAACGTGGTGGGCACGACTTTGAGCCTCTGCAAAACCGGCAGAGTCTCAAAGCTCGGCCTTGTACTACGCCGGGAAGACCGCCCGGCTAGTACAATCTCACCACTGAGCCCGTCCCCGCCTACGATTGCTCCGCTTTGGCACTAAAATCTTAAGACTTCTGACGAATTGTCCATGACGAAACAAATGGCGAGCAAAAAATTCCTCCATTGGAATTGATGTTCGCCATTTTCTTATGGTTGTGGATTAGGTCACATCCTCATTTTTATACTGTTGCCGCAAGTTATGACTAAAAGCCTTTGCTTCAATCACTCAGTTCATGCTTCTCCAACACAAACGTCGACCAAGGTTTAACCAAATCCAAAAAGCCGAGGTCGTCCGCACAGATGCGGCCGATCCGATTCCGCTGGCCGTCATCCTTAAATGGAGCCAAAACGATTTGCAGCTCGCCTTTGTACCGGCCATAAGCCGAATTCACCACCAGGATATCCCCGCGCTCGAATGCTTGATCGTTGTCATGAGCGGAGATGTCTACCGCACTGTACGTGATGCGCGGCTGGGTATCCCGCAGCAGATAGGCTGAAGCATCCCCGCGATAAAGATGCGGCGCAGCAAAGGCAATTTTCCCCTCAGTTGGCGTCATGCTAGCCAGCATATCGGCATGCAGCACCGGATACGGCGTCAAAAAGTTTGCGGCGACTGCTTTAAGTTCCGCCTCACTGGCAAAGGCGTTGCCGATGATCACATCGTCAATTTGACCCGTCAACACCAAATGGCTGGTTTGACCGGCAATATCCCGATGCCGATCACTTTCCATCGTCGGCAGGCCGTCATGAATCGGCCACGGCCCGATTTTTCCGTCAGCCGAGGACACAAATGCCGCTGTGTGCAGCCCGTAATGGCGGTATTGCTGCGAATATTCGGTGAAAATGGCATCGCTCAATCCGGTGAAGGCTTGCGGATAAAAGTTATGGCAGCCGATTAGGTTTTCGCGATCGGGATCATAGGACATGATACTCGCCAGATAATTGGTCCCCCGGCTCATATTCAGTTCGATTTTTAAGCCATAAGGATTGTGCGTCATCCGTGCTTCTTCTGCCCCAGTGAAGCCTTCATCCAGCCGCAGTCCCCAAACATGGAGGTTATCGAAAAAATTTAGATCATCATAACTGATCTTCAGTTCCTTGAACAATGCCGGATTGATATCCACGATCGTCTTAAACCCAAGCTGGTTAGCATAATCAATCGTTTGGCTAAACTTCGCCAACAAATCCTCCCCGTCTTCGCCCAAAAGCTGCAAGAGCGAGGTGAATAGACGACTATAACCATAATGATGGGCCAGATCGAGATAAGCTTTGTTCGCCTCGAAACTGCTTTGATCCGGATAAAGCGAGATGCCTAATCGTCTCATTTCACAAAAATCCCTTCTTAGCTAAAATATTGTGCAGCCATTTGGCGCGACATCTTTTTAAAGCGATGCTTACGTTGCCAGTTTAATAAAAACCCGGCTGTGCGATTATTAGCTTTGCCTTTAGCGGTTTTACCCTCAATTGTTTCAGTATAGTGCAGCATTGTCTTGTGATCACCGAGATCGCGTAATTGATAATCCACCTGATAATGATCGCGATCGGTGTCAAGCTCATACGCGTAACGCTGATTGGCGATGGCATGTGTGATCGTCAGCTTCCCGGTCATGCCATTGGCCCACTTTTTCTGGTACGTGAAGCCATCCAGACTGCCTGGCAGAACTTCATGGCCGGTGTGCGTCTTGATATCCGCCTGCACGGACCGAATCAGCTGGCCGTACATGAACGACGCCGGCACTTTGAACATCATTTGAATTTCCAATTAAAAATCACCTCTCTGAGCACCGTGACGTGTCTGTTAAATCAATCATCAATTTGCGCGGGTTTGATACGGTTGGCGGCTTTGACAAATGGCACGTAGATTAAGAAGCCGACCACCATGTTAACCAGCTGCAAGACTACTGACCGCCAGTCCATGGTTGCCACTAAAGCATTTATAAATGGCGGCAAGGACCAAACAATTTGCGCTTTAATTGGTGAGACGAGCCCATTGACAACAGCACCATAAGCGATTGAGACCATCACGACCGGCGCCAAAATGAACGGAATGAAGTAAATCGGATCAAGCACGATTGGCATCCCGAACATGACCGGCTCGTTAACGTTAAAGAAGCCCGGCGCAATGGACAACTTAGCCACTGCCCGCTGATCGTCACGTTTTGAAAACATCAGGATGGCGATTAACAGCAGCAATGTTGAACCGGCGCCACCAATCCAAGCATACAGATCAAAGGAGTTACGGGTCTATAAATATGGTAGATCTTGCCCTTTTGAGAATGCGTTGATGTTGGCAATTTGAGCCGTCAACCAGATACTATCAAGCACCGGCCCCAACACATTGGTACCGTGAATCCCGAAGAACCAGAAAACCTGAACCAAAATGGTCATCAGTAACACGGCACCATAGCCTTGGCTCAAGCCCAACAACGGTTCCTGCAAGACTTTAGCAATAAATTCGATCACCGTGGTACCAAACTGGGTGAACAGATAGTTGATGATACCAACGGCGTAAAGCGCAACTGCGGCAGGTACAATACCGGTGAAAGCATTGGCGACAGCCGGGGAAACCGAATCCGGCATTTTAATCGTGATGTGCTTTTTCATCAACCAGATATAAATCGTTGCCGCAATGGCGCCCATCAGCATGACGGTGAAGAAACCGTATGCGCCAAAGAATTTACCAAAGTTGAAGAAGCCCCACATGCTGACATCTTTACCGGAAACAACGGCGCCAGCATCGGTCAGAGTTTTAACAGCCCCTTTTGCCAAGCCGGCTTTCAACGTCAGGGTAAAGTTTTGCGGCAAGCTCATAATGAACGTGCCCAGCGTCACGATCCCTGCCGTCACCGGTTCGACCTTATATTGAACCGCCAGTTGGTAACCAAACGTAAACGAGAAAATCAACCCGAGAATTGCCAACGTTCCTGTCCAAACAACCGCGTTAATCCCGATCAGCCACTGCATCGAATTAACGAATCCGGTCCAGCCGAATTGCGTCGGAATATCCCGAATCAATGCATTCAACACAGTAGAAATCGCTCCAGCCATCATCGCCGGCATGATGGCAATAAAAGCATCACGCAAAGCGACAAGCCAGCGAATCGACCCGATCCGCGCCGCGATTGGAACAACATGTTTATTGAGCCAATTGATAAGCTTATTCATTATTTACACCCCTCAAATTTTTTGAGCGTGAGCCAGTCCCGGCCCTACCGCTCCAAATCGATATTTGTCGTGTGGTAATACAGCGTCAGACCCTGATAAACAAAATAAGTTCGTGAAAAGTTGAAAACTTTGCCGCTTGCCAAATAGTTAATCCCATCAAGACAAAGATGATTGGTTTCTACCGGCAACCCCATCAAGTCAGCATAGTCAGCGGGCAGTGGCAATGTTTGAATGTAGTTCTCGGTCGTACTGCCGACCATGTGATACGTGTTGCGCAAGTATGCGAAGATCGATCCTTGCGCAACTTCGGCCGAAAGATGCGGCACAATCGCTTGCGGGAAATACGATTCTTCCAAGTCATACAGCTGCTTCTTTAAGTACCGCAGTCGCACGACTTGGTAAACCGGATCGCCGCGGGTGACATTACCGCGCTGAGCCAACGCAGCCGTTGCGGGAATCAGCGCAAACTTAACGACTTTAGATGTCAGCGGGCCACCTTTTACCATGGCCGTCTGATCAAAACCGATTGACATATTAAGCACCGCGTCCGACTGCGCCGAATGATCAATGACGTAATAGCCGCTGCCCTGAACCCGGCGCACCAGTCCGTGGGCAAACACCACGTCCAATGCTTTACGGATTGTGTTGCGACTGGCTTGATAACGATCCATCAACACCTGCTCGGTTGGCAGCTTGACCGGATACTGTCCTGCCAGAATATCTTGAATCAGTTGCTCTGCAATATCGTGATACATCGACAACCTCCCCCAATTTCAAATTCTGAAAACGCTTGTAAAATTTGTACCTACGAATTATAATAGCACAAGAAACAGAAAACGGTTACATTTTTTAAAAAAGGAGTCCGAAAAATGACAGAGAAAAAGATTATGTTGATCTGCGCCGCCGGTATGTCAACAAGTATGCTGGTTGCACGCATGCAAAAAGCCGCCGAAAAAGACGGCATCACCGTTAATATTTTTGCCACTTCGGCTTCCGATGCCGACAACAAACTTGCGGCAGAGAAGCCAGACGTTTTAATGCTCGGCCCACAAGTTCGCTACCTTGAAGGCCAGTTCAAGAAAGATTTAGACATCCCCGTCAGTGTCATTAATATGCAGGACTATGGCTTAATGAACGGCGAAAAGGTATTGAAGGCCTCGTTAAAGGCGATTGATGACGGCAAAGGAGCAGCCTCATGAGCGAAGAAGATCAGAGCCTCGAAACCGTCATGGGCTTGATTATCAATGGCGGGAATGCAAAAAGTTCAGCTTTTGAAGCCATTCACGCAGCTAAGGATGGCGATTTCAAACTGGCTGATGAGAAACTTAAAGAAGCCGATCATTTCTTAACCCAAGCCCACAATGTCCAAAGCAGCATGCTGACGGCGGAAGCGCAAGGCGACCACGCCAAGGTCACCTTATTGATGGTGCATAGTCAGGATCACTTGATGAACGCCATCACCTTTCGCGATCTAGCCGGCGAAATGGTGGCACTTTATAAGCGATTAAGTGCCCAAGAAGCCAAATAAATAAACCCTTGCCAGTCATGTGAACCGGCAAAGGCGTATTTGTGGCGAAAAATGCGACTCCTTATGCTGCAATGACGCTTTCTTTGTTCAGCCTCCCTCTACACTACAGACACACTTAAAACCCAAAAAGACCAACAAAAAAAGCGACTTGACTAAGCCGCCTCTTTTGTTGGTCTTTAACTTATGGCTGTTGTCGCAGCGCTTGCCATTCCTCGCGCAAGATGCCGTACTTAATCGAATCCCAGTAGCGATCCTGGTAATACCGAACTTGGCGCACGCGGGCTTCTTGCTTCATCCCCACTGCCTTGGCCAAACCGATCATCCGCTCGTTCCCGGACCAAGTCGTGATGCCCAGATGCGGCAAGTCAATTAGGCCGAAGATCCGATCAATCCACTGATCCAGCGCCTGCTTGCCAATGCCTTTACCCCAGTAGCTCTCATCGTAAATCACGATGCCCAAGTCCAGCCACCGTTGCAAATCCCCGTCTTCATAATGCGCGGAGACGTCGCCGATTAAGATACCATCATCCCAAATGCCGTTAACAAAAGGATTAGCAACCCATTGATAGCCGGTCTGATTGGCCTGATCATCCTGCATTTCTTTCAGTGTGGGAATTTCGTCATTAAAGTAAGGCCCATTCCACTTGTGCCATTCTGCATTGGGATCGGAAAAGGCAACCTTCCACAATGTCTCAAGATCTTCCGTTTGAAAATGTTTTAACGTTACTGTCATGTTCGGGTACGCTCTCTTTCTTCATTTGATTACAGGATTTGAGGAGCTTTAAGTAAAAGGTCTCATTATGTTTCCTAAACGCGGTTACTGGCCACTGATTCACCAATTTCTAAACGCTCCTGCTTGCATTTTATGTTTGTCTAAAACATACCACAATTATTACCCAGGAAATAATCCAAGTCGCAACTATGTTAACCTAAATCATAGCATGACTCCGCACTGGTTTGTTGGAGTAGACTCAATTTTCGGGAGGGATTTTTTTGGCAGACTATATTAAGCAGGTTCGCGCAAAAGTCGGGCATATGCCGCTGATTATGGCGGGGACGATTGGCATTTTAACGGATGACGCTGGCCGCGTTTTACTTCAGCAACGCAGCGATTTTACCGGTGAATGGGGGCTCATCAGCGGCACGATTGAATATGGGGAAACGCCGGCGCAGACAATGGTTCGTGAGTTCAAAGAAGAAACTAACTTAACGGTCACGGTTGTCTCCTTGCTCGGCGTCAATGATAATCTGACCCTCACCTATCCAAACGGCGATGTCGCCCAGTGGCTATGCCCAGTGTTTCTCGTGAAACAATTAGGCGGCGAACTGAATAGCGATAATGATGAGACCGAGGCACTAAAGTTCTTCGATCCCGCAGCTGCTCCACGTTTGTTTAACCAGCAACACCGTGAGGCCCTCGCCCATTTCATCGCTGGGGAAAGAGGGTATTTCGACTAATGCATCAACTCGTCATTCTTCGCGGCAATTCAGGCAGTGGCAAAACAACCACGGCTAAAGTCTTGCGCGAACACCTCACTGAAACACTTCTGATCTCCCAGGATGTCATCCGCCGCGACATGTTAGCGGAAAAAGATAAACCTGACAGTCCGAATATTGCCTTAATTGAACTCATCGCCCGCTTCGGCCTGCAACATGAAAAAGTGGTCATCGTTGAAGGCATACTGAATGCGGCACGTTACGGCCAGATGTTGCAAGGATTAATTGCCGCAGCTGATCGTAGTTTTAGCTACTACTATGATCTGTCATTTGAAGAAACCCTTCATCGTCATGCCGGACGCGCCAAAGCTAACGAGTTTGGCGCCGATAGCATGCGCCGCTGGTTCCAGCCGCATGATTTTTTGGGTGTTCCGGGCGAGCAGACGATTCCTGCAAGTTGGTCACAGGATGACGTGGTTGGGCATATTTTGGCTGATCTCAATAGTTGAAAGTGTTTGAGGCCACTTACGCTCCGGTTTCTAACTGGCTACGCTCACGCTCTGGGCAAATTATTACTGCTTTTATCAAGATCGGATTAGAATGATCTGGTAGGGATACTTTCAGTTTCGTCATTCACTAAAACTAGGAGAGTGGTTTTTAATGACAAGTTATCCACGGCGTGATCCTGTAACAGATCAGCTATTGACACCAGAAAATTCAGCTTTGATTTTGATTGACTATCAGCCAACGCAGGTCGAATCTATCGGCTCTATGAACCACCATGCGCTTATTCAGAACGTGGTGATGACCGCTAAATTGGCTAAAATTTATCAAGTCCCGATTGTGCTTTCGACAGTTAATGTCAAAAGTGGCCGGAATAAGGACACGATTCCTGATCTGAAAAAAGTTCTCGGCGACCAACCAAGCATTGACCGAACTTCAATTAATGCCTGGCAGGATCAGAATTTTGTTGAAGCAGTCAAAGCTACCGGACGGAAAAAGCTCGTCATGGCCGCATTATGGACCGAAGCCTGTCTCACCTTCCCGACGCTTGATGCGTTAGCGGAAGGCTTCCAGGTTTATCCGGTCGTCGATGCCGTTGGCGGTACCTCAAAGATTGCCCACGAAACGGCCCTGCGACGGGTTGAACAGGCAGGCGCGCAGCTGATTACCAATGCGCAGTTAGCTTGCGAGTGGCAGCGTGACTGGAACCGGACCGATACTGTGCCGGATTTCGTTAAAATTTTGCTCGAAAACGGTGACTTCATCAACTTAGGCGCTTAATCCTTTTTAAACGATACGGTTAACGTCAACAACAGTTGATGTCTTTTAAAATCGAATATCAATGTCCTTAGGGGCAATGGCGTGCTTAGCCATTGCCCCTAAGATTTTCAAGAGCGTGAACTGGCGCGTTTAGAAGTCGGAGTATAAGTGGCCTTAGGCGTGATGGCCCGGTTTTGGCCATTGCGCCTAAGGTCCTTATACGCAGACTTCTGCGCCAGAGAACGCGTTTGGGGGAATTTATATGCAGCGTTTTGCAACTGGATCCAAACGTTGGTGGCTACTGATAGCATTAGGCTTTTTCGCTTTTATGACAAATCTTGATGGCTCGATCGTCAATATTGCGATTCCGATTATGGCGAAGAACCTGGACGTTTCGGCGAGCCGCATGGAGTGGACGGTCTCTCTATACCTGATCGTTCTAAGTGCCCTACTGCTGCCATTTGGTAAACTTGGCGACCGGATTGGCAAACGCCGAATTTTCAAGTGGGGCACCGGTACCTTCGTGGTTGGGTCATTGATGGCTGGCATTAATCTTGGCTTTAATTTTCTGATGGTGGGCCGCATGGTTCAAGCCATTGGTGGGGCGATGACCTTGGCAAACACTTATGGGATTGTGATATCGACGTTTGCACTAGCTGAACGCGGCCGTGCTATGGGCGTTGTCAGCACGTTTGTGGCGCTTGGTGGCGTGGCCGGTCCTAGTCTTGGCGGTCTCATTTTGGCGCATTTTAGCTGGCCGATGATTTTTCTGATCAATGTACCGATCGGCGTGGTCGCATTGGGCATCTCACTGTGGTCAATGGATAACGGGGAACCGCAACCTGGCACGTATGACAAGTGGGGGATGCTGCTGCAGGCCACGGCCATCGCCAGCGGTTTCTGGGGACTGAATTTGGCTCAGCAAAGCGGCTTCGGCGATCCAGTTGTGCTTGCTACCTTCGCTTTGGCCATCATCAGTCTGGCGGCATTCCTGATCTTTGAAAATCATCAAGAGACGCCGTTGTTGCCAATGAGTATTTTTCGAGTCCGCATTTTCACTTTAGGGGTCCTGACCGTCTTCTTCATTTTCATGGTTCAGTTTTTCAGCACCGTTTTAATGCCCTTCTACCTTGAAGATGCGCGCGGTTTAACGCCAGGCGCTGCTGGCACCTTGCTGTCACTCTATCCATTGATGATGGTCTTCTTTGCACCATTCGGCGGCTGGTTGGCCGATAAGTGGCAGGTACCGGCTGTTGCATTGCTGGGCAGCCTGCTCATTGCGGCCGGCAGCATTGTCGGTGCATTTTTAAAATTGGATGCGCCACTCATGGTTTATATCATCAGCACCCTTTTGATCGGCATCGGGAGTGGGCTCTTCCAATCTCCCATCGGCGACGTGGTCATGTCAGTGGTGCCAAAAGATCAGCTGGGCATCGCCGGCAGTTTCAACGCGCTTGCCCGTAACCTTGGCATGGTCAGCGGTACCGCAGTGGCAACAACGGTTTTGTTTGGAACAATGAGCCAGCTTGCCGGCAGTCGGGTCACCACTTATCCGACGAACCATCCGGAATACTTTATCACCGGCCTTCAGATCGCCATGCTGGTTGCTGCAGGACTGGCATTGTTGGGTGCCATTGCTATTGGGTTGACGATCAAGCCGTGGCAAGTGCATGAGAAGAATTGATTGTTGAGTTTTTACAACGCGTTTGTCTCCAATTTCTAACCGCGCCAGTTCACGCTCTTTCGGAAAAGTGCTAGCATTAGACTGCTAGTCACTTTTCGAGGAGGACATGACACATGGAGAAGCATCATTCGACCACCTTGCTTACATGGGGCATTCTTTTGGTGGGGGCTAATTTGCGCCTGCCGATTACCATGATTCCACCGCTGTTGCCGACGATTGAGCATACGCTTGGGTTACCGGCTTCTATGGCTGGTTTATTAACGACGATTCCGCTGCTGATGTTTGCCTTGGCATCGCCTGTTATCGCCAAAATGGGAAATCGCCGCGGTAACGAGTGGAGTTTGCTGATTGCGCTCGTGATCTTATTACTCGGCAGTTTGTTGCGGATTATTCCCAGTTTGATCGCCTTAATCGTTGGCACATTGCTGATCGGCTTTGGGATCTCTGGTGGAAATGTCTTATTACCGGCGATTATCAAAGATCAGTTTCCGCAGTCAATCGGCGCTAAAACCAGCTTGTATACCGTGACTATGGGATTGGTCGCTTCACTGGGGACCGGCTTGGCTGGCCTCTTGAACCAGCAATTTCATATGAAGCTGACCATGGCGGCTTTTTCACTCGTTGGCGTGGCCGGTTTGGTGATTTGGACATTGGCGTTGCGCACCTTGCCACCCGTCAAAACCTGGCAAGGCAGTGCCCGCAAAAACGTGGCCGTCTCTCATTCGCTGTTGGCTTGGTGGATTGCGTTATTTTTCGGCCTACAGAGCTTTCTCTATTACTCCCTCCTGACCTGGTTGCCGAGTCTGTGGCAGGCTGCCGGCTTCTCGCAACTAACCGCGGGTAATCTGGCTACGATTTTTCAGTTGAGCGGCATGCCGGCGACATTATCCATTCCATTTATTGCCGAACGGCGCCACGGCCTTGCGTACAGCGTCTGGGGCATCATGCTGGGCTTTGCACTAGGCGCCTTGGGCATTCTTATTCCCGGTGCCAACTTCGGCTTAAACGTGATTTTCTCCCTGCTGATGGGCGTTGCGTCCGGGGCAGCATTTGCTATCTGCATCGTCTTCTTCCAAAAGAAAACGGCCGATGCATACGAAACTGCCAGTTTATCCGGCTTCGCCCAAAGCTTGGGATACTTATTCGCGGCAGTTGGTCCGATGCTTTATGGCTTTATTCAGACACTCACCGGATCATGGAATCTACTTTTGTGGGTCACAGTGATCTTAACCCTGATCATGTTTGCGGTTGGGCTGGTCATCAACGCAACTCCCAGCATTTTCAGTGCATCGGATCGAAAATAGCGTTTGCACATTAAGCTTACTTTTTCTAAACTGGCATTATGTTAGGCTCACACCATAACGCGTTCGCACCGCAGAAGTCTACGTGTAAGGACCTTGGTCGCAATGGTCAAAGACCGACCATCACGCCCAAGGCCACTTACACTCCGACTTCTACCCGCGGTGGCTCACGCTCACTCAAAATAAGGAGATTACCAAATGGCACTTACAACAACGATCGGAAAAAGCAATGTCGTTACCGGCAAACTCGGGTTGGGCACCAATAAGGTTGGCGGACATAATCTTTTCCCCAACTTACACGATGAAGACGGGCTAGCCGTTGTGAAAACAGCGTTGGATCATGGCATCGACATGCTTGATACTGCTTATATGTATGGCCTTGGCCAATCTGAAACCTTGATTGGTCAGGCGATTCAAGGCTATGACCGTGCAAAAATTGTTCTGGCGACCAAAGCGGCACAAGACCCCCACCAGGATCTCAAACCCAATAACGATCCCAAGTTTTTGACCCGAGCGATTGATGACGCGTTGCTACGCCTGAAAACCGACTACCTCGATATTTTCTATATTCATTTTCCTGATGAAAAAACCGACAAAGCCGAAGCGGTCAATGCCGTCGCCAATGCCCGCAAAGCCGGGAAAGTTCGCGCTATTGGGATTTCCAATTTTTCACTCGATCAAATCAAAGAAGCGAATCAGGATCAGCAAGTCGATGTTGTAGAAGACAACTATAGCCTCGTGCATCGTGACGCTGAAACGAAGCTGTTCCCTTACCTCCGGGAACAGCACATCAGTTTCGTTCCTTACTTCCCGCTTGCCTCTGGCTTATTAACCGGCAAGTATGGTCCGGATGACGCCGAAAAATTCAGCGGCCGTTTTTCTGCTTCCCAGTTCAAGACGATTCTGGCCGCCTTACGCGAAGTTGACGGCATCGCGGACGCGCATCAGGCAACCATTGCCCAAATCATGCTTGCCTGGTATATGAAGAATCCAGATATTGCCGTGGTCATTCCTGGCGCCCGCCTGCCAGAACAGGCGGCCAGCAACGCCGAGGCTTTGAAAGTTCAACTGCGCGATCCGGAATATGGTTCTATTAATGAACTGTTTAAAGAATTTCGGCCTAAGTAACGTTAGCGGTCATGACGGATGTCAATGCCGCGCTACAAAATATCAAGAATGCAAAAAGGCAGCTTGCCACTCCGATTTCCGGAAATGGCGAGCTGCCTTTTCTTGACGTCTCCTGATAGAAAACACAATTTATTTTTTGCGGGTAAACGCCCGTTTCACGACTTGCCAGAAAGTCAGTGACTTGACGATCCGATCGGCAGGAATGTGCTCACGAATGGCGCGCAAGACCTTCTTGGCATCTTTCGCCGCAAACGTATACGTCCCGTTCTTCTTGGTTTTAATGGCAAAACGAGGAATCCATTTGCCCCTGAAGATGACAGATGCAATGACCCAGTTAACTTCATCCCAAGGAATTTGATAAAAGTCATGCACATTTTTTTCGTTGAAAAATTCGAAGCCCTTATCGCCGATCATGATCTTGCCATAGACCGGCATTCCCATAAAGGCAGTGCCTTCCATCACTAATTCTGATTTGGTGTTGATTGATTGAACCATTTTTTGCCATCCTTTTAGACTGATCTTGTGTGCTGTGGGAGTGTGGTTAAGAGCTCTGTGTAAGAGGCTAAAGCTTAAAGCTTACGCGGTGCCCGAAACGCCACAAACGCGTTCGCGTGGCCAGAAACCTGCGTGTAAGGACCTCAGGCTTCTAACCGCGCCAGCTCCCGCTCTTCCATAAACGCGTTCGCGTGGCCAGAAACCTGCACATAAGGACCTTGGTCGCAATGGCCAAAGACCGGCCATCACGCCCAAGGCCACTTATGCTCCGGTTTCTAACCGGCCACGCTCACGCTCTTCCATTATAAATCAAAAGCCCAGACTTTGTGTCTGAGCTTTTGGGCGTTTTGTTCGATTTTGGTAATTTGTCTTACATCAAACCGATGACGTGGAAGACAACCCCGACAACGAACAGGCCAAGGATAATGACGATTGGAGAAACCTTCTTCTTCAGTAACCACATGCAGAATAAGGTTAGCAACAAGCCCATTAGGCCTGGAATCAACTGATCCAAGTTATCTTGTAACGTTGTCACTTTATTCTTTGTTAGTGACAGTCCTTGAGATTGCAATTCCAAAGCCTTTTGGATGCCGGCTTTACCGCTTGGCAATGAACTCCAGTCAATGTAGGCACCCTTTTGGTTCGGAACATCAGAAACAACTGGCGTGAACTTGACGGAAACCCATCGATTGACCAGTGATCCCAGAATGAACATACCTAGGATTGTGGCACCCTTTGTAACTTCCTGTAGCAAACCACCGGAAAGGTCTTCGGTAATCTTGCTCCCGGCTTTGTAACCAAATTCCTGAGTGTACCATAGGAACGCCATACGGATCGCATTCCAAAGTACGAAGTAAAGGATTGGTCCCATTAAGTTGCCGGCCATCGCCAGTGATGCGGCTAACGCACCAATAATTGGCTTAACCGTGAACCAGAACACTGGATCGCCGACACCAGCCAGCGGACCCATCATCCCGACTTTGACACCCTGAATGGCTTTGTCATCAATCGGGGCGCCATTGGCACGTTCTTCTTCCAGTGCCATCGTAACACCCAGAATCGGTGATGCCAGATATGGGTGAGTGTTAAAGAATTCTAGATGCCGTTTTAAAGCAGCTGCGCGGTCTTCTTTGGTGTGATACAAACGTTTCAGCGCAGGGATTAAGGTGTAAGCCCAGCCACCGTTCTGCATACGTTCGTAGTTCCAAGAACCTTGAAGGAAGGTTGACCGCCACCAAACCTTAATTCGGTCGCTTTTTGTGATATGAACTTCTTCAGCCATGTTTGTCAACCTCCTTCTCAATAATTGTCAATAATGTCGCCGACAGGATCGCCAGCACCACTATTATTTGAGCTGCCGCCGTTACCTGAACCGCCGCCTTGCTTGGACAGTGCCAAGTAAATCAGTGCTAAGGAAATACCAATAGCACCAAGGCCGATTAAGGTAATTTCTTTGACAGTCGCCAGAACAAAACCAATAGCAAAGAATGGCCATACTTCGCGGGTCGCCATCATGTTAATAACCATGGCATACCCAACGGCAACAACCATGCCCCCGCCAATGCCAAGACCTTTAGTGAGCCAATCAGGCATTTGTTCAAGCAATGCCCGCACTGGGCCAGCACCAACGGCAAGGATCAAGCCGGCTGGAATGGCAATCCGCAAGCCCTGCATGCAGATCGCAACCCATTGCCAGAAATCAATTTTACGGAAACTACCTTCTTCAGCAGCGCGGTCCATGATATGAACAATCGCGGTTGCCAAGGTACGAACCAAAGTGGTCAGCAACAAACCGGCAACGGCCAGCGGAACCGCAATCGCAATCGCTGAGCTAATGCCTTTAGTACCCTGACCGCCAAGAACAAGAATAATAGCTGATGCAACTGATGCCAATGCAGCATCGGGTGCGACGGCCGCGCCAATGTTGGCCCAGCCTAAGGCGATCATCTGCAACTGCCCGCCAAGCATCAAGCAAGGGGTCAAGTCACCGGTCACAAGTCCGATCAACGTGCATGCAATAACTGGCTGATGGAAGTGGAATTCATCCAAAATACCTTCCATACCAGCAAGGAATGACACGATGAGGACCAGGATGATTTGAATAAAATTCAAAGTCATAAGTCTTCTTCCTCCATTTCAAAAATTACTTCTGCGCATTCAGTTCGTCTTGAGCTTTCTTCAAAATCGCGTTCATATCATCCGGATGATCGGATGGCACTTTACGAACGTCGAATTTGACGCCATGTTTGGCCAGTTCGTGGAAGGTGTCGATATCCTTCTGGTCAAAGGCCAGCACTTTATTAGGCTGAACCTTACCGACTGAATGTGACATTGACCCGATATTAAGCTCCTTAATCGGAACACCGCCCTCAATGGCGCGTAATGCGTCTTCAGGGGTTTCAAATAATAGCAATGCGCGTTCACCGCCAAAATGCTTATCATCTTTGGCCAACTTAATCATCTGATCAATCGGAACAACATGTGCCTTGACGCCAGATGGTGCCGCTTCCTTAATCAGGTTCTTCCGCAGCTCATCTTTTGCCACTGTGTCAGAGACAACAATAATCCGCGTCGGGTTCGTGGTCTTAGTCCAAGTGGTTGCAACCTGACCATGTAACAAACGTGAATCAACCCGGGCCAGAACATACTGGAATGATCCCGGTTGACCAGCATTGGCTGTACTTGGTGCGGCAGCTTGAGCAGCTGGCTTCTTCACCTTGTCCAGTGATTCTGGCTTAATCTTGATACCGTCACGTCCGGCTTCAAGTAAATGTGCGGCAATGTCTTGTGCAGAATCCATTGACAGCCGCGAGCCATAAGCCTCAATCAACATCGGCAAATTCAGTCCGGTCACAATCGCCCATTTATCCTTGTGTTCCTCATAAATCGTGTTCGCTTGGTTAAATGGTGATCCGCCCCACAAATCGATCAAAAACAAAACTTCATCGTCTGGGTCGAACTTAGCGATCGCATCTTCGAGGTGCTTGTGCAAGTCATCCGGGCCTTCATCGGGCATGAAGGTCACGGCTTCGACTTTTTCTTGCTCACCGAAGATCATTTGACCGGATTGCTTGATGCCAGCAGCGAATTGGCCATGACTAGCAAGAATGATTCCGACCATTATTACGCCTCCTAAAAATTTGTGGTTGCCTCGAAAATAATATCTGCAAAAAACAAAAATAATCAAAAATACAAGGCTTCCCAATAAGTTTAGTATGACTTCCTCCACGCCGCTATGCAAGCATTTTCACTTAAAATGAAATTAAAAAAAGAAGCGCATACATTCAGTACGCACTTCTAATTGGTATCTATCAAAATTGGTATATCGGTCGATACCAATTAATTTAAAGCCTGCCTAGGCCTTTTCTGACTGGCTTTCGGAATCGGTAAAGACAGGGTCGGCGATGCGCGTGCCCACTAATAAAAGCACTAATAATAACACCGCTGACAGCGCCGCCATGAGCATCCAGCTTGCCGCAGCGCTCACAACATTTGCCAATGTGAAGAAAACCACTTGACCGACCGGCATACCTAAAAGGGCCACTAGGTTAACGACTCCTGCCGTTGTCCCCATCTGCTGCTCAGGAACGAGCCGCATCATCACCGTCGACACCCGCGGGTTGATTTTTCCCATGAGATAGGATGTCACAAAGCTGAATCCCATGACGGCAGCAAGCGAACGGAAAAGAAAGAAACCCCAAATTGCAAGAACAAGTTAGCCGGGGTGTTGAGACACTCCCAAGAACAGCCTGTTATCTTATGAGTGGTTCATTGTTTAGCTTACGTGTTGTGCTGAACGCCGAGTCCGGCGCACTTCGGTCTCAAAACACTCCTGGGGGCCACGGTAGTCTAGCTTTCTCCGGGGAAGCCCGTTAAGACGGTCTTGGGTAGCCAGCACCTGGCTGGGACTAACATCATCCAGCGACTCGCCTTTTGGGTAGTCACGTCTAATCATGCGATTGTGGGCCTCGTTGGAGCCGCGATCGCATGAGGTGTATGAATGCGCGTAGAAGATGTCTGTATCTGTGTCCTCAAAGGCCTTATCCAGAGTCGAGAACTCCGGGCCATTGTCTGCGGTAATCGTGCGCAGACAGTCACCCCACTCAAGCTTGATTTCTCGTAACGCAAACTCCACAGAGTCCGAGTCTCGGCCGTCGATCAGTCGGAGAAGTTGGCAACGAGTCTTCCGCTCAATCAGGCTAAGGATGACGCTCTCACGGCCATTGCGTTTCCCGACAACGGTATCCATCTCCCAATGTCCGAACTGCTTGCGGCGTTCGACAGCCTTAGGACGCTCCTCAATACTGCGGCCGGCTAGGCGCTTATGCTTAGTGCTCTTGTGTTGCTTGGTCCGCCGATTTGCCTTCTCCACGAGATCGATGTTCCGAATTTCTAAGCGTTGATCATCGATGTAGCGATATAAAGTGGTTGTGCACACCATCTCCTCAGGGGTGAATAGCTTGGCTCGCCGTGCGGCGCCAACGGCTGCATCAGGCGACCAGTGTTCAGTCTTGGCCTGATTAACGTACCAGGCCAGGAAGTGGCTTGTAGCGGCGAATTTATCCGGCCTATGACAATTCAGACGTGCGGTCTCATAGCGCGTCTGAGCAGCTTCAGGACTATATTCCGTATGATAGATCAGTTTGCCATTAATGCGCTTAGCCTGCTTGACAGTCCCTCGGTCAATCTCATTATTGATGGTTTGATGGCAGACGCCAATTTTGGCAGCAATTTCGCGTTTGGAGGTGCCGGTGGCGTAAAGTTCTGCAATTCTACCGCGTTCCATTTGAGACAAATGATGACCTGGTTGACGACGTGTGATATCCTGTTCATGCATCAGGACAATACCTCTTTCATTGTTTGTGTTGGAACTTCAATGATACAGGATATCTGTTCTTGATGTTTTTTATTGTCCCAAATTTGTAATAAAAGTGGCTAACTTGATTTTAAAACGCGCGAAAAGAAAGAAACTAAAACTAAGCCCAATCATCGCCGCTGTCAAAAGACTCAGCAGTTTGAACGTACTGAGCCGTTGCAAGCCATCCTGGGCAAACAGTGCGCCTAGAATAAGCCCTACCGAGAAGACAATATTCAGCAAAGCCACCGTGGTGCCAAAGTCACGCAGCCACATGCCCGGTTGCTGGACAAGCGACACCGACATTAAGCCGTCAACCGATGACCCTAGTGTATTGACAAACATTGCGAAAACAATGACTGCCAAAAGAAAACGGTTGGTTGCCAGAAACTTGAGCACATTGCCAATATTTTTGAGAATCGGCTGATGCGCATGCGTCACGACTGGTGGTTCAGCTTGTTTTAGGCGACTCTTTTCCCGGGTTATAACCCAAGCTGCGAGTAAAAACGTAACAGCATTAAGCCTGCCAAACAGCGCATAATTGTGGTTGAGCAAGACAATCAGGCTTGCACCGACTGCCTGAAAAACCATTTGAACCGTCGTACCGGTCGCGCTTTGAAAACTGATGGCCATGTTCAGTTCTTTAGCGGGAATTAACCGATGCAACAGTGGCAGTACCAAACCATTCCCATATTGTCCCAGGGTATCAGAAAGTATGTTGATGCCCAGCAACAGCAAAAACAATGGCAAGCTGGCAGGCAGCAGGATCATCCCTGCCAACCCTAGGAAAAGTAACGTTTGGCCAATACGCGTAGCCACCATATGACTGGTTTTGGCCTGGGTTCGATAGGCCAGACTGCCAGTCACTAGCGACAGCATCGTCGGCAAAGTGGTTGCCATCGCTGCCAATGTGACGGCCAGACTTTTAAACGGCATCGTGGCCGCGTAAATGATAAACACGATGTTATACAGGCTATCGCCAATCCCGCTTAACAAACTGGCATTTAAAATGGCGCGATAACCCCGATTATTGAAATATTCATGCATGTTGCTACCTCCCTGCAGCCAAGCATGTCATTTTCGATTCGTACTTGGTTTGTACTTTGAGTGTAAGCAGGCTACACTCAAGGCGAGGTGAAATTCCACTATGGTAGAAAAAATCAATCCCACTGACGGCGCCGTCTTCCGCCAACTTCGGCGCAACCACCATCTGACCTTGGCACAGGTAGCCGATGCGCATAATTCCATTGCTTTCATTAGTAAGTTCGAACAAGGTCGCTCCAATATCAGCTTTGCCCGCCTGAGTCATTTGCTCTTTCGCATCAACATTTCGGTGGAAGAATTCGTCTTCATTCGCGATCTCCAGGCAGGCGCTGTCCCACCCTCGGCTCACACGCGGTTTGTTTACAACACTTTAGTTCACCGCGACTTTGAAGAGGTTATCGCCTATCAGGATCGCTTTAACGTTGAAAATCCCACGCTAGCCGACTATCAATATTTGTTGAAACAGGAAAAGGCTTGGCAAAAACGGTACGAGCACGATCACAACCGCCAAACCCAATTTGAACTCATCAGCATTCAGATCTTTCGCCTAACCATGATTGATCGCGTCAAGCCGCCTGACCAGCCATCACCATTCAAAAATGTGACCGACGCCATGGCCCAATTGCAGGAACGCGCCAAGCCACTGGTCAGCTATCTCTACTCGGTTGAAACTTGGAATTACTTTGAGCTTTATTGGTTCCGCCATCTCATGGTCGCCTTACCTGCTGAAACCATTCAAAACTTGTTGCCAATAGCGATGAAGCGTTCGGAAAAATATCGCGCCTTCAATCAAATCGGCAATCTCCGGATTCAGACGCTCTTCTCCGCCTTCACCGTGTTCATCAACACACGCCACTTAACCGACGCCAAAAAAGTCCTCACCACCGCCGAAAAAATTTTGCATGACACAAACGACCTCTCAAACTCGGCCCTCCTCTTATTTTTACGCGGCTGGTACCAAGCCGTCATTGGTCAAACCACAGCCGGATACGAGTTATGCCAACAAGCCATCAGTTTGGAGCATATCCTGGACCAGCCGACGCAAGAACGGTGGTTGCGTTACTTATTGAAGGTTGTCCGAATCAATATCAAGGATCCACAAGGTGGCGCGTACTTTCTTTGACTGCGAACCTATTATCGTGTCAAAAAAACAGTCTTCCTTCTTAACTCATGGCGTTTCACGTGGAACACACCAAAAAACGGACCCACAATCAACTTATTTTCGCTGATCGCGAGTCCGTTACAAACTGCTACTATCCGAATTTTCAAAAAAGGCAAAGTCAGGCTTCTTTACCGCAACGCTTTGCCTCAGCCAACGCCTCCAAAGCCGGCAGCCAACTTGCCGTCCAGTCCGGTGCCGCAACCTCATTCAACAACGCCTTCAGTTGGGCAAGCTCTTGCCAACCGCGCGCTGCCTTGCTTTTATCCGGTGAATAAATCATCACCAGACGTTTTGTGCAGGCAATCTGAAACTCAACCCCCATGTCACCCACTGTGGCCTGCCGAATTAACGCAAGCGTTTCCTGCGCGTTGTCCAGTTGCCCTGCCGCAATATACCGAAGAGAAGCGGTTAAAAACGCGCGATTGGCCAGATTCAAATGATCCTGTGGTGTGTTGGGTGTTTGCACTTGGTTCGCAATGGCCTTGATCAGTCCTTCCAAATCCTTCATCGCGATGATGCCGGTTAATTGAAGCGCGATCAGCCGCAACAACAGCGACCACGCCGTTGTATGCATCAACAACGACCACGCCTGTTTACGTTCACGGGCCAACACGGAAAAGCGTTCCGGTGCATGGTTATGCAGCGTCAAATGCAACAGCAACCGTTGATTGGTATTCGCCAGCGGCAACTGGCGTAAGATACCTGCCAACGCCTGAACATCTGCCTGCTGTGCCGCCACCAGATAACGATGCAAAAACGGTAATGGTGCATCCGAGCGTGAAGGCGTGAACGCATCCCAGTCCAGATTCAATCGATCCAGCAATAGGAAAAAGCGATCGGCGGCCAACTGTGAGGTGCCATTTTCAAATTTTGAAAGGCTTGATACCGAAACAATGTCGCCAGCGGCTTCTCTTAACGTCAGCCACCGTTCTTTACGCAGTCGTTTGAATTGTTCACCGATCGTCATTTTGCCTGCGCCTCCTCCTTCAGGAATCGTCGCCAACTTTTAGTCAACAACTGGGCAAAAAACGGCGAGTCCAATAACGCCAGCGTTGCCAGTAAGTTTTTAACCGCAGTTTTAGCCGCCCGATGCTGGCCGCGATGATAGGTCAGCAGGTGCTCTTGATAGCGCAACATGATCCGCGCATAGAGATCATCGGCCGGAATGGGTAAGTTCTTGGCGACGTTAAGCAGCCGCACAGCATCCGTAAACTCCCGACGATGAATCAGCAAGGCGATGCTATTCGTCAAAATCGCCCACAGATACTGGTTCCGGGTTGGATGGCCCTTCACATCCGGCCAGTCCAAAACCAGCTCCATGACCAAACTCATCAGTTGCTCATGGTCGTATATCACCAAGGTGGCGGCGAAAAGATCAAGTTCGTACAATCCCCAGTACCGAATCCGTTTCAAATACTTGATAACGTCGGCTTTCATCTGCGCTGTTGTCTGAAAACTCGGGTCCGTAAACCCATTGTGGGCCAGAATATTAATTTGATTCAGTCGATAAAAAATCAGCCCGGTTTGTCGCCACAAGCGATACTGCTTTTGCGCTAACACCTGCAACGCTGACTTACCGGAAACCGTGGCCCGATTAACCTGTTGGAAAAAATTCTCCGGATTCAATGCCCGATAGCCTTGTTGCATCAATTCAACATCTTGATCAAAGCGCGTTAACAGTTTTAAAACAACGGCTGCACTGAGCTGAGTCTCCCCCCGTTCAAAGCGTGACAAAGTAGCGGCCGTCGTAATCCCCGCCGCAATTTCTTCCAATGAGTCATTTTCTTCAAGACGCAACGCCCGTAAATAGGCCCCGACTTTGACAGGCTCCTCCGGCATCAGCACCCGCCCCTTTTTATGAGAAGTTTATTAGACAAATTTAACACGTTTTGTCATTTTTTCAAAATCGAAATATTTTTCTTTGCTTTACATTTGTTAATCTATATGTTCTGATTTTTAATTTGTGCCTATTTTTAAACTTGTTAACCATTAACGCTAATTGTTACAATGGGCGCGTATTCATGTAGCCCAATTTTTATAGCATTCAAAAGTCTAAAGAAGGACAGACAATTGGGGAAAATAATATCCATTGGCGGTTCATTGCTGAAGCGCGCACTTCTTCTCGCAGGCATCATGCTGCTTGATGTCTTAACTGAATTCCATGATTTTTTTACAATCAGCAAATTGCAGCAAGACCAATATGAAGTTCTAGTGATTGAACTATTATTAAAAGGGGCATTCATTTGGTTTCTTCATTGGCTATATTTCCGGCAATTGAAACGTTTTAATCCAAATGGCTATGGCCTAAAGCCACTTTCGAGAAAGAACATGCTTATACTTCTCATTGGGGTTGTGTCTCTTTTTGGGTTGCTGTGTGTTGAATCTCTCACGCCTTTCAACGCGGACAATGCCACGAATCAGGTGCTTGTTAACAAATTCATTTGAACTGCGCCATTATTAGCCAGTGTTGACGCTGTATTAGCGGCACCGATTATTGAAGAATTTATATTACGCGGAATTTTCTTTAACTATTTTGTCAACAAGAACACTATTATGAGCAAAATTTTCGTTGTCTTAGTCTCAGGCTTTGTGTTTGGGTTGCTTCAGGAACCTCATTTCACCGTCAATCTTTTAGTTTACTGCACCATGGGATGGCTATTTGGTTCCGTTTACGCGCTTACTGGGGATTTACGCTATAGCATCGCACTGCACATCCTTAATAACGTCTTAGCCTTTGTTTCTATGTTTTGACAGCGGTTCAAAAATGCTTCTCGTAAGTATGCCTGCTAATATAAACTTCTTCCACCATAACGTGTTCACTGCCGCAGAAGTCTGTGTGTATGGACCTCAGGCGCAATAGCCAAAAAACGGCCATTACGCCTATGCCACTTACACACCGCCTTCTAACCGCGCCAATTCACGCTCACATCCAATTGACATCCACCTCCCATTCCGCTACACTTGATTTTGACATTTAAATACACCACCAAGAAATAGAGGTTGCGGTGGGCAACGAAAACTGGGGAGTGCCGGATCATGTTGAACCAGTCGTAAGTGCCGCCGCCGAAATGTCGGGCCGTGTTCGGACGATCCGCATTGGGCCATGAGCGCATAACTCATGGACTGTCGAAGCAGGTTGCTTCGGGGCGCTATGATTCTGGTTTATGACTAAAATCGATGGAATCGACCTTTATTGCTTGTTCAATAAAGGTCGATTTTTTGGTTCCAGCTCTATTTCCCACTACAAGAAGGGAGAATGTCATTTTATGAAAAAACACTGGGTTGCACGTTTGGGTGTGCTGGGGCTCGTATTGATTCTGCTGCTTGGCGGTTTTGCTGCTAAGCCAGTCAATGCTGCGAGCGACGACAACACATTCAAAGTCGGTATGGAAGCCGGCTATGCACCGTTCAATTGGACACAGAACACAGATGCCAATAACGCGGTCAAGATTCAAGGCAGTCATGAATACGCCAATGGTTACGATGTTCAGATTGCGCGGAAAGTCGCTAAGGCACTGCACAAGAAAGTCGTTGTGGTCAAAACCTCTTGGGATGGCCTGCCGCCTGCTTTAACTTCCGGAAAAATCGATGCCATTATCGCCGGGATGTCACCAACACCGGATCGGCGCAAAACGATTGATTTTACCAATCCGTACTACATTTCCAATCTGACCATGGTCGTCCGTAAAGACAGCAAATATGCAAAAGCCAAGAGTATTGCTGATTTTAAAGGTGCTAAAGTGACAGCGCAGCTCAGTACGTATCACTATCAGGCCATTAACCAAATCAAAGGAGTCGTCAAGGAACCGGCCATGAACGACTTCCCAGCGATGCGGGTGGCCTTGGAGTCTGGCACCATTGACGGCTACGTTTCCGAAGTTCCTGAAGGGATCACGGCAGAACGCGCCAACCCGAACCTGATGTATATCCATTTTGCCAAGGGTCAGGGATTTAAAACCGATGCCAGCGACACCAACCTAGCAATCGGGTTGCGGAAAAACGATCCCAATAAAGCTAAAATCAATGAACTGCTCGCTACGATTTCCAAAAAAGAGCGGGCACGCCTGATGAATGAGGCGGTCGATAATCAGCCTTCGACCGAAAAGAGCGGCAACTGGTTCATGGCCATTATGAAACAGTATGGGCCGATGCTCTTGCGTGGTACCGGTATGACGTTGTTACTGGCCTTGGTCGGCACCCTTGTTGGCTTCATCATCGGCCTGTTAGTCGGGATTATTCGCACCACGCCAAAACCCAAGAAGTTGGGACAGCGCGGTTTGCGGGCAGTTATCAATTGGCTGCTTTCCTTGTATATCGAAGTCTTCCGTGGCACGCCAATGATTGTTCAGGCAGCGGTCTTGTATTATGGCGCCGCCCAAGCCTGGCACCTGAACATGGATCGCACTACCGCAGCGCTTTTGATTGTTTCAATTAACACTGGCGCCTACATTTCCGAAATTATCCGTGGCGGGATTATTTCCGTTGATGAAGGACAGTTCGAAGCAGCCAGTGCGCTGGGCATGACGCATCTACAAACCATGATGAAAGTTATCCTGCCGCAAGCGGTTCGTAATTCCCTGCCAGCGGTCACGAATGAGTTCATTGTGAACATTAAGGATACGTCCGTGCTGTCGGTTATCTCGGTTTCCGAACTGTTCTTCAGCGGCGAAACCATTGCCGGACAAAGCTTCCAGTTCTTCCACACCTATCTGATCGTCAGCGGCATCTATCTCATCATGACCTTCACCATCAGCCGCCTCTTCCGGCTCATCGAAAAACATCTCGACGGACCCAAAGACTACAACGTGATGAACAATCAAATGCAGGTTGAAACACCGAAAATTGGCACCGCAAAAGAGGGGGACTAGCTCATGGCAAGCGAACCATTAATCCAAGTTAAGAATCTCAAAAAGAGTTTTGGGAACCACGAAGTCCTGACTGACATCAATTTCAACGTCCAAGCCGGTGAAGTTGTTTCAATCATCGGTCGCAGCGGCTCCGGCAAGTCGACCCTGTTGCGCAACATCAACCTGTTGGAAACCCCAACTGGCGGCGATATTCTTTTTCATGGCAAAAGCATTCTAGGGGAAGACGTAAAGTTGAGCACCTATCGCGCCAAAGTCGGCATGGTGTTCCAGAGCTTCAATTTGTTCAACAACATGACCGTCTTGCAAAACGTAATGGTGCCGCAGCAAACCGTCTTAAAACGTGACGCTGCTGCCGCCAAAACCCACGCGTTGGAACTATTGAAACAAGTCGGCATGGATCCCTTCATTGCCGCCAAACCGGATCAGCTCTCCGGCGGGCAGGAACAGCGGGTCGCCATTGCCCGCGCCGAAGCAATGGATCCGGAAGTGCTCCTGTTTGATGAGCCAACCAGTGCGCTGGATCCGGAAATGGTCGATGATGTCCTGAACACGATGACGGCCCTAGCCCACACTGGCCTGACCATGATCATCGTCACCCACGAAATGGCCTTCGCTCGCGATGTTTCCGATCGCGTCGTCTTCATGAACAACGGCATCATTGCCGAGTCCGGCACGCCGGATCAAATCTTCGGCAATCCGCAACAAACAGCGACAAAGGAATTCCTGAAGCGTTACTTGAACCGGGTTTAACTGAATTAGCCTCATAAACAGATAAAAATGAAGCCGGATCATAATTCACGGCCACAATACAAAAGCGGGCATACTCAACAATAACTGGAGTATGTCCGCTTTTAGTTTTCCTAGGAAATTGGTTTGAATTATTAAAACGTCAGTGCCAAAGCGTAGCAATCGGAGGCCAGATGGGGCTCAGTGGTGAAATCATTGTTGGCGGTTTACCGCCTACAATGAGGCCGATCTTTGAGACTCAGCCGGTTTTGCTGAGGCTCAAAGTCGTGCCCACCACGTTCCAGCCCCATTTGGCCGGAGATTGCGGAGTTTGGCACGACAATCTATTATTTTGTCTTCCGCTTCTTTTCCCGATGTTCGCGCCATGTGTCCAGACTCACCACGATGAAGAACAGGAAAAAGCCGCCGACCCCGGACTCTGCCGTTAGCAAAAGGTAGCGCAAGGCAAGGTAGCCTTTTCCAGCGGTGACGTCTTGATAGCCGACATAGCCAAACGTCATTAGCACCGCTAAGCCCAGTACCAGCACGGTGTAAATAAGGGTTCGTTTTAAAATCCGTTTGAATGTCGTCATGGACGCGCCTGCTTTCTTTTGGTTAATTAACGATTATCTTTCAAAATGGTTTCGGCTTGCTTTTGCAGCGTGGTTAGCACGGTCTTAGGCTCGGCCTTTTTGGAAACGGTCTGGTCAACGGCATCCAGCAAGTTGTTACGGTAAGTGTTATAGCCGATGAATGGTGTTGATGAGAATGCATCATCATAAGCATCGACTGCGGCCTGGTAGTTCGGGTTGGCTTTTAGGTAGGCTTGATAGTCGCTTGACTTCGTGGCGGTCGACACAACCGGTACGTACCCGCTGGCTTTGGCCCACTGCGTCTGAATCTTGGTGCTCATCAGAAACTTCATGAATTTAACCGCGCCTTTGATTTGATCCGCCGAGGCACCTTTGAAAACTGAAATACCATTGTTACCCAGAACCGAACTGGATTTGCCATCAAAACTCGGCATCACCGCGGTTCCCCAATGCATGCTCTTAGGTGCCGTTGACGCGATCTGCTGAATCGTGGCGCTAGAGCCGAAGCCGGCAAAAATTTTACCTTGAACAAATGGCACATTAAAGTAATTATCCAGTCCTGCTGTGACAGCCGTCTTATCCTGCAGCATGCTGGTGATCGCCGTCATCGCTTTGATGCTAGCTGGCGTATCGATTTTCGCCTTCTACCGCGGCGTAATCAGGCGATTGCCGACATCATACGCTAATGTCTCAAATTCAAAATCATAACTCTTATTAAACGCGACACCTGTGATGCCATCACCCTTAAGCTGTTGCCCGATTTTGGCAAGTTCTTCCCAAGTCTTCGGTACAGTCAGATGATATTTTTCTAGGATATCCTTGTTGTAAAACATGAGCCGCGTCCCGGTGGCAAACGGAATCTGATAATAATCACCGTGATACTTCAGGTTCGTGGCAATGCCGGGATAAATCGACTTCAGCTCCGCGGCGGAAAACTGGGATTTTACCTGCTTATCAATGTTGACCAGCATCCCGTCATGGACATATTCCGGAATAATCGTATCCGTTACCTGCCCAATCGTCGGTAAGGTTTTGGACTTCGCCGATGCCAGGTACTTCTTCTGCAAGTTGTCATACGAACCCTGCGATGTTGCAACGACCTTGTATTGCTTTTGACTACTGTTAAACGTCTTGATATACCCTTCCAACGCCTTGTTGTAATTCCCGGTCATCCGGTGCCAAAAGGTAATCGTCACCGGACCCTTGGAAGTTTTCTGCGCCGAACTGCCACTACTGCATGCGGTCAGCAACAAGACCATCAATGCAGTCGCAACACCAAGTAACCAACGTCTCTTCATCACATGTACCCCCATTATTGTCGTAAACGCATCGTGTCGTTGTGGACAAGACCCGCAAACCGCCGATCCCATCCGGCTGTCAGTACATCTCCTTAAAACTATGTACAGTATACCAATACTTACCGCAAGCGGTATCTTTTGCCAAAAAAAAAGAAACGCGCATTTTAGAATCAAGTTAGCCACTGTCTCAAAATTTTTTGGACAATAAAAAACATCAAGAACAGATATCCTGTATCATTGAAGTTCCTACACAAACAATGGAAGAGGATATTGTCTTGATGCAGAAACAGGATAGCACACACCGCCAAAAAGGTCAGCACTTAACATCACTCGAGCGCGGAAAAGTGGCCGGATTCCGCCAAGCTGGGAAGTCCAATCGTTGGATTGCTGCTGAAATTGGCGTCTGCCCGCAGACCATTAATAATGAAATCAAGCGAGGTACAGTAGATCAGGTCAAGAAGAGTAATGGCAAGCGCGTCTACCATCGACAATACCTGCCAGAGGCTGCTCAGGCACGTTACGAGACTGCACGCTTGAGCTGCCATCGTCCTGACAAGTTCGCCAGCGTACAGGTCTTCTTAGCCTGGTACGTACAGCGAGCTAAGCAGGACAAATGGTCGCCGGATGCTTCGATCGGCTATGCCAAGCGACACAAGCTGTTTACTCCTGAAGAGCTTGTTTGTGCCTCGACTTTGTACCAGTACATTGACGACCAACGCCTAGAGATTCGAAATATCGACCTGTTGGAGAAGACTAAGCGGAAGACCTCTCACCAGCACCACACCAAGGCTAAGCGCCTGGCTGGCCGCAGTATCGAGGAACGGCCTAAGGTCGTTGAACGACGCAGGCAGTTCGGTCACTGGGAGATGGATACCATTGTCGGTAAACGCAATGGCAAGGAGAGCGTCATCTTGACTCTGATTGAGCGCAAGACCCGTTGCCAACTTCTCCGCTTGATCGAAGGACGAGATGCAGACTCTGTGAGCTATGCATTGCGTGGAATCAAGCGCGAATGGGGAGCTTGCATCAAGACCATCACAGCCGACAACGGACCCGAGTTCACCGCCTTAAATACTGCTTTTGCTGGGACGGAAACTGAGATCTTCTACGCCCATCCTTACACGTCCTGCGACCGTGGCACCAACGAGGCACATAACCGGATGATCCGCCAGGACTTCCCTAAGGGCATGTCCCTAGATGACATTAGCCCTAGTCAAGTGCAGGCCACGCAAGACCGCTTGAATCAGTTGCCTCGCAAACAACAGGGCTACTGCACACCCCAGCAAAACTTTGAGGCCGAAGCTCGGCGCGTTCACCGCATGGCCCAGTAGTCTCTCTAGCGCCACAACTTCTATTTGATAACGGCCTGTTCTGGGATTGTCCTCAACGACTGGCTAACTTGTTCTTGCAATTTACGAAAAAAAAGAAAGCCGATTTTGCTTTCTTTTTGCATTTTACTGCGGTATTAAGCTTGTTCTTCCGTTAATTTAAGATAGAAATTCGCCAATGTCATACTGCGATACGGGATGACCCAGATGGAAGCCAGCCCCATAGTAATCAACTCTAACAGCCACCAGCCCAGAAAACTCAGCAATAACACAAAGTAATCCCACTTATGGCCAAACATCAACTCTCGGCTGCGGGTCACGGCTTCGGTATAGCCAATCGGTTGGCCGCTATCGATCGCATCCCGATAAATCCATTGCGCCTGTGAATACGCCATCGCCTTAACAATCCCCGGGACAATCAGCAAGAACATCCACAGGAAAATCCAGAGCCATTGCAACAGACCAATCAACAAGCTGCCCAGAAAATATTCGCCCCGTTCAAAAATCTTGAACATCTGCATCCAACTAAACTGATGATCCGACCGGCCGCGAAGACCATCGATCATCGCAAACATGACGCCAATCATCAGTAACACACCCAACAGGCTCAAAAAAATAACAATTGACTGCCACATCTGCCAGTATTCATTCACCCGCCCGCCTGTGACCGTGAATATATCTCCCCGCAACAGAGTATGCCATTCCCCGCGATGTACTTCATGTACGGAAGGAAACGGCACAAGCGTTGCGAATGCCATCAACAGTAACGCCGGTAAACTAATGCGCAGATAATAGCTAAAGTTGGGATTCAATTCCGCCTTGGCTTGATTCTTTAGTGATGTCCGGTCCACAGACAACTCCCCCTTAACTGTGATTGCCTCATACAGTTGCTGGGAATATCATAACAGAAAAGCCCGTTTTGTTACACAAACTTGAGCGGGACCTTCGGATTGAGTCGTGGCTTCCCGCGCAAAAGTGTAAACTCATCGCCACTTACGGTTAACTCGGTTTTCGAATCAAAAAACCCAGCCGCATAGCTTTTGATTAAAACCGGTCCTACTGGGGAATCAAGGTGCGCATCAAATACATCCGGCACATTACGGCGTGGCAATATCAGGAGACTGAATTTAGCTTGGGATGCATCATGATACTGTCGCGAATAAGGCCCGATGCCATCATTTAAATCCAAAACCAACACCCGATCTGCGTGTAAAAGCGGCGCCAGTCGGGCTGCTGCCTGTGCAGATATATTAAGCTCCATATTTCACCCCCACAAGTACAATAATCCTTGTCGCCCACATTATGGAACGGATTGCCACAGGATACAACCAGCTTGTAAAAGTTTAACGAAATGCCTAAAATTGGTGTAATGAACCACGATGCTATTCTGTCAGTTAAGACGAGGTGTGCCAATGAATATCTATTCGGCTTTAAAGTTTATCCAGATCGATCATGCACAAGTCAATCACCTGCAGGTTGTCGTCACCGACCAAAGCGGCAAGCCTGATGCCGGCATGACCGATTTATTAATCGACTGCCTCAACAAGATCGATATTTTCGTTGATCTCAGCACCACCGACCGCGTCAGTGATGTCATTGACGATCTCAACTTACTCACGCCGCTGCCATATGATGTTCTCGAAGAATACCAAAAGATTCTCGAGCAGCCCATCAACGGCATCAACGTTGCGATGAAAAAGCAGTTGATCGAATTCATTTATGCGCTGACTGTTTGAACCAACGGCGCCAACTGCTTCTGCTGTTTCATTTTAACAAGCTCGCCTCTCTGCCAGCAATCTTTGCTGTCGCAGATAGGTGGGCTTTTTTAGTGTGAGCGTGAGCCAGCCCGGTTAGAAATCGGAGTGTAAGTGGCCTCAGGCGTGATGGCCCGACCTTGGCCATTGCGCCTGAGGTCCTTACACGCAGGTTTCTGGGCTGGCGAACGCGTTATGGTGAGCGTGAGCCGGCGCGCTTAGAAGTCGGAGTGTAAGCGGCCTTGGGCGTGATGGCCCGGGCTTAGGCCATTGCGAACAAGGTCCTTACACGCAGGTTTCTGGGCTGGCGAACGCGTTATGGTGAGCGTGAGCCGGCGCGCTTAGAAGTCGGAGTGTAAGCGGCCTTGGGCGTGATGGCCCGGGCTTAGGCCATTGCGAACAAGGTCCTTACACGCAGGCTTCTGCGCTGGCGAACGCGTTTGGGTGAGCGACAGCCATTTCAAAACGCAAGCACCACTTCAATCGAACCCGTGTGGCAAAAGCAACGTAATAAGTTCATTTTTATGACAACAACAGTTTCGCTTGTCGCCATTTTCTGCTATCCTGACGAAAACGGAGGCGAAAAAATGAACGAAACGGGATATTCTTTGCCAGCTAACATCAAATTTGTCTGGCGCGCCGATATATTCATCTGGTCTTTCAACTTTTTTGTTGTTGGCTTACTTTTGCTCATCGCCAGTCATTTTTGGCATTGGCCTTCATGGCTAGGTCTTGGCGTCATTGGGTTAACGGTGCTGCAATATATTATCCGACGGGTCCTCGTGTCTTATCGCTATCGATTTTTGCGCTACAACATCACCCCGACCGCAGTTTTCCTTCAAAAAGGGTTCTTCTTCCGTAAAAATGAAGCGATCCCGATTGCTCGCATTCAAAATGTGACGTTGGAACAGGGACCGCTTCTCCGGTGGCAACAATTGCAACAGGTCAACATCGAAACCGCCAGCACGGCCCATGTCATTGACGGGGTAACGGCATCCGTTGCCAATCAGTTGCGGACCCAGATTTTGAAGCTGGCACAGGAGGCGCGCGATGAATGAACAACCGCACCGCCTTGCGCCTGTCGCGTTACTGATACTATGGGTCAAAAATGTCGTCGCTTTATGGCCAATATTTGTCGGTGGCTTATTTTCGATGTTCGGTTCCAAAATGAGTTTTAAAGAACTGCTGTTTTGGCTAGCCTTGATTCTTGGGAGCGTCACCTTAATGCTCGGATGGTCAATCCTGCGTTATTTGCGTTTCACCTATTTAGTAGCACCTGATGGCTTAACCATTCAAAGCGGGGTCTTCATCCGCAAGACCAACCATATTCCGTACGACCGGATTCAAACCGTCCAGCGCCAGCAATGGTTTTTCCTGAAGCCACTTGGGCTGGAACAGGTCTCCATCGAAACAGCCGGAAAAGAAACTAGAAAAGCGGAAGGCCAACTGGCAGCTGTGCCGACCGCCGTTGCCGATACGATCAATCGTTATCGCCAAGGAATTGGGCCGGAATCGGCAACATCCACTACTACAAAGACGACTGATGCGGATGCCGATGCCGCCACCCGGACCCGCGTCGTCAACACGGAACCGGTTCCGGACGCTGCCTATAAAATTAATTCCCACGACCTTAATCAATATGCGCTCACATCGCTTGGTTTCATCCCCATCATCACCGGGATCCTTTGGGTGTTGGACAAGGCTCAGGAATACCTACCTGATAGCTGGTACCAGCAAGCTGAACACGCCATCACGGGTTTAGCCATTTACCTTTTGATCGGCTTAAGCATCATCGTTTTAGTGCTGGGATTTGCTGTTTCTTATTTGAATATCTTGCAAAAATATTATCGCTTCACGCTTGATCGCACGGGAAACGAACTGCGCACCAGCCGCGGCTTTTTCCAAACCAACACAGTCAGTGCCCGTCTCTCGCGCGTGCAGGCAGTCCGGTTTAAACAAAGCATTCTCCGCCAATGGTTTCATCTCACCACCGTTCAGGCGTTGCTGGCTTCAGGTGCAGCTGATGACGAGCAAAATAACGATCTGGTTTTGATGCCGGTGATCCGGCAGCGCTCGGCCATGACGGACATGCGCAAGTTCATCAGCTGGTTGCCGACAACAATACCGGAACTGCAACCGATTCCGGTGCGAAACCGCTGGTACTATGTGCGGAATATGCCGCTGGGGAATCTCGCTTTTATTGTCGCACCGATTATTTTAGCCAGCGTTTTGTGGCTACACGTCAGCTGGTGGGTCTGGTTGCTGCCGATTGGCGGGCTATGGTTGCTCATCATGGCACTCCAAGGCCAATATGCCGCAACAAACGCTGCTATTGCCATTGCGCCGCCAGATCAACTCGTCATCCAAGTCGGCGAAGTCTGGACCCGCCAGCGCTACTATGTCCGGAAAAAAGACATCCAGGCGATGAGCTTAGCGCAATCCATCTGGATGAAACCGTGCGGCGTTGCGCACTTGAACATTCATGTGCGAAAAGGCAATAGCGATCAAACGATTACGTCCCGCTACATGAAGGCTGACTTAGCCAAGGAAATTTTAAGTTGGTATCAACCACTGCCATAGTCTAGGTAGATGAAGTTAGGAGTTTGCCATGCTACTGAATAAAATTCAATATACGCCGCCACTTCAGGCAACATCCTATCCATTCAACCTCCCTTGGCAAGCGCATTTCCGTGAACTAAAGCTGACCCAGCCGGTGACCATTTTGACCGGTGATAACGGCAGCGGCAAATCAACGTTGCTAAACGCGATCGCCGCCAACTACAACGCTATCTTGATGAGCGGCGCGTCCCTCGAAGATGATCCTGAATACGACAATAGCCGGGCATTGGCGCACCAGCTCAAGTTAACGTGGACTTATCGCACCAAGTCCGGCTTTTTATTCCGCGCCGACGATTTTATTTCATTCATTCGCGCCACCCGCGGCCGCATCAAATATGCCCAGGCTCAGCTTGAACACTTAGCGCCCAAAAGTCTGGAACGTCTGCCCTATCTGAATACACTCGCAGAAGTCCATCACCTATATAAAGTCGATTTGGACACTCTATCACACGGTCAGGCCTTTCTCGCCTTATTCCGCGCCCGCTTACACGCGAACGCCCTATATTTGCTAGACGAACCCGAATCACCATTGACCCCGGAAAATCAATTGAGTTTGCTAGCTTTGATTCATGAAGCGGTCACTAATGGCGCACAATTCATCATCAGCACCCACTCCCCTATTTTAATGGCCTACCCTGATGCGCAGCTACTGGCCTTGGGTGACACGCTTGCACCCATTCAATACGACCAGATTGAGCACATCACTTTCCTCCGCAGCTTCTTAGATGACCCGCAGCGATTCGTTTATCATCTTTTGCACGATTGAATCATTGTCATTAACGGCGAAAATGTTTTAAGGTGGCACTAGGGCATTGTCTGGCATTGGAAAAGTCCGGAGTTTATCGCCCCTTTTGCACCGATGACTGCCGGAAATGCCTGTGAGAGGAGAGATGTCTGCATGCTTACATCAGCTTGGACCAAGCAATTACCGTTAAATCATATCACCTCGATCACCCCGGTTGGTGGAGGCGATGTCAATAAAGCTTATCGGGTTGATACCTCCGAGAAGCCTTACTTTCTGCTCGTTCAACCTGGCTACCCCGCCAGCTTCTATGCCGGGGAAATCGCCGGCTTAAAAGCCTTTGAAGCTGCCCAGGTGTTAGCACCGCGCGTGATCGCCAACGGCAGCATCGAAGGCGATGGCTACCTATTATTGAGCTTCTTGACCAGTGGCCACGGCTCGCAACGTGAACTGGGGCGGCTTGTCGCCCACCTGCATCAGCATCACGAACCCGCCGGCCGCTTCGGCTTCGACTATCCATACGCCGGCACGAGCGTATCATTTTCCAATGATTGGACCGATTCGTGGGCGGACTTGTTCATTCACCAACGTCTCGACAAACTGGCCGCTCACATACTGAAAAAGGGCCTGTGGCAG
Source organism: Lacticaseibacillus casei DSM 20011 = JCM 1134 = ATCC 393 (assembly GCF_000829055.1). Lineage (NCBI taxonomy): Bacteria > Bacillati > Bacillota > Bacilli > Lactobacillales > Lactobacillaceae > Lacticaseibacillus > Lacticaseibacillus casei. The sequence goes on from NZ_AP012544.1 coordinate 2,785,003, forward strand.
GCCGACGATCAAGCAACGTTTGACCAAGTTCGCACCATTATCAGCAAGACCCTCAGCCAGCATCATAGCGAAGCATCTTTACTCCATGGTGACTTATGGGGTGGCAATTACATGTTCACGGCAGACGGGCAGCCAGCACTCATTGACCCCGCCGCAGTTTACGGCGACCGCGAACTTGATATCGGCGTGACCACCGTCTTTGGCGGGTTCAACCAAGAGTTCTACGCCGGTTACCAAGAAACCTACCCACTCGAACCCGGCTATCCATTTCGACTCGACTTCTACCGGTTGTATTACTTAATGGTGCATCTCGACAAATTCGGCATGGCCTATGCTGGCAGCGTGGCAGCAGTCATGGACCGCATTCTCGACCATGGCGTGCCGGAAAAACAAGAACAAAACGATTAGCATGCCAACATGAAAGGGAAAACATTTTGACTAAGCACCATTATTTCCCGGGAAATTCTCAAAAATTGCCAAACAAAAACGGTTCAGAAGAGACAAGCTTGTCTCACTGAACCGTTTTTGTCGTGTCACCGGCAAAGCGTTGCCATAACACTAAATTCTAAGCATTCAAGACCTTATTCAAGAAGTTCTTGGTTCGCTCTTCTTTTGGATGCTCAAAGATATCTTCAGGCTTGCCTTGTTCAAGGATGGTGCCGTTATCAAAGAAGACCACCCGATCGGCAACTTCTTTAGCGAAGCCCATTTCGTGGGTCACAATCACCATGGTCATTCCTTGCTTTGCAAGCCGCCGCATAACGCCCAGTACGTCACCGACCATTTCCGGATCCAACGCACTGGTTGGTTCGTCAAACAACATGATATCCGGATGCATGGCCAACGCCCGCGCAATCGCGACACGCTGCTGCTGCCCGCCGGAAAGCTGCGCCGGCATCGCATCAGCCTTGTCTGTCAGCCCAACCACTTCAAGCATTTCCTTGGCCTGCTTGACAGCTTCGTCTTTGCTGGCAATGCCCAGTTCGGTCGGTGCCAAGGTGATGTTGCCCATCACGGACATGTTCGGGAAAAGATTGAAATGCTGGAACACCATGCCGATCTTTTCACGCACTTTGTTGATATCAGTGCCTTTATGGGCAATATCTTCGCCGTCGACAAGGATCTCGCCGCTTGTGACGGTTTCCAAACCATTAATCATGCGCAAGACGGTACTTTTACCGGCACCGGAAGCGCCGATCATGACGACGACTTCATTGTTGGCGACATTCAGGTTGACGCCTTTAACCACATCGTTGTCGCCGAAGCTCTTGTGGACATTTTTCATTTCTACTCGATACTGACTCATGCTTTCACCTTCTTCTGAACCCAGTTACTTAGCCAGGTTAATAGCGTAATAATAATTAAGTAAATCAGTGCTACCATGGTCCAGATCTTAAAGCCTTCCATATTCCGGGCAATGATGATCTTCCCGGTTTGGGTCAGCTCTAACAGACCGATGATCGACAGGATAGAGGTATCCTTCAAGGTAATAATAAACTGGTTGATGAAACTTGGAATCATGATCTTAATGCCCTGTGGCAAGATAACCTTGCGCATGGCTTTCCCAAATGGTAGCCCTAAGCTGCGCGCGGCTTCCATTTGCCCGGGATCAACCGCCTGGATACCGCCTTTAACGAAGGCCGCTGTGTAGGCTCCTTCATTAAGCGTCAACGTCACGATGCCGGCGATGAATGCCGGGACTTTTGACCCGATCAGACTCGGTACCCCGGTGTAGATGAACAAGGCCAGGACCATCAGTGGTAGGCCACGGAAAATGTAAATAAACGTTGTTGCTGTGCCTTGGCATAACTTATTCGGAATAACCCCTAGAAGTCCGACCAGAATCCCGACCAATGTTGCAAAGAAGATCGCGACAATCGTCAGTACCATGGTCTCACGCAAGCCGCCCATCAAGGTTGACCAGTTGGCCTTCAACAACCCGATGAACGAGCGGTCAGTCGTCTGACTGTTACCGGCAGCGGTTTTTTGTGACTTTGCACTGCCGTTGCCCAAGTAACGTTCGATGATCTTATCGTATTGACCATTGGCCCGCAGTTTCTTAAGACCCGCATTGAACTTATTCATCAATGCCTGATTGTTTTTAGAAGTCGCAAAACCATAAGCACCTTCACGCGCCGGTTTACCGACAATCTTTAGCGCCATGCCATTATTAATGCCATATTGCATGACCGGCTGATCTTCAAAACAGGCCGCCGAGTTACCGGTCGTCACATCTTGATACATGTTATTGGAGTCATCAAAAGTAACTGTTGAAAAGCCGTACTTGTGCTTGACGCTGTTAGCATAATCCGCCGAGTCCGTACCGGTTTTGATAGCAACCCGCTTGCCGCGTAAATCCTTCAATGACTTGATCGTACTTTTCTTCGCCACGGCCATCACAACGCCGGACTTATAATACGGGTCGCTCATCAGAAACTTCTGTTTTCGTTCTGGTGTGATTGACATACCGGCAATCACGCCATCAATTTGCTTGGCTTCAAGTGCCTGAACCGCTGCGTTGAATCCCAACGGCTTGACCTCGACCTTGAAACCTTCTTCCTTGGCAATTGCCCTGATGAGATCAAGGTCAATCCCCACATACTTATTATCCTGGTTCGCAAACTCAAACGGTGCAAAGGTCACATCCGTCCCTATCGTATACGTCTTCTGTGCTGCCGCCACCGTCTTGCCGGGGAGTAATGCCCCAAGCATTAAAGGCAAGGCGATCAGCAAACTTAGCAGCCACTTTCGCTTCAACCTAAACACCACGCTTTCTAATGATTACAAGCCCATTAGGCCGTTATTGCATGCGCCAGTTGATGATCAACTGGTTGTGCGCTAAGCCCGCGTCTTGTCTGATCGACACGGGTGAGACAACCACGTCTTCGTTCAAGTACGCGGCTAAGCGCGACTCATCTCCTCGCATTTTGGTCGATTTTAAATCTACTGTTTATGCTAGCGGAATGGAATAGCGACTGTCCAGCGTTGATGTTAGCTTTTCTGACATTTGTCACATTATTTTACGCAAGTGGACTAGACCTTCATGCGCCGTTGGACCCAGTTACTGAGCCAGGTCAGGAGTGTGATAATAATCAAGTAAATGAGCGCGACCATGGTCCAGATTTTGAAGCCTTCCATGTTACGCGCAATGATGATTTTCCCGGTTTGAGTTAGCTCCAGGATACCGATAATCGAGAGAATCGAGGTGTCTTTTAACGTGATAATGAACTGATTAATGAAACTCGGTACCATAATTCTAATTCCTTGCGGCAGAATCACTTTCCGCATGGCTTTGCCAAACGGAAGTCCTAAACTACGCGCCGCTTCCATTTGACCAGCATCGACTGCCTGGATGCCGCCCTTCACGAAGGCCGCTGTGTACGCACCCTCATTCAGCGTCAGCGTAATAATCCCGGCGACAAATGCCGGAATCTTAGAACCAATCAAGCTTGGTACGCCAGTGTAAATGAACAACGCCAACACCAGCAGTGGCAAGCCACGGAAAATATAAATAAACGTCGTGGCAACTCCCCGGGCGAAGCGATTCGGTAAAACGCCCAGAAGTCCGACCAGAATCCCGACAATCGTTGCAAAGATGATGGCCACTAGGGTCACGACCATCGTTTCCCGCAGCCCATTCATTAAGGTTCCCCAGTTTTCCCGTAACAGGCCAAGAAAACTGCGATCCGTATCTTGGGTTTTGGCGCTGGTTTTCTTTTGGGCTGCTTGTGTTCCGTTGCCTAAGTATTTCGCGACAATTTTGGCATAGGTGCCGTCAGCCTTCACTTTTTTCAGTCCGGCATTGAACCGCTGATCCAACTGGTCGCTGCGCCCTTTTTGCGTGGCAAAGCCATAATAGCTCGCCTTGCTTTCGGGACCGGCAAGCTTCAGCTTCAGGCCGGTTGCAATGGCATATTGCAGCACCGGCTTATCATCAAAACAAGCTACCGAGTTTCCCGTAATCACGTCCTGGTACATATTATTGGAATCATCGAACGTCACGGTATGAAAACCATACTTGTCTTTTAGGCTCATCGCAAAATCTGCCGCCGCTGTCCCAGTCTTTAAAGCCACCCGCTTGCCCCGCAGATCCTTAAGACTTTTGACGCCGCTATTTTTGGCAACGGCCATCGCCACCGCGGTTTTGTAATAAGGATCGCTCATGGCAAACTTCTGCTTGCGCTCCGGCGTAATCTGCATGCCGGCGATGACCCCGTCAATCTGGTGAGCTTCAAGCGCCTGCACCGCGGCATTAAATCCCAGCGGCTTAATGTCCACTTTGAAGCCTTCTGCCTTGGCCACTGCTTGCATGAGATCAATATCGATCCCGACGTAGCGGTTGTTCTTGTCTGCAAACTCAAACGGTGCATAGGTGACATCCGTGCCGATCACATATGTTTTTTTCGCCGCCTGCGTTGATACCGGCATGGTCAAGCCAATCGCCAATATCAACGCTGCTACCCCGGCGACGCACCACTTCCAAACCCGTCTCATAAAAACACCATCTTTCTCATTCAATTCCTAGTGCAACGCTAAACCATTCAATGTGAAGCAGCCATCACAAGCTGTGGGCAATTCAGTTCGCATCGGCAACATTCACAGGTAACAATTCTACCGATTTTATGAGAGCTTGTCTACGCGCGCAGAACGCAAGATTGTTTTATACTTAGAGAAACTAAAAAGAAAATGGGATGAAATGATGTTTAGCTACTTAATTGACTACGATCTTAAACTCGCACTGCCACGCCCGGAAATTGACGGCCCACTTTTATTTGAACAGATCGAAACCAGCCGTGAGACCTTATCAGCCTATCTGACTTGGGTGGACGCGACGCTCACCGCTGACGATGAGATTAACTTTTTAACAACCGAGCTGAAGTCCTTCGGCGAGCAAAAGTCATTAACCTTGGTCATTCATCAAGCCGACGCTCCCGTTGGTCTGATCACCCTAAACACCATTGACCAACTCGTCCACCATAAAGCCGATATCGGTTACTGGTTAACCACACCGGCACGCGGTAAAGGCGTCATGCACAAATCCGTCAAGGCCATGGCAGACATCACCTTCCACGACTATCACCTGAACAAACTGATTATCAACGCCACCGTCACCAATGACGCCAGCAACCATGTCGCCGAAAAAGCCGGTTTCCATCTGGACGGCATCCTGCGCCAAGAAGATCCGAATCCTCGTGGTGGGTTCTTCGACGTGAATACATACTCGTTGCTACGCTCAGAATGGTCATAATGTTTCACGAGAAACATTTTTGTGGTCAGGTTGGTTTTCTTTAAAAAAGGTTGAGCCACAATTCCGTCAGAACGTTAACAGTCTAATGAACTCCGAAAAACACAGAAAAGGTTTAGGCAATAAGTTCCGAGTCGTGCCAAACTCCGCAATCTCCGGCCAGATGGTGCTGGAACGCTGTGACGGCGCTTTGAGCCAGAAAATCGCTGTCTCAAAGTCGCCTAACAACATCAGCGACAGAACCGGTCGCTGTGTTGTTTGCACGGCTGAGCACCATCCGGCCTACGATTGCTCCGCTTTGGCACTGGCATCTCAGTGTTCCTAACGAATTACTCCTAGGAAAGCAAAAAGCAAACGCACTCACAACCATTGGGGCGCGTTCGCTTTTATATCGTCGCTATGAATTATGACTCAACCACTCTTTAACACGTGTCAACCGCAATTAAGTCAATGAACGATTAACCGTAAAAGCACCGGCGTAATGAAGCCTTCGATAATTGCCGCAAAAGCAATCACTGGCACCACGATGGCGACATACTGTACCGCAATGGCCTTGGCATCCAGCGGCGACTTTTCATAGTGGGGATTGGCAAAAAATCGTTTGATCGATTGGCGTAACGCCTTGTTGACTTGCGCCGCCAGCGCCACAGCGACGATCATCGCGCTCATCTCAAAGATCCCATGTGGCAAAATGCCTAGCACAAACGCACCGAAAGCACCGCTGATGCCAAGTTTGGCCGCATAGATACCAAGAACCAGACCGACCGAAGCACACGTAACCACATACGAAATCCAGTATAAGAATGGAATTGGGATCATGCCCACTAGCATCATGGTGAACGTGACCCGCTCGTTGTTCAGCAGAATCGCCCAGAAAGCGTGCCAATTATCAGTCGCTCCAGGGAACTTAGCGGACAACCCGGTCATGAGGCCGCGGACAAAATGCGGATTCGATTTCATGACGATATAACTTAACAGGCCCACCAAGATCGTCATCACGATGAAAATCAGCCAACCGATTAATAGATAATGTCCAATCACATTCAGGTGATACTTCAGTCGTTCTTTCATTTGCTTGCCCCCACTCATTGGATGGTTACCGGCTATGGTCACAGTATACCGCAAGCAAAAATGTGTCGCTATTGAGAAGATTCTAGCGACAAAATGGCGCCCGCAGTATATCTGCTCGTCAACCGCGTACCAATCGGTGCCCGGTCTGCAACCGATATATTCATATTTTTTTATGACACGGCAGGAAACTTGCTGTTTGGTGCTTTTTCCTGAATAATGGCGGCATGGAGGAGATCACGATGGAAATCAATGAAGCGCAATCAATCTTTTCGGCAGCGCAGCAACAAGTCGCGACCATTGTGGTTGGCAAGCCAATGCCGATCAAGCTGGCCTTTACGGCTTTATTAGCCAACGGCCACGTCTTATTTGAAGATATTCCCGGCGTCGGCAAGACTACCTTAGTACAGGCGATCGCCAAAACGCTGGCAATGCCTTTTTCCCGGATTCAATTCACGCCGGATATGTTGCCTAGCGATGTTCTCGGAACGTCCATTTTCAACCGCGCTACGAATGCATTTGAATTTCAGCGCGGTCCGATTTTTACCAGCATCTTGCTGGCTGACGAAATCAATCGCGCTACCCCACGCACTCAGGCGGCTTTATTGGAAGCGATGGGTGAACGCCGCGTCACCACCGACGGGCACACTTACTCATTGTCGCCTGATTTCTTTGTCATGGCCACGGAAAACCCGACTGACTATGCGGGAACCTATCCCTTGCCTGAAGCGCAACTGGATCGGTTTATGTTGCGACTGTCGCTTGGCTATCCCGATGCCACTGCTGAAAAAAGTTTACTTCTAAGCCCGGACCGGCAAATCATGATTGCCGCCTTGAAACCACGACTTGATCCCGCCACTTTAGCAGCGAGCAAAAAGCTTGTCACAACCATCACCGTGACCGATGCGATTGCCAATTATGTTCTTGCACTTGTCGAAGCGACCCGGACAGACCAACGGATTCGTTTAGGCATTAGCCCACGTGGCGGCATTGCGCTGGTAAGTGCCGCGAAAGCCTTCGCTATGCTCAACGGCCGCAGTTACGTGACCCCTGAAGATATTCAGACATTAACAATCCCTGTCTTTGGGCACCGCTTGATCATGAAAGATCCAACTTCTTCGTCAACTGAGATTCTAACTGACATTCTGCAACGCATCGCCGCACCAGTCCGGGGGTGATACCACATGCATTGGCGCAATTTTTATATAAATAGTGCACTTGTCGTCTTGCTCAGCCTGCTCGTCGGTTTCGGAATGACGTTTAGCTCACCGACCAGCTGGTTTGTGAGTGAATTTGCCTTGATGCTCCTCCTGCTGCTCGCACTGCCACTGCTTTGGCCGATGCGTGGACATCTGCGCTTCACGCCTAATCAGACAACAATGATCGCCGAGCGCCCGACCATGCGCCACTTGACGCTAACAAAAGGCAGATGGCTGCCCAACTTATTTTTACTAGATGCTGCCAAAACCAGCACCTGGCATCTGCCGGTTGGTCAACGCACCGCCAAAGTTACCTTGCAGTTGCCACGTGGCGTCTATGATCAGCTACCCTTCACCGTGACTGTCACCGACTTTTTCGGCTGGTTCCGCAAAACCCTCCCCATGCAACTCACAACCCCGATAACAGTTGGTCCGGTTCGCCAGCCCGAGACTGCTGCCAAAATTGCCACGGATTTTTCACAAAAAATGGCGGCATCTGACGCTGGTCTACCCAGCGACCGGATTAAAAATTTCCGCGAATATTTCCCGGGTGATAATATCCAACAAATCGCATGGAAAATTAGCGCTCACGCAGATTCATTGATTGTTAATGATGATGAGTATGAAGGCCAAACCGCTTGGACGCTGTTGCTGGTAGTAACGCCTTCGCTGCCACTTGAATCGGCCTTGAGCCTTTTTGCGAGTTTGCTGGATACCGGCATTTTCAGTGGTGACGGCTACTTGCTGGATCAGCGGCTAACCCGTATCCCCCGCGGCCAACAAGATGCGCTACTAGCGGGCTTCCATCCTGAAGGCGTCGCTAATCCCGCGGCTTTACCCGACTTGGCATCGCCACAACATCATCGAGCTTATCTAGTGCTAGCAACAGATTCAGCTACAGCAAAGCCATTTTTGCAGGCGCTCTCTCCAGCTGCCGTTACTTTGCTTTCCTTGTCAGGAGGTGGCGAGAATGCCTAAGTGGTTGCAGCGACTCATCATGGTTTTATTGACATGGTGGCTCTTATTTCTTTTTTTGCAGCCATTTGCCGATATCAATCCGATCGGCCACCCGCACGCACTGGTGGTTTATGTCATCGGCATTAGCCTCATCCTTTATGTCGCCACGTTCTGGCCGCGATGGTGGCCTTTGTGGGGTGTCATGACAGTAGCTGCCATGATTGGCGGGCTTTGGGCCATTGTGCCGCTAAAACAGCCATTTGACCTCTCCTGGTTCACCACCTATCTACAGACTTTTTCCGCGGCGACCTCAAAGTTTTTACGTGTCGGTGGTGTCGACGTACCGACTGTGCTTAGCATGACGCTGATTATTACTTTAGTAGCATTTCTCCTGCTTTTGACAGTTGTCGTCCGGTTTTATCCCGGCGCCATTGCGATTGTGCTCAGCTATTTACTAGCCGTTCATATTTTTAACGGCAATGATCTCACGGCACAATTCATTCAACTCGCGGTACTCACTGGCTTGATGGCGATGCTGCATCTGTATGGCAATCATTGGTGGCCGCTTTTAATTGGCTGCACACTTATCAGCGGGGTCACGCTCGGCTTGGCATGGCTGTCTTCAGCAACCCACTTGAATGAACAATTAGCCAACATGTCCGTTCCATTTCGTGACCGTTTAAATCAGCGGGGATTCTACGCAGGCATTCAAACTTACGTCAACGGCCCCGGCCGAACCGGCTATACGGAAAACAGTCGCGTGTTAGGCGGTCCGGTTTATGACGATCCCACGCCCGTTTTTACGGCTACTAGCGCCGATGCCAGTTACTATCGCGTGGCGGTTGATGCTGCATACACCGGCACCGGTTGGCAACCTGGCGTCGATCAAAGTCAGACCGTGCCGCTGGATGGCGCCATCATGCGCGATCCAAATGCTTCGGTTGACTATGGTCCTGCCCAAAGTACAACCTTGACCTTCAACGGCAGCAAATCATTTTTACCGCTTCCTTATGGGCAACTGACGTTCACAGGCGGTCAACCCGATCCCACGACCGACTTCCTGCTCAATGCTGCCACCCGCCGCGTCAGCACGACAAATCAAGCTTCTTTTCAACGCTTAGACATTCAGGTGCAGGCAAAACAAATCACGGCCGCACAATTAACCGCTGCAACCAGCAGTCGCCAGCAAGTTGGCAGCCGCTACCTGCAATTACCATCAACTCTGCCGAAACGTGTGAAGCAACTGGCCGAAAAAATCACGGCCAAGGCCTCGACACCTTATGAAAAAGTGCTCGCGATTCAAAACTATCTCAAATCCCACCCTCGCTTCACTTACTCCAAAACCGATGCGCAGCGGACACCACCCGGTCACGATTATGTCGATTACTTTCTTTTTGATTCCCCAATCGGCTACTGTGATAATTTCTCCTCGGCAATGGTCGTGCTATGTCGCAGCATCGGCTTGCCTGCTCGATGGGCCAAAGGATTTGATACCGGAACTTTTATTGGCGGATCAGGCCAACACAAACAATATGTAATCCGCAACAGCAACGCTCACTCATGGCCCGAGGTTTACTTCACCAATTTAGGTTGGCTGCCATTCGAACCGACCCCCGGCTTTAATGATCCCGCAACGCCAGAAGAAAATATGTCTTCTTCATCCGCTAACAACAGCGTCGCTAATAGCATGCCGTCATCATCAAGTGTGGCTTCGTCCACCTCTGTATCACGTACACCATCCACTGGTTCAGCATCCTCCGCGAAAACGCCTTCTCGCCCGTCTCTCAGCAACGTCTCTTGGGTCGGTATTTTGCTCCTTATCGTCATTTTGTTACTGATCGCACTTTCATTCTGGCAACTCCCAGCGCTTGTCGCCTGGCTCATTGGCATTGGACTTACGGCAACCAACTTCCCGCGCCGCTATCGGCTATTGCTTTGGAGCTTGCGGCGAATTCAGCATCGTCCTGTCAGCCAAACTTTAACAGCATATGCCACACTCATTGATACACGCCTAGGCAAACAGACCAATATGTCCGCCCTAACCCAAGCTTACGAACAAATGATCTTCGGCAAAATGACAGTAAATCCGGAGAATTTAGCCTCCCTTCTAGGAGCGCTCCGTCGGCAACTCATCGCTTACACGCAGAAAAAGTTTCACGTGAAACGTCATTAACCTCATGAATCATTTTATGTGTTCCACGTGAAACTGATCAAAACATGTCAACCCCGTAAAATTTTGCGCAAAACAATCACGTCTTCTGTTTCGCCGCTAGCTACTGATTCCTTGGTTTTGTTTCTAAGCTGTTTCCAGATAGTTTATTTTACATGTTTCTACCCGAATTTAAGCACCAACGCTTCCCGATTTGTGAAATAAGTTATGCATTGCTTAAGCGCTTCCTTAACGTTACACCGATTTTCACGTGAAACAAAACACGAACGATTAATCCAACTTTCATGGTCCCCCCTTTTTCGACAAGCACACCTTGCGCTAACCCCTGATGTATCAACCTTGCAGCGAAAAAACTTGCACTTACTAATAAAAAGCGCGTATGATAATATAAACAGTTTTGAATATCCTTTAAAAAGCTGTTCTGACCCCGCTACTATTTTTAGTAGTCGTGCCACTTCGACTGGACGCTGCAGTCAGCTCGTAACGTACTCAGAAGAAAGGGGGGAGCCGCTGATCGTTAGCGGCGAACACTTATGAAAGTTATGATCGTTCTTGAAAACATCGTGATGGATGGCGTTAAACGCGCTTCAACGGTTTTAGGTAATGATCTCGTTAAACAGTATGACGTCAGTTTCTACACATTGGCGGATGCACCTGCCTATTTTGACTTGGACGCGCCTTTGATTATTGCCCGGCGCCCAACTGATCCTAAGTTGCTGAACTTTTTTGGCAGTGACCCTTATACCCATTACCAGGAACAAATCGAGGATCTCATCGCCACGATTCGCGACCAGCATTTCCAAACTGTCATCTTGCCTGCAGGTTTGACCACTAGTTTTGCACCGCTGATTAAACGGGCTTTGCCGGATGTGAATCTGATTGGCTGGATGCACAACAACTATGCTACTTACATGGAAGATTACTACGTCCAGATGCAAGCCGAGTTTGAAGGTGGTCTTCAAGCTGTCGACACACTGGTGACCTTGACCGAAAGCGATTTGAACTCATACAAACGCTTCAATCCGCGAACCGTTAAAATCTACAATCCCCTCACCTTAGTGCCAACTGGTGAGGCGGACCTCGATGCCCACCGGATTGCGTTCACCGGCCGCATCGCCATCGCCCACAAAGGTATCGACTTCCTGTTGGAGGCCGCCGCATCTTTACCTGACGATTGGAAAATCGCCATTGCCGGTGGCGGTACCGATGAAGACATGAAAAACTTTTATGATCTGATCGATTACTTCCATGTGAGCGATAAACTCATTTATCAGGGACCGTTAAAGGACCAAGCGCTTCGAGATCACTATCGCGCCGCCTCCATTTTCGTTTCAACCTCACGTTGGGAAGGCATGCCGCTTGTTATTGGTGAAGCCATGGCCTCTGGACTTCCGGTCGTTGCCATGGAAAACACCGGCTCACGTGAGTACCTCGGCAACAATCAATACGGGCTGCTCACCAAAGCCCAGGATGTTCCTGACTTTGTTGCCAATCTCAAAAAAATGATGGCACAACCAGAGCTGCGTCAGCACTACGCTCATCAAAGCCTAGAACGTGCCAGTCATTTTAGCCCGGAAAACATTGTGTCGCAATGGATGCCAATTATTGAACACCAGCCAACCAGAACCAAGGTTGCCGGCTAATACTTGCCAGAAATTGCCTATGACGACATAAAAAAGACGCTTGCGGTAAAAATACCGTATGCGTCTTTTTGATTTGTCCGGTAACTAACCGCGACCACTTGTGTACCGTGTTCCACGTGAAACGCCAACTCACACACATAAGGTTCCCCCAGAACCGTCCACCTCAGCGCTTCTCCCCAGCAGCCTCCTTCTGAACCGGCTCTTCTTTGGTCATCACAGACGGTGAAAAGAGATGGGCAATCAACGTATCAGGTAACTGATGCTGCCGTCTAAGCAGTTCCGGAATCGCCACATGTTTTTCAAGACTGGTTTTGACAAGTTTTGTGGTGGCTTCATAGCCTAAGTATGGGCTTAAAATCGTGGCACTAATCGCGGAATGCTCAACATTTGCAGCACACTGCTGTTGGTTGACTGTTAAGCCAGTCACACAGTTGGTGGTTAGCGTATCGATGCCGCGCGCCAAGTACCGCTCTCCCTGCAACAAATCGCGGAAAATAATCGGTTCAAAGGCATTCAATTCCAGTTGTCCTGCCTCGGCAGCCATGCTGATCGTTAAGTCCTGTCCAATGACCTGAAAAGCGATTTGATTGACCACTTCAGGAATCACCGGATTAACCTTCCCTGGCATAATCGAGGAGCCCGCCTGTTTGGCTGGCAGATGGAGCTCGTTCAACCCAGCCTGGGGACCACTGCTCAATAAGCGCAAATCGTTGGCAAACTTCGACAAATCAGTCGCTAAACCTTTCATCGCACCGGAAAAAGCAACCAAAACATCGCAATTCTGCGTTGCATCAACCAAGTCATCCGCTTGCTCAAGGTTTAAATCAATCAAACGATTGACTTGCCGAACAATGTGTTCCCGATAATACGGCGAAGCATTTAACCCGGTACCTATTGCAGTCCCACCTAAGTTGACAACCCGCAAATCATCAGCTGCTCGTGTCAACCGCACCTGATCGCGCTGAAACAAATGCGCAAATGCCTGGAAAGTATGGCCAAATGTTGTCGGAACCGCATCTTGCAACTGGGTACGCCCGACTTTGACAACATCAGCAAATTCATCAGCTTTAGCCAGCAGTGATTTCACTAAAAATGTCAACGCCTGCTGCAACGGCGGCAATGCTTGCAAAGCCGCCATTTTCCCGGCTGTCGGATCAGTGTCATTCGTCGACTGGCACTTATTGACGTCATCATTAGGATGCACCCGGTCGGTCGTGTGACGGCTCGCCAGATTGGCAATGACCTCGTTCACATTCATATTCACCGATGTCCCTGCACTCCCCTGAATAGCCGGGGCAACCAACGCATCGTTGTGTTCCCCCATCAATAGACTATTGCACGCCGCAGCAATCGCCTTGGCTTTCGATGCCGTCAGCGTCCCAGCTGCCGCATTGACTTGAGCCGCGGCCTTTTTAATGATAATCAAGCTCTTGAAAAGTAACGGATCAGTCCGTTCATGACTAATCGGAAAATTCGCCAGTGCGCGGGTGGTGTGGATCCCGTACAAGACATCCTCGTCTACTGCCAACTTGCCAATACAATCTTCCTCGATACGCATTGTGAACTCCCTTTCATATACCAATATTTACGTTATCAGTATATGCGTGTCACAACGCGCGTCAACGTTTAGTGTCAGGTAGTCTGACAAAGGCGGTAAAAAGTATACCAATGTTTTAAAAATTGCCATAAATTTCATGGTCAAACATCGGACACAGGCAATCTTCCCCCATCATTCCACTGACCGATCATTCGATGTGCCTGACACGCATTGGCAAACTTAGTCAACCGCTGGCGAAATAGCTTTGGCTGACTACGTTTAATTTGAATGGTGCCACAGCGGACACGTTGATATAATGCCGGACATGATTGAAAATAAGCCCACGCACCAGGCCGCCTCTTAAGAGCACGAACGATGCTAGTATCGATTTTAAAACTATTGGGATCCATATTTGGCAACATAGCATACCCGGCTGGCGTCATCCGCCCCAAATGGATCATGCGCCGACATCGCTCTTTATTTAGCTCCGACCAAATACTCCCAGTTTGTCTAGGAACAAATCTTTGTGAAGCCGGTTGATCCGGAGCCAATTTTTTGTATGTACTATCAATCCATCCAAAACACATAGCTTCTTCAACAGCATCAACATACCAAAAAGTGCCATCCGGTTTGGGCACACCACGTTTAACATCCACCCAACATTCAGTCGCGTCTTGATAATGAGTTGCTAGCCATTTTCTAAACTGCTGACGATTAGTAACGGTTAAATGATTAACAATCTTTTTTACCAACTTTTCTGCTTCCCATACTGATTTTTGACCAGTGTTAATAACAAAAATTCTACGCGCATTTTAGAATCAAGTTAGCCACTGTCTCAAAATTTTTTGGACAATAAAAAACATCAAGAACAGATATCCTGTATCATTGAAGTTCCTACACAAACAATGGAAGAGGATATTGTCTTGATGCAGAAACAGGATAGCACACACCGCCAAAAAGGTCAGCACTTAACATCACTCGAGCGCGGAAAAGTGGCCGGATTCCGCCAAGCTGGGAAGTCCAATCGTTGGATTGCTGCTGAAATTGGCGTCTGCCCGCAGACCATTAATAATGAAATCAAGCGAGGTACAGTAGATCAGGTCAAGAAGAGTAATGGCAAGCGCGTCTACCATCGACAATACCTGCCAGAGGCTGCTCAGGCACGTTACGAGACTGCACGCTTGAGCTGCCATCGTCCTGACAAGTTCGCCAGCGTACAGGTCTTCTTAGCCTGGTACGTACAGCGAGCTAAGCAGGACAAATGGTCGCCGGATGCTTCAATCGGCTATGCCAAGCGACACAAGCTGTTTACTCCTGAAGAGCTTGTTTGTGCCTCGACTTTGTACCAGTACATTGACGACCAACGCCTAGAGATTCGAAATATCGACCTGTTGGAGAAGACTAAGCGGAAGACCTCTCACCAGCACCACACCAAGGCTAAGCGCCTGGCTGGCCGCAGTATCGAGGAACGGCCTAAGGTCGTTGAACGACGCAGGCAGTTCGGTCACTGGGAGATGGATACCATTGTCGGTAAACGCAATGGCAAGGAGAGCGTCATCTTGACTCTGATTGAGCGCAAGACCCGTTGCCAACTTCTCCGCTTGATCGAAGGACGAGATGCAGACTCTGTGAGCTATGCATTGCGTGGAATCAAGCGCGAATGGGGAGCTTGCATCAAGACCATCACAGCCGACAACGGACCCGAGTTCACCGCCTTAAATACTGCTTTTGCTGGGACGGAAACTGAGATCTTCTACGCCCATCCTTACACGTCCTGCGACCGTGGCACCAACGAGGCACATAACCGGATGATCCGCCAGGACTTCCCTAAGGGCATGTCCCTAGATGACATTAGCCCTAGTCAAGTGCAGGCCACGCAAGACCGCTTGAATCAGTTGCCTCGCAAACAACAGGGCTACTGCACACCCCAGCAAAACTTTGAGGCCGAAGCTCGGCGCGTTCGCCGCATGGCCCAGTAGTCTCTCTAGCGCCACAACTTCTATTTGATAACGGCCTGTTCTGGGATTGTCCTCAACGACTGGCTAACTTGTTCTTGCAATTTACGAACAAAAATTCTACGTAAATAAGACAACTTTACGTAGAATCCGGATTTGATTAAGCGTCAACAGTCAATGACCGCGATGCTTCTCCAAACGTTTGGTCTGTTTCTTCAAATGAACTTCACGAGCATGCTGATCTTTTAGCCGCTTTCGTTGTTGCTTTTTCAACCGCAAGTTCTGTTTGTGCTCTAACTTCAAAAGTGTTGATGCTCGGCCTTTTCTGGAGTCCCGAACCTCTTTTCGTGCTTGCCTACTGCGCCTCTTCGGGTTCATCGTCAGTGGCACTTCAGAAAGAACGCTTTCTTGGGCCGCTACCCAGTGCAAGCTGCCCCATCGTTGTTGAATCAAACACAACAACTCATTCGCTGTCGGAGCCTGCGTACCAAATGTAACCTTGGCAACACGATACGTGTCACCCACTACTTGTTCGAATAGCCCCCGATAAAAGGGCTGTTCAAAATAAACTGTTAGCTTGCCTTGATTCGTCAAACTAACACCTCCTTTAAGTTTTTCACGCAATCCGGACATCCAAGGAGGAAGGATACTGACGACCTAAGCCGCGTCTGGACTACCAACCAGACCGTGTTTTTAATAACGCAGTGTTATTGTCTGACTTTGATGGGGTTGTGTCAAATAGAGGTTTTTGTCGTTCACGCTAAAGTGTCGACCGCAAGCGATATTGTCTTAAGTAAGCAGTTAGCCAAAGTGTCACAAAAACTGTAACCTCTTAGAAGATACATCTAGGAGGAATCACATGAAGAAGGTTGTCTTAACAATGAAAGAAGAAGAACGTTACCGAGTCATCAAAGCAGTGGTCAATGGTAAGACCTCCGTGCAACGCGCAGCCGTTAAGCTCAAGCGCTCCGAACGAACCATCTACCGACTGATCAAGCTTTACAAGCAACAAGGCAAAGACGGCTTTATCCATGGTAATACCGGCCGTGAGCCTGCCAACAAACGCAACGCGCAACTCGAACGCCAGATCATTCATCTGTACACCAACAAGTATGCCGGTTTCAACATCGCTCATTTCCACGAGTTCTTAACCACTGCCGAACAAATCGCCATCTCCGAATCCTCACTCCGGCTCTTATTCAGACACCACCACATCCTTTCACCCAAAGCCCACAAGGCCACGAAACGTCGGGTCAAGCGTGAGTTAAAAGAGAAAGAAAAGAAGGCCAAGCTCCTATCCAAACGTGATGAAGCCACCTTGTCAGCCATCGAGGTCGTTGAAAACATCAAAGCCCATCCAGAACGTCCTCGGAAACATTATTCTGGTGAACAGGTACAAATGGATGCTTCCTGGGAGTATTGGTTTGGTACTCAAAAAACCACCTTACACGCAGCCATTGATGATCAGTCCGGGAACGTTGTCGGCGGCTACTTTGCCAAACAAGAAACACTCAGCGGCTATTATCATGTGTTTGCCCAAGTCCTTCGCGATTATGGCGCTCCAGCAGAATTCCTAACGGATCGGCGCACCGTGTTTAACAGCAACAAAAAAGAGGGCTCACCTTCGACCGAGAACCCTCTTACACGTTTCGGTTATGCCTGCCAGACACTTGGAACAGAACTTTCGGCCACCAGTATTCCGCAAGCCAAAGGCCGTATAGAACGTCTTCTGGAGACTTTTCAAGATCGGCTCACAAGTGAACTGCGGTTGCATAACATCACCACAATCGCAGATGCCAATCGGTTTTTGGTCGGCTTTATCAAGCGTTACAATGACCGCTTCGCATCTACCATCAAAAGTAGCATGTCGGTGTTTGAGAAGCAACTAACACCCAAGGAAATTGACAATATTTTGATCATTGCCAATGAACGCAGCATCGGCCACGGACATTGTGTTCGCTTTGATAACAAACGCTATCTGCCACACCGGAATGGCGAATTGGTTTACTTACCACCGCATACAAAGGTCTTAGTCATCAAAAGCTTCACGGGCAGACTTTATATGACCACTGATGATGACCAGGTGTACGATCTTTTCTGTGTGCCAAAAGAACAGTTCATGTCAGCCAAATTCGATCTTACGCCAGCTGCGGCACCAACTCCTAAACGAACCAAGAAAATCCCGGCAATTACGCATCCGTGGCGCCGCACCAACTATCGCGATTACCTTGATTCTCTTGGCATTAACAGGACAAGGGTTAAACAGTTGGTCGCCGAACGATATCCATACAAGAATTCACAAGCGATTCAAGTCTAATCAGGATCATCTCGCGTCCAGTTTTCGGACGCATGTTTTGTGGAATTTACTGTCAAAGTCGAAAATCGCTTGACATAGAGGTTTTTGTCGTTCACGCTAAAGGTCCGTTAGCACCAATTTAATTCGCCGATGCTACCGGATTTTTCGTTTACCTAGCGATCACAATACCAAAAGACGAGGACGGCGCAACATTTAGCTGACGTTTCTATGGCACTTAATGTCTAATAACGATATTAGTGAAAATGCGCGATCACTCAACCACCCTCTCCTCTTTCGCCATAATTATCATTAGGCGCGATGAATCGAATACACTACTAATTTGGGAACTTCTCAAGCCGATGAAGTTTCTCATCATCAATTTTCTTATCACCATGTTTGAAGTCATAACCCATATGCCGGTAAAACTCCACACCAGTAATTGAAGCCGGAATTTCAACACGGCTAGCCCGTTTGAAATATTCATCTTCTTCAAGCGTCTCAATAATCAAACGACCAACGCCCTGTCCTTGATATTCTGGAAGCACAAAGATATCGAAAAGACTAAATTCATCCTGGCTTCCCCAGTACGAACCAATTGCACCAGTGCCGATGATTTTATTGTGATCACAGAATACATAGAAATGAGTCTGTTCAGCCTTCTCGATAAAGAAATCACTCCCCATTTTCTGAATATCCTTTTCAATATAATCAGAGGAGTAATCTTTACTATTCGATTCTCTCAATACTCGAGCGACAAGCTTCGCTACTACCTGAGCATCAGCTGTTTCAAAACGTCTTACCTGAATATTCATAAACTCACCTCCAAAAGCAAACAAAACACGGACCTATGTAGCATTTGAGCAAGCCCCTTGCCGAATACCTTTTAACAACTCATCATACACAAATTATGCTCAAATAACCACGGTAAAATTTACTATTTAATCACAAAACTAAAAACACCTAGCAACCAAGTCACTACACTCTATTTAACAATCGCTGCTCTGGCGCCTAATGACTAGTCACCATATTAGTAAAAACCCGTGACATAATCACCCGATTATCCTCGCTTTTAGGAAGCTGCTTGGAAGGGTTCCGCCAGTGGTAGTGATCCAACGATTTCACCCGAATTCGACGGGCTTCCGGATATCGACGATGTAACGAGGCCAACTGATGCGCCCACACTCTTTTTCCTGTATGTAAGTTAATCAACGCATAACCCTCACCGCTTACACCAGACTTCAGGAAGTCGTAGTTGTCATCTTCCTTCGCCTTCACAATCATCACCTGACCATGCCACCCAGCGGCTTGAACATGGTAAAGCAGCGTGTTGGCATTAGTCGTTGTCTGTAACTTTTTAGGAATTCGCTCAATCAAAAAGGGGCCAACACCCGACTTAACGATTTCCATAGTACCAGGCAACTTAATCAAAAAGCCCTCGGCATCTGCACCGGGATCGCGTTTGTTTTTAGGACCTTGGTGACGAAGACTAACAAAAATCATAAGCACAAGCGCCAATACCCTGACCACCCAGAATAGCGTTATCAACCAGTAGCAAACGTTGTCAAAACAGCGTCGTTACTGGTTTTTATTTTAACCAGATTGTCATTGGTTATCATTGATTATCAATAAAAGAAAACCACGAGAAAACCACGGAATTCATTTCTGCTTGGCAGGCGGTGGCCGTCCATTATGGGCGGCTATTTTTTTGCTTTCAGAAAATTCTATCGTCTGCTATACTATGGTGCGTTACATAATTTTGGAGGCGAACAATATGATTAAGGAATTTCGGGACTTTATTATGCGAGGCAATGTTCTTGACTTAGCCGTTGGTGTTATTATCGGGGGCGCTTTTACTTCTGTGGTAACCTCACTGACTAAGAACTTAATAAATCCAATTATTTCAATGTTTGCAGGAAAGACTGATTTAAGTGGTATGTATTTTACTCTCTTTAACGCAAAGTTTAAGTATGGCAACTTTTTGAACGATGTTATTAACTTCCTTATAGTTGCATTTGTTGTATTTCTCATCGTGAAAGCCGTCAATCGAATTATGCCCGCAAAGAAGAGCGATGTTCCCACAGTATCAAAAGAAGAGCTTCTGCTTACACAGATACGTGACTTGCTTCAAAATAGCAAATGATTGCGTACTTGATCCTAAGCTACTAAGGCTGATTCTTTTACATTCTAATGGTTGTGTGTATATAATTAAATTGCGCAGGAGATATTCAATTTAATTGAAGGAGGAATTATCATGCATTTTCTTTGGGCTTTAATTGTTGGTGCTATTATTGGTGCAATTGCTGGTGCTATCACTAGCAAGGGCAAATCGATGGGCTGGTTTGCTAACATCATTGCAGGATTAGTGGGTTCTGCAATTGGTGAGGGACTTTTAGGCCATTGGGGGCCACAACTGGCAGGAATGGCTTTGATTCCTTCAATTATCGGCGCAATTATTGTTGTTGCCGTAGTCTCCTTCTTTGTTGGCAGATCAAAAGACTGATAGGGGGACATCTTTATGGACGCTTTAAAAGCTGCATTTAAGTTTATGGTTGCTAGTACTCTCATCGTTGGCGGTGTTTTAGTTGCAGGTACAGTCTTCGCAGCTAAGGGCATTGATAATGCTGGAGATAAACTACAAGAAAAGCTACATGACTAACACAAAATAGCCACTTCGCTATGAGGTGGCTATTTTTGTGTTCAAAACACCAATCGTTTGTTAAAATGATGCGACGCCACGTATACGGATTTGAGAGGTGCTTTAGATGAATCATTATGCTGTCTTTAACTTTATTGTTGGTATTTTGTTTCTGGTTTTGGGCTTTGTTGAGTATACGCTGGGAAAAACCGTCAGGAAACCAGCGAGGTATCACTAATAAGTCTGGAGTGTGGACTGGATCAATATTCATGCTATTGGGAGTTGCAACCATTTTAATCACTTTATTGACTAAGTGACTATTTGTCACCTGGTTCCCATAAGCAGGTAGAAATTTTTGACTTGGATAACAAGGCACGAAATTCGGACTCTGTTAGCTATTTAGATATTATCGAAACAGTCATTGAACTACGGAGGGAGTCGCGAACCACGACCCCCTTTTTACATGATTATCGCAGTTCGCGACAACCATTCCTCAAGTTACTCTTGTTCAGCGTGCATCAGAATGCGTCTCTCAGCACACAAAAAACCGGGCATCTCTGCCCGCCAATTGAAAACGACAAGTCATGTAATCAGTTTCCCAAGCAGAACGATCTGCTAAACAAGAAACTGGCTATTTTTATGACCAAAGAGGTTAGTGTAATGATGATACTGTACTGCCTGGATTTCAGCGAGGCAAAAAGTAACCTGGTCTATAAAATGCGCCACCGGTTAGCTATGCCGTGCGTCGGTTAAAACGGATCTACCCGCTTATCGCCTAGGACTATCTTAATTATATCATAATCTTTTGGTTATCGATACTATACATCCGCTGCAAACAGTCCTCTTAACTGCTGGATCATGCTAACCACTGAATACGGTGGCTCTTGACTTGCTGTGGTAACTGCTCCACGATTCTGATACCAGAATTCGGTCAACATGGCCACAGCAATATCAAATTGTGAGTACGCTTGTAACGCATCAATCGCAGCTGTGCTGTCAACGGCATTGTGAACATAGTCTTGTGCCGCTGTCAGGTAGTTGTTGATCAAACTATCGTCAGTATCAGTCTGCACACGCAGGCTATTTTTAATGTCATCAGTAGTGACAGTCATGTGCTCATCTCCTATATAAAAATAGGGGCGTACCCTGAGGCACACCCCCACTAAATTATGCTCTTAGGCCTTTACCGGTGTGATGTCAACAATTCGAGCAGCGTCTGGATCAACCACTTCGTAATCGTTGCGGATGACAACCGCCAGTCCCTGAGAATAGCTATCGAAGCGTTCCCACTGGGTGTTGACTTCGTTCTTTTGGGCTAAGAAGATTGCTTGAGCAAAGTCCCCGATGATGATCCGATAGGTGCCCACCTTATCAGTCGGCAATACTTTGTTAGCAATCACGATCACTGGGGCCCCAAACAGTTGCTTGCCTGATGGTGCCGTGATTGAAGGTTGTAACAAGTAACGGCCTTCGCTGTCTTTCAGTGTATCAAGGTAGTTGAAAGCATCCTGATTGACGATAACAGACAAGGACAGTGCTGGATCTAACTCAACATTGAAGGTTTGCTTGATGTCATCGAGACCAGTACCCGTGATGTGCTTGAAGTTATCGTTGGTGCCCGTCTTGCCAGTCAGAACGCTGATAATGTTGCTATTGTCCGTGTTTTGTACCAGCTTCTTGAGTTGATTCTTAACCTCGGCAACAATATCAACTTCACTGTCTTCTACCAGTTCATTAGACAGATAGATCTTGCCAGCACGGGTAGCAACCTTATAGTCAACACCACGGAATAGGGTTGCATCGATCTCTGGCACGTCTGCGAGTTCTTCCTTGGTGGCTAAGACACCATTGTTAGTTAGGGCAATTGGGTAGGTGCCGACTGGGGTACCAACCTGCTTCACAGTGACATATTTAGCCAGGTCATAATCGGATTCCTTTAGATTCCAGACGTCTTCGATGACTTCTTTAGGAACGACTGTACCAGCAGTGGTTGTCGTTAAGCCGTCACGTTGTTCGCCCATGCTACGGATGTAATCCTCATACGCGCGGGACTCGGTATGTTCTTCTTTATCAATAATAGTTTTTTCGGTCATGGTTTTATCTCCTTTTTCTGGTTGTTCAGTATTAGTTTTCAGCCGCGCATTTTAGAATCAAGTTAGCCACTGTCTCAAAATTTTTTGGACAATAAAAAACATCAAGAACAGATATCCTGTATCATTGAAGTTCCTACCCAAACAATGGAAGAGGATATTGTCTTGATGCAGAAACAGGATAGCACACACCGCCAAAAAGGTCAGCACTTAACATCACTCGAGCGCGGAAAAGTGGCCGGATTCCGCCAAGCTGGGAAGTCCAATCGTTGGATTGCTGCTGAAATTGGCGTCTGCCCGCAGACCATTAATAATGAAATCAAGCGAGGTACAGTAGATCAGGTCAAGAAGAGTAATGGCAAGCGCGTCTACCATCGACAATACCTGCCAGAGGCTGCTCAGGCACGTTACGAGACTGCACGCTTGAGCTGCCATCGTCCTGACAAGTTCGCCAGCGTACAGGTCTTCTTAGCCTGGTACGTACAGCGAGCTAAGCAGGACAAATGGTCGCCGGATGCTTCAATCGGCTATGCCAAGCGACACAAGCTGTTTACTCCTGAAGAGCTTGTTTGTGCCTCGACTTTGTACCAGTACATTGACGACCAACGCCTAGAGATTCGAAATATCGACCTGTTGGAGAAGACTAAGCGGAAGACCTCTCACCAGCACCACACCAAGGCTAAGCGCCTGGCTGGC
Organism: Lacticaseibacillus casei DSM 20011 = JCM 1134 = ATCC 393; assembly: GCF_000829055.1. Taxonomy (NCBI): domain Bacteria; kingdom Bacillati; phylum Bacillota; class Bacilli; order Lactobacillales; family Lactobacillaceae; genus Lacticaseibacillus; species Lacticaseibacillus casei. Next base: position 2,808,494 of record NZ_AP012544.1, read on the forward strand.
CGCAGTATCGAGGAACGGCCTAAGGTCGTTGAACGACGCAGGCAGTTCGGTCACTGGGAGATGGATACCATTGTCGGTAAACGCAATGGCAAGGAGAGCGTCATCTTGACTCTGATTGAGCGCAAGACCCGTTGCCAACTTCTCCGCTTGATCGAAGGACGAGATGCAGACTCTGTGAGCTATGCATTGCGTGGAATCAAGCGCGAATGGGGAGCTTGCATCAAGACCATCACAGCCGACAACGGACCCGAGTTCACCGCCTTAAATACTGCTTTTGCTGGGACGGAAACTGAGATCTTCTACGCCCATCCTTACACGTCCTGCGACCGTGGCACCAACGAGGCACATAACCGGATGATCCGCCAGGACTTCCCTAAGGGCATGTCCCTAGATGACATTAGCCCTAGTCAAGTGCAGGCCACGCAAGACCGCTTGAATCAGTTGCCTCGCAAACAACAGGGCTACTGCACACCCCAGCAAAACTTTGAGGCCGAAGCTCGGCGCGTTCGCCGCATGGCCCAGTAGTCTCTCTAGCGCCACAACTTCTATTTGATAACGGCCTGTTCTGGGATTGTCCTCAACGACTGGCTAACTTGTTCTTGCAATTTACGATTCTTTGTCGTAACGAGTTGGCATGTAAAAATTCCTTCCTTTTGAGAGATGATTTATTCATTATACCCTCTCTTAAAAGTTGTCTCAGGAATCAGCTTACATCCAAGATGGATATTTGAATTTTCCAAATCGAATCGAACAACAAAAAATCTTTGATTTCTTTCAAAAACTAGATAATCTGATAACTGTAAACCAGCGTAAGTTAGCTAAGCTTAAGGAACTTAAACAGGGCTATTTGCAGAAATTGTTCCCCGAAAATGGCAGCAAGTTCCCGCAATTAAGATTTTCAGGGTTTGCTGACGATTGGGAGGAGCGTAAGTTAAAAGACGTTTTAGACATATCTAAAACCAAAAATAAAGCTCAGCAGTATGGAAAGGTCGATGTTCTGTCTGTATCTCGAGAAGTTGGAACTGTTAATCAAATAAAATATCAAGGTCGATCGTTTGCTGGATCTGATCTTTCCAATTACAAGGTAGTCCAAGGCGGTGAATTAATATATACCAAAAGTCCACTTAAAGGCGCTCCCTACGGAATCTTTCAGGTCGCGACTATAAAAGGAATTCTATCCCCTTTATATGCTGTGTATACGTCTACAGATAAAGCTTATACACCATTTATAGCGATGGCGTTGAAAAACGATAATATCGCTACACACTACCTAACTCCATTAGTCACAAAAGGCGCAAAAAATACTATTAATGTGACTGATGAAGGAGCATTAGAAGGAAAAATACAATTCCCAAGTATTTTGGAACAAAAACAAATTTTTATATTTTTCAAACAACTAGACGATACTATAGCTCTTCATCAGCGTAAGCTTGAAAAACTTCAGGAACTCAAAAAAGGATATCTACAAAAGATGTTTTGCTGATCCTAAATTTGATCTAATTTAGGATCCTACGAAGCCCCATACCTTAATTTTTATTGTGCTTGGTCAATACTCAATTCCCCTGTATAATGGACCAAGCAAGAAGTTTTAAGGGCGGTGGCTGTCTTTTTCCTTGTGAGGTGAGGCCCATGGGAACATGGAATAATCTTCAGGAAGGTTTCACAGTCAATGAGCGTCTTCCAGACACTCTCGTTGATGTTGCTGTTTGGCACGTTTTTAATCGCGCTACTCAGCTATATCGACAAGCACCACAAATAAAAAAGCCGCCCTGCGTAACTTTGGTAGGTTACAGGGCGAACTAGTGTCGTTTTAATATCTGCCACCGCCTTTGAAGCGGCTTGCATGGGAAGTCCTGTTTTCGGCGGGGCTTCCTTTTCTGTTTCCATTATAGCATGTCCTTTAAAAACTGGCTAACGTTTCATGCTTCGATCAGGTTTGGAATTGGATTGTTTAATTTCTGGATTCTGTTCAGCAGATGTTTGCAGTTGCTTTTGCATTCAATCACTAATTTCTTGGTGCACAGCAGTTAACTGATTTTTAAATTGCGCTTTTTGTTAAGGATTAGTTGCTAACTGGAATTGTTGTTGTAATCCTTGACAGGACTGATTCAATGCCTTGTCTGACTGCTGTGTTAGTCCATGGTCGGGGGCTTGTAGTGCTTCTTGTAAACCTAATTGTTTGGTTAAGCCATCGCTAAGCTCAATCACCTTACTGCTCGCTTGCTGGATTTCACTTAAAACACTATGGATCACGGTCTCATCTTTTCTCGCTTTCGTTTATCAACAGCACTAACTTCAATGGAATTTTTCTCATCTGTATTCCCATAGTACGTATTCTAATATGGACCGCGCGTTTTAAAATCAAGTTAGCCACTTTTATTACAAATTTGGGACAATAAAAAACATCAAGAACAGATATCCTGTATCATTGAAGTTCCAACACAAACAATGAAAGAGGTATTGTCCTGATGCATGAACAGGATATCACACGTCGTCAACCAGGTCATCATTTGTCTCAAATGGAACGCGGTAGAATTGCAGAACTTTACGCCACCGGCACCTCCAAACGCGAAATTGCTGCCAAAATTGGCGTCTGCCATCAAACCATCAATAATGAGATTGACCGAGGGACTGTCAAGCAGGCTAAGCGCATTAATGGCAAACTGATCTATCATACGGAATATAGTCCTGAAGCTGCTCAGACGCGCTATGAGACCGCACGTCTGAATTGTCATAGGCCGGATAAATTCGCCGCTACAAGCCACTTCCTGGCCTGGTATGTTAATCAGGCCAAGACTGAAGACTGAACACTGGTCACCTGATGCAGCCGTTGGCGCCGCACGGCGAGCCAAGCTATTCACCCCTGAGGAGATGGTGTGCACAACCACTTTATATCGCTACATCGATGATCAACGCTTAGAAATTCGGAACATCGATCTCGTGGAGAAGGCAAATCGGCGGACCAAGCAACACAAGAGCACTAAGCATAAGCGCCTAGCCGGCCGCAGTATTGAGAAGCGTCCTAAGGCTGTCGAACGCCGCAAGCAGTTCGGACATTGGGAGATGGATACCGTTGTCGGGAAACGCAATGGCCGTGAGAGCGTCATCCTTAGCCTGATTGAGCGGAAGACTCGTTGCCAACTTCTCCGACTGATCGAAGGCCGAGACTCGGACTCTGTGGGGTTTGCGTTACGAGAAATCAAGCTTGAGTGGGGTGACTGTCTGCGCACGATTACCGCAGACAATGGCCCGGAGTTCTCGACTCTGAATAAGGCCTTTGAGGACACAGATACAGACATCTTCTACGCGCATTCATACACCTCATGCGATCGCGGCTCCAACGAGGCCCACAATCGCATGATTAGACGTGACTACCCAAAAGGCGAGTCGCTGGATGATGTTAGTCCCAGCCAGGTGCTGGCTACCCAAGACCGTCTTAACGGGCTTCCCCGGAGAAAGCTAGACTACCGTAGCCCCCAGGAGTGTTTTGAGACCGAAGTGCGCCGGACTCGGCGTTCAGCACAACACGTAAGCTAAACAATGAACAACTCATAAGATAACAGGCTGTTCTTGGGAGTGTCTCAACACCCCGGCTGACTTGTTCTTGCAATTTGGGAAAAAGAAGTTTACGGTTATTATGTAAACTAAAATAAAATAGCCGCTTTTGTACGCTGCTTGAGCCTACACGGATCGTCACACCAAACGCGAGATGACATTAGTCCGCTCTTCTTTTTTCTACTCAAATTTAAGCAACGCCTAAAGCGACACAAAGTACCATTAATCATACAAGGAGGACTCGTTGTGAAACCTGCAAAAACTAAGTTTAGTGATGTCCCTGATGGCAGTATTCATCAATATGATCAGATTTTGAAATATTTTAATGATCAACCAGCCGATCAAACGAAACCGCGTGGTAATCGGATCACATTTGTCACAACTGGCATTATCGGTTTTGATGGCGGTCAAACAACGATGCTGCATCTAGGTACGCTGCTGGCCAACGCCGGTTACGATGTCTACTATTTAAGCTATGTCCCACAAAGCCAAGACGAAATGATTCAGAATGCTGAATTTAATTATCCCGGTTACAAAGGAACCTGTCTGCCAATGGGCGAACTTGAGTCCCATCGTTCCGATATTTGGGTCGCCACGTTATGGGAATCCGTTTATGTGATCAAGAACAAACCGGGGTACAAAATGTATTTTGTTCAAGATTACGAACCGTATTTCTATCCATATGGCGATCGCTATCAGATGGCGCGACGAACTTACAGTCTAGGCCTGCACATGGTATCGCTTGGTCCATGGTGTGCCCACATGATCACCATGCATTGCAAGGTTCACAGTCCTATTGATGTGATTAACTTTCCTGTCGATGTCGCACGATATCCATTCAAGGAACGCGACATGGGACCTTATGAACAAAAAAAACAAATCAAGCTTGCTGTCTATACCAAGTGGAGCAGCCCGCGGCGCGCACCCATCAACATTCAGATTGTCCTCGAAAATTGCCGCCAGTTACTGCGCGCCAAAGGAATCGATCTCAAAATTCAATACTTCGGTACCGACCGCAGCAAACGCTTCATCAATGGTGAAAACCTTGGTAAGCTGACTCCCCCGGAATTAAATCGACTTTACCAAAGTGCTGATTTCGGGATCGCGCCATCTATGACCAATTTTTCGCTTGTCCCTTATGAAATGATGAGCACTGGCCTGCCACTCATTGATTTTAAGGAAGGCACAGGAAGCTACTTCTTAAAAGACGGGACCTATTTTGCCAGTCATCTTGATGAACGAGATCTGGCCAAAACGCTTGCAAATGCTTGTGCCAACCCTGACACGATCAGCAACCAAGTCCAAAATGGTCAAGCCTTTCTTAAAACGATCGGCTGGGATCGAACTGAAAAAGACATGCTGGCGACCATTGCAAACCTGTGGATGTAAGCTGATTCCTGAGACAACTTTTAAGAGAGGGTATAATGAATAAATCATCTCTCAAAAGGAAGGAATTTTTACATGCCAACTCGTTACGACAAAGAATTCAAACAAAACATTATCAACCTATATAAGCAAGGCGAATCAGCTGCCCAACTGGCCAGAGAATATGGCATTGGCTATTCAACAGTTCATAAGTGGATCCAGGGCCAGGCCAAAACTCAATCCGGTAAATCGCCAGACGAAATCAAAGCGATGGAAAAGCGACTGGCTTCGCTGTCTGAGGAGAACGAAATCCTAAAAAAAAGCCCTAGGCTTTCTTGCGCAGAAGTAACCAATATCTTTGATTACATTCACCAAGAAAGCCATCACCACCAGGTAACCAAGATGTGCCGAATCCTCGGTGTTTCCAGAGCTCAGTATTATCGTTATCGATCCCCCAAACCTTCAAAACGCCGGGCCGAAGATGCGGGCTTGAAACAACGGATTCTGCGGATCTTTGCGGAATTTAAGCAGCGATACGGTGTTATGAAGATCCACCATGAATTGAATCTGGAACTTCAACCACTGCAGCTTCGGTGCAGTCCACGACGGATTTCCCGGCTCATGAAGGAACTGGATATCCACTCCGTTACCGTCAATAAGTGGAAAGCGGCTTCGGCTTCCAAAACCAAGGTTGAACAGCGTCCCAACTTGCTTAAGCAGGATTTCTCGACCACTGGTTTAAATCAAAAATGGACCGCTGATATGACCTATATTCAAACGAAGCGTAATGGCTGGTGTTACTTATCAACCATCATGGACCTGCACTCACGACGGATTATCGGCTATTCGTTCTCAAAAAAGATGGATACTGATTTAGTCTTAAAGACCCTTGAAAGCGCGGTTAAAAATCGAACCATTACTGGGGACCTGATTATCCATACGGATTTAGGATCACAGTATACCAGCGATGATTACAATCAACGTTTAACTGAGCTACATATCCGCCACTCATACAGCCGTAAGGGTTGTCCGTATGATAATGCGCCAATGGAATCCTTTCACGCTTCCCTCAAAAAGGAATGTGTTTATCCAGTGCCGGTCTTTGAAGATTATGAAACTGCCGCTGCCGTCCTTTTTGAATATGTGCATGCTTTCTACAATAGGAAGAGAATTCATAGTTCACTGGGCTACCAGACCCCCTTACAAGTTGAAATTGCAACACTTACGAGCCAAATGGCCGCCTGACTTAATGCTTTCCAGGGTTCAAATAAGTTATTAATCGCAATTAATGATTTATTTGAGCTGTGGAAGGTAAACGCGGTTCTGAATGTCTCTTAAAATCTGTCTCAAATATTGACTTCAATCCAATATGAGTTCATGATTGTGTCAGGACAACTTTTGGCCTTTGTTTTTAATGCTATTTTGGGCACAACTTTGGGACACATTCCCGGCATTTGGCGTTGGATGCTCGTATTGGCGACCATACCGGCCATCATTTTATGGATAGGCATGAGCTTTGTGCCTGAGTCACCTCGATGGTTAGCAGCAAATGGTAAATTGGATCAAGCGTTAAAAGTATTGCGTGAAATCAGAACAGAAGCACAGGCTAAAGATGAAATGGAAAAAATCAAAATTTCATTGAAATCAGCGCAGGAAGTTGGAAATGCTTCGATTAAGGATTTAAAGATTTCCTGGATTCGGCGCTTGGTCTTAATCGGCATTGGGTTAGGCATCATGCAACAAATTGTCGGGATTAATGTCATGATGTATTACGGCACGACGATTTTGCAAACAACTGGTTTCGGACAAAATGCGGCATTAATTGCGAATATTTTAAATGGTGTGACGTCTGTCGTTGCAACCATTGTGACTATGCATTTGATGAGCAAGTTTAAACGACGACAAATGCTTTTAACTGGTATCAGTGGAACATTGTTTTCGCTGGTCGGCATTACGTTAACTAGCCATTTTCTAAATGGCAGTCCTTTGTTACCTTATGCGACAATTCTGTTGACCATCATTTATTTAGCCTTTTTCCAAGGAGCCGTAGGGCCGCTAACTTGGTTATTATTGTCAGAGATTTACCCAGCCCGTCTTCGTGGATTGGGCATGGGCTTTGCGACCTTCTTCTTGTGGATCAGTAACTTCTTTGTCGGTTATTTCTTCCCAGTTATGTTGGCAGGACTGGGCATGTCGAATACCTTCCTAGTTTTCGTTGGCGCCAATATTCTCTCATTGATCTTTGCTTGGAAATTTGCTCCGGAAACCGCAGGCAGATCTTTGGAAGAAATTGAACTGGATAATAAAGGCTCTGCGTCAACTGGTGTTGAAGAATAAATTTATCATTTGAGGCGGTTCTCCATTTGGGGAGCCGTCTTTGTCATGTTATGCCGTGATTTGGTAGATTCGTTTGAAGAAGTTCAGCTGATTCTTGAAGCCAAAACAGGATCGTTTGAGTGACTTGATGAGGCAGTTAACGCCTTCGATCGGACCGTTGGAATAAGGGCTGGTGACAGCGGCGAGAACAGCGACTTTGTGTCGCTTAAGCGTCGCGATCGTCATGTCCATTGCCGTATCGTTTGGCTCGTAAGTAGCTAACAGGTTTGCCAGTTCCGCGGGATGTTTCTTCACCATCAAAGCATCATGAAGCGCTAAGTAGGTCTCGTAGGTTTGCTTGAGCTTGGGCTCAGTATCAAGTGCGATATCGATGGCCTCCTGTTGCGTGACGTCTTCATTCAAACCAAACAGGAACTGTTTGTGTTTAGCGTCAGGCGCAGTTTGATGAAAAAGCCGCCAGTTTGTCTTCATGATCTTATAAGGACGGCTGTGCTTGTCATCAAGCTGTTTGAGCGCTTGGACGCGTACCTGATCAAGGGCACGAGCCGCAAGTTGAATGATATGGAACCGATCAATGACGACTTGGGCCTTGGGGAAAACCTCATGAATAATCGTCTGATAAGCTGCATTCATGTCCATGGTGACCGTCTGGACCCGAGTGCGTTCAGCGAGTGAATAATGAGCGATGAAGAAGTTTTTAATCGTGCGGTTGAATCGGTCACCAAGCAAGGCAATCAGACGATGTGAATCGGCATCAAGACAGATAAACGACATCATGCCATGAGTGGAACGGAACTCATCAAAGCAGAGTCGCGTGGGTAGCCGGCGAGCCGGTCGGAGTTTGAGATTTTGGTCAATGATCCGTTGAACCGAGGAGGCTGAGATTCCGATAATACGGGCGATGGTTTTGACTGGCAACCGTTCATGCGCTAACTTCATGATTCGTTCTGTCATGTGAGCGGCGATCGTGTGGTTGGGTTGCACGAGTGGCGTCTTGGCACTGACTGTGTGGTAACAGTTATGACAGCGCCATCGTTGCTTGTGCAAGTCAATGACTGTCGGCATTTCAACCCCGTTGAGGACGCGCACGTGGGCCGTGTAAAACCCGTTAGGGTGCAAGGCCTCAAAGCCACACAGTGGGCACCGGGTTAACCGGTAAGTCAGCTCGGCATCAATCACATGATACGGGGTCAATGGAACATCCATACGAAAAGTAGCGGTAGGATCCCGAACAAAAAATCAGAAACGTTGATTTAACAGCGTTTCTGATTTTTTATATTGGCTTTATTTAAAAAGAGCTCTGGAACATTCGTACGAAAAGTAGCGGTAGACTTTAAAAACCGAACAATCTTATTTTTCGTCTGCTTCATCCAATGGTCTTAAATGACCATTTTCTAACGCTTCATTATATTGGAACGTGTACTTACCGACAAAGTTAATGTGTTCAAACATCAGTGGCGATAATTTGCCGATCATGTCGTCAGAACAATCAAACCCTTCTGATTGCATCTGCGTCACAATCTTTTCCAGGTAAACGGTATTCCAATAAATAATGGCATTCGTGACTAAACTGAGAGCGTTTAGTTGTTCTTCCATACCATCAAAATACGTTTGATAAAGCTTCCCTTTCCGACCATAAAAGATGTTTCGACAAAGCGCGTGCCGAGCTTCACCTTTATTTAGCTGTTCCAAAATTTGACGCGCATAAATCTCATCTGAAAGATAGCGTAATTGATGTTTCGTTTTATAGACTTTGCCGTATTCAGTAATCGCTTTACCCAAAGCGGTTGGGTGGCCTTCACGTTGCAAGGCCTGAGTTAATTCTGTCGCATTGACCTTACCAGACTTTAACGAACCGGCCACGCGTAAAATATCCTCCCAATGTTCTTCAATCAACCTTAAATTAATGCGGTTTTGAGACACCCCATTTAAGACTTGATAATCAGCGGTCGAATCAATCCGCCATAGCTTGGTTCCCTGACTATTAGCAATTCGGGGACTGAACTGAAAACCTAATAGGCCAAATAAGCCAAAGACTAAATCGCTATAACCGGCGGTGTCGGTCATAATCTGAGTGGGTTCCAAACTGCTGCCTTGATTTAAAAAGCCTTCTAATAGGTAGAGAGAATCTCGTAAGGTCCCTGCAACCACCATGCCATGAAAGCCGATATATTGATCAGAAACAAAATTGTAAAAAGTAATCCCGCGACCGCGGCCAAAGTATTTTGGATTGCTACGAGAATATAAAGACCTTTGGGGGGTAACGTAACGAATGCCATCGGCCGAAGCCATTTGACCGTCGCCCCAGATGAGCGCACTTTTTAATTTTTTATGCGCGTTAATAATGCGGCGATTGGCGGCGGCAAGGGTATCAATTCGCAAGTATTGATGGTCCACGTACATTAACCGATCGTATTTTAGACTATTTGAACTGTTTTTAGCCACTGGCGAAAGGCCAATGTTACAAGCCTCAGCTAATAAAACCGCTAAAATACTAATATCAACGTGTTTCATCTTCGTCCCACTTTCACTAACGTGACTAAAACATTGTGTTAACTGTAACTGTTGGTTAACCTCCAAGAGAATATCCGATAAATCAATTTTGGGAATTAAATGCCGAACCCGACTTTTAAAGGCCGCTTCGTCCTTTTGTTCACGGACTTTGCGTAATTTGGCCACAATAATTTTTTCTTGGCCGTCAACCTCTTTGACCTGGGCCATTTCTGAATCAGCCCAATTTTTTAGGGCCTCGGCATAGGATAAAGCTAAATCCTGTTTCACCGCTTCAACGGCTGCTTGACCAGTCTGCGGTAAATCAAGTTGTTGAATCAAAACGGCCTTTTGTTGACGCCAAGTAGACTTATCAATTAAGCAGGCCATGGGATCAAGATAGCGATTACTTTGCCGGACGTAAATATCATGACGCTTAAGACCATGAACCAGAATCTCGATGCCGGCAATCAACACACACTGATTGGTTACTTGGGGGTTCTCACGAATATAATAACGCCATTTTTTCGGTAGTTTTTCGACGATCTGTTCAAACATCCGATAGGTAACCGGGCGCGGAAACCGTTGGCGAATAAACTCCCAAACCATCAGACAATCTTGGCCATTGGTAGTCCCTTCAAAAACAATAGTGGCTAAAATATCCGGAATGAATTTCCGGAATTTTCGATAAGCATTTAACAGTTCTTCAATGGCAATTGGTTCTCGCTCATTACGCACTAACTGATTAACCTGGGTAACGGCTGACTCAATTATTTCAGGTGGATAAGTTGCTAAAACTTTGTTTCTGAGATCTTGACTGCTGATCGTTTCGTCCATCAATAACCTGACAATCTGGGAGAGCGTTAAAGCTGCATGATCAAAATCTTTAATGGTTCGCAGCCGTTCCTTGGCCTCTTTATTTTTGGCCCGTTTAAAAAGCGCCTCGTAGAAGCGTGAAAGAGCTAGTAATTGTTCATCCATCGCTCGTTTGCGATACTCGGAAACAAAAGCGACCAATAACGCCGTTTGTCTTTTGACGGACATCCGTTTAATCAGACTGGCCTTGGCTTTAAAAGCATAGTTGGCCAGATTCTTTAACTTTCCTGCTGGAATTGCGCCTAATTGCCAATCCTCAGTTTTAAATTGTTGAAACTGTTTTAATCGAGTAAAGCCACGGTTAATTTCTTTGCGGCTTTCATCCATCAAAGGATTTCTTAAGAGATCCATTTTAATGGTGGCCCCATAGATGGGTTCCCCAACGGCAGTTAACAGATTTAAAAGTCGGTCCGTTTCTTCCGCTGAAGGGACGGCCACTAATTGACTATCCAAAAGGTCGGCGGCAACCTCCGTGACCCCATTAACAAAGCGTTCAAAGGTGGTCACCCCTGGTAAGAGAATTTTTTCATCCAAACATTTTTTTAGCAGCATATCAAAAAGTAGTTTTTCGGTTTCGTTTGTAAAACGCGCTCGCTCAAGCAGCCAGTCGTTCAGGCTCGCTTTGACCGCGGGATCAGTAAAGGCTTGATAATGATATTTTCGCTTAATCAGCGCCATATGTTGGCTAATGGTCATTTTTCGCGTGTAGCCTGCTAATGCCCGACCATCAATAGTTAACTGTTTAGCTAAATAATCAATTACCTCAGCTGGGACTTGTTGTAGATTAGTTGGAAAAGTTCCTAAAAATCTAACTGAGCTCAATTGAACGGCAAAGCCTAATTTAGTCGTTGCGGAACGCATTTCATCAATTAACGCGCGATCAAAATCAGTTAATTGAAAATACAGCCGCAGTTGATCGGCAGAAGAGATGCCCTCAAAAGTTCCGAAGCTTTGTTGGTGATGCGGGTTAGTCGGCATATTATTCTCCAATGTTTTTAAAAAACTATAGTTTTTGGAAAGGTTTCGCTATACTTTGATTAGGTTGATTTAACCGGGTTTTGAGTTTTCAAAAACTCATTATCAAAAAGTTTATAATAAACCATTGCCAAAAGATAGCTAAATTTACCCTGGCTATCAAAAAACTAAGGAGTCACTCATGATTATTGGATATGCACGGGTTTCAAAAGATGATCAGAATCTCAATCGCCAAATTGATCAATTAATGGCTTATGGTGCCGAAAAAATCATTCAAGAAAAGTTTACCGGGACCCGGCAAAGAAGACCGGGAATTACCCAGCTTCTCCAAACCATTCGGGCTCATGATGTCGTGGTCGTTGAAAGTATTTCCCGCTTGGGCCGCAATACGTTGGACATTTTAAATCTGATTCAATTACTGCACCAAAAACAAATTAAGTTTGTTTCTTTAAAGGAGCAGATGGACACCGAGACCCCAACTGGTCGAGCCATGCTGCAAATGATGAGTGTGATTGCGGAACTGGAGCGGAATTTATTAGCTGATCGGGTTAAAGAAGGGATTGCGGCCAGTCGTCGGCGTGGCGTGACAGTTGGCCGACCACGAATCGCCCAAGAAAAGTTGGATATTGCCATTCGGATGTATCAAAGTGGTGACTATTCAGTTAAAGAAATTTTGGCCACCAACCAAATTTCCTCAGGAACTTTTTACCGCGAAGTGAATCGGTTAAAACTAAAAAAGCTTAAAAGAAAAGATGACCCATCTGCTTCTCACAACTGACTTCTAAATATTATGGATTCCAAAAAAGATTTACGACCTTTAGTTTTAACAAAGTTGACAAGCCATTGGAGTAGCTCTTATACTATACATAGATGATCGTCTATGTAATGGAAGGAGAAAAAATGGATTATCAAAATTACGTTCAAATGCTAAAAGCAATGGCTGACCCGAACCGCCTAAAAATCATTGATCTGCTTTCATGTGGATCACTTTGTGCTTGTGATATCCTCCAGCATTTTGATTTTTCTCAACCCACTTTGTCTCATCATATGAAGGTTTTGCAAAATGCAGGTATTGTGTTTGCGGTAAAGGATGGGAAATGGCACCACTATTCCCTACAAAAAAGGTTTGTCCAAGAGTTTAAACAGAATACCGACCAACTGTTAGCCGCTGATGAGCACTGCCTTTGCCAACGGTCTGATTGTGAAAAAGATGTTGCCAATTAAGTTTTTTTAAGCAATACATAGACGCGTGTCTATGTAAGGAGCTGAAAAATGATGGAAAAGTATTCGCCACAAGAGATTAATTTAACCAAGTACCTATTTTTTACCGGCAAGGGTGGGGTTGGCAAAACCACGGTTGCCAGTGCCACTGCAATTAGCTTAGCTGATGCTGGTCACCGAGTTATGATCGTTTCCACTGATCCAGCTAGTAACTTGCAGGACGTTTTTAAAGTTAGTTTAACCAATCAGCCAAAGCCGATTCCAAACATTTCCGGTTTGTTTGCTGCCAACTTTGATCCGGTCATTGCTGCGAACGAGTATCGCGAGCAGGTTATTCAACCTTATCGAGGCATGTTGCCCAAAGAAGCCATTCAGAATATGGCTGAACAATTATCAGGCTCGTGTACGGTTGAAATTGCTGCATTTAATGAATTTGCCAACTTTCTAACTAGTTCCAAGATTAATCAGCAATTTGACTATATTATTTTTGATACCGCGCCGACCGGCCATACCTTAAGAATGCTGCAATTGCCTTCTGCTTGGAGTAATTACCTGGATAAGAATGATCGTGGTGCATCCTGTCTCGGCCAACTAGCTGGCTTAAATGATAAGAAAGCTATGTATCAAAAAGCGGTTGAAACTTTAGGCAATCCTCAAGCGACGACTTTGTTTTTAGTTACCCGACCACAAAAAGGCGCCCTTCTGGAGGCACAACGCGCTTCACATGAGTTGGCAGCCTTAAACATTAAGAACCAGCAACTAATCATTAACGGTATCTTAAATCAGCCAACCGACGCAGTTTCTCAGACTATTTTTAAACAACAGCAAGCTGATTTGCAGAATATGCCAGTCACTTTAGACCAGCTACCCAAGTTAGCAATCCCATTGCGAGCATACAACGTATTGGGATTAGCTAATTTACGACTACTATTGAAAGACCAGCAGCCGCAAATCACTGAGGAACCGGTTACTGCTAGTCACTTTCCTGATCTGGATGTTGTCGTGAAGAATTTAGTGCAGTCAAATAAAAAAATTATCTTCACCATGGGCAAAGGTGGCGTTGGTAAAACAACCGTTGCCGTTCAAATTGCCCAAAAGATAGCTGCTCAACACAAAACCGTGCACTTGGCTACCACTGACCCAGCTGATCATTTGAAATACTTCAAAATCACAAGTCCGCTGATCAAGGTGAGCCATATTGATGAGAAAAAGTCTTTAAAAGAATATCAAAACGAAGTTCTCACTACTGCTAAAAAGACCATGAAGTCTAATGATGTTGATTATGTCGCTGAAGATTTGCGTTCACCATGTACTCAAGAAATTGCTGTCTTCCGAGCTTTTGCTGAGTTAGTCGCCCAAAATGATAGTGACGTCGTTGTGGTTGATACGGCTCCGACTGGTCATACACTCTTACTGTTAAACTCGACCCAAAGCTATGCTCAAGAAGTTGCCCATACCTCCGGCAGCGTCCCACAAGCAGTCGTTAATCTGTTACCAAGACTACAAGATCCTAAGCAAACTGAAATTATTATGGTAACGCTACCAGAAGCCACGCCGGTTTATGAATCAATGCGGTTAGATGACGATTTGAAGCGAGCCAGTCTAGCTCATACTTGGTGGGTGGTCAACCAAAGTATGTTGGCAACTCAAACCACTGATCCATGTTTGTTGGCTCGAGTGCAAAGCGAAGTTAAATGGATTGATCAGGTAAAAGAGCTTTCGAATAATCATTTTGCTGTTATGCAATGGCAACCAAATTACGAAAAAACGCTTTTAACGGTTTAATTAATTAAAGGAAAAAAATAATTAATCAGTTTAGGAGGTATCATGCAAGTCTTTTTTGCCGTTGGAATTTTCTTACTCACATTATTATTCGTTATCTGGCAACCTAGAGGATTATCAATTGGATGGACAGCCGTTGGTGGTGCAATTTTAGCATTATTGTTTGGCGTGGTGAGTTTTAAAGATGTTGGAACAGTTACCGGAATTGTCTGGAATGCCACCTTATCTTTCGTGGCTATTATTCTGATTTCACTCATTTTAGATCAAATCGGATTTTTTGAATGGGCCGCCTTACACATGGCTCGCTGGGCAAACGGTCACGGTATTCGCATGTTTATTTTGGTGACCACCTTAGGCGCCGTCGTTGCTGCCCTTTTTGCTAATGATGGGGCTGCTCTGATTCTTACCCCCATTGTTTTAGCAATGGTTCGTGCCTTACACTTTGATGAAAAGCAAGTTTTCCCTTTTATTATTGCCAGTGGCTTTATTGCCGATACCACTTCTTTACCAATGATTGTTAGTAACTTGGTAAATATTGTCTCTGCAGACTTTTTTGGAATTTCCTTTTCAGCGTATGCGTTAAGAATGTGGATTCCTGATCTATTTTCGCTGTTAGGTAGTATTGGTATCCTGTATCTTTACTTTCGAAAAGCATTGCCACGAAAATTTGATGCCACTCAGGTTGCGGAACCCAGTTCTGCACTAAAAGATCAGCGACTTTTCAAGTTTTCATGGGTCGTCTTAATCCTCCTATTGATTGGTTACTTTAGTAGCGGTTTCTTAGGAATCCCCGTCTCCTTTATCGCACTGAGTATTGCGGCTATTTTTCTGATAGTTGGTCAAAGAAGTTCCCATGTTAATGCGATGACAGCGATTAAAGGAGCTCCTTGGAACATTGTCTTTTTCTCAATCGGTATGTATGTCGTAGTCTACGGCCTTCAGAACGTTGGTCTAACAACATTATTATCAGGTGTCATTACCGAAATCGCAAAAGGTGGTCGGTTTGCTGCCACAATGGGCATGGGCTACTTAGCAGCACTTTTATCGTCATTAATGAATAACATGCCGACCGTCATGATTAATGCACTATCAATCAAAGGCGCTGACGTTTCAGGGATCATCCATCATACGTTAGTGTACGCAAACATAATCGGCTCAGATTTGGGACCTAAGATTACCCCAATTGGCTCTTTGGCTACATTAGTCTGGCTACATGTGTTAGCTCAAAAGGGAGTTAAAATTAAATGGGGGACTTATTTTAAAATTGGAATTGTAACCACGATCCCAGTGTTGTTTATTACCCTATGTGGCCTCTGGTTATCATTATCGATTTTTGGTTAGAAAATATAAATCACAATTACTTTGGAGATGAATAGAATGAAAAAAATAGAGCTTTTTGAACCAGCAATGTGTTGTTCAACCGGTGTTTGTGGTCCCAGCGTTGATAAGGAATTGATTCAAACAACGGCCATTCAGCGGTATGTCAGTGTGAATGCACAGGGGCAGGCCATGTTCATTCGTCGTAATTTAGCCCAGAACCCCGATGCCTTTGTTCGAAATCCGATTGTTGCCCAAGAACTAAAACGTCAGGGTATAAATGCTTTACCAATTACGTTAGTGGATGGTCAGTTGGTAAAAACCGGTGAATACCCAACCATTAACGAGTTTAGCAGTTACTTAGACATGGATTTAGTAGCTGCTTTGGTTCACTAATAGTTTAGATGGAGGATTAATGATGACACAAATTTATTTTCTATGTACTGGAAATGCTTGTCGAAGTCAAATGGCTGAAGGATTCGCTAAAAAAATTTTAGGCAATGATTGGCGCGTTGCCAGTGCGGGAGTCGAGGTGCATGGCTTGAATCCATTGGCTGTTAAAGTTATGGCTGAAAAAGGAATAGATATTTCCCAGCAAACATCAAAGTTAATTGATCCCGATTATTTGCTTCACAGTGACCTAGTTGTCACCTTATGTGGAGACGCTCGTGATCGCTGTCCAGTCACCCCACCAACGGTCAAGAAAAAGCATTGGCCACTTCCAGACCCGGCTTTAGCAGCTGGATCCGAACAGGATAGAATAGTAGTTTTTCGGAAGGTCAGAGATCAAATTGAGCAGCAGATTATTGACTTAGCAAAAGTCGGTAACCTCTGAGGAATCAGTAGGTCCGTAACCAATACGAATTTTAAAATAGCGGTAGAAAACCGTATATTCAGATAACAAACATTCTGAGTGTTCGGCTTCCTACCGCTACTTTTCGTATGGATGTTCCATTAACCCCATTAACGCCGCCAAATCGTCCTACTCTAACGGACCGATAGAGGGCATCAACCGTAAGATCAATGAGCTCAAACGTGCTTGTTATGGCTTCTCCAATCAGGCCAATATGTTCACACGCGTCTACCAGCTGATTGCCTAGATTATCTACCACAATAACGTCACGATGGTAGGCTTATTTGTTATGCCTTCAAGTACGATATTCAGACAACACACCAGATTAAACGCCGCAACTAATAAAACAACAAAAAAGATCTCCCACACGAGGAGATCTCCAAAGGATAGAAACTATCCTTCAACACCATTTGACAAACTTCCGAAATAGAAAAACTAGGCGCTGTATGTGCCACGCGCCTAGTTTTTGGGTTACTTCTGTTCAATTATTGAGGACGCGCTAACAGCAAAGTTCGTCATTTGGAGGAAATGCTGATCGATTCGACTATCATTTTATCGAGAAATGATGATGACTCATTTACTGCTTGTTCTCAAGTTCTTTGATCCGCTTAAACATGCGAATCATGTAGCGTGTTTCATCAATGAGCAACATGGTTGTCATCAACGTATCTTGACCATGAACCATGATAAAGGTGACATCCATTTCAGCACCGCCAGCTTCTTGACTTAGAAGCTGGGTCTGTTGGTTGTGGGCTTCATTGATATCCTGTTGGGCCTTCTCAACCAATTCGTTTGCCTTATCGAAATCGCCTGCTTCAGCGGCATCAAGTGCATGCACAGCGGCCGTTCGAGCATCGCCTGCATACGCCACAAGTGCAAAACCAACCATTGAAATTTCTTCTTTAGTAGCCATCATTTTCCCTCCGATTCAATCCTTGCTGTCTAAATAGCCAAAAACTTTTTAATCCGGAATGATGTGGGTCTCACTCACAGACTTAAACCACTCGGCACTTTGTTTGATATAACGATTTTGTGTTGGAAAATCAACGAAGAACAGACCATATCGTTTACTGTAACCGTTTGTCCAAGAAAACTGATCTTGAAGTGACCAGATGAAGTAACCTTTGACATTTGCGCCATCATGGATAGCATCAGCCATTGCGGACAGATATTTCTTTACATAATCAATCCGTTTTGGATCTTCAATCACGGTGTCAGGGGTCGCATTTTCTGGCAAGCTTTCTTTAAGACCAATACCATTTTCTGTCACGTAGGTCACTGGCACCAACGGATAGTCATTATGAATCCGCATCAGTATGTCATACATTCCTCGTGGATAAATCGACCAATCCCAATCTGTCGTCTCAATGCCATCTGGGAGTTTTTCCTCGCCAACGCCTTGCAGCCGCGCGACCGAAGAGCCTTTGGTGCCGTCGCCATTATGAATGGTCTCTGATTTGCCATGATAGGCACGCAACCACTTGCTGAAATAATTATTGACCCCAACAAAGTCTAACTGATGGGCCGCTTCATCAATAGCCTTCATTTCCTGCGGTGTCGATTGAAACATCGGTTGATGATTGGCATCCAGAATTTCCTTCACGAGCGCCAAAGTTTCTTGGTGATATTCGCCAGCTAATGTGCCATCCAGATACAATCGATTTTCCAAAGCGTCCTGCAACTCGGCGGCATGGTGATCCACAGCGCTATCACTGTAGGGATAAACAGTTTGCAACGCATGAACAATTCCAATTTGGCCACCTAATTGCATTGACTTATATAGATTAACGATACGGGCATGCGCCACCATTTGATTGTGTTCAGCTTGGAACGTCTTATCAAAACGTCCAGACTCGGCAGGCGGGAATGTCCCGCTTGTATATTGTTGAACGGCCATTGAGGTCGGTTCATTAATGGTGATCCAATACTTCACTTCGGAAAATTCTTCAAAGCAAAACTTCGCATAAGCCACAAAGTCGTCCAACATCTCTTGACTCAACCAATCACCGGCTTCGTGCAAGCGTTCGGGCGTATCAAAATGATGTAGCGTAACAAACGGTTCGATATGATGGGCGGCACAATCAGCGAAGAGCTTGTGGTAAAAAGCAACCCCGCGTGGCTCAACTTCCCCGGCACCATCCGGAAAAATTCGCGACCAGGCAATTGACACCCGAATCACTTGATGGCCGTATTTTTCCGCTAATGCCAAATCTTCATCATAACGATGATAAAAATCCGCTGCCGGGTCGGGCTTGAACCGCCCCTGTTTATCCAGAAAATCGTCCCAAAGCACGCGACCTTTACCGTCTTCCTTGGTGGCTCCTTCGACTTGATAGGCGGCGGTTGCCCCGCCCATTACAAAATCTTGAGGTAGCTGTTTACTCATTGCTTAATAACCTCCTGTTAAGTGTCTCAAAGATTGGATTCAACAAAATCAAGTGCCTTGTCACCATTGTTGGTTAATTCAATGTATTGCCGACCAGTTGTTGTGACCAGCTTGACGCCATACTTATCGGTGATCTTTTTTAAATTACCTTTCATGCTTTCCATTTGCGGTGCAAGGATGACCATGTTCATATCTTTGATCAAATCCATATCCTGTCCATAAGCGCGGGCGGCGGCCGAGAGCTTTAAACCGCGTTCCTTAGACAGTTTGTTTAGCGCGTTGGCAAGAATACCGCTTGTTCCACCACCAGCACACAACACTAAAACATTAACTTCATTTTGTTTGAAATAGGCTTCGCCGTGGGCAGATGGGGCTGTTTCAGGCAACACATGGGTCGCATCGTCGTCTGTGGCAGTCGCAACAGTCAAACCAGTCGGGATAGAAGGTGACACTGTGTCACTCGCCTGAACAGCCATGCCGTCGTCTTCAATGACCTCTTCCTTAGCTTTTTCTTCAGCTAAGAGTGTGCTGTCATAAACGCGAATGAATGGGAAGTATATCGCAACGTCCAGAACCAACGTCAGTAGAACAAAGGCGAAAGCCAACGGGGCAAACCCAGTCGAAATCAAAATCCCAATCGGTCCCGGAACTGTCCATGGCATGGTGTACATCATACTGTTCATGCCAAGTACACTCACAAAGAATTTGAATAAGCAAACGTTCACGATCGGGGTTGCTAAGAACGGAATGAAGAAAATGGGATTCATGATAATCGGCATTCCAAACAAAACAGGTTCATTGACCCCGAAAGTGCATGGCACAAAGGAAACCTTACCAACGGCTTTTAATTGCGCTGATCGGGCCGCAAACAGCATGATGAAAGGTACCACCAATGTTGCTCCGGTTCCACCAAAATTCATGACGTAGTCCATCGTGTTCATGGCCAAAACGTGCGAGACATGTTGCCCTGCCTGATATTGCTGCAAGTTAGCTGCTGTATTCGCAATCATAATCGGGACAACAGCCGGCTGAACAATTGATGGGCCTTGGACACCACAGAACCAGAAGAAAGCCATCGCGCCAGCAATCAGGGCTAAGCCTAGATAAGAATCGCTGGCTTGGAAAAGCGGCGAAAGTACTTGAATGATCCAGCGTGGCAATACAGTACCCGTTGCCGCTTTGAAGCCAACACCGAAAAGCCAGAAGGCTGTCACAGAAAGGCCCATCGGGATAAGGTCTTTAAATGACTGGGCGATATTACCGGGTACCTGCGCTGGTAATTTAATCGTGACATTGTTCTTAATACAGACGTAGTAAATATTTGGCACGATCAACCCAACGATATAAGCGCAGATCAATCCCTGAGTCCCCATGTAAGTCAGGTCAACACCGGTTTTAAGCGGCAAGATCGACAAAATGACAAAAGAAATTTCAGACGCCACAATGACGGCCACTGGATTAATTTGATTTGTTTTCGGTAATTCAAGGTTCTTGCTGTCAGTCAAGTTTTTACCAGTCGTTCCCGCCACAAACAGTGCCAGCAAGCCCATGGAATAGTTATAAGCAACCATCAACGTATTCGTTACGTTGTCTGGCCAGTAAAACCCCCAAGCGTTCGGAACATAAGCAACCATCATAAAGATACTTGAGAAGATGATGATCGGCATACATGCGATAAAGCCATCACGAATCGCGGAAATATATTTGTTAGCAGCGATGGCTTCAAAAATTGGTTTTAATTTATCAAAAACCTTATTCATGAGTCTTTTCCTCCTGAGCGCTTGGAAGCCAAAGCATAAGCGTGCTTGAAGCAAACTGGCCCAATCTTTGGTAGATTGCTTCAAAGCCCTTATGTGTAGGCTTCTACGACTGCGAGCGCGTTATAATGAATCGTTTTGTGAATGATTCTGGGCTGGTGCTTCGTTTATCAATCGCTGAATGTGGATGATGAAGTAAAGTCGTTCGTCCTCACTCATACTGCGATAGAGTTGATCCTTAATTTCATCGAAAATTTCTGAGGCAATCTTGTAAGACTGCGGATAGTTTTGCTTAAGTTCAGTGGCAACCTCAGGGACAATGGTAACGGCATCTGTATCAACACGCTGCAGTCGGTCGATGAGATACTGGAGATGAATCATAAATCGGTCATAGTAGTTGCCATTTGAATGAGAGCGAGTAATGTGATGACGCTTCAACACTTCTTGTACAAGTTGACTAAGTGAGGCTTCATTGCTTTTACCAAAAACCTGCTCGCCATCGTCTTCGCCGGAAGCGTTGATAAAGTGCAACGCCAGATTTTTTATTTCCGACTGTGGAAACTGAACGCCAAGGTTCGTGGCAATGATTTGCAGTGCCTGTTTAGCCACCGCATATTCGGCCGGATATTGAATATGAAAATCTGGTACCATTGTTTCTTGATAAGTCCCTGCCTGATAGCGTTTATATGCCTCGTAAATATGATCACTCAAGGTAATGTAGATATAATCAAGCACTTTCAGTCGATATTGTTTCTGGGCAACATCAATAATTTCATAGGTAGTCGTCACCACGTCAATCGGAATATTTTTTAAGAGAAAGTACAAATTTTGTCGGGAAGTCTCGTTCGCTAGATAAAAGATCTTCTCTATCTGCTTTGTCGGAATAACATCTCCTCGCCTCTTCTGAAAAGCGATGCCACGTCCCCTTACAACGGCTTGGCCGCGGTTGTCTAGATCAACCAAGGCCACGTTGTTGTTAAAAATCTGAGCTATTTTTGGCAAGTTGTCATCACCTCCCAGTGCAAAGAAAAACCCACAAATCACGCGCTGCGATCAGCACTGCGATTTGTGGTCTCGCCTAATTAAATAGTCACAATCCACATTGAATATTCCTATCAACAAACAAATTGTACCATATCTGAACAGAATGTAAACGTTTTATTTTATTTTTTGTAGCATCTTTAGTTTGCTGTTCTTTTTTCTTTTTCAACAGTGTCCATCCAGCAAGCCATCGTCAGTTTTTTAGGACAATTATCTGTGTTGCCTTTTGTTCTTTAATGATCAGTGCTAGTCATGTCTCTACAAACGAATCACTTTATTTGACGCCTCCGTTAATTTGACGATAATGATCAAAACGAGCTTCAAGGAGGCAATTACGTCGAACTTAGATTTAACCATCGTTGTGCCAACTTACAATTTAGGTCATTATCTGCCTGAGACATTAAAAAGTATCCAGCAACAAACAATTGATTTTGAACTTTGGCTCATCGACGATGCCTCTACTGATGGTACCGCTCAGACAGTGGCTGATTTTGTTAAAGGTATCCCTAATTTTCACGCGACCGGTTTTAATGACCATCGTGGCATCGGTGCTGCGCGAAACTTTGGCATTGATCATGCCACTGGTCAAGCTGTGGCGTTTGTCGACGGTGACGATTTAATCGCGCCGACCTTTGCCGAAACGTTATCACACGGGTTCACATCGGGTGTTGTGGCCACTGCGGTTGGTTATGATTGGTGGCATCGCAGCCGCGGCGGGCCCAATCGCTTTCAATTGTTGTCACAGCGTGAAATGTTTGATCAAGTCTCACGCCACGGCTCCGAAGTGGGCGGTTATATTTGGAACAAGGCTTTCTCTCGTGATGCTTTAACTGCCGGTAATATTCGCTATGATGAACAATTACGCATTGCTGAGGACTATTACTTCACGGCGGATTTTGTCGCGCATACGCCTGGCAAATATGCTTATAATCCAACCATTTTGTACACGAAGGTTAATCGCCCGAATAGCACGATGCACAATTTTTCTTGGGCTGATCGCCGTCAGGAAGACCAGATTTTTGAGCGGATCCATCGTATGCGCCAGCTCATCCAATAGCAGGTCAGATGATCCTAAGCAAAATACGCGCGGCTGATGAAAACGTTCATCGGCCACGCGTTTTTTTATTCAAGATATCTCATTTGCAGCACAACCTCCATTTCCATCTCATTTACAGAATTTTGATCGGTTTTTTAACTTTTTAAAATAACTAATGATACACATAAGTTTAAAGTTGACAGAATGTCACGAGGTACGGTATAACTATTTCTGGAAACGCTTTCATTGTGTACAATATTGTTTCACAGGGGGTAGTTATTTGTGACAAGTGATCAGAAGTACATTCTGGCGATTGATGAGGGTACCACGAGTACACGGACCATCATCATCGATCACAATGGTCAAAAAGTTGTTGATGCACAGCGGGAATTTCCGCATCCGGGATGGGTCGAGCATAATGCCAATGAAATTTGGAATGCCGCTTTGTCGACCATCGCGACGGCGTTTATTGAATCACAGATTCAGCCACGCCAAATTGTCGGAATCGGGATTACCAATCAACGGGAAACCACGGTTGTATGGGACAAACAGACCGGGTTGCCAATCTACAACGCCATCGTCTGGCAGTCGCGGCAAACTAGCGAGATCGCTGACAAACTTAAGGCAGATGGCCACAGCGATATGATTCATGATTCAACCGGTTTGCTAATTGATTCGTATTTCTCAGCGACTAAGATTCGCTGGATTTTGGATCATGTGCCGGGCGCTACGCGTGATAACTGGCCGATCCCGATAAATCGTGTAGGCTAATTCGAGTGTCACGCCTAATGTGGCATCTCGCAACGTCGCAATCAAAGTTTGGGCTTCATCCTCATCTTCGACATAAGTTTGTGGCAAGCTTCTTTTTGACATTAGTACCCGTCGATGGCACTAATCCTTGGCCCATCACCGGAAAATGTGCCGCACTGTTGATTTCGTTGAAGGTCATCCAGTACTTAACCTTTGAAGCATAACGCGTTAAGATGGTCCGCGCGAAAGTTTCGTAGAATTCAATCAAATACCGGTTCTTCCAGCCACCATACCGTTTGGCCAAGTTCAATGGCAATTCATAATGTGAGATTGTAATCACTGGTTCAATATTATTGGCCAAGCATTCGTCAATCACATCATCATAAAACTTTAATCCGGCTTCGTTAGGTTGCGTTTCATCACCATTTGGAAAAATTCGTGACCATGCAATTGAGAAACGGTAACACTTGAAACCCATTTCGGCAAACAGTGCAATATCTTCTTTGTAATGATGATAGAAATCAATACCTTCATGGTTTGGATAGGTGTACTTATCTGTATCGATCGTCCAGTCAAAATCTGATTGACTAACGATTTTAAATCGGTCTTTGCCACCTGGTAACGCATCCGCAATCGATAAGCCACGCCCACCTTGCACTATCTATGGGTTGTTACGTGATAGTTACCAATTGAAAGAGGTCAGTGCACCTAAGGGATATCAATTAGCAGATACGGTAATCGTAACTTCTACAAATTTTGATTAAAAAGAGGCCGTTATTAAAATTATCGATAAGATTGAGAAAACCTCAGTTTCAGGGACGAAGACTTGGAGAGATAACAACAATCAAGATGGAATCCGTCCAAGTTCAATCACGGTAAACTTATTGGCCAATGGTCAACAAGTTGCAAGCAAGAAAGTTAGTGCCAGTGATAACTGGCAGTACAGTTTCGACAACTTAGCTGCTTATGCTAATGGTCAGAAGATTACCTACACAGTTACGGAAGATGCAGTTGCGGGGTACACCAGTACTGTTGATGGTTACAATATTACTAATACCCATAATCCGACAACGCCTAAGAAGCCCCAGGTTCCTAATAACCCGACAACGCCTAAGGAACCTCAAGTTCCTAATAATGGGAATAAGGTAACACCAAAGGATTTCACTCAAGGTAAAATGTACGATAAAACAAGTAGATTACCTCAAACAGGTGATGGATCATCAATGGGTATGATGTTAATTGGACTAGTGACGTTATTGCTAAGCTTAGGTTTAGTAGTTATAAGTAGATTTACTATTTGATCATGATTGAATGATCGTAAGCACTCCACAACGAACCGGGTTGAATCTTAACCATTGATGGTATCTCAGATCCCTGGGTTCAAACAAAAATAGCGGGCGACCAACGCAGTTTTCTGCGTTAGTCGCCCGCTTTGGTTTCTCTATTAAACACGACACGTGGCCTGAATTTCTGGAGCCCCCGGTAAATAAGCCTCAATATCTGGCGTGTTACGTTGCGTGTAAACCGTTAGTAATGGTTAAAAATACTTAAAGACGTCCAGTTTATTTAATTTTTCCATTTGTACAATACCAAACCAGATCGTATTAGCCTTTGCGCCTGCCGTTGGTTTTGTGAACAGACTTATTCTTTCGCACCAGCGTGGTAGAGTGGATCTGTTGCTCATCGTGGTTATTGTGTAAAGGTAGATCACAATGCTCAAAGATCTGGTAAACCCGGTCCTTTAGATTAAGGGCATTGTTAATCACATTGTGTAATAATTTTAACGGTGATTTCTTGATTGTTTCCTCGATTAACTAGTCGGCTTTGTGTTTCTAGGGCGTTAGCTTTTCACAACCGGGGTCTTAAAAAGATCATTCAAGGCTTCAGACATTGTTGGATGAGTATAGATCATGTCGCGTAATCTTTCGTAAGGTAATTTGGCCTTCATTGCCAATGCAATTAGATTGATGGTTTCATGAGCCTCAGCGGCATACAATGTTGCCCCTAAAATAAGGTGTGTTTTTTGATCAACGATTACCTTATAAAGCCCGCGTTGATCCTCCAAGACACGGGCCTTTGGAATCGCCTTGACTGATAGCTTGAAGGTTTGTAAAGCATAACCTGCACTCTTAGCTTGACGTTCATTTAAGCCGACGTTAGCCAGTGGTGGATTTAGGAACGAAGCAGTCGGTATCACCATTCGATCGGCCGTTGAGCGATCCCCCTTATCAAACAATTGATCTACAATAATACGAAAATCATCCAATGAGACATAAGTGAACATAGGACCGCCATTAACGTCGCCCAAAGCCCAAACGTTTTGTACTGTGGTCCTTAAATGATCATCGACCTGAATAGCACCACGACTGGTTAAAGCAATATCGGTATTTTCTAGCCCTAAACTATTTATATTAGGCCGTCGACCGACTGCAACCAATACCGCATCAAATCCCGCAGTGTTACTTTGATCACCTTGTTGATAATATAATGTAACCTTCTCACCATTATCTTTTACTTGAGTTAGTTGAGTCTCCGGTTTAATCTCGATCCCTGCGTCAGTCAGATCTGCTACGACCTCGGTCGCAATATCAGGATCTTCGCGCTCTAACAATCTGGTATGTTGGTCGAAAATCGTTACATGCGTACCAAAGGAATTAAACATTCCAGCAAATTCAAGGCCAATATAACCGCCACCAATAATTGCTAGTCGTTTCGGTTGTTTCTCCAATTCCATAGCTTCTTTAGACGTAAAAATCCGCTGACCGAATTCTAACCCTGGGATTGATGGCCAATTTGGAACCGCTCCAGTATTAATGAAGATGCGTTCACCTCTCACCTTCTTAGTTGTTCCATCACTCATTACGACTGCCAAAACATAATTGTCGATAAAACGTGCTGACCCATCCCAAATTGTTGCTAGTGGCTCATCAGCCACCATGTGATAGTTTTTGTCTCGCAACTGTCTAGTCATCTCACCACGCTTATTAACTGCCGTAGTAAAGTCTAAGCCACGTTGACCATTTAAAATTAAATTTTTAGATGGTAGGCAGCCAACATTGATGCAAGTCCCTCCATACATTTGTTTTGACCGTTCGATCAGAAGCACGGTCTCATCATGCTGCGCCAAGTACTTAGCTAATGTCTTACCCGCCTTACCAAATCCAATAATAATATTTTTAAATTTATCCATTGTTTTACCCGCCTTTTACTAGTCATTTGTTATTGCACTTATTATAAGTAAGTAAAGCGTCAAAAGCAAGTTATATGCTCAACTACCTATTTATCTGACTTGACTTTATAGTCATCATTTCACCATCTTATTTGTCTTTTACCACAGTTTTCCCTCTAGTAGCTGATTTTATGACCTTCTTTACTTTTATAATCGTACTGTCTGGTAGGGTTTGCGCCCGCTCTTGGACCGCCCTACTGGACGCTTGTTATTTCCCATTGCAGCAGTATTATTAGCCTTGCTTGCTGACCTTGCTAGTGTTGTAGCTTTCCTTTGCTGTCAAGAGCGGTTTTATTGCTCTTGGTTGATTTTTAATTTCCCTGTATAATGGATTGAGCAAGAAGTTTTAAGGGCGGTGGCTGTCTTTTCCCTTGTGAGGTGAGGCCCATGGGAACATGGAATAATCTTCAGGAAGGTTTCACAGTCAATGAGCGTCTTCCAGACACTCTCGTTGATGTTGCTGTTTGGCACGTTTTTAATCGCGCTACTCAGCTATATCGACAAGCACCACAAATAAAAAAGCCGCCCTGCGTAACTTTTGTCGGTTACAGGGCGACAATGTAGTTTTGTAATCTAGGCCACCGCCTTTGAAGCGGCTTGCACGGGAAGTCCTGTTCTAGCGGGGCTTCCTTTTTCTGTCTACATTATAGCATGACTATAATGGACTTTCGACTATTTTTAATCAACTTTCTGCCAGTTTTTAGGGAACGCACGTTTGCATTCTGTGCTACAATACAGGTAAAAGCTAACGGAAGTGATGAAATTGTTTACTGATGATGAACCGCATGGCGTGTTCTTCTTAATTGATAACAAGTCCTTTTATGCTAGTTGCGAGGCCGTTGCCCGGGGACTTAACCCCTTAAAAGTCCCATTAGTGGTCCTTAGTGAAGCTGAAAATACCAATGGTGGACTCATTTTAGCCACGTCACCCGAAGCTAAGCGCTTATTTCATCTTAAAGCCAACGTCTCCCGTAAACGTGACTTACCCAATGACCCCAGGTTGTGGGTCGTGCCACCGCGCATGAACCTTTATATTCAACGTAATTTGCAGATCAATCAGATCTTTCATCAATTTACTACTGAAAAAGAGGTTTGGCCGTATTCAATTGATGAAAGCATTCTTGATATGACCCATACTTGGCGGCTGTTTGGCAATTCCGTTCGCGAAGTGGCACGCTTGATTCAAAAGACAGTTCGGCAAAAGCTAGGCTTGTATACCACCGTGGGAATTGGTGACAATCCGGTGCAAGCTAAATTAGCCTTAGAACCTGTCTAGTATCTTTTAAGAACTATCTTCAGGAAGGCCAATACAACCATTTGAAGACTGCTGTTAAGGGCACGTTCACAGTTTTTCCAAAGTCGCCGACATTTGTCTAGCCAACGCCATGAACGTTCAACGATCCATCGTTGCGGTAACACCGTGAACATATGCAACTCGTTGCGTTTAGCTACCGTCGTCTTAGCATTCAAAATGAGCTTCACCTGATCCGCAAAGTCATTGCCAGTGTAGCCACCATCAACCATGACATGCTGAACCAGCTCTAAATTTTGGCTAGCCAAACTAAACATAGCCAATGCACCTGAACGATCTGATACATTAGCTCGTGTCACGAGAATGGCTTGTGGTAAACCATTAATATCAACCGCCATATGACGCTTAATCCCTGAAATCTTTTTGCCGCCATCGTAGCCACTATTTTTCGTTAAATCAGTGGTTTTAACACTTTGAGCATCAACAATCACAAACGACGTTCGGGCCGATCGGCCCTGTGCAAAGCGATAGGAAGCAACAGTTTTTTTAAAAGCCTTTCTAATAGCGAATCAGCTGTCGGGTCTGGTTTATCTCGCCACATATTGTAATAGCGGTAGACAGTGTGCCATTCCGGGAAATAGTGCGGTAATTCACGCCATTGACACCCTGTAGTAAGCGAGTAAAGGATGGCATTGAATACGTCATAAAGATCATAACGACGCGGTCTTGTATGCTTACGGAAGTTTTCTAAATCAGGTTGTATTAACGCAAATTGCGCTCGAGAAATATTGCTTGGATAATCTGGCATGACAAACTCCTCAGTCGGTTTTCCACAATTCTATCAGATTCAGCAGATACTAGACAGGTTCTAAGATGCAAATGGCAAGCGCTGAATGATCATTGGTTCTTTCATATTAAGTGCGATTTTCTTATGGCTGTGGGCTTTTTTTATCTGGACTGCTTGTTCATTGATCCACCGGGTGCAGTCAGCGTGATGTTCACCCCGAAAATAAATCTTCCCCGTGCTAAAGCCGATGACGGCAAATTTACGTTTTTCGCAAACAGCCGCCATTTTCTCTAAGGTTTGGTCAGAAATACTGTCCTCAGAGTTTAGCAAGCGACGTACAGTCCGATCATTGATCTTGGCTTGTTTGGCAAATTCTGGATTGCTAAGCTTGTTCCTGTCGATATAGACTTGGACTAGTTTACGAACCACTTCACGATTCAATTCGATCACTCTCCATTCAGTTGAAATGAGCCGTTATTGTAGTTAATAGTTACCCCTGATTGCGTATTGAAGACCCAGACATTAGCTTGAAACTGTGATGGATTGTTAATCGACTGCACCAAAACGTGTGTGCCACGCGGTACCAGTTCTTGGCCAACGTACACGGGAATAACCTGATAAGCGACCGCATCGTCTTGGTGTGAGCTAAGATAATTGCGCGTCAGAGTTTCTGTGTAAGCCATACCACCGGGATTTCGTTGGTCATTGGTACCAACATTTTGAGCACGAGTGCCAAGAATCACATTATGAGTCTGCATATCGCCACCTAGCGACCACGCTAACAGGTGGCTTTTATTATACAGATAACCTCGATAACCGTTAAGTTGGACCATTCGGTTATTGTTGCTGCGGCCAAACCATTGTTGCAGGTTTTTGTTATACACGCCATCAGCGTACTCACCGGCAACCTTCGTGGTTTTAGGAAAGGCTGGTCGCTTGCGTACAGAGCTTGCGTGACTGTGCATTATACTGTAGGTCACAATGGCAGAAACACTTTGCGTTCTTCCTAGATCATCCAAGCCTTCAAAGTAAGTTTGAGCGCGTGTGGTTTTCGCTTTCTGGGCGGCAGCTACTGTTTGCTTAAAACCATTTACGAAGATTGGAACGTTTTGATTAAGCGTTGTGTAGTTTTGCGGGTACTTTGTCAGATCAAATGGCAAGTTGGCAAGATCACTGTTTGTCTGCGCAGTCTCAGTAGTGCTCGTTGATGTAGCAGAGGAAGCAGCGGATTTGGTTGTACTTGATTGACTTGTGTTCGATCCTTGAACGGCTGAACAACCACTGATACTAATTGCTAATACTGTACTGAGGGCTAAAAACCATTTTGTTGTTAATTTCATATTGAAGTCCTTTCTGATTCGTCGTGGTGGCCTTGCTGAGCAAATAACGCCCGGTAAGGCTTAGTTTGCGTAGGGGCGGCGGGCCCTAGGCCGACCCGCACGCCCCGGCAACGTCTTGTCGTTTCAGGGTAGGTAACTGGCAAGTTCAGTTTGTACCTAAACCCGATTGGTTGCCAGTTGTCTGCTATCGTGCAAATCATGCAAGACTTATGCATAAAGCTTGTGGCGTGCCGCCACGCGGGCAAGCCCGCAGGAACCTTTCTACTGCCGGTTTTTGCCTTGCTTTGATTCCGCATTCAACCAGCAACAAAGCTGCTAAGGAACAAGTTCCTAAGCAGCTCTAGCAGAAAAAACAAGGGCCGGGCAAAATTTTGTTCCGCAAAGAACACTCCACAAATTTTTGCCACTTTCGCTACGCTCACCCTTGCGTTTTCTGCCGTAGCTGGTGTGCCTGTTACATCAAAGGCGGCTTCAAAAACCGCCGGTAGAAAGGGTGTCAGCAATGGAGAAATTACCATTTTACCTGCCAATGATTGAAGACGATGAGGAGAGTGTTTTTGACAGTTGGCCAAATGGACAAAGAACACACGATAAATTGAGTGAGGGGTTACGTCCTTACATTCAAGAAATTGCTGTTAAAAGTCAAACGACCAGTCAAATTGAGAGAGACCGTTACGGCAACCAACGCCTAGCCTTTTATGCCAACGGGTGCGATACACCTTATTAAGTTACCGAAGACTTACTACTTACGCCTAATCAAACTCACGATGAAAAGAAGCTGTTAGTGACAGCACTGATGCTAGGCGATAGCAAGCTGACGGCGGTTGTATCTGACCAGTTACTAGCTCAACTTTCACCGAAGACCCGCGTATTTGCAAAATATCAGCTCATCAACCAACCAGCACAACAGTTTATGGACGAACACATCAGCATTCAGGTTATCAAATAGGAGGCTACCATGATTGATATTAGAAATACCTACAAACCTAATGTTCTGGAAGCTTGGATAAAGGAAACGAGAGAAGCCGGCAACTACGTGAGTGCTGAACTTGTCCAGTTGCACGACGACCCACAACTAGGTAATGCTCTTGTGCTAGGCTTTCGCTTTGCTAAAACACCACGAGCACTTGCTGATGAAGACATAGCGTTTAGCTTCAGTCACGAAACAACCGGCCCAGTCTTCTGGCGGTTGGTCGGTGTGGCGGAAGCGTACGCTAATGATTTTAATGAAGAACTAGCTTTTGCATAAAGGAGCGTAAGCAATGAAAAAAGGAAAACTGTATCAGGTCAGCATTGACGAAATCGAATATCAACCGCACTTTATTATGGTTTACGCCAGTGAAGACGCTAAGGACAAAGACCTACAGCGGCTCGCAACAAACTTTATTTTGAGTCAAAATCCAGAATTGCCAGAAAGTGCATTAGTCGATAGTGTCATTGTTGAACCAGGTGACCCGAACGAGAAACCAGACGTTGTGGCCGAGGGACTGCATGTCCCAACGCCTGCGTGGGGTGTCAAAATGGGCTTACTGTACGCGCAAGCTGTTCACCATGCTACCTACGATGACGATGAGTTTGATGAGGTGGCTTACGTTCGGGGCGAAACAAAGGCGAAACGATTTGAAACCGAGGCCGCCGCAAAAGAATTTGCTAAATGGCTCAACCCGAATTGTGAAGCTGTTCCACTGGAAGAAGGTGACGACCATGATTGACCAACAACAAGCACAAGTCGCATGGAGTGAAGTCATTGAGGAACTGGACAGCGATACCTTTAATCGCTTGCGTCACGCGTTAGAACTCGTTGATGCTTATATTCGGCAAGGAACAGAAATCGAAAGAGGTCTTTAACCGTGAAAACTGCCTACGACGAAGTTGTGAAACAGCCATGTGACAAACTCGCCCAGACCATGCAGGACATGACTTATTGTTACAACGAGACTGTGGTACCTAAGAAACACTACAAGAAACTTCTGACGAAGCAACTTGAAGAGGTCGTGGCTGACAGCGTGGCTGTGAATATGGTCAATGCCTACTACAAAACACTTGCTGAATTCAACAAAGGTAATCGAGAGTGGTTCGTACTTGCTATGTTGTGCATTGAATTAGGAGTTAAGCCTGACAAAGACAGTGCGCAGGAATTAAGCGCCCTGCAGATGATTTCTAGCAACATTACTGGTAACCAAGCACCGCTACTCAATCCAGACATCAAGAATGCCTTTGAAGGTGCTATCAAGGCTTAAAGAGTGCAAGCACAATCTAGTCAGATTGCGCTTTTTCTGTTATAATGAGAATACAAACAGGGAGTACCCCGTGAGAGTGCTCCCCTAGCAGAGCCGTTTAAGACGGCGGCAACTATTGGGCTAAATAACCGTCAACCTGCCAAAGTTGAGACGGTTATTTTTTTTGCTGATTTTTAATCAGCTCAACAACTAACGCTAACAGGGCTACGACAAACGTGCCGAACCCTAGCATAAGCTGTAAAGCGTCCGAAATGGGCACAAGGCTTCTCCTTTCGTTGGTATCGTGGTACATTGGTTTTTACACCATAAGCACTACCTCCAATCTACGGAAGTCGCCACCGCCTTTAACTTTTCTGCTATGTTTAGTATAGCATATAATTGGCTTTGTTCCTAGAGGCGCAAGGCATACAGCAGTCTTGCTACCGCAAAAAAAGCCTCTTCGGCCAAGGCCGAGAAGCGTGGGGCGCCTGCCCCGCCCACGCGCTTCGGGCATCTGCCTGCCGCGAGGATTCAATCCGACCTTGGCAACATGATGCAACGGAACGGCAAACCCAGCCGTTCTCGTTGCCAGCTCGACTGAAACCCAGCAGGTAGGGCATTACATACTTTGTTCTAGTCCTGCTGCACGTTGCTTTTTATGCTGCTGGGGTTTAACCGGCTGAGTTTGATGATATTTCTGTTCATCTTCTTTGTCTACAGCGTTGTAGCCATACTGCTTAATGAGATAGGCGCACTGCTGTGGATCGTTAGCTTCAAAGTAGCCCACAACTTTATCTGGTTGTTTGCGATCAACTAGCGAGAATTGATCTTGGCCGTTGGCAATTAGTTTGGCAGTTTTTCCATCCTGACGACGATAGGTCTTTTCTAACTGCTGATTGATCGGTTCTTGGTGCTGAGCCAACTTGGCTAGCTCATTCCAATCTTTAGCAATTTTAGTCACCGGCAAAATGCCATTGTCAGCCTGGTAACGTGTGTTGTAGTAAGAAGATTTTGCTGCTAAATGTTTGCGGTCATGATCCTCAATACCAGGATTTAGTTTCTTCGTAATGGCGTCCCAATCAGGCTCGTTATCACTGGTGCGGTTAGCTTTGATGAATTTTGCCGCGGTTAGTAAAGCCTCATCTGAATTAAAGTTAGTTTTTCCAGGGTTGGGATCGATCAGCACGCTGCCTTTGGCAATGGCTTGTGGTAGCGGAAAAGATTGCTGGTAGTTCGTTGAAAGATTGGTTGTTGCTTTAACTGCTGCTGCCAACTCACGCCAGTCAATGCCCGCTTGATCTGCAGCTTGTTTCAAGCCTTGGTAAGTTGTCTGAGTGATCGCATTATCCTGTGGAAAGAGCGGCTTAAAGGTAGTTACCTCAGCCTCGGTATTAGCTAAGATGGAGTCTTGTAGCTTGTCATAAAGCTGATGACCAGCTGGGTCATTGTCGGAGCCAACATAAATAGTGGCTGGTAATTGCCCTTTTGTTTTATACATATTGACCGCCATATTCACGACACTTTCAACTTTGGTACCATCAACTGAGGCAATCATGCAATTCGTTAGCTCTGGGTGTTGTGTCCAGTAACTCAACGCGTCAATTGGTGACTCAAAGACATACAGGTCTTGAGGTTTCCCCAAACTAAAATTGAAACCAAAATCAGATTGCGAGTTTGCGGCGATCTTTTTTTGCGTGCCACGTTTACCGTATTGTTTAAAATCAATTTCAGTGCCTTGAATACTTGCGCCAACGGCCTTGCCATTTCGCGCCCATTGAAAGATCAGATTGTTTTGTGAGTCCTGAAAAATGAGTCCCTTTTGGTACAGGCGGTCAACTAGATGAGGATTAATCCCTCTGGCGATGGTGAGGTAATCCCGCGCACGATCAAAGCTATCAGCTCGTTTCAAGTAGTTATGATAGGCTGCTTTAGGCGCGTTCTGAATCTTTGTTTCACCGTAGTGACCAGCATTAAGAAGCTTGACAGCTTGATAAAAGCCTTTCTGGTCTAAAAAGGTGGTGGCGAATTCAATCGCACCACCACCTAAATTCTGGGAGTTCCATTTCCATAGATTCTTTTTTGCATCAATAACTAAGGAGTCGTGATCGACACCGCGGTAGTAATCGCGGGAATCCTCCTTGAGATCAATGCCAGCGCTACGCGCAATCTCAACTAAGGACAATTTACGCGCACGATCAATTTCAGATTGCGTCAAACGCTCGCGCTTACCGCTATTGAGGTTTGTTGTTTGTTCCGGAGCATCGTTAAGCGTTGCTTCTGCGGTCTGTGCTTGATCAAAACCTAATGCTTGCGCCGCCTGATCAGATAGCTCGATCGTATGCACACTGGCCTCATTAATCTCTTTGAGGGCTTGTGCCATCACTTTAGGATCTTTCGCCCAAGTGGCCACATATCCTAATGAATAGTCACCAGTGTCGATGCCAATGTTTTGCATGGCAATGTAAGCAACAGATTCGGCTTGCGCTTCTTTCCAAGCGCGTGGTCGATCAGCAAATGCCTGACCAATGCCATGTAACTGACTGTGGCCGTACTCATGGAACAAAGTTTTGAGTTTCATAGCCGCGTCTGTTTCTTGTGGACTAATCACAATTTCTTGTGTGGACGGCCGAAAGAAACCACGAACACCCGGTTCATCAATGGGTGCTTCACTGACCTTAACGTGACCTTCGGTATTGATGGCATCAACGACAGTGTGATATAAACGATCCACATTTTGGTGATCACCTAACCGCTCTTTAATAAAATCTGTTGCGGATAGTAAAGCTTTGCCGTTGGTTTGACTGACATCGAATACTGAGCCGTAGCGATAACCAACAATTGCTCGTTCAGCGGTCGTTTTGTATTTGACCTGTTCCTCTGGCGTGAGCTTCTTAACGATTGGCATGGTGATCTTGATGGCGTGTTCACCCTTACGAATGTGGCGACCTAATTTGTCCCACTGCTTAAATCCGGCTACCCGCGTTGCATTAGGATGCTGCATATTAATCAGGAGCACATTACGAACAGAGTAGCCATGGAAGGCGGCGTTTTGCCGAAGGTATTGCTTAAACTTTTGAGTATCAGCAAGTGCGCTTAATTGTTCTGTGGCTCGCTGCGCCATCTCATGTTCCCAGGCTTTGATCTCAGCTTTAGTCCTCGCCATCTTCACCATCCTCCTCCCATGTGACGTTCTCTTCCGCACCAGGAACCGGTTTGATGATCGGCTCCAAAGCGTATAACGCTCGATACTGATTGTCGGCAACCTGCTGCCAAGCAACCCGTCTCATTTTGGTGGACGTTGGTTGCAAGCTAATAGTTGGATACTCATCTAATCTATCAATGACAGGCAGCTCACTACCGAGCACTTGCATTTCATCTGCATAAATAGCTGGCATCATTATTTTCCTTTCTATATAGAAGACAAACAAAAAACGCCCTAGTAAAAGCGCGTCTGCTGTTCCTGTTTCTTCTTGTCTTGTTCACGTTCTCGATCCTGATCAGATTGGCGTTTTTGATATTCGCGTTTGGCTAACCGCTGTGCCTTGATATCGGCGTTGAAAATCTTCTGTAGGCCGTTCAAGTGATTGGCTACTGATGGTTGATGATGTGTTTGAGAAACAGCTTCTTGTTCGGTACGGTAAGCTGATATATCTTTTAAAATACTGTTACCCATCCGGGCATACAGTTCATGTAATTTGTTATCGGTGTAGTCTTGCGCACGGTTAGCTTCTTTTGTGCCACTGCCATACAAGGCTTCACGAAAACGTGTTTCTTGTGCGAGTAGTTGTTTAAATTCACCCAACTCCTCAGGCTTACAACGCATCAAATAGTTTCGTGACAAGGCATCTAACTGATCGCGATAGGGCTTCATGGCATTGTTGTTGTACTTCCAAAGACGGCGATCACGGGGCAAGCTTTTGACAAGCTCTTGATACCTAACGGCAAAGTCTAGGCTGCTCTGATGACGCCAAACAGAACGCTGATCGGGTTGCAGTCGTTGACGAATGAGGTCACTGATCCGTGCAAGTGAACGATCGCGATCAACCATTTCGTTAGCAAAGGCAGCTTTGAAATGGTTCAAGATCTTCTTGGGTACATAACCTTTGCGCTGCCATTCTTGATAGGTCTCACCGTGCCTACCTTCAACCGTAACTCGTTTCCATTCACGGGTAGGTTGTGGCTCCACAATAGCAACGTGGATATGAATGTTGTCTGTGTTGCGGTGAATTGCAGCAGACCAAATAGCTGAATGTGCCATACCCATTTTGCTGGTAAAGTCGTTCATGGCGACCCGGGTAGCGTCACGCAACTTGGCTTCATCTAACAATTTGGTCTTCGGATTGTAGACATTGTTTTCAGCTAGGAAGTCATTTCGGAAACTGAAGACGGACTGCCACATGACTGACTGATGTTTTTGTGCCACGGTGAATTGTTTTTTTAACTGAACGCGTTGTGTTGATGTTAGATGATCGTATTGATCAGTGAAGATGCCGGAAGACTTTTTCGGATTCTCCATGTAGTGGTTGTAGCCGTCAACTGACAGAATGTTTTGTTGGTCAAAGTGATCAATCCGAATCGCCTCGTCTCGATCAATGTAGTTGATGTAGCTACCAAATTTTTTGGCATGGGCTGCGACAAAATCAGTCACATTGACAATGCCCGGTGATACTCGACTAGGCATCAGCACCACCACCTCGATGGTGTACTTGAGTCGTTTGGTGACGAATGTACTCGGTCTTAATTTGGTCACTGACAATCTTACGAGCAACCGTTGTTGGCTTCATTGTGTCATCGGGAATGGGCAAATTGTCCCAGCCGTTTTGAACGACAACACCGTCAAACAGTTTCAGTAAGACCAGCAAGTTTCGGTCGATAAAGTTAATCTTTCTTTCAAGCGGGGCAAGTGCGTTCTGAACACTCTCGCTGATGTTAGAGGCACGCTCGTTAGCTTGGTCAAGTTGATTATTAAGCCGGTGCTCATCATCCAACAGTGACTTAATCGCTGCACTAAGGGTCTCAATTTGATGAGTCGTCATATAAGTTTTTAGTTCTTCATCTGAGGCTAACGCATCATCACTTGAGTCAACAAAAAATGTTTTCCTGGTTCGCAAAGTAATTCCTCCTAACGAAGTTGTTGAAGTTGTCGCAGTTAATGAAGCTGTTCGATCTCTTTACTAAGGTCTCGAAAAGCAGCCGTGTTTTGTTCAATGATGATTGCCATCTGTTTGGTTAGCTCGCGCAAATCTGACACATCACCGCTGAGTAAGTGACCGGTTGCATCATGATGAATAAGTTTGCGAAGATAGGCTTCTCGAGACAGATGAGCACGTTTAGCAGCGGATTCAATACCCGCCAAATCTTGCTCAGATAAATCTCTTACTTTTAATTCTGCCATTCTTTTTTCCTCCTTTGGGTCTGTACTAGAATTTCGGACAGAAACATAAGAGAATTGATTTATCCGAAAGGAGTCCTCAAAATGACCTATTCACGCAATCGCTACGACCAAGATTTTAAGAAAAATGCGGTACGTTTGAGTTTTAACTCTTCCAAACCAGTTAAAATCATTGCCTCCGAACTTGGTGTTCCTGAAAGTGCCCTGTATCGTTGGCGGAAGCTATATACCGAAGATGGAAAGCAAACGCCGCTTGCTTCTTTAGAAGCTGAGAACCGTGCCTTAAAACGTGAAAATGCCGAATTAGCATTGGAGCGTGATATGTTAAAAAAAGCCGCTGCCTACTTTGCCAGTCGCCAGAAGTAACCCCCAGCGATAAGTATGCTTTTATGTTGAGGGAAACCTCTGTTTCTGTGGTAAGGTGGGCGCGTTTGTTAGACGTATCAACGAGTGGTTATTATGCTTGGCGGAGAGCTTTGCCAAAGCGAAACGCCAAAGAAGGGCAATATCGTCAACGAATCAAACACTTTTTTGATCAAGGACAGGGCACTTACGGGCCCAAACGCATCTGCGGTTTATTGCGTAAAAATGGTAATAAAGCTTCCTATCACCGAGTTGCCCGTCTGATGGCTGATGCCGGTCTGTATTCAACGCTACGTTGTCGTCATCCGAAGAGTTTGACCGATAGCCGCCTTGCTCGTCAAGGTGATTATCCCAATCTAGTGAAACACCAATCTTTTAAGCCGTTTGAAGCCTTATCAAGTGACATTACACAGACGACAACATCAGAAGGAAAAGCTTACATTTGCCAAATAAGGGATTTGAACAGCAACCTAGTGTTAGCTCATCAAATATCCAATCATATGGACACGGATTTAGTCTTAGCGACACTTAAACAAGCCCACCAAAGGTGGGCTTTGCCAGAAACGTGTATTTTTCATAGTGACCGTGGTAGCCAATACACGGCCAAAGCAGTGACAAAGTTGGTCAACCAATATCATTGGCAACGTAGCTTCTCAGCATTGGGAAAACCGGGTGATAACGCTTGGAGCGAAAGCTTCTTTGCCATCATGAAGAAAGAGCTCATTTATCAGATACAATTTAAAGATATCAATGATCTGAGAGCGCAAGTCTTCGCTTACATCGAGACCTTTTACAACCGCGTAAGGGTACAAGCACGCTTAGACTATCTTGCACCAGTAGCATGGCTTTCCTTGTATGACCAAGCTTCACAAAAAGTCGCTTAGCAAACTGTCCGAAAAAGTGTTGACTTCCCTTTAAAAATATGACACTAACGAAAACGTCACTGATTTGATAGCCACGCTTCCAAAATATTTGACTTGTTGACCCTTAGATTGTACTTAGCAAGTTCCGGATTTTGATTTAGTTCCCGTTTCTTTTCAGCTACCAACTGATCCAACTTTGCGATTGCCTGATCGCTCAAGGTCATCATGACTCGACGTGTTTCGTTTTGTTTATCCATCTCAAGACCTCCTTCACGGTGAAGATGAATTGTCATCTGGAAATCCGTTACACTGCAAAATTGCATCATGTTACCGGACGATTTTTGGTAAACAGTTGCGACTACTCTGGTCAAAACGTGATCGTTATTCACCAGGAAAACGATCAGAAAAATCTAAGTTGCGAACCAACCAACCTCAAAAATGGCCCGATCGAAACAAGCGTATTTTTAGGGTGATCTGACACGTCCCTAAATAAAGAAAGAGCATAAGGTAAAACTGACCCCAAAAGTGGGGTAAACCGCAGTGCGGTTTGATTTATGGCGGGGTCAGAGTTTAATGCTAACGTGGAGCGATCCTTGATTTACTCCACGTGAAAAAATTGCGAACGTGTAGTAAAACGCGTTTTACTACACGTGGATTATGCCTGTCGTGACAAGGAATAGCGCCGTCTACGTGTAGTAAATGACGTTTTACTCCACCTGAGCAAGAATATTCGCTTTTTGGTCATAAACGAGCACTTTTTGGTGTTGCAACGTTCACAACTCACTAGTGACTTGACGACAACACGAAGTACACACTACGAGTTGCACTAACTGCAAGCGCACATGTGCACTCAATGATGAGTGTAATGTTGATAGTGCTTCTCGTAACTTTGAAGATTGTTCTGGGCCACCTTAATGGCACTTTGCGTGTCGCTGATGTCCTGTTTCTTGTCTTGTATATTCGTCTCGGTTTGCGTCATGCGTTGTTCAGTTGCTTGCTTTTGTTTGCCGACTTGCAAGTTGGCGGTGTCTTTTTGACGATCTAAACTAGTCTTCAAAATTTGCAGATCATGATTGTATTGGACCAGCTTCTTTTCTAAGGAGGCGACTCGGTCGGTCGTGTTACTACGTAAAATCTTGAGGTAGTCTTTAAGATAAACGCCTTCTGTTAGGGACATCACCTTGGCTGGATGGCGAAGGTCTAGGAGAACGAAATCAATGGCACTCGTGACCCCTGACAGGTCTTTTTTCGAACCTAGTTTGACAAACAAGCGGCCATTGTTGATCGCACTTTTCTTAAGCTTGACCACGTAATAATCATCGGCAATCTGTTTCAATTGGGTATGGAAGTCACTGCCGCTATGTGTCCTTTTAGTCACGACGACAGTCGTTAAAGGTGCCAGTGGGTCGATGGTGTTCTTGGTAACATAGAAGTACATGGCGGCGTTTTGCTTGTCCGTATCGACCCCAGCAAATTGAAATTGGTTGTTGCCTTGATCGAAGGTCTGACCAAGGCTGATTTGTTTGTTGTCGGTTTGACGAGGCCATAAAACGATCGCAAAAATGAGCAAAGAAAAAGCTGCTAGGAGAATGCCAAGCAGTTTGACGTAGCGAAGACTGTACTTGTTTTTGTCTTGAAAGTGAATACCTTGATTCATCATTTTAATGTTCACCTGCCTTGCCACCAGCCAGCACTTTGTCGATTTGCTGCTCTTGATGACCGGTGTACTGCGTCACCACTTTGCCCTTTTTATAATGAACTAGGGTCGGTACTTTCGTGATGCCTAACGCTGCTGCCGCTTCTCTGTTTTGCTCATTAGCAACGCTGGCAAACTTGAGTTGTCCGGTCACTGACCGCCAGAAGTAAGTGCGATAAACTTGTTGGCACACTGGACACGTAGGACTGTAGTAGAGAATATATTGATCCTTCTTTTGTGCATTGATAGTGATCGGTGTTGCCACATTGATCATTGCCTTTGGTGCGTATACATAGAACGCTGATAGAGAAGCCGTAGCGATGACAATACCTATCACCGTATTGATGAGGAAATGTCTAAACGGATGCTTCACGGTGTCACCCCCGATAGTGCGCGGTTAGAATCAAAGGCAGCTAATTTGTAGTCATTGCCAACCTTCCTGACCGTGCCTTGAAAAACCATCGTGGTTTTCTTATTTGTGTTGGTCTTGTTGTTACCAAGTTCATAACGTGCCATTAACAAGTAGTCGTCACCCTGTGGGGTGACATAAACGCGCAGATCGTTAATCGTTGATTCTTGAAACCCATTTGCGCTAATGGGTGTATCACGATCAGGCATGAAACTTTGGATCGCCTCACCCGTTAGGTAAAGTTTCATGGCTTCATACTGACCCATTGTGGTGGCCGTTTTAGGCGAGTACATGCCTTGCAACAGACCATTCATCATTGCTGTGATCTTCTGTGTTGTGTCTGTTAGATTGTCTGATTGAGATGATGTCGTAGTCGATTTTTTACTAGCGTTATCAGCTTGATTTGACGCACGATCGGCCTGGTTAGAAAGCTTGAGCGCCTCTAATTGCGTCTCTAATGATCTCTTTTTAGACGCCATGGTACGGAGTTCTTGTTTCTGCTGACTGATATTTTTGTTGGCTGTATTGGCTGACGTCCAGCCATAGGCACCGGCACCAAGTGCGATGATCATCATGACACTGACCAGTATTGTTTTACGATTCATGTTTACCTCCTTGTTCTATGGTCTGACTGCAAAGTCTGGTTCATAGTCTTTATAGGGACGAATGTGACAGACGTCATTGGGTTCAGGTTCCTCGATCACTTGACCATCACCAGCGTAAAAAGCAATATGATGTGACGCGCCATGAGCGCCATAAAAGATCATATCGCCTGGCTGTAATTCACTCATGACAGGTTTGCCGCCGTTGAATAGCATCGTACCTTTGCTTTCCAGTGACACCGTGTATTGTGGGTAAGATTTATGCGTGACCTGCATTAAGACGTAACCAACAAAGCCAGAACAGTCCATGCCAGTCGCTGGGGATTTGCCACCCCAGACATAGGGAACGCCAAGATATTTCTTCGCTTCGGTAATGATGGCACTACCGTTACCCACACTTCCAGCGCCAGAGTTGCACGTCGTTGCCAATGTGGCACTGGCATCTGCTCCAAATTCAAGCATTGTTTTTTTGACAGATGGTACCCAGCTGGCATTTAGTCCCGTGGGATCGTTAGCCGCACCCACAGGACAGTAGACCGAACCAAGCTTCTCAACCGTTGATAACTGTCGCTCGACAACCAGGTTATGCAAGGTGGCCGCCGTTGCGTCGATGCCTGCTTCAATAGTCGGATATGAAATGATGGTGCTACCTGACATCTGGCCTGACGGATTGTTTTGATTACGCACGGCCGAACTTTTTCCCCACCCACTTTCGTGTCCCATGATGGACGCAAAAAGAGCAGGCGAAACGCCTGCCTTGTTTGCTGCTTTGATAGTGTAGTCAGCTTCATCTTTGAGCACGCCACTCGTAAAATATTTGGCCCATGCTTGCTGATAGGTGTCTTTGTTGAAATTACCCGTGGCCGAAATACTACCGGTAATATCGCAGTCGCTACCGCCACCTTTCTTATCGTTCAACCCAGCAAACATGGCTGCAATGAGGACCATGAACAAAACAAAAAGCAGTACGAAACTGCTTAAGCTTCCAAAGATCAAACGCAACAACCAACGTTTGCTAAGAGTTTTCACATCAGGCACCACCCTTGAAGATGGCAAGTTCTTGCTTCGTCACCTGGAAGTGCATATGCAGTTTTTCAGATCCTAGGAGGAACATGGCTTCACCTTTATCAAACTTAGGAATCTGTAAAAACTCGCTAGGTGACAGAATATCACCTAACAACTGGCGCAAAATACGTGGGTTCTTTTCTGTTCCAATGGTTGTCGCATCATGCTTCAAAACAATCTTGTATTGGCATAAGGTATAAATCTGCCTGAGCGCATTAATGGCGCTGACTGTGTCTCGGTCTTGCGCATTATCACCGCTAGGAAACATTCGCTCCAACCGCTGTGTTGCTAAGCAAATGGCGCCAAAGGCTTTACGATCTTCTGACATGATTCGGACAAACAGATCGGCCACATAAGCCTTTTTGGTGTTCAACAAAGTGTGACATTCATCAACGACCAATAAGAAGTGGTGAATATCCTCAAGCGATCGCTCACCGTCATCAAACGCCTTCTTTTCAATCCGTCCTTGTTTCATACAAACGTTGTAACTTGAGATCAGCGCATTATAAATCTGCAAGTCCTGTACTTCTTCTGGGTAAGAATCTGCAAGCGCTGAAAGGTCATAGGAAACCACCAACTCCCCGTCATAATCAGGCAAGGTAGAATGCACATCAAACAATTCGCCATAAGTCTTCCGCAAATTGTTAAGGGTGACATAGATATGATCTAGCAGTTTCTTTTCCATATCGTCTGTGCGGTTTTGGCGTTTTTGATCAACAAAGTCAATGAGTTGACTGAGCGTGGGATAATCATTGGCGTCTCGTTCCGTAATAAAAGGCTTCTGAGTTAAGCCAATGCTGTCCCCCAGAATCCCTAGTTGACGATACAAGCCGTCGCATTGGGTTGCGAAGTATTGTGCTTCCTGACCGCTGGCATCGTGATTAAACAAGCGATATTTCACACTCAAGTCCTTGAGATGAGCTTTGTAACTGCCAACTGGGTCAACTTCGTTGCTATCACCCACGGTCACACTTGGATAAACCTGCAGCAGATTGATTGTGCCGTAACGACCATCTAAACTAACGACCTTCCCGCCTAGAGCGTGCACCGTGTCTCTAAACTCACCGGATCGATCAAAGATACGTACTAGATCACTCCTAATCGCACGCT
Source organism: Lacticaseibacillus casei DSM 20011 = JCM 1134 = ATCC 393 (assembly GCF_000829055.1). Classification (NCBI taxonomy): domain Bacteria; kingdom Bacillati; phylum Bacillota; class Bacilli; order Lactobacillales; family Lactobacillaceae; genus Lacticaseibacillus; species Lacticaseibacillus casei. Next base: position 2,852,562 of record NZ_AP012544.1, read on the forward strand.
CCCAAATAATCTTTTTGAGCTGCGTTGATTTACCTGATCCCAGGTCACCACTCAAAAACAGATTGTAGTAAGTTCGCTGCTTGTCGACTAAAAACTGATCCCAATAGACGGTGCCGCCAGTCTGTGTGTAGCCAAAATAAGACCCAAACGGGTCATTTAAAGAAGTCTGATTATGCGCAAAACTTAAACCTAAAACTTCTCCGCTCAACGGAATTCCTTCGCGTGCATTCTTCAAGTACCGCTGTTCACCAGCAGGTAGAAACATCGCCTGATACTCTTCCATGCCTTCACCGAGAAAAACGGAAGCTTTGAAGCTCATTTTGCGAATCTGCTTCACGACTTCATTTACTTTACGTTCCAATTGATCACGAGTTGCCGCATAACAATACACTCGAATGTAGGTTTGCCTGATGACCTCACCGTCTTTACGTAGTGCTAAGCTCAATGATCGCAGCGGATCAATTTCATTTTGAATCTCATCGGCATCGGCAATATTCTTCGCATGATCTAATTGCACCGTCAGTTCTGTAATAGCTTCCGCAATGTTGTCAACGAAGTCCGCCTTGGTATTGTTGACCGTATCTACCGTTGTTGTCACGCCGGGGATCTCAGTAATACCTGTGAGCCAAAAGTCGCTGAACTCCTCCGGAATATCAAAAATATGGATCGTCGTCATATAGTGATCACCCATATTCAGATAAAGTTCGTTTCGCGTATCAATACCGCCTGCAGGCTGTGTTTTGAAAACAAAGTGCTGATCTAAATCAAGCTTCTTCAGTTTCACTAACACTCACCTCCGGATTATTCATCATCTGTAACATCTTCTCCTTTTCAGCAAGCCCAGCACGCTCAAAGGTATAAAGCGTTGATGCATGCCTAGCTAATTCGAGATTTTTTTCTAGCTCCGGCACACTGTCGCCAAAGAACCAGATCCAACTGCTTAGCTTGCGATAGGTTTTTTCTAGCTGCTTAAGAACAGCTAGATCGTGTTGCAACAGCTCAAGATAAATGGGATTACGGGTCTGCTCAATTTTCCGCCGGAAATAAGTCTGTTGCCGTTGGTTGGTCTCTGGAAAATTCATGTATAGTTCCTTGATCGAACCAGGGTATTGTTGATGTAACCCCCAAAGCTCACTCTCAATTTGATCAGCGTCTTGAACGGACAGTTCAAATAAGTCAAAGCTTTTGGGCTTGAATACGTCCGCATAAAACATGAGACCATTGTGAGCCAGCTTAATGTAGCCAGAATTAGTGATACCAACAACTGGATAAATACGACCAACACCATCCTTGCGTTCCTTTTTCTTGGCTGCCTCTTTTTGGCGTTTACGTGCTTCAACAGCGTCAAACTTTGTTGCCACGATGCTCACCTCGCTTGAATAGTAGTTGTCTAATTGGATCGTCAATTGCATGGTAAATGACCCGCTTGCGCAGTAACAACTGTTTCATAACCTGCAAGTTGTTCTTTTGTGGTACACCGGATTGGATTCGTAACGCTGCAGTTAGCACAAACATTAAAATCAACCCAAACAATGCGACAGCCATGGGTGTTGTCACTATTAACACAACAAAAGTGACCCCGGAAACAGCACCTGCAATGAAGACATCGCGTATGGTCAGGAGTTTGTTGTATTGTCCTTTGACAATGAGACGGCGCGAATAAATCACCTTATGAGCCATTTAAGTCACCTCCTAAAGGTTGGCTGTTCATTATGATTTTGATACGAGTTCTTTGCACTTTGGATTACTTTGCGTGTATTGCTTGGAATGGCAGCACCGCGATTATAGGAACGCTGTGCCAGCCGAACGGTTTGCGAATGCTTGGCAAGTGCCGGAACGACTCTGCCGCCCCACATCTGACCTAGCGTCCGTGTCTCAGCCGGAATCTGCTGTGGCGCTGAGCCAGTATCAACGGCTTGCGTTCCAGATTCTACTTGCGTACCACTATCTGGACTAGTATTCCCTATTGATGCTCGGTTTCCCGCCTGACTACCAACGTTGCTGGTCGCTGATTGGCCCTGGGTGTTAGTCCCAGTCGCAAAGTTTGATCCTTTAGGAGCCGGTTGCCCCATCGTACGTTGTGCTGTTTTAGGTTTTGAAAGCTCGCCTTGATCTCCTTGCATTGGTTCACTACCACTCAGTGAAGCCATGTCTGGCCCAGCTGCTGCTGGTGCCTCACTGCCTGGTTCTGTGCCACTCAACGAAGCCATATCTGGACCGGCAGCTGCCGGCATCTCACTTGCCGGTTCAGTGCTACTGAGCGAAGCCATATCTGGCCCCGTGGTTGCTGGTGCCTCACTGGCTGCCTCTGTACCGCTCAACGAAGCCATATCTGGACCGGCAACGCTCGATGAGGTTGGATTAGCGTCTGTGCCACTTTGTTTGCCAAGCGCTGGATCTGTTGTCGCTGGTGTTTCCAGATCAGGTGTGGCTGCGTCTTGTTTGGCTGCTTCTGCACCAATGCCATCAATGGATGGTTTACTACCGCTAGAACGATTACTCTTATTGCTCCTAAACGCATTTGCAAAACCAGCACCATATCCCGCCGCACGAGCAGCGCCATGCACCGTTGCGTGTGCCGCATTGCTGAAACCCCGTGCCATACCACGACCTAGGCCACCAGCGGCACGAAGACCCATCGCACCACCAACAAGGGTTGCCCCAATACCACGTGCACCGCCATCCATGCCAAACAAACTTGTCACAATGTTTGGACCATTAATCAAAAACATGGCTCCAGCAATAATTCCGAAACACTGTGCTACTGGGCTTTGTTGATTTGATGGATTCGCAAGGGCACTTGTCCAGAAGGTGAATAGTTGTAACATGACCGAGGTTAAAAACAACACAATGAAGGTATCGCGCAGCTTTTGTATCAAGGCTAAATTACGTTTGCCTGAATCAATATCAGACAAGGCCATGCCTTGCGCCAGCATGGTAATAAAACCGATTTCCATAATGGATACGAAAACCTTGATAATGACCAAGATGATCGCAATGGTAAACGCAAATAACTCGAAAAACGTCAGATACGGATGAAAAGAGTAACGGTAGTAAGCAATATCGTGGAAGAATGCCTTCATATCGCGTAATTGGTACTTACCGTCACCGCCCATTGTCAGCTGATGCGACATGATTTCATTCCCAGTCGCATTTAGTTTGGAACCAGCATGATTCAATAGCGTATTCCCAGTATCCAGTGTTTCATTAATATCTAGGTTATTGACGTCGTCAATTGTTTTGATGCTCGTGCTTGGATTGGGCGATAGGATTTCCAACCATTATTGTTGACCCGCATTAAATCAGTCATATTGTTGGAGACGATTGAGACCGCCGGACGTGCTTTTTGTAGTGATGTTCCGACGCCAGCAACGACCAATCCAGACAGGGTTGACGTCAAGGTACCAAGGCCAATGAAGATAAACAACGCCACCATGAGATTGTTGATCTTCTGGTGAAAGTCAGTCTTGGTACGATGAATCATCATGAAACCGACCCAGGCAATACCCAACGTACAAAGAATCCAAAAGATGGGCTGATACGCGGCAACAAAGCCACTGACATCTTTTGAGTTCCAAAAGTCGATGAGTTTAAACGCTTGACTGTACATACTGGTCAAGCCATCAGCCAAATTCGCTAACATACGAATGATTTGCCAGCCAATCCAGCGTAGGCCATCGTTGATCCATGTTGCTTTGTGCAACACTGGCTGAAACTTTTCCAAATATTCAATGGTACTCAAGCATTGTCACCTTCTTTCTTCTTGAATGCATCGAGTTTTTGATAAGCAAAGTCCAGTTGCGCAGCAAAGCTTTTCATGGCTCGCCGAGCATTTAGCCAATGAGTCATCGCTTCAACAGAATCCAGCGACTGATATTCAGCGTAGTCATCTTGTGTGAGCAGCTCCTGAACGCCCTTTTCAATCATCTGTAGTTGCGATTGGCTAAACAAAGCCGATAACGGCGTTGTTTGTTGATCAATCTCTGTGGTGATTTGTTTTTTAGGATCTTGAGGTTCCTGAAACTGCTGCTTTTGTTGATTACTGCCTTGGTTTGGCTTCGAATCATGCGTTGGCTTCTGTGAACCCGCAGCTGGCGTTTCTTCGGTCTTTTGTTCCAGATTTTCATCAGTTGCTGCTGGTTCAGACGCACTTTGTTCTACCTGCGGCTCATCGTTTTCGGCATTGAGTGAATGACCATTCACTTTAACTGTGATTTCAGGATCATCATTTTCATTCTGCGGTTCAATCGTTGTCACGGTAATATCCAGCAACAGTTTTTTGAGATCAATGTCGTTATGTGCTGGCTTCTTATCGCCATACAACTCGGCAAAGGTTGCCTGGTGATTAAACCGTGTCAGATATTCAAACGAAAATGGTAACTCAGTGCCCTCATCCGGGTTGGCATGAATCGGCCAAGCTGTAATTGAACGATTCTCAAGATCAGACCGTTGCTTGCTGCGAATTAGCACCACTTCGCCTTTCCTGAGTCGAAGCAACTCATCAGGCATCATGAGTCTTCTAGTTTCTTGCGACTCACCAAACGACTTGTCCGTGTCCATTGGTGCCCCGTGACGCGATGGTGCAATCACCGTTGTTTGTCCAATTTGCTTGGAGAAGTATTCTGCATCATCGTAGTTATCAGCCAAAATGTCATACTTGTTGCCACAGGCACCCATGATTTCGGCAGCGCCTTCCCTGCCATAATTGGCCTCCAACTGTGCAATTGACTGCAAAATCAGGTAATAGACCAGACCACGTCCACGACCAACGTTGAGGTAATGTGGTAGTCCTTCAATACGTGGCAAGTTACCCAGTTCCTCATACAGATTAATCACCCGCCGCTTGAGCTTTGAGTCAGCTGCGAGCGTCGCCATCTTAGCCAACACATAGCCCACCTGCGATAGAAAGGTCGCAACTAGTGAGTAGTTCGAGTTGTCGTAATCTGGGTAGATGATAAAGAAAGCCACTGGTTTATCACCAGTGGCTAAGTCGGCAATATTAAAGTCGTTTGTGGCCGTTAAGCGGCCAATATTACTAAAAGCGTAGTTCTTAATGCCTGCCATCGTACCAGTAAAGATACCGCTACGGGTAATCCCTTGCGAAAATTGAATTGTGCCATACTGCAATTTGGCTGGATCACCAGAGGGCAACTTGGAGAAGAACTTGTCCAGTTTGGTCATGCCATTCTCATCTGGATTAGCCCCTAGTTCACTCAACATAGTGGTGACAGTATACATCGTGATTTTCTCAGGTGTGTGTTGATCAAAGCAGACCTTACATACCGCTAGAATCAAGGCGTTTAGCAGTGAAATAGACGACTGTTCCCACATCGGTTCCTTTGCATTCGGATTGTGGAAAATACTGTAAGAAAAGGTATTGCACAACATCTGCGCATTATCAAAGTCTCCAGCAGCGTACGCTTGTTTCACTAGCTCAAGTGGGTTATAGGCAATCGAGTAAGTCGGATCAACTAGGTTTAAAGCCGCAACTCGATAACCACGTGCCTCAAATTCTGCTTTGGTGCTACGAAGCATTTCGCCTTTAACATCGGTGATAATAACAGAGTCATGGACGGATGCTCGCATAATAAAATCCAACACTGGCAAGGAAAATAGTGTGGTCTTCCCACCACCTGGCCCAGCCACAGCAACTGTATTGGTGCCACTAGTATCCACTAGATCAACGCCATGATGCTGGTCGGCACCGCGATACTGCTGCACAACAGTCTTCAATTCATATTTGTCCATTTGATCCTTTTTAATATGGAGCTGAGGTACCCCTGACTTACCGACATATGGATAGTCATTTAATGGAATGGCGATACTTGCGGCCGCCACCTCTGCTACCCGTGCAAAGCGTCCGGTGCCTTTTTGTCCAGTATTAATGGACTGAAAGGCTTTGCGCCAACGATAGGTGCGTATGAGTACATAAATGACCAGCGCCACTAGGCCAACCAAGTACAACAGCACTACCAGCAGATAGGTGAAATCAGGCCATAAAAAGTTAGCCGGATGTAGTACCGTTGCGACAATTGTTTGTAAACTAGGTGCCTGTTTCATCAGTTTTAGGAACATTGACGGAATATGTGTCAACCAATTAAGAATCAGTAGACCACCTATCAACCACAGACCTGCCATCGCGATTAGAAATCGTTTGTTGCCAAGTGCTTCACGCCACTGCCTTTTTTCGTGGTTCATGCTGACCTCCTTTCTGCTACGACCTGTTATTCATGACGACTCGCCATCCATTCCACTAATCGCCAATACACCCTTCTAAGTCTTTGATAAGCGATTTTGAGCACATAGAGTGCTAATGCCACGATGATCGTTATGACAATTAACATCAGTGGATGCTCTTTAATCCCATATATGTCTTGTTCGAGAACATGTGCGTAGGCCGCCAAAACGAGCAGTCCAATCATGATGCCCCATCGAGGGAATATGACGCGCAAGCTTTGCACAAAAAAGACCGCACATACTAGCGCAGCTGCTGTAAGAACAAATTGATATAACTGGGATTGCGTCAGTAAAGCAGCGGGCAGTGCATGATACAGTAACACCAGTGCCAACAGGCTTACAATTAGCCCAAGCGCACGCTCACTGTGCTGCCGCAACGTGATTGGCTTCATTTGGTCGGCTGAAACACCCGTCTCATAGATAATCGTTGCTGTTTTACACCACTCTCCTGCAACCGATATGCCAATCACCTGATAACCGGCCGAGATCAGGTATCGGGTGGTTTCATTAACACGTTCATCGAGGCCATCGCTGGTAAAACTGGAAATTGTTTTTATCGCTCGCATTTTTCCTCCTAGTTGAAGCCTCCTGGTAATACATTGCTGTAGTTCGATGAATCTATGGGCGTGTCATTTGCCGCCTTTGGTGGGTTAGTTAGCTGATCATCAACCACTGGCGCGGCCTCTTTGACGATTTTGACGAAACTGGTGGCCATAATGAAGTATCTGGTCGTTGATTGCCCTGGTGCCTCACTGAACACACTGGCGTCAAAGCGACCAGTGATCAAAACACGATCACCCAGCTTAACGTTCTTAACAAAGTCTGCGGCAGTTTCGTTATAAAGTTTAAAGGGAACATTGACCTTCTTAGTACGATCTTGATGATCTCGAATACATTCCAAATAGGCAGAAGCAGTTAGGAAATCCTGATTTTGACGGTGTTTCACATCGGTTATGACGGTTCCTGATAATTGAACACTATTGATGTCTTCCATGATGTCCTCCTATTCCACTGTGACCACAATGGTCTGTTGCGTCTGTTGTCCATTCTGATCAGTTGCCGTGTAAATCAGCGTATAACGACCTGCCTTTTGCGTATTAACCTCACCCTCATAGGAAATTGTTACTGGGCCGTTAGTTGACGTTGCACTCACACCGGCCATGGGATCAAAGTGATCCCCCAGTTTAATGGTCTGATCTTGTAACCCTTTGAAAACTGGCTTTTCAGCAATCACATTAATGACACGATCCTGGGTCGTCACATGGCCCCACTTATCAACATACGAGTACGTAACCGACTTTTGTCCTGGTGTTTTGGTATCGCATGTTGTCACCGTGAAATCACTAGGAGTCGCACTATATGGATCACTAACGGAGACCCCTTTGCGTAAATCCGGCGTTGATCCTTGTTGAACCGTCAACGCATCAAGTCCTGAGAAACTGGCATCTTTGGCATAAACCGTAATGTTAATGGTCTTGGTTGTTTGTCCACCATCATGATCTGACACGCTATAGGTCAGTTGAGACGTCCCTAACTTAGTTGTATCAACGTTGCCTGTAACCTTAACATCCTTCGTCAAATCACCATCTTGCACATCACTTGCCGTGACATTGGCCATGGGATCAAATGAGGTTCCCACTTCGACTGTTTGATCATTCGCACTGATAACTGGCAAATCATTGGCTACCGTGATCACGCGCTTCGCGCTGGTCGTTTGACCGGCACTGTCGGTTACCGAATAGGTCAGGGTGTACGTTCCCTCTTTGCTTAGATCAACATTGCCCGTCACCTTAATGGCCTTAGTAAGATCGCCATCCTCTTTATCCGAAGCCGTAATGCCATTTAGCACATCAAAAGTACCATTATGTGACAGCGAAACCGTTTGATCCTCCGGAACATTTAAAACAGGGGCAGTGTTTTGATCCGGTTGAACAGGATTAACTGGATTTACGGGATTAACCGGGTCAACTGGGTTATCTGGGTTGTCCGGGTTGACTGGTGTAATTGGATTGACAGGTTTGTCTGGGTCAACCGGCTCTATGGGATTAACTGGTGTCGGCGTTTTGCCATCATCGTTAGTTTTACTTTGATCAGTTTGTGACGTGTTTGTTGTGTCATTGGTCAGCGGCTTTACGCTAGCCGTATCATCGCTATTGTCATTTAAAGCCTTTGGTGGTTCAACCGCCGCCGTAGCCGCTGCCAGTGATGCTTTTGCTGCTGGCGTATCTAAGGTTTTCGCAATAGCCGCAATTGGATCACTATCCAAGACACTGTTGGTGGCCGATTTGAAGGCATGATCCTCATTTGAAGTTGAGGTACTACTCTCTCCTAGGGCCTGGTCAATAATATCGTTGACTGTATTCTTGCCCTTCTCCTTCTTAGCTTGGATACCTTTGGATGCTTTAGGCTTCTGCATCTTTTTCTGGTAAGACGAGGTGTGAGCAGCCTGTTGATTACTATGTGCTTGTGTGGCAGCCCAAAGGCCACCAGCTCCTAATAGCGCAACGGCTGTTGCTGTGATGATGATATGACGTTTCTTATTATTCGTTTGTTGATTCTTCATAGGGACTCTTCCCTCCTAATGATTTTCTGAGTGCCAACCAGTTGTGCTGATCTTTGAGTGCTTGTTTCCGATCTGTTTCAGAGAGTTTTGGATTATTTGCGTCCGCTTTAGCCTTCTCATAGGCAGCCTGATAGGTCTTACCAACTTCAAGCACTTTGTCGGCATCTTTATTGTTCATGGATTTCGCAAGCGTCGCTGCTTGATCCAACTTTCCTTCATGAATCAACGCGAGAAAGATCAGCTGTTGCAGCTGTTGACTCTTAATTTCTGAATTGATGGTTAAAGCATTCTCTGGTTGATTCTGGTAAATATAGCTGATAGCCAGTTTTACCTTTCTAACTGCCGTTAGATCTGCATCTTGGCTTACCGAAATGACCGTTGAGAACTTCTTCTGCATATAGGCCAAATCAAAACGGCCATTATTTGATGGGTACTTTTGAACAAACGCAGCTAGCGATTTTTCATCATTATCCTTGACTAACCTAGCTTCAATATCACGATGCTTACTGGGATAGAGCTTGGCGGCTTGAACGTAAGAAGCATTCTGAATGAGTGTTTGATAGCTTGGAACTGGCTTTGGTCTCATCAAGAAGAGCATAAAAATAGCAACGACTAGAATCGTTGCTGCTGCTAGCACAAAGCGCTTTATAATTTGTGCAGATAACCTTATTTTTGGCTGCTTCAATTGTGGAAATTGCCACATTGGTTTCTTTCTTGCCTGCCGCCGTAACGGGACTGGCTTTGATTTTTGCGGTTTTTGCTTTGCAGCAGCTGGCGCTGAGCTTTCCGCTTTACGTACTGCTTCTTCCTCTTTGGAGACAATTGGTTTGAGATGATGAGCCTTTTCTTGACGAGCAACTACTGGCAAGGTTTCTTGGACTGCTTTTGGCTGTTCCTCAATCGTTAGTTCCTGTCTAACTCGGTCGGAAAATGCTTTAAATGCTTCAGGCGATTGATCACTCAAGACGGTTTGGTAGGCATGATCTAGAATCAAGAGAAGGTTATGCAGCCAGCCTTGTCCTGTGCCAATTGAAAGATTATCTTCATACTCAATGCCGTCCTGACCAATAATTTTGAAGTTCACATCTTCCTTGAAGTGATGTTGAATCGCATAATCGTCAGCCGCACTAATCATCTTTTCGGCTTCGGATAAAGACAGTTGTCTCTTTTTCTTTAGAAATTGACGCAACTTTCTTGAACATTCAAATTTAGCGTACACGGCCTTCTCCTTTCTTTTAGAGTGAGGCTTATTCAGACCGAATTAACCTGCCAAGCCTTGTAACCAAGCAACTGCGGCAGAAGCGAAAATAACTACAATCAGCCCAATAGCAACATTGGTCATACCATCACGCGCCTCGCGGATTTTCTGTTGATCCTTGGTCATGTGAGCAATACCCATTAAGCCAAACTTGACTGCCGCATAGCCGCCGGCAATGGCAATAATAAAACCTAAAATAGCGCTCAATAAAGCGATGACTTTTCCTTGCATATTAATGTCCTTCTTTCATATTGAGATTCTTGAGTGCCTGTAGAATCAGTTTTCGATGGCTCTCAATCTCATCAGTCATTCTTTGGTAAAGCCAGTCTTCATATGCGAGATTTTGTTGTTTCAAAATCTCCGTTAGCATTTGTTTCTGATTGTTCATTTGTGCCTTACTAATTGCCATAACGACATCTCCTTATTTTTAATGCGACTCAACAAATCGCTGAAAACCGTTTTGCGGGCGAACATAAGCCACGATCACGCGCTCTTTGCTTGGTAACACCCGCACGATCTCACCAATACAAGTTGTATCTGGCAGAATAGGCCAACCAGTCTCGATGCTTAGCACCGCATGACGCAACTTCAACATCAATGCCTTCTCCTTTTGGGGGGGGAATCTGATTTCAAGAAGACCATTGTGCCGCTTAGCTTCCTTGATGTCTTTTGTTTGAAGAACCAAATTGAACATATGATCACCTCTTATATCAAGTTTTTGGGGACGGACTTAATGCGTTCTCCGCTAATCACTAGACTGCCGTCTTTTTTTAATTCAGCTGACACCACCTTTAGAACCAAAACATTTTTCAGCTGGTTAGGCGGCTTAATATTGCCAATCACCACCGTCATACCAGGCTTAATTGGATAATCAGCATGATCCTTAACCCATGAAGCTCGGACTCGATAAGAAAGAGCATCATGATCTTTCGAAATCAACTTCAAATTGCGATCATGTAACCAAATACCTACAGGTTCAGCCATGTTCAGTCTCCTTTCTTTAACGCAAAAAACACCTGCAATTAGCTGGCATTTGGCGTTCATTATTTTGGCATTAGCCAAGGCCGCTTCGTGGAATCGAACCACGTTTCCCAGTAGCGGCATTTGTTGTCCAGTGACACACCATTAAATTGCGTAGCAGAGCACAACTTTGGTAAAATGGAGGTACGTTAATACCTAATAAAAAGCGCGCCCTAGGGCGCGCTTTTTGCTTGTTGAAGATGCTTTTCAAGAGCTTCCTGTCGTTCCTCTTCACGAGAACACAATCCGCTAATCCGAATAGTTGCAAGCTCACACAAAAAGATAAAGCCTAGTAATATCCAGAAACTGCATTTGAGAATCAGCCACAACACCTTAATCTCTCCTCACTTTTCAATTTTTGAATTGTAGGACGGTAAAAAGCCTGAATCATAAAGTCTTTTCTCAGTAGCAATCAACCGGCGCACCAATGTTGAGGGGCGTTCCTTAGTAACCTGACAAAGTGCTTTAAGCTGCTGCTTCTCTTCTGGCGTTAAGGTGATTTGGTAACGTTGATTATTTTTGTTGACGGTCATTTTTCCTCCATTCAAAAAGTGCCATCACTTTTCTTGTGTGAACCAAGAAAGTGATGGCACTTTTTTGCTGTTAATTAGTGCATTTTATAGTCGAGCAAAAGGCTTATCAGTAGCAATAAGCTACAAATAAATGATGCAGCTTGCAGTGAAATTGAATCCTTCATAATCAGCATTCCCACAATGATCAGAATAATTTGGATCACCGCAACAATGATCATAAAAGTTCGATTGTACCGCCCCAATCGCGTGGTGACTTTCTGCTTACGGGTTAACCAAATGATGATCAATACTAAAACAATCGTTAGTAAATTCCAAACTGTTGTAAGCATTGTGCACGCCTCCTTTTGATCATATTAAAGCCATTTGTGCCTTTACAGCAACGAAAAAGTCCCGACTGCATTAGGTAACAGTCAGGACTCTGTGGAGATGGTAAACGTTTGACACCCACATCCGGCTAAAAGTAACCCTGACACTAAAATGATTCCACCCGTTTTTACCATCATTTTCATTTGTTTCAGCCTCCTATTTGGCCTCTTCTTATGCGTGGTTATAGCAAATTGCTATCAATGACAAGGACTCTTGGCGCTACTTCCTGTTGTAAGGTTTGCTTTTCTTTTTCAATTAAAGCATCACGAAAGTCTGCTAAGTCATGCGCTTCAAGCGTTATATCGGCTGCACGCGTCAGAGAAACTTCATGAGGATTTAATTCATCAAAAGCGTTGTCAATTTCCCCTTTGTAAATTACAATGGCTTCTTCTGGGCTATTAGCTGAAATCAATGCATAATAATCATGATCTTCAGTTCTAAACTCATAGAATCGCATGATGATTGCCTCCTATTCGCCATTCCTTAACTGGATGTTGTTGGCGATACGCCCATTCCTGCTCTGGTAATTCCGGTTTAAGCTCCTCAGTTTCTCCTGGTCTTAAAGCCGTCATGTAATACCCATGATCAACAAAAGTATAACGCACGCCCTTTTCCAAATGTGGTAGAGTCTTCCCCACACCATTAACAAAAGGGACTTTTGTCTGTTTAAGCACACAAACTCACCGCCTTCACACTTGATCCTAATACCCCATGTCGTACGACGATTCGTTGATCGGTCTTGCTTTCTGCTAAGATCTCAATCCATTCACGTTGTCGTACCGGATCGTGGTCATATAACCGTCGCGCCCGATCATAAGTTGCGTAATCAATACTCGTCAGCCGATGTTGTTGCATAAACACAAGTAACTGGTCCCTAGATTGCATAATTAAAGTTACCACCCAGAAAATGTGAAAAAAGACCTGTCCGTTCTTGCTAAAATGGTGTTTGCATAACATACCATCTAGAGAGAAGGACAGGTCCCATGGCCATTATAACCTTAATTGAACGATCTCAGATAGAACTGATGCAACACCACACGATTCAATACATCGCCGCGACCTTAGGCCGCTCTCGTATTTCTATTAGGCATGAGCTTCACCGTTGCCCTGAAGGTGATTACTGCGCCATTATAGCTCAGGATCATGCCGATACTTGTCGGCATCGTTGTGGTCGGCACTCGATTTTAACGCCTAAGTTGAAGCGGATGGTAACTGAGAAGCTAAACCTGGGTTGGTCCCCTGAAATGGTCGGTTATGCCGTTCACTGTGCGCCACACACGATTTACCACTGGATTTATCAAAGACAAGTCGATTTTCAGCCAAGCCAACTCTTTGATCACGGTAAACGTCATAAAAGAAGACAAGACCTTCGGTCGCGCTATAACCAAGCAGTAGGCACCTCAATTGAGATTCGCAGTGAGTCAGCTAATCGGCGAACCGAAAAAGGACATTTAGAGATGGATACAGTTCGCGGTGGTCGCGGGTCAAAGGCTGCTGTTTTGACCATTGTCGATCGGGTGACACGTTTAATGGCGACAACTAAGCTTGAAAACTTATCACAAAATGCTGTTCTCAAGGGATTTGCAAGACTGATGGTGGACTTTCCGGGTCCGGTTCGATCAGTGATGGTTGATCACGGTAAAGAGTTTTCCTGCGATCAGGCGCTTACAAAGCGCTATCGGATACCGGTTTACTTTTGCCACGCCTATCACCCGAATGAACGGGGCACAAATGAACGGTTCAATCGAGAACTTCGCTACTATTTCCCGAAGGGAACACACTTTGATCAGGTTTCAGAGACCGATATTCAACAAGCCACAGCGCTTATCAATAACAAACCTAGAAAATGTCTCCGTTGGCAAACCCCAGTTCAAGCAGTGAGCAAGCCTCTTTCTAGGTGGTAACTTTATTATTGCAATCTAGGCAATGACAACAATCGCAACACAGTATGAAGTGGCGATCAAGGATATGCTCTTTTGGTTTATTATTTTGCTGGCCATTAATTTCATCAGCGAAGCTTTGTCTTTAGCTGTTTTCAGATCAATCACAGCGGCATCTTATGGCCCTCAGAGATTCATTTTTGCGATTGCCACGACGAGCATTTCGATGATGCTGGAAGTTTTAATGATTTTCGGACTTAAGTTGGTGTTTTTCCGGAGCCAAATGTATCTGGAATCGTTAAAACTTCCGGTACTGCTGGCTTTAACGTCAATTCCGCTTGTCTCGATAGGCGTTCTATTCAGCTTTTTAATGGCGAACATCAATACTTCCGTTCATTCACCTTATTTTGTATTAATGATTGCAGTAGGCGTTTTGTACATGAACCTTTGTGGTCTATATTTATACGGAAGTTTGACGAAACACTTACGACAAATCAATCAGATTACATTACAAAACAAGTAGCTTTCTTTTGAAAGAAAATATCTCACTGAATTGAAAAAGTCACAAGATCAGCTTGCGGCAATGCGTCATGATTTGAAAAATCAATATATCGTATTGCTTGGGCTATTGGAGAAGAAGCGTGTTGGAGACGCAAAAAGATATCTTTCAAAGTCTACAGATAGGCTGAATATGCAACAAAAGTTTTATACACGCGATGTTGTTCTAAATTATTTATTAAACGACAAGCGAGACCTTGCTGACAAGGCGGGGATTAGGTTTGACATCAAGGTGTTGCTTGCCGAACAAATAAATGTCGATAACGATGTTTTGGCTATTTTGATTGGCAATCTGCTTGATAATGCTCTTGAGGCGTCTAGGAGATTAGGAGACAGCCGTTCTGCAAAAATCTCACTGGTTATTAAGCAGTTTGACAATAAATTGCTAACGTAAATTGCAAGAACAAGTTAGCCAGTCGTTGAGGACAATCCCAGAACAGGCCGTTATCAAATAGAAGTTGTGGCGCTAGAGAGACTACTGGGCCATGCGGCGAACGCGCCGAGCTTCGGCCTCAAAGTTTTGCTGGGGTGTGCAGTAGCCCTGTTGTTTGCGAGGCAACTGATTCAAGCGGTCTTGCGTGGCCTGCACTTGACTAGGGCTAATGTCATCTAGGGACATGCCCTTAGGGAAGTCCTGGCGAATCATCCGGTTATGTGCCTCGTTGGTGCCACGGTCGCAGGACGTGTAAGGATGGGCGTAGAAGATCTCAGTTTCCGTCCCAGCAAAAGCAGTATTTAAGGCGGTGAACTCGGGTCCGTTGTCGGCTGTGATGGTCTTGATGCAAGCTCCCCATTCGCGCTTGATTCCACGCAATGCATAGCTCACAGAGTCTGCATCTCGTCCTTCGATCAAGCGGAGAAGTTGGCAACGGGTCTTGCGCTCAATCAGAGTCAAGATGACGCTCTCCTTGCCATTGCGTTTACCGACAATGGTATCCATCTCCCAGTGACCGAACTGCCTGCGTCGTTCAACGACCTTAGGCCGTTCCTCGATACTGCGGCCAGCCAGGCGCTTAGCCTTGGTGTGGTGCTGGTGAGAGGTCTTCCGCTTAGTCTTCTCCAACAGGTCGATATTTCGAATCTCTAGGCGTTGGTCGTCAATGTACTGGTACAAAGTCGAGGCACAAACAAGCTCTTCAGGAGTAAACAGCTTGTGTCGCTTGGCATAGCCGATTGAAGCATCCGGCGACCATTTGTCCTGCTTAGCTCGCTGTACGTACCAGGCTAAGAAGACCTGTACGCTGGCGAACTTGTCAGGACGATGGCAGCTCAAGCGTGCAGTCTCGTAACGTGCCTGAGCAGCCTCTGGCAGGTATTGTCGATGGTAGACGCGCTTGCCATTACTCTTCTTGACCTGATCTACTGTACCTCGCTTGATTTCATTATTAATGGTCTGCGGGCAGACGCCAATTTCAGCAGCAATCCAACGATTGGACTTCCCAGCTTGGCGGAATCCGGCCACTTTTCCGCGCTCGAGTGATGTTAAGTGCTGACCTTTTTGGCGGTGTGTGCTATCCTGTTTCTGCATCAAGACAATATCCTCTTCCATTGTTTGTGTAGGAACTTCAATGATACAGGATATCTGTTCTTGATGTTTTTTATTGTCCAAAAAATTTTGAGACAGTGGCTAACTTGATTCTAAAATGCGCGTACGACAAAGAATTCAAACAAAACATTATCAACCTATATAAGCAAGGCGAATCAGCTGCCCAAATGGCCAGAGAATATGGCATTGGCTATTCAACAGTTCATAAGTGGATCCAGGGCCAGGCCAAAACTCAATCCGGTAAATCGCCAGACGAAATCAAAGCGATGGAAAAGCGACTGGCTTCGCTGTCTGAGGAGAACGAAATCCTAAAAAAAGCCCTAGGCTTTCTTGCGCAGAAGTAACCAATATCTTTGATTACATTCACCAAGAAAGCCATCACCACCAGGTAACCAAGATGTGCCGAATCCTCGGTGTTTCCAGAGCTCAGTATTATCGTTATCGATCCCCCAAACCTTCAAAACGCCGGGCCGAAGATGCGGGCTTGAAACAACGGATTCTGCGGATCTTTGCGGAATTTAAGCAGCGATACGGTGTTATGAAGATCCACCATGAATTGAATCTGGAACTTCAACCACTGCAGCTTCGGTGCAGTCCACGACGGATTTCCCGGCTCATGAAGGAACTGGATATCCACTCCGTTACCGTCAATAAGTGGAAAGCGGCTTCGGCTTCCAAAACCAAGGTTGAACAGCGTCCCAACTTGCTTAAGCAGGATTTCTCGACCACTGGTTTAAATCAAAAATGGACCGCTGATATGACCTATATTCAAACGAAGCGTAATGGCTAGTGTTACTTATCAACCATCATGGACCTGCACTCACGACGGATTATCGGCTATTCGTTCTCAAAAAAGATGGATACTGATTTAGTCTTAAAGACCCTTGAAAGCGCGGTTAAAAATCGAACCATTACTGGGGACCTGATTATCCATACGGATTTAGGATCACAGTATACCAGCGATGATTACAATCAACGTTTAACTGAGCTACATATCCGCCACTCATACAGCCGTAAGGGTTGTCCGTATGATAATGCGCCAATGGAATCCTTTCACGCTTCCCTCAAAAAGGAATGTGTTTATCCAGTGCCGGTCTTTGAAGATTATGAAACTGCCGCTGCCGTCCTTTTTGAATATGTGCATGCTTTTTACAATAGGAAGAGAATTCATAGTTCACTGGGCTACCAGACCCCCTTACAAGTTGAAATTGCAACACTTACGAGCCAAATGGCCGCCTGATTTAATGCTTTCCAGGGTTCAAATAAGTTATTAATCGCGATTAATGATTTATTTGAGCTGTGGAAGGTAAACGCGGTTCTGAATGTCTCTTAAAATCTGTCTCAAATATTGACTTCAATCCACGTTGACCATCGATCCAAATATAATCAATCTTTGGGGCGATCAATTGAACAGCGTCCCATGATGATTAATCAACGTAAGCGCATCGGCGATTTTGAACTAGATACAGTCGTTGGTCCTCGTGGGCATAGTAAGGAAGTTTTATTAACTTTAATCGATCGCAAATCACGGTTCCCTTGGGCATACCGGTTAAAAGATCGGACGACAGCGACTGTTAATGAAGCACTAACTAAGTTCCTAACCACTTTTAATGGTCCGGTGCACAGCTTTACTGTGGACCGTGGCACTGAGTTTAGTGGGCTAGTATCACTTGAATCACAATATGGTATTAAGACCTATTATTGCCATGCTTATACTCCAGCTGAACGTGGTAGTAATGAACGCTTTAATCGGAATTTACGTTATTTTTATCCTAAAGGGACTCGTTTTGAGCACATTAGTGCTCAAGATTTAACGACGACGTTACTCCAAATTAACCAGCGACCGCTTAAAATACTCGACTGGCAAACACCGTATCAGGTTATGCTGATAAATTTGTCCAAAAATTCGGATTAAATTTGCAATCTACCCTACGAACAACTCGTAGTCCATCAGTTTAATTTTTTTTAGTTGTTGTGCGCCGGCGGATCACGTGAATAATCAACGTCACAATAATCGCTCCCACTACCAGCAACCCAAACAAGGTGGCTGGAATCTCAATATCAATCGCTGGAATTGAAATAAAGAGCTTCACAGCAATCAAGGCAATTAAGATGTAGGCCATTGGTTCCAACTCCGGAATCTTCTGCATGAGGCGCATAATAACTTCGGCGACTCCCCGCATGGCCAGAATCCCAATCAGTCCCCCGATTAGCACAATGACTGGATTAGACGAAATAGCTAACGCTGCTAAGACTGAATCCACCGAGAAAATAATATCCATCATTTCAATTTGAAGCACGACGGCCCAAAACAAGGGCAACCATCGATGTTTCTTTTCTGAAGCTAACTTACGGGTATGCTTGACTCGCGTCCGGGTAAAGAATTGAAAGACCAAGTACAATAGGTATAATGCACCAATGACTTTAATTTCCCAGAAATGAATCAAATACGTTCCCAATCCAATGATAACAAACCGGAAAAAGTAAGCCCCCCAAATACCATAAAACAATGACTTTTCCTGCTGTTCACGAGTAGGTAGTGACTGCGTTTGCGCGGCTAGAACCACGGCATTATCAACTGACAAAAGGCACTCAATTAAGACCAATGAAAAGATAATCAGCCAATCGTCGCCTGAGGTAATCACGGTTTCCCAATTATGGAGATCAAAGAACGGTCCGTACAATTGACCCAAAAAGTGTAACAATGCTTGCTTCAGCTCCTTCAGATATTAATTTTTGCTGGATTTAATGTACCATATTCCCCATTAACTTGCGATTGATTCTACTAATTTTCCGTAAGTCAGACGTGAGGCGACTGGTAACATTTCACACCATTTTTCTCAAGTTATTAAAAAAGTTACCAAAACGCTACGCTTCTGTTACCTGTTCGCAACTAAGCCGCGTTACCATGAGGACATTAAAAAGAGGGAAAGGGATTTTATGGGTCTACACTTTCTGGTGTTGAGAAATAATCAACACTGAACGTATAGGCCCTTTTTGGATAACGCAAAAAGACACCTACTCAGTGTCCATGCTATGCTTGTTAGCGTCGAAACCAAAAGCAAGCGAGGTTATGAGTAAATGTCCCAATACGATCCTACACTGTCCGCCCTTGGAATACCAGACCATAATATCAAAGTAGCCTTTGTTCGTCATGAATATCGCGGCAACGGGGTACGTCGCCGCCAGTATCATGTGATTGATGCCGAGCTGACTTACCGGTTAACCCGGTGCCCACTGTGTGGCTTTGAGGCCTTGCACCCTAACGGGTTTTACACGGCCCACGTGCGCGTCCTCAACGGGGTTGAAATGCCGACAGTCATTGACTTGCACAAGCAACGATGGCGCTGTCATAACTGTTACCACACAGTCAGTGCCAAGACGCCACTCGTGCAACCCAACCACACGATCGCCGCTCACATGACAGAACGAATCATGAAGTTAGCGCATGAACGGTTGCCAGTCAAAACCATCGCCCGTATTATCGGAATCTCAGCCTCCTCGGTTCAACGGATCATTGACCAAAATCTCAAACTCCGACCGGCTCGCCGGCTACCCACGCGACTCTGCTTTGATGAGTTCCGTTCCACTCATGGCATGATGTCGTTTATCTGTCTTGATGCCGATTCACATCGTCTGATTGCCTTGCTTGGTGACCGATTCAACCGCACGATTAAAAACTTCTTCATCGCTCATTATTCACTCGCTGAACGCACTCGGGTCCAGACGGTCACCATGGACATGAATGCAGCTTATCAGACGATTATTCATGAGGTTTTCCCCAAGGCCCAAGTCGTCATTGATCGGTTCCATATCATTCAACTTGCGGCTCGTGCCCTTGATCAGGTACGCGTCCAAGCGCTCAAACAGCTTGATGACAAGCACAGCCGTCCTTATAAGATCATGAAGACAAACTGGCGGCTTTTTCATCAAACTGCGCCTGACGCTAAACACAAACAGTTCCTGTTTGGTTTGAATGAAGACGTCACGCAACAGGAGGCCATCGATATCGCACTTGATACTGAGCCCAAGCTCAAGCAAACCTACGAGACCTACTTAGCGCTTCATGATGCTTTGATGGTGAAGAAACATCCCGCGGAACTGGCAAACCTGTTAGCTACTTACGAGCCAAACGGTACGGCAATGGACATGACGATCGCGACGCTTAAGCGACACAAAGTCGCTGTTCTCGCCGCTGTCACCAGCCCTTATTCCAACGGTCCGATCGAAGGGGTTAACCGCCTCATCAAGTCACTCAAACGATCCTGTTTTGGCTTCAAGAATCAGCTGAACTTCTTCAAACGAATCTACCAAATCACGGCATAACATGACAAAGACGGCTCCCCAAATGGAGAACCGCCTCAAATGATAAATTTATTCTTCAACACCAGTTGACGTAGAGCCGAATTTGAAGGACTTATGGTACATCTCCATGCTCCACCAATACATCTTGATGGCAACTATAAAAAATTGACAATATTGTAAGTTAGTTCACTATACATCATCCGGACTGTAATGGGAACTAGCAGTTGATATAGTTCTTCATTTGCGAGCGTTTTGATACAACTCAAATGCCCATTCAGCTCCACGTACAATGTTAGGCTGCCATTAAAAGATAATTGATCATTATCATAAGATAATACTCAAGTCATTCCAGTGGTGAAAATACTATCGACTGATTTTTTGCTATTGAACTTACTTGTTGTAGTAATCGTTGAGCGCTAGAATATATGAACCTGAACCGAAGCCGCCCATTGGAACTGAACCGGCATAGTCTTGGTTAGTGTAATCTAGTAATTCTGGAATTAGGTAATAATTGTTCTGAGCTTGGCTGGTCATCCAGTCAATCAACGTTTTGGATTCTGAACGATCGCCCATTTTAGCCAATGCGCCGGCAATTCGTAAATCAATAAAACCCCATTCACGCGAATCATACAAATCACCGTCTTGATCACGCATAAATCCTGGGGTGCTGCCAGTTTTGATTCGCAGATATTTGTTGTAACTGGCAATCATTCCTTGAGCTAACGATGAATTCGAGGGAACCAAGCCCTGATTGATGGCCTCAACCGTTGAACCATCATTTTCATGTTGACTATCACCTTTGCGTTCTATCGATGAAGCAATAATTTGTTGGCCATCTTCTGTGGTAATCAGGTTCTTCAAAATGCTGGTTTTCAGCTTGGCTGCAGCTTGGCTATACTTTTGATAGGAATCGTTAAAACCAAGTTTTTGCGCCATATCGGCAGCTGATTGTAGACCTGACCAAGCCGTAATGTCAGTGAAAGCAAATTGTTGTCTGGCTGGAGCATTTTTCAAAACAGAATATGGCGTCCAATGTTCTTCCCAAATTGAAGAATCTGGCTGAATTAAACCATTTTGCTTATTGGCCAATTCGATCAGCAAATCAGCATCTTGAGTTGTGATCTTATACCAATTAGTACTTTTAATATTTTCTTGAATGATTGGCTCTTGCTTAGCCTTTTCTTTGGTCAATTCGGCTTGCTTAACCTTAAGCCAGTTGCTAGCAGTTTGCTGCTGAGCATTTGCATTGACTAAAGCCGACTTGGCAGTCTTGACCTGGTCCTTAGCTGTAGTTAGCTGTTGCTGGGCTTGGGCAATCACTTGGTTTTGCTTGTTGAGTTCTTTAGTTAACTCTGCTTGTTTAGCAGTTAACCAAGCCTGAGCTTTTTGTTTGTCCTGGGCAGTTTTTGCGTGTCGTAAAGTTTGTTTGGCAGCTTTAACAATTCCTTGTTTGCGTTTGATCCAACCCTTTGCTGTATTAATCGTTGTTTTGGTCGTCTGCTTAACTTGCTCTTCTTTAGCTTTGGCAGTCTGATAGGTGTTCTTAGCGGTTACAGTGGTCTGTTTAGCTGTCGTCAATCCTTGATTTGCACTATCAACAATTTGTTGTTTGCGGCTAATCCATTGTTGAGCTGTCAGCACCTGTTGATTGTTCAAAAGGAAACTATAGTCATGCGTCTGATTAATATAATCATCTAAAACCCATAGGACTAAGCCCCAACCGTCAAATTCAATGTTCGGACCATTGTCATTATAATCAGAGTCCTCGCTGCCATCACCAAAATAGCGACAGACTGACAAAAGATAGTTTGAACTCAATTTAGTGTTCAGTCCATAAATTGGAGCTGAAGTATTATTACTTTCAATATAATTTTTCTGGAAGTAATTCGTCCCATCGCTGTTTTGCTTCGTCTTAGCATTCAAGAAAAAGTTCAAGGCTTCCTTGGCTTCTTGGTAATGCCCCGAGTCAATTAAGGCTTTAATCGAGTAAGAACCATCGCGAACCCAAGCAATGCTCCATTCGCCTGGAATTAAACTGGCTAGAACCTGACCATAACCTTCGCTCTTTTCTCTAACCTGCGACATTTTCAAGACAGCAGTTGACTGGCGATAAGTCTGAGTTTCTTGCGAGTTTAGTCCTTTAGGCATCCGTTCTTTAGCGTGCCAATTTTGCCACCAATTTTCTTCCTGCTGCAAAATTGCGGCCGGCGATCCCTGCAAAGATGTTTGAGCATTACTATCGACCGTTTGACTTAATTGATTTTCATTACCGTCTTCTCGCAGACCAATTTCAACCCCAAACCATTGACTCTGACCAGCTGAAATTTGAATATTTTTGTTCTCAAACCCATTGACTAGGTCATCACCCTTGCTCTGAATAGAATTATTCAAGTTACTGTTGCTCTGCAAATAGTTGACTGGTGTCTGATTTTGGTTACCAGTTTGATAGAGCTGATTTTGTGAATTCAGGTTCTTATAAATCGCAAAGCTGCCAGTTTGAGCGTTGAATTCTTTAATATAGTTGTTAGACGAATTATAGCTTGTCTCTTCGTCCTTTGTCGCGTAGTCTGTACCAAGATGCAAGTTCTGCTGTGAAAATAATGAAACATTTCGAGTCGGACCATTATTAGTCACCTTGACCAACATATACATGATTGAGGAACTGCCATCATCCGTGCCGGAAAATGGTGTGAAGTAATAGCTGTCAAAAGTAAGCTGATCATGGTGTTGGACCGAATGAATGATATTAGTGCCATTAATATATTCTGCTTGATCAACTGCAAGATTATTCAACCAAACAGTTTTGTTATTGTTAACTTGGTAGCCAAAATAGGCGTCATAAAGATAGTTAGGTGTTGTACTACCATCTTTTTCATGTGAAAAAATGTGGTGTTGGAGACGAATCAGCTTCGCATCTTTTTTTGAATAAATGCCAGCACAAATTCCATTTGAAGTTGTCAATTGATCCCATGAGTTGTGCCCAGTATAACTAGAGTTGGTATCTGCTAATACCTTTCCACCGCCAAATAAAAACGTAAGACAAAAACTCGTCAAAAATACTTTAAACATAAATTTTACGCTGCGCAAATTCATGTTTTCCCCCCCCTTATTTAAAATATTAGGATTAATGACAATGTTTGTGTGAAAATGAAAAAAAAGTGGTACCATTCTTCTACTAAAGCTATAGCATATTGATGCCTAGATTGCAATAATAAAGTTACCACCTAGAAAGAGGCTTGCTCACTGCTTGAACTGGGGTTTGCCAACGGAGACATTTTCTGGGTTTGTTATTGATAAGCGCTGTGGCTCGTTGAATATTGGCCTCTGAAACCTGATCAAACTGTGTTCCCTTCGGGAAATAGTAGTGAAGTTCTCGATTGAACCGTTCATTTGTGCCCCGTTCATTCGGGTGATAGGCGTGGCAAAAGTAAACCGGTATCCGATAGCGCTTTGTAAGCGCCTGATCGCAGGAAAACTCTTTACCGTGATCAACCGTCACTGATCGAACCGGACCCGGAAAGTCCACCATCAGTCTTGCAAATCCCTTGAGAACAGCATTTTGTGATAAGTTTTCAAGCTTAGTTGTCGCCATTAAACGTGTCACCCGATCGACAATGGTCAAAACAGCAGCCTTTGACCCGCGACCACCGCGAACTGTATCCATCTCTAAATGTCCTTTTTCGGTTCGCCGATTAGCTGACTCACTGCGAATCTCAATTGAGGTGCCTACTGCTTGGTTATAGCGCGACCGAAGGTCTTGTCTTCTTTTATGACGTTTACCGTGATCAAAGAGTTGGCTTGGCTGAAAATCGACTTGTCTTTGATAAATCCAGTGGTAAATCGTGTGTGGCGCACAGTGAACGGCATAACCGACCATTTCAGGGGACCAACCCAGGTTTAGCTTCTCAGTTACCATCCGCTTCAACTTAGGCGTTAAAATCGAGTGCCGACCACAACGATGCCGACAAGTATCGGCATGATCCTGAGCTATAATGGCGCAGTAATCACCTTCAGGGCAACGGTGAAGCTCATGCCTAATAGAAATACGAGAGCGGCCTAAGGTCGCGGCGATGTATTGAATCGTGTGGTGTTGCATCAGTTCTATCTGAGATCGTTCAATTAAGGTTATAATGGCCATGGGACCTGTCCTTCTCTCTAGATGGTATGTTATGCAAACACCATTTTAGCAAGAACGGACAGGTCTTTTTTCACATTTTCTGGGTGGTAACTTTAATTATGCAATCTAGGATTTTTCCTCCCTAAATCATTCAAGGTATATGATTTTCTGCATATATGCCAACAGTACTTCTAAAAATGCTAATTCATGTTGGTGGTATAATCATTTCAATTGACCAAGATCTAAAAGTGTAAACCATTCGGAAGTATAAACGTCAATATTTTCCCGTAGATGTCTAATTGAAATGTGCCTTACACTTTTATAGCAAACTATGCCCTCAAGTAAGAAATCAAAAATATTAATGCAGTGCCAAAGTCTCGAAAAATTAAAATTAGCGCTTTCGCTACAAAGGTAAGTTCCGGCAATCCGCTATTCATTTTTCTTCTTATCTGTTGTGTATAATAGGATGCACCAAAGTTAAAAAAAGCAAAAAAGAAGAAGAAAATTGTATCAATTAGGTAGATAACTGGAGCACTTGAAAAATTGGTCGTTATCGCACCTAATGAGAATACAACGATGAAAAAGTACCAGACAATAACAATGTTGTAAATATGATTAAAGAGATGATTTGACTCATCTGTGGTAAATCTTTGCATTTGCTTCCTAGCTTCTAAATAACTTTCACTTGTATATTTTTCTTCTCGCAGCAATGCACTTTTTTGTTTTCCCCTACTAATTGAAACAATTGCAGACGATAGTAGCCAGATAAAAACCATGCCAATGAAAGGCATATAGACATCCATATATTGTAATTCCTTTCTCCAGCCATTTTCTATACATGAGCTAAAGACACGGTGGCATCCCGCTGCCATTCGGCCTGTTCACAATTAAATATTGGGTACATTAAACAAAAGAACTTCCATTTTGTTGAGTGGGACTTTAGATGCCTCTTAATCTCATACTGACATCAGGTAATACTTGCTTAACGGTATACTAAAGCTTGCAAAAAATCCATACGGCACTTATCACATTTTATGCGTAGTTAAGCCGTGTTAAGCGATCTCACCATTTCGCAAAAGAAACGTTTGTTTTTTCTTGAATCAAGCTATCTAAGATAATAGCCCAAAATCCCTAGATTGCAATTAGTGTGACAACGAGATTGATGAAGGGTTCGACACTAGACGGAGCAACATACGAGGTTACCGCAACAATCGCCGCCAAACCTGCCAATGTCATCATCCAGATAAGTGATCACCTTTCGGAAACCGACCAACTTGCAAAAAAGAAGCTCAAAAGAAACACGTAGATTAGAAAACTGCACATCCTAATAACAGCATCGATCATAACTTACTCCTCATTTGCATGATGATTTTTTCCCTTGCGATGTTGCGAAATTTCCTACTGACGGGGACTTCCACGGATGTTGAAGTTTCAGACAAAATGATATAGCCAGCGCCAATTTCTTTAATAAACTTAGTGTTGATAACATAGGACGTATGCACTTGAACAAAGTTATCATTTAACTTTCCCAGCAGCTCCGACGTCGACATAATCACCTGATATTGCTGTTTCTTGTCATGAATGATAACATTACGTCTCTGCTTTTCAAAACAGATAATATCAGAAAGTTTTAAACGATATGTCTTCTTCCTGTGTGAAAACGAGAAATACTCATCATCCAATTCCAAATATTTAACTACTTTTCTAAGGACGGGAAAGATCTTCTCTTTAGTTATAGGCTTGAGAATATAGTCGAAGGTTTGCACTTGGAAAACATCTTCCATATATTCCACATAATTGGTGAGAAAGACAATTGGGACATTTAAGTCTTGTTCTCTGATAGCCTTAGCAATATCGATTCCTGAAGAGGTCGGCAATTCAATATCTAAAATAAAAAAGTCATAACGCTGTTTTTGCAGTGATGAAATTAACGCGTCAGCACTAAAGAATACCGCAACATCAAATAGCGCTGAATCGAATACTCTCAGCGTTTCTTCGATGTTCCCCGTTATTTCAGGCGCGTCGTCACAAACTGCAACCTTAATCATTTTTCCACCGCCAAGTATATGTCTATGCGAAACCTTTACTGAGCCCGACTTATTTTGCTCATGTCATCCCGTACCGGATTTTTTCAGTATAGCAAGCCAGGATTTCGACCGCAATCTTTCTGGTTTTATAGTATTGCTCGCGAGAAAATAAACAATCCCTTCAAGAACGCTAACCACTGTGTTTATTCAGAGAAACTACATTGGTTCCACGTGAAACACCTTTTGGCCATAAAAATAGACCGATCACAGCCTTCATCGCCGTGAATCGATCCATTTTTATACTATGCAATGTCATTTTTGCGACGCGTCAGGCAACTCCGTTTTCTTGTTCGTGATATCAATAAACTGCGCTTCGCCGACGACAGAATCAACGGCTTTTTGTAGCCGCCGCATTGCTGCACTGGCGATTGGTAAGTCGACAAAATCCTTGGTTGCATTGTCCAGCTCGACTTCATCAGCTACGGAATCTTTAAGCGGCCGCGGGTTACTTTCGTCTAAAGCGCGAATGACGACTGGCTTAAGTGGGCCCATTTGTAATAAGTCCAAGGTCGTGGCGTAGTCAATGCCATACGCATCGGCAAGATCCAGCGTTTCGCGAATCCCTGCTTCTGCCGCCATGATCGCGACATTCGTGATCAGTTTAAGCTTGGCGCCATTACCTTGCTCACCAACATATTTAACGGTGCCGAACGTTTTCAGGACCGGAAGCACCGCGTCAACCGCTTGCTTGTCTCCAGCCGCGATCAGTACCAGGCCAGCTTCACGGGCATATTTCACGCCGCCAATCATTGGCACGTCAAGGAGTTTGGTGTTTGCCGGCATGACCGCCTGAATGGCCGTAATCTTACGCGGATCCAGCGTGGACGTCACGATAAGCGTGCTGCCGGGCTGCAGATAATGAACAATTCCGGGCTGCTCAGGGGTACCGATATGCAACGCTGGCACATCATCGGACATGACCGACGTGATCACGACTTTCGACGCGGTTACCGCGTCTTCCAACGATTTTGCCGCCGTCACGTGCTCTCCTGTCAAAGCTGCCATCTTGGCGGGAACTTTATCCCAGATCACCACGTCATAACCGGCTTTTGCCAGATGCGGTACCATGTGACTCCCCATATCGCCGACACCAATAAATGTTATTTTCATGTTTTTTCTTCCTTCCCGTTACAAAAACATGCCGCACTGAAAACAGCATATAAAAAACACGGTCGTTTCTGACTAATTCAGACACTAAAAAAGTTTTTATCAACTGCTTGCGATCAAAATCAGCATCAATCCGTTCGCACGCCTTAACCTAGCATGATCACAAAATGATTTCAATAACAAAGCTCGCGGTGTTCTTGACGCTCATCTCCGAACGCACCTGTTATTGATGCATCCAAAAGTCATTCCGGTGCCGTGCCTGCAACGCGCGTCAAGCTGACCGTCAAGACATTATCGGCAGTCGTGTTGTAATCAGCCAGAATACCCTTCACAATCCCTTTAGAAGGGCCATGGGTTCGCGTGGTCTCCTCGTAATTTTGAATCCACGTGCTGACAGCATCAAAGCCAAACTCAAAGCCTTCAAAAACCTGCATGTACGCCGAGGAACGCGGATTGGTGGTCACAATCGTAATCTTGGTCACACGTCCATTGGCGATCTGCATCGTCAGCTTAATCAAGCCATCATCAAAAAACTTAACGGTGCCG
Organism: Lacticaseibacillus casei DSM 20011 = JCM 1134 = ATCC 393; assembly: GCF_000829055.1. Taxonomy (NCBI): domain Bacteria; kingdom Bacillati; phylum Bacillota; class Bacilli; order Lactobacillales; family Lactobacillaceae; genus Lacticaseibacillus; species Lacticaseibacillus casei. Next base: position 2,880,685 of record NZ_AP012544.1, read on the forward strand.
TCTTTAGCCGTTGCCGGCAACCGATAATCAGCCAGACGCATATTGGCATTGTAAACACGCTGAACATATGCATAACTACCCAGATCTTCGTGCATTTTCTCACGGCCTTTCTGTCATCGCGTCACCCCAGCCTTCGCATTGGAGTGGCTGTTTTGCGTTACCTATAGTGTACAATTTAATGACAAAAAGAAGAATCAAACAGCTCGGCCAGTCTTATATTGGCGGAAATCTTCTCTCAATCCGCATCAAACTTCCGGGCACAAAAGTCAGATGTTGCGTTTTTTCACGATAAAAAGGTTCGTCAATCCTAACGATTAATCGACCTTGCCATGCGTTGGATCGTATGCCGTTCCCCGAGAATGGCCTTGCTGACGGCGTACAGATTGTCAACTGGCGACTCAAACCCCCACGCGGAATCACCAACATGTTGCATGTCCACGCCGCAGATTTTATTGCGAATAGCCATCTCCTGAAGCACACGGCTGCCGCTGCCTTCCTGACTCGTCCCGATCGCACTCATGACCAGTCCGCCAGCGCGATGAACCACCTGCACCACCGCCTTCAAAGCAGCCTCATAAAATCCCGGAATCGATCCAACGGCCGGCGCCAAAATAACATCAGTACCTGCATCGATAAATCTTTTCGCGGTTTCCTCGCTCATCAGCGGTTCATCGACGCCCGAGGCATGCATTTTTCCGGCGATGATTAAGCCGCTGAAGTACGTTTTGGCCAAAGCAATACTGTGGGCGATTTCCGCATTCGTGACGCCGGTGCCCGGATTACCAGTCAAAACCATAAACTGGAAGCCCATCTCCTCGGCCTTCTTGATAACCGCCTCGCTGGCCGTACAACCGGGCAAAATGGAAATTTGATTCTCCATCATATTTGGATGGTCACCAATCGGCTCAACATTGATGCCAATTGGCCGCCCAACCAGCTTCTGCAGCCGCACAATGCTCGCCTTACCATCATGCTTAGGCGCGCTATATAAATCGCGTTCACCGGGATAAAGTCCGAAGATTTTCGGATTGTACACATCGAGCCGATTGCAAAGAATCATATCCGCCCCAAACGCCGCAGCGATCTCGGCAGTGGTAATACTATCCAAATTCTCCTGCGTCACAATATTTTCGCTAACAATAATACGCCCTTCACTCGCTTTAATACTTTCCTTAAGCTCCTGTCCGTTAAATTGCATCACTTCACTGGTACTGGCACTCAAAAGTCGTTTAACCATTTTCGATGACCTCATGTTTAATGATTCCAGATTGATGTACATGTTTTCCTTACTAAGCATTATACTTCGGCTGCAGGAGGTATAATAACCGGCAAAATTTACAAAAAACCATTTTGAAATTTTTAACACCTTAGGTTGGGATGTAAGGTTAACGCTTCCCATTACGAAAAATTAGGTGTGATCATGTACAATACAAGTAATGCATCAATTCATATAAACTTAAAGACTATCGATATTGTTGCTATTGTTCTAAAGAGGCTGGGTGAAAGTGGATGAAATTTACAATCTCAATAAATGATTGGCTTTATCTTAAGGGAAAACTTGATAACGTTCTAAAAAAATGCCTACGGTCTCAATAGAGAGTGATCAGGTTACAATATCGCTGTGCTCAAAGGATGATTTTGACGATTTGGTTAATGCCTATGGCGGGATTATTCAAGATTCCATGGTTGATGAAGAGTTTGCCAGTGATGATACTATTCGTCTCGAAAGAATCTGGGATAAACACTTTGTGCGTCGAAATTAGATTCAGTATTACTTTTTATGCCCTTTTCCATTGCTCTTTAACGCCAACATGACAAATAGCCGCTCTTTCTCCAGAGTGACACCTCCGTCTGCTCCAACCATTTCTCAGGCTGGTTCAGATACTTGTGAGTATTAGACACAGTAGCAAAAACTAATTGATCTAGTTTGTTGGTATTGACACCAAGCGCCATATACTTTTGGAGCTGAACCACACACCATGCTTCAAGGCTGCCATTGTTTTGCTGTCCATTGAGATAGTACGCCGTCCTTTACGTGTCTTTGGCACCTGAACGATCTAGCGGCCTTTCATTTCTTATGTTAGCGTTTTATTGATTCTGATAGTGCTATCCATGAAATTAATATCCTGCCACGTCAGTGCTAAACACTTGCAGCGCCACAGACCGCCAAACGACAGTACCCTGAACAGGATATATTTTTCCGGCTCTTTATCACGATAAATGTAACCGAAAAAAAGAGTCAGTTCATGCTTATCCCCAAAATTTGGGATGCATACTCCGCTTTATCCTGACGCTTTGGCATCGTTACACGTTTAACAGGGTTGTCAGCAATATACTGCTGCTTTACCACGTATTCTAAGGTACTGCTCTCATAATTGAACCAACGTTTATAATTCCGGCTTGCCTCTTTTGCCCACAGATTCACGGCCCTTTACAGCATAGCAGTGTTCAGCATAGGCAAGCATTCACTGGAAACAGTTATCAACGCTCTGCCTGCTATTTTCATGCTTGATGCTAACTAACGTTTTATCATTGATAACCGTTATTTAGCAGCCGCACCACTAAGCGCAACGGAAACCAAAGCATTGTTAAATGCCGCTAATACTCGATATTATAGTCTGCTTCAAAGTGCTTTGACCAAACTGAAAGGAAGCTTGCCATGACTCACGATGAACCATCTTCTAACGATGCCAGCCCACTCATCCCCTTTGCCGGCTTTTCTAGTCGTCAACTCACAACCGGCTTTATTAAACGGCTCTTGTCGCGATGGTATTGGCTCGATAACCACGCCAATGACCTCACCGATCGTGACAAGGCGGCGCTAACAAAACTATACGAACTACTTAGTGTATTGCCAGAGAATGACGTCAGCGCACTGGCAGCGAGGTTCTATCATGCTAAGCCAATCACGGCTACTCAGATGGCGCACGAGCAGGGATGCTCGCTCAACACCTTTCTCAACAGCGAAGCCCGTATCCTCGTTAAAATGGCCGCAGCGAGTCAGCAAGCAAGGCCAGTAAAATCTGAGCGGACTGGCGAAATAGGCATTTCAAAATAACCCGTGACGACACTTCTAACATCCTAAAGAGTCTTGCAATTCGGACATATCGGACACCCTAAAAGCAGTAGGCATGTTTACTCACCAGCCATTTCAAGTTAAGGTTTGCATGTAATAAAGTTTATTCACGTTCATGGGGGTGTGACGCCATTCCGCAAGTAAAAAGGGTCGTTTATATACATGGGAACTCTATTGCTGAATTCCAGCCGGACAAAATTGTCCACATTGGTGATCTGTTCTTAGTGAACGGTCAATCAAAAACTAAGGTTCTGGGGATGCCGATGCTTCCAGCAGGTCACTCACCCGCATTTCTCATGGCAGGCAAAATAAGCAGCGGTGACACGTTAACGCCTATCCAGAGATTTCGGAGGCCATAAAGCAAGCACTAAGGCTGAACAAAACTGAACATTATCGGGGTGTGAGGTTTAGCATCGCCAGCCGCTAGAATGCCTGTAGCATGAGCATCTAGCGGCTATTTTTATGCTGCTAAAGGGATTGCCAATGTTCACCGTAGAACCTTACAAAACCTAACATCAAAAACTTCAGAACTTGACATAACTTGACATCGCAGAGCCTGACTAAACCTGACCCAACAACCTCACAAAACCTCAGTCGAAAACCCTAAATAACCCTAAAAATTAATTGCAGATTTTGCACACCGGACAAAACTGCCAACGTGGCAGCATTGCATTGCTGAGGTTGCTACGCATTCACCTCACGCGATATCTGCATGAGCACAGCTCACCTATCTGTATAAAATCTGCATAAAAATAGCCACCCTTTTCAGAGTGGCATCCCCGCCCGCAAGCAGATTAATATTTGGTGGTTGTCTTTACATTTTTTGTGTTATCAAGAAACACTGGTATAACAATGTTCACAAGTATTTTTGTGGTTGTCTCGGTGGTTGTCTTTGGTTGTCTAAGTGGTTGTTTTTCGATGTTTTGAGAGCAGCTCTCTCAGCCTCGAAAGTAACGAAAAACCGCGACCCACAAGCGTTTATCTGTGCTTGTGAATCGCGGTTAAAATCCTAAAATGGGTGGTCAGGGGATCGAACCCTGGACCCACGGATTAAGAGTCCGTTGCTCTGCCAGCTGAGCTAACCACCCATTGACTTATGTCTGTCGCGCTTCACGACTTAAATATAATATCATGTACCCCTTACTGGCGCAAGTGTTTTACAAACTTTTTTGAAGGAAAATTGATTTTGATACGTTGTAGAGCCAAATGCTGACCTAAATACGCGTTACTAACTGCACTTCATTAGGCTTACGGACAACAGACAGCAATATGTAAGTTTCCATATTCACTATGAACAGTACCACTTAAATGTCCGTACTTTTATAAATAGAACTCTGCAAGGCTGTGTTGGTCGTTCTCAGAACTTTTAAAGATATGCCTAGACCGGATATCGCTCACGTTTCAGCCCAAATTTTTGAAGAACTCCGGGAAAAAGGAACAAACAATTCATGGCGAACAAATAGCCCCATTTTGTCTGATTCTCTAACGGCTATTAGTTGCACTAAGATTCACCATTTTGCTGAAGGAATATTGCTCAGGAGTTACTGCACACTTAACACGCTAGGTTGCATTTTCCAGAACATCACAACGGTTGAATGGATTGTTAGTATTGAATTTTTGGCTGCGTCAACACTATAAAATTCAACCGACACTCTGAACTGAGCACCTACATCACGTTCTTTTTTATCTCACCCTTCCGCTAAATGCCAGGGAGTCGTTATGTCAATCAAAAAGGCATCGATTCAAGAGAGACAAGGTCATCCCCTGAAACCGATGCATTTATTCGTGTCACGTTAATCTATAGGCTTTCAATTCTAAAAAAGGTTGAAAATTGATCTGATTAGCCAGTTTCCAAAAATTAACGAGTTGTTGACAACTCAAAGTCAGTTTTTGTTTTGTAAAGCGCTTTGTACTGCATTTCATAAACCCTAAGAAGTTCAGCAACCAAAGCTGTCTTTCGAGGTGAAAATTGCTCACTGGGCACTTCAGGCAGACACCAACAATTATTGTTGGAAAAATCGGCCATTATGGTGGCTCCGCGAGAAACAGCTTCAGGAGTCTCTATTGATTTCACACCGGAAGACATTAAGTCTGCTTTAAGTTGACTCCATAATGGGTCCTTTGTGCCGGGGCCAATCACTTTAATTCTCTTTATTGGATGAGTTGTCAAGCTCTCTACCGCATGCTTCAGTTCGAACGTTAACCCAAGGAAGAGACCAAATACCAAATCATCAATATCTGTTTGGTTGGTGAGTCCGTACCAAAGGCCTTTCGTCACAGTTGATTTGATCGGGCTCCCACTACCGCTGAAATGTGGAATGATGAAGTTAATGCTGTCAAAATTAATGCTCCCAGCCAGATAGCGTTTATAAACAGAGTCAGACAACCTTAAAAAATCTTTCCCTGTTAAGTTATTGGCTTTTTGAAACCATTCAATGATTGATCCAGCTGACGGCAGAGCAGTAAAAACCGTATACAGATTTGGGTTCATATAAATACCATACGCAACCCGTTTCTTTTCCTGATCTGCTCTCATTTCTAGCTTATCAGAAAGCATCAGAATCCCTTCCGTTGTGCCAGTGGAATCTAATAATTCTCCGATTTTTTGACCGCTAGACACGGATCCCACCATATGATCATGTCCTGCTATCGTAACCATTACTGCCTCGGATAATCCAAGGTTGACGGCGACCTTTTTAGTAATATGTGCCATCTTAGTTCCAGATGGATATGGTCGAGGGAATTCTACGTTTTCGATGCCAAAAATTCTTTTTACTCGGTGAGACCAACGCTTATGCATGATGTCAAATACCATTGTCCTACTTGCAATCGAAAACTCCGTGTTCATAGTTCCAGTCAAGTGATAAACTAACAAATCAGGAATGCACAACCAAGTGTATTTACGCTGAGGATCAACAACATTTTCCAATAACCATTTAATTTTACTGGCAGAGTAATGTGCATGCGCTGGTAATCCAGTTATTGTATAGATTGTTTTTTTCTCTTCAGACGTAAGCTTATCAATGATTGTCTGGGAACGATTATCATACCAAGCAAGCATTGGAGACGCGATGTGTCCTGCTTCATCAACAAGAACGCCAGATTCGCCTACGCTTGCGATTGAAATCAATCTAATCGTATCGGTATAGTTTTTAACGATATCCTTCAATGCACAGTCTAGACGTCTCCACAACTTGTTAATGTCAAAATTGATAAATTCACCAGTTTCTCGCTTCGGTGTTTCAAATTTAATCTGTTTTATTGGTCGGATAGGCGTTTCGTCATTCCACAATGAGACTTTAGTATTCGTTGTACCAACATCAATTGTTAGATTTGCCAAGTTCATCCACTCCAAATACTGACTTTTTTGTCACTCGATACAGCCACCAAATAATCAAACCAATTGCTGGAATTAAACCGAGTGCAATCGGATTTAATTCAAAGATTTTGACCAACCAGTACCGCAATGGATTGCCACCATCTAGAAAGCTGGTAACCGAGGTGCTTTTTGCACCTGCATAATTAACATTCTGAGCCATTTTGGTGATGGTTCCCGCCAAAGCTGATGAAATGTACAAATCTGCAATCAAACAAGGAATGCCAATAATGATTGATCGGAAAACATCTCCTTTGGTAGCCAAAACAATCATGGACGCAAATACTGCTAAATTCGCTAAATCTGCTAAGGGCATTGTGCCGTTTCCCGGCAGCATAAATGCCAAGCCAACAGCAATTGGGGTTAAAATCAAACCGGTAGAAATAACAGCTGGATTTCCAATTGCTACTGCAATATCTAATCCAATATATAGTTCACCACTATTCTTCACATGCTTATTCAGCCAATCCTTAACTGCCTCGGAAATCGGAAGTAGACCTTCCATCAGAATTCGTACCATTCTTGGAAGAATAAACATGACAGCTCCCAAGTTGACCCCGATTTGCAAAATTCCACGAATGTCATATCCGGCTAGGATACCCAATAAAATTCCTAAAATTGTCCCAATCATCATAGGTTCTCCCATGATGCCAAAACGTTTTTGTATTGTTTCGGGATTAATATGGATCTTATTAAGTCCCGGAATGTGGTCAATGATCCAGTTCCCTAATAAACCGATCGGCCAGAAGGTAATTGAAGAAACCGTCGGTAAAGAGATCCCCTCTAAACCAAAATATTTTTCGCCTAGTGGCGCGGCCCAATCAGCTAATTTAAAGACGATCACAGTAATAACGCCTGCAGACAAAATACCCAACCCAAAATTACCAGTGATGTAATAAACAAGTGTTCCTGCTAATGCAAAATGCCAGTAATTCCAAAGGTCTACATCTACCGTTTTAGTCCACTTCATTCCCAACATAACGATGTTGATTACGATAGTCATAATGATGACAAATGGTGCGATCGGTAACCCCCAAGTTATTGCGGATAATGCAGGCCAGCCTAAATCTGCATGTGGTAAACTCAAGCCGATATGCTTGACCATGACCTTCGCTGCTGGCCCAACATTATCGGATAAAATAGTCATAACGGCATTGATACCTACAAACCCGATACCAACCGTTAAAGCTGAACGCAAGGCCTTCGTCCATTTAACCCGAAAACATAAGGCTAATATGAATAGGAATAACGGAAGCATTGCGGTTGCACCCATGCCCAGAACATATTGAACAATACTGTTTAATTGATCAGCTAAATTCGACATGCTTCTTTCTCCTATTCTTCGATTTGCTTTTTAATTTCCTCTAAGACCTTTTCTCCTCCGATACCCGTGATGAGGGGAAGCGCCTTGATAACCGGTATTTCTGTCTTATACGGAACATTTGTAGTCGCAACGATTAGGTCGGCATCATGCAAATCGTATTCTGGCAGTGAAGCTACATTTGTTTGGGTATAATTAGCATCTAACCCGTGGTTCTGTAAGAACTCCATCGTCTTCTCTGCCACAACTGTCGATGTCGCGATCCCTGTAGCACAGACAAACAAAATATTCTTTTTCTTCCCTGAATTACTCATTTTAATTCCCCCAAAATAGCTTTCTTAACGAATTTTGCAACTCTTGCATCAGAAGCAGTCTTAAATTCATTTAACATTTCTTGATCTTGAACAACTGTCATGATTCGTTTGAGAATATTGAGCTGTTTATTCGATTGCCCCAATGACAATAGAAAGATGATTGAAACCTCAACCTTGTCATTTTCTGAACCCATGACCATCATCATAATCGGGGTTGAAAGAATACCAACAGATACCGCATTCGTTTTGACGAATTGCGCGTCAGTATGCGGAATTGCAACGCCGATGGGTTCTGTTGGTAACCCTGTCGGAAATTTTTCTTCGCGATCTTTTACTGCTTGCAGGTAAGCCGTAGTTACTAAATTTTTAGCCAAAAGGTTTGCTGAAAGTTGATCAATAACTTCCGGAAAAGTAACCGCTTTCAAAAAATGCTTTACAAACGAGGGATCGAATATGATCTCTTGTGAAACGTTCTCTGTCATTCTTGCGCCTCCTTATCGAACCGGTGTCGGTGATTTACCATTCATAACCTGGATTTTGTGATAAACGACATCCTCAATTGCTTTTTCAGCGTCCAATGAAACATTAACTAGATCAAAGCGTTCTGGATCTGCTTGATAATCTTTGCCAGCAGATTCAATAAATGCTCGACGAAGATCACTTGCAACATTAATTTTAATTACACCATTATCAACCATTTGAGCAATTTGATCGTCTGGGATGCCTGATGCCCCATGTAGCACTAAGGGTACCGGACAAATCGCTTTAATCTTCTTTAGCAATGGAAAATCGATATTAGGATCAAGATTTAGGCCATGGACATTTCCAACTGCAACAGCCAGTAAATTAACACCCGTTCTAGTGACAAAGTCCACGACTTGGTCTGGATTTGTCTTATTATGGCCTTCAGTAACATCATCATCTTCCTTACCAGCAATTGCCCCCAATTCAGCTTCTACGGGGATACCATACCCCTTGGCAAATTGAACTGCCTCATAGGTATGTTTAATATTTTCATCGTAAGCATATTTTGCATTATCGGTCATAACCGATGTGAACCCAGCCCGAGCTGCTTGGCGCACGGAATCAAATGTTTTCCCATGATCAAGATGGAGTGCAATTGGTGTATCCATATCTTTAGCACAACGTGTTACCATGTCAGCAATAAACCCATATCCCGAAACTGGAATGTTGGTTGGTGCAATTTGAATGAATGCCGGAATTTTGCTCTTTTCAACCGCTCTTAAAATTCCAACAGTCGTTTCCAAATTTGTTGTGTTAAAAGCACCAGCCACAACGTGTTGTCCTTTAATAATATCAATAAGATCAAATCCATTTACCAATGGCATAATTTACAAACTCCTTCTAGCGTCTTTGCAACGTAGTAGTTAGAAAGTACTTGTTCCCTTTTAGCCAAACAGAACCATATTCAACCGTCTCATTTTCTGACATAAATACAGTTTGTTGCATTTTCAAGGTTGGTGTAGAAGCGGGTAACCCTAAGATTTCGCCTCGCTCCGTTCCAATATTTAGTGCCTCATATGTGCTACGTGCAAAACTAATTTGTCTTCCTGCAAGTTCCTCAATTTTTGCAAACAAGCTGATGTTATTAAAGTTTACCTTTTCAATACCTGGACAAAGTTTAATATTGATCCGATTTTCAATTAGCATTAGCTTGTCATCCGCAACCGATCTTAATCGTTCCAAATACAGATACTCACTGCCGACTGGAATCTTAAGAGTGTCTGCAATCTTTTGGTTTGCCGGCAATAATTCTTGTTTAATCACCTGAGTTGTATAATTCAAATGCTGTTTATCAAGTGACTCCGCGAACGACATTAATTGGTCGTTCAAGGAATATTCTACGTTTGGGTTGCTGACAAATGTTCCTTTTCCGTGTACCTTTTTAACCAATCCTTCTTTCAGCAAAACTTCAATTGCCTTTCGAACCGTTCCTCGGCTGACTTTCAAATTCAGACACATCTTTTGCTCTGAATCTAACCTGTCACCATCCTGTAAGCTTCTACCGTAGACCATGTCTCGCAAGTTATTGGCTATTTGCTCATAGACAGGAATCATTGAAGACTTATCAATTGAGATCTTCATATCTCCACCATCCTTTTTCTAATCTATGAGTATCATAGTACAACTGTGTAACACAGGGTACCTCTGTGTACAAGATTAATATAAGGTCATATCACTCTATATGCAAGCGTTTACTATTTATAATGATTAAAAACTTGCTCTATAATTCATGAAAAAGTAGACACGTACAGTAATTTGTGTACAATTAAGCTAAACAATGATAACGAAAGTTCTTACATGTCTTAAAACCATTTACATTACCAAAAATAATATATTCTTATAATTGGTGCAGATGATTGATCAAAATTCCAATCATATTAAAAATTCTTTACAGACATCACCAGCCGCAAAAAAGCTAGCCCTCTTTTGGATCATATATTGGCGCTCAAGCCCTTTTTTAGCTTTCCCATATGGCACAAGAACTAGTTTGACATCCACATTCGAAGACCCACTTGCTCAGGCCAAAAATAAAAAGCAGTACACCTCATGATTGAAGTGTGCTGCCTTTTAGCATGAATTATCTAGGTAAAAACTAAACGTCGCTATCGTTTTTTGCCTTTTTAAAACAAAACATGAATCGACTGATTACTATTAATCAACTTAATCGCCTTGCCCAGCATTGGCCCGACGGAAACTTGGGCGAGTCCTTCGAATTGGTGCTTGGGGTCGAGCTGGATGGTGTCGGTGATGACGACCTTTTTCAAGCCTAGGTGTTTGATTCGGTAAACCGCGCCGCGTGAGAAGACACCGTGGGTTGCGGCGGCGTAAATGTCGAGGGCGCCGGCTTCGCTTAAAGCCTTGTAGGAGTCAACGATCCGATCACCGGTATCGATCAGGTCATCAATGATGATGGCGTACATGCCTTCAACGTTACCGATGACGCCGATATGATCCTGATCGCGCTTGTCCACGATGGCGATGGGCGTATGTAACTCTTCCGCCAACGCCCGGGCCTGTTTGGTGCCGCTGTGATCTGGAGCAATGACCACAACATTGTCGCCGAGATTCAGCTTCTTGAAGTAGTCTCCGATCAACCGGTGGGCCTTGAGATGGTCAACCGGAATATCAAAGAACCCTTGAATCTGGTCGGCATGCAATTCGACTGCCACAATGCGATCGACGCCATCCATTTCCAACATGTTAGCGACTAATTTGGCAGTGATCGGTTCCCGTGATCGCGCTTTTCGATCAGCACGCGCGTACCCATAATATGAAATGACCACGTTAATATGGTGTGCACTGGCGCGGCGCAAAGCGTCAACCATGATCATGAGCTCCATGAAGTTCTCATTAACCGGATCAGAGACTGACTGGATCACATAAACATCAGCACCACGAACACTTTCCGGCAATTCGATCTGAATCTCACCATCGGCAAAGTGATTAACGCTCGCGGGCGACAGCGGTAATCCGACTTCTTCCGCAATCTTTTCAGCTAATGGACGATTACCATTGAGACTGAACAACTTTAATTCGTGCATCGATTTCTCCCTTGTTCATATTTAACGGTCTGCACCGTCATTATACGAGAAAAAACAAGAAATTGCGACTGGTTATCTAATGAGTTAAAGTGATAGCAGAACATTTGCAGATTCATAAGCAAGGCTTCAGCCAACCTTAGCTTTAGCATTTGCCATGCTTTGATCCAACTGCAAGACTTGGAAATGGAGGGCTCTTTATCATGAAACAAAGCCATTTGATCGGCCTTGCAACCCCGTTGTTATTGTCAGCGGGCACCTTAGCAACTGCTGAGCGTTTTTATCAATATGCATTTCGCCGAATTAATTATATTCCGGACGCACGCAGCTCCATGCAAAAATACGCTCCGTTATATTACAGTCACGTCCATTGGGTTGAAAGTCAGCGCCATATCGAAGCCTGGCACATGACCGCCCCGGACAACCAGCGCCTCGAAGCGCTCTGGTTACCACATCCCGGCAGTAAAAAGGCCGTCATTATCGGCCATGGGTACAAGGGCACCGGTATCACCATGAGTAATTTTGCCCACATGTTTTATGATTTAGGCTTCAACGTCTTGTTGCCGGATGATCGCGGCCATGGCGAGTCAGATGGCGAATACATCAGTTTTGGCTGGTTGGATCGCCTTGACTACCTGGGCTGGCTGCAGCGCATTCTCGACCGTCTGGGCAATGACGCGAAGTTACTGCTGTTTGGCACCAGCATGGGCGGCGCAACGGTATCGTTAGTCGCCAGTGAACCAAGTCTGCCTAAGCAAGTCAAAGCCGTGATTGAAGATTGCGGCTACACGGATGTCGAAACAGAGTTAGCGTACTTGCTCAAAAAGCAGTTCCACTTACCACCGATGCCATTGGTTCCGTTGGCAAGCTTTATCAATTACCGACGACTAGGCTATCCCCTACGCGTTGTAAATGTTCGCCAGGCGTTGACGCACAATCGGCTGCCATTATTCGTCATTCATGGCGCTAATGATGTTTACGTACCAACTGAAATGGGCCGCCAGAATTACGCTGCCTCAGCTGGCCCCAAGGCGTTGTGGATCGTTCCCGGCGCCGCCCATGCGGAAAGCTACTGGGTCAATCCGGCGGCGTATCAGGCGCACGTCAAGCGGTTCCTGGATATTTTCTTTTAAACCGGTTACTAATCGGATCAGCAAAAAACGCTTGGATGTCACAACGCATCCAAGCGTTTTTTCATGGTGATTGATCAAATATCGTCTAGCTCAACATGTTCCGCGGCCCGGCACTCAATCAAATTCGTCTTCATCGACTTCGTCATGCTGCTTGCTGAGGTCGTCAAATGTCCGTAGCATTGCCAGATTTGTTTCAATGCTTTCCGGCCATTCCCAGTGCTGGACATTGAAGACGTGCTTGAGGTGCGGCCCGGCACTGGCAGGCCATAGCTTGGTCGTGTAGGTGACTTTATTGGCGTCGAAGACTTGCAACAAGGCCTGACTTTGTAAGTAAAAGCTATCATTTTGGCCGCCAATGAGCATGAATGGCGGCAAATCCAAACCTTTAACCACCTGCGAGAAATTCAAATGTTCCGCTAATGCCTGATCACCGCCGCTGAGCTTATCCAGATAAAACGATGCCATCTCACTCATGTCACCGGCCGCTTCCGGCAGTTTACTTGGCTCAGCCACGGGGCAGACCAAAGCCACCATGGTGAAGTTAAAATTAACCCGGCTAACACCGAAGAGTTCTTGCAGCTCCTCGCTTTGCTGAATGCAGGCAACTAAGGACGCTAGATGGCCGCCTGCCGAGTCACCGGTCAAGAGGACATGGTCAAGGTCAAACCCGCGCTGAGGGCCATAATGCGACAACCAGCGCAGACTCGAAAAGATGTCTTGAACCTGGCCGCGAACATCAACATCCGGCAATAGGCGATAACCCATTCCCATCACGGCATAACCCTGACTCGCCAAGTAGCGACAATAGTTTTGGTTCAGATTCCGATCGCCATAAAACCAGCCGCCGCCATGCACATCAATCACAGTTGGCAATGTCGCATTCCGCCGTTTCGCCGGATAATACAGATTCAGCGTCTGCTGGGGATCAGCCGAATTCTCATACCGATATTCCGTCTCCCAGTGAACATTTTCGGGAACGCGCTCATCAGCATACCGCGCCTTGTCCCGCGCACCGGTTTGTGCCCAGACTGCTTGAATCTTCGCCAACATTGCATCTTCATCAGCCATACAAGATTGCCTCCTATTTCTTTTCGTCACCATCGCATTAAAAAGGTTATTCCCATATTAACGCAAAAAGGCTGTCAGTGACGCACCTGACAACCTAATCGTTTATTTTCATTGTAATTTTTAACGGTCCTTCGACTTAACACTGGCTTCGACTTCATCAATCAAAGCAGCATCTTTCAAGCCGGTGACCGCTTTAATCACGTCAACCAGCGGCTGATCTTTTAGCATTGCCTGAAGTTTAACCGCTTCAGCATCGTTTGGTTCAACGTAATGGAACATCATGCCGACAGTATCCATCAAAATGCTGTAATCCAAGCCGCGTTCTTTTAATTCACGAATCGGCCGGATGAAGCGTTCGTTGTAACCCAACTTGCGAATCGGCGTGCGGGCAACCCGGGAAATATCATCGGAAATGTAGGGATTCTGGAACCGTTGCAGCACCCGATTTTGATAAGTTTCGAGTTCCTTTTCGTTAAAGTTCTTGAACTCAGCGAGCAACAATGACCGGGTTTCGGCCAGTGCGCCTTTTGCCTGATTGAAGACTTTTGGATCCTTGATCGCTTCGCCAATGGTGGTGTAGCCCAGATACTTGCCGGTGTAAGCTGTCGTGGCGTGACCGGTGTTGACCGAGAAGAGTTTCCGTTCGATGTAAGGTTCCAGATCTGGAACATAATCAACGGTCTTCAGCTTCAGATCCTTGTTCTTCATCTGGCTTTCGTCAACAACCCATTCTTTGAAGTCTTCAACGCTAACCGCCAGCGGATCGTCATGCTTTTGCTGTGGCACAATACGGTCAACAGCCGCATTCGGGAAGCCAATATACGTATCGGTAAAGGTTTTGCCGGCGTCATCGAGATGTTCATATACGCTCTTTTTAAGGGCCTGAGAACCGCCGATCATGTTTTCACATGCAATCACATCTAGTGGTTGGTGATTGTTGGCTGCGGCACGCGCCTGCAGTCCTTGCGCAATCAGTGGCGCAATGATTGGCAGAATCTTCGGGCCAATGGCAGTGGTCACCAAATCTGCCTGAGCAATTGCCTTCACAACTGCCTCAGGATCCTTGGCATTGTTCAAGCCATCAACATTGTCCACGTGAATCTTTTTCTCGCCTGGGGCCGCCAGCGTGATCGTATATTCACCACGCTGATTTAACGCGTTGATAATCGTCTCGTTAACATCGACAAAATTGATCTTGAAGCCATTCGCGGCAAGTGTTTCCCCGATGAACCCGCGACCAATATTACCTGCACCAAAATGTACTGCTTCCATCATAATTTATTCAACTTCCTTCAGTAAATTGACGATTTCTTCCGGCGTTTGCGCGTCGGCTAATTTCTGGACATTCTCCACATCACTGCAATACAGCGCAATCTGCGACAAGAGCTTGAGATGTTCACCGTTCAATCCGGCAATGCCGAACACCACGGTAACCAAATTCTCATCAGCCGGATCTTCTGACCAATCAACACCCCACGGATATTGAACAACCGAGATCCCGGTTTTTTTAATATATTTCATACCTGCTTCCGTACCATGGGGAATCGCAATAAAGTTGCCCATATATACCGAAACGTCACGATTACGATCAATCATTGAATCAATATAAGCCGGTTCAACATTGCCATTGTCGACCAGGAGTTGGCCGGCCTGACGAATGGCTTCGCCCCTGGTCTTTGCTTCCTGACCAAGCTTGATCGTGTTTACGTCGAGTCCTTTCATCATGTCACCTTCGATCAATTTTTTGGATTTCGTGCATAAAGACTTCAGTCATTACTTGATATAACTGGCTATAGTTGCCTTTTTCAAAAAGCCGTAAGTCAGCTGGTGAGGCGACTAGCTTGGCGCTAACCGCACTCAAAAGCGTTAATGTTTCCTGTGAAACAGGATTCGGAGTTAGCAGTAACAAAACGCGCTGCAACTGGATTGTCCCCATGTCCATCGCCGGTAGTGGCAACGAGCTGGTGAGATCAAAGACGCCGATATACGGAGTGGTGACTCCTTGGCTGCTGGTGTGAATCATCGCCAGTCCAGTATCCGGAATACCGACAGGGGCCAACTCCAGCCGCTTTAACAAAGCTTCTTTAACCACCGGTGCTTCGGCAACAATGGTCGGTAACCGGCTGAGTATCGCGTCAATCGTAGCCGCAATCGTTGTGACTGGCGCCGTCATGTCAGTTACGGCAAAGTGTTGCAATAAACCATCTGCCGCCATCACCATCGTTTTCAGACTTTCAAATGCCGTGACTGTCTGATCAAGCGATGGTTGGTTCGCCGGTCGCACCTGTTTAGGCGTGGCCTTTTGAACCAATCGGCGAATTTCGGCCATTTCTTCGCGCCCCAAGATCGGCGTGATCACCAGATATTGGTGTTTGAAACCCGGTAACGGCATGGTTGCCAAAACCAAATCGTAATGTTCGAGTTGCTGCTTGGGTAAGTCACTGACCTGAATGATTTTGATCTTGCGAATTTCGGGCACCTGGACCCGCAGTTTTCCAGCGATCAAACTGCCGGTTCCGGGACCATCACTTGTGATCAGCAACACCGCAACCGGTGCATCGGTTCGCGTATGATCCAAGACCGAGGCGAAGTACAAAACCAGATAGCCTAACGCATTGCCGGTAAAGGCGCCGCGCCCGAAAACGTCATCGGCCGCTTGTTGGACAGCCTGATAAAGTTCCGGATAGTCATCACGCAAATGGGCAAGCACCGGATTCGTCATCGTGAATCCTGGCAACCAATTGCCGCCGGTTGTCCGCTGAACATGGGCAAGTAGCGAGGAATAAAGTTGCGTATTTCCGGAAAATTTCCCGGGAAATTTTCGCGCCACTTCGCGAATTAATTCTTGGACTTCCAGGTTGATGGTCAAATCGAATGGATCAACCTGTTCACCAGCCAAGCCGCCACGAATGTTACTAAGTTCAACTGCTAAAAACTGGTAGTCGCCGACGCGAACTTTTTCCCGGATGGTGGGATCCATTTCGGCTAGAAACTGGAGTGCCAGTTGTTGATCCTGAAACAGCCGTTCCTGGTCAAAATGGGGTTGGGCCTTCGCATGATGTTCTTCGCGCAACCGATGCGTGTTAACGGCAACGGTGAGTAACACTGCTTTGCGTTGATTGTCACTCAGGTCGGCTAGCGCTTTGATTCGGGATAATGCCGTATTGGCAGCTAGCAGTTCTTCTTGCGGTAACCGTTTGATGAAGTAATCCGTCACCGGATCAAAGGTTTGCCGCGGATCATTTAAGAAACGAAAGAACACATACGGATTAATCTCGGCATTCAAGACGCCGACAAGCACCCGCCGAATATCGCCTTCCTGCCCTTCAATCCAAATGCCGGCAGCTTTTTGGCGATTCAACTTGAGATGATATTCATTGAGTGCCGGTTCCAGAATATCAAGGTCTTGTTTAATGGTGGTCACGCTGACATCCACATCGGTTGCTAAGGCCGTCATGGTTTTGGGTGCGCCCGCATTCAGCATCATTAAGATCAAGGCACTCTGACGCTGACTGGGATCGAACGTCAGGTTTTGTTGTTGCTGGGCCAACGTCTCCGACAATTTTGCCAGATCCGTTGTCGCGCCTGTTAACCGGTAGGAACTGCCATCACCTTTGTCGAGCCGTAAGTTCAAGGCGGTAATATCATGCTCCAGTTGCGAAAGTTCACGGTAAATGGTCCGGCGGCTGACACCCAGCTGTCGTTGCAGCTCATCACGGCTCACACCGGCGGGCTGACTCATCATCAGTTTGATCATTTCCTGTTCACGATTCGTTAGTAACATGTTTTTCGCCCCAGACGGCCGCAACTCGACCTCGCTTATTTCATTTTATCAATAAGTTTATCATAGTTCGTTGCGTTCAATAGACCGTCGACGGTATAGACTTGGACGTTGGCAAACTGTAATTTAACGCGGCGTGCCGTTTCCTTTGAAGCGATAATCAACACGTTGTCTTTGTCCTCAATCTCGCCGATCGCAACATTGCGTACCTTGACATCCTTGTTGAGTTTCCGCAACTCGGAGCGGAAGGTTGCTTGGGCCATCGTTGCGGAGCCGATGTTTTGATCATGATGCAGGAAGTCAACTTCCGTAATCTTGTCAAAATCAATCTCGTTCAATTCGTCTTCCGGTGTTTCCTGTTGCGCTTTCGGCGCTTCTGCGGTAGCCGTTTCATCCGTACCGCCAACCGCTTCTGCTTTCAGACTGGCAATGATTTCATCGTACTTCGGACTATTCAGGAAGTTTTCAACCGCAACGTGAGCAGCACCCGGCGTCTGTTTCTTGGCACGATCCGCCAGTTCGTCTTGGGTCACAACCAACAGTCCCGGCTTATCTTGCAAATTACTGATTGCTGTGTTGGTAACTGAAAGATCCAACCCAGCCTTCTTGACTTTATCACGCAGAATCGAAGCACCCATTGCGCTTGAACCCATGCCGGCATCGCAAGCAAAGATGATTTGTTTGATGCCCTTAGCCTGATTCATCACGTCTTTGGCAGCCTCGACATTTTGTCCTTTGGCTTCAGCCTTCATGGACTTCATCTTGGCTTCGCTTTCAGCTAATTCATCGCCGGTCGTGCTCTTATCACGACGTAGGATGACTGCTGAGATAAGGAAGGAAACAGTTGTGGCTCCGGCAACGCCGATGAGCAAGCCAAGATAGTTCCAAATATTAACAGGCGACATAGCGAATAAGGATATGATTGAACCAGGTGAAGGTGAACTCTTCAAACCTACATTAAAGATGGAGAACAATGTGGTTCCGGTAACACCACCAGCCATGACTGACAGGAATAACGCTGGCTTCATCAAGACATATGGGAAGTAAATTTCGTGAATACCACCGAAGAAATGAATAATGATCGCCGATGGCGCAGATCCTTTAGCAGTCCCTTTACCAAATAATGCAAAGGCTAGCAAAACCCCAAGCCCTGGGCCCGGATCTGGTTCGAGCAAGAACAAGATTGACTTACCATGGGCAGCGGCCGCTTGAATGCCAAGTGGCGTTAAAATGCCTTGGTTAATCGCATTATTTAGGAACAAGATCTTCGCTGGCTCAATGAAAATATTCGCTAACCAAATCAATCCGTGGCTGATGATCCAGTCAACACCGGCAGCCATAACATTAGTTAAACCAGAAATAATGGGGCCAATTAGAAGAAAACCAACAATAGCTAGCAACATGCCGATAATACCAGCACTGAAATTGTTAACCAGCATTTCAAAGCCTTGTCTGATTTTGTCTTGAACTCTATCGTCCCATTTTTTAATGCACCAACCTGCCAGTGGGCCCATCACCATCGCACCAATGAACATTGGCACATTGGTTCCGACAATAACCCCCATTGTTGCGATCATGCCAACAACGCCCCCACGATGCCCATGCACCATGGAACCGCCAGAATAAGCAATTAATAGTGGTAGCAAATAGGTGACCATTGGGCTGATCATTTTTGCAAGCTGTGGATTAGCCCACCAACCACCTTTAACAAAGATGGTTGTAATGAGGCCCCAAGCAATAAAGGCACCGATGTTTGGCAACACCATGCCGGAAAGCTTGGTCCCGAATGATTGCATACCGGCCTTCAGATTGAATTTCTTCTTCTCCGTTACCGGCGTGTTTGCTGATTTAGCTTCCAAAGCAAACACACTCCTTTCCCTTGTTTACGGAGATTATTGTAACCGCTTTATGTAATCGCTGACAAAAGCTACTTTGGCACAGTTGGCTGTGCCAAATATTCACCCCAAGCCTTTTCCAACATTTATCTGGCAAAACAGCGAAAAATAGACGATAACAGTATTAGCTAACTGTTTCACGGGTTATCTTAAAAGGCGCAGATTGCTCGGAGACAGCAACATTTAATGACGATGTCAGCTTCAAAAACCCGCTTTTCTTCCTTGATACAAATTTTGACGAATGCACAGAAGCTTTCTTAGAAAATTCAAATTTAGGTATAGACCATTGTTGACACGGTTACTTTTTGATGCTATATTGGACTAGACCAGATAAGGGGGATATCAATTATGGATGTTAAAGTTTTTGATAACGACACAGAAGCAGGTAAATACGCATTTGAACTGATTAAGCAAGGGATGGACAACGGCGCCAAGGTGCTTGGTTTGGCTACCGGCAGCACCCCTGTCACCATGTATCAGGCAATGGTGAACAGTGATGTTGATTTCAGCAACATGACATCGATCAACTTGGATGAATATGTTGGCATGTCACCGGATAACGATCAAAGTTATCGCTACTTCATGCAGAGCCACCTTTTTGACAAGAAGCCGTTTAAGGAAACCTTCGTGCCAAACGGCCTTGCCAAGGATCCTGAAGAAGAAACCAAGCGTTACAACAAAGTCATTGCCGATCACCCAATCGACATTCAGGTTTTGGGGATTGGCCGCAACGGTCACATTGGCTTCAACGAACCTGGTTCACCGTTTGACGCAGAAACACGGAAGGTTCCGTTAACCCAAAACACCATTGACGCCAATGCTCGCTTCTTTGAAAATAAGGACGATGTACCGCGTTACGCTTATTCCATGGGTATCGGTTCCATCATGAAGAGCAAGAAGATCTTGCTTCTGGCCTTTGGTGAAAACAAAGCCGACGCCGTTCAAAAGATGATCGAAGGCCCGGTTACCAACGACGTGCCTGCATCTATTTTGCAGAAGCATCCGGATGTTGTTGTCATCTTGGACAAGGCGGCTGCAAGTAAGTTGAGCAAGAAATAGAACGTTGTTAAAACGAACTACTAAAAGCGGGCTAATTGGCCTGCTTTTTTTTAATGTGAGCGTGAGTCAGCGCGCTTAGAAGCAAGCAAACGCGTTATGGCATAAGCCCGTTCACACTCTGCAAGCGCTTCTATTTTTACTATGGATTCATGGTAAAATGAAGCCATCACAAACTCGGATATCGGAGGAAATTATGTATAAAGCCGTTGTATTTTTCGATTTAGATCAAACCCTGCTCAACGATGAAAAGCAAGTGCCTCCTGAAAACGTAAAGGCGCTTAAAGCATTGGAGGCCAATGATGTGCTGCCGGTCATTGCTACTGGCCGCAGCTACTATGAACTAGCCGATATTATGACCGCTACTGGCATTCGGAGCGCGATTACGGCAAACGGCGGGGATGTCTTCCTTAATGGCGAGCATATTTTTCAAAGCGTCATCGGTGAACCTCAGCTGGTGCGGTTTCTCAATGCAACCGCGACTCAGGATATTCAGGTGGCCATGTACTCCAGCGAGGCCTCTGCTTTAACCGGCTATGATCAACTCACCACTGATAATTACGCACAAGTGCACCAAACCCCGCCGCCGATCAATCCTAAGTATTATCAGGAAGCAGTCTTGTCGCTGTTGCTCATCTTTTTGCCTTGGAATCAGACTGGCGATCAGTTAGGTAAGCAGTTCATTCAGGACTTCCCCGAATTGACCTTCTATCGCAATTCCCACTTCTCCTTTGATGTCGTCAATCATGGCATCTCAAAAGGCAGTGGCATGTCGTTTCTGTTGAACCAGCCAGCTTTGCGTGGGGTGCCTACCTATGCGTTTGGCGATGGCTACAACGACATTCCGCTCCTGCAAGCCGCCGATACCGGCATCGCCATGGGAAACGCCTATCCCAAAGTCGCCGCAATTGCCGATTACCAAACCGATGACTACCGCAAAAATGGCATTCCCAACGCGCTTGCTCACTTCAACCTGATTTAATTGATTCGCATACCAAACTCGGGACTCAAAAAGCATTGCGATTATTAAAAATTTGATAGCGACATTGTTACCCCTTTACAAACACGCGTTCTCATCATTTTCTCCAAAATTCATGGCCGAAAATTATTTAATTTTTGCGGCCAAAACGTTGTCACATCAACGTTTTCAGCGACCCTTATAACGTGTTCGCCACGCAAAGTCAAGACCGCAGTTGTGCGAATTTTCTGCTATACTCAAGGCATGTTGCACGTTATTTGGGCGTGATCGTGTCACTGATCAGTAACGTTGCGGCATCGCAAAATCTGCTGATGGAGGGGTCTCGTTATGTTAGAACAATCGACAATGCATCCTGTAGTTTGGATCAACAAACATACTTATATCAGTATCGTTAAAAATGCGGACTATAATTTAGAAGTCTGGGAGATTACCGCCGAAAATCGGCAGCATCGGATGGCGCGGATGAACTACAAATATCATCGTGATAATTTCGCCGGGTTCATCTATCGACTCTTTCCGCAGATTGATCTCATCCAAATTCACAATATTCAAAAGAAGATCAATCCGTATTTCGATTTAGAAGTCTAGAGGTGTTCACATGGATAGTCTGGTCGTTCAATTACTAATCATGGTCGTTGTCGCCTTCATCATCACGTTGGCGGTGATCGTAACCGAATGGCGCACCAAAACATTCAAGACATGGCAAATCAGTGTCCAATCCGTTGTCGCCATCCTGCTATTAGCTATTGGTATTAGCTTGTTGACGGTTCGCTAGTCCTCCATTTGATGTGGCTGCCATCTGGAAGAAGCTTTTGACGTTCTGCTAACCTTTTGCACCCGTCATAACGCCCGCTGACCGTCAAATGTTTCGTTTTCTAGATAGCGAACCGCAATATGATCAAAAGGTCGATAACCACAAGTTGGCTCAGCCAGTGAACATTTAAAAATCAGTCCCAACGAATTTTTGTTGGGGCTGATTTTTTATGGCGAGCAAGCACACTTTAAAAAACAAGCGATATTTGCGGTAAAGTTTAAATTTATATGCTAGAATTAAGCAAAATTCTCAGAGAGGCCGGCGCAGAATAAGCGCCCTTCGTCATGTTTATTGGCTCAAAACTAAAAGCACTGCGGGAATTAAACGGCTATACCCGCAAAGATCTTAGCGTCCAAATCGGGGTAACCGAACAAGCCGTCTGGCAATACGAAACCGAAAATGTTATGCCCAAAATCGAGATCCTTAATGCCCTTCAACAGATTTTTAACGTTGACATGGCCTTTTTAGTGAACGGTAATGCACCGAAACATGTTGTGCATGAAGCAAAGATCGCGTTCCGGACGACAGATCGTTCAAGTCGGAAAAAGACAAAGCTAGAAGCCCGCTATTTAGATTTTGCAGACGGCTTAACTAGCTACTTTGAAAAGTTCGTCAGCGTCAGGCCCGCCGGATTCGATAAACTTCAACAAATGGTACAAACAAAGCTGTCTGGAACGAACAACCTGACAAAGATTCGTGAAGTTGCTAAAATAGCCCGACAGTTTCTAGCCTTCAGGATAATCATGACTTAATGGCAAAACTTGAACAAGTCGGTATCTATATAGTTGAGAAAGACCTCGGTGTCCATATCGACGCCTATTCAACCATAACCGATAACGGACATGCATGGATTGTACTAGGCTCCATTAAGAAGTCAGCCGTTCGCCGCAATTTTGATCTCGCCCACGAATTAGGTCATTTGCCTCTTCATGGTGCCATTGACTTTGACGAACTAACAGCGGCTGAATATAAGCAAATCGAACATGAAGCTCACACTTTTGCAGCAGAATTCCTTTTACCCATTGAGGATTTCACTGCGGACTTCAAAAAACTTTATCGACGTTCAAATCCTGATTATTATCTTGATTTAAAACGTAAATATCTGGTCTCGATTGTCGCCATGGCGATGCACGCATACGCACTAGGACTTATGAGTTATCAAGAACAACGCTATTTCTTTGGTCAACGTTCAAAAAAGGGTTACAAAATCATGGAACCATTAGATGATCAACTGGTGCCAGTCCGTCCAGGGAAAATTCGTGCTCTTATAACGCTCCTATTTAATCAGCAAGTGCTGACGCTTCGAGATCTTTCGCGTCATCTTCATGTCAGACCGACGTTCATTGCCCAGCTCTTCGCATTGGAACCCGACTTCTTCACAAAGTATCAACCGCAGCACAGCTACGCTAATATGCAGAACGTCATTTCATTTCCTCGTCGTTTTACGAAAAACTAAATTGATTAAAACGATATTGGCGCCTGATGGAGATCCCCATCCATTCCCTTTCACTGACACAAGTATTAACTAAGGAGTCGCACTATGCCTAAGCACCTACGCCAATTTTTATTGACTTACAACGCTGACCTCCGTATGCGTCCTTTAACTTACTGCTTTCTAAATACATGCTTATTCGCTCTTTACTTTATTGCGTTCATGAGCATACTCATCTCTTACGAAGCACTTTGGTCAATCTCTATCGTCATATTCATCTGTTTATTGAATTTCCTCATAAACATCATTTCAGTCGTCTCTCAGGCAAATAACGCTGCTTTATCCAGTCTCTTTAAAACCAGACGGCGCTGGCTGATTCAATTTATCGGCACTGCTTTAGTGTCTGTTGCGTTGTTCTCTTTGGGGCTTCTGACTAAACTCTGATTCATTTCGCTGTTTATACCGTTAACAGTATAGTTTCAAAGACATTTTGCCTTGCTTTTTATAATTTCTTGAAGGATATCTTTATTTGGTACAACTTTGGTCTCGATCTTTTGAGACCATTTTTTTGTTTCAGTTTCAACCAGCCTAGCCGTTTCACGTGAAACTTTTTAACAAAATTCAAAGGCCCGAAAAATAAGCCGCTTGTTATCTCAAGTTAACAATTCACCTAATTCCCTAGCCTGCTTCATTTGATGCATGACAATATCTGCACCGAGTCACCCTTCCAACCTTAAACTGTCATTTATTTTACAAAGTTCGTTTCTTAATCGGAAAACCAACAAAATTCGGCGAAATCTATGATTCGTAAATTGCAAGAACAAGTTAGCCAGTCGTTGAGGACAATCCCAGAACAGGCCGTTATCAAATAGAAGTTGTGGCGCTAGAGAGACTACTGGGCCATGCGGCGAACGCGCCGAGCTTCGGCCTCAAAGTTTTGCTGGGGTGTGCAGTAGCCCTGTTGTTTGCGAGGCAACTGATTCAAGCGGTCTTGCGTGGCCTGCACTTGACTAGGGCTAATGTCATCTAGGGACATGCCCTTAGGGAAGTCCTGGCGGATCATCCGGTTATGTGCCTCGTTGGTGCCACGGTCGCAGGACGTGTAAGGATGGGCGTAGAAGATCTCAGTTTCCGTCCCAGCAAAAGCAGTATTTAAGGCGGTGAACTCGGGTCCGTTGTCGGCTGTGATGGTCTTGATGCAAGCTCCCCATTCGCGCTTGATTCCACGCAATGCATAGCTCACAGAGTCTGCATCTCGTCCTTCGATCAAGCGGAGAAGTTGGCAACGGGTCTTGCGCTCAATCAGAGTCAAGATGACGCTCTCCTTGCCATTGCGTTTACCGACAATGGTATCCATCTCCCAGTGACCGAACTGCCTGCGTCGTTCAACGACCTTAGGCCGTTCCTCGATACTGCGGCCAGCCAGGCGCTTAGCCTTGGTGTGGTGCTGGTGAGAGGTCTTCCGCTTAGTCTTCTCCAACAGGTCGATATTTCGAATCTCTAGGCGTTGGTCGTCAATGTACTGGTACAAAGTCGAGGCACAAACAAGCTCTTCAGGAGTAAACAGCTTGTGTCGCTTGGCATAGCCGATTGAAGCATCCGGCGACCATTTGTCCTGCTTAGCTCGCTGTACGTACCAGGCTAAGAAGACCTGTACGCTGGCGAACTTGTCAGGACGATGACAGCTCAAGCGTGCAGTCTCGTAACGTACCTGAGCAGCCTCTGGCAGGTATTGTCGATGGTAGACGCGCTTGCCATTACTCTTCTTGACCT
Organism: Lacticaseibacillus casei DSM 20011 = JCM 1134 = ATCC 393; assembly: GCF_000829055.1. Classification (NCBI taxonomy): domain Bacteria; kingdom Bacillati; phylum Bacillota; class Bacilli; order Lactobacillales; family Lactobacillaceae; genus Lacticaseibacillus; species Lacticaseibacillus casei. The sequence goes on from NZ_AP012544.1 coordinate 2,906,266, forward strand.
GATCTACTGTACCTCGCTTGATTTCATTATTAATGGTCTGCGGGCAGACGCCAATTTCAGCAGCAATCCAACGATTGGACTTCCCAGCTTGGCGGAATCCGGCCACTTTTCCGCGCTCGAGTGATGTTAAGTGCTGACCTTTTTGGCGGTGTGTGCTATCCTGTTTCTGCATCAAGACAATATCCTCTTCCATTGTTTGTGTAGGAACTTCAATGATACAGGATATCTGTTCTTGATGTTTTTTATTGTCCAAAAAATTTTGAGACAGTGGCTAACTTGATTCTAAAATGCGCGACCTGAATATTTTTGAAAATGTCCTGATTTCGTTAAGCTATGGCGGACACCGGCGATCAGAGGTCCGTGGCAAAATCTCCGAGTTGCTTGAATCAGTCGGCCTCACCGGTATGGAAAACAAATTGCCGCGTAACTTATCCGGTGGCCAGCAACAGCGGGTGGCGATTGCCCGCGCCTTGGCAAATTCGCCGCAATTTCTGATTGCTGACGAACCCACGGGCGCTTTGGACAGCCACACATCCGCAGACATTATGCAACTTTTCAAAGAATTACACCGAAAAGGCGGCACGATTATCATGGTTACGCATGATGAACACGTCGCCGAGCAAAGCGATCGGATGATTAAAATCCTGGACGGCCAGATCATCAGTGATATGGAGGTGGCCCATGCGACTAAGTGAACTCATCAGAATCTCCTTCCGCGCACTGGCGGCTAACAAACGCCGCAGCTTCTTAACGATGATCGGAATTGTTATTGGGATTGCGTCCGTTGTTACGATTCTTTCGCTAGGTAACGGGATTAAGGCCGCGACCGTGAAGAACCTGCAAGCCGACACCCAGGGCCAGCAAACTGCCGAGATCACCTTCAATCCCACCAGCAGCAGCGAAACCGATGCCGGCTTTAAAGAAAGTGACATCACGCTGGCGAAGCAAACGGCGCCGGATAAAATCAAAAAGGTCGTCATTAAACATGACAAAGAACGGCTGCAAGTCAACGGTCAGCTGGCAAATGCCGATACGATGATGTCCGTGACTTTGGTCAATAAGGCAAAATCTAACATTCAGATGAATGCCGGTCATGGGTTTAGCCAAGAATCGTTACAGACAGACGGCGAGGATGCGTTAATTTCCAAAAAGCTCGCCAAAAAGGTTTTCCATGGCAATACCGCAGCATTAAACTCCTCCTTGGAACTTGGAACCAAAAACTACAACATTATCGGCGTTTTCAGCCCGCCCAAAACCCCGTATTCCGCGCTGGACGTTGATGTCTTAGTGCCGGAAAAAGCCTATCGTGCGGGCCAGCTTTCTCAGGAAGGCCGAAAACTGGCGATCACGTATAAAACCGGCAGCGATGTTAGTAAGTTGACCAACAATGTTGTTCGCCAGCTGAAAAAATCCGGCAGCGAACGACGCAGCGGCGAGTATTCGTACTTTGATTACGGCGAATTGCTGAAAGGCATTGGCAATGTCATCAGTGCCTTAACGCTATTTGTAAGTGCCATTGCCGGCATCTCCCTTCTGATTGCAGGTGTTGGCGTCATGAACATGATGTATATTTCCGCTTCGGAACGGTCGCAGGAAATCGGCATCCGAATGGCAGTCGGCGCCACTCCCGCCGAAATCATGAAACAATTTCTTTTAGAATCGGTCATGCTGACACTGACAGGCGGCGTGGTCGGATTGATTGTGGGTGCATTAACCGCCTGGATAGTCGCGATGTTCCTACCATTCAAGCCGGTCGTCACGTTGGGCTCCGTCATCGGCACCTTTGCCATTTCAAGCATTGTCGGCATTGTGTTTGGCTTATTGCCGGCAAAGAGTGCGGCTAATAAGAACTTGATTGATATTTTGAAGTCATAATGTTTCGTTCAACCTATAAGGCTGAGCCATAATTCCGTAAGATCATTAAGAACCTGTCTAGTATCTGCTGAATCTGGTAGAATTGTGGAAAACCGACTGAGGCGTTTGTCATGCCAGATTATCCAAGCAATATTTCTCGAGCGCAATTTGCGTTAATACAACCTGATTTAGAAAACTTCCGCAAGCATACAAGACCGCGTCGTTATGATCTTTATGACGTATTCAATGCCATCCTTTACTCGCTTACTACAGGGTGTCAATGGCGTGAATTACCGCACGATTTCCCGGAATGGCACACTGTCTACCGCTATTACGATATGTGGCGAGATAAACCAGACCCGACAGCTGATTCGCTATTAGAAAGGCTTTTAAAAAAACTGTTGCTTCCTATCGCTTTGCACAGGGCCGATCGGCCCGAACGTCGTTTGTGATTGTTGATGCTCAAAGTGTTAAAACCACTGATTTAACGAAAAATAGTGGCTACGATGGCGGCAAAAAGATTTCAGGGATTAAGCGTCATATGGCGGTTGATATTAATGGTTTACCACAAGCCATTCTCGTGACACGAGCTAATGTATCAGATCGTTCAGGTGCATTGGCTATGTTTAGTTTGGCTAGCCAAAATTTAGAGCTGGTTCAGCATGTCATGGTTGATGGTGGCTACACTGGCAATGACTTTGCGGATCAGGTGAAGCTCATTTTGAATGCTAAGACGACGGTAGCTAAACGCAACGAGTTGCATATGTTCACGGTGTTACCGCAACGATGGATCGTTGAACGTTCATGGAGTTGGCTAGACAAATGTCGGCGACTTTGGAAAAACTGTGAACGTGCCCTTAACAGCAGTCTTCAAATGGTTGTATTGGCCTTCCTGAAGATAGTTCTTAAAAGATACTAGACAGGTTCTAACAGTTTAAGGAATTCCGAACGATACAGAAAAGGTTTAGGTAACTGGTTCCAGGCCGCGCCAAACTCCGCAATCTCCGGCCAGCTGGGGCTTGCGACGCGAAGCTAGAGCGGAGGGCACGACTTAGAGCCTCTGCAAAACCGGCAGAGTCTCTAAGCTCGGCCTTGATGTAGGCGGGGCAAAAAGCGCCCCACCAACATCAATTTCACAGCTGAGCCCCATCTGGCCTACGATTGCTCCGCCTTGGCACTCATATCTTAAATAGTCTCACCGAATTACCCCATAGAAACAAAGGATGAACATACTCTCGCATCGATACGACAAGAGTAAGTTCATCTTTTTTAGCGTGGCTATGAATTATGGCTCATTCTCTTTTGCTACCTCAAAAAAGCCGCAGCATCCGGTCACTGTGACCAAATACTGCGACTTCGTTTTTAAAACAACCCTAGCTTCCCGATGCGCTGGGCTGCTTCTTCTAAACGCTGCGGACTGGTGAGTAAGCCAATTCGCACGTAACCTTCTCCATGGTCGCCAAAGCCGTTACCGGCAGCTACGGCCACGTCTGCCCGCTCCAAAAGTAGTTCGGTGAAGGACTCGCTGGTGTAACCGGCCGGCACGGGCATCCAGGCGTAAAACGTGCCGGGAGACTTTTTCCCATGCCACCCAATGGCCTCTGTCGCCGAAAACCACGCATCGCGGCGTTGTTGATATAAGTCAATCAGTTTGGGCACCGATGTCTGATCACCAAGCAGTGCTTCGATACCTGCTTCCTGAATCGCAGAAAAACCGAGACAAATAGATGATCCTGAATCAGATTAATGGCCTCGATCATATCAGCATTGCCTGCTGCAAAGGCCAAGCGCCAGCCGGCCATGTTATAAGTTTTCGAGAGTGTGTAAAGCTCAATACCCACCTCTTTTGCACCGGGACTTTGCAAGAAACTTACCGGCCGCTGACCATCAAAGCCGAGCGCGCCATAAGCAAAATCACTGACAATGCCGATGTGATGCGCCTTGGCAAAAGCGACGGTTTGATCATAAAACGCCGGAGTTGCCACCGCAGTCGTAGGATTATTCGGATAGTTCAGATAAAGCAGCTTAGCAGCATCGGCCACCGCTGGATCGATGGCTGCATAATCAGGAAGCCAGTCATGGTCCGCGGTCAGCGTCATCAGGGCTAGTTTCACGCGCGCCAACGTGACGCCTGACAGATAGTCCGGGTATCCCGGATCCGGCAGCAAAATTGTCTCACCGGGGTTCATCAAGGCAAGCGGCAGTTCCACCAAGCCGATTTTTGAGCCGCCCAAAACCGCAATTTCCTTTTCCGGATCCAACTGAACGCCATATTCACGTTCGTAAAACTCGGCCGCAGCCTGCTTGAAGCTTGGTAAGCCGCGGAAAAGTGAATACTTATGATTCCCTGGCTTAGCCACCGCCTGTTGCGCTGCCCGCACAATATTGTCGGGTGTCGGCTGATCCGGATTCCCCTGGCCTAAATTGATCACGTCATGACCCGCCGCAATCCGTGCATTGACATGTTTGACGAGGCTGGCAAAAAACTGCTTAGGCAGCGCTTGAAGCACCGCTGATTCTGAAAATGTCACTGGTCTGATTCCCCTTTTTAATGAGTTTGCATGGTTAGTGTGCCTGGCTTGCTTAATACAGTTCCAGCCGCCGATCCGTAAAGACCGGGATTTGTTGACGCGCGGCCGCAATCTGATCTAGATCGATGGTCACAACGCCGACTTGCGGCTGATCGTCCAGTTGCAACAGACGCTTGCCGAACGGATCAATCACCTGGCTTTGCCCGCCAAAATCGTTACCGGGATCTTGCCCAACCCGATTCACCGCCACCACAAAGGCCTGATTTTCGATGGCGCGAGTGGTCAATAACGCCGCGAACTGTGGCAAGCGCGGCGTCGGCCATTCAGCCGGCAGGAAAAACAGCTGCGTGCCATCACTGGCCATGCGGCGGAACCACTCCGGGAACCGCAAGTCATAGCAAATCGCCACACTGGCTGGCACCGCAAGCGTAAAGTGGTCAGCCTTGGATCCGGCAGTAATGAACTTTTCTTCATTCATCAGGCGAAAAAGATGCGCCTTCGCATACGACGCGAGCAAGTGGCCCTGGGCGTCCAGCGTCAAACTGCGATTGAAAAAATGATCATTTTCTGCCGTGGCGACCGAGCCACCCACAATCGTCAGATGATAGTGGCGCGCAAGATCGCTTAAAAAAGTCTGCGTCCGCAAGCCATCCGGATCGGCAAGCGTCTCCAGATGCTCAAGGTCATAACCGGTATTCCACATCTCCGGTAACACCACAACATCCGCTTTTTTTCGGGCTGCTTCGGCCACCGCATCGGCCACTGTTTGATAATTTTGCTCGGGTTGCCCAAAAGCAATGTCGATTTGCGCTAAAGCAAGTGTTAACTGAGTCATCTCAATCCCTCTTTTTTGATCGCGTCCACCTTTGACTCAGAAGGCGGGCACGATGGATCCTTTGAATTCCTTGGCAATATAATCCTTAATGGTTTTGCTCTGATAGTATTTCTTGATTTGCTTGATGACTTTATCATTTTGATGCTTGGTTTGTACAACAAAGTAGTTTGGATAAGGATTGTTCTTGGTTTTCTCATGATAAATCGCGTCTTGATTGATCGTGAGTCCGGAATCAAAAGCAAAATTCGTGTTGATGGCGGCTGCCGTCACGTCTTGTAAGTGCGTTGGCAATTGCGAAGCTTCCAGTTCTTCAATTTTTAGGCCCAGCGGATTCTCGACAACATCTGCTTTCGTCGCCTTTTGGCTAATGCCGGCTTTAAGCTTAATCACGCCAGCGGCTTCAAAAAGCTGCAGCGCCCGCAACTCGTTTGACGGATCGTTCGGCACCGCGATCGAATCACCCTTTTTGAGTGCTTTCAAGTCCTTAATTTTTTTGGAATAAACGCCCATTGGAAACGCCACGGTTTTGAAAACCTGTGTAATCTTGAAATTCTTGGATTTAATCTGTTCTTTCAAAAACGGCAACGTCTGGTAACTATTCGCGCCCAAATCACCATCGTTTAAGGCCACATTTGGACTGTTGTAGTCGGTGAATTGCTTTAATTTGATCGTTAAGCCATCTTTTTTAGCCAGTTTTGCGACCTGCTTCATGATTAATTCGTGCGGTCCGGCAGTAACACCGACCGTGATCGTTTTGTCTGACAGCTGATTCGCCGATGCCTTGCTGCTGGCGCTACTGCTGCCACAGGCGGTTAAAACGACCAAAAGGCTTAACGCGAGAACTGCTGCCCAGCTTAACTTCAACCATTTTTTCATGTAAGAATCCTCCTGTTATGGGTTGTTTGACTGATAAAATGATGATTTGCATGAAGGGAGCTGACTGTCGTAAGGCGCTTCCTGGCGCAAGAGCCAAGACTAACGCGTTCGCCAGCCCAGAAAAAAGGCCCTGCCGAATCAATTTAATGATTCAGCAGGGCCGACAATGTCGGGGTACCACCCTGGTTCGTTACTGTGTAACCTTAACGATGCCTGTTGACATCGAGACCGTCTAACGCAGGCCTAGTGCGTACCCGACTTGTCGCCGGATCCATTCCGCGGTCATTTTCACCAGACGCCTGCATCGATTTCCACCACCCATCGACTCGCTTAAGCTGCGTTTCTGACTACTCTCCGCTTCATGACGTTTCATCATTTTATCAGTTATTTTTAAAGTTGAAAGCAGTTTATCTGCATCTGGGTTAAATGTCAACTGGTTTGTTTCGCAAGTTGTCCACGGGAACACGCCGCCGTTTATGCCAACTTTTTTCTGAAAACTGAATCTTTTTTATTTTTTGGTTGACTTCGCTTATCACAGCGCGTATGTTAACAATTATCACATAAGATGAGATTTACATGAGAGGAGTTTTGTCGATGGAGCTGGAATTTGATTTACGCCCTGGAGCCAATCGGTTTGTCAGTGAGGCCGGCGCGCTCGCTTATTTGGATACTATTTTGAAAGATTTCACCAAACCGGTCGTCATTACCGGCGAAAAGAGTTTTGCGGCGTTTGAAAAAGCCTATCCGGGCACACTGGACTTACCGGTTTGTCACTATGACGGATCGGCCAGTGACGAAAATGGCCATGCTTTGGCCGAAGCCATCGGTCAGGCGGATGCTGTCTTGGGAATCGGAGCCGGCCGCTTGATCGACACGGCTAAGGTCGCCGCCGAAACGTTGGGTGCCGAACTGATTAGCATTCCGACGCTGGCCTCCAACTGTGCGCCGTTCACACCGTTAGCCGCGATCTACCACGCACAGGGACATACGTTTAGTTACGTTGAGTATTTTAAAAAGTCGGCTTATATCACGTTGGTTGACTATAACTTACTACTCAGCACGCCGCATGATTTCTTCGTTGCCGGGATTGGTGATACGCTGGCGAAGTGGTACGAAATGGACGGCATCACCCGCAACAAGGTTGACCAGCTGAATGCTTATGGTCAGCTAAGCCGTGCGTCTGCCAAAACCATTCAGGCAATTCTCTTCAAAAATGCCGAGCAAGCCTTAGCCGATTTGGATGCCGGTCGGGACACACCTGCCTTCGAAGCCGTTGCCGACACAATCATCGGCCTAGCCGGAGAAGTTGGCGGCTTCGGCGGCGTTGATGGCCGAGCAGCGGGCGCCCACGCCGTTCATAACGGCCTGTCCTACCTGCCGGAAACCCACGCGATTCTCCACGGCTCAAAAGTGGCTTACGGCATTTTGGTGCAACTCGCCACAACCGGGGATGACGATGAAATTCGCAGCCTGATGCCTTTTTATGAAAAAATCGGTCTGCCATTAAACCTCGAGGATCTGCACGTCACCGAAAATATTGGTCCGAAGATGCAGCAAGTAGCTGAATTTGCTGCCAAACCCGAGGAAACCTTTATTTTAATCGACAAGGATCTAACGCCGCAGCAGATTGTATCCGCTATGAAAAAAGTGGAACAAGTTACTAGCGAAGCTGCTGCTTAACGAACTGGTTAGGAAAAGAATACGCCGCTACCCAACTTTATCGAGTTGAGTAACGGCGTATTTTGTCGAACTCATGCCGATTTTCCGCCGCGTGATTTTGTCTGTGCTTCAGGCAGTTTGGCGATCAACCGAATCAAAAACGGGCGGATGGCTTTGAAAATAACCTCCGCGACCACAAATCCCACCGCCAGTGCCATCGCAATCAAAATAACATTATAGATCTGCTGCGCGGCACTGGCGGCTTTTCCCATGGTAAAACTGCGGGCACCCAGATAGGCGATCCCACCTGGCACCAGCGACACGAGGCTAGGTATGTAAATCGTATTCACCGGCACCCGATGGCGAATGGCAAAATAATTCCCTAACAACCCGATGATCACCGTTGCGGTAAAATTCGGCAGCACCAGACTGTGATCCTGCAAACTGATCAGCCAGTAAGCACACCAGGAAACACCGCCGGTAATGCCAGCCGGCAACAGCGCGCGCTTGGGAATATTGGTGATGACGCCAAAACCGATGCTCGATAAGATGCTGATAATAAATTCAACGAGTAACCGCACGTTAACGCCCTCCTAGCACTTGGGTCAAGACAATCGCAATCACGACACCGGACCCGATTGCGCCGGCGACAAAAATGGCATCCACGGTACGGACAATGCCGCTGATAATCTGCCGAGATAGAATTTCACGAATCGCGTTGGTAATCGCTACCCCTGGCACTAACGGCATCAGGGCACTGATAATAATATTACCGGCATTATCGCCCCAGCCAATATTCATGAGCAACTCCGCCAAAATCGCCACCACAAACGCCCCGGTCGCCTCTTTGAAATAAGGCGTTGTGGTGCGCCGACCGACAAATTCCGCCCCGAGATAACCAAAGATCCCGACAAAAAATGCCCAGGCCAGATCACCGTTCGTTGCTTTAAACAATAGCATCGGCGCCACCGAGACCCAGCCAGCACCAAGAATGCGCGCCCACCAGGGAAAATTGATGACCTCCCGATCAATCCGCGCCACATCACGTTTCAAAGCGTCAAACGTAATTTTGTGCGCAACGAACTCCCGCGAAAGCTGATTCAGCTCATCGACCTTTTGCAGGTTGAACCCACCTAACGAGGACTTGATCAACCGCGTCCGGCTCTCATTTTCCAGACTGACAAACACCGCGGTGATCGTGGCATAACAGGCAACCCGTGCCCCGGCAGCATGCCCGATATATTCAACCGTCGTCTCGATGCGCGAAGTCTCCGCACCAGCATTAAGCAAAATCTCACCGACCTTGCCGCAAACTTCTAAAATTTCTTCTGTATCCGGTTGGCTCATGCGTCTTGCTCCTTATCGCGTTGCGTTTTGCTAATTGTCGGCTTTTTTACCGCCAGTGGCAAGCAACCCGCCATAAAATAGTCATTTAAAAACAGCATATCGTGTTTAACGCAAATTTTCATCAGTTATCGCGCTTAACCAATGAAAAAAAGCGCCCGCCGCAGCAGACACTTTTTCGGCCGTACGCTTATTGCATACATCAAAATTCACATTAAGGTGTATTAACCCCAAAGAAAATAATAAATAACGATCCATAAACCAATAAAATCATGGCACCGCCAATCAGTGTTGCCAGCAAACTTTTGAGCAACACGGAAAACTTGCTCTTCCATAGAATCGCAATCAGGGTCAATGCCAACATGCCAAAGATAAGCAATAGCAAAAAGATCAGTAGCAGCTGCGGCCAAAGAATATCCATTCGGTATACCTCATGCTAATGTATCAGCCATTGATCGTGGTTGATCATCGCTGACCGCTTTTAGAATATCAATATTTTTGCTTCAACACAAAGTCTATGCTTCAATCGCATGTTGGCGGATACCACTTATGCCAGGACAAAAAACAGAAAAATCAAGACCAGCGCAAGCAAGTAGCAACCCTGCACCACAAGCGCTCCCATCGTCCATCCCCGCATGGCTGCCAAGTCAGGTACTTTTTTCATCGTTGTCCATAAATAGATGGCCGGCAGAATGCCAAACACCGGTACCACAAACGCCAAAAACAACAGAAAAATGAACCACAACGACTGGATCAGGTTTTGCTTCATAAGTTAAAACTCCTTTATTGAGGGAGGGACGGTTTTATCTAAGGTCAGTTTTGAAGCAGCTACGGGTTAATGGTTCTTATCATAATATAAATTTATTTATTTGAACAGTTTCAATCCATCAATTTCTTTACTCAATACCATCACGCGCATTCGCCGATTCCTAGCGACCTCGGTTCACGCTCATATCAAAAAAGCCAGCGAACCTTTATTCAGGCCCTCTGGCTTCACTGCTTATTGCGCTACTTTACTAATACGTCCCTGTTCGATATAAACCGACAAAATGGCCACATCGGCAGGATTAACCCCGCTAATTCGGCTGGCTTGGGCGATGGTTGCTGGTTGGATTTTAACCAGTTTCTGCCGCGCTTCCGTTGCTAAACCATTGATCGCATCGTAATCAATGCGTGTCGGAATCTTTTTCCCTTCAAGCCGCTTCAACTTGGCAACGCTGGCTTCTTCCTTGGCAATGTAGCCGGCATACTTAATTTGAATTTCGACTTGTTCGATCACCCGATGATCCAGTTCCGGATTATCAGGTAAAAATTGCGCCATGGTTTGATAATCAATTTCCGGCCGCTTCAGAAAATCGCTGGCGAGAACGCCATCTTTCAAGGACGCAAGTTGGTGGGCTTCAAGCCACGGGTTGACGTCCTTGGGCTTCAACCGCGTTGTCTCCAGTCGCTTCAATTCCGTCGTGATGGCCTGCCGTTTCGCCAAAAAGTCTGCGTACCGCTTATCACTAATTAAACCAAGCTCGTGACCCATTGGCGTGAGTCGCAAGTCAGCATTGTCGTGGCGCAACAACAGACGATACTCCGCGCGACTGGTCAGCAAGCGATAAGGTTCGTTCGTGCCTTTGGTGACCAGATCGTCAATCATGACGCCAATGTAAGCGTCGGACCGCTTCAAGGTGAACGGTCCTTTACCTTGAGCGCGGCGGGCCGCGTTGATGCCAGCCACGATTCCCTGGCCGGCCGCTTCTTCATAACCACTGGTACCATTCATCTGGCCGGCGGTGTAAAGGTTCTCAACGATTTTGGTCTCCAACGTCGCCTTCAACTGCCACGGCTCAATCACATCATACTCAATCGCATACCCTGGCCGCATAAGCTCGGCCTTTTCCAAGCCCTCCACACTGTGCAGCATTTTCAACTGAATTTCTTCCGGCATGGACGTGGAAAAGTCGCCGACATAATACTCGGAAGTGTCGCGGCCTTCAGGTTCCAAGAACAATTGATGCCGAGGCTTGTCCGCAAAGCGCACGATTTTATCTTCAATAGATGGGCAGTAACGCGGGCCAACGCCTTTAATGACGCCGGAAAACATCGGTGCGCGATCCAGATTTTCGCGGATGATTTGGTGGGTCGTTGCGTTGGTGTACGTCATCCAGCAGCTTAACTGATCTTTGAGATAGACTGAGTCGGGCGTGGTAAAGCTAAAATGATTCGGTGTCGTGTCGCCCGGTTGTTCTTCGGTTTTGCTGAAGTCAATCGTGTTGCCGTTGACCCGTGGCGGCGTGCCGGTTTTAAAGCGGCGTAATTTAAAGCCTAGATGTTCCAGGTTCTCTGACAACTTGATGCTTGGCAGACTGTTGTTAGGGCCGGAACTGTACATCAGCTCACCGATGATAATCTTGCCGCGGGAGCTAGTGCCAGCCGTGAGCACAACGCTTTTGGCCCGATAAATCGCACCGGTTGCGGCCACGATGCCAACTGCTTTGCCGTCTTCGACCAATACCTCAGTTGCCAAACCTTGGCGTAAATCCAGGTTAGGCGTGTCTTCGATGACGTGCTTCATGCTGCGATGATAGGCAGCTTTATCCGCCTGCGCCCGCAATGCCCGCACAGCTGGACCCTTACCGGTGTTGAGCATCCGCATCTGAATATAGGTGCGGTCGATATTCTTGCCCATTTCACCGCCCAGTGCATCGATTTCGCGAACCACGATTCCCTTAGCCGGACCGCCGAGACTCGGATTACATGGCATGAACGCCAACATTTCCAGGCTAATCGTCAGCAACAATGTTTTTTGACCCATGCGCGCCGCAGCTAAGGCAGCTTCACAACCGGCATGGCCTGCGCCGACAACCACCACATCATACTTGCCGGCTTCAAACTTCTTTACTTCTGGCATCTGTTTTCCTCCACGAATCTGTTTCTCATCACATTAAAGGTTACTTACCTAAGCAAAATTGACTGAATAACTGGGTAATCAATTCATCCGGGGCACTTTCACCGGTAATCTCCCCAAGTTTGTCCCACGCTGCGGTCATATCAATTTGCACCAAATCGATCGGCATCCCGGCATCGATACCGGCAATGACCGCGTCCAGACTTTTGCTAGCCTGGCGCAGTAAGCCGATTTGCCGAGCATTCGAGACCATAACGGTACCCTGACTGTTTTCAATGCCGCCAAAGAAGAGTTTGGCGATCCGTTCATCAAGTTCGTCCATCCCATCACTGGTAGGAATGGCGGTTTTGATGACCTCATTGGGCTTTACTAATTGGTACAGCACATCTGTGTCGAGTTGCTTTGGTAAGTCTTGTTTATTCAGGACAATCATGCGTTTTTTGTCCGCGGTCGCCGCAATCAATTCGCGATCTTCGGCAGTCAGCGGTTGACTTTGGTCTAATACCAGTAAAATCAGATCCGCCTGCGTGATGGCTTGCCGCGAACGTTCGACGCCGATTTTTTCGACTTTATCGGTGGTGTCATGAATGCCGGCAGTGTCGACCAACTTCAACGGAACACCGCGCACATTAACGTATTCCTCCAGCACATCCCGCGTGGTACCGGCAACATCGGTCACGATGGCCTTGTCCTCATGCAACATATGATTCAGCAACGAACTTTTACCCACATTCGGGCGACCGGCAATCGCTGTTGCAAGGCCTTCGCGTAGCACTTTTCCTTGGCTGGCTGTTGTCAGCAGCTGTTCGATGGCTTTTTTGACGGTTTGCGCTTTTTCAAGCAGCATTTTGGTCGTCATTTCGTCTGTATCATATTCGGGATAATCGATATTGACCTCGACCTGGGCTAACACTTCGAGGATCTCCTGCCGCAGCCGTTTAATTAATGTGTGCAGATTCCCATCGAGCTGATTAACGGCGACCTGCATGGCACGATCCGTTTTTGCCCGGATCAGATCCATGACTGACTCGGCTTCAGTGAGATCAATCCGGCCATTTAAAAAGGCCCGTTTGGTAAATTCGCCTGGCTCGGCCATGCGGGCACCTTCGCCAAGTAACAATTGCAAAATGCGATTCGTCGCAACAATCCCGCCGTGACAATTGATTTCAACCACGTCTTCGCGAGTAAACGTCTTTGGCGCCAACATCACACTCACCATCACTTCATCAATCAAGTCGCCAGTTTCCGGATCGACAATGTGGCCATAGTGAATCGTATGACTTTTGACCTGCGTGAGATCTTTGCCTTTGAAGACTTTGTTGGCAGTTGTGACGGCGGTTTCGCCGCTGAGCCGGACAATGCTGATCGCACCTTCGCCAGGCGGTGTCGAAATCGCTGCGATGGTGTCGTAAGCAGTGATAGATGTAGACATAACGGAAGACTCTCCTTTTTTGATGGTTTGTGAGTTGGCTAGGTTTGGGATGGTTTGGAGGCATTGGTTGAAGCTATGGGTGGGTCGTTTTTTCCGCGGCTCTCCATAAAGCGCTCCTGCTCGCGCTCACTTCACAAAAAAAGCGCCGAATCCAATCTCCGCCCTTGTTTGGGAGAGACTGGATAAAGCACTTTGACTACTTCATCGTTATTAAACTGTGACCATCATACTTAAATCAACGCTGCTTGTCAAAAGTTAGTTACGGTCGTTTTGGTGTGACCACGACGTAGCGGCGGGGGTCGACGCCTTCAGAATGGGTGTCGACGTATTGATTGTCGGCTAGGGTCGTGTGAATGGCCTTGCGTTCGAATGATGGCATTGGATCTAAGTAGATCGCCTTGCCGGTTGCCAGAACCTCACGCGCGGTGCGTTCGGCTAAACGTGTAACGGTGGCTTGGCGGCGTTCGCGATAATCGCCAACATCCAACATAATCGTCCATTTGCTTTTGGCATAATGGTTGAATTCGGTCTGAGCTAAGTATTGAATGGCATTGATGATCTTGCCGTGTTTGCCGATTAACAGCCCTTCCTCATCGGTTTTGAGTTGGAAGGTAACCGTGTTGCCCTGACGTTCGCTGGTGACTTGCGTTTTGATTCCCATGCCGGTGGTGATATCTTCCAGATAGCTTTGCACCATCGCCAGCGCTGTTTGATTGTCGCGCTTTTTAGTGGTGATATCGTTAAACGCACTGGCAATTTTCTTGCCGGCAGTGTCGGTTAATGCCACTGCAAGCTTGCCCGGCCTCGATTTGCCTGCAGGATCATGGTCGGTTTTCGGATCAGGCGCTGGATCGGCTGGTGGCTCCAATGGTTTTAGATTGACAATGGCCGGTTTACGCATGAAGCCCAGGAAGCCGTTCTTGTTTTCCTGAACGACTTGAACGCTGACCGCATCACGTGGTAAGCCAAGTTGCTTCAGCCCGGTTTCGATGGCTTTTTGAATCGTACTGCCTTGAAAGGTTGGCATCTTGCTTCCTCCCGTTGTTATTTACGCCGTTTGGTCGCTTTCTTATACGCCTTTTTGAGTGCCCGTTCTTTTTCCTTTTCCGCCCGCGCTTTTTCTTCACGCTCGCGCCGAATCTTGAATGGGTTTTGAATCAGTAACTGCTGAACCATTGAAAAGGCGTTGGTAACAACCCAGTAAATGGCCAGCGCACTTGGTAAGGTTACTGAGAAAACAAAAATCATCAGCGGCGAAATGATCATCATAATCCAACTGCTTGCGTTGCGGGTTGGCTGAGCCATCATGGATAAAATGCTGGTGCCTAACGTAAATAAAGTAGCCAGAATCTGCATCACCCACCATGGATCGGGTTTGGACAGGTTCATCCATAGGAACGTTCCGGATTGCAGCGATGTTGTTCGCAGAATCGCTTGATACAGCGCAATCAGAAATGGCATCTGAATCACGATTGGCAAACAGCCCATCACTGGATTGACGCCTGCAGAAGCATAAAGTTTCTGGGTTTCGTCACGCAGCTTGGTCTGGGTTTCCGTGTCCTTAGAACTGTATTTTTGTTGCAGCTCTTTCATCTGCGGAGCGAGTTCCTGTTGCTTGGCCATACTCTTGATGGACAGGTAGCTCAACGGGAAAATCAAAATCCGGATGATCAGGGTGAAGGCGATAATCCCGACACCGGGGTTGCCGCCAAACAGATTTGCCAGCCAGATAACAAATTGGCCGGCCGTGTAAACCACATAACGATCCCAGAATCCGGTACTATGTTCTGACACTGGCGCCGTGCCACAGGCGGTCAGAATGAAAACCAGACTCAGCATGCTCACAATGACAAGCAGGCGTTTGATTTGACGATTTTTCACAAATAATCCTTTTCTTAACCTAAGCATGGTCAGATGACCTCGATATCTTCGTTCAGGATGCCCGCCAAGCGCATGACATGAATCAGGTTCTTCTTGGTCTCAGCCATATCAAGCTGGTTAGCGGACTTACGCGCAATGACCAGAAAATCGGTCTGCGGATCAATGTCGGGTTTTAACTCAAGCAAGCTTTGGCGAATATAGCGTTTAATCTGATTTCGCATCACGGCGGTGTGGCCGACTTTTTTGCCTACAGAGATCCCCACCCGAAAATGGGGTTGATCACGTTTCATGTGATAGATCACAAAATTGCGGTTGGCAACCGAATCGCCGTGGTCAAACACATTTTGAAATTCAGCTTCTTTTTTGATCCGATACGACTTGCGCAATGATGCTCCCTCACAATCTGGTTCTAAGTATACAAGACGATTTGATGTTTTCCTATATGTATCAGCAGGTGACTGCCGATTTTATATGATAAATGGGAAATTAGGCGATGAACAAAATGAACGGCAACGACCAACAATCGGGTCATTGCCGTTCATTGGATGGCTGGTGGGGTTTGGTTTCGGGGGGCGTTGCAGTTAAGATCGGCGGCTCCCTTAATTGGGAATGGCCGAGGCTCTCCGAAACGCGCTCACAGGCCCAGAAGCCTGCGTGTAAGGACCTTGGTCGCAATGGCAAAGACCGCCATCACGGTTCGCTGGCCGAGAACTCTCCGAAACGCGCTCAGTGGCTTAGGCGGATAATACTTTACGTCCTTTAGCGCGACGGCGTGCTAAAACTTTGCGGCCGTTCTTTGTGCTCATTCGCTTCATGAAACCATGAACACGTTCGCGGTGACGTTTCTTTGGTTGGAAAGTACGTTTGGTTGTCATTGACGACACCTCCTATAAAACCCGATTTATCTTTTTAAGATGACTTGCATTATCAGACATCATCCGAGTTTACACGAGGACGCAAGCTGCGTCAAGGTTTTTTCGCTGACATGGTGGATCTTTTTTGGGCTTTTTGCTGATCTGACAGTTACGCACTGTTGCTGGTCGGCCTGTGGATAACTTGTGTATCGCAAAAATCGGTTTTAATTGTTATGCACAAATGGCGCACAGCTAATTCGCAGAATCACATGGGTGTTGATATAGTTATCCACAGGCTGTCAGAATCCTGTTCATATCTTGTGAAACACTTACTGCTACAAGGTTTAGGTTCCACAGACAACATGTGCATAACTGCATTTTTCTCGTTAATTCGGTGCGGGTGTCTTCAGGGCTGGGGATAATTTGTTCGCACCTTGTTTATTTCGCGAATTTTTGTTTGTGGAAAACTGTGGTTTCTGTGGAAAACTCAGTGCCGCAATGCTAAACTTATTTTTGCAGAACATTTTTCGACCTAATCAAAACCAGCCATTATATTCACTCGTTAGCCGAACTTAATCCTGTCTATCTTGATCGGCCTGTGTTTAAGTCGGCAATTTTAGGTTAAACCACATTTAGCGTTTGCTGATCCACCTGTTGACAACTATAGAGGTTGCCGTGGTTTTTTTATGCGCTGATGTGATGTTCGCGTATCATCACATGTTGGTCATCGGCGGCTTTTTTGGATGCTGATGACAACCGCTATTTAGAGACTTGTGGTCTGAAGTCAAGGGAGTGATTCAAATTATCTAGACTTGTTTCATTTTTCAGAGGGTATACTTCCCCCAGCCCAGGGATTTAGTAATTTCTCTAGGTGAATCTAAAGCCCTAACTTGACGCTTGGCGCGCTAGACCGCTTTGGCTGGTTTATACAACTCGTGGTTTTTAAGTAATGCATAGATCACGCGTACCAGCTTTCTTGCAGTCATGACACAAGCACGTCGGTGTTGATATTTTGGCACCTCCCGGTATTTCTTGTCGTAAAATCTGGCAAATGTGGGATCATGCGCTCTTACCGAGTTGGCAGCTTCAATTAGGTAATAGCGTAAGTACTGATCGCCGTTATGCGTGCGCGGCGTTAGTTGCCGCTCACCGTTTCCGGATTGACTTCTGCGCCAAACCAGTCCGGCATAGCTTGCCAAACTAGCTTCACTCGGAAACCGTTCAATCTGACCAATTTCAGCCAGTAGTCCAGCCGAGTAGACTGGGCCAACGCCTGGAATACTTTGCGTTGACTGTGAGCCATCAATGACGGCACACAGGTCGGTGATGCTCTTGTCTAGGGCTTTTAGTTGCTTTTGTAACATCCGGATCTGGTTGATGTAAATCGCCATGACCTGGTCAACAGAATCGGCAACCGTCTTGCTCAAGCGATAAGAGCTACGGATGGCTTTTTGTAAGGCCTTAGCGATCGCCTCTGGGTCACCAAAGCGACCGTGGGACAATTGGTTAAGATCTTGAGTAAGCGTCTGTAAGGGCATCTGAGCGATTTCGTCCAGTGTGTACTTTTCACCGCTAAGCACCGTCATCATCGTGTTTCCGAACACAGAAGTCGGTAGCTCAGCTTCCAGTGTGTTCAATCGGAAGTACAGATTGTTGAGGAAGTGGTTTTTGCCATCTGTAATTTGTTTGACGACGTGATACCGTTCGCGGGTGAGCCGCTGTAAGGCAATGTGTTTCTCGTCGCGGGTCACTGGCACTTGATACCGGCCAATGCGCAGAAAGTCTGCGATGTGGAAGGCATCAATGGTATCAGTCTTGTCGTCATCGAACAATTGGCTGTAACGATGAGTCATCTTGGGGTTCAACGTGACGACAGTGGCATCCAACGCACTGAGCGCTGAGCTTTGTTCAAAGTAAAGTGTGGGGTGGATGTTGTACACCGAGGTGGCTTCCATGCCAATCACGATCTTTAGTGAATCATCTTGGCGTTTAGCCCATTCCAGGATTAATTTCTCAATTTGGCCGGCCCCGTCAGGGGTATTCGTGGTCTTGTCCTGGAAAATAACCTTCTTGGCAGAATCCAAGCCACAGTAATCAAGCTTTGCTTTTGAAACATCAATACCAACATTCAAGTTCATCGAATTGGACCTCCTTTCTGTTCTGATTTATGGATAGGCTTGGGCGCTGCGCGATATTCCCTAATTATGAACCTACAGTACTTCCTCGCAGTATGAGCAGTCTGTCTGAGGATCAGTAGCTGCTCGGTGAAACGCGAGTCACCGAACTGATCTCCAGCCCCCGCAGCTTGTGGTTTGTGCTTGTTCGATTCATCTGGGCGGCAGTCTCGGGGTGAAGTCTAGCAATAGCTAGCAACAGGAGGGAAAAGCCTATACCAGTTGGACCCAAATCCAATGAACAACTAGAGAATATCACGCAACATCCAAGTACGGAGCTATCCAAGAACTTGGTTGTAATTTAAATATACGAGGAGGGGCGCTT